>CAWBGK010000011.1:0-497757 GCA_963788305.1 uncultured Chloroflexia bacterium
TAATCGGGACCAGCGAAAACGGGCCAGGCAGGGCTCGCTGGAGAAAGGGCAGTTCGATCTCCAGGGAGTGTTCCATATCCTGGCGAATGCGCCCCAGTCGGACCCCAAGCAGCTCTTCCAGGCTTGTATCAAGCTCTTGAAGCGCTTCCAAATCGATCTTGACCAGGCCGAGCGGTGTTTCGTATGCCTTGTGGGCGCTGGTCAGAAGCGGCTCATAATAGGGTTGGTGCATGGGCGAGGCGATGATAACCGTCTGGATATCCAGGTCGCGCACCACCGCAAATGCAGCTCCGGCGACCAAACCGGAAAACTCATACCCGGCATGAGGCGCCATCACTGCGACAATTTCCCCTTTTAATTCGACCGGGTGGGCTTCATCCATGCTGCGATCAATGAAAGCCGCCAATGCACGCGGGTCGCCCGGGTACCAATGCCCGGCGATCGGCGAGGGGCGAACATCAGATCCTCGGCTCATCGCCCACCTCCTGTTCTAGTTCGTGTGATCCGTCGATATGGAACATTGTAGCATAATCTACCGTCCGAAATATGTTATACTAAATTCACTTAAACAGATCCAAGGCTGTGAAGAGGAATAGTAAGCCTCGAAATGGCAGTCCAGAGAACGGGTGTCGGTGAAAAACCCGTCTGCACAGCGAAGCCGAATGGCCCTCAGAGCTGCAGGGTGAACGGTTTAATCATACCAGACCCATTAGCCCGCGCCGGCATTGCCGCCGTTATCCAGGCAGGTGGTTCATCAATCCCTTCACAGGGAATGGTCGACCATTCTTCAGCAAGTGAGGCTGGCTCAAAATCCCCGTCGCATCACCGGCGGGGTTTTGTATTCTTAAATCTGGAGGAATAAGATGTCTTTAAATATTGAGATCGTTTACTGTGCTGTCTGACACTATACAAACCGGGCCGTCAGTTTGACGGCAGAGCTCTTCGAAAAGTTTGAGCCCCAAATCGAATCGATCACCCTGGTTCCCTCGTCCGGAGGGCGCTTTGAGGTGACCGTGGATGGACAGCTGATCTATTCAAAACTGAGCACAGGCCGCCATGCCGAGCCTGGCGAATTGGTCGAAATGATCCAGAAGCTAATCTAGGAGGAAAGATGGCGAATCAAAAGAAAGGCCGGGTTTTTTCAGGCGCTCGTCCAACCGGCCGCCAGCATTTGGGCAACTATCTGGGCGCAATAAAGAATTACATCGCCCTGCAAGACGACTACGATTGCGTTTACTGCATCGTCGATGTTCACGCCCTCACAACGATGGACTCCACCGAGAACCTGCGTCAAAACACTTATGAGATGGCGCTCGATTGGCTGGCGCTCGGCATTCGTCCCGTTGAGACGATCCTCTTCGTCCAATCTCAGGTCCCAGAAGTCATGGAGCTGCATACTTACCTGTCGATGGTGACCCCGCTTGGAAAGCTGACCGATCTACCGACCTTCAAAGAGAAGGTCCGCGAGAACCCGAACAACGTCAACTACGGTCTGGTCGGCTATCCGGTCTTGATGAGCGCGGATATTGTCCTCTACAAAGCCGATCTGGTCCCGGTGGGCGTCGATCAGCAGCCGCATATCGAGTTTACACGCGAAACGGTGCGCTCCTTTAATTATCAGTATAACACCAGCGTCCTGATCGAGCCTGCGATGAAGGCAACCGAAGTGCCAAAAGTGCTGGGCATCGATGGTCAGCAGAAGATGAGCAAAAGCCTGAACAACCACATCGAGCTGGCTGCCTCGCCAGAAGAAACAACAAAGCGCATCATGCAGATGGTCACTGACCCTGCCAGGCAGCGCCGCAGCGACCCTGGCAATCCGGACGTCTGCAATGTGTTTTCGATGCATAAGGTATTTACACCAGCCGAAGAGGTCGCCTCAATTAACATCGAATGCCGGCGAGCCGGGATCGGCTGTGTGGACTGCAAGAAGATATTTGCCCGCAGCCTGAACAGTCACCTGGCTCCCTTCCGCGAGCGCAGATCAGAGCTTGCCCAGGACCTCGGATATGTAGACGATGTCCTTGCAGACGGACAGCAGCGAGCCTCAAAGATCGCCCGGCAGACCATGGTTGAGGTTCGGCAGGCGATCGGTCTGCCGCTTCCGGGGCGCAAATGAGAGCCCTGATCCAGCGCGTTCGTCGCGGTCGGGTTTCGGTTGAGGGCCGAGCCATCGCAGAAATCGGGCAGGGCGTCGTGATCCTGCTCGGCGTCGGCCTGCAGGATGGTGAAGATCAGGTCGCTTATCTGGTGGAGAAGATTATCAACCTGCGCATCTTTGAAGATGGTGATGGGAAATTAAACCTTTCGCTGCTTGATATAGGCGGTCAGGCGATCGTCGTTTCGCAGTTTACCCTTTATGCGGACACACGCAAAGGGCGGCGACCTTCGTTTACGGACGCAGCGCCTCCTGAAATTGCCGGACCGCTGGTTAATCGATTCGCTGAATTGTTAGAAAAGAAGGGCGTTTTCACTCAGACCGGAGAGTTCGGCGCACAGATGCTGGTGGAAATTGACAATGATGGTCCTGTGACGATCTGGTTGGAGCGCTGAACCGACTTGAGGTTATAATTCTAATTCGGTATCGATGATAAAAACATTAACCGTGGAGCTTGAACATGAATATCACCCTCGTCCTTGATGCGATCGTCAGCGTGCTTTGGCTCGCTACATTTGGATTGCTCGGATTGGCGGTCGTCCGGGCATCAAAAGGACGAAAGTCAAAAGGCCTTTCGGTTGCCATCGTGGTCAGTGCTGTGGCTGCCGGGATTCTCACCTCGATCAGCGCCGGGCTCGTATTCATCCAGCCGGAGGAGCGCGGAGTGGTCATCTCTGCTGTCGCCCCAAAAGGTTATCGAGAATCAGCCTTAGAGCCGGGATTAAACTGGATCATTCCGTTCATGGAATCGGTGCGCATCTATCCGATCTCGCGCCAGACCTATACGATGTCGATTGCGCCCAGTGAGGGTCAAATCCAGGGCGATGACTCGATTTCAGCCCGCACTGCAGACGGTCAGGAGGTCCTGATCGATTCTTCCGTGATCTATGCGGTGGATCCGAATCAGTTGATCAAAGTCCACATCGATTGGCAGGACCGCTATTCCACCGACCTGATCCGCCCTCTCACGCGGCGCGATCCGGGACGCAGTCTCTCAGTATGGCATTGAAGAAGTCTACAGCTCAAAGCGAGCCGAATTAGTATCCATGATCAGCACGGAGATGTCAAAAAAAATGGAGGAAAATGGATTGGTGCTGGTCGATTTTGTGCTCCGCAACATCACTTTCTCGCCCGAATATGCTGCCTCGGTCGAGCAGAAGCAGATTGCCGAACAGACGGCGCAGCAGGCCCGCTTTGTCGTCGAGCAGCGCAAGCAGGAAGCCGAGCAAGCCCGCCAGGTAGCCCAGGGTCAGGCAGATGCCGCGGTGATCCAATCGAAGGGTCAGGCGGAAGCCCGGCTCATTCAGGCAAGAGCCGAGACTGACGCGCTGAACCTTTTCTCTGCAGCCCTCAAGGACAATCCCGAGCTGTTGAACTACACCTTCATCAACAAGATTGGCGCCGGTGTCCAGACGGTATTCTTGCCCAACGATGTGCCCTACCTGCTGCCGCTGCCCACACCCAACGCAGCCCCCGCGCCGAAGGTCCAGGATTTGTTCCCGAGCCTGCTGCCTACCCCGCTGCCGACGCCAACCGTCACACCTTAACCCGACCTGGAGTTTTGAATGAAGCAAGCGAACCCACCCAGCGGCCGTCAGATCCGCCTGACCAGCCTTTCCAGTTGTGCTGGCTGAGCGTCAAAGCTGAGCGCTGAAGCGCTGGCGCAGGTTCTGCGTCCCCTCAAGGGAATTTTCCCTTCCGAAGCTTACCCGGACTTGCTGGTTGGGCTTGGTGATCCGGATGACGCTGCCGTCTGGCGTCTGGATGAAGACCGCGCCCTGGTCATCACCACCGATTTTTTCACACCGGTGGTGGACGATCCCTATGATTACGGCGCGATTGCAGCTGCCAACGCCCTCTCGGATGTATACGCGATGGGCGCTAAACCCTTCCTCGCTTTGAACATCGCCGCGCTGCCTCCCGCGCTGCCCGTCGAGATCAGCGCCGAGATCCTGCGCGGCGGCGCAGAAAAAGCCCTCGAAGCCGGCGTCGTCCTTGCCGGAGGCCACACCGTTCAGGATCAGGAGCCCAAATATGGGCTGGTCGTCCTGGGTTTTGTCCATCCCAAGAAATTCTTCAGCAAAAGTGGGGCGCGCATCGGCGACCGGCTTATCCTGACCAAGCCGATTGGTTTCGGGATCGTAACCACAGCCTTGAGAAGCGATCAGGCTGATCCGCTTGATGTCGCTGAGGCAGTCGATTGGATGAAACGCCTGAATAAAACCGCCTCTGATCTGGCAGCTGAATTCAACCTGCATGGGGCGACCGACATCACAGGCTTCAGCCTGCTTGGACACGGGATCGAGGTTGCCAGCTCCTCGCAGGTCTGTCTGCGTCTCTTCTTCCGCCAAATTCCGCTTGTTCGCGGGGTCCAAAGCTATGCGGAGCAGTGGATCTTCCCTGGTGGTGCGTTCGATAACCGCTCTTTCTATGGGGATCAGGTCCGATTTGCACCGCAAATCGACGAGGTCGGTCAGACGATGCTTTTTGACCCTCAAACCAGCGGCGGCCTGCTGCTCTGTGTGCCTGGAGACCAGGTAGACCAGTTTCTAGCGGCGGCAGCCGAGGCTTCTCAACCAGCCTGGGAGATCGGTGAGGTCGTCACAGGCGAAGGGATCGAAGTCCTGGATTAGCCTCACTGACCCGAATCTCGCGATGAAGCCAAGCCGCCCTCAGCCCTCGCTGCTTCTTATCTTGTGGACAGATTATCCCGCCTTTTATAGCTGGCTTGTCGTCGTCGTTGTGTGGATCGTTTACGGCGCCTGGGCGCCTGCCTGGAGCTCCCGCGGTGCCGTGATCAAACCTCAGGCCCAGCCTTTTTTTCTCGCCGTTGCAGTCCTGGTTTCTGCGGTCGGGCTGCTCCTGACCTCCTGGCGGTACTGGTTGATCTTCAAGACATACCGCTCCGGAATAGAAATCAAGGGGAAAATCACCCACTTCGAATTAAAGCGTGATCGCGGCCGCGTTGAATATGTGTATATCTTCGATCACAAAGAATATTTCTCTGGAGTTGGGGTCCATCGCAACGCCCGGACAAAAGCCATAAAATCAGGAGATCACGTCATGCTGGTCGTTGACCGCTCGAAACCATCCCGAGCCTTTATTCGAGATCTGTATACCCGTTCATGAGCGCCTGCTGGGTTCTTTTACCACTCCCCTGGCAGGCTGGCCTGGAAATGACCTGGGATGCTGCTCGCGTGGGATGCTTCCCGATTGGGGCGGTCGTAACCGATTCGGAAGGCAATATTCTGACGCGTGCCAGAAATCGAATCGGCGAGACTTTCGAGAAAGATGAGCACACTCTCGGCAGCCCCCTTGCGCACGCCGAGCTGAGCGCGCTGATCCAATTTCCTTACGGAGAAATCGATCCCCATACATGCACATTGTATGCGACGATGGAGCCGTGTCCCTTGTGCATGGGCGCTCTCTATATGTCCGGAATTCGTCATCTTAACTACGCATGCCGCGATCCTTATGCTGGCAGCACTGACATGCTTGGAGCCACTCCTTACCTTTCTCGGAAACCGGTGAAAGCCGTAGGGCTGACAAATGCAGACCTGGAAAATGTGCTGGCAGCATTGCATACGGAATTCACGATAAGAAGAGGTTCAGAAGCCGCAAAGCAGGTCATTGATGTCTGGCAAGGTACGCTGCCGCTGGCAGTGCAGTTTGGACGAGAACTTTATAAGAATAACGCAGTCCTCGGGATGCGCGAACAGGGATTAAACGCCGGCCAGGCCTTCGATCGGCTCCTGAGATTGCTGTCCGATTACCAGCAGCGTCCTTCATCCAAATAGAATTTCGGAGGCGGGATAAACAATTGATGGTCAGGATTGAGTTCAACTCCCGTCGCTCGCCCGTTTATTCAAAAACCGGGCTGGTCGCAGCTTCTCAGCCGCTGGCAGTTGCGGCGGGTCTTGAAATGTTGCGGAAAGGCGGCAACGCCGCAGATGCCGCGGTTGCAGCTGCAGCCGCCCTCGCGGTGACGGAGCCCTTCTCCACTGGCCTGGGTGGGGATTGTTTTGCCCTGTACTTTGATTCCATTACGGGTCAGGTCAGCGGATTGAACGGCTCCGGCCGTTCCCCAAATAACCTTACCCTGGAGCTGATAAAGAAAGGTGGATTTTCTGACGAGCTGCCTCCCCAGCACCCGCACACCATCACAGTGCCGGGCGCATGCGCCGGTTGGTGTGACCTGATCGAGCGGCACGGCAGCCTGGATCTTACCGAGATCCTCGCGCCCGCCGTCCAGCTGGCTGAAGGGGGTTTCCCGGTTGCGCCTTGGACGGCCCAGATCTGGGAAGAGCAAACCGCTGGGCTCTCAAAGAATTCGCCCGGCTGGAGAGAATTGACAGTCAACGGCCGTGGGCCGCACCCAGGCGAGGTCTTCTCCAATCCAGGTCTGGCTCATGTCTTGAGACAGGTCGCAGGCGGAGGGAAACGCGCCTTTTATCAGGGTGCAATCGCCGAATCTATCATCAACGCTGTGAGGCATGCAGGCGGGGTGATGGACGAAGCCGACCTCGCTGAGCACCACAGCACCTGGGAAAAACCTATCAGCACAACCTATCGCGGCATCCGGATTTGGGAATGTCCGCCAAACGGCCAGGGTCTGGCTGCTTTACTTGCGTTAAACATCCTTGAAGGCTTTGACCTGGCAGCTTTCCCCGCCCTGTCTTCCCGGCGCCTGCACCTGGAAATCGAAGCGATGCGACTTGCATTTTCTGATTCCAAATGGTTTGTCAGCGACCCGCAGTTCAATCAAATCCCTCTCGCCGAGCTGCTTTCCAAAGGATATGCTGACCGCCGCAGGGCGCTCATAGATCCTCACCGTGCAACCCTGGATCAGTCCCATGGGTCGCCTTTGTCCGCCTCGGATACGGTTTACCTGAGCGTTGTCGACGATCACGGCAACGCCTGCTCGTTTATAAACAGCATTTATATGGAATTTGGGACCGGCATCGTCCCTGAGAGCTGCGGCTTCCCGCTCCACAACCGCGGCTCCTGCTTCAGCCTCGATCCCGCGCACCCCAACGCTCTTGCTCCTGGCAAGCGGCCTTACCATACCATCATCCCGGGCCTCGCAACGATCCCACACCCTGACGAAAATGCAGTCGAACATCAGCCCGAACAGCTCTACGCCTGCTTCGGTGTAATGGGTGGTTTTATGCAGCCGCAGGGCCACATGCAGGTTGTCTCATCCCTGGTCGACGACGGCCTGGACCCCCAGGCAGCCCTGGATCGGCCGCGATTCTGCATCCACGCCGGCGATTCAGGTGGGATTGTCTCGCTTGAAGAAGGGATTCCGCTGGGCGAGATGTCCAGATTGGCCGAGATGGGTCATACAGTCAGACCGGTGAGCGGGGCAGGTCGCGAGGTCTTCGGGCGCGGCCAGGTCATCCTGCGCGATCCGCAAAGCGGGGTGCTTTGCGGAGGGCAGCGATCCGCGCGCCGACGGCTGCGTGATGACTCACGCCTGAACCTCTGGAAAAACGAGCCTGATGCTGGTATGATCAAATCCAGAGACACGCATCCAGGGAGAAAATCGCCGTGAATAGTCCTCACTCAGGTGAATATGTCAGGCTGGCTGCAGGCTTTATCGGAGTTAACGGCACACTCTTCGCTCTCAATCCAATTACCATGAAAAGCAGTCGGATCCCGAGCCACGAGGAGCTGTCATTCGATTTGCAGGTTCTGGGCGTTCAGCTCATCACTGGGACCAGGCAAACTGCTTTGAGCCTGTCGCCATATATACTGCTCGGAAGCCTGCTCATCGTCGTAATCCTGGGATTGGTCCTTTGGAGAATTCGGCGGCGCTGGACCCATTCACTCGCCTTGAAAGCAGACCTCTGTCCGAGATGCGGAGCCTCAATCTACAGGGTCCACCGCAGCCCAATCGAACATCTCCTTTCAAAAACACTACTGCCAGACGCGCGTCGCTATCACTGCTCGAATCTTGCCTGCAGTTGGAAAGGATTGCGCAAGCGCCGGCATCATGATAGCGCTCGTCACCATGAACCAGCTGTTGAGAGCGACCAGGCTTAATAAAATCAGTCCGAAGAACAATTAGGCGAGCGCATCCACGACTTCGAGCTCAGGGAAGAACTGGTGGACAGTCCCAGCAACCCATCCGTGCAGCGTTGAGGGTGAAAGCGGGCATCCCAGACAGGCGCCGCCCAGCCTCACTTTCAGTACATTCCCTTTCAGCTCGATCATCTCCACCGAGCCGCCGTGGTAATGCTCAATATAGGCATTGATCCGATCCAACAATGCCTTGACCTGCTCTTCCTTCGAGAATTCCTGCGCTAATTCCGCCACTTTTACCTCCACGTTGTAGCCGAATATACCACAGTTTCAGCTTCAGCTCGCCAGGACCGGTCGGTCGAGCTTGACAGACAATCCTTGCTCCAGAAGTGCCATAAGCTGGGGATGCTTGCTCCTCAGCCGGGCTTCTATCAGGGTGGCCAGCCTTTCAAGAAACATCGCGCCGGTGTTCGGATCGGATTTATAAAGCTGGCGCAGCGATGTGGCCTTCACTCGTAATACCTGGCAGCTCGTCAGGCAGACTGCGGATGACGTGTATTTCGATGTGCCGATCGCAGCCGACCAACCTACTACTGCCACCGGGCGCACATGCGTGACATCCAGCTGCGGACCGTCCTCCGGTTTGTATCGAATCGCTACTTCGCCATCCGTGAGGATAAAAATACATTCGGCTGGATCTCCTTGTTCAAAAAGTGAAATCCCGGTTGGAAAATAGAACAGCGTGAACAGCGGCCGGAGTAGCGCCAGCTGTCCCGTGCTGAATCCATTAAAAATCAATAACTGTCCCATCAAGTCATCCAGCATGAGCTTACTTTCTGTTACGAATTTACCGTAATTGTTTTTGAAGTCCTAGTGGCAAATGTCATATAACTTTAGCTAAATAATAATACTGACATGCGCTGATCAGCATGTGACATCTTTGAGGTTAATGTTGCCTTAAAAAACCTGGCTTCTGGCCAGGCCAACAACACAACAGCATTTTTTTGGAGAATCAAAAGGGTCTGGAGAAGCATAGCACCTGTCTCCAGACCCTCTTTCGGCCTCGATAGCTGGTTTTTACCAGCCGGGATTATTTGCCGAGGCGCTTGCGAAACGCTTGAGATAAAGCTGGTACGATCTCATACAGGTCCCCAACAACGCCAAACCGGGCTAATTTAAAAATTGGCGCTTCCGAATCCTTATTAATCGCGACGATCACCTTGCTCGAGCGCATCCCGGCTTGATGTTGAATTGCCCCTGAGATTCCACAGGCAATGTACAGGTCAGGCGAGACGATCTTCCCCGTCTGTCCAACCTGGTGTTCATAAGGGACATAGTTCGCGTCCACGGCTGCACGGCTTGCGCCAACCGCCGCGCCTAAAACCGCAGCCAGGTCGCCGATTAGCTTGAACCCTTGTTGGGCGCGCCAGACTTCTGCCTGCTTTTCGTCCAATCCCCCGGGTGGAGACAGGTTAGGATTATTGGACACCCCCCTCCCACCCGATACGATCACATTTGCATCGGTCAGGCTCACACCCGATTTGGGCTGGTTGTAGCCAATCACCTTTATCCGGATATCATCTTCCTTGACAGCTGCGTCTGCTCGCACTGCGGTACCTGTTCGGCCTGGATCAGCCTGGGGTTTTTTAAACGCTCGGGTTCGGGTGGTGATGACTGCCGGACTGACGTCACAAACCGCTTTTGCCAGGAGTTTTCCGGCATAGACCGGCCGCGTTGCCACAATTTTTCCTTCGACAACCTCAAGGGCTGTCACGTCAGGCATTACCCCACCCCCCAGCTCGATCGCGCTCATGGCTGCCAGCTCTCGGCCGCGGACGGTCGTAGGAAAGATCAATGTCTCGATCGTTTGGGCGCGCCCGATCACAGCCAGGGCTGCCGCATAAGGATATGGGCGATAATCATTCAATGTTGGGTCGTCGCAGTAAAATGCCTGGTCTGCACCAAACTGGAACGCCTGCTCAGCCACATCTTTCGATTCGGCGCCCAACGCCAGCACGCCAATATTGCCTCCAGTTTTCTCGCCGATCTGTTTGGCCGCGCCAATCGCTTCCCACGAGGCCGGGAGCGCTTCTCCTTTGAAATGATCGAGGTAAACCAGGATGTTCCCGCTCATCACAGCACCTTCTCTTCCAGGATTTTGTCTGCCAGTTTTTCTGCAATTTCTTGCGCGCTGCTCCCGGTGATCATTTCGGTCTTTACCTCCCTCGCCGCTGGAGCGGTTAAATCAGGCCACCTCACCACTGCTCCTGGAGCATCTATAGCCAATTCGGCGAGATCCCATGTCGGGATCACGGCACGCGAAGCCTTGCGGATCCCCATGAAAGAGGGGTATCTGGGTTCCCCGATGTCTTTGGATACGCTGATGACCGCTGGAAGCTCACACTCGACGATCTGCCGGCCTTCTTCAAAGGACCGTTCAGCGCGCAGCCTTCCCGCTTCGAATTTCAGGCTGGAGACCAATCCCAGCATCGGCCATTGCAGCAAATGAGCTGCCTGTGCTCCGGTTACTCCCATATCCCCATCGATTGCTTGGCGGCCAAAGAAAGCCGCCTCTACATTTCCGATCTTCCGGATAGCTGCTGCAAGTACTCTTGCAATTGCCTGGCTGTCAGCCTTTTCCAATGTCGGGTCAGAAACCAGGATCGCCTGAGCGCAGCCCATCGCCAGCGCTGTTTTAAGGGCATCCTTGGCGCTCTCCCCGCCTACGCTGAGTGCGGTAACCTCGCCGCCTGCTGCTTCTTGCAGAACCAGGGCTGCTTCCACAGCATACTCATCCCAGGGATTCAGCACCAGCGGCGCATCTCCCCAGCTAACCTGCCCGCCCTCTGCGACCACTTTGGCTGCGCTGTCAGGAACCTGCTTGATGCACACGACGATATTCAAGTTAACCTCCTTCTATGCTCTCAGTGGTTAATTTTACACGATCCTGCTGGAGAAAGCCTTGTAAGAACACATCTCTTAGATTCCTGCAAGACTTTCTTCGGTTCCAACCTGCTTAAGCTATATCTGTTTTAATTCGTCACAATCGGCAGGTACAGGGTGTTTTCCGGGATGCCGTAGCGGGCGATGTAGTTGGCAGATGGCTCTCCACCAGCTTCTGTGAAATCTCCGCCTGCATAAACATCGCTTCCATCGACAGCCATCGCCCAAACCCAATTATTTAATCCACCATCCAGGGCGTTCCAATTGCTTCCATCCCAGACAGTGATCCGGTCGGAGTCGCCGAAATCATCCCAGAATATACCTCCCATGTAGACGTTCGCCCCATCCACGACCATGGAGACGACCGTCCCATTCCTCCCGCCGCCTACTGCGTTCCAATCACCCCCATCCCAGAGGGCAATATGGTCCGCCGCTTCCAATCCACCCGCATTAAAGAAATCCCCCCCTGCATAGAGGCTGGTGCCTTGAACAGCCAGGGAATAAACCGCCCCGCTCAACCCGGCGTCAAGCGCATGCCAGTTGCTGCCGTCCCAGCGAGCGATATTATCTGCCCCAACGATACCGCCAGCGCCCGTATAACCGCCGCCCACGTAGACGTCCGTTCCAATTAACTCGATGGCTCGAGCCCAGCCCGGAAGACCAGCTCCCAAAGCATTCCATACGCTCCCATCCCAGCGGGCAATACAGTAGGTATTCGGTACCCCACTCGCAGAACTAAAATTCCCTCCTGCGTAAATATCGGAACCAGCGACTTGAATAGCATGGACAATCCCGTTCATTCCGTTCCCTAGCGCATGCCAGCTGCTTCCGTCCCAGCGGGCAATATAGTCTGCTGAAGAGTCGCCGCCGGCGTTTGCGAAATTCCCGCCCACATAGACGCTCGTGCCTTCTACCGTGATGGCGCGCACCACGCCATTCATCCCGTTCCCAAGCGCGTTCCAGGAGCTTCCGTCCCAGCGGGCGATATAATCCGCCTCGTCAATCCCGCCTGCATTCGTGAAGGCGCCTCCCACAAAGACGTCTGTCCCATCGACAGCGATTGCGAAGACCTGTCCATTCAGCCCATCTCCCAGAGGGTTCCAAAGGGCCTGAAATTCACTGGTTGACCAGAGTGCTTTGAGATCGAAAGCTTGATTGACTTCCCAGCTGTTCGCCTCCCTGACGAGTTCCGGCATCGATGTCGAGGCGTAAGTGGGCTGTAATGGCAAAGCCATAGTCAGGCCTGTGCAAAGGATAGCCACAAATGCCAACCGGACCAAATCATACTGGGTTTTCATCTTCTTCTCCTTTACTGTGGTTATTTTGAACCCGGATATAAGATTCCCCGCACAATATCATCGAATATTTGTTGCTTTTTTTTATCCTCCCATTGCCACATCCTTTCCCCTCAATCCCCTTCATCAGCATAGTGGAGAACGATCGCACACCTTAAAGATTAAATAACCTTCTGTGCCGCCCTACCCCAGATCGACCTGCCAGGTTTCAGGATCGTATCGAGGCAGCTCACATCGTAAGGGCGAATTAGCCCGGTATCCCAGGGCATAACCTGCTTGCATGAGTTGATGGATTTCGCTTGTGCCTTCGTAGATGACCGCGCCTTTTGAATTCCGCAGATATCGCTCGACGTCATACTCATCGCTGTAGCCGTATGCGCCGTGCACCTGTACGGCTTCGGAAGCTGCCTGAAAAGAGGCGTCAGTGGCAAACCATTTTGCCAGTGACGTTTCACGCGTGTTGCGCTGGCCCTGATTTTTCATCCACCCGGCTCGTAAATAAAGAAGCCGCGCCGCGTCATAAGATTCTACCATGCCGGCAATTTTCTGCTGGACCAATTGAAAGCGCGCGATTTCGCGACCAAACGCCTTGCGGTCTTTTGCATAACTGAGGCTCGCATCCAGGCAGGCGCGGATCAAGCCAGTCGCGCCGGCCGCGACCGTGTAGCGCCCATTATCAAGACATGCCATTGCAATCTTAAATCCTTCACCCTCCTCGCCAATCCGGTTTTCCTCTGCGACGTGCACGCCCTGCAGCGCGATCCAACCGGTGGATCCAGCGCGCATCCCAAGCTTGCCGTGCAGATCGCCGCGCTGGACCCCGGGATGGTCCAGATCGACCAGGAAGGCGGAAAGGCTCTCGTGCGGATCGTTTCCCTCCGGATTTGTGCGCGCGAACCACAGGCAGTGGTGGGCTTTGGTCGCCAGGGAGATCCACATCTTCTCCCCATTCAAAATATAATCTGCGCCGCTTCGAATAGCTGTGGATGAAATCCCGGCGACATCCGAACCGGCCGCAGGCTCCGTCAATCCAAAACACCCGATTTTCTCGCCGCGCGCCTGCGGGATCAGGAACCTCTGCTTTTGATCTTCGTTTGCCCACTGAAACAGGCCCAGGCTGTTCAGGCCCATGTGGACCGACATGACCACCCTTAAAGTCGAATCGACCGCTTCAAGCTCTTCACAGGCGAGCCCGAGTGAGATGTAGTCCAACCCCTGCCCCCCGTAGCGGACCGGCAGGCAAATCCCCAGTATCCCCAATTCACCCATCCGCGGCAGCACGAAATCAGCCATCTGTCCAGCTCGATCGCACTCTTTTATGATAGGAGCGACCTCCCGACGTGCGAAATCCCGGACCATTTGTTGGACCATGATCTGCTCTTGAGAGAGTTGGAAATCCATTAACCCTCCTGAAATTTTTCGAATGATGGATTTAGACCTTTGCTAATTATAGCCTCGCTGGTAGAAGAGTTCAACCAGTTTAATAAAGATATAATCAGCATCGTGATGCCTCTTGAGCAAAGCCGCACTTTGCTGCACAGTCTTCTGATCCTGGTGCTCCTGCTGACGCCGCTCGTCGCGCTTCAACACAGCCTCTCCAGCGAATGCCAGGCGGTTCTTTCAGGCTCTTCACCTGACTTCTGGATCTATCACCCATTCCTGCCCCAGGTCCCGGCTTGGCAGCCTCCTGCCTGCCCTGGAGGATCGAATGGTGGGAAGAAGCAGCCCGCCTTTCGCTTCTCGCCGGGAATGCCGAAGCTGCAGTTCGATACCTCGAGCGTGGAAAAAATGAAGCCCGGCGAATCGGACGCGAAAATGGCGCAGAGCTGTCTGTTAATGCTGAGATCGACCTGGCTGTTTCCCAGCAGGCTCTGGGAGAACTCTTGCAGGCGATTGAAACCTGGAAGCGAATCGCAGCTCGAGCGGGTCTGACCGAACAAGTCGCCGCCAGGCTTGTAGAGCTGCACATCTTACGAGGGGATTATCCCGCTGCGATCGCAGTCCTTCAGTGGCTGTCTCGTTGCCCAGCCAGAAAATGCGGAGGTCCATTCCAGGTTGGGTTTTCTGCTTGCTACACAGGATCCGGAAAAGTCGCTTCCGCACTTTGAAAAAGCTGCTGAGGTAAATCCTGCATTTAAGGAGTGTCCTCAAGGTTCCAAAAGGCAGTCTTGTCCAGCAGGGTCGCCGCCGATCCTGCCTACACGCTCGTAAGTGCCGGGCGGGCTCTCGCTTCCTTAGATCATTGGGAGCTAGCCGCGGAAGCGTTTTACCAGGCTGTCTTAAAACGCCCGGATTTTGCCGAAGCCTGGGCGTATCTTGGGGAGTCCCGCCAGCATACCAGGCTGCCTGGCCTCGCCTCCTCAAACGGCCAGCGTCAGGTATCAGATGGCTTTTCCGAGCTTCAGACCGCATTGCAGCTCGATCCCAGCTCGGTGGCTGCCCATACATTCCTCGCTTTTTATTGGATCCGTCAATCCCGCTTTGACCAGGCTCTCGAATCGCTGGGGAAAGCTGTTGCGCTCGCTCCCGATAATCCGATCTTGACGTCGGCTCTGGGAGAAATCCAGGCTTCCTCGGGCGACCTTGACGGAGCGTATGACTTGCTTCAGAAAGCCGCCCGCCTCGCGCCCAATAATCCAGCCTATCAGCAGAAAATCATCCGCTTTGCCCTGGATAATCATTATCAAATCGAATCGATAGCCCTGCCGCTGGCTCTTAACCTTCTCGCGACCAGACCGGAGGATCCGATCTATTTAGATCTGATCGCCCAGGTGATGATCGCTTTGAACGACCTCCCAGCCGCAAAAAAATACCTCTCCCAGGCTCTGCAGATCGATCCAGGATCGGCCTCCGCTCATCTCCACCAGGGAATTGCCTGGATGCTCGAGGGCGACACTGCTGCCGCCCGGCAGAGCCTGGAACGAGCCTCTTCCCTGGACTTGCATGGAACTGTCGGTGAACAGGCTCGACGTCTACTCGAAGGCAGCGCACCATGAATCGAGGATTCTATAAATGCTTTCGACCTGGAAAATTCAGCCCCTGGAAGATATGCTACAATTAAATTTCAATCATTCTTGAGGATTTTCTCATTCATGAACAGACTCTTTCCGCGCTGGGTGCTCCCGCTTTCTTAATATTGGCAGTGACGATCTCCTGCCAGATGCTGTCCGATCAGCCTGACGGGGAGCTGACGACTATTCGCTATCGGGACGACTTCTCAGATCCATCCAGCGGCTGGAACCGGATCGAAACGATCCAGGGTCAGACGGATTACGCCGATGGAGTCTACCGGATTCTTGTCAATGAGCCCAACCTGGACATCTGGAGCCTGGCCGGGCTCGACTTGAAGGATGTTCGTGTCGAAGTCGATGCATTGAAAGTGGGCGGTGAGCGCGATAACCGCTTTGGGGTGATTTGCCGCGCCGCCAGCAAAGATAATTTCTATACGTTCATCATCAGCAGCGATGGGTATTACGGGATTGGTAAGATCGTCGGACAGGATTACAGCTTGATCGGCATGGATGCGCTTCAACCCCATGAGGCAATTTTAAAAGGCTCGGCTGCAAACCATATCCGGGCTGACTGCATCGGCGACACCCTGACGCTCTATGTGAACGGAGAAAAATTGGCCGAAGTCCAGGACACCGATTTTTCCTCCGGAGACATCGGCTTGATAGCCGGCACCTACCAGACGCTCGGGACGGATATCCGCTTCGACAACATGGTCGTGTATTCACCATGAAGATCTACCTGGATACCATCGGATGCCGCCTGAACCAGGCGGAGATTGAGACCTATGCCCGGCAGTTCAGGGCAGCCGGACACATCCTGGTCTCTGACCCTTCGAAAGCCGAGCTTGCTGTCGTGAATACCTGTGCGGTCACCGCTGCGGCTGTCTCCGATTCCCGCCAGAAAATCCGCCAGATCCATCGGTCCGGGGTGCAGTCGATCACAGCCACCGGCTGTTGGGCGTCTCTTCAGCCAGCCCAGGCCGCTGCTGTTCCCGGCGTCGCGCGGATCATCCTAAATCCCGAAAAAGACTTGCTTGTCTCCGAAATCCTCCACATCCAGCCGGAATCTTTCGACCGGGAGCCGCTGGAGCGCCAACCCCTCCCTGGGACGCGCCGGCGAACTCGCCTTTTCATCAAAGCTCAGGACGGCTGCGATAACCGCTGCACCTTCTGCATCACCACGGTTGCCCACGGTCCTGCCCGCAGCCGGCCTGTAGCGGAAGTCCTGGCTGACTTGCATTCCGCCGGGTCAGTCAAGGAAATTGTGCTCACCGGCGTCCATCTGGGTTCGTGGGGAGGCGACATATCACCATCCCTGCATCTGCGCGATCTGATCCAGGCGATCCTGAGCGAGACGGACATTCCGCGTCTCCGGATTTCGTCTCTTGAACCCTGGGATCTCGACGAGGAATTTTTTGGTCTGTGGGAGAACCCCCGTCTCTGCCGGCATCTTCACCTGCCTCTCCAATCAGGATGTGATGCGACCCTGCATCGGATGGCGCGCAAGACCAGCGCTGCATCGTTTTCCGCTCTGGTAAGCGCTGCCCGCCGCTGCGCGCCGGATATCGCCGTCACGACGGACATCATCGCAGGATTCCCGGGCGAGACCGAAGCCGATTTTGAGGAAAGCGTGGATTTCATCCGCTCGATAGATTTCGCCGGCGGTCACGTGTTTACTTACTCCCCTCGACCCGGCACTGCGGCCGCGCGCATGCCCGGCCAGGTGCCGGAACCTGTACGTAAAGCACGCAACGCCCGGCTCCGGCTCATTTTTTCTGAAGCAGCCCGTACCTATGAAAGCCGTTTTCTCGGAGAAATTTTGCCGGTGCTGTGGGAAAACGGACTGGCCCTCGGCCCGGATGGATGGGAGATGAGCGGGCTTACTGGGAACAATTTGCACGTTCGCGCCGTCTCGCCGCACAAGCTTTGGAACGAAATCACACCGGTCCGGCTTACCCTTCAGCGCAGCGATGGATTGTTCGGCCAAATTCAAAATCGAAAGGGAAGCCTTGATTCAAAACAAGGCGGCAAATCAGGTTTTTAGCATGAGCAGCTGCGTATTCTGCAGGATCATTGCCGGTGAGCTGCCCGCGGAGATCCTGTATTCCGATGGACAGGCTACCGCCTTCAGAGATCAACACCCGGTAGCCTCCACCCATGTTTTAATCGTCCCTGACGAGCATATCCCCACCGTAAACGATCTGACAGAAAAAAATGAACCGCTGGTTGGGCACCTCTTCAGAGTCGCCCTCGAGATCGCTCGCCAGGAAGGGATCGCCGAAACTGGTTATAAGCTGATCGCCAATACGGGCCTGGGCGCCGGACAAACCGTTTTTCACCTCCATCTGCACCTGATCGGCGGGCGGCGGATGCCTCACCTCTTTGGATAGCCGTGATTACATCGACTCAAAATGACCGGATCAAATGGCTGCGCCTGCTCCAGGGTCATTCTCGCCGCAGCCGCCAGGAAGATTCCATTATCGTCGAAGGGGTGCGCCTGGCAGAAGAGGCTCTAAACAACGGATGGAAGGCCAGGCTGGCAATCTACACCGATCAGCTGTCCGCCCGCGGTCAGGTCGTCCTGGAAGGTTTCCAAAGCCAGGGCGCGCAGATAGAAACCGTGTCGGAAAACGTCATGCGCAGCGTCAGCGACACGCAGTCCCCCCAGGGCTTGCTGGTTGCGCTCGAGATGTTGGAAGTTCCCCTGCCCCCTCAGCCGGATTTAATTTTTATCCCTGATCTGGTCCGCGACCCGGGCAACCTGGGTACGATGCTGCGCACGGCAGCTGCGGCCGGCGCGGACGCAGCCATCATCCCACCCGCGACAACCGACCCATTCGCTCCAAAGGCGCTTCGTGCGGGTATGGGCGCGCAATTCTGCCTGCCGATCCGTGAAATGGATTGGGATTCCATCGGAATCTATCTCAAGGATTTTCCCGTTTTTCTGGCTGCAGCCGACGAAGGCAGCCCATACACGAAAGTTGATTTCCGCTCGCCGCTCGCCCTGATCGTCGGCGGCGAGGCGGAAGGAGCAGGCGAAAATGCCCACCGTCTTTCATCCGCCTGCGTGCAGATTCCCATGCCAGGCGGCGGCAAATCGCTCAACGCCGCGGTCGCGGCAGGTATCCTGTTGTTTGAGATTGTGAGACAACGCAGACTATGAAAATCCGCTCGATCACCTGTTTCATAAACCCGGGTTGGCCTCTGGACGAAAAACGCCTGCAGGGCTGTGCCGATCTGGTTCATACCGCCCGAGCAGCGTTTTCTGAGGCGGGGTATGAAGTCCAGACCTCAAGGCTGGCAACGCCGCCTTTCTCCAACTACTTACCCGTTTTAAACTCAGAGGCGCTCGTCCGGTTGGCGCTCGCGCTCGAAGAATCCGCCGCGGCGCTAGGAATCCAGTACGTCTCGCTCGGACCGGCGTTCCCCAATTTTCTCCCCGCTTTCGAAGCAATCCCGGCTGTGCTTTCCGCCACAAGTTCTGTTTTCCTGACCGGCGTAATGGCAGATCCAGCACACGGCGTCTCGCTCCCCGCCGTGCACTGCTGCGCCGAAGTCATCAAGCAGGCCAGCTCGATCTCGCCAGATGGATTTGCCAATCTTCGCTTTGCCGCCCTGGCAAACGTCCGTCCGGACGCGCCTTTCTTTCCGGCTGCATTTTCATCATCAGATAGGCCGGGGTTTGCCCTGGCATTGGAAGCCGCAGACCTTGCCATCGAAGCAGTTGCCCATGCTGCCACCTTAGAGGAAGCGCGCTTGGCCCTGGTCAACCTCGTCGAATTCCATGCCTCCAGGCTCACGGAAGTTTGCACTGCCCTCGAAAAAAGCCGCCATTTTGAATTCAAAGGCCTCGACTTCACCCTGGCGCCTTATCCTACCGAAGAATTCTCCATCGGGACGGCCCTGGAGCGCCTGGGCGTCCCCGCCGTCGGCCTGCACGGCTCTCTGGCTGCAGTGGCTTTCCTGACGGACGCCCTGGATAGGGCGAATTTTCAGCGGACCGGCTTCAACGGCGTTTTTATGCCCGTGCTCGAAGATTCAGTCCTGGCTTTACGCGCCGCCGAAGGCTTCCTGGGCGTCAAGGACCTGCTGTTATTATCTGCGGTCTGCGGCACAGGGCTGGATGTCGTCCCCCTCCCCGGCGATATCTCCGTCGACCAGATCTACGCCCTCCTGCTGGACCTGGCCGTGATGGCGCTGCGCCTGGACAAGCCGCTCACTGCCCGGCTGATGCCCATCCCGGGCAAGCGCATCGGGGACCCGACCGGCTTCGACTTCGCCTTCTTCGCCAACAGCCGCGTGATGCCGGTAGAGGCCAGGCCTTTGGCCGGTCTTCTGGCCGGAAATGAGACTTTTAAAATAAGGTCTCGATATCGGTCCGATTCCTTATAGGGCAATCAATCAGAGGTTTTCTCCGCTGCATAATAAGGATACGATCAAGGACTAGAAACAGGAATCGCAGGAGAGCAATCATGTCCCAAATCTCACCTCAGCTTGAAGACAAACTGCGCCAGGGTTTCAAACGATTCAATCCGTTCATGGTCTGGATGTGGCGGCTTGGTTTGGGTCGGTGGGTGAACGCCTGGCCGGATGTCGGCGGGCGGATCATGGTCCTCACCCACATCGGCCGAAAAAGTGGGCTTCGCCGCAGAACGCCGGTCAATTACACCATAGAGGCAGGGGATATTTACTGCACGGCAGGGTTCGGTCCTGCATCCGATTGGTACCGCAACCTGCTCGCTAACCCTCAGGTGGAGGTCTGGCTGCCGGACGGCTGCTGGAACGCGGTCGCAGAAGATATCAGTCAGGACAAGAACCGCCTGCCGCTGCTGCGCGAGGTGATCATAGCCAGCGGCTTTGCCGGTAAAATGGCTGGGCTTGACGCGCTCAAAATGAGCGACGTGGACTTCGAAGGGGCGACATCGAAATACTGCCTGCTGCGCATCCGCCGCACCGGACCGCTCAGCAGTCAGTGCGCTTCAGGAGATCTGGCCTGGCTCTGGCTGCCGATTGGATTTATGAGCATACTGTTATTATTAGTGAAATTGCAGAAAAAGTTGAACCCTCGACCATAAAGAAAAGCGTTTTCCCGAATTTCATGATTCATGCAGGGATTCATATCTGCGTTTATCTGCGTTCATCTGTGGTTTATACGGATTCCGCGGCCGCTTTCAAAACGTGCAGCGCCCGCAGCGTCACCCATTTGTTCGGCTCCTTCTTCGGGCCAAAATTGACCCAGGTCTTGCCGCTGTAATCGTATTCCAGCGCCCATCGACCGTCCCCATCCTGTTTTTCCCTGATCAGCTGGAGCGTATTCGCCAGCCTCGGGTCGCTCCCGTAACCCAGGCGGACCAGCGCCTCGGCGATCTGCAGGATATCCGTCACGTAAAATACCGGGAAGCCAAATTTCCACCAGTCGCGGCTGGGTTTTTGGGTGCCCCCCTCAGGATGTATCGAGGATGGACGTACCCCCGAAGGGTAGAGCGCCTTTGCCGGATCGCAGCTGAAAAGAAATTCCACGCCTTGTTGGATTGCCTTTTCAATCAATGCCGTTCGCCGCTCATCCGGCCATTGCGCAAACGCCATCATCACTTTCACCGCTCCCCAGGCGCACGGCAGCTTGTTGTTCGCGCCGCAGGCAAACAGCGGACCGCATTGATAAGCATAGTAGCGCACCTGCGCCGATTTGTCCGATGCCGGAGCGACCCCATCCCCCGTGACCGAACGCGCCATCCACTCATACGCGCTTTCAAGCCTTGGATCCGTGCAGCCGAGTGTCGTCAGCGCCCAGCACATGTTCCCCTGCAGGCAGTCGATCGTCCCGGAGGGCGTGCCGTTGTAGCCGAATTGTCCCCCGGACGCCAGCGCTTGGTCTAAATAATATTCACAGGCTGTCGCGATCCTCTCATCATCCGAGATCGAGGCGCCCAGCTGAGCCAGCAGCAGCAGCGACCAGACCGCCGAGCGGTACTTGGGGTTGTACCCCGCTCCTGGTTTGGACCAAAAGCCTTCCGGTTTCATCGCCTCCAGGATCGTGTGAATGGGTCCCTGGTCGTATGCAATCCGGCGGGCAGCCTTCAGCTCCGGATCGTCCATCGGGATGTCCAGCAGGTCCCGCATCGCAAGATAGCGCACACCTGCCGGTTCCGGTTCAAGCAGCCATGGGATTGGGTCAGCATTCAACTGGTTTTTCCACATCGCATCCTCGCAGCTTCTGCAGTCATTTTCAAGGAACAAGAGCGACCTGCAGCGGTCGAACGTCCCTCGTAGAAGTTATAATAAATTATAGTACGATCGTCAGGGAAAAGGAGCCAGCTCTTCGTATGCTTCATTGGGACGAAATCGGTGATGGACCCCCGCTGGTCCTGGTGCATGGGTTGGCGGCCTCAGCTCGGGATTGGCAGGGATTAGCACCTGTCCTGTCGCAGGTCGGTTTTCGAGTCCTTGCAGTTGATCTCCCGGGGCACGGCGCCAGTCCAAAATCCCCCGGTTCCTCTGACTATTATCTCACCTCGCTCTATCGAGCATTTGAAACCTGGCTTTTTGACGCTGCAAATTCCGATCCTATGGGTCTGATCGGCCACTCGTTGGGTGGCTATCTCTGCCTGAAGTACAGCCTGCGCTGGCCGGAGCGAGTTCGAGCGCTCGTCCTGCTCGATCCACTTTTTAAGAAAGGTCAGCTTTCTTTGCCTCTGCGCTTTCTGCATTTGTTTCCTTCCATTTGGGGGACTCTATTAGAGTTCACACCCTATCCAATCCTGGAACATTCGTTGAAACGGGCACCCATGGTGTTAGGAGACCTCTCCGACCAGGTCAGGAGGCAGGCAGTCTTAAGCCTGAAGCAGTCCTCACCGCATATTCTGCACTCTGTCCGCCATATTTCAAATCTCTCCCCTCAGCTGGGGATGATCCGCGCTCCAACGCTCATCATCTGGGGCGAGCAGGATCATACGCTCAAGCCATCATCATTCCTCGAGCTATCCAGGCTTGTCCCAGGTGCCCAGAAGCTGGCTATCCCTCACTGCGGTCATCATCCCCATTTCAGCCGTTCAGATCTGGTCTTGGAAGCGGTATCAAAATTCTTGGAGAAGATTTATATCGGTGAGGGAATAATCAATTCTCATAGAATCTAAAGGCTGATAGAATTCAGCGAGAATTTCTTATCCTGGCAATCGATTCGACTCAGGTGGAGCATGCAGGAAAATACCTTTAAAGTTTACCCTTACCGCTGGGTGGTTCTGGTGGTTTTCATGTTCATCAATCTCACGATCCAGACCCTTTGGATCTCGTACGCGCCGATCACCAGCATAGCATCGGAATTTTACGGCGTATCAGAGCTCAGGATCGGCCTGCTCGCAATGACGTTCATGCTGGCTTTCATCCCGCTTTCCATCCCGGTTGCCTATGTGATCGATACCTTTGGATTCCGCAAAGCCGTCAGCATTGGAGCAGTCATCATGGGGATTTTCGGGATCGTTCGCGGCCTGGCAGGAGCGAACTACAACCTGGTCCTGTGGAGCACCGTTGCCATCGCAGTGGCCCAGCCATTCTTGCTGAACGCCTGGACAAAAATGCCCGCCAACTGGTTTTCGATCGAACAGCGAGCCACTGCAGTCGGGCTGATCACACTCTCAAACCTGGTTGGGACGGCGTTAGGCCTGGTCCTGACCCCAATCCTGGTCGAGCAGATCTCGATCTCAAATATCCAGCTGATCTACGGCGGTTTTGCAGCGTTCTCGGCAGTTCTCTTCATCAGCCTGGCGCGTGAAAAACCGCCCACGCCTCCCTGTCCTCCCGGTATGGAAGCGCGTGCGTTGATGCTTGACGGGCTGAAACACGCCTTCAAAGTCAGGCCGTTCTGGTATTACCTGGCAGTTTCGTTTATTGGCATGGGAATCTTCAACGGGATCACCACCTGGGTCGAAAGCATCATCCGGCCGCGCGGCTTCTCTCCCACAGATGCCGGGACGCTAGGAGCCTTGATGCTGGTGGGTGGGCTGCTGGGGGCTGTGATTATCCCGCCCTTCTCGGACAAACAGCACAAGCGCCAGCGCTATCTGATGCTCGGATTTGCGCTCGCGATCCCAGGTCTGGTGGGGCTGACGTACGCGCAATCGCTCCCCGTGCTCTTCGCCTCTGCGTTCAGCCTTGGATTCTTCCTCGTGAGTGCGAACCCGGTCGGGATGCAGTACGTCGCAGAGATCACCTATCCCACACCGGAGGGGACATCAAACAGCCTGATTCAGCTTTTTGGACAGGCCTCGGTAGTCTTTGTGTATGTTATGGAAGCATTGAAGACCGGAGATGGCTCGTTCACGCCATCTCTCTGGCTCGCGATCGTGCTGATGCTCGTGAGCCTGGGGCTCATCTCACAAATGAAGGACCCGGATTTCCGAGGATAATCTTCCTGCCTTATTTATTGCAGATAAACGGGCGCAGGTGCTGGCCGGTGTAGGATTTGTCATTAGCGCAGACCTCCTCCGGCGTGCCTTCGGCGATAATTCTCCCGCCGCGCTCCCCGCCCTCCGGGCCAAGGTCAATGATGTAGTCGGCCACTTTAATGATGTCCAGGTTGTGCTCGATGATCAGCACGCTGTTTCCGACATCCACCAGTCGCTGCAGCACTTCGATCAGCATGTGAACATCCGCGGCGTGCAGGCCAACCGACGGTTCGTCAAGCACGTAAAGGGTACGTCCGGTTGCGCGCTTTGACAGCTCGCGCGCCAGCTTCACCCGCTGTGCCTCGCCCCCGGAGAGCGTCGGGGCCGGCTGTCCGATCCGGATATAACCTAACCCCACCTCCTGGAGCGTCTGCAGCTTGCTGACCATCGCAGGAAATGCGGAAAAGACCTCCAGCGCCCGGTCAACA
The DNA here is from genome assembly GCA_963788305.1 of uncultured Chloroflexia bacterium. Classification (GTDB taxonomy): domain Bacteria; phylum Chloroflexota; class Anaerolineae; order Anaerolineales; family UBA4823; genus UTCFX2. Next base: position 24,301 of record CAWBGK010000011.1, read on the forward strand.
GTCAGATCGAGGATATCCGCGATGCTCAGCTCTTTAAAGCGAACCTGCAGCGTCTCGCGGTTGAAATCGAGCGCCGTGGCAAACATCGCAGGCCACGTAGATATCCGGCAGAAATTGCATCTCGATCCGCAGTTGACCCTGCCCTTGGCACGCTTCGCAGCGCCCGCCGTGCACGTTGAAGGAAAAGCGTCCTGGTTTATACCCGCGCACCTTGCTTTCGGGCAGCTCGGCGAACAGGCTGCGAATCTGATCGAACAGGCCGGTGTAGGTGGCGGGGTTGGAGCGAGGAGTCCGGCCAATTGGCGACTGATCGATATTGATAATTTTATCCAGATATTCCAGCCCATCTATACGGTCATGCTCGCCCGGGTTGGTGTGCGCCCGATTGAGTGTTCGAGCAAGCGACTTGTAAAGGATTTCGACCATCAGCGTGGATTTTCCGGAACCGGAGACCCCGGTGATGCAGACAAATCGCCCAAGCGGGATGTGCACGTCGATCCCCTTCAGGTTGTGCTCGCGCGCCCCGACGACTCTCAGGCTCTTTCCGTTCCCATTCCGGCGCTTTTCCGGGATCGGCACCTGGAGCCGTCCTGAGAGATATGCTCCGGTGAGAGATTCGGGCGCCTTGAGGATGTCTTCCACGGTGCCTTCTGCCACCACAAGCCCGCCGTGCTCGCCGGCAAGCGGTCCCAGGTCGACGATCCAATCCGCCGAAAGGATGGTCTCGGTGTCGTGCTCCACAATCAGCACGGTATTCCCCAGGTCACGTAGCCCCTTGAGCGTGTTGAGCAGCCGTTCGTTGTCGCGCGGGTGCAGGCCAATCGACGGCTCGTCAAGCACGTAGAGCACGCCCGTTAAGCGTGAGCCGATCTGGGTAGCCAGGCGAATGCGCTGAGCCTCGCCGCCAGAAAGGGTTGCTGCCGAGCGCTGCAGCGTCAGGTAATCCAGTCCCACATCAACCAGGAATCCCAGCCTTGCCTGGATCTCCTTCAGAATTTGATCTGCGATCGTCTGCTGGCGTGGGGTCAGCGGCGTCTCGGCTCCATAGAGCCGTTGGATCCATCCAAGCGTCTGCAGGACAGGCCACTGAGTGACCTCAACGATATTCACCTCGTCGACCGTCACGGCCAGGGCTTCGCGGCGCAGGCGCTTCCCACCGCAGGATGGACAGATCTGTTCGCTCATCAGCTCTGAGATGCGCTCGCGTATGTATTCCGAGTTTGTCTCGTTGTAGCGCCGCTGCAGGTTGCCGATCACGCCCTCAAAGGGCATTTTCCAGGTCCCGGTCCGGCCCTCTTTATTCTGGTAGTGGATCGTGACTTCTTCGCCGTGCGTGCCGTAGAGCACAAGATCGAGTTTTTCAGGGGACAGGGTCCTCACGGGCGCGTCCAGGTTAATTTTGTATTGTTTGGCGAGTGCTTCAAGCGATTGCCAGTAATATCCGCCTTCCTCGCGCGGGCCGCGCCATTCGCTGGCAACGATCGCCCCATCGTTAAACGAGACGTCCCGGTCTGGGATCAGCATGTCGGGATCGATCTCAAGCTTTCCTCCTAAACCTTGGCAGTCATGGCAGGCGCCTTGGGGTGTGTTGAAGGAAAACGTGCGCGGCTCGATCTCAGGCAGGAGCGAGCCGTGCTCAGGGCAGGCTAGGTGTTCTGAGAAATGCAGGTCGCGCCCCGCTTCCGGTTCCTTTCCTTCTCCTTCCAGATCGGAAGGGACCTCGAAATCTGCGCTGGGATTAAGCCAGTGTATGGTCAGGTAGCCTTCGCCAAACTTCAGCGCCGTCTCGACTGAGTCGGTCAGCCGTGAGCGGGCTGCATCGGCGTCTTTTGGGTCTTCGTTGCTGCGGATTACCAGCCGATCCACAACCGCCTCAATCGTATGGATCTTATAGCGGTCCATCTGGACCTCATCATCAAGCTCAACGACCTCTCCGTCAACCCGCGCCCGCACAAATCCCGCCTTCCGAATTTCCTCCAGGACGGACTGGTGGGTCCCTTTTCTGCCGCGCACCAGTGGGGAAAGGATCAGCAGCCTGGCGTCCTGCGGCAGGCGCTCGATTGCTTCGACGATCTCCTGGGCAGATTGCTTTGCCACCTCGCGTCCGCAGACCGGGCAGTGCGGGATCCCCGCCCGCGCAAAAAGCAGGCGAAGGTAATCGTAAATTTCAGTTACAGTCCCAACGGTTGAGCGTGGGTTGTGCGATGCGCCCTTCTGGTCGATCGAGACTGCAGGAGAAAGCCCCTCGATATAGTCAACATCCGGCTTTTCCATCTGTCCGAGGAACTGGCGGGCATAGGCGGAAAGAGACTCGACATAGCGCCGCTGCCCTTCGGCAAAGATCGTATCAAATGCCAGCGAAGATTTTCCAGAACCCGATAGGCCGGTGATGACGACCAGCTTGTCGCGCGGGATTTCGACTGTGATATTCTTGAGGTTATGCTCGCGCGCTCCGACGACCCGAATAATATTCTGAGACATAAGTTCTTCCGTTTTTCGTGAATAATGACGAGTGTTCAGCAAACAAATGAACTGGGCGGGGGTGAAAAGCCGGGATGTTCAGCCCATATTATAGCACAAATGTTTTAGAATGTGCGTTCTGTTTAAAGTAAATGCTTCCTTTTTATCCTCGCTTGCGGTGGTTGGCCCGAATAAACCTCGACATTCACCGCAAGGCAAAAAGCAATTATACCAATTCATATAAGCAGATCAGGTATCGAAAAGTACTGTTCCTGTCTTCGAATTCCTTTTTCTTCCGCATTCCGCTTCGCCGGGATCCGGCCAGTTGGCGGCTGGGTTGCGATATAATTCTTTTCAGAGTGCTATGGGCTTTCTTAAAAAAATCTTCAGTCCGATTTCACCAGCCGAGCCAAAAGACGTGAATTCGTTCTGGATCACGGTAAAGTGCCAGCGTTGCGGCGAGAACATTCGGTCCCGCATCGACTTGCGAAACGATTAAGCCCCGAATTCGGCGAGCAGGGGTCTGCCTCGACCTATTTTTGCAGAAAAATACTCATGGGTGCTGGCGGACACTGCTTCCAGCGCGTTGATGTGGAGCTGACTTTCGACGCGTACCGGCGTCTGATCAGTAAAGAAATCCACGGAGGGCAGTTCATCGACTGAAAACCCGGCTCGAAACGAAGGGAAAAATAAATTACTTGAAGGATTACAGGGGGATTGAAAGCAGCTTCGCACTCGAAAAGTCAAAGTCGCTCAAACTCAAAATCTCGATCGCCTGATCTGCAAGCACCAACCGCAGCCAGCGTTCGACGCGCTTCTCATCATAAATGTTTAATTTCCCAACCAGCGCAATGGTGCCTGAATCAACACATATCGACAGGGATGGAGGGATGCCGCCGCCGTTGGCTTTATTCGAACGGCTCAAGCTGCCATTGCCGTTAGTTCCATTCACCCGGTTGATTGCAAATCGATTTTCAGGGCTCAACAGCTTCTGGTGAGATAATTCTTCGAGCAGTTTCTGCCCCTCGCGCCAGACCGTCATGCGGTTTATGCTGACCCCCAAGGACGCAAAAATGTCTTCTACATCGCGGGTGCTTACCTCCATCAGCCAGAGTACTGCTGCCAGCCGGCGCATCCTCCTGGATAGCTGAGCGCGATCGACCCCTTGTGGATAGTAGCGGAAAGTTCGGCCGCAATCCACACAGAAGAAACGGTGAATCACCGCCTGGATCGTTTTCGTATCGTGAACGCTGCGCTGACCTGACCCCCAACGCCAAATCGTCGAGCTCCCGCAGTATGGACAGCGTACATCATTCCCATTAAGCGGGGCTCCGACCTCGTTCAGGCATAGAACGATCCCACCCATATTGTGATTATAAAGTGGGATGTCCTGAGACGACCTAACAGAATATATAGGTCAAGAGAGCAGAATCGATCAGCTTTTTGCGCCTACCTGGCCAAATTCCTCAGCAGGAATCCCCTGGCCTACCTGGCGAAAGAACAGCTTCTCTGTGGTTTCGTCCACATCGACGATGATCTTGTCGCCTTCGGAGAAATGGCCTTCCAGCAAGTTGATTGAAAGCGGGCTTTCAACGTGCTTCTGCAGGGCACGGCGCAGCGGGCGCGCCCCGAAGGCAGGATCAAATCCTTCCTTCGAAAGCCATTCGCGCGCCGCCGGCGTTAACTCGACCCGTAATCCACGCTCTTTCATCCGCTCCTGGACCTCATTCATCTGCAGATCTACGATCTCGCTCATCTGCTCCAGGGTCAGCGGTGAGAAGGTGATGATCTCGTCGATCCGGTTGAGGAACTCCGGACGGAAGGTGCTCTTGAGCGCTTTCTCGATCTTCTCATGTTCCAGGCGCTCCTCGGTATCGTTTCGATTATGCAGAAAACCCAGGCTGCCGGAGTGGCGGACATATTCAGTCCCCAGATTGCTGGTCATGATCAGCACGCTGTTTCGAAAGTCCACAACCCGCCCCTGACCGTCAGTCAATCGGCCGTCATCCAGGATCTGCAGCAGCGCATTCCAGACTTCAGGATGCGCCTTTTCGATCTCGTCAAAAAGGATCACCCTGTATGGTCGGCGGCGGACTGCCTCAGTGAGCTGGCCGCCTTCCTCGTACCCAACGTATCCGGGCGGCGCTCCAAACAAGCGTGAGACGGTGTGCTGCTCGCGGTATTCGCTCATATCAATCCGCACCAGCGCGTCTTCGTCGTCAAACATAAACCAGGCCAGCGCCTTGGCAAGCTCTGTTTTCCCTACGCCTGATGGACCAATAAAAATGAAGGATCCGATCGGTCTTCTGGGGTCTTTTAAGCCAGAACGCGCCCTGCGGATCGCGTCCGAGATCGCGTGAATCGCTTCCTCCTGCCCGATGATCCGCTCGTGCAGCCGCTCTTCCATGTGCAGCAGCTTGGTCGCCTCTGTCTCCATCATTTGCGAAACCGGGATCCCAGTCCATTGGGCGACAACTTCTGCGATGTCGCCCGAATCCACCATCTCATCGAGCTGGTGATCGGCTTCCCACTGGTCCCGCAGAATAACAAACTCGGACTCTATCCGCAGCCGCTCTGATTTTTTTTGGGCGGCTCGCTCGTAATCTCGCTCCTGCCCGGCCTGTTCTTCTTCTGCAGCCAGGCGGTCGATCTCTGTCTTGCGGGCTTTCAGCTCCGGCGGTAGAGAATACAAAGCGACGCGCAGTTTTGCAGCAGCTTCATCGATCAGGTCGATCGCTTTATCCGGCAAACGGCGCTCGGTAACATATCGAGAGGACAGCCTGGCCGCATCCACCAGCGCCTGGTCGGTAAAACGCACCTTGTGATGCGCTTCATATCGGTCGCGCAATCCTTGCAGCATCAAGATCGTCTCATCGACATTTGGCTCCTCCACATACACCGGAGCAAAACGGCGTTCCAGCGCAGCATCTTTTTCGATGTATTTATGGTATTCATCGAGCGTGGTTGCCCCGACGCATTGAAGCTCTCCGCGCGCCAGCGCCGGCTTCAGCATGTTCGATGCGTCGATTGCACCTTGTGCAGCCCCAGCCCCCACCACGGTGTGGAGCTCATCGATGAACAGGATCACCTCCCCCTCGGCTCGCTGGATTTCTTCCAGGGCTGCTTTCAGCCGCTCCTCAAATTCGCCCCGAAACCGCGAACCCGCGACCATCGCTCCCAGGTCGAGGCCGATGACCCGCTTCCCCGAAAGGATTTCCGGTACATCGTTGGTCGCAATTTTCTGTGCAAGCCCTTCAACGATTGCCGTCTTTCCTACGCCGGCTTCACCGATCAGGACCGGGTTGTTTTTCGTACGCCGGCACAGGACTTGAATCACGCGCAAGATTTCGGTGTCTCGGCCGATCACCGGGTCAAGCTTGCCCTCGCGTGCCATCTGGGTCAGGTCGCGCGAGAACCGTTCCAATGTACGGTAGCGCGTCTCGGCCTGCGGATCGGTCACGCGTTGTCCGCCGCGGATTTGCTGGACTGAACTCATACACCCGCTCGCGAGTGACGCCTGCGCCTTCCAGCAGGCGAGCCGCCGGCGTGCTGCGCTCGCTTAGGATCGCCAGAAATATGTGTTCGGTTGAGATATATTCATCTTTAAGCTTGTTCGCTTCCTCGTTTGCCAGGTCGATGATCCTTTTAACGCGCGGTGTGATGAATACCTGCCCCGCTCCTCCGCCAAATATGTTTGCCTTTGGGCTCGTCCGCAGGATGTAATCCAACCGTTCCGTCAATGCATTCGAATCTACCTTTAAACCTTCCAGGATTTGAGGAACCACACCTTGCGGCTGTTCGATCAAAGCAAGCAAGATGTGCTCCGTATCAATCTGGTTGTGACCATATCGCTGAATGATCTCAGCAGCCCGCTGAGCAGCCTCCTGGGCGCGCTCAGTAAATCGGTCAAAACGCATCATAGCTGTTCCTTCCTTATCTATGGAACTGGCTGTCCTGTAAATTGCTTGACAGGGCTATTAAAACCCAAATAAATATTTTCAACCACCAGGATCACCTTCAAAGCCAAATTTCTTCTCTATGTAAAAAACATTTTGTCGTGAAAATTATAACACCTGGCATTGTGCGAATATCTCACGGCGCATAAGAAATATATATAAAATCGGAGGACTACAATCTACAATTAAAGGCTCTGGATTCCCAATCAAAGATTGATCTGCAGTTGCTCTCCGTCAGGGAAAGTCCAGTCCTTTATTTGCCTTATGGAATAGAAGGGCTTCCGATTGGGCTAAGCAGATCTTCAAGAGTAGGTGTGTTCTCTGCAGTTGGCGATGGACTGGGAGTTATCGTTGGAGTGAGCGTGATCATTAGCAGATTAATTTCAGGCATCCAACCAATTCGCCCTTCATCATCTCTCACCTCCACCCAAACAAGCCCGTCCACTGTTTGCCTCCCATACAAGACGATAATCATCTGGTTGGAGCGCATCTGCCCAATCTCCGGACCATTTGGAAATTGCAGCAAATGCAATCGAGGCAATCCGGTTTTCACAACCTTCGCATGAGATGGGGTTGGGGTTTCTGTCGGCGTCGCAGTATGTGTTTCTGTTGGCTTAAAAGTGGCAGTACTGCTGGGGATAGGTGTTAAAGTTGGGCTGGGGGTCGGTGTTGAGGTCGATGTTGGGCTTGGGCCAGGTGTATAAGTCAATGTAAGGCTTGGGGTCGGAGAAGGAGTGGGCGGCACAAGCAGATCCATTTCGGCAGCAAATACCTGGTTGATCACCAAAGCAACGGGCTGCTGCAGCTGATCGGCGATCTTTTGCTGCAATTCGAGGACATCTTCATAGTCGAGCATATGAAGAGTCCGAATCACAACATCTAATTTGATCGTCTCTCCCTGGCGAGCGACATCCCATTCAACTAAATCTACATCTTTCAGCAAGTTCACCTCATTTTCCAGGACAATTTCTATCTTGCGATTACTGCTTGCATCCTGAAAAAGCCTAAAGCTGACATAACTCAGCGAGCCTAATAATATAAATGTTATCAATGCGGAGAGCAGCAAGCTGCGCGGTGGTCTGTTTGAACGACTCATTAGTGGACCGCTGAAACCGAGGCCGTAAAATACAAATGAGGCCGCAAAAGCGATAGCGATTGTGTTCGTGATAAAAAGAATAAACGCTCCACCAGCCACATCCCAACGCCCCATAGCAAGACCGATCCCTACCGTGCAAAGCGGAGGCATCAGCGCTGTCGCGATCGCGACACCTGGGAGCGCGGCTGAAATATTCGGCATAGCGAGAGCAAAAGCAGCTGCAGTCCCACCCGCCAGAGCCACTCCAAGGTCAATTGGGCTCGGGTGCGTTCTAGCCATCACTTCAGTCGGCAGCTCATTTAGGCTCACAAAAGGCAGCAAGCGGTTTAATATGGTTATTAAAAACGAGATCAAGATTGCCAACAGAGCGCCGCGCACCAGGGCTGTTGTTGCATCTCGGACTGTGCGTGTATCGCCAGTTATGGAAGCCAGTCCTAATCCGATGATTGGCGACATCAACGGCGCCACAAGCATCGCTCCGATAATCACTGCCGCGGAGTTGACCAACAAGCCTTGTGTGGCAATAATGCAAGAGAGGACGACCAGTAAGAAAAAACCAAAATCCGGACGTGATGCCTCCCGCAACTGCACTTGAATTTCTCCCCTCCGCTCAGGGCTAAGCGGTTTAACCCACCGCCGCCAGGTATGATAAAAAAAACGCACCCGCCACAATGATGCCCTGGATTTCTTCTGATTATTCATTAAATTTCCTCAGCTGTTCTTTACAGGCAATTTTGGCAGAACATTTTATGATTATCATATCAGCTGCTTTTTGAGACAGAAATGGTGGTTCTAACAGATTGGCGTCCTCCAGATTTTCATTGATCTATTTTACTGGCATATGCCCTAATCCCAAATAGATGGAGAATGGAATTAAGATTTTTCATCTCAAGGACCTATCTCCAATGAACAGAGTTCCTTTTTAAATCTGGGAACACAGGTATCTTCTTGAACGTCTAAAGACCTGATCATAACTTTTTTACCAACCACATGCGGCCATTGATTACCCATCAGGTCGCAATAAAAAGAGGAGAAACCCATGAAAACTAAGTTGTATTACCCCATTGCTTTGCTTGCCGCAGCAGCGCTAATCACCGGCTGCGCAGGATCAGCATTCGCCCAATCAAGTACTCCGGCAGATGAAGCCTCGAGAACGCCCGCTCGCACGCTGAACGTGAGCGGAAGCGGAAAGGTCTTTATGACGCCCGATCTGGCCTATGTGACCATTGGCGTTCACACCGAAGGCTACGAAGCGTCTGCAGCCGTGGAAGAGAACAATCAGAAGTCACAAGCTGTCAATGATGCTCTGAAAGCGCTCGGAATCGCTCCGAAGGATATCCAGACGACGAACTTCAGCATCTACCCTCAGCAGGAGTACGATAGCGAAGGAAAAGCCACCGGCAAAATCAAATATATCGTCGACAACTCGGTTCAGGTGACGGTCCGAGATTTGGAGAAGATAGGCGAGGTTTTGGACAAATCGGTACAGGCCGGTGCGAACTCGATCAGCGGGATCCAGTTCGACGTTGCCGATAAGACTGCTGCGCAGTCCGCGGCGCGCAAAGCCGCCGTGGATGACGCTTATGCCAAAGCAGAAGAGCTGGCTGAAGCCGCTGGCGTGACCCTGGGTCCCGTCCAGACCATCAGCGAGTTCACCAGCACCAGCCCAAGGCCGATGTATGATATGCGCGCTGCAGCTCCTATGGCAGAGAGCAGCGTTCCTGTTGAAGCCGGTCAGATGTCCCTGGTCATCGAGGTAAATATCGTCTATCAAATCAAATAGTGGTATAAATCACCCATGCAGGACGAGATCGCCTTTCGGCCGGACCGTCGCACTGGGCTGATTTTCCACTCGATCATATTTCTGCTGCTTGCTGCCGCCAGCCTGGCTGTGCTCTGGCAAGCAGCAGAGGCCAGGATAGAGCCCGGCTTACCTGCTGCTTGCATTCGCAGTCGTGATTACCGGGCCGATCCTGGCTTATCGATTCTATGCACTTCAAAGCGCCGCGTACACGTTGATGCGAGAAGGTATACGACTGCGTTGGGGTCTGCGGGTCGAAGAAATCCCAATGGATCATGTCTTATGGATCCATCCTGCCTCGGATCTGACTTCCCCGCTCCCGCTCCCTTGGCTGCGGCTCCCCGGCTCACTCCTTGGCAAACGGCAAGTCCCGGGTGGTGGGATCGTTGAATTCCTTGCAGGCGGCACTCGAAATTTGGTGTTCATCGCCACACAATCCGGTGGATTTGCGGTATCGCCATCGAATCCAGAGCGATTTATCGAAACCTACCAGCGCATAACGGAGTTGGGTTCTCTTTCTCCAGTTGCTCCCCGCTCGGTTTATCCCAGCTTTTTGTTGTATCGATTGTGGGCAGATTGGCCTGCCAGGTTTTTACTGCTTGGCGATTTCCTGTTGAGCCTGGCATTGCTGGCCTGGGTGAGCCTATCCATCCCGGCTCAAAATCAAGTCCACTTCAGCTTTTATCCGAACGGCTCACCAGGCGAGCTTGTCCCTTCAGGACAATTAATCCTGATTCCAATCCTCAATTTTTTCTTTCTGATGATAGACTTGCTCGCAGGTCTGTTTTTCTTTAGACGTGATGACAGCCGGTTTTTGGCATACCTGTTGTGGTCTGCCAGTGCCGTCACAACCGTCCTGTTTTTATTGGCAGTATTCTTCATTCTGCGGGTGAGTTGATTGGATTACCTCAATCAAGCATAAAATAAACGCTTTCATATTGTAGTCTTCATCTTCATCGACGAGCTTGAGACATATGAATCTGATCATCGGATTTTCCCTGGGAATCATTGTCGCTGCGCTGGCCTTTCGGGCTGGAGCGCTAAGCCGCAGCGGCGCAATTGCTGCGGCCGTCAGCGGTGGTTTGATATTCGGATTGGGTGGTTTGGCATGGGCAGTGCTGTTGATGACGTTTTTCATCTCTTCCAGCCTGCTTTCGCGGCTCTTCACCAGACAAAAGAATGCCTTAAGCGAAAAATTCTCCAAAGGCAGCCGCAGAGATGCGGGTCAGGTCCTCGCCAACGGCGGGCTCGGAGCCCTTCTTGTGGTAATCCACTCCTTTTTCCCGGCCGAACCTTGGCCATGGTATGCATTTATCGGGGCGATGGCTGCGGTCAATGCGGACACCTGGGCGACCGAGCTGGGAGTCCTGAATCCCACTCCGCCTCGGCTGATTCGCAATTGGAAACCGGTCGAGCGCGGCACCTCCGGGGCTATCAGCCTGATGGGCAGCCTGGCAGCGTTCGCCGGGGCTTTCTTGGTGGGGTTGATCGCTGTGCTGTTTTCACCTTCGGATCCAGTACTTCATGTGATCACCGCCGCCGTGCTGGGTGGGTTGATCGGCGCGTTTTTTGATTCCCTCCTCGGGGCGACGATCCAATCTATCTACTGGTGCCCGAGCTGCAGCAAGGAAACGGAGCGCTTCCCGGTCCATCTTTGCGGAACGCAAACCGTCCCCTTGCGCGGTTGGCGCTGGCTGGACAATGATTGGGTCAATTTTCTGGCCTCAATTGCTGGCGCGCTGGTAAGCCTCTCAGTCATGGCGGGGTTGGGTCTGTAGGCCAGGATTTCAATCCTGAACAAAACCCGGTCGAACAAATCCCCCGGCTTATGTCTCTTGTTTGATCGCAGTCACGATCCCATCCGAAATCTTCAGCAGGTCTTCCGCCGAAAGCCTGAACACCGCGTTCGGAGTCCCGGCCGCTGCCCATAATGGATCGTACTGGATCAGGTCTTCATCAATGAAAGTCTGGATTTTTTCGATATGACCGACCGGCGGGACTCCGCCGATCACAAAACCAGTACGGCTTCGGACGAAGTCTGCGTCCGCCTTGCCGAGCGGTTCCCCGATCAATGCCTCAATCCGCTTTTCGTCGACCCGGTTGATCCCGCTGGCGATCACCAGGATCGGTCGTTCGCTCCGTTTACCCTTAAAAACCAGCGATTTAATAATCTGCCCAACCTGGCAGCCAACCGCCTGCGCAGCGTCGAGCGCTGTACGGGTGGAGGCTGGCAGCTCTTCTACGATCAGCTGCACTCCGCAGTTGTCGAGGGCCCGCTGTACCCGCTGGGCGCTTGGGCTTAATTCTTCCATTGTGGTTTCCTTGTCTACATCCATCTCCTGCGGCGCATCCACATGAACATCCCAAACGGGGTTAACACGACGATCAATAGGGTGATGACAAATGCGGGAAAGCCGGTCCAGATATTCAATGGGGTGGAAGGTTGAAAGAAATTCATCCCAAAAAAACTGGCAATGAACGAAATCGGCATGAACAGTGTGGTGATGATGGTCAGCGTCTTCATCACGTCGTTCAGCCGGTTGTTCATGACCGACAAATAGGTCTCCAGCGTGCCGCTGACCAGATCGCGGACTCCCTCGATAATATCGTACAGCCGGACCATGTGATCGTAAACATCCCGAAAATAGACCCTGTCGGCGGCGTCAATCATCTGATAATCGTCGCGCGCCAGCTTGTTCAGCACCTCCCGCTGCGGCGCCAGGATCCTGCGCAGGTAGAGGACGGCTCGCTTCACAGAAAAGAGCCTTGCCAGCGTCCCCTCATCCCTGTCATGAAAAATCTCCTCTTCCAGGCCGTCAATGCTCTTATCGAGTTCCTCGACAACTCCCATAAAGCTTGTCGCGATCTCGTCCACGATCAAATAGAGCAGGTGGTCGGGACCGTTCTTCAGGTGGCGATCGTCTCGTTGAAGCGCCTGCCAGACCCGCTCCACCGCATCGATCGACTGGTCGTGGTGGGTGACCAGGTAATTTTCCCCTAGAAAGACATCCAGCTCATTGGTCTCTACATCCCCTTCCGCCTCGTCGAAAAGCACGGCATGGATGACGATGTATAAGAAACTACCCCAATCATCCAGCTTTGGCACGTGTGACTCGCGCAAGGCGTCGTCGATCGCGAGTGGGTGAAAGCCAAAAGTTTTACGCAGGATGGGCTCTGCTTCTTCATCCGGCGCATCAAAGAAATCCATCCATATCAGTCCGTCTTGATTGTGCAGCGCAAATGCAGCATCCGCCTGGCTGATCTCGGTCTGCAGGTTTCCTTCCTTCGAGTAATACAACGTTCGGATCATGAACTCTTCCTCGTACTTATCTCTTCCAGGCTCTCTCGATCCAATCCTGGTTTTCAACGATCCAGCCCTGGAATGTATCTGATAAATCCCGGCTGAGGCGAACTTCCCACCATTCTAATCCATTTGCCTTCACAGGACCGGAAACAATCTCCAGGTACTCCCCAGGCACGGCAAGCTGAACAACGCCGGCATCGCGAAACGGAGAGCTGCGCAGCTGAAGCATACCTGCGTCAGGCAAGACTCGATAAACATCGCCTATCCGATAAGCCAACACATCGACAGCAGTCCCATCCGATAAAAGCGATTTTTCCACCCAGTCTGGTCGGTCCGGCGGCGAATGGATCAGCATCAAGCGCCAGGATTCGTCGTCCACCTGGCGGTCGCGGTGCGGCGAAAACTCGTAATAAGAGTACACCCCTCCTTGGGCAATATAGATCCCATCAACTAGCGGTACGAGCATATAAATCCGGTCAAGATCTCCGGTTGCAACCTGAAGGATGTCGATCTCCCCCATAATCAAAAAATGCAGCGCCGGCCAAAGAAGGGGGTTCTGGATCCTTTGCACTGCCTGCTGAAGTGCTGCTGTTCAGCCGCTGGTCTTCTGCAATTCCCAGTGGAGCCTGGATCAGGGCAAAATCTGCTTCATGGGGTGGTTCCCCTGGTTAACTCCCTTAAAGCGATGTCACCCAGCCGCTGCAAACGGTCTGCGAGATCCAGCAGCTCGAGCAGCTGCCCGTTCAAGCTGAGACGTTCCGGTCGAGAGCTGAAGATCCCGGTCAGGTTTCGTTCCCGAAGTCCTTCGGCAGCCATAAACGCAATTTGGGATAGTGTGTAGAAGTACTGCGGCTCTGGCTCAACAAATCCGGGGGAGGGGGGAAGACCTCGGATCGATCTCTTCGAGCTCTCCACCCCCGCCCTCCTCGGCCAAAAATGAAAGTTCAGCCGATTCGGACTGCATATCAGCCCAGCTGCCCAGGATGCTGTTAAGTTCTTTCTCTGCCCAGAGCCCTGCAGTCTCGCCAGGAAAAACAAAATCCGCATGTTTTGCCTCTGAAATTCTCAGCCGGTCCCGAAAGCCGTCCAGCCACAGGTTTCCCATGGAAGCCTCCCAATCCGCCTCCGGCTGGTTTAGGATGATTTGGCTCAAATTTGCGACGATTTCGGGATCGATCCGCACTTCCGCCCCTTCCTGAAGCCTTGCTTTCATCGCCAGATCTGAGCCAAGGACTCCCATTAGCTCCAGACCGCCGGGAAGCAGGAATGTGGAATCCGCATCCGGGGGGAGCTCCTGAGCAAATCTCTGCATGGCTAACGAATGGATCGAATAGTGCATGCCCAGAAGGCTCCATGATTTTTCCCGGTCCTCACCGGAAGGTTCCAACACGAGCACCGGATCTGTTTGAGGAAGGGGGAGATCGCGGACCAATGAGCGGAAAATATCCAGCTGAGGTTGATCCTGCAGCCCGAGGATTGTCGCGCCCACTCCGTAAGCTCGGTCCATTAATATTGCGGTTTCAGGAGGTCCGCCCCCGTAGCGAACCCCCTCAAAGAAATTCAATGTCTCGACAATTCGGGTATATTCTTGAGTTGAATGTCCCATCTCTGTCGTGGATTGGCGAAGTGCAAGGGTTAAAATCAAGGGCACAAATTCGGTGCCCGATCCTGAGCCAGCTTCTCCCATCGGGAAATAAATCCGTTCAAACCAGGTCTTACCGCGAAAATAAGCCTCCAGGCTGGAGTCACCGCGATAATGTCCCTCAGGTCGATAAAGCAGGAAATTTTCGCTCAGGCCCGGGAAAAGCGCCGCATCTTCCCGCCCCCTGCCTGCCAGTATCTGCTCCACCTGTGGCGTGATCATCGCTTCCAGTTCAGGATCGAGCGACGCCGCCGGGTCCAGCAGCCGCAGGCCAACGCCCAGATATGCCGCCGCCAGGCGGGCATCGTCTTCAAGCTCTGATCCTGCCAGTAAAGGAAAAAAGGATTGCACCTTGTGCAGAGTCGTTTCGGTAAGCATGCGCAGCCGCCTGTGCAGTTCTTCACGTTCCAGTGCTTTCAGCAGCTGATCTAGGGATACCTTCAAAGCGTGGCTTGCAGCATCAGCTGTCAGAAGATACGGCTGTCCGTAAGCCCAGGAGACATGCCTGCGGATTTCGCTGAACTGCGGTTCATGGCTCCGGATGATTAAAAAACCTTGCTGGGCCAGCAGGTCTCGCTGGCGGAGGGATAACCCATCTGCCACCTTAATATTGCGAATTTCCGCCAGCGAAACCGGCAGATCGATCGGCCAGCTTTTCGTGAGGGGATCCTTGACCTGGTTCGTATGCTCGATCGCAGCAAATGGGAGGTCTCCTCGATAGGAAAATTCAGCCAGCCCACCAGGGGAAGGGGTACTTGGCGATGGTGCGGTTGGATTGGAGACTGCCGTCCCAGTTGTCGTTGAGGTTGGGAGCCCGGGTGTAGCGCTCTGTTTGACCTCGATGGGAGTTGACGTGCTTCGCAGCGCCGGCGGTGTTGGCACGACCTGACAGGCCAGCATCAGGATTAGGATCATTAAGGGTGGTAGATAAGACCTGCGCATCATTTAACTGTCGCTGCCGGGCTTGCCAGATGGATGAACGGAAGATTTTTCAAAAATAAAGGAAAGCTATCCGCAGCGCAATCCATTATACATCTCAATCCCCTCCCTTAACCTTGCCGGCTTGCTGGTCCTGGTTTATCATTCGACCATTCTAGCCCGGGAAAAAGCCGAGATAATCGGATGGTTCTACAAAAACAGCTTCTGGTTCACTTCGAAGTGTCCAGGGTGACGGTTGTTGTCTCGCCGGGAACCAATTTATTAGGCGCAGCATTGAAAGCAGGCATCTCGCTGCGGTCAACCTGCGGCGGACAGGGCGAATGCGGCGAATGCCGCCTGATCGTCCTGGATGGTCTGGTCTCCCCTCCAACCAGCGACGAGATCAGCGCCATCGCTGAGCCAGACCGATTATCTGGGGTCCGGCTTGCCTGTACGACGAGGGTGTATTCTTCGGTCACAATCCGTGCTTAAATCTATGAACGTAATGACTGATCCTGTCAGGTCCTAAGAGTGGTTATGGGCTTGGAGTAGCTTTATTCTTTTTATTGGGTTTCGGGGTTGCCTCCGCCCTCCGCCTCCCTCGCAATTTTTTGCAGCTAGCTCGCCTGCCTGCTGAACGCTGGGGTCCTGAGCGATCGCCAGGGATTGCTGATAGGACCTGACTGCCTTGCAGAACTGTCCGTTGCTCGCCTGCGTGTTGCCCAGCTCAAAAAGCGCCTGGCGCAGCCGCTCGGTGGCGGTCATCTTCGAGCCGTCCATCAGGTTCGGCAGCTGCGGAGCGACCTGCGAGAAATAGTTCACCGCCTGTTCCCAATCGATCCCCCAGAAGCTCGCCCCGGTGATATACAGCTCGCTCCAGCTCAGCAGCCCGGAAGCTTCGGCATCCAGTGGGCCAAATTTGTTCGCCAGGGTCAGGTCGTACATTCCGCCTTCCAGGTCCGCTTCTTTGAGGATCTTATCGCGTCCCTGATTGCGGAGAGCCAGGAAGAGCATCCCGTCGACGTCGATTGCTCGGAAAGCCGCATCCGCTTTGCGCAGAGCGAGAAGGTTATCGATCGCGCCGCTCCAATCGCTCACGGCCAACGCCTGCTCGGCCTGGGCAAACAGCTGCTCGCTGTCGCGTGTGTCTGGGGTAGGAGTGAGCGTCCCGGTTGGCAGCAATGTCGGCGTGGCTGTAGTATTGATCTCGAGCATCACTTCTGCAAGTTTTTCGGTGATCCCAGGGTAGCTTGGATCCAGCTTCACCACGTATTCGAACCTTTGCAGCGCCCGTGAGTATTCGCCCTGTTCCATGTCTTGCAAGTCCGAGCTGAAATTGTTCATCCATCACCTGAGCTGCTTGCGTCTTTTCAGCGCTTTTTCGCTGCCCGATCCCGGACGTATAACCCCCAAAACCGCTCAGCAGCAGCACAAGCAGTAAGAATCCCAATCCAAGCAGCGGTATGATAAACCAGGGCAGCGTCTTCCGCCTGGAGGGTTCCATCCGGGTCTGTTTTTGCTTTGGCTCAGGCGGTTGGGCTTTGTCAGGTACAGCCGGAATCCCTTCCTTTGCTACGATGACCGGACCCGTCGTCTCATGTCCTTTTCCCTCGGAAGATTCTGCCTGCAGCTCAGCCGGCAGGTCTGATAATTCTTCGGGCTTTTTTACTCCAACCAGTGTCGCAGCGGTCGCGCCGAGTTCGTCGTTCTGATCTGCCGCTTCCACTCTGGAAAGCATGGGGATAGTTTCTTCAATATTCTGTATTTTGTCTTCAACCGGATCGATCGATGGATCGGTTGGTTGGTTTTCGTCTTGATTGTTATTTTCCATGCGGCACATTATACCGCAGCGGAATCCCTGATTCACCCAAAACACGAGATCCGAAGCAGATGATGTCTTTCGAAGTCAAGAATTCTCCCATGAAAGGTATAATCGGCTTGTGAGCTCATTCCGCTTCTACCACCCAATCGAAATCCGCTACAGCGACCTCGATCCCCAAAAACACGTCAACAACGCTCGCTATCTCACCTATTTTGAGCAGGCTCGGATCGCCTACATCCGCCAGCTTGGCCTGTGGGATTTTAGATCTTTCATGGATATCGGGTTCATCCTTGCCTCCGCCGAGCTGACTTTCCTGGTTCCGGTGGAGTTGGGTTGGTCGGTCGAAGCGGGGGTGCGCGTGAGCAGGCTTGGTACCAAAAGCCTGACGATGCTATTATCAGCTCGAAGATATCCGCGACCGCCGGCCGCTCTGTACCGGCTCATCCGTCCTCGTGGCGTATAATTATCATACCGAACAAACCATCCCACTCCCCGACATCTGGCGTGAGAAGATATCCGCCTTTGAGGAGTTGCATAAGAGCAGCTAATCCGCCCCTGACGAAATCCCCTGGAGAACACCATGGTTCTTCCTCCCGTTGATATCCAAAGTCTGCAAGAATTTCTGGTTGAGCTGTTAAATATCCCCAGCCCAACCGGCCATGCCCACTTCGCGGTCGAATTCACCTGCCGTGCCCTCAGGGCTTTCCCCGAGCTGGCTCTGCAGATCAACCATAAAGGCGCCCTGACGGCCTCCTGGACGGGTGAGAAGCAGACCGCCCCGCGGGCGCTTACCGCCCATGTCGACACGCTCGGCGCGATGGTCAAAGAAATCAAACCCGACGGCCGGCTGAAGCTGACCCCAATCGGCGGACTGGTCTGGAACGCGGTCGAGACGGAAGGCTGTAATGTCTTAACCAGGAATGGTAGTACCGTGCGCGGCTCTCTTTTGATCGAAAAAGCCTCATCCCACGTCCACAGCAAAGAGACAACAGAAACCCCCCGCGACTCAAAAACGATGGAAGTCCGGCTGGATGCTCGAACCACATCCATCGCAGAAACCCGCAGCCTGGGCATCGAAATCGGCGATTTTGTGGCCTTCGATCCGCGCGTTGAGGTGACCAACCAGTTCATCCGCTCGCGCTTCCTGGACGATAAGGCTTGCGTGGCATGCATCTTTTCCGCCGTCAAAGCGCTCCATGATGCCGGGCTGCAGCCGAAACAAACCACCTACCTCCACATCAGCAATTTCGAAGAGGTCGGTCACGGCGCCTCAGCGGGCATCCCCTCGGAAGTCAGCGAGCTGATCGTCGTGGATATGGCCGCGGTTGGTCAGGGCCAGGCGTCCGATGAATTTCACGCCACAGTCTGCGTCAAAGATTCCGGCGGTCCCTACCACCATGGGCTGAGCAATCACCTTCGCGAGCTGGCGGAGATGCACCAGATCCCCTACAAAGTGGATATCTATCCCTTCTATGGATCCGATGGTGGGGCTTTTTGGCGGGCTGGGGCAGATGCAGCCGTAGCGCTGATCGGTCCGGGCGTCGACGCATCGCACAACTACGAGCGGACCCATCTCGAAGCGCTGGAGGCTACTGCCCGCTGGCTCGTCGCCTACCTGCTATCCTGAACATTATGTTTTTTGATGTTTCGCTCCCACCTGTCTCATTACAGGCCGTACCAGAGATTGCCCGGACGGCTGAAACCCTTGGCGTCGACTGCATCTGGACCTCAGAGACGATGCACGACCCTTTCCTTCCGGAGGCTCTGATCGCGGAGCACGCCCCAAAAATCCATTTTGGGACTGCTGTCGCGATCGCCTTCGCCCGCAGCCCGGCGACCCTCGCATACACCTCCTGGGACCTGGCGCAAAGTTCAGGCGGGCGTTTTATCCTCGGGCTCGGCACTCAGGTTAAACCGCATATCGAGAAGCGCTTCGGGATGCCATGGCCGGATTCTGTAACTGGCAAGCTTGGAGAGCAGATCCAGGCGATCCGCGCCTTCTGGCAGTCCTGGCAGACCGGCAGTCCCCTGAGCTTCCGTGGTGAGTATTACAGGCTCAGCCTGATGACGCCTTTCTTTAATCCCGGACCGATCCCCCATCCAAACATTCCAATTTTTATCGCCGGTGTGAATACCGGGCTGGCGCGCCTGGCCGGCGAGCTGGCTGATGGTTTTGTTGTCCATCCCTTCCATTCACCTCGCTACCTGGCTGAGGTCCTGACGCCCGCGATTCAGGCAGGCCTGAAAAAATCTGGCAGGAGCCGGGATCAGATCGCTGTCTCGGTCACGGCTTTTGTGGTCACTTCACCCGAAGAAGACCTGCTGGTCCGCGCCCAGATCGGTTTCTATGCTTCCACGCCTTCCTACCGCGCCGTCATGGCCCTCCACGGATGGGAGGCCGCTGCAGATAAGCTTTCCGGGCTGGTTCGAGCCGGGGACTGGGGAGGCCTACCTGCCCAGGTGAGCGACGAAATGCTGGGGACATATGCAATCGTGTGCAAACCCGAGCAGATTGGCGAGCAGCTGAAACAGCGCTATGCCGGCCTGGCCGACCGGATAAGCCTCTATCTGCCTTTCTACCCCGGTCAGCGCGATGAATTCTGGAAGAGGTTATCTCTTCAAATAAAGGGCTAAGCAGGTGTTCCCTTCAGGCTGGTCGATGGACGAAGAAGACACTTACGAGTCGCTCTGCGACCGGATGATCGAACAGCAAATCGCCCGCCGTGGCGTCAAGGACGAGCTGGTATTGGGGGCTATGCGCTCCGTGCCGCGCCATGTCTTTGTGCCCGAGCAGTACCGTTATGCTGCTTACTCGGACGGCCCGCTTCCGATCAGCAGCGGGCAGACGATCTCCCAGCCGTATATTGTTGCCCTGATGACGGATCTGCTCGAGCTGAAAGGCGGCGAGAAAGTGCTCGAGATCGGCACAGGGTCCGGCTATCAGGCCGCCGTGCTTGCCCAGATTGCCGCTGAGGTATTCACCGTCGAGCGGCACAACCTGCTGGCCCATGAAGCCGAAACCAACTTGAAAAATATTGGGGTAGATAACGTTCGGGTGCTTGTTGGCGATGGTTCCAAAGGTCTCCAGGAATTTGCACCTTTCGATGGGATTATCGTGACGGCCGCAGCTCCAAATGCCCCCCAATCGCTGCTCGAACAATTAGAAGATCTAAAATACCTGGTCATCCCTGTCGGCAGCCGGGGCAGCCAGTACCTGGAGCGCTGGCAGCGCCAGGGAGAGTCTTTCAGGACCGAGACGATCCTTGCGGTTGCGTTTGTCCCGTTGATCGGTGCCGAGGGCTGGAGCGAGTAAAACCGTCTGATATCTCCCTTGAAGGGCTACGGGGTTTCGCACCCCAGCTCATTCTGGAGCTCACGTAGCGTCTGCTCTTTTGCCGGCACCGTCGCAAGGTCAGGGTTTACCCTCTCCCAGATCCCGCAGATCATGCTTGCCAGCATCGGTTTCTCCTTGAAAGCCCTCCGGCTGAGGATAAAGGCTTTATTCCACTGCTCTGTTCGGGCATAAGCCTCGCTGAACACCAGCAGCTCTTTAGCGCCTTGTGAATCTTCTGGCAGTCCAATCGCCAGGTCAGCCAGCCTTGCTGCCTCTGTCCAGTTATTCATCTGCCCCATCAGGTCAGCTTTCTGGAAATAATAGCACCAACCGTCTTCCTCCAACGGTCCAAACAATTCTTCGTATGCTTTCTGGACTTCAGGATCGGGTTCGAGATGCACCTGTTCGAGGTTTGATCGTGGGATGGCTCTCTCGATATCAGGCGGGTATTCTTCAAACTGCGTGTCGATTTCTGGATCGAGCACTCTCAGGCAGTTCGGCTGCGAAGAATAGATTCCCACCGCCTGATCCGTCGATCCTTGAAACAACAGAGATCGAAAAGGCTTAAGGATCGCCTCGCCTGGCTCCAGGGATGGCAGGGTCATCCCAATCCGGTCGGGGATGTTCAGCCAGACATATTCCAGCTCAGGATACAGGGGATCGCGATCGTACAGCCAGTTCAAGATCGCCGTCGCCGAATTATCCCCGTCCATGAACGAATTGCTGGGGTTTGAAAGGATCATCGTGTGGGGTTCCAATCCCGGTATTCTCCAGATCAGCTGGGCAAACCTGGATTTCTGATCCTCATAGATCAGCCGGTATGAATTGGCAAGCCGCAGCTGGAAACCAGCCGCCAGCCCGACAAAAACGCTGACCAGTACGATTTTCTGCAGCCTCTTCGGTGTCAGCCACTCGACCAGGCCAACCACAAATGAGGCTGGCGCTGAACATGAAAGCAAGCGTCACACGGTCGTAGGGCATATCCAACTTTACGTTCAATCCCACAATCCAGAACGGGATCCCAACGAAAAGCAAAGAAAGCCCACCGATCCAGAATGCCTCACGATGCCAGTTCTGATCATCAGCTTCATTTTCGTCGTGCAGCCGCCTCAGATAGGCATAAGTCCCCACCGAGACCAGCACAGCCAGACCCAGCGAAGCCCAGACGATCGGGCTGAGCTTCCTCCGACTTCGTAAAAGGCTGCCAGGTCTTTTCCCAAACAAGAATTGCTGCTTCCACAGAATCCAACAATATTGTCTTGAATAAATTCAACGCCGCCAGGATCGGATTATGGATCAATCGCTGCAGCAGCTCCGGACCATAAGTTTGAAACTTAAAAATAAATACTCTCCAGAAGAGGAACCCGATCCATAGCAGGAAATAGGGAAGCCAGGCTTTCAACACCCTCTTCAGTCGTTTCTTCCAGCCGCTCGCCTCCTCAGGGATGCAGAACCAGAACAGAAGCGGACGGATCAGCTCCATCCCAAAATAAAACTCGATCGGAACCAGTCCGAAAAAAGCCGAGAATAGTCCGGCGATCGTGTAGAGCGCCGCTTTTTGTGGGAAACGCAATGCACGAACGCTCAAGCCAAACGAGACCAGCAGCGCTGCGAGATAGAGGTAAAAATGCCCGTAAATCATCGCGACATAATGCTGTTGAAAACCAGGGTACACCACAAAAAGGAACGAGATCCAGGTCACTGCTTCAAGTCGCTTTGGCCAAACCTGCCTTAATGTCCACCACAGCGCCGCGGCCGAAATCCAGCGAGTCAGGATCGCGAAGATGTGCCATCCCAGCGGTGAATAGCCCAACAGCGCCGATGTCAGCACGAGCGAATATCCAAAAAGCGGTCGCTCATGCGCAAAGAAAGGGATGAATACGCGCGGGCCGAATGCCTTCAGGAACCAGGCCTGGTAGCGATCATCTTGATAAAGCCCAAGCGAAGGCGCCAACAGCCCATAGCTGATCGTGCTCAAGATCAGCAGGGCTATTGGAACCGTCCATGATTTTAGCGTTGACTGAAAGTGCTTGGAGAACCTGGTTGAGCGGCTCACAGCAAGTGTTGTTGGACAGGGAGAGTAATCTTAGCTTCAACTCATAGTAACGAAGACCATCGGGCGCCGGCGGGTGCGGTTGAACAGGAAGGATTTCATCGCCTGCTGAAGATCGTCCTGCAGGTTGCCGTTCCCATTCTTCACGGCTTCCCGGATCATCTGCCTGGCGGCTTCCAGCAGGTCGTCGCCGGCCCCGCTTTGGATGAAACCGCGGGTGATGATCTCAGGTTCTTCGCGCAGCCGGCGGCTGCTCATATCGAGGCTGAGATTGACCAGCACAAACCCGTCGCGGCCCAGCGCCTCGCGCTCTCGAACCTCAGTCAGGCCGATATCCCCGACTCCCGACCCATCGACGAACACATATCCACCAGGGACGCGCTCGCCAATCGACATTTGCCCGTCATCAAACTCAACCACGCGACCGTTCTCAATTACTGCGATGTTCTCATCTGGGATCCCAACCTGGCGGGCCAGGTTGGCATGCTGGTGCAGGTGGCGCAGCTCGCCGTGGATTGGTATAAAGAATTTCGGCTTTACCAGGTGCAGCAGCAGCTTCATCTCTTCCTGGCTGGCATGCCCTGAGACGTGAACAGGAGCAATATTCTCATAAATGACCCTGGCGCCTCGCCGGAAAAGCTTATTTATCGTCCTGTAGACGCTTTCCTCGTTCCCGGGGATCGGATGGGATGAGAGCACCACCGTATCCCCCGGCAGCAGGTCGAACTGGCTGTTTGTGCCCATCGAGAGCCGTCCGACGATCGAAGTGGGCTCTCCCTGTGTGCCGGTGGACATCAGCACCACCTCTCTGGGGTTCATCTTCAAAGCCTGTTCGAGGCTGACCACCAGGTCCTCCGGGAAATCCAGATAACCCAGCTTGCGGGCGATCTTCATATTATCGACCATGCTCATGCCGACGAAAGCCATCTTCCGCCCGTGTTCGATTGCCGCGTCCCCAACCTGCTGCATCCGTGAGATCAGCGAAGCAAAACTTGCGATGATAATCCGTCCTGGGGCATTGCGAAAAACCTCGCGGAAGGCGTTGTCGATCACTTTTTCGGAAGGGGTCCATCCGGGTCGGTCGGCATTCGTCGAGTCGGAAAGCAGGACAAGCACACCCCGGTTCGAGAGCTCTGCCAGCTTGGCATAATCGGTCGGCCAGCCGTCTACCGGTGTATGGTCGAATTTGTAGTCGCCGGTATGGATCACCAGCCCGGCCGGGGTGGTGATCCCCAATCCCACACCGTCTGGGATCGAATGGCAGACGTGAAAGAACTCGACCTGGAATGGTCCAATCCAAACCGTATCTCCGGGCTGGACAGTGTTCATGTGGATTTTATTGATCTGACCCCCGCGCGAGAGTTTCGCTTCAATCAGCCCGCGGGTCAGCGGCGTCGCATAGATCGGCACGTTGAAACGCTCAACGACAGTGGGCGATCGCCCCGGTGTGGTCCTCGTGACCGTGTGTGATCACGATCCCCCGGATCAATTCTGCCTTATCTTCGAGATACGCAAAATCCGGGATGATGTAATCGATCCCCAGCATGTCATTTTCAGGGAACATCATCCCGGTATCTACGATCAGGATGTTCTGGCCGTATTCATAGACCATCATATTCTTGCCAATTTCCCCCAATCCCCCGAGGGGGACAATTCGTAATTTCTTGTTGCTCATTTTCTACCTTACATTCTTATCGGATTTCTTGCAGGAACAAAAAATCCTGAGGATTTATTAGATTCATAAAAAATACCCCGTCCAAAAGTTCGCTGGTCAGGGGCTGGGAAAGAACTTTTATTCATGCAGCCTGGTTGATTCAGGGGGGTATTCCCTTGCTCAAACTTGCCTGTACTCCCGATCAATTTTAGCATAGATGACAGGTTTTGTCAAAATTATCGTCGATACTTCTACGACCCTGGGAAGAATCCGTCGCCCCACCGATCATCCAATCCAGCGGAATGACCGCCTGAAAATCGCTTAAGCGCTTGCCAAGGGTTTTATAATAAGCTTCCATCGCTTTTTCCATCACAGCAAGTTCTGCTCCTGAAATTTTATCCAGTGTGTCATATCCGCCCCCGCACAAATGCATGACGGTCTTTCCGCGTACATAGGCCAATCGGGAGATATCGGCCTTATGGACAAGCGATTCGATAAAACCCGCGGGGATACCGGTCGAAGTACACAGCGCGGCTCTTCCTGAGGTTGTACTGCCTTTTTCTAAGAGATCGAGGTTTGACCGGAGCTTCTTGCGTTTTGTGAGTTCATAATAGCTGTTCTGCTGCTCGCTCGGCGAGGTCGAAAAGTTCGCGCAGCGGGAATTTGAAAGGCAAAACCAGCCGGAACAGGTAGTTTAATATCTGGATAAGGTCTTCAAAAGAAAAGCCCGTCTGGGTAAGAAAATCCTTGCATTTTTCCTTGCTTTCTACCCGCTTGACCAGATCGAGATAACCGCTGATCCCCGAATCATTCAAATTTTGGAAATTGGCAGAGATCATCTGGATAGACAATGCCTCGCTTCGTCCTCGCATGTAGCCGTCCTGGACTTTTGCAGCAAAGTCGATCGCCTCCCCCATCGTATGACTGTAATGTTCTTTCACCAGGTCGTAAGCCATTACATCCAGCAGCTTCCCGACCAGGTCATCGTAATCCCAGAGGGTCTGTTTCTTGACCAGCGACCAATCGATCTCCATGACCACCTGCGTCTTTAGGGTTCAATCATCCGGAATTAAATAATCCACTGCATGTGCCGGGATTCTCGTTGACGATCAGTTGAAAAATATCGGGGCGGGCGTAATGGCCGGTCACATCCATGTCAAATTTGCTGCGCGCAACCTCAGCCAGGTCCAGGTCTGCATACAGGATCCCTTCCTGATCATAAAGCGGCCCAGCCAGCACCTCACCCATCGGTGAGATGATCGCGCTTCCGCCGCGGCACATGATTTCAGGCTGGTTTGCCAGGTCTTCGGCGCCGGGCAGCCCGGGCGGGTACATCGACTTTGTCACAAATTGGTTGCAGCCGAGCACAAAACAGCGCCCTTCGCAGGCGATATGGCGCAGCGTCGCCTGCCAGGTCTCGCGCGAATCGGCCGTCGGCGCCAGGTAGATTTCGACACCCTTACCGTATATCGCCATCCGAGCCAGCGGCATGTAGTTTTCCCAGCAGATCAGCCCCCCAATCTTGCCGAATTCGGTTTGCACCACAGTCAGCGTGCTTCCATCGCCTTCCCCCCAGACCAGGCGCTCAGCCGCAGTTGGTTTCAGCTTGCGGTGCTTTCCGATCAGCCGCCCATCTGGAGCAAAATAGAGCATCGTGCAGTAAAGCGTGCCGCGAGCAGAACTCGCTGTCGCGCTCGATCACGCCCACCACCAGGGTTGCATTTGCCTGGCGGGCCGCCTCGCCCAGCGCTTCGACTTCCGGTCCGGGCACCGTAATTGAGTTCGCCCAATACCTCAGCCAGGTATCGCGCCCTTGCGAGCTGCGGCTCCCGACGACTGTCCCAAAACTCAGCCCGCGCGGATATGCCGGGATGAATGCTTCCGGGAACAGGATTAACCTCGCTCCCTCGGCTGCTGCCTCAGAGCTCAATCGGCAGGCTTTATCGACGCATGCCTCACGATTAAACAGGACCGAGGCAGCCTGCACGACGGCCGCTTTCACCTTAGGGAAGTCGTTCATTCTGCGCCTCCATGGCTCTTGGACGGTACCTTCTTATATAGTCCTGGTAGTTCGCAATTTCGGATTGAACTCTGGCAGCATCCCAGCCCAGCTGGCGGCCGGCAAGCTCCGCAGCCGCTTGGAGCACGTCCAATCCAACCTGCGAGCTGTAGGCACACATCGTCCTGCGCAGGAGGACGTCATTAATGGTCTCGGCCATCTCCTTCTCGAATGCAAAGACGACCTCCGCTCCAAGCGTAGGGCAGTCCGGGTGGAGGCGGTTTTGTAATTCAGGTGAGCGGTTCGCGATTTGAGCCGCTTCTTCTGCTCTCACCCCGTAGAGATTCATCAGGTGAACGGCAGTCGTCCTCCGGCAGTCCGGAGGTCGCCAGGAACTGCTTTCGAAATGCCTCCAGGTCGCTCCTCGCCCCAGGCAGCGCCAGGTTCTGCGTTCGGCAAGCCGGCGATTTTCTTCCCAGCTTCTTGAAAATCAAGTCGACGGTCTGCTCTGCCAGGTTGCGGAAGGTGGTCAGCTTGCCTCCAACAATCGAGACCAGACCTTCCACGTCTGGAGCATGATCGTGGATGATGTGCCTCCGGGTGACCGCTGCGGTTGTCTTCCCCTCGACAAACGGCAGCGGGCGGACACCCGAATAGCTGTAGAGGATCTTTTCTCGTGAGAGATCTGCAGAAGGGAAAGAGGATATTGGTCTCCTTGATCAGATAATCGATCTCGTCGTCATCCATGCGTACATAATCAAGGTCGTCCTTGTAAAAAAGGTCCGTGCTCCCGACCAGATACCGCCCGGTCCATGGCATCACCATGATCGCCCGACCGTCAGATCGCGCCTCATAGTAGACCGCGGTTTTGGGAGCTCCAGGGAATGGATCGATGACGAAATGGCTTCCCTTGGTCCCGCCAATCAGACGCTTGATAGGTTTTCCCACTCCCTTCAGTACTTCATCCACCCAGGGACCCCCGACATTGATCACCAGCGGCGCACGAACCGTGTACGGCCTCCCTTCGAGCAGATCGGTGAATTCCACCCCCTTCACCGTGCTGCCTTCCAGGATGAACCGGTCTGCTTTTGCATAATTGATGATTATCGCACCGTTTTCCTGCGCAGAAAGGACGTTCTCCACGCTCAGCCGCTCGGCGTACTCCGTCTGGCAGTCATAATATGTGGCGGCGCCTTTCAGGCCATCCGGGCCGAGCTTCCCGATCTTCTCGAAAACTTGCTGATTGGAGAGAACGTGATGGTGATCCAGCGATTTATCGAAGGAGAGCACATCGTAAGCCAGCATACCCATCCGGAAAAGCAGCGGACCGCGCCGGTTTTGTTTGTAAAACGGGATCGTAAACTTGAGTGGTTTGACCAGGTGAGGTGCATTTTTGAGCAAGCGCTCCCGCTCCCGTAAAGATTTCGCGAACGAGCGAGATTTCCATGTACTCAAGATAGCGCAGGCCACCGTGGATCAGGCGAGACGACCACGCCGAAGTTCCGCTCGAGATATCTTCCTTCTCGAGCAGCAGCACTTTCAAACCTCGCAGCGCTGCATCTCGGGCAATTCCAGTCCCGTTAATTCCTGCCCCAATGATGATGATGTCCCATTTCGTGTCGGATAAGTTTGAAGGTATGGCGTGTTGTCTCACCAGAATCTCCTTATAATTAGTTGCGACGCTATGCTCTGAATCCGCCTGATGAGTCGATTGTACCATTACTGTAAATCCTCCAGACTCCTTAGAATCGAGTAGGGGGCGGGGACAAGCCGCCCCCTCTCACACCACCGGACATGCGGGTCCGCATCCGGCGGTTCATCAAGCAAAGCGCAGTTCTTGATACCGAGTTTTGATACTCTTCAGCCCTGAGTTACTCCAATAGGTGTTACTCAGGGCTTCGTTTACCACAGGTGACTTGGACATATGCCAAGGGCTTTTGCCTACAGCTCCTAGTGCTGCCCGTTCTCTGGGCACTCCCAGCTTGGTCAATTCACGGTAGCGGGTTGTACCCCGCTTCCAACGTTTCCAGATCATCTGCCCTCAGCCTGCGACGGAGCCACTTGTCCAGGTTTTCATAAACGCTCGGCGTATTCGCCAGCCGGTAGTATCCGATCCAGCCCATCGTGTACTGATTGATCGCCTCGATCACGTCTTCCAGCTTGCCTGACCGGGTACGCTTGGTCAGGCGGCGGAGCTTCTCGCAAAACCGCTCCCGGCTGCGATTGGCTACTCGGATGAGCACTTCCCCATTGCGTTTGAAGAAACTGAACCCCAGAAAATTCACCCGGTTCGCTCTGTCCACCTTGCTCTTCTTTAGGTTAACCTTCAGCTTGAGCTTCTGTTCCAGATACGCCTTCACGCTCTCCATTACTCGTTCGCCTGCCCGCCGCGTCTTTACATAGATGTTGCAGTCATCAGCGTAGCGTACGAACTTGTGCCCCCGCTTCTCCAGTTCTTTGTCCAGGTCATCCAGCATGATATTTGACAGTAGCGGCGAAAGCGGCCCACCTTGCGGTGTCCCTTCTACAGTGTCGATCACTACACCTTCGACCAGCACCCCACTATTCAAGTAGGCCCGGATCAGCTTCAGCACCCGTTTGTCTTTCACCACGCGGGCCACTCTAGCCATCAGCATATCGTGGTTCACCAGGTCGAAAAATTTCTCCAGGTCAATATCCACTACCCATTCGTATCCGGTTTGCACATACTCCTGGGCTTGCTTCACGGCTTCATGCGCACTGCGCCCGGGTCGAAACCCGTAGCTGTGGTTCGAGAACAACGGCTCAAACAGAGGCGTGAGTGCCTGTGCGATCGCTTGTTGGAGAAAACGATCCATTACACTCGGTATCCCTAACAACCTCGCCCCACCATCCGGTTTGGGTATCTCTACCCGCCGCACAGGCTTCGGCTGATAGGTTTGCTCGTCAAGCGTTTTCCTGATCTCCAACCAGTATTCTTTCAGGTACGGTCGCAGTTCTTCCACCCGCATCCCGTCGATGCCCGGTGCTCCCTCGTTCCGCTCGACCCGCTCTAAGGCTCTGACGACATTCTGGTTTGCCCAGATCTGTCCCCACAGCTCCGCACTCGACTTTCCTTCTTCTCGTGCCGGGGACGGCTCGGCCCTCTGGTCAGCCAAAGGAAGCTTCACTTCCCGCCTCTGCCCAGCAGTACCCTTATCCAGAGCATTCTGCCTTTCCTGCTCGTCCCGCGAACTGCTCAAAGTACTCGTCCTCCTTGATGTTCGGCCCTTCCCTCCTCGACGGAGTTGGTACTATGGCCTCAGCTGACTTCTGCCGCCTCAACCTGACCTCGCAGCCAGGGTTACTACTCATGTAGCTTGTCGGCAGACCTCCCCAGGTAAGAACGCTGACTGTCTCTGCGCCCTTGCCGTATTTACTGCTTTGGCTCTTGGTCGCATCGGGCTTCGTTGTCTCATGCCAACTCGCCCAGCCTCGTAGCCTCATACGGTTCGTATGCCTCAAGTCGCAGGTTTGCCTCCGGCTTCCTCCAGGACCTCGCCTCGCGGCGACACCTTTGCCTTTGGCTAGCGGTTGGTGCGACCAACCTCCGCAAGGGTCTTTCACCCTCTAGTCAGCGCCCATGCTGGGCGCACATAAAAAACTGGCCCCGAAAATTCGAGGCCAGTTCGTCCATCAATTGAATTCTTAGGTGCCTGAGCACTTAATCTTAATAATCGGGCATCTGCGGAGGAGCCGGCTTATCCTTCTCAGGAATGTCCGTGATCAGAGCTTCGGTCGTCAGGATCATTGCTGCGATCGAGGCCGCGTTCTCCAGCGCGCCGCGGGTCACCTTCGCGGGGTCGATCACGCCGTTGCTCACCATGTCCACATATTCTTCAGAGATGACGTCGTAACCGATCTTCAGGTTCTTCTTTTCCTTCTGCGCCCGGCGAACGCCTTCGAGTACAACCGAGCCGTCTTTGCCAGCGTTCTCGGCAATCTTGCGCATCGGGACTTCGAGCGCCTTGCGGACGATGTTGACGCCGATCTGCGCGTCTTCGTTGTCCATCTTCAGCTTCAGCAGGTCCGGGACAGCGTTGATCAAAGCTACACCGCCGCCGGGCACGATGCCTTCTTCCACCGCAGCGCGGGTCGCCGAAAGGGCGTCCTCAACGCGGTGCTTCTTTTCCTTCAGCTCGGTCTCGGTGGCTGCGCCGACGCGGATGATTGCAACGCCGCCGGAAAGCTTCGCCAGCCGTTCCTGAAGTTTCTCTTTGTCGTAATCGCTGGTGCTCTTGTCGATCTCGACCCGAATCTGCTCGATCCGGCCTTTGATCTGGGGGGAATCACCCTTGCCGCCGATCACGGTGGTGTCGTCCTTGTTGACGACGACCTTTTCGGCGCGGCCGAGGTCGCTGATTGTGGTGCTTTCCAGCTTGCGGCCGGTTTCTTCAGAGATCACCTGCGCGCCGGTCAGGATTGCGATATCCTGCAGCATCGCTTTGCGGCGGTCGCCAAAGCCGGGGGCCTTGACTGCGACAACGTTCAGCATGCCGCGCAGCTTGTTCAGGACCAGGGTTGCAAGTGCTTCGCCGTCGATGTCCTCGGCGATGATCACCAGCTCGCGCTTGCCGATCTGGACAAGCTTCTCGAGGATCGGGACGATATCCGTTGCAGCAGAAATCTTCTTATCGTAGATCAACAGATAAGGTTCGCTGATTGCAGCTTCCATGTGTTCCGGATCGGTGATGAAGTAAGCCGAGATATAGCCGCGGTCAAACTGCATACCTTCGACGTATTCGGTTTCGAATTCCAGGCCTTTGGACTCTTCAACTGTGATGACGCCGTCTTTGCCGACTTTGTCCATCACCTCAGCGATGAGCTCGCCGATCGTCCGATCTTGGGCAGAAATGGATGCAACGTTAGCAATCTCGTCTTTTGTGGTGAGCTCGATTGCCTGTTTGTTGATTTTCTCAGAGACAACTTTCGTCGCCGCTTCGATGCCACGCTTAAGCAGCATGGGGTTGTAGCCAGCTGCCAGGTTCTTCATGCCTTCCATGACGATCGCGTGAGCCAGAACCGTGGAGGTGGTAGTGCCGTCGCCGGCGATATCATTCGTCTTGGTGGCGGCTTCTTTCAGGAGCTGGGCGCCCATATTCTCAAAGGGGTCCTGCAGCTCAATTTCCTTCGCCACGGTAACGCCGTCGTGTGTGATCGTGGGAGAGCCAAATTTCTTATCAAGGGCGACATTGCGTCCCTTCGGTCCGAGGGTCGTGGCGACTGCTGTTGCGAGCGTCTCCATACCCTTCGAGAGTTTGTGACGTGCATCTTCCGAGAAGATTAATTGCTTAGCCATATTTCTATACTCCTTTAGGTTAGGGATTACTCAAGAACAATAGCCAGAAGATCAGTTTCGCGCAGGATCAGCAGTTTCTTGCCGTCCAGCTTGATCTCAGTGCCAGCGTATTTGGCGAAAAGCACCGTGTCGCCTTCTTTGACGTCCATCGGGATATAATCGCCGTCCTCATCCCGGTCGCCAGGACCTGCGGATAGGACTTTGCCTTTTTGCGGTTTCTCTTTCGCTGTTTCTGGGAGAACGATCCCACCAGCAGTAACTTCTTCCTGCTCGAGGGGTTCGACAACAACACGATTGCCGAGTGGTTTGAGCTTAAGGGACATACGAACCTCCAGTTATGGTATGGATTAATTACGGATGAGCTCTTTGTTACCGATTAGCACTCTACTCTATTGAGTGCTAAACTGCGCTCCGAATAATACTCAGGTTTGAAGGGAAAGTCAAGGGGTAAGAATGCCGATTCGGGTGAGATTCTTATAAAACGCTTACAATTTCAGCCCGATTCCCGCAGGGTTTACCCGGGGACAGTCGAAGCAGCCGGGGTGTCCGTCGGCATCGGCGTGATCGTCGGCACTGCCTGCCCGGCAGCCAGGTTCCGGCAGATCCCTTCGCTGTCCTCGACGATTCCCATCAGCACCGGGTCGTCCCCATAAGACTCGCGCACCTTGGAAAGGACCTCCAACGCCTGCGGGCAGTAGTTCTCATTCGGGCGGCTGAGGAAAGCCAGGTTTGTCCCGTACTCCACGTAATAATACGCGGTCGTGATGCTCGAGAGCGGCAAGCCTTCGATTGCAACTTTCCCCATCTCGTTTTCCTCGGCGGTGCAGCCGACAACTGCGCATTGCAGCAGCGACATTGCGCCTTCGTAGTTGCGCGCCCGCCTGAAAATGATCCCCAGCTGCCCGTATGTGGTCGCGCTGCTGGGGTCAAGCTCAAGCGCTTTCTCGGCGTTGATCGATGCAGCGAAGAACTGGCCGATCTGCGTGTAGGTTCGGGCAATTTCGATGTAGGGCAGAGAATTCTGCACACCCAGCGCCTGGTTGATCTTGGCCGCCCGGTCGAAGTACTCCAGGGCGCGGTCGGGATTTCTGATCCCCTCGCGGAAATTCTGGCCGATTCGCAGGTACAGGAAAGTCATATTCGGATTAATCCGTGCGGCTTCCTGATACTGTTGGATCGCACTGTTGTATTTCCCCAGCGTCTCTAAAACATAACCGTAAACCCGGTGGGTGTCCATAGATTCAGGATCAAGCGCCACGGCCTGGGCGGCGTATTTCTCAGCCTGCGTCCATTTTTGCTGGTCGGCAAGGATTTCTGCATAATACGCCAGTGCAAGCGCATTCTCCGGGTCGAGCTGAAAGGCGCGCGAGGCTTCCCGCTCGGCTTCTACCAGCAGGTCCACCTGTTCTTCCAGAGAGACAAACGAATTATAAGCATACCAATCCAACACAAATGCCCGGATGGCATGGATGGCGCTGTCGTCCGGAGAGATCTCCACGGCTCGATCCGCGGAAGCCTTCGCTTGCTTCAGCCTCTCCAGCCGTTCGGTGTCGTTTCGGAGCATATTGGAAGAATATGCCTGGATCCGGGCAAGCTCAGCCCATGCGCTGGCGTTCTCAGGATCGCCAACCAACGCAGCCTGATAGGCGTCGATCGCATCGTTGATGACGAAATTATCTCCGCTGCCAACGACAGCGGTAGGTGTGGTCGGGTTATCCAGCACGCCAGCATCAAAATACGCCTGGGCTTCTAAGAAGTAGGACTCGGCAATCCGGGTCGGAGTCCGGGTCGGCTCTAATGGAGAGATGATCTCGCGGCGCTGGACCATCCCCAAAACCCAGACGCCCGCGACGATCAAGCCGAGCAAGATCATGATCCGATAAAAGCTTGTCCCCCGCTGCTCACGGTGGAATGTTGGGCCCTTCCCGCTTATTTCACGCTGCATTCTTATCCTTCGGGCGTGAGAGTTGTCTCCGCCGGGGGGGTTTCGGTTGGTGGGGCAGGCGACCCGATGCTCTGCTGGCACATCGCCAGCCCTTCTGTCGCGTTGTATATCGCAATCTCATCGTTGGGGACGCCTGTCAGCAGCGCCTGAAAAACCGGCACCGCTTCTGTGCACAGGTTGCTGCGCGCCAGGGCAAAACCGTAGTACCAGTAGTACTCTTCTACTCTGCCGTAATCCAGTGGGGCTCCCTCAACCGCTGTACCGTCCTCGCTCGTCCCGCCGCGGACAGCCAGCTTGAGCGAATCGATGGCCTCGGCATATTTCTCTTGTTTGTAGTAGATGATTCCAAGGTTGCCGTGCAGCCGCGGATCAGCCGGATCGACTTTGACAGCCTCTTCGGCGTACTGTGCGGCTTGTGGAAAACGGCCGTCCCCAAAAAACGCCCGCGAAAGTTCTGTCAGCGCAACGGTGTCCGTCGGGTCCAAGGCATAAGCCGCTAGAAGCGCTTCTTGAGCCTGGTTGTAATCACCCAGCGCCTTATAGGTGATCCCCGTATAAAGGTTCAGGTCGGGGATATTCTTGTTGATCGTCATCGCGGTCTGGAATTCCTGCAGGGCTTCTTCAAGGTTCTGGGTATTCAGCAGGACAATCCCGCGGGCGCGATGAGACTCCATTAGTTCCGGTCCATATTGCAGTGCCTTCTGCGAGGCTTCCGCAGCTTTATCGTAAAGCGTGTAATCTCCTTGCACCATTAATAATTCCGCAAGATATGCATAAGCCAGCGCGTTGTTCGGATCAAGCGAAAGCGCTTTCTTGATCGCGATTTCAGCTTCACCGTATTTCTCCTGGAAGCCCAACCCCCAACCCATGACCGCATAAGCCATCGGATTATTCGGGTTCTTCAATAATGCATTCTGGGAATTCTCGACAGCCTCTTCATAATCCCCGCTGATCACCTGCAGCCGCGCCAGCGAAACGTAGTTCGATGGATTGACAGGGTCCGAAGAAATCGCATCCTGGTAAGATTTTACCGCCAGGCTGATTTTGCCCGTGTTGTAATATTCTTCCGCCTGGTTGACAAAAGATTCGGGGCTGCGCGTGGGGGTTGCCGTCGGAACAAAAAGCGGTGGCGTCGCAGGCACGACCACCTGGTTAACGTAAAGCGCCGCGCCGATCAGTCCGATCAGAAGAAATAGCCTCCAGAACGGGGCGCGCCTCGTCCGCCTCGTCATCGTCCATTTATTGCCGCGCAGGTACATGAGTACTATTAAACCATTCATTTCGACTTGTCGTCAAGCGAACCGGGTTAAGTCGAGGTTATTAACAGGTTATCAAAACAATAGAATCAACTCATCTGATTCTTCCTCTGACCTTGTCAGCCTTCAGCCTCGCGGCTAGAATGAAGTTATGGCATTTCCTGCCGTTCATTTCCATGTTTTCACGCTTCTTCCCGATGTATTCGGACCCTATCTCGAAAGCAGCATCTTGCAGCGCGCCCGTCAGCGCGGGCTGATCGTCGTCGATCTTCATAACATTCGCGATTATACGAGCGACCGCCACCACATCACCGATGACGAGCCGTACGGCGGCGGCGGTGGGATGGTGATGAAGCCGGAGCCGATCTTTGCCGCTGTCGAAGCTGTCCTGGGGATTCCGCCTTCCTGCCCGGTAATTTTGCTCACGCCGCAAGGCCGCCAGTTCACCCAGCAGGTTGCAAGCGAGCTGGCCTTTGGAGACCCTCCCAACTACGAAGAGACGCACCACCTCGCCCTGATTTGCGGTCGTTATGAAGGCGTGGACGAGCGTGTTCGCCAGTACCTGGCGACGGATCAGATTTCAATCGGCGATTACGTCATCACCGGGGGTGAATTAGCCGCCCTGGTCTTGATCGATGCCGTATCTCGCTGGATTCCCGGCGCATTGGGGGATCCGGAAGGCGCATTGGACGACTCGCATGCCTCCGGCCTGCTGGAATACCCACACTACACCCGCCCGCCTGATTTTCGCGGCTGGCAGGTCCCAGAAATCCTGTTATCCGGAGACCATGGGCGCATCGCCCGCTGGCGCAGAGAGCAATCCCTGCTGCGCACCTGGGAAAAGCGCCCCGATTTGCTCAGGGCTGCTTCTCTGAGCAAGGTCGACGAGAAATTCCTGGCGGCTATTCGACGCCAAGAATCAAAATGACGAAAATTCCTGATCACGGAGACAACCATGCGGCTTAACTATGGGAAAACCTTCTTGCTCGGCTTTGGTTTTTTTGGAGTCAGCGTAATCTGGGGCGTCTACAATGCATTCGTGCCCCTCATGCTTGCCAACAAATTCGGCCTCGCGCCGGTGTGGATCGGTTTCTTCATGACCCTGGATAATATTGCTGCGCTGCTGATCCAACCTCCGGTCGGCGCCTGGTCCGACCGCCTGAGGACCCCGATTGGGAGGCGCATGCCGTTCATTTTGGTCGGCGCCCCGCTTGCTGCGATTGCTTTCGGGTTGATCCCGCTCGCGGCAGTCCTCCCTCTGTTTGTCGCCTGCACCTCCACGCTCCTTCTCAGCATGGCCCTCTGGCGCACGCCTGTCATTGCCCTGATGCCCGATATTACACCCTCCCAATTACCGATCCCAGGCCAACGGGATCATCAATTTCATGGGTGGAGTTGGCGCGATCGTCAGCTTCTTGCTCGGAGCTCGTCTTTACGAGGTCAACACCGCCTACCCGTTCTGGCTTGGTTCAATTCTGGTCATCCTCGCCAGCCTGCTCGTCCTTGTCTTTATCAGGGAACCCAAGAATTACGAGATGGGCGCCGAAAAACCCAGCATGATTGCCAGCATGAAGGAAGTCGCCTCAGACCCGGACCGCAGTGCGCTGCGCATGTTGATGGCGATCTTCTTCTGGTTTGTGGGTTACAACGCCGTAGAAGCGTTTTTTACGCTCTATGCCCAGAAGCACCTCGGACTGCCGGAAGCCGATGGGGCGCGTTTGCTCGGACAGCTTTCCTTCGTCTTCGTCCTGATGTCGCTCCCCTCCGGTTATATCGGCGCACGGTTCGGCCGCCGGAAAACGATCATGCTTGGATTGGTCTTCATGATGGCGGTGCTGATCGCGATCGCTTCCCTTTCGGTCGCCAAACGTTGGTCCAGCCGCTCACGAAGCTGCCCGTGCTGGGCGTCGTCCCGGTGATTGGGCTGCTCTTAATGGTCGCCGGACTTGCCTGGGCGCTGATCAACATCAACTCGCTGCCTATGGTCGTCGATATGACAGACGCAGTCCATCTGGGCACGTTTACCGGTTTATATTATTTATCCTCCACGCTCGCAGCAATCGTCGGCCCGAACGTCAACGGCTGGATCATCCAGCTTTCTGGAAGCAATTACAGCGCGACCATGATCGCTGCTCCGTTCTTTATGCTCGTCGCCTTCCTGATGATGCTCGGCGTCCACCGCGGCGAGGCTGTCTCCATCTCGGCTGCTTGAGCTGGAATACTCTTGTCGGTATGCTGAAAACTTCTGTGCAGCTATTCGATTGGAGATAACAGCTCAACCTTGAAAATCTTGCTCCCGTCCTTGAAAATGACCAGCCTCTCCAGGCTGAGGATGGTCCCGAGATGCCTTCGGGGTAAACACGTGGCTGTAGGAGCTGGGTTCGATCCAGATTAAGTACAGATCCTTACCCGGGTGATGAAAAATCCGCTCGGAACTTCTCGAGTGAATATTCCTTCTCGGGGTCGATCGCAGCGGCATCTCTTGGCGAACGAAATACGGTATGCCAGGTGTGAAATGCCACGCCTCCGGCGATATTGCTGTACAGCACATCCTCGGAATTAAACGGATTGTCGTGAAGGTATTTGATGATATCTTTCTTATTCCAGGTGCTGTCATTGTACAAATTTCCCGTCAGGATGTTGAGGCGCTCAAATTGAGTGGCAAATGCGATCGTCCTGGGTAAGAAGCCAGCAAGAACGTAAACTGGCAGGCAAAGCAACAACGAGCATCATGATATCTTTTTGGCGTAGTTCCCCAGCGGCTTTTTTGGATAAGCCGGATGCATTCCTCTACCGCTGAGATGAACAGCAAGATGATTGGAACTAAACAGCGGCGCCAAAAACCGATCTTGCATGGCTGTGACCTGGAAGATTGACGACACTGACGGTAATGAGCGATACATAGATCGGCACAAAAATAAAGATAGCTGTCCGGATCGGTGTAAAAAATGGGGAGCCGTTTTTCTGACCGATCGAAAATACTGCCAACATACCAAGAAGCAAAAAGATAATTAACAGTCCCTGTGCCGTCGCCCCAAGGCTCAGATATTTCTCCGGAATGAACCAGCGCAGGATCAACTGCGCATTTTCGCCCAGGCTGGTACCGATATCCGGCAATTCCTCTGGTCGCACGCCCAAGCGGTCCCACTCCAAGCAGGACATTCCTGCCGATCCAAAGAACCATCGGAACAACGGCAAACAATTGGATCGCTGCAAGCAGCAATCTCCTTCGAATACGGTTGCTGGTAATAAAGCAGTACGATCAACGCTGAGGACAAGATTCAAAGTGACGCCAATATAGCGCTGCATGGACGCCAGCATTCCCAATAGAAAGAGCCTGATCAAAGATCCACGATCATGGTTTTGGATAGCATTCGAGGCTTCAAGCAGAAACAGCGCAACGAATAAAACGAAAAGATAATCGCTGTTTACAGTCTGCGCCAGCAAAAAGATTGTCGGTGAGAGAAAGACGATGAAGCCGGTCAGCGCTGCCCATCCAAACCAGCCTGGGAAAGCCGCCGAGATGAAGAAGTCCAAGGGCGAACGCGAAGCAAGATCCCGGTTAGGATGTTCAGCGCAGCCGCCGCCATCAGCGGATCGAACCTTGAAACAACCTGGAAGCCAGCCAGCAGCATCGGATAAAGCGGAGGCCACAAGGTGTACGGACTGGCATTGTAAGAGATGAAGCCATTCCCGTTCACGAGATTGAGGCTCGTGAACATATAATCGACCCCGTCGGTTGATACACCCAGCCCATATTGCCTGGTGGCCCAAACCGCGGTCAGGCAAACTGCTGATCCCGAAAAGCAGAGATAGCCAGTAGGCGCGAGCTGTAGGATTTTTTCAACCATTGGTTCTAATGTTCAAGCTGTTCCCATCCAGCCGTTATATAATTGAGCCAGCCTTTCAGGTTGTCCAAAAAATCCTGGTCTCCAGGACTCCATTTCAGGTGAATTATATCGCTGACCAAAACGAATCCACGCTGGCCAGGATGATTCTTGCACATCGATGAGCAGCTGCTGGTTGTAAACAAACCCGCCGGCCTCCCGACGCTGGTGGATGGTTACAACCCATCCGCACCGTACCTGCTGGGTACCTTACGGCAGAATATTGATCCTCTCTGGGTCGTGCATCGCTTGGATAAAGAGACCAGCGGGGTGATCCTCTTTGCCCGTACGGCTGAAGCGCATCGCAACCTGAACGCCCAGTTCGAGCAGCGGCAGGTGCAAAAGCGTCTATCAGGCCGTGGTTGAAGGCAGCCCAAATTGGACCGAGGTTGAGATCCGGCTTCCCCTTCGTCCAAATGGTGACCGGCGGCACCGCACGGTTGTAGATCCCAGCGACGGTAAAACAGCGCTTACCGAGCTACTTCTCCTGGAGCAGCTTTCGGGTTATGCCTTCCTCCAGGCAACCCCTCGAACCGGACGCACCCACCAGATTCGCGCCCATCTTTCCGCCGTGGGTCACCCAATTGTTGGCAATTCGTTGTATCGGGGCAAGAAAATTGCTGGATTTGAGAGGCTGGCGCTCCATGCCTCTGCGCTACGCATCCGCCATCCAGGTACCGGAGAAGAAATCGAGTTCACTGCCGAGCTCCCCGCAGATTTCAAGGCCCTGCTCGCCAGATTGCGCCTCGGCTCTTGATTTTCACTCCCTTTACCAGGGTCTCTGTTAACTTCGTGTTAGAGTTTTCCATCCAGCTCGATGGATTCTTGACGTTCCATCCTCGCCGTGGTATCATTTTAGCCGTGATTTTAGCACTCTCGCACCGAGAGTGCTAAAAATTCAGGGATTTGATGAGCGATCTGAGCGAAAGACAGAAATTTATCCTGGCACTTGTCATCAGGGACTACATCGAGACAGCTCAACCTGTTGGGTCGGTCGCCCTGGTCGCGCGTTATTCGCTGGAGATCAGCTCTGCTACGGTTCGTAATGAAATGGTCGCTCTCACAGAGCTGGGCTATCTCCGTCAGCCGCATACTTCTGCCGGGCGCGTCCCAACCGAAGAAGGGTATCGCTACTTCGTCAGTCAGCTGATGGTCCACACGGACCTCCCCGCTCCCACCAAGCGTACGATCATCCATCAGTTCTACCAGGCAGGCATGGATGTTGACCAGTGGATGCGTTTGGCTGCCTCCGTGCTCGCCCACCAGGCTCAGGCTGCCTCGCTGGTCACCGCACCCCACCCTGAGCGCGCCGTCTTCAAACATCTTGAGCTGATCGGCACCCACGGTCGTCAGGTATTAATGGTCCTTGTCCTGTCCGGTGGAGAAGTCTCCCAGCAGATGCTGAACCTGGCCGAACCCGTCTCGCAGGAGCAGCTCAGCGCAGTCGCTGATTCGATTAATCTGATGTTCCAGGGGCGGAGCGGCGAAAGCATCTCAACCCTCAGCCAGCCGGAGTCTGCCCTCGAGCAGGATATCCGCAAGCTTGTGATGGGAGAATTGAAACGTTCGACTGCTGTCGTCGCCGGTGAGCTCTATCGCGATGGCCTGACGCATGTCCTTGCCGAGCCCGAATTCGGCGAGGTAGATCTTGCCCGCCGCGCCCTTCGTCTTCTCGAAGAACGCCCGCTGCTCGAAGACTTGCTGGCCCGGACGGTTTTATCCAGTGAGCCGGGCGGTGTCCAGGTGCTGATTGGCGGCGAAGGGACCTGGGAAGAGCTTCGGGACACTTCCATCGTCCTGGCCCGTTACGGGGCTCCAGGGCTGGCAACAGGTACGCTTGGCGTGTTGGGACCGATGCGGATGCCTTACGGTCGCACCATCTCCACAGTCCGCTTCATGGCTGGCCTGCTCAGCGACCTGGTTGAAGACATGCTGACCGACGAATGATCCAGGACTTTCCACGTTTCATTCATCCGAATCGATTCACGAGGAGTGCAGATACAAATCATGACCAAGAAAACCAAAGAAAGCATCAATGAAATTGCCGCAGAGCCGGAAGAATTCGTGGACGAAGCAGACCAGGAAGCAGAATCCGGGGCTCCTTCCGCTTCAGCCCAGGTGCAGCTCACCGAATCTCAAATCATTGAAGCGCTTCGAGCGCGAGCTTACCGAAACCCACCTCAAATCCGAAGAATACCTGGATGGCTGGCAGCGTTCCCGGGCTGAATTTACAAATTACAAGAAGCAAATCGACCGCGAACAGTCCCAGACTTACCAGCAGGCTGCCGGGACGGTGATAAAACAATTCTTGGGCATCATGGACGATCTGGAGCGAGCTCTGAAGACCCGTCCAATCGACGGCGAAGGTGCTGCATGGTCCAACGGAATCGAGCTTGTTTACCGCAAATTGGTCGCAATTCTAGAAAATGAAGGCCTGAAAACGATCCAGGCCGAAGGTCAGATGTTCGATCCCAAGTATCCATGAAGCGATCTTAATGGAAGAAAGCAGTGATCACGAAAGCGGTCAGGTGATCGAAGTGCTTCAACAGGGTTACCTTCTGGGAGATAAAGTGCTTCGTCCGGCCAGGGTGCGTGTTGCGCGCTGAGTCCGCGACCGTCAATGGATAATTTTCTTGTCAACATTCAATCTCAATAATAAAGGATTACAACTGGAGGAATCATCATGGGTAAAATCATCGGAATCGATCTGGGAACCACAAACTCGGTCGTCGCGGTCATGGAAGGCGGAGAGCCAGTCGTCATCCCCTCCGCAGAAGGCGAGCGCCTGATCCCCTCGGTCGTTGCTGTCAATAAAAACCACGAGCGCCTGGTCGGACGCGTCGCCCGCAACCAGTCCGTGGTAAACCCCGAAAATACAATCTTCTCGATCAAACGCTTCATGGGACGAAAATTCAAGGACCCCGAAGTTCAGCGTGCGATCGAGCGCATGCCTTATCGCGTCAGCGAAGCTCCCAACGGGGACATCCGGGTGACCCTGGATGGAAAGGAATACTCCCCTCCTGAGATCTCTGCGATGATCCTCAGCAAGCTAAAAGCTGATGCTGAAGCCTACCTGGGCGAGCCCGTCACCCAGGCTGTGATCACGGTCCCCGCTTATTTCAACGACGCCCAGCGGAATGCCACGAAAGACGCCGGCAAGATCGCCGGTTTAGAAGTGCTTCGGATTATCAACGAACCGACCGCTTCATCCCTCGCATACGGCCTGGATAAGAAAAAAGATGAAGTGATCGCGGTCTATGACCTGGGCGGCGGCACATTCGATATCTCGATCCTCGACGTCGGCGACGGCGTTTTCCAGGTCCGCTCGACCAGCGGAGACACCTTCCTGGGTGGAGACGACTTTGACCAGCGCATCATCGATTACATCGCAGACGAATTTCAGCGCTCCAATGGCATTGACCTGCGTAAGGACCGCCAGGCGCTGCAGCGGCTTAAAGAAGTCGCCGAGAAAGCCAAAATCGAGCTCTCTTCGCTGATGCAGACCGAGATCAACCTCCCTTACATCACCGCCGACGCCAGCGGACCCAAGCACCTGGTGATGCCGTTCACCCGGGCTAAATTGGAACAGCTGACCGGTGAGCTGATCGAGCGGTCGCTCCGCCCGGTTCGAAACGCGATGAAAGACGCCACAGTCGAAGCCGCACAGGTGAACGAAATCGTCATGGTCGGCGGGATGACCCGCATGCCTGCCGTCCAGGATGCAGTTCGCAAGCTCTTCAGCAAAGAACCCCATAAAGGCGTCAATCCGGATGAAGTCGTCGCGATCGGCGCAGCGATCCAGGCAGGCGTCCTGGGTGGTGAGGTGAAAGACATCTTACTGCTGGACGTCACTCCCCTGACGCTTTCCGTAGAGACATTGGGTGGAGTTGCCACTGCATTGATCGAACGCAACACGACAATCCCAACTCGCAAGAGCCAGGTTTTCTCCACAGCCAGCGATATGCAGTCGCAGGTCGAGATCCACGTGCTTCAAGGTGAGCGGCCTCTTGCGACGGATAACAAGTCGCTTGGGCGCTTCGCCCTGGACGGGATCCCACCCGCCCCGCGCGGCATTCCTCAGATCGAAGTCACCTTCGATATCGACGCAAATGGGATCTTGAATGTAACCGCCCAGGATAAAGCGACCGGGCGCAGCCAGCACATCACGATCACCGCCTCGTCCGGTCTCTCAGACTCCGAAGTCGAAAAAATGCGCCGCGACGCCGAGCAGCACGCCGAAGACGACCGCCGCCGTAAAGAGCTGATCGAAACCCGCAACCTCGCGGATAGCACAGTCTATACTGCCGAAAAGCTGCTCAAAGATATGGGAGACAAAATCCCTGAGGATCTGAAATCGCAGGTGAATGACAAAGCCGCCCATGTCCGGGAAGTGATGACCCGCGAAGATCCGGAAGCGATCCGCAAATCGGTCGACGACCTGAACCAGGTCCTGCAGCAAGTCGGCGCCGCTGCCTACCAGCAGCCCGCTCCAGGGCAGGAAGCGCCTTCCGGTGAAGGTCCGTCTGAACCCGGCCCTCAGGACGGCGAAGACGTCGTGGACGGCGAGTATCACAGCGCATAATCTCCGCTGCTGAGATCCTGACGTTCTAAATTCTGAACGTTTACTCAGGAGATCGATGACACAACGCGATTATTACGAAGTCCTTGGTGTCCCGCGCAGCGCCTCGAACGATGATTTGAAGGCTGCCTTCCGAAAGCTGGCGCGCCAGTTTCATCCGGACGTTAACAAATCTCACGATGCAGAGGAACGCTTTAAGGAGATCAACGAAGCTTATGCCGTGCTCTCCGATCCGGAGAAGCGCTCAGCTTATGATCGATTTGGTCATGCCGGCGTGCGCGGTCCGGGTGGAGCGCCCGATTTCACCGTGGACTTCGATTTCGCAGATATCTTTGGCGATCTGTTTGGTTTCGGCGGTTTTGGACGCAGCTCGGCCCGCGCCCGCAACGCTCCACGGCGCGGCGCCGACCTGCAGTACCGCCTTGAGCTGACCTTCGAAGAAGCCGTATTTGGCATCCAGAAAGAAGCTTGAAATCACCCGGGACGAAGTCTGCAGCACCTGCGGCGGCAGCGGCGCCAAACCGGGCACCTCGCCGACCCGCTGTTCAAGCTGCAACGGCAGCGGTGAAGTCCGCCAGGTTCGCCAGACCATCCTGGGATCGATGGTGCAGGTGGCGACCTGTCCTGCTTGCCGCGGTCAAGGGGAAACCATCAGCTCGCCCTGTTTGACCTGCCAGGGCCGCGGGCTGGAACGCCGGACCCGCCGTAAGGTCGTCGAAATCCCTGCCGGCGTAGACAGCGGCACCCAGATCCGCCTGTCTGGTGAAGGCCAACCCGGCGAGAACGGCGGTCCAAACGGACATTTATTGATTGCAATCCAGGTCAAACCTCATAAATTTTTCCGCCGCCGCGAATACGATATCCTGCTCGACCTGAACGTCAATATCGCCCAGGCTACACTCGGCGCAGAAGTGGAAGTCCCGACGGTCGACGGACCGACGACTCTGCGCATACCCAATGGGACTCAGCCGGGTAAAGTCCTGCAGCTTAAAGGCAAAGGCGTTCCCAGGCTGCGCGGCAGCGGGCGCGGTGACCAGCTCATTGTTGTCAATCATCGAAATCCCCACCCGCCTGAATCCCGAGCAGCGCGAGATTTTCGAAAAACTGGCGACCAGCCTGGGAAGCGAAGTCCACCCTACCGAACGCGGCTTCCTGGACTGGCTTAAAGAGACCCTCGGCGTCTGACTGATCATCGAATGCCTGATAACTCCCTCCTTGAAATCTCCCTGACCGTCGAAGACGAGCTTGTCGAGCCAGTCGCTGAAGTGCTCGCCCGGTTTGTCAAAGGTGGCGTCGCGATCGAATCCACCGCAGTCACCAACACCATGGACGGGTCGGCCGGTCAGCCAATCGGTCCGCTGCGGGTCTTCGGTTATCTGTCGATGGACGAACGCCTGGAGGAAACGCGCCAGCGTCTGGAAGAAGCGCTCTGGTATCTCGGTCGGATCCGCCCGCTCCCCGAGCCGCAGTTCAAGACGATTGCCGAAAATGACTGGGCAGAAGCCTGGAAGCAGCATTACCATCCGATCCCGATCGGAAAAAGGCTGATGATCATCCCGGCCTGGCTGGAAGTCCCTCCCCTTGGGCGGGAACCCATCTGGATCGATCCGGGGATGGCTTTCGGCACAGGCACTCACCCGACCACCCAGCTTTGCCTGGAATTGATCGAAGAAATCCTGGAGGCCCGGCCGGTTGGATCGTCTGCAATCGACGTGATCGATGTCGGCTGCGGAAC
Organism: uncultured Chloroflexia bacterium; assembly: GCA_963788305.1. GTDB lineage: Bacteria > Chloroflexota > Anaerolineae > Anaerolineales > UBA4823 > UTCFX2. The sequence continues at coordinate 69,059 of CAWBGK010000011.1, forward strand.
GGCGATTCTATCGATCGCTGCCCTCCGGCTTGGCGCCTCTCGGGCTCTGGGCCTGGATATCGATCCAGATGCTGTCCGCGCAGCAGTCGAAAATGCATCCAGAAACGGTCTGTCCGACCGGCTGGATCTTGCCGTAGGCTCTCTATCAGAGGTCTTGAGCGGATCCTATCCCTTAACTGGCGCCGGGCTGGTCCTGGCCAATATCCTCGCCCCGGTCTGTATCCGCCTGCTGGATGAAGGCCTGGCGCGGCTTGCTGACGCCGGATGGAATCCTTGTGCTTTCTGGGATTCTGGATCTCCAGGCCGCCGACGTCGAAGCTGCCGCCCTTCGGAACGGTTTGCGGCGCATCAAGACCATCCAGTCCGGAGATTGGGTCGCGTTGGAATTCGCCATTTAAGATCAAGGCTCGATCGGCAGTTTCCAGACCGAGAAATCCTTATACTCGGTCAGCTTTCCGGTCTTCTCGGTGCCGTCATAAAATCCGATCCCCAGCATGATCCCGCCCGAGTAATGGGTCGAGATGTCCAGCTCGGAGATGAATTCCTCGTTGAAATAGAGATAACCTTTGCCTTCGATCGCATACAGCAGCACCGAGTTAGACTCCCCGGCGCCGGTATTCATCCCCTCGATCACTCCCTCGGCCACGGTCTCACCGGAGGAAGAGCCGGTATGGTTCGTCAGGATCCAGCTCTTGTCAGACAGGAACACCAGCCTGTATTGAACGTTTGATTCTCCCCTTCGAAACAGAACCCCAAAATCCCAATCTCCTTCTTCCGCCGAATAGGGTGTCACAAAAGTGACGTCCGTGATGAAATTTCTCACGCCAACAGAGGCGGAGATCGTCTCGATAAATCCATTTTCGGCTTTATGCAGGATTCGGCCTGATTTTGGGCCGTAAATGAGCGCCGCGCTCTCAAACAGATCAGTAAGGGTTTTTTCTCGGGCTTTTTCCGTCGCGTTGCTGCCAGTCGGTTGAGTTGCGGTCGCCTTGTTGGGGGGCGGGTTGGTGGCCGGATGGGTTGATGCTGGAGCCGCAGCGGTCGGGTTAGCTGCAGAGGGCGGTCTTGTCGAGGTCGCTTCCACGCCTCCCGCCGCCGATAATGTCGCCTGTACCCTGGCCGTCAGCGTCGCCTGAACCGGGTCGTTCAGCTCTACCCGTGCTGTCAGCGTCTGCTCGACCGGGTCGCCCTGGTCGCTGAAGAAATAAGTCGCCAGTACCGCTGAAAGACCCAGGCATGCCACAAGCACGATAACTCCCCCGATCGCAAGTCCCAGCCACTTTGTGCCTCCTTTCGCCGGTTGGTTCACGGGTTCTAGCAGCCGGAGGTACAGCCCGGCCCAATAACCGTAGTCATCGGGATATTATCCGCCATTCTTTCGGTACGAAGGGGGACCGGTGCAGAGGCTTTCCCCTTGCGAGCGTCCTGCGGTGGCGGGGCAGGGACCTCGCCTGCTGGTTCGACCAGCACGGTAGCAGCATCTTTTTTTCGACCGGCCTGTGCCAGGGCGGATTGAGCGGACTGCAGCGTGCGCCGAAATTCAGCGACGGTCAGGAACCGGCCTGCTGGATCCAGGGCCATGGCGCGTTCGATCGCATCGCTTACCGGCAGCGGCACCTCAGGATTGACCGAGTGAGCGCTCGGCAGGTGCTCCCCGACCATCCGCCGCACGCTTTCCAAAGGCTCGTGCCCGGTCACAAGCATATAAAGGGTTGCCCCAAGCGCATAGATGTCCGTGCGCGCATCGGTCCCGCCGCGCCCGTACTGCTCCGGCGGCGCGTATCCCGGTGTGATCGCGCGCGCCCCTGCGTCGTGAGATTGTGCGCGTCGAACACTTTGACGAGCCCGAAATCTACCAGCATAGCCTGGTCGTTCGGAGTCACCCGGATATTCGCAGGCTTGACGTCGCGGTGAAAGATCGGCGGCTGCTGGCGGTGCAGGTATTCCAAACCGTCTGCCACCTGCAGGATCCACCTTAACGCCGTATCTACCGGGATGATTTCATCTCGAGCCAGCATGCTCTCCAGGTCTTCCCCCGCGACGTAATCCATCACCAGGTATTGACCCCGCTCGGGGACGATGAAGTGATCGATCACGCGCGGCAGGTTTGAATGGGACAGGTTTGCCAGCACCGTTGCCTCGCGCATGAACTGGCGCTGCGCATCCGCCGAGACTGCAAGGTTTTCCTTGATAGCGCAGACCCGGTTCAGGTTGAGGTCCCAGGCGCGGTAAACCGAGCCGAAGCCTCCCTGCCCTAGCTGCTCTTCTATCCGGTAGCGGTTCTGGAGGATATTTTCTCTTCGCTGTATCAGCGTCTCTTCTTCCGGGGGTGGTGGGACTCTGGCGGGGGTGGTTTCTCGTGGCCCGGTTCCGCTGAGCAGCGGTGTGCCGCATTCCGAACAGAATTGGGCAGTCCCCCGGTTGGGCGATTTGCATTTCGGACAGATGATCTCAGCCATTCCCTCACTCCTCAGAAAGAAAAATTGGATAAATCATTGATAGCAGAACTCGTCGACCAGCCTTCCGGTCGAATCTCTTAAATATGCACAATCTCCGTTGTTATCCCAGATCGGCGAAGCCCGATAAAAGCTGAAACCGCATTCTGTTGGCCGATAAAAGTTGGTATAGACCCGGCAGAAGCCGCCTTGCTGCAGGACAAATTTTGGGAACACGAACGTGTGGTTCTCGATATCGCTCACCGACCAGCCTTCCAGCTGGATCGGTTGGGTGCCCGAGTTGAAAACCTCGACATATTCTTCCGGCTCTTGCCAGATCGTGCCTTTATAGGCGACGTTGATGATCACCAGCGCTCCGCTCGTCGGGACGGTCGCAGTCGCCGGCGCCAGCGTGCGGGTCGGCGTGGGCGCCGGCGCCCACAGCCCCCGCCTGGCCAGGATCGCTTCAGCCTGCTCTGCCCGGAATGTCTCGGCACAGCTCGGGTCCTCCGGCTGGTTTTGGGCGGCCGCGTAGCCGCTCTCGATCAGCTCCTGGTTGACAAAAACGCTCCCAGCCATGACGAAGCGCAGCAGGCGTCCTTCGTCGTCGCTGTCCCGCAGCCCCTCGATCAGCAGCACCGGCTTGCCTTCTACCAGCTCCCGGTTCTTGGCCGTCGAGCGCTCCCAGACCGTCCAGTCGCTCGCGTATTCCAGCATGTCGATCCCGATATAGCGCACCTCCTGGGTCTCCCCTCCAACCGAGACCTCGATCGTCACGCCGTCGATCACCCGCACCACGGTCGCCCGCTCCGTCGGAGAGTTCCAGGGCACGCACCACGCGTCCTGCGCGACCGAAGGGTATGTCGGGCTGGGTCCAGGGATGGGCTGAGCCTGGGTCGGCTCAGGCGCTGGACCTTCCAGGCCAATTGTCGGCGAGACAGTCGGTTCAGGTGCCGCCGGCGTGATCATTCCCGCTGTGGAGGGTATCGCCGGGGGTTGGGTCAAGAAACCGGTCGAATCCGGGGTCGGGCTGCCCGTCGGCGAAACCGTCAGCGCTTGCGTCCCGATTGGCGCCTTTGCAGTTGTCTCGTTCAGCCTCGCAGCCCTGCGAAGCGCCAGCGCCCCTGTGGGCAGGCTGACAGCCAGGCAGATCGCTCCCCCACAGAGCACCGTGAGCGCAGCAATGCCGATGAACACGAGTCGATTGCCTGGAATTTTCTCCATCTGGAGCTGATCTTTGATGTGAAAGCCGCCGGCCTGATCTGTCAAATTATACCCCGCCAGCCGATCCAAAAACTCCATTGCGCCTTTCAAAATAAACAACCCCCACCAATTGGGACCTCTCCCTCGTTCCCTGGTAAAATTGGACTGCCTATGTCCACACCAAATAAAAACTACTCCAACCTCCAGCTCGCCGAAATCTTCACGAAGATCGCCGACCTGCTCGAGATCAAGGGCGAAGTCATCTACAAGATCCTCGCCTACCGCAAGGCCGCCGACAGCCTGGTCAACCTCGGCCGCGAGGCGGTCGAATACTGGAAAGAAGGCCGCCTCACCGAGATCCCCGGCGTCGGCAAGGCGATCGCCGAGAAGATCGACGAGCTCCTCACCACCGGCCGGCTTGAATTTCTCGAGCGTCTCGAAGCTGAAGTTCCTCCCACCCTGGTCGACCTGCTCCAGGTGCCCGACCTCGGTCCCAAGAAGGTCGCCCTGTTCTGGAAGCAGCTCAACATCACCACGCTGGCCGAGCTGGAAGCCGCCGCCCGGTCCGGTCAGCTCCGAGGCCTCCCAGGGATGGGCGAGAAATCCGAAGCCCGCCTGCTCCTCGGGATCGAAGCGCTTTCCCGCCGCTCCGACCGCATCCCGCTCGGCAAAGCCTGGCCGTTCACCCAGGGTATGCTCGCCTTCCTGCGGGGTATCCCCGGCGTCGAGAAAGCCGAAGCCGCCGGCAGCCTGCGCCGCATGCGCTCCACGGTCGGCGACATCGACCTGGTCGTCGCCGCCGCCGATTCAACCCCCGTGATGCAGGCCTTCACGACCCACCCGGACGTCGAGCGTGTCCTCGGCAGCGGGCCCACCAAGGCCAGCGTCGAATTCCGCAATAACCTGCGAGCCCAGCTCTGGGTCCATCACCCGAGCGCTTCGGCACCGCCCTGCAGTTCGCCACCGGCTCGAAAGACCACAACGTCCGCCTGCGCGAGCTTGCGATCAAGCGCGGCCTCTCGCTTTCCGACCAGTCCTTCCTTCGTCCAGACGGCAGCGAGCAGCTCTGCGCCAGCGAAGAAGAAGTCTATGCGCTGCTCGGCCTGCCCTGGATCCCGCCGGAGCTGCGCGAAGACCGCGGTGAAGTCCAGGCTGCCCTGGCAGGGGCGCTCCCGCGTACGGTCGAGATGTCTGACCTCCAGTCCGAGCTGCACTGCCACACCACTTGGAGCGATGGGCGCCTCACGGTCCGGGGGATGGCGGAAGCGGCTCTGCGGCGCGGCTTGAAAGTCCTGGCGATCACTGACCATTCCGCCAGCCTCGGAGTCGCCGGCGGGCTCTCGGTTGACGAGCTGAAGTCCCAGCGCGCCGAGATCGATGCGGTCCAGGCCGAATTGGGCGATTCGATCCGCCTGCTGCAGGGCTGCGAGGTCGAAATCCGCGCCGATGGGACCTTAGATTTTCCGGATGAAGCTCTTGAAAAGCTGGATATCGTGATCGCCGCCCTCCACTCCGGCCTGCGCCAGCCGCCTCAGCAGGTCACTTCACGCGCCCTCAATGCCCTCCGCAACCCGCACGTCGACATCCTCGCTCACCCGACCGGCCGGATGATCCCCGCTCGCGAAGGCGCCGACCTGGATATGGACGCTCTGATGGAGGCTGCCGCCGAACATGGATCCTCCCTGGAGATCAATTCTCACCCTTCCCGCCTGGATCTGGACGATATCAACGCCCGCCGCGGCAATCGAAACCGGGGTCATGCTGGCGATCAACACCGACGCCCACAGCGAAAGCGACCTGGATATGCGCTTCTTCGGCGTGTCGACCGCCCGGCGCGGCTGGGTAACTGCTGAAAACGTCATCAACGCCTGGCCCGGCGAGCGGCTGCTGAGCTGGCTGAAGGACCGCCGCTAGGGTTGGTCGCTCAGCTCGCGGTCCAGGAACCAGGCGCCTTTTCTCTGGTCGACATCCTTGGGAGCCCGGTCATAGTACAGGTCGAAGAAACGTCCGTCTTCCGTCCGCACCCGGTAGTAGTCCTGGCCCACTCCCCACGACCCGCTTTGCTGGGCCGCCTGGGAATGTTCTGTGCTCATGTTCCGCGCCATCCTGCCGCGCCGGCGGTAATCGTGCCACTCGCTGATCACTTCCGCGATCCTGTACTGCTGTCCCCGCCAGTGAAAAGCCATTCGGCGGCCCGGGCTTTTTCTCGAGCGTCGGCGGTTTGTTGAATGACACCTCGATCGGTTCCTGTATGAAACGAAGCGGTCTGAGCATTTTTCACCTGTCATGATTCTACCCCACCCCTGAGAAACCATCGATGCCTCTCAATATTTCCCGGATCCAGGCAATTTGCTTCGACGTCGACGGCACGCTGCGCGACACCGATGACCAGATGGTCGCCAGATTGACCTCAGTTTTCGAGCGGTTCCCCGGGATGCTTCTCGGCGGCAGCCCCAGAGAGCTTGCCCGGCGTTTAGTTATGAAGATCGAAACCCCGGGCAACCTCCTCCAGGTATTTTCGGACCGTCTGGGATTCGACCAGCATTTTTCCAAACTGCTCGAGAATTTCTCGGGGGAAGCCTCGTCCGCCGATCCGGGGCGCAGTCGATCATCGTCGGCGTCCCCGAAATGCTGACCTCATTGTCCAGCCGTTATCCCCTGGCGATCGTAAGCGCCAGCAGCGCTCGAGCTTCCCGGGTTTTTCTGGAGCAGCATCAATTGAGCCGCTTCTTCAAGGTCATCGTCACCGGTGGCACCTGCCGTCGGACCAAACCGCACCCGGAACCCGTCCTGTACGCCGCCCGCTGCCTGGAGGTCCCCCCGGAAAATTGTCTGATGGTCGGAGACACAACCGTCGATATCCGCGCCGGCCGGTCGGCTGGCGCTCAAACCGTCGGGGTGCTGTGCGGTTTTGGGGAGGCGGATGAGCTGGCGCGCCTCGGGGCAGATCTGATCCTTACTGCTACCCCGCTGCTGATGGATTATTTCAACACCGCTGAAGATGATCAAGCTGCCCTTCAAGCCGCCGACTCTTATTAGCGATATGTACAGATGAAGCATCTGTGACTTGGCTTGAAATTTGGATTGCATTATAATCAACCCATGCGCACGCGATTGTTTGCCTTTTTCGTCCTGCTGTCAGTTCTGGTCACTTGCGCAGGCTGCCAGGGTAGTCAGTCCCCTCCTGGGATGCAGAAAAGCACAGCCCCTCCTCTCCCCTCCATCACCAGCATGCAGGTGCGTGCCTATCCAGCTCAAGCAGTCACCCCACTCGTTGGCAGCCAGACGATCAACGTGATCGTCCAGGATCAATCGCTTCACCCGGTCGAATCTGCCCAAATCACGATGGCGGTGCAGATGCCGAACGGCGAGAAAGCGCTCTACATCGTGAAGGATCTCACCGATGCTCAGGGCGTTACCCATTTCACCTTCAATTACGCATCGCAAGACGTCGGTCTGGTCCAGGTTACAGTCAAAGCCACCCATTCAGGTCGTGAAGCCAGGGCCAAAACCTCCTTCCAGATCTGGTGGTAATCCCTGATGCTCTTATTCAGTCTGCAGTCGGCTTAATAGGGATTTGTATTCCGTTCGATCAGGCGGCTCCAGCGTGAGGATTCTTTCAATCAGCTGGATCGCGCCGGCGCGGTCCCCAGATTGCAGCAGCAATTCTGCGATCCTATCCAGCTCCGCGACGGCTTCTGTCTTCAAACCCGCCGCCAAATAAGCATCTACCAGCCTGCGCCGGATCGAAATCTGCTCAGGGTTTTCCTGCGCCAGCCGCTCCATGAAGAAAACCAGTTTCTTGGGTTGTTTGCTTTTGGTCAGAGCGGCGATGTGCTGATCCAGCTCTGCCAGTGCGGTCTGTTCCTGCCCCAGCCGCAGGTTGAGCTGGATGATCTGCCGGCAGGCTTCTTCGTCCTCCGGCTGGATCGAGCGGATTTGCTGATAGATGCGGGCAGCCTGGCGCCAGTCCAGGATCTGCATATCAAGTTCGGCGACGCGATGGAGCAGCTTAACTTTCAAAGCCCGGTCTGCGTTGGCCTGTTGCGCGGCCTGGAATGCCTCCAGATAAATCCGTCTCGCAGTCGCGCGGTCCGCCTGGGAGTAATGCACTTCTGCCAGACGGGCATATTCTTCTATCGCTTCTTCAACTTGCCCGGATGCAAGCAGCTCGTCGATCAGCTTCGTTCTCGCCGCCAGGTCAGCGGGTGCCAGTTCGACAACTTTTCGGAAATACTGGATCGCCTGCGGCATCTCGTTTCGGACCGCATAGGCCCGCCCCAATACCTGGTATTTTGCCACGGCTCGCTCATAGTCCCCCTGTTTAAAAAGCATCTCGCCCATAATCGCATGCATCGGCAGATAGGTCGGCGCAAGTTGAAGGGCAAAATAGGCCTCTTCCATCGCGGAGCTGAGCTGGCCGCGCTCGACCATTTCATATATTGCCGAAACCGATTCAATTACCCGGCTGCTGCGCGCCTCAATAAAGACCTCGCCAAGCGGGATCAGCAGTCCTTTTTCACCCTGTCCGGGGAGCTGCTTCCGGGCTCGCTGAAGCTGTGTTCGCCAGTCAGGTCGGGCCAGCATTCCCTGGATGTTCCCGCACAACTGCTCCTGGATTTGTGGGTCATTCTGATGGCGCTGCGATTCGATCAAAAGCTCATACAGCTGCTGCAGTTCCTTGCGATGTTTCAAGGGTGCCAGCTCGAGGTCAGCCAGCTTTAATGCCTGCAGGTATTCGAAAGCAGCATCGCCAGCCCGGCCTTTTTTTAGGAGCAAATCCCCCAGCAGCAGCCGTGCCCCCAGCGCATAATCGGCATTTTTGACTGCATTCTGTAGTGCTTTTATCGCCCTCTCCAACCGGCCAGCCTGCGCTTGCAGGTACCCAAGCTCGAAAAAAGCCGCCGGGTGCTCCATCCCCACTTCGACTGCCCGCTGAAGCTCGTCCGCAGCCCTGCCGTAATCGCCTCTAGCCTGCAGGTCGATTACCTGCGAGAGGTGCAGCATCAGCCGGGTGCGGTCCTTCGGCCTGGACGGCAACCCAGCTGCTCCAGACAGGATTGTCTGGTGGTCGCTTCTCCTGTTAGCTGGGCTTTCGCCTTCGTCCATGTCAAACAGGACACCTGCCAGTACTGCCAGGGCGTTCTGGCAAGCCGAGGAGATCGGATCAAGCTCCGGCTCTGCCGCAATTCTCTCGGATTTCGCCTCTGGCTGCTGGCGTAATCCAGATATCTCGGCGAAATTCTTCCCGCCCTGTGGCCGGTTTGCTTTTGGCAGCGGCTTGAAATCTTTCAGCAGGTTCAGGCAGCGTTGAGCCTCTGCACTTTCCGGCAGGACTTTGAGGGCCGCTTCCACCGCCTGGCGGGCTTGATCCAGCCTCCCAGAACCCTGCAGGATGCTCGCACAGGCCAGGTACTCCGCAGCCGCCTTCGGCTTTTCACCCAATCGATCGTATACCAGTCCAAGCCGAGAATGCGCTTGCAGGTTCTCCGGATCGAGCCGGGCGGCGCGCTCCCAGTTGTCGATCGCCTTTCGAACTTCACGAGTTTTTAGATACCGCTCAGCCGCGCCCAATGAAGCCTGCACGGCCAGGTTCGACTTTCCCTGCTGTTCATAAAGCTGTCCGCATTTTTCCAGCGGGAGCGGATCGTCCGGGGCGATTTTTGCCGTCTTTTGGTAGCACTCGAGCGCTTCCTCATATTTTTGAAGCTCGATCAAGGCCAATCCCAGGTGACTGAGCCCCTGCGGGTTTTGCGGTGAGATCTCCACAGCCTGACGGTAAAGCTCTGCCGCCGCCTCCCAATCCTGGTCCCAGGCAGCAGAGTGACCCTGGTCCATCGCCTGTTGAAATCGCTCGTCTTCCTCAGCCATCGTCTCTCCTGCCAGAACCTGTTGCTACCCTGAAAAGGTTTCCATCTCACCCCAATTTCGCCCATAACGGGCTTCCGTCGAAAGCGGCACGCTCAGCTCGTAAGCGTCTGCCATGACGGTTTTGACAAGCTCGGCAGTTCGGGCAAGCTCTTTTTCCGGGCATTCCAGCACCAGCTCATCGTGTACCTGAAGGATCACCCGGGCGGATAACCCGCGGTCTTTCAGTGCTTGCGGAACGCGCAGCATTGCGATCTTCATGATGTCTGCTGCGGATCCCTGGATCGGCGCATTGATCGCTTCGCGTTCCTCCCGGCTGCGCTGGTTGAATTCCTGCCGATTTGAGCCCTGGGAAGTAGCGCCGTCGGCCCAAAAGCGTTTCCACGTACCCCTGGTCAGCTGCCAGGCGCCGCATCCCATCCAGGTAGCGCTTCACTCCCGGGAACTGCCTGAAATATTCGGCGACAAAATCCTCCGCCTCTGCCAGTGTCAGCTCGGCGTAGCGCGTCAGTCCAAATGCGCTCATCCCGTAGATCAGCCCGAAATTTACACCTTTCGCCCGCCGGCGCTGCTCTTTGGTCACCTCCGCCAGCGGGACCCCGTAAATAGCCGCCGCAGTCGTCGCGTGGATATCCTGCCCCCGCCGGAATGCGTCGAGCATCGCCTGGTCGCCGGCCATGTGGGCGACGATCCGCAGCTCAATCTGGGAATAATCCACCCCCAGCAGGTAGCTCCCCGGCGAGGCGACAAAGGCGTTTCGCACCCGGCGGCCGATCTCGGTCCGGATTGGGATGTTCTGCAGGTTCGGATCCGAAGAAGCCAGCCGCCCGGTCACGGACCCCGTCTGGTTGAAGGAGGTGTGCACCCTCCCCGTCTGCGGGTTCACCTGCCCGGGCAGCGCATCCAGGTAGGTGGATTTGAGCTTGGAGAGCTCGCGATAAACCAGCAGTGAATCCACGACTGGATGCTTGCCCTGCAGGCTCTCCAACACGTCTGCCGAGGTGGAATAATGCCCGCTGGCAGTTCGCTGGGTCCGGTCCGGCGCCGGGATTTTCAGGCGGTCGAACAGCGCCACCGAAAGCTGTTGTGTCGAATTTCAAGTTGAACGAATACCCCACGGCCTGCTGGACATCATCCTCGATCCCGATCAGACGTTCGTGCAGTTCCTCGGACATCCGGTTAAGAAACCCCACATCCAGCGCCACCCCTTCCATCTCCATATCTGCCAGGATCGGCACGAGCGGCATTTCCAGCTCATGGAACAGCCGCTCCGAATGTTTCTGCTCCAGCTCAGCAGTCAGCTCGGGTTCCAGCATCAACACCGCCCTGACGTCCATCGCGGCGTAATCAGCCGCCTGACGCACCGGCGCCTGGTCCATCGTGATCTGGCTGCGGCCTTTGCCGATCAATTCCTCGATATGGGTCATCTGGATGCCGAGCCGGACCCAGGCCAGGTTCTTTAATCCGAGGTTCCGCGAAGCCGGATCTGTCAGCCATTCCGCGATCATGCTGTCAAACCTCAGCGGGGAGGCGCGCAATCCGTGCCGCGCCAGGAGCACAAAATCATATTTCAAGTTGTGACCCGACTTCGGGATGTTCGGATCCGTCAGCGGCCCTCGCAGCGCCTCCAGCACTGTCTCCACCGGGAGCTGCGCTGTCTCGGACCGAATGTGGCCCAGCGGGATATAAAAACCAACTTCTTCATCCACTGCGAGCGCGATCCCTACCAGGTCGGCGCGCATCTGGTCAGTCGACGTCGTTTCTGTGTCAAACGCAATCTCGTGTGCCCCATTCAGCCGCTTGACCAGGGCTTCAAGTTTCTCCGGGGTATCTACAAGCTCAGCGGGTCGGTCGGGTCCTTCCTCTGAGCCAGGCCGCGGTTCGGCCGCTGAGGCGGGCGCCTTTTTTGCCGGCTCGAATAGGTTCAGCTGCATGCCGCTTTGCGGGACAGCTTTTCCGTAATAGCGCGCCAGCTCTGTCAGGCGCGTCATCAAGGTGCGGAACTCCAGCTCGCGAAACAGCGGCTCGACCTCCCCAAGGTCAAACTCCGAGCTGCGCGCCCGTTCCAGGTCCAGGGGGATCTCAAGGCTCGTGACGATTTCCGCCAGCTTCCGGCTGAGCAGCGCATTCTCGTGCCCGGTTTCCAGCTTCTTCTTGACTCCGGCTGGCAGGGCATCCAGATGGGCGTATACCCCCTCCAGGTTGTCGTATTCTTTTAGCAAATTCGTGGCGGTCTTTTCGCCAATCCCGGCGACGCCCGGGATATTGTCCGACTTGTCGCCAACCAGTGCCTTATAATCAACCACCTGGTCCGGGCGCACGCCGAGATATGCCAGCACGTCCTCCGGCAGATAATCTTTTGAATCGGACAGGCTCTTTCCAGGCAGGCTGACGACGATCCGCTCGTCTACCAGCTGCAGCAGGTCGCGGTCGCCTGTGATGATCTTAACCCCCAGGCCGCGCCGGACTGCGTCTTGAGCGACCGAGCCAAGCACGTCGTCTGCTTCGTATCCCTCCGCTTCCAGCCGCGGGATGTTCAGCGCGTCCACAAGCTGCCGGATGCGCTTCATCTGGATCCGCAGGTCGTCCGGCATCTTCTCGCGCGTCCCCTTGTAGTCGGCAAACAGGTCATCTCGGAAGGTGCGTCCAACATCGAAAGCAACCGCGAGGTAGTCCGGGTGCTCTTGTTCCAGGATCCGCAGCAGCACGCTCATGAAACCGAATACGCCGGCAGTCGGTTCTCCGCTGTGCGTGCGAAAACCGGTTCCCGATCCGCTGGTCAGGGCAAAATATGTGCGGTAAGCAAGCGCGTGTCCATCGATCAGATACAGAATAGGAGGCATATCCCTTGCTCCAGGAGACAGGTTAAGCTACAGTTTATCACGCCGAGGGTCGGGAATCAATACAAAGCCGTAAGGCCAGGATGTTGACATTTTTTGACGAACATGTTATGTTTGCGTTAAGATGCGGGCAGCCTATCGGGTCTTCGGCGCGGTATGCTTGCTTGGGATTCTCTTTCAAACCCAGGTAGGTATGAGAACTGTTGCACGCGCCCAGGACTCGTCCCGCTTTACCACGATCATCCTCCCCTACACGGAATACGAATGGTGGCTCATCGAATGGGCCAACAACAGCGTGATCTGCCGGGTTTTTATCGACCACGAAGGTCTGCCGACTCTAGAAGAGGTTGCAGCCGATTGCGGCTCTTCAATCGCCTCCGCCTGGGTCAATACACCCTCCTGCAACAAAGACGTTCCGACCGAATGCTACGGGGTATATGTGCTCTTGTTCGCCACGACCCCAAAAGAGCGCGAAGTCATCGTCGAGCTGCCCGAGTCGGCTGTTTGGGTGACTTTGGAAGGCTGCTCTCCGACGCCACCTACAAATTTCTGCCCATCCCTCCCAACCTTAGTCCTCACCGGAGAAGAACCGCTCCCTGATCATTCCATCCTGTCGATCCAGGGAACCTATGACTTCTGAACCCTTTGCCTGTGCAGGGGATGTCTGCAAAATCCCACTCCATATCTCCCCGATCTTAGGCTCGACCGTTGAGTTTTGGGCGAGCTCGAGCTACGGAGACGAAAGCCAGCGGTTTACCGCACAGATCCGGGTGGTAGACACGGGCGTCTCACCAGAGCCTGGTGGAAGCGGCTGGTTTGTGGATGTGATCAGCTCCCAGTGGCAGGGTCCAGCGCTCGCGAGCTGCGCCGGGATCTGGGAAGCTTTCCCACCCGTCGGCGACCCGCCGATCTGGCTCTCCTCGCCTGACCATTTCGAGCTGCTTGCATCCGAAAATCCATATTACTATCTTGCGGGTCGGCTGATTGTCCAGGACCTCGTTGATGTATCCGCCTGCCCAAACGGAGGGATGCTTTCGAACGGCTACGCCGATGCTTGCGGCCTTGAAAAAGCCCGCCCGATTATCGAAGAGTGGCAGAACCAGTTTGATCAGCGCATCATTGAAGTCGCTAAAGAAACCGGCGTGCCGGCTCAATTGATGAAGAATTTGTTCGCCCAGGAAAGCCAGTTTTGGCCGGGCGTCTTCCGTGTTCCCTTTGAATTCGGCCTGGGTCAGATCACCGAAAGAGGCACCGAAGCGATCCTGATCTGGAACAGCGAGTATTTCAACCAGTTCTGCCCGCTTGTGCTCTCCACCGAGGCCTGCGCAGAGGGTTATCTCGGGCTTTCAAGCAAAGACCAGGCGATCCTGCGCGGCGCCCTGGCTCTGCAAGCTCGGGCTGACTGCCCCGATTGTCCCACCGGGATCGACTTGAGCAACGCCCACTTCACCGTATCGCTGTTTGCCAACACCCTGGTCGCAAATTGCTCACAGGTCGCCCGGTCGATCTATACGGCGACGAACTCGATGGCTGGGCGTGTTGCTTCGTATGAAGACCTGTGGCGGCTGACGATCGCCAATTACCACGCAGGTCCTGGCTGCGTTTCTTACGCGATTCATCAAGCCTGGACCACCTCCACCCGCCTCACCTGGCCGGATGTCTCTGTTGCGTTCACCGAGACCTGTAAAGGCGTCGTCCCTTACGTCGATCAAATCACCCGGTAAGCCGCTTAACAAAAAAGAGTGCTAGCCGATGAGCTCGCACTCTTTTGTTTAATAAATGGGTAACCGACCGCCCTCACCCCTGAGGTCTGGCTGACTTCCGGGGTGTTAATAAATCATTCGGTCTGAGTGATAGATCACTCGGTCAGAAGCTTGACCAGGCGGAGCAGCTCTTCCCATTCCTCGCGGAAGAAGTGCACCGTCACGTTGCCCAATTCCAGGTGAAATGTGGTTTCTCCATCCGGCTCGTCGGCTTTCCAGGCCATGTAGCTGTCAGTCTCGGCGATTACATCCGTTTTGGGTTCAAATTCGTCTTTTGCCACCGTATTCTCCTTTTTTATTTCTCTTCGGTCAGAGTTTCCAGGAATTCGATATTGTCTGCTGTCCGCTGCAGCCGCTGCAGGATTGCCTCGGTCGCAGTCGATGGATCCAGGCCGGCGCCATGCGGTGGTGCCTGGACCATCTGATCGTACATTCTCCGCATCGTCCAGACGCGCGGGGTGATATCCGGCCCCAGCAGCAGCTCTTCTCGCCGGGTGGATGAGCGTTCAATGTCGATTGCCGGGAAGACGCGCCGTTCCTGGAGCCTTCGGGAAAGGTGAAGCTCCATGTTGCCAGTGCCCTTAAGCTCTTCATAAACGACATCGTCCATCCGCGAGCCAGTGTCGACCAGGCAGGTCGCGATGATCGTCAGCGAGCCGCCTTCCTCGATGTTGCGGGCTGCGCCAAAAAAGCGCTTGGGCGGGTAGAGCGCCGATGGATCGATGCCGCCGGAAAGCGTTCGGCCCGATGGGGTGACCACCAGGTTATAAGCCCGTGCCAGGCGGGTGATCGAATCCATCAAAATGGCCACGTCCCGGCCGATCTCTACCAGCCGCTTGGCTCGCTCCAATGCCATCTCGGCGACGCGGACGTGCGAGGTCACCGGCTCATCAAATGTCGATGAGATCACCTCAGCCTCCACCGAGCGGTCCATGTCAGTCACTTCCTCCGGGCGCTCACCGATCAATGCGACCATTAAGTGCACTTCCGGGTATTTCGTTGAGATCGAGTTCGCCATCTGCTTCAAGATTGTCGTCTTGCCCGCCTTTGGAGGCGAAACGATCAAGCCGCGTTGGCCGCGCCCAACAGGGGTTACCAGGTTGATCAGGCGAGTAGCCAGGGTGTGTCGATCGGTCTCCAGATCGTAGCGTCGGTCAGGGAAAATCGGCGTCAGCGATTCAAAGGTCGGTCGGTATTTCAACTCCTCGGCATTGATTCCGTTGACCGATTCAACCTTGAGAAGCCCGTAATGGCGCTCTGATTTCGCGCGGCGGTCGCACCTGACCGATCACCAGGTCCCCATTTCGCAGGTTGTAGCGCCGGATCTGGGATTGAGAGACGTAGACGTCATAAGGTCCCGGCTGGTAATGACCTGAGCGCAGGAAGCCTATCCCTTCGCTCATGATTTCTAGGATCCCGCCGCGCAGCTCCAGGCCCTGGCGCTCGGCTTCCGCCTGTTGGATTTTTAAGATCAGGTCTTCCTTCTTCATCCGGTTGGCGTTCTGGACGTCCAGATCACGTGCCATTTGGCGCAACGCGGCGAGAGATGCATTTTCTAATTCAAGTACTTTCATATTAACCTGTTAATCTATCTGAAGGGGTATAGGGATCATTCCAATGAATTTATGATTGGATCGAGTATTTATCGAAAATAACCAGCGCGGAAAAACGCCGGGAATAAGACGAACAGAATGTTTGGCTAGAATAATAAAACAAGATTAGAACACCAACCGAGGGAATTCAAATTATCGAGATAAATGGAACGCTGAGTGTAAAACGAGCTAAGCTCAATAGAAAATCAGGAGCTTCCCCATTCCCGCACATTATACCACAATAAAAGATTTATCCATCTTCTCGCTTAAGCCAGCGGTCCAAACCCGCCGGCGGGTGGTAGCTTAACATGGCGTCCAGCAGCGATTCCGGGTCCTCCTGGCACAGGAAAAGAGCTCGGTGCTCGTCATAAATAAAACCGTGCTTCCGGGCATGCTCGACCATTGCGAGCAGCGGTCCAAAGTACCCTCCGCTATTCAAGAGCCCAACCGGCTTGCTGTGCAGTCCGATCTGCGCCCAGGTCAGGATCTCGAACAATTCCTCAAAGGTCCCATATCCACCCGGCAGCGCTATAAATCCATCCGCGCGTTTCGCCAGCCGCAGCTTGCGTTCGTGCATCGAATCGACCACTTCCAGGCGGCTCAGCCCCTTATGGCAAAGCTGCGGCGTGTTGAACATCCTCGGGATCACGCCGATCACCGTGCCGCCGGCTTGGATCGCCCCGTCGGCCACCGCGCCCATCAGTCCGGTCGACCCGGCTCCATACCAAAGCTCCAGCCCCCTCTTTGCGATCGCTGCACCCATGTGCGCAGCCGCATCCAGGAAAGCCTGTCCAATCCGGTCCGATGAACCACAGTAAACGCAGATAGATTCCATTATCTTAACCTGCAAACTCGGGATGATTTCCGCCTATTATAGTTTAATTTTCCTCGATTGGAGCCCGGTGCATAAAATGTCCGCCTCCTTTCAAACTTCAGTTTCCCATTCCAGCGCATTCCCCGCCCCGCGAAAAAATAGATTCACAAAAAAATCAGCCGCCTCGTCCCCACTGTAGGGCAGATCCTTTTCCAGCCACCAGGTGATAAAACCCAGCATCGCGCTTGCGAAATACCCCGCCACCACATCCAGCGGCATCTCCGGGTTCTCAATCGTTCTTCCCCCCATCCGGCGGATAAAAAATTCGACCGCCGCCTCGTGGATGATATCGCGCATCCGGCTGGTCGCCCGGCTGCCAACTTCTCCTTTCAGGATGATCCGGTACAGGTCGCGGTTCTCCGCAGCATGGTTGAAGGCGATCGAGACCGGGTGCGTCCGGTTGCGCCATCCCTCGGGCCCATCTCCGAACATCCCCGCGATCTGGCTCTTCAAATCGGAGGCAATCGCTTCCAGGCTCTCGACCAGCAGCTCTTCCTTATCCCGGTAATGTAAATAAAAGGTCGTTCGACCCAGGTCCGCCTTCTCGGTGATGTCCTCAATCGTCACAGCGCTGTAGCCTCGTTCGAGGATCAGCGCCATCAAGGCTTCGCGCAGCTGGCGGCGCGTCCGGCTCACTCTTCGATCTGCCCTGGCTTTCTCTGTCTCCATCACCTCATCCTGTACATCTGTTCATAAATGGACATTCGCTTCCAACTCTGAATTGACAGTTCGGATCTTCTGTTTATAATCAGGAGATCGTCAAATGAACATGGTGTCTATTTTATTACAGATTGTTCAACACTTCAAGCTGCTGTCTTTCGTCGAATAAATCGGTTTCCCATGTCGCTCCTGCTGCGAAATTCCTCCCTCTCGCCAAATCCCGAATCTCTTCCTCCGCTCATCCGGCTGGAGCATGTAGATAAAGATTACCCCACGCCAAACGGACCCTTCCGCGCCTTGAATGATGTCAATGTCGAGATCGAGCCTGCTGAATTTGTCGCGATCGTCGGCAAATCCGGCTCCGGCAAGACAACGTTAATCAACATGATCACGGGCGTGGACCACGCAACCAGCGGTGAAGTGCTGGTCGGCGGGATCAATTTGCGCCAGATGAACGAAACCGAGATCTCGCTCTGGCGCGGCCGGAACCTTGGCGTCATTTACCAGGCTTTCCACCTGCTGCCAGGACTCTCACTGCTCGACAATATCATGCTGCCGATGGACTTCTGCGGTCTCTACCAGCCTCGCCGGAGTCGCGAGCTCGCCATGGAGCTGCTGCGCCAGGTGGACCTCCAGGACCACGCCGGCAAACGCCCTGCCCAAATTTCTGGGGGCCAGCAGCAGCGCGTCGCAATCGCCCGCGCCCTCGCCAATGATCCGCCGCTTATCGTCGCCGACGAGCCGACGGGACGCCTGGATTCGCTGACGGCCGAATCTATATTCCGCATCTTTGAAGCGCTGGTTTCACAGGGAAAAACCATCTTGATGGTCACCCACGACATGGTCTTGTCTCACAAGGTTTCCCGCACGCTTCAGATCATCGACGGCCGAGTTATGCCCTATGCCAGCTGACTCCTTCGACCTGCCAACAGCATTGGCTCAACCTGGGGAGCCGGTGATCCGGATGCGCGGAATCACCAAGGTCTTCTCTTCGGCGGCAGGCCAGGTCGCTGTCTTGAAAGGCATTGACATCGACGTGCGCCAGGGCGAGTTCGTCTCGGTGGTGGGGCGCTCCGGAAGCGGAAAATCCACGCTGGTCAATATGCTCACCCGGATCGACCGTCCCACATCCGGGACCGTCCAGGTCGGCAGCGTCATGATCAAAGACCTGCCCGAAGGAAAAATGGCGATCTGGCGCGGTAAAAACATGGGAGTCGTGTTCCAGTTCTTCCAGCTCTTGCCCATGCTGACCCTGGTCGAGAATGTGATCCTCCCGATGGATTTCTGCAACGTCTACCCACCTGCCAGCCGGGAAAAACGCGCCCTTGAGCTGCTTGAGCGGGTCGGCTTGGAGAAGTTGGCCTACAAGCTGCCGGGCGCTGTCTCTGGCGGTCAGCAGCAGAGCGCTGCCGTCGCCCGCGCCCTTGCCAATGACCCCCCGATCCTGATCGCAGACGAGCCGACCGGCAACCTGGATTCGAGCACTGCCGAACAGGTGATCGGGATTTTTGAAGAGCTGATCGCCCAGGGCAAGACCGTCCTGATGGTGACCCACGACCAGGTTCTGGCGCAGCGCACCTCCCGCATCCTGCTGATCTCAGATGGCGAGCTGGTCGACGAGGCGGTCGCCAGGGCTTTTCCCAGGGGGGCCCACCCGACCTTGCTTCACCTGAGCAAGTTGGCCAAGCGCGTTCATCTGTCGCCTGGTGAAGCCCTTCCGGATATCCTCGACCTTTCAAACGCCCAGATCTTGGTCGTCTCAAAAGGGGACCTGTTCCAGACCGGCTCCAATCCCAAAGCCCTCCTGGGCCCAGGGAGTGTTTTGGACCCTTCCACCCGGTCAGTCGAGCGCCTCCGCTCTGCTGATCAAGGCGCGGAGCTCCTCGTCCTGCCGCGAGCCGATGTTCAGCCTCTCCTGATTCGGCTGATCCATCGCCCAGCATTACAAGGTATCCAGGCAAGAGCGCCTCCGCTCAAGTCTCAGCTGACGGACCAGGGGAGGATCAATAATGCGCCCGCGCTGGAAAAAGGTCCTCTCAGACCTGTTCAGCCATAAAATCCGCTCGCTGCTGGTGATCGCTTCGATTGCCGTCGGCCTCTTCGCGGTCGGCATGACGACCACGACCTATGTGATCCTGGCTTCGGACATCCGTTCCGGCTATCTGGACGCCAATGCCGCCAACATCCAGGTTGTATCGTCGCTTTTCAACGACGAGTTCGTCGAGCGCATCGAGCGGGTCGAAGGCGTCCTCGATGCTCAGGGCGCACATAACCTCAACCTGCGCGTTCGGGTGTCCGAAAACGAGTGGAAGCCCATCAGCCTGAAAGCCCTGACCCCCGATGATATGAAGGATCAGGCCGTCAACAAGGTCAGGCTGGTGGAAGGTGTCTGGCCGCCTGAAGATAAACAGATCGTCCTGGATGTCAATAAAATGGCCGAAACCGGGGCGAGCCTGGGGGACGAGCTCGAGGTCAGGCTCCCCTCCGGGGTCGTGCGGCCCATGCAGGTGGTTGGGGTCGTGCGCGACCAGACGATCGGCGCTGATAGCGGCGAAGGTGGTTTCTTTCTCGCCCCAATTCAGGGTTACATCACCACGGATACCCTGCCCTGGCTGGAAATCCCAAAGGGGTTCAACACGCTCTATGCAGTCGTCTCCCAGGATCAGGAAGATCGTGCCGGGATCCGCCTCATTGCTGACGCGATCCTGGAGGAATTCGAGCAAAATGGAGTTGCGACCCTGAGCTCAGTCGTCCGCCGCAGCACAGACCACCCCAACCTGCCCTACGTGGATGCGATGGTCGCGGTGATCTACTCGCTTGGCCTGCTCGTTGTTTTTCTCAGCGGTTTTCTGATCACCAACACGCTTTCTTCCCTGCTCAACCAGCAGATCGAGCAGATCGGGATCATGAAGACCGTCGGCGCGAGCCGCAGGCAGATTGCGCTCATCTACATGCTGCTGATTCTGGTGTTCAGCCTGATCGCGCTGGTCATTGCTCTCCCCGCCTCAAAACAGGCCGCGCTGGCGCTGCTCGAGTGGTTGGCCGTAAAGATCAATTTCGAGATGCAGGGCCTCCGGCCGGTTCCGATCTCTGATCTGGTGGTGACACTGATCGCGCTGATTGTGCCCCAGATCGCGGGCATCTTCCCGATCCTGCATGGGACGCGCATATCCGTCCGTGAAGCGCTCAGCGGGACGGCTTCCACCCGCAAGGAAGGCAGCGGCCGGGTCTTCCGGCTTTTGGCGAAAGTCCGCGGCCTCTCTCGCCCGCTGCTGATCTCGCTCAGAAACACCTTCCGGCAGCGCCTCCGCCTGGCGCTCACGCTGCTGACCCTCTCGCTGGGCGGCGCGATCTTTATCGCATCCTTCAACGTGCGTTTTTCAATCGAAAACTATATCGATCGCTTGGGCCGCTATTTCGTCGCAGATGTCAACCTGACCTTCGACCAGTCCTACCGGATCGAGCGCGTGACGAACGATCTGATGCAGGTTACCGGAATCGGGCGGGTCGAAGGCTGGGCCGGGACGCTGGCGCAGGTGGTTGGAGACGACGGCAAGCCCGGCGAGAGCATCCAGATGCTCGCCCCTCCTGCAGTCAGCGAGCTGATCGAGCCGATCCTGTTGGAAGGACGCTGGATCGAGCCCGGCGACCAAAACGCCGTGGTGCTCAGCGAGCTTTTCCGGACCGATTATCCAGAAATCAAGGTAGGAGACACGGTTCGCTTGAAAGTCGCTGGCGAAGAATCCGATTGGACCGTGGTCGGTTTCTTCCAGTTTGCCGGCAGGAGCGCCGGCCTGTTTGCCTATGCCAGCTACGATTATCTGGCCGGGCTGACCGGCACGCTCGGGCGCTCCGGCTTCTATCGCCTCGTGGCCGCCGATCCGGACCTGAGCCAGGACGACCGCGAGTGGCTGGGCAGGCAGGTCGAAGCCCATCTCAGCAGGCTGGGATACGAGCTCAGCGAGGTGTCAGCCGGCTCAGCAATCAAAGATGACACATCCAAAGGGCTGAACATCCTCACTACATTTTTGATGATTATGTCGCTGCTGATGGCTGTCGTCGGCAGCATCGGGCTGACCGGCACGATGAGCCTGAACGTGATGGAGCGCACCCGCGAGATCGGCGTGATGCGCGCCATCGGCGGCTCCGACCGCGCGATCATGAAGATCGTGCTGGTCGAAGGCGCCCTGATCGGGCTGATCTCCTGGCTTCTGGCTTCGCTGGCCGCCCTCCCGATCAGCAAAATGCTCGCCGACCTGATCTTTCAGATCATCTTCGATAATGATGCCATCCTGGCATTCACCCCCACCGGCACCCTGATCTGGCTCGGGATCGTGCTTGCCCTGTCGGTTGTTGCCAGCGCCCTCCCGGCCTACAACGCTTCCAGGCTCACCATTCGTGAGGTTCTTTCATACGAATAAGGCCTGACCAAGCAGCCGTTTCACGCTCTCCGCCAGGATCGCCGTCCCCACCTTCAAACATCCCTCGTCGATGTCGAAACGTGGGTTGTGGATCAGGCGCTCATCGCCATCGATCCGGCAGCCCAGCGAGAACATCGCCCCCGGCGCGATCTCCGAGAAACACCCGAAATCCTCCGCCCCCAGCCCGTTCAGCGGCGGCAGCACCGCCTCGCTTCCCAGCAGGTCCACGGCAGTCTGTCGGATCAGTTCGACCACCCCTTCGTCGTTGATCATCGGCGGCGTGCCGATCTCGATCTTCAGCGAATAATCGCCGCCCAGCGTCCTTGCGATCTCAAACGCCCGCCCAATCTCGGCGTGGATCTTTGCTTGTACCGCCGGGTCCATGAAGCGGATCGTCCCGTTCAGCTCCACCTGGTCCGGGATCACGTTCTCAGCCTGCCCGGCGTGCACGCTCCCGACGCTGACCACCGCCGGCGCAAACGGGTCCAGCCGCCGCGAGACGATCGCGTTCAGCGCCAAAATCACGTGCGCCGCGATGTGGATCGGGTCCACCACGTCGTGCGGTCTGGCGCCGTGCCCGCCCTTCCCGAGGATCGTCGCAAACCACGAATCGACCCCGCCCGATGCCGGGCCGCTCTCCACCCGGATGCACCCCACCGGCGTCGATGGGTCCACGTGCAGCGCGATGATGCGGTCCACCCCTTCCATCGCCCCGTCCCGGATCATCATCGGCGCTCCGCTCACCCCCTCCGGGCCGTTTGCTTCCTCTGACGGCTGGAACAGGAACCGCACCGTCCCCTTAAGGTCTTCTTTCGCAAGCAGCTTTGCAGCGCCTAGCGCCATCGCCGTGTGGGCGTCGTGCCCGCAGGCGTGCATGAACCCCGGCCGCTCCGAGGCGTACGGCGTGTCGTTGGCCTCAATCACCGGCAGCGCGTCCATGTCCGCCCGCACCCCGATCACAGGCCTGCCCTGCCCCAGCTCTGCCGCTACCCCTGTCTTCCCGACCCCTCGCTTAACCCGATATCCCAGCGACTCCAGCACCTCCGCCACCCTGGCAGAGGTATGGTGCTCCTGAAAACCGAGCTCCGGGTAGCGGTGGAATTCCCGCCTCCACTCCGAAAGCTGTGTTTCGATCTCTTTTGCTTTGTTAATCATGGCATTTTTCCCTATTATTCTTAAGTACTTCTTCGCGTCCTTCGCGCTCTTTGCGGTTCAATCTTTTCTTTCAATCTTCACTTTTAAGCTCTTTCTATGCGTCCTTCGCGCCCTTTGCCGTTCAATCTTTAATCCTTCCCCAACACCCTCTCCGCCTCCCTCAGGATCGCATCCAGCTCCCGCTCCTGCTCCGGCAGCAGCGGTTCCACAGTATGCTCCCGCAGAATCCGCTCGGCCTCCGCCTGGGCGCGCTCGGCCATGTTCTCGCGTCCCTCCCGCTCCCAGCTCTCCCAGGTGCGCCGCTCCGCCAGCCGGGTGGGCAGCAGCTCGCCAGCCCGCAGCGTGCGCATCGTGTGTCGCTGGGTCAGGAAATTGCGCGACCCCTTCCATCGCAGCTGCGATCACATCCACCGCCAGCGTATCCTCATCGACCTCAAAACCTCGCTTCAAGCGCCTGACGCTCGCCGCGATCTCGCTGTCGATGACCATCTGGGCGTGCGATCCCATCACACCGGCTTCCATCTCGCCGATCCCTGAAAGCTCGTCCGCGCCGGCCAGCGCCGGGATCGTCGCGTTCAAGCTCCGCTCGAAACCGTTCTGCAGGTCCGGCACGTGCGAGTTCGTCGAAAAACCGTAGACGTTCACCGGCAGCCCGTAGCGGTGTCCGATTGCGACCGTCCCGGCCGAGGCCAGCCCCAGCTCGACCCCGCCCCAGACCGAGATCCCGGAGCGCGGCTCCATCATCGCCAGCCGGCCGCAGTACACGATCGGCAGGCCGGGTCGGGCTACCTGGGCCAGCACGATCGTCGCCAGCACCTCGGCGTTCTGCTGCGCCAGCGCTCCCGCAATCGAGAGTGGTGCGGTCGTCCCGGCCGTCGGGCAGGGCAGCGGCGTGAGCACCACCCCCGCCCGCGCCACCTCCAGGATCGCCCCCACCGCATCTTCGGGAAATGTCAGCGGGCTGACCGGCGAAATCCCCAGCGAAAGCACCTCCTGCGCTGGTCCGACCACCTCAGCCATCCGGATCAAGAATTCGACCTCCGCCGCGGTCTGCAGCCCGGGTCCCTGGAGCGGCTTAACCGTATAACCGAGGGCGTGGCGGTACATCGCCAGCGACATCACGCTTCCTGGCACGTCTTGCGGTGTATAAAATGGCGTGATCGTCGTCGCCCCTTCGAGCGCGTCCAGTAGCAGGGTGCTGTCGCGCACGTCCTGCAGGATGGCCCCGCGCCGCTTTTTCGTCCTGTGGTCGTAAATGTCCCGCGCTCCGCCCAGGTTGTGCCAGTGCAGCCCGCCGTCGCCGAGCGTCTTTACGCTCCCACCCCGTGCCGAGCAGCCTGACCTGTCCGACGCAGTGTGCCAGCATCCCCTCAACCAGCTCTGCCGGCAGCAGCACCCTGTCCGCCTTTACCCTTGCCCCGTACCCGGTCAGGATTTCCCGCCCCTCCGGGTGGCTCAGCACGATCCCGGTCTCGGATAAAATCCGCAGCGTCGCCTCATGGATGGCTTCAACCTCCTCAGCGCTCAGCAGCTCGATTTTCATCATATCCCCGCCTCCGTCCTCGGTTCCAGCGCCTGAGCGAGAAAAGCGACCCGCCGCAGCTCGTGTTCGACGATATTCTCGATTTTCAGGAAAGTATGTCCTTCATCCGGGTACAGCAGGAAGTCCACCTGCCTGCCCAGCTTTACCAGCTCATCCCTCGCCGCGATCAACTCGCTCGCCGGGCAGCGCGGGTCGTTTGCCCCGCAGATCAGCTGCACCGGCGCAGTGATCCGATCCAGCTTAAAGAACGGCGAGCGCTCGCGCCACAGCGCCGCGTTCTCCACCGGGTCGCCCATGTTCTCGATGTCCCAATGCTGCAGGTCCGCCCGCGAAGCCGCGTTCGACGTGAACCAGTTCAAGAACGGCACGACCGCCGAGCCTGCTCGCCAGCGCTCTGGATGCTCGGTCAGGCAGGACATCGTCAGGAAGCCGCCGTGGCTGCGCCCGGTCACCGCGATCCGGTTCGGGTCCGCCAGCCCCTCTCTGACCAGGTAATCTGCGCCTGCAGCCACATCCATCGTATCCCCGTGCCCCATTTCAAACCGGTTCGCCAGCTGCCATTCGCGCCCGTAGCCTGTCGAGCCGCGGTAGTTCGGAGCCAGCACGACCCAGCCGCGGCTGGCCATGTGCGCCATGATCGGGTACCACAGGTACTGGAACAGCCACTCCGGCCCGCCGTGGATCACGATGACCGCCGGGGGCTTCCCGTCGGACCCCATGCCCGACCCGGCATCCGGCTGATACAGCAAAGCGGGCACGCTCCGCCCGTCCAGGCTGGGATAGGATATGTGGCGCGGCAGGATGAAGTCCTCGGGCGCGAAATCCTCCGGCATCGAGTTGGTCAGCTGCCGCCAGTGCCTTTGATCCAGGTCGAAAAGCCACAGGTCTCCAGGGCGGCGCGAGCTGTCGAATACCAGCACGATGCCCCGTCCATCCGGCGTGAACTTCGGCCGATAATGCACCCCCGGCTCGATCTGGAAAAGCTCCGGTTCGGCTTTTCCCGGCTCCTGGACCGCCAGCCAGCTGTCCGGCCCCAGGCTGTGGATATACGCCAGCCGGCTGCCGTCCGGCGACCAGTCCGGCTCGCTCTTATCCCCATTCTTCGCTAGTTGCCCATCCGATTCCACCGTCCTCCAGCTCATAGATCCCAAGGTCGTGCCAGCCGGATAAATCGGACACAAATACCAGCTGCTTAGAATCTGGCGACCAGCATGGCTGCTTCGCGTTCAGCACCACCCCATTTTGGGAGAGGTACCGCGGCTCACCTGCTGGCTCTCCCTCCCTGATCTGGATCAGCGCAGTCGTGTGGTCCTGGCCCGCTGCCTTCTGCTACCACCGCCAGCCACTCCCCATCCGGCGACCAGCGCAAATCCCAATGCGGTCCCCCCTCTGCAAAGACCAGCCTTGGCTCTACGCCAGACCTGAGCCCGCCCTCAGGGTCAAGCGCCAGCAGATACGTGCTGAACCGCCCCGAAATGTTCGAGCTGAAGGCGATCCAGCGCCCATCAGGCGATTCCTCCAGGTTGGGCTGGATCGTCTCAGGTGTGTCCGGCGTCAGGTTGATCCCAATCCCGCTCCCCAGGTTGAACAGCCAGATATCGTAGGCTTCGCTGCCGTCCTCGTCCTGAAGATAAATCAGGTTTTGGCCGTTCTTGCAGAAGCGCGGGCCGAGTTTCGCCCCGGGCCCGCTGGTGATCTGGCGGAGCTCCCCTCCTGGAGCCAGCTCCAGCAGATAGACCTCCCATTGGCCGCTGCGGTTCCACGAAAAGACGACCTTCTTGCCATCCGGGGAAACATCGTACCCGGCATAGGGATCCACGCCAGGAATTCGCAGGAGTTTTTCGTAATCAAGAGTTCGGTGCGGCATAGGTCAAAAGTCCCTTTTCTCACTTTCGTTCAGCCGTCCAGAAGTTTCGTGGACATTTATACAATCAGCTCTATTCATACCTGATAACCGAAGGTTGTTCGTCCCCTCATACGCCTGGAAGCCCCTGCATCCCTGCCTCCTCTGCCAGCCGGCTCACCATCCTCGTCAGTTCCTCCAGCTGCGCGGGAGTCAGCTCCGGACGTCGGTAATCCTTCAGCAAAACCTGTGTCCTCATTTTTGCCCGCTCAAACGCATCCGTCTTGCCTTCCTCCTGCCAGCTCCGCACCGAGCCCCTGTCGATGATCGCCGACGGTAGGTGCTGTTCCACGGAAAACAGCTGGCGGGTGGTTTTCTGCTTCAAGAAATCACCCTTAAAGTTGATCCCCTCAAACATCTCCGTCGCCAGCGTCTCGGTCCGCACCTGCACGCCGTCCAGCAGCCTCTGGACCATCCCGATCGCCTCCGCGTCCATCACCAGCTTTTCCGGGCTGAAACATGCCAGGAAATCGAGCATCCCCGCTCCGGAGATCATATTGATCCCCGCCAGCGCGCCTACCAGCGCAGTCATCCCGCTCTCCATCCCAGCCTGGGCGTCGACCAGCTTCGCATCGCTGGCGCCCAGATAAGTATGAGTCGGCAGCCCGAGCGACTTGCCCACCTGGGCATTGCAGGCGCCGATCATCGCTGTTTCGATCGCCCCCATCGGGGTTGTCCCTTTGCGCATGTCGAAGATCGCCGGCGCCCCGCCCCATACAATCGGCGCGCCAGGTTGGGCCAACTGGTGGATCACGATCCCGCTGATGCTTTCAGCGGCGTGCTGCACCACGGCGCCCAGCAGGGTGACCGGCGCAGCCGCCCCTGCCAGCGGCATCGAGACCATCTGGGCAGGGACCCCCGCCCGGGCCAGCTCGATCAGGTTCTCCGCCCCGAACGCGCTCCAGATCAACGGCGGCGATGGGCAGACATCGAACACCGCCTGCGGCTTCTCCCGCAGCGCCTTCCTGCCTCCCGCAAAGATCGCCAGCATATCGATCATTTTCTGCAGTGTGCCGATCGAAAACGCTCCGGTCACCACCGGCTTGGACGAATATTGGAGCACCAGGAACAGCCGGTATAAGTCGCCGATCTCCTTCGGGACATCGTTGCAGACCACCGCCGTAGATTGGGCAGCGTACTGCGGCAGCATCTCTGCCAGCTTGATGATCTTCACCAGGTCCGCCGCGTACGAAGGTCGATGCTCGAGCGTATCCGGGTCAAGGATATGCACGCCGGACGAGCCGGGATCGAAATGGACTGCACTGCCGCCGTAATGGATGGCTGGAATGCCGAAATGATCGTACAGGCTGAATTCGCCTGGCACGGTCGCAAGACACCGCCTGCCAAGCTCCTCAGAGATATGCGCGACTTCCTCCGCCTCATCGATCTCAGCGCCCGCTTCCCTCAGCAGCTTCCGCGCTGCAGCCGATTGGACCTTGATCCCTGGCTTAATCATCAGCTGGAAGGCCTCGTCCAGGACTCGTCCGACCAGTTCCTCACTGAGTAGCTCTATGCCCGCTTGCGCCATCATCTTTGCTCCTTGTCCGCAGCTGCGATGATTCTGGTCAGCTCGCTCTGATAAAGCCGGTTCGAGAGCTTCCGGCTGATGGGATCCCAGGATCTGGCGCGCTTTTCCCAACGCCCAATCCGCCGGTCCGTCACGCTTTTCCTGCCATTCGTTGTAGGGTCTGCGGTCCATGAACTGCGGCAGGAAGATGTCTCGCATATGCCTGCGAGTATGTTTTTCCTTCAAGAAATTCCCACCCGGTCCGACGGCTGCAATCGTGTCCAGCGCGATCGTCTCCTCATTTACCACGATCCCTTCAAGCGTTTTTCGAACGATATTGAAGATTTCCGTATCCAGCAGCATCTGGGAATATGACCAGATCCGGCTGCCGTGCAGAAAGCCGACCCCCAGCAGCATGTCGGACATCACGATCGATGCCATCAGCGTCGATAGGCTGTTGTCAACCCCGGCCTGCCAGTTCGGCTCTTTCGCGCCGGTAGCAAACGACCCCATCGACAGCGGGATATCATAGAAATCGGCCAGCACGTTGGTCGCCGCCCCGAAAAGATAATCTTCCGGCCCGCCGCCGGTGTAAGCCCCGCTGCGCAGGTCGGATGCCGTCTGGGCAGCCGCGTAAAAGACCGGCGCACCAGGATAGGCTAGCTGGATCAGCGCCGTACCCGCAATCACCTCTGCGTTCCC
The DNA here is from genome assembly GCA_963788305.1 of uncultured Chloroflexia bacterium. Classification (GTDB taxonomy): domain Bacteria; phylum Chloroflexota; class Anaerolineae; order Anaerolineales; family UBA4823; genus UTCFX2. Next base: position 97,525 of record CAWBGK010000011.1, read on the forward strand.
CACTACCAGCGTCCCTGCAGTCGTCGCCGGTCCGGTTGTCAGGCAGGCTGCCATCGTCATGAAACCGACCGGCAGCCCCGCCTCAGCTCCGATCAGCGCCGCATCCAGGCTCCCGCCGTCGTGTCCCAACGGCGGCGCCGAGCACTGCATGATCGAAAGCACCGGCCTCTTCCGGAGCGCTTCCCGCCCGCCGGCAATCGCCGACGCCATTTCGACCGCAGCCCGGGCTTCATGGACGGAATAGATGCTCTCCGTCTGGACGTGTTTGGTTGAATTTTCCCAGATCGCCTTGAGCTCGTGCAGGCCGCGCGTCTCCGGCGGTCGGTCTTGCGCAGAGACAGCCACCCAGTGGAAGGCAACCTCCTCCAGGTAATCTGCCACCCTGGCGATATCGCCGACGTCCTGCAGGCGCGAGCGCCGCCTTTCTCCGCTCTCGATGTCGATCACCTCGACGCCGCAGCCGTCAGTGCCCAGGTGGACATGGTTTCCATCCAACGGCAGGTCCTGGCTCGGGTCGCGCCCTGCCAGGCTGTAAGCCGGTGGGGCGTTTCTTAATGCCTCCTCGATCAGCGACCCCGGCGCCTTTACGATCATCGATTCCCGATCCACCTCCGCCCCAAACGCCTCCCAGATTTCCAGCGCCCGGGGAGAAGGGAAACGTACCCCGACGTTTTCAATCACATCGAGGGTTGCTGTATGGATCCGCTTGACGTCCTCAGGAGAAAGGATATTCAGGCTGAGCCTGGGATTGGATAATTGAACGTATGCTGCGTCCCATCGCCTTCTCCTGCTATTTCCCGACCAGTTTGCGAGCGACCTGAACCGCTCCGATAGCGTCTTCGCTGTAACCGTCAGCATTGATCTCCTTGACCCATGCCTCTGTTACAGGCGCGCCGCCGACCATCACCTTCACCTTCGGGCGCATCCCCATATCTTCCAGCATCTCCACGACATCCCGCTGGCGCACCATGGTCGTCGTCAGCAGTGCGCTCACGCCGATGATATCGGCGTTCACCTCGCGCGCCTTTTCAACCAGCTTCGCAACCGGAACATCCACTCCCAGATCATATACCTGGAAGCCCGATGCAGAGAGCATCGTCCCCACCAGCGTTTTCCCAATATCGTGGATGTCGCCGTGGATCGTCGCAATCACCACCCTGCCCAGCACCTCCCGCTCGGTCCCCCGCCGGGCCATCTCTGGCTCCAGCGTGCTCACAGCGGTCTTCATCGCCTCTCCCGCCATCACCAGCTCCGGCAAATAGGCGTTCCCGCAGCTGAACTCGTCCCCCACATAGTTTACGCCGATGACAAATCCCTTGTTGATCGCATCCAGGGGGTCGATCCCCTGCGCGATCGCCTGGTTGGCGAGCCTTTCGGCGGCCTCCGTATCACCTTCGATGATGCTTTGCGCCATGGCTTTAAACAATTCTTCTGACATAGTGATCTCCTTGTGTAGCTTAAAAATGTTGAAGAGTTCCAAACTTCAGGCGATCCTCGCGCCTTATATTGCAATGCCGAATCCGGTTGTGGTCATTTTTTCTGCTCTTGTGCCTCGAACCTCTCATCCGGGATCCCCAGGAATTCCACCAGCTCCTTCCTCAGGTTGCGGAGGTGCGCAACCGTGCAGGCTTCAGCCAGCTGCGGGTCGCCCTCCTTAATCGCCTGCAGGATCGCGAAGTGCTCGTCGTATTCACGCATCAAGCTCGCTTCAAGCAGCTCGGGATGGCGAAACATATACTCGTACAGCAGCCAGTCGGGGAACTGGTTAGAGGACATTTCGCAGAGCTTGCGCAGCAGCGAGTTGCCGCTTAAATCTGCTATCAACAGGTGAAATTGGCGGTTTAACCGGCGGAGCGCAGACATATCCTCCAGGGTGGTCAGCCCTCTCATCTGCTCGACGATTTGCTGCATGCTTTCCAGGTTCTCGTCCGAGATATTCAGCGCAGCCATCCGAGCCGCAGCGCTTTCCAGGATCAGCCGCAGGGTATAGGCTTCAACGATCTCCTCGGGGCTCCTCTCAGGGACTCGCACGCCGCGATACGGCACGCGTTCCGCCAGCCCGACCGAGACCAGCAGGTCCAGGGCCTCGCGCACGGGTGTCTGGCTCACCCCAAGCCGGGAGGCGATTTCTTCCTGTCTCAGCCATTCTCCAGGCGAACATTTCCCCGCCACAATCCGCTGATGCAGCAGGTCAAACACGCCCTCCCTGAGCGATTTTCTGCGAATCCATTCCCCCTGCTCGCCAGGGCTTATCTCGTATTCCATAAGGTCATACAACCTTTCCAAAATAGCGGGGGTTTTGCTTATCGATCGTATGTATAATACATTATATATAATTATCTGGATAAGGTAAAGCTAAAAAATCCATTTGGTTAGCCTTGTTTTTCTGCGCGCGATCATCGCGGATGCCCCCTGACCATCAGAACTTTATCTGCAGTTGTGCTTGCGATCAGGTTAGAGAATGGATCTCGAATTCCATTCCCAGCTTACCTAACCTCGCTTGTACCTCTTCTCGCCAATCCCATGGAAATCGCAGGGCAATCCCGCAATCGCTCGAAAGTTCACGCGGCGTTGGGACCAATTTAACATCCAAACCATCTTTGACCAGGACTTTCTCAGCCCTCAAAGCAGATGAAGTAGTGTGAAACAGAACAACTCCTGAGCTCATGATGCCGCTAACTTAGCAGTTGCCTGAATTGTTTGGTCAATCTCTTCTATCGTCGCATTTGGACCCAGCGCCAACCTCACAGTGCCCTCTGGGAATGAGCCGATGCTCCGGTGAGCTGCTGGCGCACAGTGCAGCCCAACCCGGCAGAATATTTGATACTCTTCATCCAGCCGGTATCCAACTTCCGAGACACGCTTGTTCTGCATTCTCAATGAGACAATCCCAGTGGCTTGCCTCGGATTCGTTGGGCCGAACAAATATAGACCCGAAATATTACCCAGACCATTCCGAAGTCGCTCAACGAGCTCAACCTCGTATTCGCGCAAGGCTTGCAACCCACGTCTTTGCACCCAGCGGATACCTGCCCCCAGCCCGGCAATCCCGGCTCCGTTAGGTGTCCCGCTTTCATAACGGTCAGGCAGATCATCTGGCTGGATTTCGAATTCGGATCGGCTGCCTGTCCCGCCGCGCACCAGCGGTAAGAGCTCTCCAGGGTCGAAATCATCCGCCAGTACCAGACCGCCCGTACCCGGCGGACCTTGCAAGCCTTTATGTCCGGTAAATGCAAGCAAGTCAACACCTAGCTCAGCCATATCGATCACTAAAACACCCGCCGATTGCGCAGCATCGACCAACAGAAAGGCTCCAGCAGCATGCGCTAGCGCTGCGATTTCAGCAATCGGTGCGATCGTCCCGGTAACATTGCTCGCGTGGTTGAGGATCACTAACCGAGCGCCATCCTTCAATGCCTCTGAAAATGCAGCCGGCCTCAGTGTTCCGTCCGCCCCAGCCGGGACAATATCGACGACCACACCCTGCTTCTCAAGCTCTCGCAGGGGACGCATGACCGCATTGTGCTCCATGCTGCTGGTGACGACACGATTGCCCGGATGAAGCATACCCAGTATTCCTAAATTTAGAGCATGGGTCGCGTTGAGCGTGAAGAGCACCCGCAAAGGATCGCTGACTCCAAAAAATTCGGCTACCGTCTCACGCGCGTCATAGACGATCCGACCTGCTTCGATCGAGAGCCGATGTCCCGAACGGCCGGGGTTTCCCCCGGCTCGCTCCAAGAAATCCTGCATGGCGTATAGCACTTCTGGCGGTTTAGGCCATGAAGTTGCCGCGTGATCCAGATAGATCATTTTGTCAGCGTGATCCGGTCAGGATTCGTCCGCCTCCTGGTTGATTTCAACCGCCCAGTTCATCATCTTTGCAGTACGCTCGATATTGTTGCGTGAGGTCGTTAAATCAGTCAGCATGACCACAGTTCCCGTGCCAAGGGCAGCCAGCGCCTGGCGGGTCTGCATCGCCGGTTCAGGGCAGGAAAGCCCGCGTACATCGATTATTTTTTGTTCTGTCATGGGATACTCCTCAGGTCGTTCTTGTTTCATGCATCGTAAGGCCAATAATAATCAAGACAACCAATCCGGCGATTACCGCCGCCGGTCCATAGGCTCCCGGACCAGCGGGCGAGCTGGCCAGGCTGAAATTATGCGCAAAACCCGCCCCAACGATCATGCCTATGACAAATATGCCCGCGTCGCTGTCGCCTTCTCCGCTCAGGAAAACCTGCCGCCCCGGACACCCTCCGGCCAGCGTAAAAGCCAATCCAGCCAGAACCATCCCTCCAAAATTCCATAGCCAGTTGGTATGTGCAACCGGCTGTTCCATGAAGCCGGGCTTGAATTGTCCCAGGACGAGATTTGTTAGGAATGCGGCTAAGACCAACGCCACCACACCGTTGAAAAGATGTGTGTCGCGCAGCAGCACAATATCACGAAGCGCTCCAACCGTGCAGAACCGGCTGCGTTGAGCCAGGAATCCGATTAACAATCCCACCCCAAGCGATAACAAAAGTGGAGCATATTGGCTGCCAGGACCCTTTTCGGAGAAGAAGATCGGTCCCACCGGGTTTCCTTCAGCGTCTCTTCCAAATAGCGGGGCTGCAATCAGCAGGACCAAAAAAATGAACATGATTACCGGCATCACCCAACCGACGACTGCCGATGCCGGGCGGCTGCGCCCAAGGCTGAACCCACGTTTAAGAAAGATTATTCCCAGCCCAATGCCTGCAGCAAGGCCGATGATGCCGGGGATAGCGTTCCAATCCCCACCTCCCAGCCGCAGATAAGCTCGCCAGGGACAGCCCAGAAATACCAGTGCCCCAATCATCGCAAACATACCTAGCAGAAAACGCACTAAAGGTGAAGAACCGCCACGCGGCTTAAATTCGCGAAAGAGCATTGCCGCGATGAGCGATCCAAACACGAAACCCATGATCTCTGGTCTCAAATATTGCACGGTCGCAGCCCGGTGCAGTCCCAATGCCCCCGCTATATCCCGGTTGAAACAGGCGACGCAAATCCCCATGTTGCCCGGATTGCCGAAATTGACCAGGATTGGAGCAAGCACACCGACAAAAATACCGGTAAGGATAGGCCCCCAACGAGAAGTAAGAAATTTAGAAATCGTTTTCATAATTCAGGTTCCTTTCATAGTTTTAAAACAAAATGGGTCTCTGCACGCAGGCAAAAGACCCATCCAGAACCCAAATAGCCAGAGATCAAGCCATGGGGGATGACGCTCCCTTGCTGCGCATCAGAGCTGGATGCATCACGTGCATCCTGTCAAGGCAATCTCAGCGCAGTTGGAAGATATCGGTCATCCAATCACCTCCCTCAAAAAAGGTTCAGTTATTATAATCCTACCTGAAGAAATTTCATAGTTACAAAATTCACAAAATGTGAAAATTGCGGATAATTAGGCCTATCATCATGGATCAATTGGGTTAAATCTTAAAACAATCCATTTCATTCCGCATTGCTAAAATACTTGGCTCGTATCGAGCCCAAATCCATGGGCGTTAATTCGCTTGCAATATCCCAAAACCCCCTGCCATCCGCCTGCCGATATGCATACCTCCTCGCATATTCCTTCAGCGCCGCAAAAAATGCCTCGTCCCCCATCGCATCCCTCAGCTCCTGCATGAACATCGCCCCCTCAAGTAAACCGGGTCCCGATACCTCCGATACTGGTTGGTTACCTGCGGGGCGTCATAAATCGTCATATCCACCCAACCCTCCGGCTCATAGTAATTCACCCGGTAGGTCCACCACCAGTCAAGCGCCTCTGGATAAGCTGCTTCAAAAAACAGAAGCTCGCTGTAGGTGCAGAGCGCCTCGTCCAGCCAGGGCTCCAGCGCCTGGTCGCTGCCGACCAACCCCATCCACCACTGGTGGGCGGTCTCATGTGCACCAAGGACTTTCAAGAAATCTTCCGCTTCGTCCTTGTGCCAGTTGTAATAATCCGTGCTCAAGAAATACAGCCCGTCGTATTCCATCCCGTCGATGAAATCGGCCTGCACCCCTGCAACTGAGTCATGTGGATAAGCTCCAAAAAGCCCGGAGTAAATCTTCAGCGCCTGTGCCATGGTCTCGAGCAGGCTCTTACCGGCCTCGGCATGAAAAGGGAAAAAGTAGCTCGCCGCCAGCACGCTGCCGCCCCCGGGGATCTGCACGGTCTGCGTCACCACCTCATAATGAGGGCTGACCGACCAGGCAAAATTGCGCCTTGCCTCATGCTGGAACCGGAGTGTGCTCCCGTCAGGGATTCCAGGCTCTGGCGCTGCGACCACCAGATTTCCCTGGCCTTCTGGGATCTCAATCGCGACTTCAAAATCTGCAGGTTCGTAGACCAGGTGCTCGCCGTAGACCGCCGGCTCGTGTATGAGCCATCCGCCGTCAGGATCATAGGGCGGGATGAAAGGGTACCAGTCCCCAAAATTGGCTTGCAGGTCGTTGTAGCCGAGCGGGTAGGGGCGCAGCTGCGGAAGCTCGTTGATGTCCAGCAGTTTCAACCCGTAGGAAAGCGAAAGGCTCGTCTTCTCCCCTGGCTTCAGCTCTGAAGGCAAGGAACACCGTTAACGTCGTCCCCTGGATCGCGATGCTGCAGTATACGTTCCCCATTTGCGCCGATGATCTTCCCCAGTGCGAACGTCCCTGGATAGCGCAGCGCCTCCACGACAAGCGGGATTTTCTCCAGAATTTCCGGGGTCGTGTTTGTATAGCTGATCTGTTCTTCGACCTCGAGGGTATGCCCGCGATAATCGAGGCTTGCGTCGAGCCGGTATCGGGTGCGGTCCTCCAGCGGGCTGGCGACGGGATAGATCTCAGGTACCGGCTCATCCGGACTTTTTGGCGTACGAGAAGCTGTGGGAGCCGGGCTGCTGGGCGGTAATCCCGAACTCGCCAGGGCTATTTCTGTTGCCGGAGTCATCGTGGCGCTGATAAACGGCGTGGTGGTTGGATCGGTTCGCTGTCCGCCGCAGCTGGTTGCAGCCAGGATCGTTAAAAACAGGCCGTGAAGAAGAAGATTTCTTATCATTAATATATAAACGACCAAATCTCGCAAATTTCTCAAGCAGAATAGACGAGGGTTCAAGCCAATCTTACCATGTCTCAAATTTATAAATTACTCATCAGATATTAAGATAATTAAGGGTATAATACTCAAATATTTATATGGTCAGAACTCCGGACTTTTCAGAATTTATTTGTGTAAATTGAAAGAGGCCAGAATGAATGTTGAAATTCATCTCTATGGACGGCTTCTTCGCAGATATCATCGCCATACTTCTCAAATCGGCCAAAATGTAATTCATATTGATTTGCCATCCGAAGAAACCTTGGCATTGTTGTTGGAACGTCTTGAGATCCCCAGGGAAGAGATCTACCATGTCTTTTATAACTCCCGTCTATTTGCAACCCGCAATCTGCATGCCTGATCTGTTTGACCTGCCTCAAGCAGGTTCAAAAGTAGATGATTGGGATTTGAGTTTTGAGCTAAATCACGGCGATCGTATCGGTTTATTCGGCCTGGACATGCCTGTTCTAAGCATGTAGCTCGGTTTTTCAGGCTCGATGGATTTTTTCAGTCTCGGATTGTTCATCCATAAATATGATTTAGCCCATGGCTCCGCAGGAAACCTTCTCCAACTTGCTTATAAAGATTGGATGAGTTTTGGTTGACTTATCTCCAATTTCACTGGATCATCATTTCCTGTTCATTTTTCTAATGTTGATTTTCAAATTGGGGGTTGGCTGCTTGAGATCAACTGCTTATACTTACCCCTAATAATCCTTCAGGTTAGAAGAAAAGAAAGTTAAGACATGCGCAAGATATCGATCGACGGGCAGGATGTGAGCCGGGATCTCTTGAGTTTTGCCCAGGACCTGGTCCGGATTGAGAGTTTTTCCGGAATGGAAGCTCAGCTCGCCAGGTTCATTGCCTCCAAAATGAAAGCTTTGGGTTACGACGAAGTAAAAATCGACCGTTTTGGAAATGTGGTCGGACGCATCGGCAGGGGTGAGCGGAAGATCCTATTCGATTCCCACATGGATACGGTCACAGTCAACGATGCCGACCAATGGACACAGCCGCCCTTCAGGGGAGAAATTCTTGACGGCTATCTCTGGGGACGGGGTTCAGTCGATATGAAGTCCAGCATCGCAGCTTCAGTTTATGCAGCCGCGATCGCCAGGGACCTGGATTTACTCTCTGGGAAAACCGTTGTTGTCTCCTGTACCGTTGACGAAGAATATTGCGACGGCGTCGGGCTTCAGCATTTGCTCGAAGAAGCCAGCATCCTAGCCGGATTTCGCCGTGATCTGCGAGCCCTCCTCCAATCTCATCACCACCGGGCATAAAGGCAAAGCCCAGGCGACCATCAAAACGACAGGCGTCTCGGCCCACGGCTCCGCCCCCGAAAAAGGCGTCAACGCGATCTACGAGATGGCCGAGATCATCCAACGCGTCGAGAAAACCAACCGCGATCTGATGCTTCAGGGCGGCAGAAAAGGCACGCTCGTCCTGTCCCGCATTTCCAGCCTCAGCGCCTCCCTGAACGCGGTCCCATCGGAGTGCGAGGTCTACCTGGACCGCAGGATGGTCCTGGGGGAAACGGTTCAGGCCGTTGAAAACGAGATGAACAGCATCGTCGCAGGGAAGAATGCCGCCTGGCAGTTCGACACGCTGCTCAGGAAAACCTGGACAGGCGAAGAATTGGTCTATCGACCGCTTCACACCGCCTGGGAGATCGGCCTGGATCATGAGCTCTCAAAGCTGTTCATCGCTGCATTTACGGAGACGTTCGGGTGCGTTCCTGACCAATTCGATTATTGGGATTTCAGCACCAACGCCGTAGCGACCGTCCGGCTAGGGATCCCCACGATCGGCTTCGGCCCCGGCGAGCACAAGCTCGCCCATATGCTCGACGAGAGATGCGAGCTAAGCCAGATTCTTGACGCCTGCGCGATGGTATACTCGGGTCATCGCCAGGCTTTAATCGGACGGCTTGCTTGATCCATTTCTGACCATCATCCATGATCCCCCTCTTAACCTCAAAAACTCGGGTAAAATTGTCTGGCATTTTCAAGCAGACAGATGATGCAGTTAGCAGCGACTGCGCAAGCAGGTTAGCTTTAGCAATTGGATAGTATTAGCAATTGGTATAGTATGATTGTGCAATTCGATCAGCAAATCACAACATGGCTTCTCACGAACTAACCGCTCAGCTAGCTAACTGCTAATTGCTAACTGCTAACTGCTAACAGCTAATAACTAACCACCAACAAACCGAAAGGTACCAACCAATGCTCAATAAACTCAAGCTCATCAACGAAATGGCCGTCGATAACGGCACAAAAGTAGTTTTACTGGTCATGGACGGCCTTGGCGGGCTTCCTCTCGAGCCAGGCGGCCCGACCGAGCTCGAAGCCGCGCACACCCCCAACATGGACCTCCTTCACCGCCCGGTCCTCGCTCGGATTATCCGGAAGTCGTCGCCCCCGCCTTCAGCCCCGGCAGCGGGCCCGGTCACCTCGCTCTGTTCGGCTACGACCCGCTCGAATTCCTGATCGGCCGCGGTGTCCTCGAAGCCCTCGGGATCGGCTTCAAGCTCGGCCCGGACGATGTCGCGATCCGCGCCAACTTCTGCACGGTCGACACAGCCGGGAACATCACCGACCGCCGCGCCGGCCGCATCCCGACCGAAGAATGCGAAAAGCGCGTGAAGATCCTGCGTCAGATCCGGGTCCCCGGTGTCGAGATCTTCGTCGAGCCGGTCAAAGAATACCGTTTTGTGATCGTCCTGCGCGGCGAAGGGCTTGGCGCCTCGATCCCGGACAACGACCCGCAGCTCACTGGAGTCCCGGCCCTGCCGATCAAAGCCGAAGATCCCGCCTCAGAAAAAACCGCCGCGATCCTGCGCCAGTGGTGGGCCGAAGCCAATCTCCTGCTCGCAGACCATGCCCCGGCCAACTCCTGCCTGCTGCGCGGCATCTCCAGGGATCCCGGCGTGCCCCGTTTCCCCGAGGTCTTCAAAATGCGCTCTGCCGCAGTCGCGGTCTACCCGATGTACAAGGGCGTCGCCCGGCTGGTTGGGATGGACGTCATCGAGCATGACGCCGAGACGCCGGCTGAAGAGTTTGAAGTCGTCAAGAAGCTCTGGAACGATTACGATTTCTTCTTCATTCACATCAAGAAGACCGACAGCTACGGCGAAGACGGTAAATTTGCCGAGCGAGCGCATGTGATCGAGACAGTCGATCAGGCTTTGCCGATCCTGCTCGATCTGAAGCCGGACGTGCTCGTGATCAGCGGCGACCACGCCACCCCCGCCAAGCTCAAGCGCCACACCTGGCACAAAGTCCCCGTCCTCCTTGCCGCGGACAGCGCCCGCTTCGGTCCTCCCGGCAAATTCGGCGAGACCGCCTGCCTCTCGGGCACTCTCGGCCCAATCCACCACGTCGATATCCTGCCCCTGGCCCTCGCCCACGCCGAGCGGCTTGGCAAATACGGCGCGTAATAAAAAAATCCCTCACAGGCTGCTTTTTCCCGCAGTCTGTGAGGGAATTAGACATGCCCCACCCCCTCGTCAATCAACTACGTTTCACCCGGGCCGAATTCAAGCGCGCCCTCCTCGGTCTGACCGATGCAGAGGCTCGTCGACGCTTCCTCCCGCTGAACTGCATCAGCTGGAACGTCGGGCACCTGGCCTGGCAGGAACAGCGCTACTTCCTGGTTTACGCCCAGGGTCGGATTTTATACCCCGAGATCGAAAGCCTGTTCGCCTACAACGCCCCCGCCAGCACACCGCCGTTGGACGAGATGCTGGCTGCCTGGACCGCGATCACCGCTGCTGTGGATCCCTGGCTCGAAACCCTCAGATTCAGAGAAGCTTCTGGAGCGGGTCTTCCGCGAAGGCCGGCTTTCGGACATACATCTACGGATCGCTGCTCCAGCGCGTGATCTATCACTACTGGTACCACACCGGCGAAAACATGGCCATCCGCCAGAACCTGGGGCATGCCGACCTTCCCGAATTCGTCGGCGATCTTGACGAGCAGGCGCCTTATCCAGCCGGAATAGACCGGATTATTGCGGGGCGCAGGTTGGGATGCTCGTTGGATTTTTGGGCCCCACGCCCCTGGGCGTCGCGGTCGGGACGAACTTCGGCTTGCTGAAGGTCAGATTCTCCGCTGGTGCAGATGGCTTCCCCGCTGGAATCCAGTGCGATGACGTGCCAGGCATAATCGCCGGCCCAGGGTAAAGTGTCCAGCCACCGGTTTAAGCTGGTTTCCGCGCTCTCGAAGCTTTGGTTGAAATGATAAGGAGGCGGCTTGATCTCCAGCAGGTATTGTGCAGCTTGAGGATGCGCTTCCCATTCGAAATTTTGATTGCCGGTCGCGGGCAGGCTTGCCCCGTTCTTCGGCTCGATCAGCTTCAAACAGGACGGCGCAGCGGGTTCAGCGATCGTAGCCGATGCAGCCGGCGTCGCCGTCGGAGCTGGAGGCTCGCTCGGGACGGCCGTGGCGGGCATCGTCGGGCTCGGAAGTGGGACAGCCGTGTTCGTGCTGGTGGGTTGGTTGTAAGCCACCGCGGTCAGAGTCTGCGCCACGCGTTCCACCACCTGTGATTCTAAATCTGCTGTCGGCGGCACTTCCGCCTGATTCGAATTGCATGCCGCCGCGGATGCGATGATCAGGATAAGCCCCCCAAGCAAAATCCATCGGTTGATTTGTTTGTCTTTTTTCATCAGATGCCCTTTCGAATTCGGTTTTTTTAGCACAACAATAAATCACCAGGATGAGGGCGAAAACTTTGGGCATTATATCACGTGCTGAAACCCCCGATCGACATCTATCAATCCCCCCTGATCCTACAAAAAAAGCAAGGGTCCGAACATATCTGCGTCCATCTGCGTTCATCTGTGGTTGATCTCCCCTTCTCCCCCAAATAAAGATAGACTTTCTCAACTTTGCTCGTATAATTAATCTGGATGCGCTGCCCGACCTGTTCCTCCGAAAACCCTCCCAATTCCCGCTTCTGCCAGAGCTGCGGGCAGCCGTTCAGCATTCCATGCCCAAAATGCGCTGCCCCGAACGAACCTCAAGCAAAATTCTGCCGCCAGTGCGGCTTCAAAATCTCTCCGGTTCCGATCCCCATCCAGCCCGAATCCCCGCTTGACCAAAAGTCTCACCCCTCCCCCGCCCGGCTGGAAGGCGAGCGCAAACCGGTCACGATCCTCTTCACCGATATCGTCGGCTCGACCGCGATCGCCGAGCGCCTCGACCCCGAAGAATGGAAGGAGATCGTCTCCGGCGCCCACCGCATCGTCAGCGCAGCCGTCCGGCGCTACGACGGCACGATCGCCCAGCTCCTCGGCGACGGGGTGCTGGCCTTCTTCGGTGCGCCGATCACCCACGAGGACGATCCGCAGCGCTCCGTCCGCGCCGCCCTCGATGTCCAGCACGACCTGGATGAATATCGCCTCCAGCTGCGCAGCCATGGTGGACGATTTCAAGATGCGGATCGGGATCCATAGCGGATTGGTCGTCCTGGGTGGGGTCGGCGATGACCAGCACCTGGAATACCTCGCCATCGGCGACTCGGTCAACCTCGCGGCCCGGCTTCAATCCGCCGCCCGTCCTGGCGGAGTGCTGATTTCATCCACCACCGCCCATCTGCTCGGCGGCGCTTTTGACCTGCTGGACATGGGCGAGCTGCTCGGTCAAGGGTAAAACCGAGCCGGTCCATGTTTTTGAAGTTCAGCATCTGGCTCTCATCCAGTCCTCCGGGCGCGGCCTTGCCGGTCTGCATTCGCCGATGGTCGGGCGTGAATCAGAGCTGTCTTCGCTCGCATCCGCATCGAACCGCCTCGATCAGGGCAGCGGCGGGATCGTCTTCGTCCTCGGTGAAGCAGGGATCGGCAAGAGCCGCCTGATCGATGAAGCCCGCCGACTTTCCCCTTCAAAAGTGCGCTTTCTGGAAGGCCGCAGCCTCTCCTATGGAGGCGCGCTGTCGTATTGGGCAGTCTCCCAGCTGATCCTGGCAGACCTCGGGCTGTCTGACGGCGACCCGGCCCTGCGCCGGCGGGTCGCCCTCCGTCGCCGGGTCGAGGCGCTGCTCTCCGAAAAAGTCGAAGGATACCTGCCATTCCTCGAATATCTGATGGGAGTCGCTGAAGAAGGAGATGCTGCCGCTCAGATGTCCAGGCTGGGTGGAGAAGGTTTCAAATACCAGCTCCTCCAGGCCGTCAGCGCCTACTTTCAAGCCCTGGCTGCCCGGGGGCCGCTCGTCCTGGTCCTGGATGATTTTCACTGGGCCGACGCCTCGACCCTGGAGGTCATCGAGCATCTCCTCCCGTTGACAAACCGGGCGCCCATTCTGCTGCTGCTGGTCGGGCGTCTCGACCGTGAGCATGGCTCCTGGCGCCTGAAGTTCAAAGCCGAGACCGATTTTGGCCACCGCTATCTCGAGCTCCAGCTCGCTCCCCTCGCAGCGTGCGAGTTCGCAGCAGCTGGTGGAAGACCTTCTCGCCGTCTGCGACCTGCCGGAAAGCCTGCTGCAGCTGATCGTCGATCGCTCGGACGGAAATCCGTTCTACCTCGAGGAGCTGCTCCGCAGCCTGATCGATCAGGGTGACCTCGTCAAAACGGACGCGAGCTGGCGGCTTGCTCGGGAAGTGGATAACCTGGAGATCCCTGAAACCCTCCAGGGGGTCCTGCTGGCGCGCCTGGATCGACTCGATGAGGACGTCCGCCGTACCTTGCAGCTTGCCTCGGTGATCGGCCGGAGCTTCCTCTACCGCCTCCTTGAGGCTGATCAACCAGGCCGAACGGAAGCTGGACCTCCACCTGGATGAGCTTCAGCGCCTCGATCTGGTCCAAGAGAAATCCCGGCTGCCGGAGCTTGAATATATCTTCAAACATTCGCTCACCCAGGAAGCCGCCTATCAATCCCTTCTGCTTGAACGGCGCAGGGAATTTCACCGTCGGGTCGCCCATGCCCTGGAAGACCTGTTTGCCGGTCGTCAGGCCGAGTTTGCCGGGCTGCTCGCTCACCACTACGACCTCGCCAATGAGCGGGAAAAGGCGCTTGAGTACCTGCTTCCTGCCGGAGATAAAGCCCGCCTGCTAAATTCTTTTGAAGAAGCCTGCAGGATCTACAACCGGGCTTTGGAGCTGCTTGCCGGGCTGGGAGACCAGGACCGCGAAGCCCATACCTGGTTAAAGCTTGGCCTGGTGTATCAGGCTGATTTCCAGTTTGAGCAGTCCCATCAAGCCTTTGAAAAAGCCTTTGAGCTCCAGCGTAAGATACGCCTATTTACGAAAGCGCCGTCCCCGTATGTCTATCCAGGTGCCCGGCCGCGCCTCATTCGGGTCGGCACGTATGCCAGCCTCCCTCCGGTCCTTGATCCAGGTTTTTCGGTTTCTTCCTTCGAATGGGAGTTTATCAACACTACATTTGCCGGGTTGGTCGAATATGATCGCGAATTAAACGTCCTCCCGCATATCGCCCGTTCGTGGGAAGTGCTGGATGGCGGTCTGCGCTACATCTTCCACCTGCGCGACGATGTCCGCTGGACGGATGGTCAGCCGGTCACGGCTTCCGATTTCGAATGGGCCTGGAAGCGCAATCTTTCTCCCGGCGGTCTGGACTACCCGGCCAGCCTGTTGGACGATATCCAGGGCGCACGGGCTTATCGCCTCGGAATAAACCTCGATCCAATCCGGGTGGGTATTCTCGCTCTCGATCCGCTGACCCTTGAGGTCCGTCTGGAAACTCCGATTGCCTATTTTATTTACCTGATGGCGCTCCCGGTCGCTTTCCCGCTCCCCCGTCACGTCGTCCAGCAGGTTGGTGATGATTGGTGGAAGCCGCCTCACGTCCAATCGAACGGCGCCTTCCGTTTGGTCGAATATACGCCAACCTTGATTCAGTTCATCCGAAACCCGGATTATTTCGGCGAATTCCCCGGCAACCTCGATGGTATTGATCTTCACTCTTTCAAATTTCTTGACCCGGCAATCGTTCAGCAGTTCTTGCAGGATGATCTCGATGTCAGTGTTGAAGTCAATCTGGCAGGAATGCCCCTCTCAGTCCCGAAAGATTTGCAGTTTCAAGAAAGCCCCTTGTCGATAAACGCCCTGGTGTTCAATCCAGCCCAACCGCCGATGGATGACCCGCGTGTCAGGAGGGCAATCGCCCAGGGCCTCGATTATCAGGTCTTCATGGAGATGATTTTTGAAGGCCGCGACATCCAGCGTAACGGCGGAGCAGTCCCGAGCAGGATGGCCGGTTACTCCCCTGAGTTGGGGTTGCCTTTCGACCTGCCGCTCGCCCGCCGCCTGCTTGCGGAAGCAGGTTTTCCCGAAGGAAAGGGGCTCCCTGTCCTCAAGCTCGGTTTTTGGGCCAAACCTCCAGGAATGGATGAAATGTACCGCCAGTTTGAAGCGAATCTCGGCATCCACGCCGAGCATATTCCAATCCCATTCCCGCCTCGATCGGATTCTCTTCGCGACCTTCACATGACGATCAAGAATTGGGCTGTGGATTACCCCGACCCGGACAGTATTTTACGCCAATCCGATCTCGTCCGATTTCCGAAGGATTTCGGCTGGGTGCATCCCCGCTTCGACCAGCTGATCGAAGAAGCCGCCAGTTCCAGAGATCGCCTCCGCCGGTTGGCTCTCTACCGGGAAGCAGACCGCATCCTGGTTAATGAAGAGGTTGTTGTCGTTCCATTGAGCCGCGGCATCCACCTCGGCGTGAACCTGATCCATCCCTGGGTCCATGGCTTTGAGCCGCACCCCCTCGGCCTTACACTTAACCATCTCATCCGCCTGGATAGACCCTCCTGATCAGACCGCTTCAGGCAGTATAATTACCTTCCTCTAACCCATGGTTTCTCCATAGGACCTTTTCCAGGTTCAATCGAAGGTTTAAATGGACGCAATCGAAATCGAGCATCTTCGCCGCCTCTTCCGCCCCACCATCGGCGTCCTCCGCCGCACTCGCAAAGAGATCGTCGCCGTCGACGACATCTCCTTCGGCATCGCCGCAGGCGAGCTCTTCGGTCTTCTCGGCCCAAACGGCGCCGGCAAGACCACCACGGTCAAGATGCTCGCCACCCTGCTGCTCCCCACTTCCGGAAAAGCCCGCGTCCTCGGCCTCGATGTCGTCAGCGCTGCCCGCCAGGTTCAGAGGCAGATCGGCTTCATCTTCGGCGGCGAGCGCGGCCTGTACTGGCGGCTTTCCGGTCACGACAACCTGCGCTACTTCGCCAGCCTCTACCATGTCGACCCCGACCTCGCCAAAAAGCGCATCCCCTACCTGCTCGAGCTGGTCGGGCTGAAGGATCGCGGCAGCGAGCGCGTCGAAGGCTACTCTCGCGGAATGAAACAGCGCCTCCATGTCGCCCGCACCTTGCTGCATGACCCCCCGGTGTTGTTCCTCGACGAGCCTACCATCGGGCTGGATCCTGTCGGCGCGCGCGAGTTCCGCCAGGTGATCCGCGACCTGCAGACCGAGCGTAAGACCATCCTGCTGACCACCCATTACATGTTCGAAGCCGATATGCTCTGCAACCGGATCGCCGTGATCAACCAGGGCAGGCTCGTTGCGCTGGATACCCCCGACGTCCCTCAAGAAGCTCGCCAGCGACCTTTCGGTGATCGAAGTGGAGGTCTACGGCATCCCGCCTCAGCTCTACGAAACGATCAAATCCCGCCCTTACGTGGATTCGATCGCGATCAACACCCAGGATCAAAAGCAGCTCCTGCTGATCCACTCGCTCAACGGCGCCGAAGTCGTGCCGCAGTTGATGGCGGACCTGAATGAAATCCGGGTGGGCAAAGTGCTGGTCCGTGAGCCCACCCTGGAAGACGCCTATGTGCGCCTGGTGGGCGGCGAAGTGGGAGGCGAAGCGATGAGCCTGGACGAGCTGCGCCGCAACGGTCGCGCCATCCTCGCCGTCGCCGAGATGACCTTCCGCAGCAACGTGATGGACCCGTTCATCATCTTCACCATCATCGTCCAGCCCCTGATCATCGCCTTGCTGGGATTGTGGATGCTCGATCCGCCCGCGGCGAGGAAGTCGCCATCTTCGTCGTCGTCGGCAGCGGCCTGACCGGTCTTTGGTCCAGCATGCTCTTCATCAGCGGCAACAGCATCAACGTCGAGCGCTGGTCCGGGACGCTCGAAACGCTCGTCGGCGTCCCCACCCCGCTCACCGTGATCGTGCTCGGCAAAAACGTAGCCAACGTGATCCAATCGCTCTCCTCGATGATCGCAAGCTACATTCTGGTGTCATTGTTTCTGGGGTATGACCTGGTGATCAACAATCCGTTCCTGTTCGCCGTATCGCTCGTGATGACGATCGTCGCCTTTATCAGCTTTGCGCTGATCATCTCCCCGGTCTTCTTGATGAATCCCGAGCGTGCAGAGCTTCCAGAACTCGATGGAGTTCCCGGTCTACATCCTTTGCGGATTTCTCATTTCCGATCGCCCTGCTCCCTGTCTGGACCACGCCCATCAGCTACATCCTTCCGCCCTATTGGGCCGCCCGCGCCCTCCACATGACCTCCAGCGGGGAATTCGACCCGGAATCGCTGCTCCTTTCCTGGGGATTGCTGCTGCTCTTCAGCGCGATCTATGTCCTCATCTCACGCTGGCTCTTCTTGCGCATGCTGGATAAAGCCCGCCGCGACGCCACGCTGGACATGGAGTAGCCCAGGAGGCCTTGAATGAAATCCCTGATCGCAAATCTGCGCATCTTCTGGCAGGGGACGCTGCTCTCGTACATCGCCCTGTTCCACTGGCTCAACCCGCCGACCTACCTGGCATCCAAGATCTTAATGCCTCTGGCCCAGATCCTTTTCTTCACTTTCCTGGGGGTCTATGCGACTGGTCTGGACAATGCCAGCTTCTACGTGATCGGCAACGCCGTCCAGATAGCCGCGGTCAGCGGAATCTACGGTGTGACGATGAGCATCGGCGGCGACCGCTATAACGGCACCCTGCCCTACCTGTTTCGGCACACCTGCCAACCGTCTGGTTTTGTTCCTCGGTCGCTCGTTCGTGCACATCATCGACGGGATGCTCGGCGTGGTGATCGGTCTGATCTGGGGCGTGCTCCTGCTCGGGGTCGACCTCTCAAACACAGACCTTGCTGCCCTCGCCCTCACCATCCTGATCACCACCTTCAGCACCTCCGGCCTGGGGCTGCTTGATGGGCTGCCTCAGCCTGGTGACGACGAACGTCATGTTTATAAACAATTCCGTCTACTTCTTGTTGCTGCTCTTCTCTGGGGCTAACATCCCGATCTCCCAGCTCCCGCCTCCGCTCCAGGCTGTTTCCTGGGCTTTACCGTTGACCCGCGGCATCGCCTCTGCCCGTGCGCTGATCGCTGGCGCCAGCCTGAGCGAAGTAGCCCCGCTGCTTATCGGAGAATTCACGCTCGGCGTCGTTTACGCATCGTGCGGATATTGGATGTTCCGCTGGTTTGAAAAACAAGCCAAAGCTCGCGGCACGCTCGAGACAATCTGATCGTATAATAAACCAATCTAAACAGCATGAATAAGACCTTATGAACCGATTCCTTTCCATCTCCTCGATTTGGCAAACCCTTCATGAGACGGACATCAGTCCGCTCCGCCAGCAGGCCTTGCGCGGCATCGACATCGCCGTCGTCGGAGATCCAGGGGTAGGACGGTCGGCCCTCGCCGATCAAATCCGCCGCGACCCCAACCGCCCTCACATCATCAGCGAAGCGCCTGTTCGGATTTTCGACCTGGATTCGGCCGATAAGGCTTCTTCAGCCGATCTGATCGTCTTGATCGTCCTGGCGCGCAAACCGGATCAGGCCCGCGAGCAGGAGCTGGCATTGAAATGGCAGTCAGCCCAGAAACGAGTTTTGATCCTCGTCGTCCCTCAAACAGATCCCGGTTCTCAAGCCATCAGCCTCTGGACGAGCAAAGCCCGCCGCAGGGTTCTTCTCGGCTCTCCATCCGACTCGCGTTTCTTGATTGAGAAATTCGCTCCAGCAGTGATTGATCTCGTCCCAGAATTAGTCCTGACTTTAGGCCGCTACTTCCCCCTCTTCCGGATTCCGATCGCCCAATATTTGATCAAAGACACCAGCCTGTCCAACGCAGCCTATTCAATGAGCACCGGCTTGGTGCAGACGGTCGCCGTCCTCGACATCCCGATCACCATCACCGATTCGATCGTGCTGACCAAGGCGCAGGCCTTCCTGGTCTACAAGCTCGGGCTTGTCCTGGGCTATTCAACCCGCTGGCAGGATTACATCGCTGAGTTTGGCGGCGTGCTCGGGAGCGGTTTCGTCTTTCGACAGACCGCTCGCTCGCTGGTCGGCCTGATCCCCGTCTGGGGCATCATCCCCAAGACCGCCATCGTCGTACGCCGGGCACCTATGTCGTCGGCAATGTCGTCCTGCAGTGGTATCTTACCGGCCGGCATCTCACCAGTAGCCAGATGCGCCAGCTGTACACCCAGGCGTTCGGTCGCGGCCAATCCCAGGCGCGTTCGCTGTTCGCCCGGCTGCCCCACCCGCATATCAAATTGAAGCTCCCCCGGCTGCGCCGCCTTGCTAAAGCTCAGCCAAAACCAGCCCTGCCCGCCCCTCGCCAGCAGAAAACACACAGGCGCACCCAGGTGTGCTCGCGCTGCGGGAAAACCAGCGCCTCTGACGCCGGTTTCTGCCAGTACTGCGGAGCTCCTTTCGAAAAGGCCGAAAAAATCAGCTGATTTTCACCAGTACCACGCTGATATTGTCTTCTCCGCCCGCCTCGTTTGCCGCCTCTACCAGAGCATCGCACGCCGCCTGTGTGTTGGGCGACCCCAGGATGAGCTCAATCTTTTTCTCGTCGGATTGAACGGTCTCCCACAGCCCGTCTGAACACAGCAGCAGTTGATCACCTGCCTGAAGCTTCAGGTGGAAAATATCGACCTCAACGGCCTTTTTGTTCCCAAGAAAACGGTAAATGATGTTGCGGCGCGGGTGGGTGAAGATCTCTTCGGGTAAAATACTGCCCTCTGCTGACCAGTGTCGCCACCAGCGAATGATCGCTTGAAATCTGGACCAGCTTGCGGTCCCGAAGCAGATAAGACCTGCTGTCGCCCACGTTCGCGATCACTGCATTTTCCCCTCGAACGACGGCCATGGCTGCCGTCGTGCCGGCATTTGCAGCCTGCCTGGGCTTATGCTTCGCGTAATTGAAGACCACCTCGTTGGCCTTTTGAATTGCAGACGGGTCAGCTTTTCGAGGTCGGTTTCAATCGGCTGAGGCGTCTGGTAAGTCCCTGCCCGAATCGCCTTGACGTCTTCGGACCTCAATATCAGGGTTGCCCGGGGGTCGCTGGACTCCAGCAGGGCGCTGAACTCGGATTTGATCGCTTCCACCGCCCAATAGCTGGCGTATTTTCCGCCCATGTGCCCGCCCATACCGTCGCAGACGATGAACAGCCCAATCGGTGCGTACCCCGGTTGGTCCAGCACCTGCGCCCAAACCGAGTCCTCATTTTCAGTTCGCAGTCGACCGACATCGGTCCTTTCGCCAGCCTGCAGTTTGATCATGATCTTCCCTCGCTTGCTTCTACACCTGCCCGATGGACGCCCGCAAGCATAATTCCTGTTCCCCGCCTGCTTAGATACCGCCCTCGGAATCCCATTCCGCCGCGTTGAAATCGACTTCGTCTTTCCCCATCAGCTTTTCATCCACCTTGCAAAGGATCAGGTCCAGATGGGCAGGGATGGCCACGTAATCCAGGTCATCTGCCGGCACAGTCAGCACCGGGCATAAGCTGAAATTCTCAATCCAGCTTTCGTAGAGCTCATTAAGCTGGAGCAGGTAATCGGCAGTGATCTGGCGCTCATAATCTCGCCCGCGCGAGCGGATCCGTCCGAGCAGGGTCGGCACGGAAGCTCGCAGGTAAATCACCAGATCGGGCGGCGGCAGGAATTCGATCAAAACCTGGTAAAGGTCCCGGTAAGACTGATAATCGCGCTCCCGAATCCGCCCCTGGCGGTAAAGGTTGTGGGCAAAGACTTCAGCGTCTTCGTAAACGCTGCGGTCCTGGATGGCTGAATGATCGTGATCGATCAGCTGGCGGTGAATCCGCAGCCGGCGGGTAAGGAAATAAATCTGTGAGTGAAATGCCCATGCGTTCATGTCCTTGTAAAAATCAGCCAGGTAGGGATTTTCTTCCACCGGCTCAAAAAAAGGTTTCCAGCCCAATCGTTCGGAAAGCAGCGAAACCAGCGTGGATTTTCCCACCCCGATGTTTCCAGCAACCGCAATAAATTTCTTCATCCATCCACCTCCAGGTAAGCTGCCAATTTTCCTGCTTGATCGTCCATCACCAGGTCGAGATGATGTCCGGGCCGAAAGCTGTCCACTCGAATCAGCCGCAGGCAGCCTTCCATCCCGGAACATTCGGGCAGCAGCCTGGAAAGTTGGTTGGGAGTGTCATAAAAGAATCCTCTATTAAAAATCATATCCTGGTCGTCGAGATCGATCGCAAGTGGATAGATATTCGATTCCACCAGGTCTTGAAAGAAATGCGTCCCAAAGGATGGCTCGGGGGCGGCCTCGATGAAACTCCCCGTCAGCTCAACCAGGGCGCGGGTATGATAAATATCCCCGTACCCGATCGGCACTCCCAGGTCTGGATTCGAAGTTCCCCAGCGTCCTGGTCCCACACAAATAAACGCCTCGTTCTTAAGCGCTGCGTTGAGCTGGCCGATCGCGCGCCCCAGCTCGGCCCGGGCTGCCGAGGTCGGGAGAGAAAAATAACCCTCTGGGGACACAAACAGCGCGTAATGGATGTCATCTACCCTTCCTTCCGGGGCCATCCTGCTGCTGGCAAAAATGATGTTCTCCACAGATAAATTCTTGGGAAGCCGCGCCTCGCTTTGTTTCAAATGAGACTGCGGCCTGCACTGCAGCAGCGTGATTTCAATTTCTGGATGCGGACTTTGCGGTTCAACGATATGGACGGTGAACTCGGTGTCCACAGGCGAGCCGTATTTCATCTCCAGGATCTGGAGCATCCGGCTTAATCGCTTCGCCAGCGGTGTCCGGCGCAGCATCTCATCGAACGTGACGACCAGGCTGCTGTTGCCAGATTCATGCAGCATCATTCGTACCGGCGACAGGTAATCCCCCTGATCCACATTCACAAGATAGCGCAGGCTCGGATATTTTGGGTCCATCACCTCGCCGACTGGAACCGTACGAAAAGCGTTCCCTTCCAGGTCGATCAGGTCGACATATTGCTGCGAGTAGCGGCGGATGGACTTGACTGAGGACTGTGGATGCAGGAGCGGATGGCTCAATGCGATCAGGCGCGGGTAGTCGTTGCCAACCCGGTCCACTGCCCGCGTCCCTAACCCCCACACCATCCGCACAAACCCATCCTCTCGCCGAATCCGCGGAGACCAGCGGTACATGTTCCGGCTGAAAGCAACTCCGGCTGCTTCCGGCAGATAGTATTTCCCAAACGCTTCACCCTCCACTGCCTGCACGAGCACTGCCATCCGTTCGTCATAATCTTGCAGCCCTTTCGCGCGTCGGTAAAGCAGCGCATCCGGATTCAGCATGCTGGCATAGATCCGGATGATCGCCTGGCAAAAATCGCTCAGGTTTTCCTCCCCTGTCCCCTGGTTTGGGCAAAAATGGCTCTCATATTTACCCGCAAAAGAAGTGCCAAAATTATCCTCCAGCAGGCTCGAAGACCGGACGATCAGCGGCTTCCTTCCCACCGTCTCCAGCAGCCCGCGGAATTTATCCAGCACGTCCTCAGGGAACTCACCCTTTAAGAATTCCTGCTGAATGCGCGGATAATCTGCCCTGATTTCGTCTTCGAGCTTGTACTTCTGGTCAGCCCATGGGATCAGCCCGTTGAGCGCCATAAAAATGTAGGTCAGGTCCGCGCCGAGGAAATACGATTCCGGCAGGTGCAGGCACGAGCGGATCTCGTCATCGCCCTCCTCGATCAGAATCCGGGCAGCCAGCAGCATCCCCGCCGATTTGCCCCCGATCTTACCCTGCCCAATCTTGTGAGCCCTGATGTCGCTCAGGTCTGAGATCGTGAACCAATCCTTGGCAATTTTTAGATAAGCGAGCTGGTCGCTGATCAGCGTCCGGATCAAGACCACCTTTATCTCTTGCAGGCGCGCTTCATGTTTTGTTCGTTCCGGAGCGGGCATTTTTTCGATCATCTGCGCCTGCTCAAACAGCAGGTTCTGCGGGGCAAGCTCGGGATTAAAAAGAAAATTGGGTGTCGATCATCCCGGCGCCGCGCTCGTTCAGCGTGTCTCGAACGATCTTTTCGAATAAATCAAACGGCAGGTTGTAGGCAAAATAAAAATCGGTCAGGTGTTCGCGCACCCGGGTCAGGCGCATCTCCCAAATTTCTGCCGGTTCCTCGGAAAATGGATCGTGCAGACCCTCCAATGCCTGGGAGCGGATTGCCTTCTCTCGGACCTCGGATTCAAATGCCTGGGGGGTGATCACGCCGCGGCGATAAAGCTCTCTTCGCATCCGGGCGCGCATCTGCGCGCTCAGAATTCGGATACTGAGCCAGCGAGAGATAAATGTGCAGCGTTCGGTCTGAAGGTGCTGGCGGGAGCGTCATATCATCTACTTCAGGGCAGATCCGGCCCTACTGTTGGATCAGCTTCCCAGGTGCATGGGCATGATGACGTGCAAGAAATCACCCTGGCCGTCTGAAGCGCCAACTGGACGGATCACCCCGGGAAGCGTGTCAGCCGTTGTCTCAAGCGCCACGTTGGGGGTTTTAATCACGTCCAGGACCTCGCGTAAAAAGCGCACATTGAACGCGATCAGCAGCGCCGGACCTTCGATGCTCGCGTCGACCTCATTCTTGTTGTACCCCGTCTCTTCCGATTGTCCGGATATCTCGACAGTCCCGGGCTTCAGCTCACCGCCGGGGCTGATGTTCAACCGGGCAATATGCGAGCCCTCCCGGGCAAATATCTCGGCCTGCTTGCACGCCTTCAAAAAAGTGGAAGTGGAAAGGATCGCCCGCGTCTTCACACCGCCGCGGGATAATTTGCTCATAGTCCGGGAAGTTGCCCTCTATCAGCTGGGAGACCAGCTCGACGTCGCTCAGTCGGAAGATCACCTGCCCCCGACCAGGCGGCAGGACCATCTTAAGCGATTTGTCTCCGTCGCTGGTAATCCGGGCAAGCTCGCTCAGTGCCCGCGCCGGGATAATTGCGTGGATCGGTTTCGCCACCGGGCCGGACAAACGCCCTTTTCGCACCGACAATCGAAAACCATCTGCGGCAGCCATCGTCGCCGCTTCACCGCTGATATCCATCAAGACGCCGGTCAGCACAGGTCGGGCGTCATCCGTCGAGGCGGCAAATACCACCTGCTGGATCATCTCTTTAATATCCGCCACGTTGATCTCTAAACCTTGTGAATAATCCACCACAGGCATGGGCGGAAATTCCTGTGCATCGATGCATTTCATGTTGGTGTCTGATGCCCCGCATCTTAAATTTAAGCGTTTGCGTGCGCACCGTGAGCGCCATCTCAACCTGCGAGTCCGATAAAGTGCTCACCAGATCGGAAAAAGTGCGCGCCGGCACGGTGGTCGAGCCATCCTCGTGGATCTTCGCCCCAATCCAGCAGGTGATTCCCAGCTCCAGGTTGGTCGCCGAAAGCCTTAAACGCCCCTCATCTGTGGCGATCAGGATATTTGCCAGCACGGGCAGCGTGCTGCGCGGAGAGACGGCGCGAGAGACGATGTTCAGACCGCGAGCTAAATTTTCCTGCAAAACGGTTACTTTCATTGTGGCAATCCCTTCCTAGATTGGATGATTTTGCAATCACGCCGCTGATTTTTGCTGCTTTTTACTGGTCCCAGGTCGCACCAAAATCGTAAGAAATGTTCCAGGCACCGCAAAAAAGATGATCAGAGCTCCCCAGCCGAAAGCCTCGATGACAGAAAGGCTGCGTCCTCGCAAGAAAAACGCAGCCAATACCGCCATACCGGTCACGCCTGAAAATAGAAGCCAAAACACAACTTCTGGAGTGGTTAACATATTGAAATTATAAACTATTTGAAGAGCAACGATAATGACATTACCACGAATATCTCCTGCCGCTCGTTCGATTCTCACGGGGTCATCCGCTTCCCAAATCTTTCGGTTCCCAGGCGTACGTCGCGGCCCGGCCTTTCTCTGAAATGGATATCCAAACAATAAAAAAGGGGCATCTCCAGCAGACCATCCTGGAAAATGCCCCAATGGGATCCTTTGCTAAGAATCTAAATCCAGCCGCGCAGCTCCATCGCAGTGACGACGCGCTTGATGGCTACCATATACGCCGCATCGCGCATATAGACTTTCTCACCCTCCGACATCTCCAGCACGCTTTTAAATGCCTGGGTCATCTTCGTATCCAGGCGCTCCAGCACTTCCTCGCGGGTCCAGTAGTAATTCATATCATTCTGGACGCCTTCGAAATACGACACCGTCACGCCGCCGGCGTTGCACAAGAAGTCGGGGATCACAAAAACGTTGTTCCGCTTGAAGACTTCATCCGCCTCGGGAGTCGTGGGTCCGTTTGCGCCTTCCGCAACGATCTTCACGCGGTCGCTGACGAATTTGACGCTTTCGGCATTGACCTGGCCTTCCAGCGCGCCAGGGATCAGCACGTCCACGTCTTTCTTGATCCAGGCTTCGGCATCTTCAATCACATAACCGGCCTTGCGCGCCTTATCCTTGTCGATCGTCCCATACTGGTCGGTGATCGACTTCAAATAGTGCGGATCCACCCCATTGGGATGAGACACCGTGTACGGCGCCCGGTCTGCGCGGTCCCAATACGAGACGCAGGCCACCTTGCCGCCCAACAGCTCCTTAAAACCGATCGCGGCGTACTGCGAGACATTGCCAAAACCCTGGATCGCTGCAACCGATTTCTTAGAATCCAGCTTGAGGTGCTTCATCGCCTCGCGGACGGTGTAGATCACGCCGTAACCGGTCGCTTCGGTGCGGCCCAGCGAGCCACCGCCGCCGACCGGCTTGCCCGTGATCACGCCGGGCGTGTAATGGCCCACCAGCTTGGAGTATTCGTCCATCATCCAGCCCATCATTTGCGGTGTCGTGCCGACATCCGGCGCGGGCACATCCTGGCGAGGACCGATGTTCTTCCACATCTGCTGAACCCAGCCCCGGCACAGGCGTTCTTTTTCGTTCACGGAAAGCAGCGCTGGATCGACCGGGACGCCGCCTTTTCCTCCACCCAGCGGGATATCTGCGACGGCGCATTTCCAGGTCATCCACATCGCCAGCGCACGGACGGTGTCCAGCGTCTCCGATGGGTGGAAGCGAATTCCACCTTTGCATGGGCCGCGCACGTCGCTGTGCTGAACTCTGTAGCCTGTGAACAGGCGGATCGAGCCGTCATCCATCCGCACCGGCACCTGAAACTTGAACTCGCGCGAAGGCCACCGCAGAAGATCTGCAATCTGCGAGTCCATGTTCAGCTGTCCGGCAACATGATCAAACTGGCGCTGCGCCATCTGAAAGGCATTGATTGATTCGGTCATTTACATCTCTCCTTCGATAACATATTTTAAAATCCGCTGATTTTCGGTTTGGATAGGTTCAAGACAAATCCTGGAGCCATTGAATCGCCCGTGGTTTTATCTCGCACTGGTTTTCATCAAGGTAAAATTGGGGTAGCCGCATCCATATCCAAGGGTAGCAGACGGCAGACTTTGAGTCAAGGGAAATGCAGCACCTTCCGCACGTGATTTCCTTCATATCTATTAGCCTGCTACGAGCTTTTCTACTTCATTTCCCTGAGACGCTGGTCTAAAACCTGCTCCACAACCTTGGGGTTCGCCTTTCCGCCGGCTTGCCTCATGACCTGTCCAAAAAACCAGTGCCTCAGCCCGGTCTTTCCGTCCATCAAGGCAGCTGCCTGGTCGGGGTTTTGTTCCAACACCTGATCGACTATTTTTCGCACGATTTCTGGATCAGAGACCTGGGAAAGGCCTCGTTCCGCGATGATCTGTCCCGATGACTTCCCGGAATCAAACATTTCCTCCAGGATGGCCTTGGCTGTGGTCTGGTTGACATCTCCTGCCCATACCCTCTTCACTAGACCTGCCAGTTCGTCAGGACGGATGCTCGAATCCTCAATCCCAATCCCGGACTGCCTGAGCAGGCCGTAAAGATCGCCCAGGATCCAGTTCGCAGTGATTTTCGCTGGAACCTCCTCTGCGGATTTCACCGAGCTTTCAAAATAATCCGCCGTGTTTTGCTCCTCGGTGAGCAGGCTCGCATCGTAAGCGCTCAGTCCATACTCCTCTTGGAAGCGCTCATATCGAGCCGCTGGCAGCTCGGGCAAAGACGCCCGGATTTGGTCCAACCAGGCCGGATCTATCACCAGGGGTGGGAGGTCCGGCTCCGGAAAGTATCGGTAATCATCGGATTCCTCCTTTAGGCGCTGGGAAACCGTCTCGGACCGGCTTTCGTCCCAACCTCGCGTCTCCTGGCTGACCTTTAAGCCTTTCCGGACCTGTTCTGTCTGCCGTTCGATCTCAAATTCCACCGACCGCTCCAGCGGCGCGCAAGCTGTTCAGGTTCTTGATCTCTGTTCGAGTGCCAAGCTGCTCGCTGCCGTGCGGGCGGATCGAAATGTTGGGCTCAATCCGGAGAACGCCTTTCTCCATGCTCCCGGAGTTGACCCCCAGGTAGCGCATCATCGAGCGCAGCGCAGCTGCATACGCCCGCACCTCCCCCGGCTGTGTGCAGGTCCGGCTCGCTGACGATTTCCAAAAGTGCGACGCCCGCCCGGTTCAAATCAACCAATGAATATCTTTGTCCATCCTCGAAAATATGGGTGAGCTTTCCGGCATCTTCTTCAAGGTGCACCCGTCGGATCCGGACGAGGCGTTCCCCCTCAGGTGTTCGAACCAGCAGTCGGCCGTTGCGCGCCAGCGGCTGTTCGAATTGTGAGATCTGGTACCCTTTTGGCAGGTCCGGGTAAAAATAGTTCTTTCGGGCAAAAATGCTGAACGTAGAGATTTCACATTCAAGCGCCACCGCGACCCGCAGCGCGTACTCCACGGCTCTTCGGTTGATCACAGGCAGCGTTCCAGGCATACCCGAACAAACCGCGCAGACAGCGCTGTTCGGTTGAGCGCTCGTCAGATCGACCACCGGGCAGGCGCAGAACATCTTGGACCGCGTCTCAAGCTCGGCGTGGACCTCCAGCCCGATGACGGATTCAAATTCGATTTCTTCCACGGTCATCCGTGCCGCTGCATGAACCGCTCCATCCGGAACAGCGCTTCTTCAATCTTTTCGTATGAGGTTGCGTAGGAGCAGCGCACGAAGCCTTCACCGCCCGCCCCAAATGCCGACCCCGGTACGACGGCTACCTTCTCTTCCTCCAGCAGCGTCTGCGCGAAAGTCTCGTCATCCATTCCGGTGACCGCGACCTTCGGGAAGGCATAGAACGCCCCAAGCGGCTCAAACGTGGGCAGCCCCAGCCGGTTCAATCCGCCCACGATCAGTTTGCGGCGGCGGTTGTACTCCGCAATCATCTCCTGTACATAGGATTCGCCGTGAAGCAGGGCTTCCAAAGCCGCCGCCTGTGCGGTCGTTGGCGCAGACATGATCGTAAATTGGTGGATCACGAGCAGACCTTTGAGCATCGCGGCCGGAGCGGCTGCGTATCCGATCCGCCAGCCGGTCATCGCATAATCCTTCGAAAATCCGCCCAATGTGATCGTTCGCTCGCGGGCGCCGGGTAGAGCGGCAAAACACACGTGCGGCGGTCCGTAAACCAGCCGGTCGTAGATCTCATCTGAAATCACAACCAGGTCGTGTTCCTCGGCGATCCGCAGGACTTCCAGAAGCGTCTCCCGAGAAGCAACTGCCCCGGTTGGATTGTTGGGGTATCCGATCAAGATCGCCTTCGTTCGCGGCGTTACAGCTGCTCGCAAAGCCTCCAGGTTTGGCTGGAAGTTGTCCTCCATCCTGCTGGGGATTTCCACCGCCACACCCCCTGCCAGGATCACCTCCGGCTGGTAAGCCACAAAACAGGGTGTCGGAATCAGGACCTCTTCCCCATAATTCAGGATTGCCGTAAGAGCCAGGTATAACGCTTCAGAAACCCCTACGGTCATCACAATCTCGCTCGCCGGATCGTAAGAGACGCCGTGCACTTTTTCCAGGTTTTCAGCAAGCGCCCTGCGCAGCTCGATCACACCAGCGTTCGATGTATAATGCGTCTCGCCGCGCCGAAGCGATTCCAGTCCTTCATTCAGGATCGACTCTGGCGTGGTGAAATCCGGCTCCCCAATCCCCATCGAAATCACATCTTTCATCGTCGCAACGATGTCAAAAAACTTCCGGATGCCTGAAGGTTTCAGAGTTGCGACCCGATGGGCCAGATAAGATTTATTCATTTCTTCTCCTTATTTTATTGACCGGTTTTTTTTTGCTTTTTTGAATTTCAAATTTCTTTTACTTTCCAGGTATCTTCAGCTTCCAGATACAGGCACTCGAATGCCTTCTCCTGCTGTGTTTTTACCCGGAAATGCTTCCCTTCAGGCGAGCGCCATTCTGCCTGCACTTCTTTCACCACAAACCGCGCCCCCTGCCAGCTGACCGCCAGCGGGCGACCGGCATAGCTGCCATCTGAACGGCATTCGACCAGAGCGATGTTCAGGTCCCCATTCATGAACACTTTAAAAGGTCACCTCAGTATTGTCGCCGGCGTTGATGATCCCGGCTCGCCGTTTCAATACCGCCCGCCTGCCGACCAGCGATTCCTCCAAAATCACCCCGACCGCATCTGCATCCTCTTCCAGGATCGAGCTGCGGATGATGCAGTGTTCCACCTGGCAGCCAGCCCCCAGCGAGACGTCCGGTCCAATGATCAACTCGTTCACCTTTGCGGTGGGATGGATATAAACTGGCGGGATGATCACCACTCCAGCGCGTTTTGCTGCCTCTTCGCTGTTGTCCTGCCCGTTTCTCAGCAGATATTGGTTGGTCTCGAGCAGCGCTTCCGGTGTTCCTGCATCCAGCCAGATATCGACAGCTTTGGTGCGCATCTGCAGCCCTCGCTCCAGCATGATATTGACGGCGTCCGCCAGAAAGAACTCGCCTTTCAGCTGCATGTCACGCTTGATCTGCTCGTCAATCGCCGAAAGCAGCGCTTCCGCTTCCTTAAAGAAATAAAAACCAACCACTGCCAGGTTGTTCGACAGGTCTTCCGGTTTTTCGATCAGCCGCCTCACGCCTCCGTTGGAGTTGACTTCGGCCACGCCAAACCGCCGCGGGTCTGGCACCGGGCGCACCCACACGACCGCTTCGGAAGCCTCATCCTTCAGAAAAGAAAGGTCTGATTTGATCAGCGTGTCCGCAAACACCACCAGCATCGGCCCGTGCAGGTATTCTTCCGCCAGCTTGAGAGCGTGCGATTGCCCGCGCGGGTTCTCTTGAAGCACAAAATGGGATTTTAAATCCGGGTACTGCGTCCGTACATGCTCTTCGATTTGATCGCCCAGATACCCGACGATATTGACCAGCTCGAAACCTTTTGGGTCAGGCAGGGACGATAGCGAATCCAGCACATGGTCCAAAACCGTCTTACCTGCCACGCTTACCAGCTGCTTCGGCTTGCTCCAGGTTTGAGGCCGGAGGCGCGTCCCTAAACCCGCCATTGGGATGACCACTTTCAGGTCCGTATCACTCATTCATCTTCTCCGTAATTACCCACCATCGAAATTTGGGCGCCCGCCAAACCTGTGGAACCCGTCCGTTCATTATTTTAGAGGCATTCCATACTTGCGTCAAGCGACGGACGTCATACCTTAAGCTGTATCAAAAGTCCTTTGCCGCATAATCTCTTCGTTCAAAAAATCCGGGAGCCTAAAACCCCCGAACCGGATGGGGCGCATAATCCGCTTCCAGGATTTTCGTCTCCTCAGAAGAAAGAATAATCTCGACCGCTGCAACCGCCTCTTCCAGGTGGCTCATCTGCGTGGCGCCGATAATGGGAGCGGTGATGCCGGGTTTCTGCAGCATCCAGGCCAGAGCTATTTGCGCAGGCTTAACCCCGCGCTGCGCAGCCAGATGGACGACCCGGTTCACGACCTCGAAGTCCTTCTCGCCGTCGTACAATTCGACCGCATACGCGTCCGCATGCGCGCGCCTCGTCGGCCCTTCATCAGCCGCTTGCCGGTTCCCCGATAACAGGCCCCGCGCCAGCGGGCTCCAGGGGATGATCCCGATCCCTTCTTCGAGGCAGAGCGGGTTCATCTCGCGTTCCTCCTCCCGATATATCAGGTTATAGTGGTTCTGCATCGAAACAAAGCGTGCCCAGCCGTGGCGTTCTGAAATGTATAGCGCCTTTGCAAACTGCCAGGCAAACATCGACGAAGCGCCGATATAGCGCGCTTTCCCCGCCCGGACGACGTCGTTCAATGCTTCAAGCGTCTCCTCAAGCGGGGTTTCGGGGTCATATCGGTGGATCTGGTACAAATCGACATGATCCATATTCAGCCGCCGCAGGCTCTGGTCGATCGAGTGCAGGATGTGTACTCTGGAGAGGCCGCCCTGGTTTGGCCCCTCTCCCATCGGATAAAAAACCTTCGTCGCCACCACTACTTCATCCCGCCGGGCGTATTCTTTAAGAGCTCGTCCAGTTACTTCTTCACTCACACCATTCGAATACATGTCGGCGGTGTCGAAGAAATTGATCCCCAGCTCGAGCGCTCGCTTAAAAAATGGTCTGCTCTCCGCCTCATCGAGCACCCACGAGCGCCAGGCTGAGCTGCCGTAGCTCATCGCCCCCAGGCAAATTCGAGATACCTTCAACCCGGTTTTTCCCAGCCTCGCATATTCCATCGCTGTCCTCCGAAAGTCCCCTGTTTCCCTTGTTCAATTCGCTAAACAAAAGCCATAAGTTGGATCTGCTGATCCAAAAAATCTGCGTTTATCTGTGTCCATCTGTGGCTAATTTTAATTCCACAATCGTTTTCATCCCCAATTCCACTGCATGCCGGAGGGTTCCCGGGTCGAATGCAAACCGCGCCCCTGCTGCCTCGAAAAGCTGCGGCAACGGGACCGTGCCGCCAAGCGCAAGCCCCTTCCGGTATGCGGCGACCGCCGCAGATTGGTCTTTCAAGGCGTTGTTCCACACCTGGAATGCTCCCAATAGAGCGAGTCCGTATTCGACGTAATAGAAAGGATCCTGGAAGATATGGCCTTTCCGCTGCCAGCCGGTGACCCGTTCTTCTTCATAGCCGCTCCAATCGATCCCTGGCATGAAGCGGTCGGTCAATTCTCCCCATTTCTTATCGCAGCTGGATGGGTCCGCCGCCTGGAGCGGATTGAGATAGACCCAATGCTGAAAGGCGTCCACGACCGCCATGTAAGGCCAGAAGCAGATCACCTCTTCAAGGTATTGAATCCGCACCCGGGCAGCATCTTTCGGGGTGTAAAAACCTCCCTGCTCGCGGGTCAGATAAGGTGCTGCCAGCAGCTCCATCGCCATGGAGGCGACCTCGGCGAATTCATTCCCGACCCTTTTTTGTTGAAAATAGGGCAGATCGTTCGACTCAAAAACATGGAAGGCATGCCCGCCCTCATGCAGTAGCGTCTGGACATCCTCATGCAGACCCACAGAATTCATCAGGATGAACGCCCTTCCGGAGACCGGAAAATCAGTACAGTAGCCTCCCGAGGTCTTATTCTTGCGATTTTCCAGGTCCAGCAAGCCTTCCCGCCGCATCACCTCAAAATACTCGCCCAGTTGTGGATCGACGCGTTGGAAAATCCGCGCAGCCCCTTGCTCCAGTTCCTCGACGCTTTCGTATGGCTTCAAAGGTTCCCTCGCCGCAGGATCGACGTATAAGTCCCAAGGGCGCAGTGTCTCCAGGCCAAGCTCTTTTTTGCGCATTTCATAGAGCTCGCTCGCCGCCGGGACGACAACCTCTTCGATCGCCTGGTGAAACTGGATGCAGTCGTCCGCTGAATAGTCAAATCGGAGCAGCTTTTTCCAGCGGAAATCCCGGTAATTCGGCTGCCCGGCGTTTTTCGCCAGCTGCATTCGGTTTTCCAAAAGCTTGATCCACAGGCAGCTGATCGGTTGGCGGTCCCTCAGCCAGCGCTCGGCAGACAGCTTCCACGACCGCTCGCGAACCGACCGGTCGGGGTCTTGCAGAACGGCCAGCAGCTGGGCTAGGGTCTTCTCCTCTCCCTGCCATTCCACCGTCTGCTCCCCGAGTATTTGATCGTATTCGGCGCTCAGTTTCAGCTCTTCTGCCAGCAGCGGCAGGTTCTCTGCGTGAAAGATCTCTGCCTCTGCCCGGATATTTCGCAGCGGAATTTCAAATCCGCCAGGTTCCAACCCGGAGCTCAGCAATTTTTCTTTCAACTTTTGCTCGGCCGCCTCGGCCTGCCCGAAGATCTCGTCAAGAAACCGTTCATAATCTTCCTTCGCCTTCTGGTCGTTTGTGTGCTTTGTGATCGCGACAAAATGGCGCTGATACCGCTCGTAAATCAACCCGCTAAGCCGCGACCATTCGCCCAGCCAATTTTCAACCGTTTCATGGTTCAACGGATAGTCTTGCAGGCTGATAAAAAAAGGCTCGATCTCCTCCCACGACCAATCCAGAAATTCCTTCGGTTCATCCGGTAAATTCTGTTTCATGGTTCCCTGCTTTTCTATGGCTTCCTCGCAGTGCTTGGTTAATTTTTTTCATGATCTGAGCTCGGGTTTTCGCGTGTGCCAGTCCGTGATCTGCTGATAGGCATGTGCAGTTCGAATGAGCAGGTCTTCCCGGTAATGCGGACCCATCAGCTGCATCCCAACCGGAAGGTTCATCCGGTCAAAACCAACCGGGAACGCAATCCCCGGGACTCCCGCCAGGTTTGCCGGCAGGGTGAAGATGTCTTCAAGGTACATGGCCAGCGGATCGTCCGTGTGCTCCCCTAATCGGAACGCGGTAGTTGGCGCCACCGGCCCGGCGATCACATCCACCTGTTCGAAGGCGGTCTGATAATCTCGTTTGATCAGCGTGCGGACCTTCTGTGCCTGCCCGTAGTAGGCGTCATAGTAGCCGGCAGAAAGGGCATAAGTCCCCAGCATGATCCGCCGCTTGACTTCTGCCCCAAACCGGCTTCCCCGGGTCTTAAAGAATACATCCCGCACCGTTTCAGCTTCGTCGCGGGGCCCGTAGCGCACGCCGTCAAATCGGGCCAGGTTGGCAGAAGCCTCTGCCGGGGCGATCAAATAGTAAACCGGGAGCGCATATTCGGTGTGCGGCAGGCTGATTCGGACTGCATTCGCCCCATATCCCTCCAGCATCCGCACCGCTCCAAGCACGCTGGCCTCGACTTCAGGCTGGATGCCGGTGATAAAAAATTCGTCCGGGATCCCGATCCGCAGCCCCCTCAGCGCCTTTTCTGGCTGTTGATTGAGCTCGACCTCGGCCAGGGGTATGTCCATCGATGTTGCATCAAGAGGGTCGTATCCGGCTATTTCAAAAAAGACCTTGCTCGCCTCTGCTGCGCTCCGCCCGAAGGTTCCAACCGTATCCAGAGAAGAGCCATAGGCGATCAAGCCGTATCGTGAGACCCGCCCATATGTGGGTTTGATCCCTGTCACCCCGCAGAACGACGCCGGCTGCCGGACGCTTCCACCTGTATCCGTGCCGAGGGCCAGCGGCGCCAGTCTCGCCGCGACCGCTGCCGCGCTGCCCCCGCTCGATCCGCCGGGGGTGCGTTCGATGTCCCATGGATTGTGCGTCGGTCCATAAGCTGAGTTCTCGGTCGATGAGCCCATCGCGAATTCATCGGTGTTGGTCTTTCCCAGGATCACCACCCCGGCCGCCAGCAGGCGTTCTACGACCGTCGCATGAAATACCGGTCGGAAGTCCTCCAGGATCCGTGATCCGCATGTGCACCGAACATCCTTGACGCACAGGACATCCTTGACTGCTGTTGGGATTCCGAGCAGCGGTGATGCTGGAATGGTCTTATCCCGCCTGCAGGCAGCCAGCAGCTGGTCCGCTTTTTCTGCCTGCTCGACCGCCAGGTCAGCAGTCAGCGTTAGAAATGCATGCAAACGGGGGTCGAATTCCTGGATCCGGTCAAGGCTCGCGAGGGTCAGTTCCCTGCTGGAGAGTTCCCCGTTGCGCAGAGATTGGGTCATCTCATCCAGCGAGAGATCGAGCAGTTCTGACATGCTCCGTTATTCCCGTTCCATGTCAAGAATCGGAGGGACTTTAAACTGCCCCCCTTCCTGGTTCGGCGCGTTTTGCATCAGCGTTTCCAATGCCAGGCCAGGGTGTGGGATATCCTCCCGCAAAACACTCCTGGCGGGCAGGACGCTCGATGTAGGCTGGATGGAAGATGTGTCCACCTCTTGCAGACGCTGCGCGTAATCCAGGATCTTCGAGAGCTGCTCCGCGATAGAGTTCCAGCTCTGCATCTCCCAGCTCCAACCTCGCCAGCTCGGCGATGTGATTCACTTCTTGCAGGCTCAGGGTCATGGTTGAGATTATATCACCCCGGTTTACCAGCCCTTTGTGTACCAGCGCAGGTATTGTTCCATGTGCTCTGACCAATAGGCTTCGTTATGGTAGCCCGAGAATAAATGCCATTCGTGCGGAAGGCCTTTTTCATTCAGCAGCCCTTCAAACCAGATCGCCGCACGCAGGATTTCAGGCCGGTCTCGCTCGCCAATATCGATATACATCCTCGGAATAGATTCGGACGGCAGCGCATCCAGCATACTCCGCATCTGCTCGGCGTCGCTGTAAAACACCGCCGGGCTGTGAGCCCCCATCACGCCAAATTGATCCCAATCGGAAAGCGCGAAATGGATCGCCCAGCCGCCGCCTCGCGATAGCCCTCCCACCGCCCTGTACCGCCGGTCTGGTTTTGTGCGGTAAGTCTTATCGATCTATGGGACCAGCTCCTTGACAAGCGCATCCGAGAACCGGGTTTCAGAAGGCTGTCCACCCAGCTCATCGTAAGGCATCACGATCAGAAGCGGTGGAATATCTCCCGCCGCAATCAGCCTGTCCGCCGTCTCGTCTGCCCCAATTCGGTCCCACTGGTCGGACTTAAAACTTTGCCCGTGGAAGAGGTAAAGCACCGGGTAGCGAGCCTTGCGCATCTCGTCGTAGCACGGTGGCAGATAGATCCGGTATTTCAGCGTTGTCCGCAGAAGCTTGGTCTCCAGGCTGCCCGTCTCGTAATTTCCTCCTGCTTTCAGACAGTCCAGGCTCGTTGCGGTCGGGGTTCCTTTTTTTGTGTCCCGGGTCGTCTGCGAAGGCGTCGGCGTACTGGTCGCCAGAGGGCTTCTTAGTCGCTGTTGGAGAGCTGGTTCTCGCTACCGCTGTCGGTCGAATTGCTGTCGCACCGTATGGTCGCACTGGCTGAGGTCTCCGTGAGTCGACCGTCGGGATCCCAGGTGCTCCACGGTTGGATGGTCTGCCTGATGGCAAATTGCGCAGCGCCATCTACCCCGCACGCGTTCAAGCCAGGGACCAGGCTCAAAAAGATGACCAGCCAGGCGATTTTTCTTAAAACCACTCGCACCTCAGCATAATGAGTCCATATGAAAGAATGCGCCGCAGGAACCTCAGCTCCTCCGACGCAGTCGAATCCGGTTTACCCGGCGATCAAATCCTGTATTTGAAAACGAAATCTCGATCAGCGCTGCTCTACGACGAACTTGATCGCAGTGCGAATTTTACCATCGATTTCTACATCGACAAATTCAGGGGTGAAGATGATTTCAAAACCATCTTCTTTTAGATAACCTTTCGCGAGTGCGAGCGCTTTTACCGCCTGGTTAACCGCAATCGCTCCGATAGCCTGGACTTCGGCTCGCTTATTTTCACGAAATACACCTGCAATAGCGCCTGCCACAGCGGATGTCCGTGAAGTCCCAGAGACTTTTATGATGCTCATAGTGGTTCCCCTTGTCGGCAGTTGCCGTACTCTGATCGAAAGGTACAATTCCTACAAAGTTTGTACTAATTATTGTACTCAATTTCAGACTGCAAATCAAGCACTTCTTACCGATCTTTGTCACAAAATCGGTGGAATTTACTGAGAATGCCGCCAAAAATGGGATAACTGAATCAATAGCCCCTTCAAGAATATGCCATATGAAAATCAAGAAGCTGGAGTGTGCAGTGATTAAGTCTCTGCGCTGCTCTTTCCTGCAAGTCCTTTCGAAACGCAGGCAAAACCCAAAACTCCAGGCCCGATATGCGCTCCAAGCACAGGATTGATGATCTCAATCCAGGTCTCTCCATCCGGGAGAAGCTCCTGCACCGCATCTTTGAATGCCATCGCATGCTCGATCGCCCCGGAATAAAGAATCGCAGCTTTTTCATACGGGCTGTTCAGGTGCAGGACTTCCACAAGCCGGTTGATCGCATTTTTCCGGGTGCGGAACTCTTTCCGCCCCGGAAACCCCGTCATACATCTTCAAGATCGGCTTGATCTGGATGAGCTCGCCGATCGTGGAAACCACGCCGTTCATCCGACCGCTTCGCCGAAGGAACTGCAGGGTATCCAGCGCAGCCCAGACATGCGTCCGTTTGATCTGGTCCTCGAGCACAGGCAGGATTTCCTTGACGGTCTTACCAGCAGCTGCCAGCTCGGCCGCCGTTTCCGCCAGAAAACCCGTCCCAAGGCTGAGCTGTCGCGAATCCAGGACCGTCACCGGCACCGATGTCGTCTCGGCTGCAGCAGTATGGGCAACATTTACAGTCGCGCTCAGCGATTCAGAAATATGAATAGATATGACCTCGCTGGCGCCTTCATCCGCGAGCGAGTCGTAGAGCGCCCGAAATTTTAATAGCGACGGCACTGCCGTGGTAGGATGGGAGCTGAAACCAGGCAGTTTCTCATAGAAATCTTCGCGGGTCATCTCGATCCCATCCAGGAAACCTTGGTTCCCAACATGGATGTAAAGCGGGATCACACGAATGCCCAGTTTCGAAGTGATCCTTCCTGGTAGGTCGCACGTGCTGTCGGTGAGGATTCGAACGGTCATCTTAACGCCTCACAATGAGGATCAGCCCAAAGACGATTTCAATCCCAAGGCTGATCAGGTTTGAAGAATCCATGGAATGATCGAGAAACACGGAAATAAGTCGCGCCGCAGCGATCGCAAGATAGCAGAAACCAAGCACCTGGTAGGCTGTCTCGCCAAAGATGAACGGCGCGATCCCAAGGGCGATGAAAAGCCCGCCAAAAATCGCCCGGACCTCCGAAACGCCGCGCACCCCCTCCGCCGTCAGCCCGGTGAAGCCGTAGACTGCCGTGGGCTTGATCAGGGCAAGAAACCCTGTTGCCGCAGTCGACAGGGCTGCAAACATCTTCAATACCAGCAAAATATTCATCCTTCTTCTCCAATTCCATCATCCAGCTGATCTAACAATTCGAAGACTTCACTGTTCTCAGGGATATCATACATTGCATGACCGTAGTGAACAAAGCGAACGACGCTGTCCCGATCAAGAATCACCTGAGCCGGCATCCGTCCCAGCTTGAAAAGGTTAACTTCCTGTCCGTATAATTTTAACACGCTGGCCTTCGGATCGGGCAGTCCAATAAACGGCAGGTCATGCTCCTTCCAGTAGGCTTTGAATGCGCCAGCGCTTTCTGGGCCAAGGACGATCACCTTTGTCTGCCGTTTTTCGAATTCCTGATAGTCCTGGCGCAACTGCGCCATATGCCGTTGGCAGAATGGTCAGGTAAACCCGCGGTTGAATACCAGCAGGATCTTGGCCTCTCCTTTGAAATCAGAAAGCTGGATTGCCTTGCCGCGAAAGTCTTTCAGCCTGAAATCAGGCGCTGGTGTGTTCAATGCTACTCTTGGCATAAGTTATCTCCCTGTGATCAATTTTAATGGTTTATTGTGCAAAATCAAGTTCTTGATGATCTCGGATTATGAATAATCTGACCGCCAAGGTCAGCGCCACCAGGCCAAAGGTGATCCAGGTTGGGATTGCCACGGCTGCCACCTCGGAAAACTTGATCGCAATCCCCGCCAGCGCCCACAGGATCACCAATGTAAAAGCGACATCTCTGCGCCTCCAGATCATCAAGACCGAAATCACCAGCACCGCTCCAAGCACGATCCACATCCAGATTTCCGGGGCTATCCCAAAACCATCCCAATTAAGATAATCGAGCAGTGAGGTGACGTTTGCGATGGTTGCGACGGTGATCCATCCCAGATAGATGCTGAATGGGATCCGCACAGCCCATTTCTCTGCCGGACTGACCGTTGTTCGGCCGGTCCCCAGGCGTAAATAGGTCACGATCAGAGACGCCAGCAGCACCAGCATGGCAGCCAGCGTTGCCGGGAACTGCTCATAGTGCCAGAGGAAGATCCAGGTGGAGTTCGCCAGCCCGGCCAGCACAGTCCACCACCCCGTCGCACGCAGCCGGGGGTTTTGCCGCTGCGATGGCAGCGCCTGGAAAACCGCATATGCGATCAAACCGATGTAAATCAATCCCCAAATCGAGAAAACATAGCCCGCCGGCACAAAATAAACCTCGAAGCGGTCCGATATATCACCCGTATTCAGCCCGTTCAAAGGCAGGGCATTCGCCAGGATGTTGACGATCAGAGTGACCAGCACACTCAGCACAACTGCGATTTGTCGAATAATGTCTTTCATTTTTTTCTCCTCGAATCTTTAAGGTATTAAATAAAGCTGCCTGTTCTCTTCTTTGGGTCAAGACTTATAAGCCAGCAGCGCTCGCTCGCGCGCCATCGAGTGGTCCACGATCGGCGCAGGATAATCCTTACCGATCTTGCAGCCCACCCTGTTTTGAACCTCCACCGGCATCTTCCAGGGGGTGTGGATATACTCTGCTGGCACGTTCTGAAGCGCCGGGATAAACCTCCGGATATACTCCCCATCCGGGTCGAACTTCAATGCCCTGCAGGATGGGGTTGAAGATCCGAAAATAGGGCGCCGCATCGGTCCCTGTCCCGGCCGTCCACTGCCAGCCGCCGTTGTTGGCTGCCGGATCGCCGTCGAGTAAATGCTGCATAAAGAACCGCTCTCCCCAACGCCAGTCGATTAGCAGGTCCTTCGTGAGGAAGGAAGCCGTGATCATCCGCGCCCGGTTGTGCATCCAGCCGGTCTGCACCAGCTGGCTCATCCCGGCGTCCACAATTGGAAAACCGCTCCGGCCTCCTGTCCACGCCGCAAAATCCTGGGCGTCATTGATCCACGGGATGTTCCGCAGCGCAGGGCGAAAGGCGGTCTGGCGTACGTAGGGAAAATGAAAAAGGATCGCGACGTAAAACTCTCGCCAGATGATTTCATTCAACCAGGTCTCCGCAGATCGGCGGGAGACGCCGTCCTGAGCCAGCTCATCCGCTGTCCGGGCGGCTGCTGCTGCCTGTCTCGCAGAGACCATCCCAAAGCGCAGGTAAGGCGACAATCCAGACGTTCCGGATCGATCCATCCGGTTGCGCAAATCTCCATAGCTGAAGATCGCCCCGTTCGCAAAGCTTTCCAAACGGCGCTGCGCTTCTTTTTCACCCGCAGGAAAGAGGGCACGCTCGGGCAGCCGCGCCCTGGTTGGAATCCCATCGCTTTTTAACCCAGCGGGCGTGGTTATGCGCTCCGGAGCTGGAAGCGGCCTGCCGGGTCGGTTCTGCTTCAGCCAGGCTTTGCTGAATGGCGTAAAAACCGTGTACGGCTGGCCGTCGTCCTTGAGGACCGCATCCGGAGGATGCACGATCAAACCCGGGGTGAGCTGCAGCGGAAGCTCCCTGGCAATCTTCTCGTCCCTTCGCAGGGCATACGCTGAAAAATCCGTCTCTGCAAATATCGCTTCCCCGCCGGTCTCTCGGAGCAGCTCCGAAAGGACCTCAACCGGGTTGCCGCTTCGAACGACGAGCGCGCTCCCCCGCTCAATCAAGCTCCCCTCAAGCGCATTCAGCCCATCGTAAAGAAAAGCCCGGCGCTTCTCGCCCGCATACGCCGTTTCTGAGAAAAACGGGTCCTCCACAAAAACAGGGAGCACCTGTTCGGCCGCGCTGAGCGCCGCCGTCAAGGCCTGGTTGTCGCTCAACCTCAAGTCCCGTCGAATCCACCACAATGCCGTTTTCATCTGGCCACTTTCAGTTGAGCGTCCCATTCAGGCGCCGGGATTTTGTGCTCCTCAAGGATCGCCCCGGCCACCCGCATCCCTCCCAACGCAGCCGCAGCAACCGATTGCCCGGGAAAAATGCTGTCTCCGACCAGCCATAAATCTCGCCCCAGCCGTGGTCCCAGGTTCCGCAGCAAACTGGTCTGCTGAAAACCGCCCACCCACCCCATCGCCCGCGAAGTGAACCGCTGAAAAGTGAGCGGTGTCCCGGGTAAGATCAGTTCAGCCGCTTCTCTCAAGCCTGGAATCACCTTCTCGGCCGTAGAGAGCAGGCTGTCCGTATACCTCGCCTGGAGCGCATGATAAGCAGTCAGGTCGTCCTGATAAAGGCTCCACCATGGATCCAGTTCTGTGTGCGTGCTGATCGTGAGCGCCCGCTTTCCAGCAGGCGCCCTCGTTTCATCCCACTCCGGGCTCAAGGAGAGGAAAACTGTATTTCCCTCCCCGGACGGGCGGCCAAGGATCACCTGGTGGTGCAGTGGAAGACCTGTTTGGATCTCCCTCC
This sequence comes from uncultured Chloroflexia bacterium, assembly GCA_963788305.1. Taxonomy (GTDB): domain Bacteria; phylum Chloroflexota; class Anaerolineae; order Anaerolineales; family UBA4823; genus UTCFX2. The sequence goes on from CAWBGK010000011.1 coordinate 139,274, forward strand.
CATCCATCCCAAGATAAACCACGAATGCGCCCCATTTTTTCGGAGGACGTTCGGGCAAGCGGCGCGAGAAGGAAGGCAATTTCGAGCCTGCTGGTTCATCCCACCAAATTCCTCACGTTCCAGGGAGTCAGGTTAGCGACGACCATGTCCGCCTCAAAACTTTCGCCCTGGCGGGTATCAACTCCGCTTGGCCTGCCTCGCTCCATCCGGATTCGGGAAGCTTCCTGGCGAAAAACAACCTGCCCGCCCTGGCGGCGGATCGACTGCACCAGCAGGTTCGAGATTGTTCCCATCCCGCCTTTCAGGTGCATCACGCCGCTTGACGGCAAATCAAGCGCCGCAGCCCCATACAAGGCGTTGGTTTCATCGCTTTCAGCCTGAGCCGAGATCAACAGCTGCCCATCGACAAATAACTTCATCTTCTCTGAAGAGTCCCCAGGTGTGCTCCAACCGGCCGAAATGCATCCAAACCCAGCTTTGGCAGCTGCTTCAATCGCCCTGTGCCGGGGGCCCTCAACCAGCTCAATCCCTTTCCCGTCAGGTTCTGAAAATCCCGGAGGCTCTGAGGCGGCCAGGCCGGACGGCGCGCAGCCAGGTCCCACAATGCGCCTGCTGTGCTCGCCTGCCAGCGCCAGAAACGGAGCGCATCTTCGCCGAATGCCTCTCGATAGGCATCCCAACGCCGCTCGTCGCCCCAGCGCCTCACCTGCTCTCCATCGGGGAGATGCACCACCATCGCTGGCGAAGCAGCCCTGCCCGGCCAATCTCCGATCCCGGCCGATCTGGCCAGGAGATCCATCGGTCCGCCGGAATTGAACCCTCCCGCCAGCGTTGCGCCTGCGTCAAATCGGTAGCCTTGGTGGAAAAAAGTGCCTGCGCAGCCTCCCGGATAACGGTGCGTTTCGAGCACAGTGACCTCAAAACCCTTGCGCGCCAGCACAGCTCCTGCGGAAAGCCCTCCAATCCCTGCTCCAATGACGACAACTTTTTTCATTACCCGGATCCTATCTCAGACAGTCAATCCAACCTTCGCCTGCAGCGAGCGGACCGCCTCATCTCAGCAAATCCATCAGCGCTGCCTCTGCGTCCGGGAAGCGGAACCGAAAGCCCAGATCGGTCAGCCGTTTTGCAGAAACCGCCTGCCCTTCCAGGACGACGGTTCCCATCTCACCCAATAACAACCGCAGGATGAAAGCCGGGACAGGGATAAATGCCGGTCTGTGCATGACTTTTCCGATCTTACCGGCGAGCTGGCGATTGGTCAATGGCTCCGCGGAGATGTTAAACGCCCCGCTCGCTTCCGGAGTGTCGATCAGAAATCGCAAGGAACGAACAAGGTCATCGAGATGGACCCACGACAGGATTTGCCTGCCAGTTCCCAGCGGGCCGCCGACAAACAGCTTGAACGGCAGCAGCAGGCGCGGCAAAGCCCCTGATTGGGTGCTGAATGCGACTCCCATCCGGACGATTACCCTGCGCACGCCCATCTCCTCAGCTGGCTTCGTGCTGGCTTCCCAGGCCTTGGCCAGTTCTCCCAGGAAATCATCCGCAGCCGGAGCGTCTTCAGTGAAAACGCCCAGCTCACTCGTACCGTAATAACCGACGCCAGAGGACTGGATCAGGATTCTCGGTTTTTTTTCCGCCTGTTGGATCGCTTCTGTTACAGCCATGCCAGCATTGACACGGCTTTCAACAAGGACCCGCTTTTGCTTTTGGGTCCAGCGTCCTGCCGAAAGGTTCTCCCCTGCCAGGTTGACGATCACATCTGCCCCGTCAGCCAGCCTTCCCCAGCCTTTCGACGTGCGTCCGTCCCATTTTTCCAGGCGGATGCCGGGCATGAAAACCGCATCAGGTTGCGGGTTTCGGGAGAGCAGGATGACCTCGTGCCCATCTTTGGCCAGGTCTTTCGCTAATGCTCTTCCAATTAAGCCTGTTCCTCCTGGTATGATGACACGCATAGGTTCTCCTCCCGCCCGCTGCTGTTCTAATCAATTCGAAATCTGAGACACAACAAATATGTTGCTGACTGATAATGTTACTTTCAGAAGAACATTTTAACACCATGTCAATGAATTGTCAATATAATTTCCAGATATTTCTTGACAATATATGGACATTCTGATAAAATAATTACGTTAAACAGCTAGACCGCATTCAGGGCATGCCATGACCGATCAATTTCCCACCTACAATCTAAAAGCCGTTCTGAAAGAGACCGGCCTCAAAGCAGATGTGCTGCGTGCCTGGGAGCGCCGCTATGAGCTCCCCAAACCCGTTCGCACATCCGGCGGCCATCGCATCTACTCGCAGGTTGACATCGAAACCGTCAAATGGCTGCGGGCACGCCAGGTGGAAGGCCTCAGCATCAGCAGGGCAGTGGATTTATGGAAAGAGACGGTTAAAAAAGGGCTTGATCCGCTCCAGGCAATATCTCCTGCGGCGGCCGCTCGGGTTCCAGCCCGGCATTTCACCGCAGACGCTTCTCTTGATTTGCTTCGTCAAGAATGGCTGGATGCCGTCCTGGCTTTTGACGGGGCTGCAGCGGATAGGGTGATCAGTGTTGCGTTTGGTATTTATCCGGTCGAGATGGTTTGCACGGAAATCCTCCAGGTGAACTTAAGCCGGATCGGTGACGATTGGGTTCAAGAAAAAGTAACCGTTCAGCAGGAGCATTTTGCCTCCGCTGTGGCCGCAAGACGGTTGGAAATCTTGATTTCAGCGGCGCCCTCGCCAACCCGCCGGCAGACCATCTTGATCGGCTGCCCCTCGGGTGAACAGCACACATTTCCGGTCTTGCTGCTTGGCTTGCTCCTGCTCAGGCGGGGGCTGCATGTGGTCAACCTCGGTGCTGACATTCCAGTGGAGCAGTTTGACTCGACCGTCGCCTCGGTCCATCCCGATATAATCATCCTCGCTGCCCAGATGCTTCCGGCTGCCGGCGCTCTCCAGCAAACCGCTCAGGCTCTCAAGGGTAGTGGTATTCCATTGGCATACGGCGGGCTGATCTTCAACCGTATTCCAGAATTGCGCAGGCGAATCCCGGGGCATTTCATCGCCGAGACCCTCGACGAAGCGGTCTTTCAGGTGGAGCGCCTGCTGGTCGACCCGCCTGCTGCCGTTGATACGCCAGAAATAATTCCTTCAATGCAAGAGCTTGCCGAATTGTTTCGCCAGAGGCGCCCGCAAATTGAGATCGCTGTGTTTGAAAAACTAAAAAAGGACGGTCATGAAACCGAATTCACGACCAACGCAAATTTCTTCTTCGGGAATTCCCTGTCAGCCGCCCTCGAGCTGGGCGATCCCGCCTTTCTGGCTGATGAACTTGGATGGTTGCGGGGTTTGCTCAAGGGCCGCCGCATCATTCCCGCCCGGCTCACACCCTATCTAGCCGCCTACTCCTCTGCCGTCCGCAGTGTGATCGGGCAGGCTGGAGCGCCGATCACCAGCTGGATCAATTCAATCACAAATGATCACAATCTGACTCCAGCCGAAGAACAGGATTCATGATGGCTAAAAATCCGCAAATTAATTTCAACCACCCTGCCCCTGATTTGATCCTCCAGGGCTCTTCAGGGGATCCGGTCCTGCTTTCCAGCCTCTGGACCGACCGGCCCCTGATCCTGGCGTTCACCCGGCACTTTGGCTGCACCCAATGCAAAGAAATGCTTCAAGAGCTGGTTGCCGGAAAAGCTCAGATCGAGTCTGCCGGGCTGGGAATCGCTGTAGTCATGCAGGCCTCTCCCGAGGATACTGCCCGGTTTGCCCAAATTTACGCCCCGGCACTGTTCTGCCTGGCCGATCCGGAGAGAAAAGCCTATCGAGCCTTTGGCCTGGAGCGCGGCGACCTGTTTCAAACCTTCCTCAATCCCAGGGTCTGGACCGCAGTCTCCCGATCCCGCAAGAAAGGCTATGCCGTCGAGCCCCCACCCCCCGGCCAGGACGCCATGCAGATGTCTGGGACCTTTATCATCACCAAAACCGGCCGCATTGCGCTTCCTTATTACTATGATCACATCGCCGATCATCCCCCTCTGGAGCTGCTCCTCAGCGGTGTGCTTTCAACCCCCTGGACTGAAATCTTTTGACGGTCCGATTGGGTCCGGTGTAGATTAATTTCTCGAATGGATGGATCTCATATAGATCAGAAGGTCTTATAAATGAAAAAAATCTTGTCAATCTCGGCATTTCTGGCGATCAAAGAAATCTGGCGCAACCGCGGCCGATTTCTTCTTGTAAGTATGGTGATCGGTCTGATCACTCTCCTTGTGCTCTTCATTGCCGCCCTGGGCGAAGGCTTGGGCAACGGCAACCGTGAGTACATCTCAAACCTCGATGCGGACCTGATCGCCTACCAGGATAAATCGGATTTCTTGATCTCGGCCAGCCGCCTCAGCCGCGATCGCCGGAATGCGATCCGCCGTGTGCCGGGCGTCGCTGACGCCGGGTTGCTCGGCGCCTCCTCCGCAAACCTCGTCCTCCCGGACAGGCCGGAGCCGTTGAAAGTTTCGATGCTTGGCGTCGAGCCCGGTCACACCGGCGAGCCGCCGGTCGTCCAGGGTCGTCAGCTCGGGACGGACGAAGCCAAAGAAGTGATCATCGACCGGAACACGGCGCTGCGCAGCAATCTCGCTGTGGGAGACGACATGGTCGTTCGCGTCACCCAGGGCACGGAAGATGAGTTCTACCAGCTCGAGGTGGTGGGCATCGCCGATGGTCAGCAGTATTCGCTTCAGCCGTCAGTTTTTGTCCCGTTTTACACCTGGGACCGCATCCGCCCAAAATCCGAAGCCGAAATAAGAAGCCCAAATCCGGTCGCAAACGTGATCCCGATTAAGCTGGAGGACCCGTCCCAGCTCGAGGCTGTCAGCCAGGCGCTCGAATCTCAGGTCGAAAAAATCGAAGTGGCGACGATCGATCAGGCGATCCAGGCCCTGCCCGGCTACTCCGCCCAGCAGAGCACGCTCAACACCCAGGGTTTCTTTACGCTCTTCATCGGCATCCTGGTCATCGGTGGCTTCTTCCAGATCCAGGTCTTGCAGAAAGTGTCGCAGATCGGCGTCCTCAAGGCCATTGGGACTGCCAATCCGCTGGTGGCAATCGCATCCGTGATCCAGATCTTCATCGTCACAGTCATCGGCGTGGCGATTGGTGGGTTATTGACCTACCTGTTTTCCCTTACTTTCCCCCCGACCATCCCTATCGTCTTTAACGGCGCTACCTCCGCATTGGCTTTGGTTGCCTTGCTCCTGATTGGACCGCTAGGGGGTCTGGTTTCGATACGCTACGCGGTCCGGATCGAGCCGCTCAAAGCCCTTGGATTATCTTCATAATGGACTCGACGATGACAACCTACGCCCTCGAAACCAGATCAGTGATAAAGACCTACCAGAGCGACACGGGCCCCATCCAGGCCGTTGACGATGTCTCCCTGGAGGTTGCAGCCGGCGAGTTTGTCGCCCTGGTCGGCCCCAGCGGTTCAGGCAAGACCACCATGCTCTCCATACTCGCCGCGCTGCTCATGCCTACCTCCGGGCAGATCATCCTGGACGGCCGGGATCTGGCCAGTATGAACGACCGGGATCGCGTCGCGATGCGCCGGGAAAAAATTGGCTTTACTTTTCAGGCAAATAACCTCGTCCCATATCTCAGCGCGGTCGAAAATGTGGAATTAATGCTCCGCCTGAACAACCGCCTCGATAAAGCCGGGAAGCTGCGCTCCCGCGAGCTGCTTGCCAGGCTCGGATTGGGCGAGCGGCTCCACAACCTGCCCGGTCAGATGTCAGGCGGCCAGCAGCAGCGCGTCGCGATCGCCCGAGCCCTGATCCACAACCCCAGCCTGGTCCTTGCGGACGAGCCCACCGCCAGCCTGGACACCGAGCGCGCCTATCAGGTCGTCGAGACCTTCGCCGCGCTGATCCACGAGCAGGGGCGCGCCGGCATCATGGTGACCCACGACCTGCGCATGTGCGAGTTCGTCGATCGCGTCCTTCAAATGCAGGACGGCAAGCTGGTGAATGTATATACCGGGCCGGGTGAGATCATGCGGCTCATCAACGGCAGCAGATATTCAGGAAGTGCTGGAATGAATTAGGGAAAGAAAGTCCCAGGAAAACCCGGGTTTCGTTCTTTGACCTATATTCGGAAATACAAGCCCCAGATCAGCGCGTCCAGGATGACCGTCTGTATCGTGAAGGGTATCGTCCCGACCAGCGCCAGCCTGTGCGCCCACACAGGTTCCCGTGGGGTAATTTTCAGCAGCGCCGCGATCAATCCAATTGATGCGGCGCCCACCACCGCCAGGTCCAGCCTCACCACCCACGATAGGAAGACGCTGGCTTGGTCCACCGCCAGGAAAGTCAGCGGCAGCCACAGCGCCGATGGGAACAGGATCGCAGCATAAATCAAGTTGAACAGCCCATACCCGTAGCGATCGGCTATTCTCACAGCCGCAGGGTCCACCCTGAACACGATGAAATAGGTAAACAGGAAGAACCCCGCCGCCCCAAGGAACATGTTGATCGAGATGATCGATTGGATCCCCTCCGGCACCCCGCCCCAAAGCTCTCTAACCATATCCGACCCGGCGAGGACGCCGAGGACATAGCTCCCAACCACCGCGAATCCCCCAATCAAGATAATGAAAATGAGCAGCCGCTTCTGTGGGTGCATTGCGTCTCAACCTTCCTGGTAGCGCCTGCCGTACCAGACCCGCTTCCAGTCCCCTCCGCTGGTCTGCAGCGCTATAAACGTGTACAGCGCTCCCGCCCAAAAACCCAGCACCATCATCAAGATCACCCATATGACCGATGGCAGGAGCTTCACCTCTCGAAAAACGATCCAGCACGAGAACAAGGCAAACCCGACGTACAGGTCCACCAGCGATACGATCCCCCACGGCATCGACATCAGCTCCGCCCCTTCTTCGGCAAAATTGCCCACCGTGAATCCGTAGATCAGAACGATCGTCATCGCCAGCAGGCCGATCAGCGATATGATTTTTGCGATCTTCATCGATTCTTCCTCTCTCTAATCATCTATTTCTTGCGCGGAAACCAGGGGATAAATTCACTGGTCGATTCAACATATTCTCTGTATCCAGGTTTCTCTTCCTTGAGCGATTTCTCAAGCAGCTTGGCGCCGGACACTCGCGTCAGCAAAAAGGTCATGATAGCCGGGCTGAAGATCGTCCACCACCCTCCCGCCGCCGCCGCGATCAGATAATATGCCCACCACTGCGTCGCATCCCCGAAGTAGTTTGGATGGCGCGTGTACCGCCAGACTCCCCGGTTCATCACCTTGCCTTTGTTCGTCGGATCAGCCTTGAAGCGGGTCAGCTGCCAGTCGCCAACCGCCTCAAAGAAAAAGCCGATCAGCCAGACGGGGATCGCCAGGTAGTCTAACCAGATCAGGTGGTCCGGCTGCGGGTGGAGCTGCGCCGCTAGCAGCGGGGCCGAGATGATCCAGAGCAGCACCCCCTGAAGCAAGAACACCTTGAAGAAGCTGCGCCACCACCATGCCGGACCGGCTTCCTTCCGCCAGGCCTGGTAGCGAAAATCCTCGGGTTTGCCCCAGTTTCGGATCAGAATATGGAGCGAAAGCCGCAGTCCCCAGATTGTGACCAGCCCTGCGATCAGCAGCTTGCGCTGGATGAATCCCTCCGGCGTCAGCAGGAATGCCGCCCAGGCGGTGATCACGAACCCGGTCCCCCAGAAGATATCGACGATGCTCGAGTTCTTCAGCGCAAGGCTGAGAAGCCAGAGCAGGCTCATCAAGACAAGGATGACAAGCCCCAATGAAACGTATAACGAAATGAAATCCATGTTTTCCCTCCCAAATTGACTCATTAAGCTTCGGCTTCAGCAGCGGTTTGTCCTTTGCTGCCCAAAGTGCTCAAATAGTTCAGGCGGTTCTAGCTCCTGGGATATGCCGCAGAAGGCTGGTACATCTTTCCTTGCCCGCCGGTTTTTCTTAAGACAGAATGGACTGTTAAGAACTCGCGGATATTTTCCTCCGTCAGCAAACCGACCAGTTTGTTCTGGAAGGTCACCGGGACCGTGTTAAGATCGGTTGTTTGCAAGCGAATAAAAGCCTTTTCAAGGGTTTCGTTGGCATCTACAACAGGGAAATCTCTGCGCATGATGCTGTAAACCGGATTTTGCTGCTGCTGGCGCGAGAGCGCCGCAAATGCATCGCTGCGTGTCACCATGCCCGCCAGATAGTCGTTCAAGACGACCGGGAAATCCCGCTGTGATCCTGTCAGGATGAGATCAACCGCGCGTTCTATTGGGTCATTCGGCGAGAGCTTTTGGAAATTAGTAATTACTGCGCTGCTCACCAATATACCTTCAAGGTCTGACTTGTTCTTCTCCATCGATGCTTCCTGCCCTGCCCCAAACCAGATGAAGACCGCAATAAACACCAGGACGGGATTTGCGAACAGGCCAGCGATGCCGAGGATCAGCGCCAGGCCCTGACCCACTGCCGCGGCAATCTGAGTCGCTTGAACATACTCCAGGCGCATCGCAAGCAGGGAGCGAAAGATTCGTCCGCCGTCCATCGGGAAAGCCGGGATTAAGTTGAACGCTGCCAGCGAGAGATTGACGATCATCAGCCGCTCTAAGAACGACCCGCCTGCCAGACTTAAGCTTCCACCTGAGCCTATCGTCCCGCTAATAAGCAGCCATAAGAAGAGCAGCGCCGAAATAACCAGATTGACGGCTGGTCCAGATATCACCACCCAAAACTCCTGGATCGGTTTTTCCGGCATCCGCTCAAGCCGAGCGATGCCCCCGATTGGGTAAAGCGTGATATCTCGGGTTTTAATCCCATAACGCCGGGCTGCCAGGGCATGCCCGAACTCATGTAGCAGCACGCAGCCGAACAAGATCAGCGTGAATAGGATTCCTTCCACCGTTCCACCAAGCTCGCGGGTCTGCTGCCAGTAGCTGAAACCCACCCATCCGATAATGAGCAGGAAAGTCGCATGAACGAATACGTCTATTCCCGAAAATCTACCAACTCTCCAAGACCATTTCATCGTGATCACCTGTTAGTTGTTACCCATAATGTGTATATATTGTATAGTATTATTACACATTAATATTAAAATTACCCTGGGTAAACATAATTTTTCAATGAGAAATCGATCTCCTCGCCGATTTCCGCCTGAACCATTTTTCGATTTCAATCAAAATGTACGCAGCGAACCCAACTGCTGCCACATCCAGCCAGAGCACAAACGGGATTGGGGCGCTCCCAAATAGGTTGTTCATTACTGGGACATAGGTGAACAGCAGCTGGAGCAGAATCATCAAAACGGCTCCACCAACCGCCCATGGGTTGGAGAGAAAGCCCAGCTGAAATGGGGAGCGGGTGAGGGAGCGGGCGTTGAACAGATAAAAAATCTCAACAAAGATGACCACATTCACGGCCACCGTCCGGGCTTCTTCCACCGAAGCCCCGCGCCCCAGCTCATATTCAAACAACCCAAACGCGCCTGCCAGGATGATCAGGCTGACCAAAATGATCCGCCAGATCAGCGTGCGGCTTAGAATCGGAGCGCTGGGATCGCGTGGAGTGCGGTCCATTAATCCCGGTTCTTTAGGTTCAAGAGCTAAGGCCATCCCTAAGACCGCTGCCGTGATCATGTTGATCCACAAAAGCTGGATCGGCAGGATGGGCAGCACCGCCCCGGTCAGGATTGCCGCCAGCAAAACCAGGCCTTCGCCCAGGTTGGTTGGGAGCGTCCAGGCGATGAACTTGGTCAGGTTGTCAAAGACACCCCTGCCCTCCTCAATCGCAGCTTCAATCGTCGCAAAATTGTCGTCCGTCAGCACCATATCCGCTGCCTCTTTCGACACGTCCGTCCCGGTGATCCCCATCGCAACCCCGATATTTGCCTGTTTTAGCGCCGGCGCGTCATTCACGCCGTCTCCCGTCATCGCGACCACGTGGCCGCGCAGCTGCAGCGCCTCTACCAACCGCAGCTTTTGTTCTGGAGCCACCCGGGCAAATACATTGACCTTTTCAGCCTGCTCGCTCAGCTCGGCATCCGAGAGCTTTAAGAGCTCTGCTCCGGTCAGAACGTTGTCGCAATCTTCACCGCACAGCCCAATTCGTCGGCCGATGGCCGCAGCCGTCAAAGCATGGTCGCCTGTAATCATCTTCACTGTGATCCCTGCCCGCTGGCTGGCTCGGATTGCCGCGATCGCCTCAGGGCGAGGTGGGTCGATCATCCCCTGCAGCCCAAGCAGTGTCAAATCGTTGATATCCTCAAAGTCAATTCTTCGCGCCCCGGGCTTCTCTACTCGGGCAAAAGCCAGCACCCGTAAGCCCTGGGAAGCCATCTCTTCCAGATATCCATTGTAGACTTCGCTCCCGCACCGCGCCTTCTGTCCGGTCGGATCCATCGCCCCTGTGCAGCGCCTCAGCAGGACTTCTGCTGCACCCTTGACGTACACGTTCCCATCGGCGTGCAGCGTTGCCATGTATTGGTGCTGCGAGTCAAACGGGATCGAATCCAGCCGTGTAGCTAAAACTCGTGGGTCAAGATCCAGCCCGGCTTTGCGAGCGGCGGTCAACAGCGCACCTTCTGTAGGATCCCCCTGCACAGCCCAGTTTCCATCGGTCTCGACCAGTTGGCTGTCGTTGCACAGCAGCCCGGCTTTGAGCGTCTCATAGGCGCTAAGATCCTGCTCCCACCTTCCTGATATTTCTCCTTCAGGCTGATATCCAACTCCACTGACGGAGTAAGCTCCGCCAAGCGTCCGGATTTCTTGTACGGTCATCTGATTCTGGGTGAGGGTGCCGGTCTTGTCCGAGCAGATCACGGTCGTCGAGCCCAGCGTCTCAACTGCCGGAAGGTTGCGGATGATCGCTCGCCTCTTCGCCATGCGTGAGACCCCGATCGCCAGCGTCACCGTCAGCGCTGCAGGCAGTCCTTCAGGTATTGCGCCCACCGCCAGCGCAATCGCGGCCATCAAGGTATCCACCACTGGCTCGCCTCGCAGCAGGCCAATTCCAAAGGTGATGGCTGATAAGATCAAGATTGCAACCAGCAGCACCCGGCTGAATTCGCCGATCTTACGCGTAAGCGGCGTCTCCAGCTCGGCTGCGCTTGAAATCAGCTGTGAGATCCGCCCGATTTCGCTTCCATCACCCGTCGCCACGACGATCCCGGTGGCAGTCCCGTATGTGACCAGCGTTGAAGCGTACGCCATATTGCGGCGATCGGCCAGGACAGCCTCCCTTGGATTCAATTGAGCAGCGTCCTTTTCAACCGGGACGGACTCGCCAGTCAGGGCGGCTTCAGTCACCTGTAGGTCTCGCGAAGCGATCAGGCGCAAATCCGCCGGGACTCGAGATCCAGCCTGGAGCTGCACGATATCTCCTGGCACAAGCTCTGCAGCCGAGATGCGTTTTAATTCTCCGCTCCTGATCACCGCCGCTTCGGCTGTCATGGATTTTGCCAGCGCGGCGATCGCTTCTTCGGCCCGTGATTCCTGGATATAACCGATCACCGCGTTGATCAAGACGACCCCAAAAATCACCAGGGCGTCGGTCGGGTCTTTCAATACAGCCGTCACAACGCTGGCAACAAGCAGGATGATGACCAGAGGATTATTAAACTGTTGAAGAAAGCGAATGAATGAGCTCTTGCCCTTCTTCGGCGTCAGTTCATTCAACCCGAAATGCTCCTGGCGGTGTTTGATCTCGAAGATATCCAGTCCCTGCTCAATATTGCTGTCCAGCAAGGTTGCGACATCTTCAACCGGAAGATGATGCCAGTGGTTGCCAACTAATGTGTTCATCCTTTTTTTCAAGCCTTTTCAAAAATCTTGACCCTTAATTAATCTTCTCTTTTGTGACGAGATCATGGGACATTCATATTCTGCCCGTTGTTATTATATAAAGCTGCCCGCTTTTTTCGATATTCGATGACCGGCAGGTCGCCCTGGATCAAGACCTCTCCGATCCTGAGCCCGCTTGTTTTTGGTTGCTGGGTGATGACAACCTTTCGGTCCTCGTGGGCGATATACAAATTGCTCGGCATCGCCATCCGGGCTGCCAGTTTGCCCAGGATGGGCAACCGCAAGGACTTTTGGTAGAACCGCAGGTAAAGCAAGCTGTGGTCATCGTCGACCGGGACGAAAGCAGCCAGGATCCGTACCCTCTCGCTGATGTAATTCTGCCACAGGTTTGGAAAAATGAACTCCAGGTGTACGCTGGTGGCGTCTTTTGAAGAAAGATCGCCCGGCTTGAGCGGTGGTCTTCCATCATCGGATCGGTTAAAGACATAGATCAGCATCTTATCGCCGACCCATTGCACGACAGGACCGTCGACAACCGTCTTGTTTCCGCGCCCTATCGTCTTGGCATGAATGAACGGGAGATGCACCACATCCAGCTGGTTTTCAATCACGCGCGAGTAGTGCGCATCCCAGGGATCATATGCTGAGCTAAAATGGAAAGTTTCGTCCAGATTGTCAAAGAATTCAGGCAGTGGCAGCTCTTCAGGCGGTTGATCACCCCACCAGAGCCAGACCAATCCGTGCTCTTCATAAGTCGGATAAGAGTTCAATTTCATGGCTTTCGGGATGACCCCGCCGCGCCCGTTCGCCGGGATCATAACGCATTTCCCCGACGGATCAAACTCAAAACCGTGGAATGGGCATTGGATTCCTCCGGGCTGGATTTTCCCGAGGCTGAGCGCGGCCCCCCGGTGCGGGCAGCGATCCACAGCCGCACAAATTTTGCCGTCCTGGTCGCGCCAGAAGATCATTTTTTCTCCCAGGCGGGTGACTCCGATCGGGCGGGTTCCAACCTCTTTTTGATTCCAGCACCACATACCATTGCTTTCGTATCACAGCAAAATTCTCCTGTTTTGTTAGGCGTTTTTTGTGCCGTCAGAGAGTGTAGACAGATTATTCTATTCGCTTCAACAAAGCCAGCGTTGCTTTTACGATCTGGTTCTGCTGTTCGATACGGGAAATCTCTGCCGGATTATCGCCTGCCTGGTCCCCGTACCACCCAAATTGGGCATGGTTCCCACCTGCGATCGGCGCCCAGGTGGTGTCTGCCGGCAGCAGCGCCCGCGACGCTTCGATCTTCTCCCCGGTCGCCAGGCCGTCAAGCGTCCCATAAACCGAGGCGACATCCAATCCCGTAGCAGAAAGATCGTCGCTCGACGCAGGGTATGCCGCCCAAAGCGCCAGCCCGGAAATTTCGTCGCCGTGGTCCTTCGCAAAGCTTGCGGCCATCGCGCCGCCCAGGGAATGACCGCCAACTGCCCAATTCTCGATCTCCGGATATGCTTCCATGACGTCAGCCGCGGCATCTGCACCGAAAACAGCCAGGTTGAGCGGCATGGGGACGATCGCCACCAGGTAGCCTTCCGCTGCGATCTGCCGTGCCGCCGGGGCATAAGCCCGTGGGTCCACACGCCCGCCGGGATAAAAAATCAAGCCTGTTGTGGGCTGCGAGTCCGCCGGCGTGAAGACGATCCACCGGCCGTCCTGATCAACCATGACTTCCGGGTCGGACTGCAGGGCAGCCAGCACCTCGGGCATCGCTCTTGCCGGCGTCTCGGCCCACACGATAAAACCTGCCGCGCCGACGATCAACACGATCCCAATGAGAACCAGAGCAATCCGAATGCCTTTACGCATGACCGGCCTCAAGTTCTGCCTGATGGTTCAAGCTGCGTTCTGGCAGGATAATCCGCCGGTAAGCAAAGCTGACCGCCCATGCCATCAACACCGCCGTGAACACCCCGGGTGCCCAGCGGCCGACGTTCCCCAATAAATACCCCCCCACTGCTGGAGCAATGACCCGCGTGAACGCCTCGAGCGATCCGGCGATGCCCAGGATGCCGCCCACTTCTTCGACCTTGGCCGATTTGCTGATGCTGCTCTGAATGACGGTGTTCAGCACGCCGCCTGAAAGCGCCAGGGGGATCATAATGACAAGCAGCAGCCACAGCTGAGATGTAAAAGCCCATGCCAGCAGGGAAAAAGACATTAACCACAGTCCCGTAATAATGAGCCGGTTTTCGTTGAAGCGCCGCGTTAGCGGTCCGATCAGTCCGGCCTGGGTGATCACACTCAGCACGCCCACATAAGCCAGGACATATCCAGTCGTTTGCGAGCTCAAGCCGATCGACTGAGCAAACAGCGCAAACATGCTTTGGAAGGTGGCAAAGGCGAGCCCATAATACAGGCGCACTTGCAGCAAGGGTCCGATCTTAGGACGTCCGAGCGCCTCCATCAGCGCCTTGAGGGTGAAGGGTGGTCGTTGGGAGTTCGCGAGCGCCGCTCGTCGCTCTTCTGTCAGCGACTCGGGCAGGAAGAAGAAAATCGCTGCCAGGTTCAAAAACGAAACCATGGCTGCGGCAAATGCCGGGACGCCGTACCCATACTGGCTTAAGGCCCCGCCGACGGCAGGACCGATGATAAAGCCCAGGCCAAACGCAGCCCCGATCATGCCCAGCCCTTTCGCTCGGTTTTGCTCGTCGGTCACGTCTGCGATGTAGGCTTGAGCCACGATAATATTGCCGCCGGTCAGCCCGTCGATGATCCGGCTTAAAAACAGGATCCCAAGGATGATCAAATTCGCAGCCTGTGGCGCAATCAACCCTGCCAGCATCCGGCCCAGTGGCTCAGCAAGCCCCAGCAGGAGAAACCCGAAAAAGGTGCCAGCCACGGACAGCAGGAGTACCGGCCGGCGGCCGTATCGATCCGACAATCGGCCCAATATCGGCGCCCCCAAAAGCTGTGCGGCTGCATATGCGGCAACGAGCAGACCGACAATCACCGGCGTCGCCCCAAAAGCTTCTGCATAATAGGGAAGCAGCGGCAAAATCAGGCTGAAACCGAGCAAGTCGATGAAAACGATCAGAAAAATGGTCAGTAAACGTGAATTCTTCAAAATGCCACCACCAAAAGCAGTAGGATATAGAGCTCTTCGCCTTATCCAGTCTTCTCAACTTTCTCAAACCATTCGAGCACGAGATCAGCCTGGCTCCCGATGTGCTTTTGAACTGCATCACGGTATACCGAAATGAACAGTCGATCTGCATCAGGTTTCCCGCCGTTCTCTTTCAGCAGGGTCCTCAACCAGCCGACGGCCTGATCAAGATAGTGCATCTCTCCAAGCGAAAGAGCTGCCATGATCCACCGGGTAAAGTAAAGGATCGTTTCCTCCAGCTCCTGGGATACCTCCAGGATTTTTTGAAGCTCGGAGCTGGCGGTTGCTACGATCAGCATTTCCTTTTGCTTGAAACTTTCCAGCGCTGCGGAGTAATCGGGGCGGTATCAACGCCGAAGTCGGCCGCATGGGCAGGCTCGCAAGCAGGCGCTCCACCCGCTGCGGCACAGCTCCAAGCTCGGAACCGAGGTAATGTCCGGGGATCTGCTCTGTAAGCCCTGGGATGTGGTCGAAAACCCCTCCACCGTACGCCAGCATGATGTCCTGGGCGTTCACAAAATCTGCCAGCTGGCGCAGCGACGCAGCCCCGGTCAGCGTCTGGGCGACGGAAAGCACTAATCCTGGCCTGATCGCTCGTAAAGCCTCATCCAGCTGAGCGATCGGGACGTCAGGCCCTAGATAGACGACCTCCCAGCCATGCCAGCGCAGGATAAATGCCAGCATCAGCAAGGCCAGGTCGTGCGTCTCGCCCGGAGGGCAGGCAGCCAGCAGACTCATAGGTCGTGTGGGAGCCGGCGCCCCGGCGATTAAAGTGTTCAATCGCCGCACTACCAGCTCAGAAGCAAAGTGCTCCTGCTGGACGCTGACCGTCCCTTTTGCCCAACCTTCCCCAATCTCTGCCAGCCCTTTCTGCAGCA
The DNA here is from genome assembly GCA_963788305.1 of uncultured Chloroflexia bacterium. GTDB lineage: Bacteria > Chloroflexota > Anaerolineae > Anaerolineales > UBA4823 > UTCFX2. The sequence goes on from CAWBGK010000011.1 coordinate 155,116, forward strand.
GCTCGCTGCAGACCACCTCGGGGGGTGCAAGCGCCATCGCCTGCACCAGCGCCTGTTCCGCCGACTGTTCATCATATCCCAGACAGGCCGTGACCCAGCTGCTTCGAAGTTGATCCAGCATCGTTCCGCTCGTGGGGACAGGCATGGTCACAGAATAGGCTGGGTTTCTCAAAGCTGGGCTGCCGTCCTGCTGGCGCCACATCTCAATCGCATGGCTGATGCTCAGGCCTTCTGCCTGGCGTTCCACCAGCCATTTGAGCATCTCAATCTCAGCCCTGGTGTAAAGCCGGTGTCCGCCGGGCGAGCGCTGCGGCTTGAGCAGTCCATACCTGCGCTCCCAGGCGCGTAAGGTCGCCGGTGTAAGGCCGGTCTCATGGATCACGGCTTTCAAGTTGTAAGTAGGAATATCTTCATTCTACATTTTTCATCACTGTTCTCCAAATCGCCGAGCGTTGCTTTATCTCTGGATATTTGAGCGGCAGGAAAAAAACCAATAGCTATGTAAACGGCGGTTGCCGTCGAAATAGACGTTTGTTAAGTGTATACTATCATATTGTCAAGGAATTGTATAGGTATTTAGGGAAATCTGGACGGCATCTGTGATCCTCGGGGTTTTCCTTCGCCTCCCTGTTTCAAGCCATCCCTCCCCGCTTTCCTCCTGGGGACAGGCGCCCTTGCCCCAGGAAGTTTCCCGTCACGCCTGAGTTCAGCTCGGTCAGTTAATCAGCGTCCGCGGCTCATCTCGACCAGCATTTTCTCGATCTTCTCCCCCAGCTCCACCCCGACGTTCGGGATGTTCTGCAGCCCCTTCAATCCCATGATCTGGTGGATCAATCCAATATCCTGCTCAAGGTCCTCGATCGCCCAGGCTGCCTTGCGATAAGCCCAGATGCGGTCGTCATTCTCTTGGTGGATTTCCATCGTATAAACGACCTCGGACAATCCTTCGACGATGCGTTTGTTGAGCCTCCGCTTGTCCCCGGGGATGATCGGGCGCGGGATCCGGTCGCGAATCCCATATTCTTCGCACAGCTCGCGGATCCGCAGCGCAGTCCTGTTCCAGGGATAATCTCTCGGGCCGTAGCTGCCCGGGGGATACAGCCCCCGGTACAGGTCCACCATGTCCGGGAATCGTTCGCCCAGCACTCTGAAATAGTAGTTCTTCTGCTGGTCCGCAAGCGTCAGGCTGCTGGCCAGGACGAACTTCCCACCGTGATCCGCGGTCCAACGGATTACGGCTTCCAGGTTGGCATCCTCGTCGCACAGCCCGGGCAGCACCGGCATAAAACAGGTCCCCGTCAGGATCCCTGCCCTGGCGAACGCCTCCATCGCCGCAAAGCGTTTTTCAGCAGCCGGCGCGAGGTGCTCCATCTCCTGGACCCGGGCGTGGTTCGGCGAATCCGGCGTGCTGATGATGCTGAAAGCCACCACCGACGGCGCCTTCGCGTTGATCTCCTGGAGCAGCGCGAGATCGCGCACCACAAGCGGCGAGCGTTCCAGCACAAAGACCGGAAAACCGAGATCGCGGCAGACCTCCAGCATCAGCCGTGAGATCCCAAATTTCCGCTCGGCCGGCTGGTAGTCTCCCGTGAAAACCAGATCCACCTCCACCCTCCTCAAAGCGCCTCGCAGCAGCTCGGGGGCGTTCTCCTTGACCCGTACGTGATATGCGAAGTCATTTGGATCTTCATACGGGGAGTATTTCTGCTCGCGGCAGTAGCAGAACTCGCAGCCGTGCTGGCACCCAATATAGGGATAAGCGCTGTAGCGCACCCAGAACCAGGGATCGGCCCGCTTGTGCTTGTTGAGGATCGTCTTCGGTTTATATGTCTCAAATCTCAGTTTAGTTTTCACGCTCCACACCAGCCTGCTGGCTGAGATTATAGTCCGAAAATCACCCGTCTTCGTCTGGGCGACCCACCATAAAACCCAGCCGGCATGGTTTGTGAATTAATGGCTGGTCTGTCCGCTCAAAACCGGGTGCTGTGTTCCATTCAATCAAGGTTTGCTGCGCTGTGTGTATGTATAATTAACCGCGGCAAATCATTAGAGATAAAGGCGATTGGTTAATCATGATCCAAAGCCAGCCAATAGTTGTGACCACCCAGGGTGTGAAAGCTCGAGAGCTTCTTGCATATTACCAACAAGCGCTTATCGTCGGCGCTGCATCGCGTGGGTTATTTGTCCGACTTGAGGGCGATTGGGTCTTGTTTTTATCCTTTGAGAGCTTTCATGGTCCGCTTACCCTGAACCTCCCTGGGGGGAAGACCGCCCTGAGAAGTGTAGAAGTCAACGACAGGATTGTTATTCAGGCCGAGAAAATTCTGCTCCCATCAACCGGGATCGAGATCGATTTAAGCCGGGCTGAAACGTGGGAAACACCGCCTCGACCAGCCGCTCTGCTGTCCCTCAGCGACCGCCTCGGAACCTTAAAAACGATCGCCACATACATATTATCTCAACGAACAGAACCGGGTCTCTACTTCGTTCTAAAAGATATCCTGGATATTGAGCTGGATGACCTTCCGCTGCCGCCCAGGCCTTTTGAAGGAGCTGCCTTCGTCCGGCTGCTCCAGCTTCTCAAGACATCCAATCTGGATGCGATAAGTTCGGCTTTGATCCCTCTGTTAGGATCAGGCGCCGGTTTGACGCCTGCCGGGGATGATCTGATCCTCGGCCTGCTCCTGGCTTATCGTCGTTGGGGTTCTGCATTAAAGCCAGCCTTCGATCTGGTGGAGATGAATGTTCTTCTCAACAAGGCAGCTTCTCAGATGACCACCCTGATCAGCGCCAATCTGATTTCCTGCGCTTCCCAGGGGCAGGCGGATGAACGGCTCATCCATGCTCTTGATGGAATAATGACCGGGAGTTCTTCCCCGCAGCATTGCGCCCATGCTCTATTGGGCTGGGGCAGCTCATCCGGGCGCGATGCCCTGGTCGGCATGGCCCTCGCTGTCCTTTCCACCTCAGCATAAACTTTCCCGGAATCAAAACCAGGGATGGAAACAATAGCCCAATCCCCTGTTCCATGTTTATTCCCAATCGTGCGCTTACAAGTACTGGTCAACTAGGTCGATCATTTCCTGGTCGCCTCCAGCCGGAGGGCCTCCATTCGACAAAGACGACCTCGATGCCTTGCTCTACCAATGCGCTTCCAAAGTCTTGAATGCCCACGTTGATCGCAACGATAGGGCTATCGATGAGTTCCATGAGCTCATCCATCTCACCGTCCTCCTGCCATCTGAAGTAGATCCCGGCAGAAACCGGCTGCCAATGCGCTGGTTGGGAGTGTGAATAGTCCCGCCTCCTGCAGGCTTGATTTCTGCTTTTCCAGGTCCTGTGGGTCTTAATCAGTGCCGCAAACGGAAGCCGCCGCAGTCAGGCGTCCGCCGCGCTGGGCTGCCCTGGCTTGTGCCTGCCTGATCGCCTCGATCAGATCCCCGACCGGGTCCGAGGAAGAAATATCCCCCAGGAGGAAGTCGAGCAGCAGGATTGCGACTTCAGGATCTTCTGCTTCCTTCAGGATGCGCTTATACCTTTCTCGCACATCGATCATCGGGTGAGGTTTGCCTTGGGTGAAATAGTCGTCCCCTAAGTCGAGACCACACGCGAACAATTCGGCAGCGTGCTCATCATCGAGGCAGTTGAACACATTTCGTCCCAGTTTGCGGGTACGGATAAGGCGCTTGTTGTTCAATCCACGCAGTTGGTGCGAGATAGCAGACTGGGTCAAACCAAACCGCTCCACCCGTTCGCCTACCCCGATTTCGCCTTCCACCAGCGCGTCAATGATGCGGACGTGCGTAGGGTCGCTCAAGGCTCCAAATAGATTGAAATGTCAGATGCAATTTCAGGAGTGACGGTTTATTGGGTCATAAAACCAGGCGAAGGAAATGGGCAGTGCGATTTTCTGAATAGGCGTCTTGATATCCACTAAATGATTGAATGCTCGCTCAAAAAATTCTATTCTCCTTGCATGAACAGAAATTTTCAAGGTGATGTATATTGTTTTATTTCTGCCTGATCAGCCTGGCCGAATTACCCATAATGCCGAGATCGGGCAAGGATTGTGCAGCAGCTGCCAGCACCGGTGGCAGGAACCCAAGTGCAGCAAGGGTCAACCCTATTACATTGTATAACGCAGTAAAACCCAGGTTCATCTTCACTACACCCATTGTGCGCCTGGCAATTTTAAGCACCTCAGGAACAAGCGTCCAATCCTCACGCATCAGGACAATGTGTGCGGCTTCAATTGCAACATCTGTACCCGCCGAGCCCATCGCAATCCCTGCATTTGCTTGCGCAAGGGCGGGCGCGTCGTTTACACCGTCGCCAACCATCACGACAATATGGCCTTTAGACTGGTACTCCTTCACAATGGCAATTTTGTCTTCCGGCAGGAGACCGGCGCGGTAGGAAACGCCCAGCTTTTCAGCAAGCGCAGCAGCGGTACGTTCGTTATCGCCGGTGAGTAGCTCCACGTGGCGGATCCCCAGTCCGCGTACTGCTTCTAAAGCAGAGGGCACTTCAGGGCGCAGGGTATCGATGGCGGCAAAAATGGCTGTGAGCGCGCCGTCCACTTCGAGAAACAGCAGGGTTTTCCCTAGGGCTTCGAGTTCTTTTGATTGTTCGAGGTTTTCAGCTGCGGGAAACAAGCGGCGGTTGCCGATTACTATCTTGTGTCCTTCAACCTGCGCCTGCACTCCCTGACCCGGAATGGCCCTGAAATCTTGCGTCGCGTGGATAGTTACGCCTTCAGCTAACGCCAGGCTGCGCACGGCTTCAGCAAGCGGATGTTCGGAGTAACGTTCGGCAGACCCAGCCAGCGACAAAGCATCGCGGCGAGAAACATCCGTGAGCAGTACGACGTTCGTCACCTGCGGCTGGCCTAATGTGAGCGTGCCGGTCTTGTCTACCAGTAACACGTCAGCCTTCGCCAGAATCTCAAGGTATTTCCCACCTTTGATCAGCAAACCATGTTTGGCGCTGGCCCCGATAGAGGCCAGCATGGCTACCGGCGTTGCCAGGGCAATGGAACACGAGCAGGCAACCAACAAAACCGCTGCAGTGGAGAGCGGGTTGCGGCTGAACAAGAAGGTCAGTGCCGCCACGCCGGCCACAATGGGCAGGTACCAGGCGCTGAATTTGTCGGCAAAACGCTGGACTTCGGCCCGGTTCACTTCCGCTTCTTCCACCAACTTAATCACCCGGCCAAATGTTGTATCTGCCCCCACCCGTTCAGTGCGGATGCGCAGGCTGCCGAGTTTGGCAAGAGTGGCTGCATATACCTTCATGCCTGCTGCTACTTCGACAGGCATGGACTCACCCGTAATAGCAGCCTGGTCTATGGTTGCCTGCCCGGAAAGCACTTCGCCATCTACCGGGATTTTCTCGCCTGGGCGAACTATGAGTGATGTCTCCCGGGGTAACCTGGCTGGCAGGGATTTCCAGCTCTACGCCATCCCGTTCGACGCGGGCAGTTTGGGGTGCAAGGGCAGTCAGATCTTTCAAGGCGCGACGGGCGCTTTCGGTAGTGAAATTCTCGACATAATCACCCACGCGCATAAAGATGACCACAATGGCCGCCGTCACCCATTCTCCCACAACCAGCGCGGCAATAACGCCAATGGTCATCAGCGTGTGCGAGATGATTTGCCGATTTCAGCGTGGCGCGGATGACATTGAAAAAGATCGGATACCCGCCTAACACCACAATTACCAGCCCGATGATAAAGGGAATACGCGCATTGAGTATCTCAAACAACCCCATCCATTCGCCCACGACAACGATGCCCAACACACCCATGAACAGCCCTGCGAGCAGGATGGTCAGTCTGCGGTTGAAGTCACCTGTCGAAACAGGCACAGACGGTGGAGATGCCGATTCGGGTACGCGGTATCCAGCGGCAGCTACGGCAGAGCGGACGGCAGTCAAATTCACCTGCCCAGAATCCATCTGAATCAACGCTTTTTCAGAGCTGAGTAAGACATCTACCTTTTGCACACCGGGCAGCTTCTCAATGGCGTGCTGCACATGAAGTGTACATTCAGCGCAATCCATCCCAGCTATCGGGACTTCAAAGGTGCGTATCTCACTCATGGGTACGCTCATTCATGCCGTAGCGCGTGCATTCATACACACCGCGCGCCACATCAGCCAAAAGGCTCTCGGCCAGGGTTAGCAGTTCTTTCACGCGCGGGTCGCTAAGCTGGTATTCGACAAACTTCCCTCGTTGCTCAGCGGTCACCAATCCGCAATCGCGCAGGCAGCTCAAATGGTTGGAAACGTTCGATTGCGATAACCCGGTCCGTTCGACAATAAGACCCACCGTCTGCCCGCCGCTGCTAAGTGATTCCAGGATTTTTAGGCGCGATGGATCCCCGAACCCGCGAAACAGTCGTGCCTTCACATACAAATTGGTCTTATCAGTCGTTGCGAACATGGATGTCTCCGTATCATATTTTCATATCAACATGCGATGATATGATAACAAATCATCCTATTTAAGTCAAATTGTCCAATGAGCAATAATAAAATTGAAAATTCCTAACAAGTACATTTCAATAAACGAGATCGCCCAGCTTCCACTGAGCGATCTCGTTGCTAATATCTACTCTCTGTTCTCTGCGGAGAGGGTGGATTCGAACCCACGGTGGGCATAGCCCACAACGGTTTTCGAGACCGCCCCATTCGGCCGCTCTGGCACCTCTCCATGATCGTGTCCATTCGTCTATCTAAACACGTTTGCGCCGAGTATTATAGCCGAAAATCCCCAAATCGACTTAAATTCCCTCCATGCCCGTAAATCCATTACTGACCGCCAACCGCTTCCCGCTTACTTTAACCTCCAACCACCAGTAGCCAACCGCTAAATGTTAACCGCTAACAGCTAACTTCTAACCGCTAACCACCAACAACCAATCACTAACTACCAACAACCAATAACTGACCCCCAGCTCCCCCCCCTTAACCAGAAAATAGTAGCTTTTCTCAAATATTTTCTCTATAATATATTTAATACAACCGAAGATATCCAGGTCCTATTCCAACAGGAGGAACAAATGGATGCCCGTAAATCATCTGGATGCAGAAGGAATTGAAAACACTCCTTCTTTAAGTTCTTCGCGTTCACCTTTATGATCCTTCTCATCGCTGCCCCGGCGAACGCTCAGGCAATTTTGCCCGCTCAGACCTTCAGCCCGGACGCCGATCCCGACCTTGTCATCACCGATGTCTGGAGTTCTGGTTCTCAAATCTGGGTTCAGGTCATGAACCAGGGCGATGGTCCTACGAAAACTGGCTTTACAAATGGCTTGAAAGTGGATGGCGGTCAGACGATAACCAGCGTCGTCTCTGCAGATTCTCGACCCGGATGAGCGCTTGAACCAGTACTTCACCAATTTTGTTTGGACCTGCTCAGAGCTCCAGGACACCATCCTCGTAGGATCGGACATCACTCACGTGATAGAAGAATTGAATGATGACAATAACAGCCGCTCCGAAAACTGGAAATGCGACCAGACACCGCCTGAAATCGAGAAAGGTCCCGTTGTCACCAATATCACCACGACCGGCGCCAGGATAACCTGGAGCACCGGCGAATTGAGCGACAGCCAGGTGCTCTACGACGAAACGCTCGACACTTTTGCCCTCAGCAAGACCGACCTGACGCCCACCATGAACCACCAGATCGACCTGGGCGACCTTGAGCCGGCCACCCTCTACCAGTTCAAAGCCCGCTCCACCGATCCATCCGGCAACAGCGTCGAAAGCGAACCGGGATTCTTCCAGACCCTCCCCAAGTCCGACACGGAAAAGCCCGGCATCTCAGACATGAGCGCCAAGCGCCTCCCCGGCCGGTTCTTCGCCCATCGGATCAGCCTCAAAGCCGACGACAACGACGAAGTTGAGCGTGTGGAGTTCTTCATGGACGATAAGCGGATCGGCATCGATTACGCCCCCTCCCCAGACGATGGGACCACGTTCGAGTGGGTGCTCCGCCTGGGCGAGATCGGGATGGATTTCGTGGAATTCGCCGGAGAACACGAGTTCCGCTTCGAAGCCTTCGATCGCAGTGGGTTGACCTACATCAGTGAGCTCCTTTATACCCCTCCCGAAGAGACGCTCTACGGCGAGCTGTCCTTCAACGACCCCGTTCCCTTCTATATCGAATATATCTCCGGGTCCATCGTCCCGGCAGGTACGATCATCCCGATCTCGGTCCACGCCTCGAAGTACTTCGATCACTGCGGCTTTCACGGCTGCATCCGCATCGAAGAAGAAGTGGACTCCGTCGAGCTCTACATCGATGGACACCAGGTCCCTGACGGCGATATCACTAATCCTTATGACCTGACCTATGACTACGACTGGGACATCAGCGGGCTGGACGAAGGACGCCACTCCATCCGGGCCGTCTCATTCGCCGGAGAGGATTGGATGGATGAATCCACGACCGTGGACATCGAAACCGGATCACCCCGCCTGGATGTCGAGCGCACCCTCACCCGCGACGGTCATATATTCCGGGTCGACCTGCGCATCGAGAACAACGGCACGCTGCCGGCCGGCCTCAACGAGCTGACCGACAACCTCGTCGGGTTCCAGCCGGTCATCAAGTCCAGCACCTATTACACCGTCACCAGCGAGTACAACCCGTCCGATAAGCGCAGCGCGGTGAATATCGACCTGCATTCCGGCTCCAACCCCTACAACCTCAACCCCCACGCCAGCCTTACGGTTTCTTACCTGGCCGCTCCGATCCTCTACCGTGAGATTGACACGCCGGTTTACGCCGTTGGCGGTGACCCGGTTGAGCTGATCTACGACACATGGTACTCCGATTCCTTCGACCACCCGGCTGCCGTGACCTCCGCCGGCGATTCGCTCCTCGCCGCCATCTGGGACATCCAGCTCGATTCAGATTACCTCATCGTGACCAACCCGTGCAACCTGTTCGCAGTCAACGCTTCCGATGAAGATGTGGACAGGCTGCTCTCCGGTCTTGCCCGCATGGCTGACCTGAAAGATGGCGTTCTGGCTTACCTGGTCGGCTCTCCAACCGCGGACCAGGTCGACGACGCGATCGAAGCCTGGGGGGAATTCATGAAAGGCTACGACGGCGTCGATAATAATTACCTCTCCAAGGGCTACCTGCTGCTCGTCGGCGAGCTGGATATCATCCCCGCCCACAGCCTGGAGATCGACGAGCCCTGGTACATCTCCTGGAAGGAGCCGTTCACCGTCAATACGACCGACGTCCATTATGCGGATACGGGCTCCAACCTTATCGACCCCGAGCTTGCAGTTGGCCGCATCATCGGCGACAGCGCCGAGCTCCTGCTGATCCCGGTCGAAACGGACATCGGGGTCGACGAAGGCGCTTCAGGATACGACTTTGACTGGAGCGACGCCCTGGTCGTCAGCGGCTTTCCCAGACATCGCAGCGGAACTAGCGGTGAGAGTGATTTTGCGGCAGTGATCCACGACGTAAAGTCCCGCCTGGAAGCTCAAGGCACCGATGTGGACGAGCTGGATAACACCGACTACGCCACCCGGATTGGCGCGGTTAACCAGTTCTTCGCCATGGCTCCGGATGAGGACATCATCCACCTCGCCGGTCATGGCAACTGGGATGTGGTGGACGATCTGGAAGTCCCGGATTTCGGTGCTTACCTCGATCCATTCGACGACTCCAACCCGTTCGTTTTCGTCACATCCTGCCTCACCGGCAACTACACTCCCGGCGACGGCCTGGCCGAGACGTTCCTCCAGAAAGGCGCCGCAGCCTACGTGGGCTCCACCGAAGTCAGCTATGGCTCTGTGAATCGATCAAACGCCAAAAGGTTCTATGACGATTGGGACCCCGGCGATGAAATAGGGCCGGTCTTGAAAAATATCAAGCGCGACATCGGCGGCTTCCACTCGGATAACTGGTACACCGGCTGGTACGAAGACATCTGGACCGCCGAATACCACATTTTCGGCGACCCCGAGTTCGGCGATGGCGCTCCCGCCCCTGCTGCCGCAGCCCAGCCCGCTGAGCTCGCTCCAATCAGCTCCCCGCTCGCTTCGATCGAAGTCACCGTCCCGAATTATGAGCAGGAGACCACATACCTCGGTAAAGACCGCCTCGTGATCCCGGGCGGCGGACATATGATGATCCCGGACATGCCGATGGTCCCCACCTACGACTACGTTCAAACCCTCCCTGCCGGTGTCGTCGTCCAGGGTGTGAGCCTCAGCGAGCGCTCCGAGCTGCAAACCATTTCCGGGGTCGACCTGGAGGTCTTCGTTCCCGTTGAAGATGGGACCTCAAGACAGCTCGAACAGCCCCTGGCCGATGGCCGAGTGGTTCCCGACCGCCGATTTCGACTGGGGTGTCGTCACCAACCCGGACGGCGTCTCCGAGCTCCACATCGTGATCTACCCGTTCATCTACAACTCGCTCACCCAGGGTGCGAATTTCTACAAAAAGTATATCTTCGAAGTCACCACCCTCACTTCAACTCTGACGATCCCGCTGCTCAAAACGGACCTGTCATCCTACGATCCCGGCATGCCTGTGCTGGTGGACCTGAGGGTCGAGAACAGCGGCAACCCGCTGACCGTCACCCTCTCTGCTGCGGTCCACGCCTTCGGCTCAAACGAGCTCGTGGACGGGTTGTTGATGGAGACCCTCCACGCTCTGAGCGGCCCTGCCACCGCTTCGCTCAGCTGGGATACCAAGGCTGCCGAGCCAGGCGACTACTATATTCTCGCCGAGCTGCGCAATCTGCAAGGCGACCTGCTTGCTTCCGAGACCGAAGCGATCAGGATCGGAACGATCCTGGGACAGTCTTACAACCTGAATGCTCCGGATTTCTTCAAGATTGGGGATATGGTCAGCCTGAGCTTCGACTTCCAGAACACAGGGTCCGTCCCGATCACCGGCACCGCGGTAATCCACGTGGAAGGCCTCGCCTCCGGGTCTTTGTCAGAATTCCAGGTCCCGGTCGAGGACCTGCTGCCGAATTCCTCCAAGCATATCGGTGTGCTCTGGGATTCCTCAAGCCAGCAGCTGGAAGATTTCCAGGTCACCGCCTACGTCCAGTACGCAGGTCAGTCCACACCGCCCCTAACGAAGGTGATGCAGACTACACTGAAATCCCACCTGCCGGTCATTCGCAGATAATTGGGTCAGGCAGGGTGGGTTCCAAGAACCCACCCTGCTATTGCAGTTCGTCAGGGATCACGAATTCTCGAGAGACCTCCTCAAGCGCCTGATCTATAGCCCTTTTTAAATAGATGCTCGTTTGATTTTTCTCTCCATTTTCAAGTTTCAGCATCTTCGCCAGCCGGTAGCTCATGCTGCCGTAAATCCCCGTCAGTCTGATCAGCTCCGGCGCATCCTGCGATTCCATTGCAGCCCGGTACACATTCCGCAGCACATACCGGGTGGACGCGATCTCCTCGGTCAAACTCATAAAGTCCTCCCCCATGAAAGCCTCGCCTCCCATCGCCTCTTCCATCACCGATTCGTCCAGCTCCTCGCCATTCGAGCATGAAAATGCCTTCAGCATCTTCAACACGTCCTCCACCCAGGAATCATTGACCTCCCCCGCTGCGAGTTCCCTCTCCGCTTTAATCAGCTCTGTCATCCGGAATGCCGCCAGCGAATAAGCCTCCCCAAGGTCGATCGCTTCCTTCCTGCTCGTTGCGTTCTCCTGTCTTTCCAGAAGTCTGCGTTCCAGTTCTCTCAATCCTGCAATTTGCTCTTCCAGCCCTCGAATTTCCTCTTTCGCTAATGCCTCCACCGCCTCCACAGGCTGGCTCTTTGCGTAAGCTCCATGCCGGAGCCCATCCCCCGCTTTAAAAGGTTTCGCCTTCCTCACTGGAATCCTCCCATCTTCCCATCCCTTAATACCTTGCTCTCTTCTCCCCTCTCCCCCCGGGAGAGGGTCAGGGTGAGGGCGCTCTCCCCAGCCTTTCCCATCCGGGTCCTCTTTTCCCTCTCCCACCGGGAGAGGGTCAGGGTGAGGGCTGTGGTGGACCCATGAAACTGGACACTTTTTTAGGGATTCTTAGGGGGCACCTTCGGCCGGTTGAGTGAGAGCGAGCCCATAGGCGAGCTCGAACTCAACCGGCGTCAAATACCCAAGCGATGAATGGATGCGCTTATGATTATACACATCCATCAGAAATCGCCCAATTTGGTTTTGCGCGTCGGCAAAGTTCCGGTATTCTGACAAATCCACCTCCTCTTCCTTGATTGTCCGCATGAGCCGTTCGGCATAGCCATTCTCTTCTGGCTCTCCGACAGCTGCCATGCTGATTTGCACTTGATACGTCTTCAGCACCCTGACATATTCACTGGCAGCATACTGGACGCCTTGATCGCTGTGGTGGATCTCGGGTACATGTTCCGCCAAGCCCATTTCGAGAGCTCGTAGGCTTAACGTGACATCCAGGGACCGACTCAGGCACCAGCCGCGAATGGCTCGAGTAAACACATCCATGACCACTGCCAGGAAGATAAACCAACCCGCCTTTCCCGTCAGCCGGATCCTCTTTTCCCTCCGCCCAGGGAGAGGGTCAGGGCGAGGGCTCTCCAACCCGCCCTTCCCCCCTCTTTTCCCTCTCCCCTCGGGAGAGGGTCAGGGTGAGGGCTCTCCAACCCGCCTTTCCCATCAGGGTCCTCTTTTCCCTCTCCCCCCGGGAGAGGGTCAGGGTGAGGGCTCCTTGTCAGCTTCCCCAGCCTGTATCGCGTCGACTTCTCCTCCTCCCTGCTGTCCGTAAACACCTTGATCTCCCGGATGCTCGCCCCTTCTTCCAGTTTTAGCCTGATCCCGGTCCTCCTCAGTGCCATAAGCGTCAGCTTCTCTTCCTCGATCCCTGCCAGCCTCCCGTAAAGCTTTAAATTTCGCAGAATCTGGTCGCTTGAGATCGGTCTCCCCACGGCCCAATCCTCTGCATGGCTTCCCTGGTCTGACTTCCCTGGCTCGGCCAGCGGTGCAAAGACATAATCCTCCCCTTGAATTCCTCCCAGCCTGCCGCTCGCCTCAAGCCATTCCCGGATCGCCCCCCATGCGTCCTCGCTGAGCCGCACGCCTTCGCTCTCTGGTCGCCATCGAATCCATGTTCCGCCTGGATCGTGTTCGATTTGGCCCCACTTCAGATGCTGTAAATTCATCAGCGCTGCCCCCGCCCGCAGCCGCAGGAGCATGAAAGCATAGTCCCGCTTCCCTAATTCCGATTTGTCCAATCTCATTGTGTCGAGAAGTCTTTCCACCTCCCCCACGCTCAGAACTGCTGCCCTCTCGTACCGCCGCACCTTGGGTCGCCTCACCGTAGCAGCCGGGTTGAACCCCGCCTCGCATTCCGGATCGATCCTATGCTGATCGCACCACCGGTAAAAATCCGCCAGGATGCCCACCCTGTTCGCTCTGGTGGACGCAGCATACCCCTCCGTCTCCATCCATGCCAGGTGCGCCTCGATGTCCTGCCTCCCCAATTCCCACGGCGCCTTCCCGGTTTGTTTCAACAGCAGCTTCCAGGTCATCTTCGCCTGCTTGATTTTGTCCCTTCGGAAAGTCCTCCCCATCTCGTCCAGCCAGCCATCGAAGCCCGTGCACCACTTCAGCATCCTCTCCGACGCCGACCGCTTCGCCAGCCCCGCCGTGTCCCCGAACAGGTACTTCAGCATTAATGGGATTTCATGTTCCTGATCCATACATGCCATTCCTTTCCCCCCGAATCTAGCACAAATGTTCGATTATTGCAAGCGCCATTCTGAATCCAAAAACCTCTCGCCTGTCATTGCTAACCTGTCCACGTCTTTCGTGGACGTCCCTAGCGAAGCAATCCCCTCTCGCCTGTCATTGCGAGCCTGTCCACGTCTTTCGTGGACGTCCTGAGCGAAGCAATCCCCTCTCGCCTGTCATTGCGAGCGAAGCGAAGCAATCCCCTCTTTATTTGTTTCATTCGTGGTTTTTCGTGTTATTTGTGGTTAATAATGTTTTTCGTGGTGATTTATTTCATTCGTGGTTATTTGTGTTATTCGTGGTAAATTTTGTTTTTCGTGGTTAATAAAACAATCCATCCCCGCATCAGGCTCCCCTCACTCCATAGCACACAACATCCAGACTCCACCAGTCATCAACCCTCCAACCCCAAATTCCTCCCGCAAGCGCCTCCCCGCCACCAGCCAACCTCCGAAATTTAATCACCAACCTGCCTGCGCAGGCAGGCAACCATCCACCTATCACCAACAACCAATCACCAACCTCCAACCCCTAACGACCAGCCGCCAACAACTAATCACCAACCACCAATCACCAACCTGCCTGCGCAGGCAGGCAACCAACTACTAACTGCTAACTGCTAACAGCTAATCGCTAGCTGCTAACCACCTCCCCCATCTCCGGATACGCCACCTGTCCCATCCCACTCTCCTTCAGCTTCCCCATCAGCGCCTCCGCCGCCTTCTCCTCCCCATGCACCAGGTAGACCTCCTTCGCCGTCTCCTTTACTCGCAGCGCATACTCCACCAGCAGCGTCTGCCCCGCGTGCGCCGAGAAGCCGCCGATCGTCGCCACCTCCGCCCGCACGTCGTACGACTCCCCGAAGATATTGACCTTCTTGATCCGGTCTGCCAGCTTCCGGCCCAGCGTATAAGGCGCCTGCCACGAAACGATCAGCACCGTGTTCAGCGGATTCTCGATGTTGTTCTTCAGGTGGTGCAGGATCCGCCCGTTCTCCGCCATCCCCGAGGCCGAGATGATCACCATCGGGTCCTTGCGGTCGTTGAGCGCCTTGGATTCATCCACCGAGCGGGTGTAGTCAGGTTTTTGAAACCCAGCGCCGAGCGGTGCCGGCCTTCGCCGACGAACTCGCGCGTCTCCTCGTCGAACACCTCCGGATGCGACCGGTAAATATCCGAAGCGTTCACCGCCAGCGGGCTGTCCACGATCACCGGGATCGCCGGCACCTCCCCGCCGTCCATCATCACGTTCAGGTTGTAGACCAGGTCCTGGGTTCGTCCTACCGCAAACGCCGGGATGATCACCTTCCCGCCCCTATCCGCCGTCCGGTTCACAATCTCCCGCAGCTCATCATAAGCCTCCGTCGGGTCCTCGTGCGGTTTGTCTCCGTAAGTGCATTCCATGATCAGCGTGTCCGCCTTGCTCGGCAGCACCGGGTCTCGCAGCAGCGGCAGGCCCCTTCGCCCGATATCCCCGGAAAACCACAGCCGCTTCTTCCGCCAGGTGCTTCCATCCCGCTCATCAACATCCAGCACCACTGCCGCCGATCCCAGGATATGCCCCGCGTCCACCAGCGTCAAGCGTCACCCCCGGCGCGATCTCGACCGGGGCGTCGTAATCCGTCGGAGTGAAATACTGGGCCACCATCGCCGCCTCGTTCATCGTATAAAGCGGTTCGATCGGAGCGAGCCCATCCTTCGCGTTCCTTCGGTTGACGTGTTCTGCGTCCAGCTCCTGGATATGCCCAGAATCCATCAGCATGATATTCGAGAGGTGGCACGTCGCCGGCGTCGCATAAATCGGCCCCCGGAAACCGTCATTCACCAGGTTCGGCAGGTTGCCGCTGTGGTCGATATGCGCGTGCGAAAGCACCATCGCATCGATATTCGAAGTCTGGAAAGGAAATTTTCGGTTGCGAGTGTACGACTCTTCCCTTCTGCCCTGGAAAAGCCCGCACTCGAGCAGGATGGTTTTCCCATTAACCTCAAGCAGGTGTTGAGAGCCAGTTACCGTCCTGGCTGCCCCATAAAATGTGATTCTCATGATCTCAAATTCCTCTCTTTCGCCCTGATAAAAACTCTTCCCCTGGGCATTTCGATGATCCTTAACGGCTTTCCTTCGGTTTCAGCAGGAAATCGCTCTCCATGGTTGCCCTCACCTGCTCTTGCGGTTCAATTCTTGCTTTTTCCGTTGATCATCACCTTTAAGATTTCGTCACCAAAGTGGTCGAACCGCCATGGGATGGTCTGCATCGCATCTGCCAGCTCTGCCTCGTTCCTCGGATTTTTAACCGCCAGGTTCTGCATGATATCGCGCGGCAGGACCACGTCCGAAGGCACCCCCATCCGAATCCCGGCCTGCTTTCGCCAGTCCCGCAGGACATCCAGCCGCTCTGATGTGGCCGAATCAGGGCGCGGCGAGCGCGGCGGGCGCACCGGCGGCGACGAAAGACCGTGGCTCACCGCTCGAAGCAGGTTTTGTCCGTGCCTGCGTATCTGCCCCGGGCTCATCCCCGGCAGCCGCCGAAGCTCATCCAGGCTCTGAGGAGTTTGCGAGGCAATCTCGAGCAGTGTCCGGTCGTTAAAAACCTTGAACAAGGGCCGGTCCAGCTGGCGCGCCGTATCATCTCGATATTCGCACAGCGCCTGAAGCACCGCGGCCTGATGCGGGCTCAGGTCGAACGAGCCGCTGATCCGCCAGCAGTTCGCCGGGCGTCCAGATCCGTTAGAGTTCCCATTTTCGTCCAGGCTGTTGCTCGCCAGCCTTAAAAAATCCTCCTGCGCCAGTGCCGTCAGTTCCCTTTGCTTGAGCTCCGCCTCCAAAAGGTCGCGCAGCGCGATCAGGTAGTGCGTGTCCAGCCGGGCATAAGCCAGCAGGTCAGCCGGGAGTGGGCGTTGGCCCCAATTCGCCCGCTGGTAGCGCTTCTCCACTCGCACCCCAAACTCCGCCTCGAGCAGCGACCCCAGCCCAATCTCGGTCCGTCCCAGAATCCGCGCCGCTGCCATCGTATCAAACAGGTTCCTGACCTCGAAGCCAAAATCCCTCCGCAAACAGAGCAAATCGTACTCCGCCGCATGGAAAACCTTCTCGATCCCCGGGTCGCCGAAAATCGTCCCCAGGGGCGATAGGTCTGGGACGGCAAAGGGATCGATCATGAAATCTTCGGAAGGGACAGAGAATTGGATCAGGCAGACCCGTTCGCGGTAAGCGAACAGGCTGTTCGATTCCGTGTCGACTGCAAGTGTGCTGGCTTTCCGCAGCTGAGAGATCATAGCCGAAAGTTCAGCCTCATGCTGAATCAGGTCTACCGTGTCCAGTTCTTGCGATTCCATAGGAGCTTATTATAGTCGATGTTTTCCCCGCCTCCGAATCCAGGCTGAACGCATGCCCCTCTGCTGGCAGGCAACAAATCACCCTTTCGAGCGTAGAAGTTAATGGCATACCCGGATTCTACGTCGCCTAATGAGTGAAGGAAAGGCACTTTTAGAAAATTGCCATATTTGGGGGAAAAATGAAACCATTTAAGCCAATTCTTCGTCATTTTTTAACCAAAATCACCGCTTCTTGACCCTTTTTTGAGATATTCAAGAATTCTTAATCAGGTTCATGTCTTCACCCATTGGGTGAAAAGGGAAACCGCCGATTGAAACGAGATGTTAAAATCTTGAGGTAAAGAATATTGTGAAGTAAAGGATGTTGAAGTGATCAATAAAATCGAATTTTCGGCCAGAAATCTCACCTCAAATGCCGGTTTATTACTCTTACTCGAACAGGCTAGTAGTCTGTCAAACCTGAAACTTTGGATACAATCTTCGTAATTTTATTCGTGCATCGGCAGTTGTGAACTGCCAATGAACCTTAACAACTTCAGAGTTTCGTTGATCTTCCCAGGCTTTCACTTCCTGGATCAAGACATCTTTGTCAGGAATGCGCCGATCCAAGCACTGGCGGGTCAAAGCGGATAACTCGATCTCAGCCATGTTGAGCCAGCTTCCGTGTTTTGGTGTGTAATGCAATTCAAAGCGCTCCACTAACCGTCTGGCTTCTTGTGGCTCAAATGCCAAGTAAAAGGCAGCCCAGACATGGGTGTTAAGATTATCGAGAACCACAACGATTTTCTCGGCATCTGGGTAGAGCTCATCGGAAACAATCCGCATCACTTCAGCCCATTCAACTCTTCGGCGTTGATCGGTGATCTCGATATGCCGCTTTCCAGCCAATGGCTCCAAGAGCATAAACAGATCCGCTACACCGCCTCGCTTGTATTCATAATCGAACCGTTCGGAGGCGCCTGGTCGTATCGCCAGCGGTTCACGGGTATCCATGAGAAGCTGTTTCGGCATTTCATCGATGCATACCAGCGGACGTTTGGGATCGTAGGGCCTTTGGTACACGTCCAGGACGTCTTCCATGTTGCAAACGAAAGCCGCATCTGCCTTTGGAATACACCACTGCTTTCTCAGCCACGGCTTGAGTTCATTTTTTTGAGCGTGGTGCGGATAGTCTCATGGGAAACGCTATCTACGTGGCCCAAACGGACAAACCGATCCCTCAGCAAGCGCAGTGTCCAGGCTTTTCTTCCTTCGGGCGGTGCACTACAGGCCAGGGCAATCAAATGCGCTTCCGCTTCGCCATCCAACGCATGTTGGTACTCTCGGTCTGGCCTTTTGCGGGAGAGGGTTGCCTCCAGCCCTTTTTCAACGAACTCTTGCGCACATTCATAACAGTCACGGGTGAGACGTTGAATGCTGCGCAGATTTGCTCGTATTTCCAATTCGGACCAGCTGCGCTGCTGTCTGATTTGAGCAAAATATGAGCCCTGGTTACGCTTCGTGCAGGTGCAATTCCAGAGGAGGTTAGTTTTTCAAGGTGCTGTCGTTCTTCGTCTGTCAATTCTATAAAGTATCTTTGGTTCATGGCTCTTGCCTTCCCGTTGAGATTTGCCTCTCTGGTCGCAAGATCCGTGCCAGTTATCATATTGAGCTTTGACTATCTACTAGTAATAATGGGATTTTTAACCTGATTGATCACGACCTGGTTTTTGAGAACGCCTCCACCAACAAAATCAAAATGAACCAAATCAAGACCTTGCTATGCGGTAACTTCATTGGATTTGACAAACTGGAACGGCTGAAACTGCTGCAAAGCGATCCCCTAGTCAACGAGTTTACCATTTCAATCAAAGAACCGGAAACGGTATCCCGGTTTTTGGGAAACTTCGAGCTGCAAGACCACCCAAATGCTGAGGGAAATCAATTTCAAACTCTTCAGATAGCTCCTGAGAAAGAGCAAGCTCAAATCCATCACCATCGATATTGACAGCAGTGTGGTAAATGTCGAAGGCCATCAGGAGGGGGCAGCAAAAGGTTACAATCTAAAAAAGTCAGGAAACCGCTGTTACAACATCCAATTTGCTTACTGTGATGAAATCAAAGCCTACCTGACCGGCTATGTCAGAAGCGGAGATACCTATACGGCAAACGGCGCTGCAGAAATGATCAAGGAAATCGTAGCCCAACTCAAAGATGAAGGGCTGGAAATCACATTTCGCATGGATAGCGGTTATTTTGACGATGCTATCCTGGAAAATATCGAATTGCTGGGTGGCAAGTATGTCATCAAGGAAAAAGGGTATTCAACGCTTGTGGCGCAAGAAACCGACCCATTGATTACCTTTGATACAGGCGAGACTGTCCGTGAGATAACCGAGTTTGTCATAGCCTTGAACACATGGAAAGAAGACAGAAGGTTTGTGGTTTCGCGAGTTATGAAAGATGAAAAAGACAGAAAACAATTATCTTTCCTGGAAGGCGACGCATACGATTATTTCTTTTTTGTCACCAATGATATGGAACTGTCGTCAGAAGAAGTGGTTGAATTCTATGAAAAACGTGGGAACTGTGAGAATTACATAAAGGAAGCCAAGTATGACATGGCGGTTGGGCACCTGCTGATCCAGTCATTTGGGCCAATGAGGCGATCTTTCAGTTGTTGATGCTGGCTTACAATCTGTTTTTGCTGTTCAAGATGGACTTTGCAAAGGGAACGGAATATCGGCAGCAAATCACCTGTGCCTGCGGCACTGGCGCAGGCAAGACGTTCCGGTTGAAGTACATTTTCCTGGCTGGGAAGATCATCAAAACGGCGAGAAGTGTGGTGATGAAGCTTTCTGAGAAATATCCTTATCAAGAGATGTATGTATAAAGCCTGTCTTAGAAATATCATCCTTCATGTCTCAATCCGTTGTTTTGATTTAAACCTACCAGAATAAATCATTTCAGATGCCCAAATTTATGAACGAGGATAAAAATAATTATGCACATATAGAGGAAAAGATGCTAAACTTATGTCAAGATTTTCAAAACCATCACTTTTTGAAGACAAAAAGTTGGTCGAATTTATTCGACGTAGGATCTCGGTCACTAAATATCCCAAATAAGTGGTTTATTGAAAAGGATTTCAGATTTACTCTAATTGCTCGGGGAGATAAGAGGATATGGTAGTCCCAGCATTAGGTTTTGGCATATTGGTTTTTTTCATTGTAGTGGCTGGTTTTACTATGGTGATTCTGAATCTGATTGCAAATAGGGAAGGATGGGAACAACCATTTTATGAGAACACCAAAGATAAGAAAATAGAAAATGTATCCTATATGGTTGGTGGGTTTGCTGTCGTGTTGTTAATCATCCTGCTTATCAAGGTTCCCCATGACTGGGGAATTATCATATTAATCGCATTGACAGCCATTGGTATTATTGGCGGCCTAGCTACTTTCCTGATCCCATACATTAAGTCATCGTCAAATGGAGTAATGATTGGAAGACAAGGAAAAACAGAAAGCAAGAAGGAAGAAAAAAGAGCATCCCCAGATCAACAAGTCGTGGACCAAGCTGATCGGAAGGCTTTGGCCCGGTTGAACTATAAACGATCAATCCGGGTAGATCAGGACGATCTAGGTAAAGAGAAACTGATCAGATTTAAGAGAAAGCTGTATTACGTCACAATACCGCGGCAGATAAATAAAGATTTAATTATCCGGCTCAATGGACTTGGAAAAACAAAAAACGGATTTACTGGTGACTTATTTCTCTATGTCCACCTTAATAAGGGGGATGATATAAATAAGATCATTTGGATCTCAGTTACTGACGCCAGCAATGGAGCAGAAAAAAAGATATATCTAGATGGTAAGAAAATCGTCATAACAATTCCCCCAAAGAGTCATGATGGATTAACCATTCGCCTGAAAGGACTGGGGAAGAAGGCAAGTTTCAATTGGCGTGCTCCTTTCCTTCTTCCTAAGAATGGTAATGCACTCATAAAGTTACATATATATCCAGATTCCATCATACCCAGATATGGTACATTCGATATGCTATCTACTGAAAATATGTTATTGGAAGGATGGGTATACAATAAGTTTGATTACATAGTTTACAAAATAGGCAGATCGTCCTTTCTTGCAGATCCACTCGGCGCTGAGGCTATCGCAAATTTATTCAACGAGGGGGGTTGTAGAGCGATTTTTGATGCCCTAACCAATCACTTGGAATTAGACAATTTAAATATCAATCTCACCATAGCCTCTTTAATTACTAAACCCGGTGAGTGTCAGAAATCAGTAGTCTATAAAGATAATTTCCCCGATTTCAATACGTACATGATAACAATCAATCAACAATTTATTGACAATCCATTTTCTATAGCAGCCATCTTGGCTCATGAACTATGTCATGTATTTTATTCTGAGAAAATCCATGATGAGACCACGCTGCCCGGAAACGAAAGCAAAACCTATGAGTTTTCCATAGATATAGAACGCACAGTTGATCTATTAGTCTTTATGTTCAAGCTTGGCGATTTTCAATTACGTGTTGCAAGAGATAATCGCGTTACACTAGTAGATAGTCAAAGCTCAATATGATAACTGGCACGGATCTTGCGACCAGAGAGGCAAATCTCAACGGGAAGGCAAGAGCCATGAACCAAAGATACTTTATAGAATTGACAGACGAAGAACGACAGCACCTTGAAAAACTAACCTCCTCTGGAATTGCACCTGCACGAAGCGTAACCAGGGCTTATATTTTGCTCAAATCAGACAGCAGCGCAGCTGGTCCGAATTGGAAATACGAGCAAATCTGCGCAGCATTCAACGTCTCACCCGTGACTGTTATGAATGTGCGCAGAAGTTCCGTCGAAAAAGGGCTGGAGGCAACCCTCTCCCGCAAAAGGCCAGACCGAGAGTACCAACATGCGTTGGATGGCGAAGCGGAAGCGCATTTGATTGCCCTGGCCTGTAGTGCACCGCCCGAAGGAAGAAAAGCCTGGACACTGCGCTTGCTGAGGGATCGGTTTGTCCGTTTGGGCCACGTAGATAGCGTTTCCCATGAGACTATCCGCACCACGCTCAAAAAAATGAACTCAAGCCGTGGCTGAGAAAGCAGTGGTGTATTCCAAAGGCAGATGCGGCTTTCGTTTGCAACATGGAAGACGTCCTGGACGTGTACCAAAGGCCCTACGATCCCAAACGTCCGCTGGTATGCATCGATGAAATGCCGAAACAGCTTCTCATGGATACCCGTGAACCGCTGGCGATACGACCAGGCGCCTCCGAACGGTTCGATTATGAATACAAGCGAGGCGGTGTAGCGGATCTGTTTATGCTCTTGGAGCCATTGGCTGGAAAGCGGCATATCGAGATCACCGATCAACGCCGAAGAGTTGAATGGGCTGAAGTGATGCGGATTGTTTCCGATGAGCTCTACCCAGATGCCGAGAAAATCGTTGTGGTTCTCGATAATCTTAACACCCATGTCTGGGCTGCCTTTTACTTGGCATTTGAGCCACAAGAAGCCAGACGGTTAGTGGAGCGCTTTGAATTGCATTACACACCAAAACACGGAAGCTGGCTCAACATGGCTGAGATCGAGTTATCCGCTTTGACCCGCCAGTGCTTGGATCGGCGCATTCCTGACAAAGATGTCTTGATCCAGGAAGTGAAAGCCTGGGAAGATCAACGAAACTCTGAAGTTGTTAAGGTTCATTGGCAGTTCACAACTGCCGATGCACGAATAAAATTACGAAGATTGTATCCAAAGTTTCAGGTTTGACAGACTACTAGGTTATTTCAATCAGGAAATATTTGAGAGAATGCAAGTATACGTAACAAAAAAGATGAATTCATATGTACTTGAGTAGAGCCTGCACAAATCTAATTGTATGTATCTGGATCAGACGCTACTGAATGAACCGAACCGCAGGTTGATTTTTGTATGCTTTTGAAATTTGAGGGGATGATGAATCACGGGATTGAAGTTGATTGATTGCGTACCACGCACCATCCTCCCTATTCGCCACACCGCATCGCTTCGATCCTTTTGCCAACATCATTTCCCCAATTCTCCGCTCAAAAATAAATTTCGACCAAGAATAATAAAAAATTAATCGGGATTTGCGGTTCTCGTATCATGATTGCATTTGCCTGCTTCCTGCAATTTTTCAGTAAAATATTACTGCGGATGTTGAATCTGGAGGACTGGCAGGAAATTCATCGAAGCTTATCGATCCTGGTTCAGAATTATTCACATTTACACGATTTTAGCCCCGATTTTTATAATGATTTGGGAGCTGCTGAAAAGCAGATTGAAAAGTTGAAGAATGGTGAATAGTAAGCAAAATATGGATAGTGACTTGCTGCCTGAGCAACGAGAACTTGGGGATCAAATTCGACAACATCATTACTGCTTATTAATCCTGTTCGAAGTCCGCCGAGGTAAGCGGATTCTGGAAATGAGAGAGGATTCTTTCCATGTCGGAAGAAATGAGAGCAAATGTGCCGTTGCCCTCGATCCTCTTGATCGCTCAGCATCTCGAGAACACTTTCTCATTGAAAATCGCTCGGGTCAAAACTATCTTAATAACATGAGCAGCAATGGTACGTTCATCAATGGTGAGAAAGTATGCAGTAAAGGAAGACGCTAATATCACGGAGATATAATCGAGGCTGGAAATTCCGAGTTGAGATTTCTGCTGCCGAAGAAAATCGATTTGACAGTCCATCAGCTCATAGAAGATGGAATGAAGAGTGAAACGCTTGAGCCAGCATATTCCGTCCAATGCTATGCATTGGCATTGCGAGAAGAGCCTGCCAATATTCAATGTGCAGCTCGCTTGCTTTCTCTTTTGATCCAACAGGAACGTTATGAGGAGATAGTCACTGGAGGTATTTACTTCGAAATGCAGTATATGTTGCAGCTTGCATATGATCCGCGAATTGCCATTCCACTCACAAAAGCATTCATCAAATTGGGTGATTTCTCTGCTGCCATGGATATCATTGAACTTGTAGGTGGACAAGATGCCAATATCGAATTAGAACTGCTTTCCAAAGAAATAGGGCGACAGACAGGAGGTCATTTGCTAAGTACAACCATCGACGAGCCCGCAGATCCGCCGTTCTTCCAGCGCGATACTCTCAGGGTCTATGTTGATGAGGGAGTGGATTTCCAGGATTTACGATACGTCGAATGATACTATAAATACATACGTCAGAGGATTGACCCATTATTTAGCGGACCGATTGTCGGAGTTGCAGAATTCCACATCACCATTCGAGATCAGCTTTTTACACAGTCGCAGCCAGGGCAATCCGAGATTCTTGGCTACTACAGCCCATCAAGCCGAAGGATTTTTATCAGACCATGAAGATGGAAACAGATAAATGCAAAGGACGAGAACTTCCACATAACGCTTTCACATGAATATGTTCATTTGCGAGTACATGAAGCTTGCGGATCTGTGCTTCCGCCGAAATGGTACAACGAAGGCCTCGCCCAACTATTTGCAGAATCGAGTCAGATCACAGATACAACTTTACGTTATCTTGTCCCAACAAAGTATTGCGAGTTCAACAAATTTATGGATGAATATTTCTCCCCTGCTTTGGGTGATCCCACCTGGGCATACATACAGAGTCTTTCAATGCTACGTTATCTAGCTAATAAATTCGGTAATAATGCATTGATATCGGTTTTATTCACAATGGGGTTAGTGTAAACTCTTTTCTGTAAAATTATCCGCCCAGAGCGGTAGGTCTGGTGTATCCTTCGAGAAGCTTCCGACTTCAACTAAGGAGTGACACCATGACCTACCAAGGCGATTTTACCTTACCAACCGAGTTGCTAGAGCAAATTGCTGCAAATGGCTTTGACCAGCTGCCGGAATTGATCCGTGTAGTGGTCAATGCCGCCATGCAAGCAGAGCGCCAGCAGTATCTCGGGGCCGCACCTTACCAACATACCCCTGATCGGCAGGATCAGGCCAACGGCTACAAACCGAAAACGGTCAAGACCCGGATAGGACAAATCACGTTCGATGTACCACAGGTACGCGAAGGTGGTTTCTACCCCGAAGCGCTTGAGAAAGGCCTTCGCAGTGAACGAGCGCTCACCATGACGCTGGCCGAGATGTATATCCAGGGCGTTTCAACCCGCAAGGTGACCGCAATCATGGAACGGCTCTGCGGTACTTCGGTTTCGTCCACCCAGGTAAGCAAGGCAATTGCCTTGCTGGATCAGACCCTGGAAGCCTGGCGTCAAAGGCCTCTTTGTGAGTGTCCCTATGTCGTGATCGATGCTCGCTATGAAAAAGTACGTCAGGACGGTCAGGTCCGGGATGCAGCCATTCTGATGGCCAGCGGCATAGATCTGAATGGTAAAAGGCACCTTTTGGGGGTCTCAGCCTCACTGGGCGAGCATGAGATCCACTGGCGGACCTTTATGGAAAGCCTGGTAGCCAGGGGACTGAGAGGCGTGCAGCTCATCACGAGCGATGATCACACCGGCTTGAAGGCTGCTCGAATGGCAGTTTTCGGTGGTGTGCCCTGGCAGCGATGTCAATTTCACTTGCAGCAAAATGCCAGCGCTTATGTGCCTCGCCGATCCATGCTCCCTGAAGTGGCCGCCGATATCCGGGCGATCTTCAACGCCCCAGACCGCATATCTGCTGAAGCTTACTTGGTAAAAGCCGTTAAGAAGTATAAAAATACTGCTTCGAGATTGGCTGCCTGGCTGGAAGCGAACATCCCAGAAGGTCTGACTGTATTTGCCTTCCCAGCCGCTCACCGGCGCCTGGTCCGGACCACAAATGGGTTGGAGCGAATAAGCCGGGAGGTGCATCGCCGAACTCGAGTGGTGGGTATCTTTCCGAACGAAGCGGCCTGCTTGCGTTTGGTCAGTGCCATTCTGATGGAGATAGACGATGCGTGGCAAGTGGGTCGGCTGTATCTGAGCTTTGAAGTGAATGAGCCGCCGTCGTAGCCGTAGGGGTTGTGGAAAAGTGGGAAAATCGGAGATTTATCCACTTTTCCACAACCAGGTTCTTCAGTTTGTAAGGTTCTTTAACATCTTTTGAAGGAAACCAGATCAATTTACAGAAAAATGCTTGCACAATCACAATGGGTAAGACTGGCAAACCTTTTAATAATTCTTTCTATGAGCATTTTAATACATCCATAAATGATTTTGAGAGGCAATGGCGTGAAATGCTAGGTATTTGAATAGTTTGTGTACACTCTTTTTGGGAAAATTATTAACCTAAAATTGGATTGACACCATTTGACCGATACAATCTCGGGTAATGGATAAAAAGAACTCAAAACACCAGGGTTGAAGCAGTCTCGCCGTGATGAGATTTTGGATAAAATGCAACAATTACTATAGAATGTAAACAAAGACGCATAGGCTGATAAGTATTTTGCCCTTTTCAAACATTCCCAGAGAAGCCCTCATTGTAACTAAAAAGAAATGTATTAATGCAAATGGAATTGATTATTTTGATCCTTTCTGTTTTTCTGGGTCTGATTATTTTTTTCTTTAACTTCATCCTGATAATTGCATTGACCTGCCCGGATTACCCCTGTTGGCGGATTTGTTTAATCTGCGCTTTTCATAGCAAGTAGTAAAATATAATTAACAGGAAACCAGGTGAAAACAAGCGTTTATTTATCAGGGGAGGCGATGATGTTTGACTGGTTACGAAAATTGAGGCGCTCCAAACAACCAGAACCTCAACCACTGGAAACCATGCCCCCGGATCAGAAGCGGGTGGTCAAACCTGCCGGTTTTGAAACCGACCAGCGGTCTACTCCGATCCAAAATACACCTGAAATACAAGCACCTGTCATCGTGCGCGGGCAATATTGGATGAACACTACCGAGACCCGTTGGGAATTTTCGCCTGAACAGGTAATCGTCCATGATGACAGCATCGAAGGTTTGATCAAAATGCTCGGACGAATCGAAAGAGGAGAGATTCGTCGGTCTGCAGCCGAAACCCTGGGGATGCGGGGACATGCTGCGACTCCAGCAATACCAGCATTGGTCCTTGCAGCGGTGGATATAGATAAATCGGTTCGTGAAGAGGCGCTGTGTGCGCTGAAGAAGATCGATCCAGCCTGGCCAAAGAATCCCAATACGCTTAAGATCCTCCCGAGCCTGGTGCTGGCGTTGAAAAGCCAGTCATCCCTGGTACCCGAAGCAGCATCCCGGCTGCTGAATTTGATCGGTCCATCTGCCGTACCTGACCTTGTTGAATCGCTTGCGACTTCGGATGATAGAATAGATAAAATTTTTAATATCCGGGTTCTGGCTCGGTATGGATCTGATGCAGCAGAAGCTGTGCCAGAATTATCCCGTGCGCTGGGCAGCCAATACATTCAGGAGCGTCTTGCTGCGGCCGATGCGCTTATAAAGATCGGGCCGGCGTCTGTAGACGCTATCCCGGCGCTTATCGTGGGCCTGTCCGACCAGTTTTTAGATGGCCGCTTGGCGATGGTGACTTGCTTGGCTAACCTCGGGGAAGCAGCTGAGCCGTCTGCTCCAGCCATTGTATTGCTTTTGGCTGATAAAGAGGATAAGGTCCGCCAGGCTGCAGCAACTGCACTAGAAAAAATAGGGTCAAATTCGATCCCTGTACTCATTGAATTCCTCCAGATGCGGGACTTGAAACGGTTAAATGCCCGGTACACCTCGATGGAGAATATCTCATTCTGGGCTACGAAGCCAGCGCCTGATATCATGATTACAGATATGCAAAAAGCTTGGAGAAACCTGAGCTGGTGGATCAGCGATATAATTGGCGATTTGAACAGGCTGGAATATGCACTGTTAGCCGCGATGGCTGTCTTGGGAAAATTCGGGTCGGCTGCTGAAGCAGCAACTCCAACCATCACCCAGGCGTTGGCAGATCCAAACCCTGGCATCAAATTGGCTGCAGTTCATGCACTTGGTCAGATCGGACCTAAAGCAATAAGCGCTATTCCAGACCTGATCCACCTGATGACCGATTATGACAGACCAACCCTGGTAGCAGTGAAAGCCGCTTTGGAGAATATCGATGTGAATTGGAGGTTGGATCCCGCCGTTCCCGACCTGGTTGCAACTCTCGTCACACGGTTAAATAACCCGGATAGTTTAGGAAAACTGGCTGTGCAGACGCTCATATTGATTGGTGCTCCAGCAGTTCCTACTTTAATCGATGTCTTGCGTAATGGCAATATACCTGCCAGCGAAAATTCTGCTTTTGCTCTGGGTCAGATTGGGAAAGATGCCAAAAAAGCCATTCCTGCGCTGACCGAAATGTTGGGGAATGAAAATCGCCGGGTTCAAACTGAAGCAGCCAATGCGTTGCAACGTATCAATAGTGCGGTTGCCTGCCCAGATTAACGCTTTTTTTCGAGCGTGTAGCTTTTTGATAGATGTCGCTCCATTCTAAAAATACCTGCATCGCTTCCAAATCCAGCGGCCCTTTTTAGTATGATGACAAATTTCACTCCAGCGTTCGGAACAACTCGGGCATCTTCCCAACTGACGACAAGCATCTGAAGAGATTTACTGCGCTCATGCTTCAAGACTTACAGATCGTGGACATTATGGTAACATTTGGGGGCATAATAAAAATAAAAAGATCATATCAATGTGGACAAATCTTACAGAATCCGATCCTGAACGTTCAGATCTTGACAGCTATCGCCTGGCAGCCGCGATCACGAAAAAAGGGAGCAGCCAGACCTACTGGACCATCCGGCTCTTAGCCGACCGAAAATTGATCCCGGACGCCTTCCGGGCTTACGCCTACTTCCGTTGGGCGGATGATCAGATCGATTTGCAGAGCATCCCGCAAACCGAGAAGTTCGCCTTCCTTGAGCGCCAGCAGGGGCTGCTGGCCGCCTGCTGCCTGCGCCAGCCGCCCGGTCCGGTCAGCCCCGAAGAACAAATTCTGGTGGACCTGGTTCAAAACGACCCTGAAATCAAAAGCGGTCTGCAGGTCTATCTGAACAACATGATGTCCATCCTGGCGTTCGATCTGGAGCGCCGCGGGCGTCTGATTTCACGCTCCGAGCTGGTCAGATATTCGTTTCTGCTGTCGACCGCAGTTACCGAAGCGCTGCACTATTTTATCGGCCACGGCTGCGCGGCCCCCCGCACCAAAACACGCTATCAGGCCGTCTGCGGAGCACACATTGTCCACATGCTCCGAGATGCGCAGGAGGATGCCGGTCTCGGCTATTACAATATCCCGCGTGAAATCATCCTCGCGAACAACCTGTCCTTGACGGACTTCAGCAGCCCAGCCTATCTGGCATGGGTTGCCAGCCGGGTCCGCTATGCCCGGCTCTATTTAAATGCAGGTCGTATATATATCTCCCAGGTAAAAAACCTCCGCTGCCGGCTGGCAGGATACGCCTACACTGCCCGTTTTGAATGGGTGCTTCACCTGATCGAGCGAGACCAATATCGCCTTCGCAGCGCTTACCCGGAGCGAAAATCCCTTGCTGCCGGGTTTTGGATGACCTGGAGGACGATTTCTTCTCTCCTTGTTCCTCGAAGGACCGGCTTTTCCAGGCTCGATACACCCCATTCAACTGTACAGGAATAAACTGTACAGGAATAAACCGTACAGGAATAAACCGTCCAGGATTAAACATGCCAAAATCAAAGTCAATAATTGTGATCGGCGCAGGTGTCGCCGGGATCGTCGCCGCGATCCATTTAAGCCGAAGCGGACACCGCGTCGTCATCCTCGAGAAAAACAACAATCCAGGTGGGCGCTGTGATCAGTTCACCCGAGCCGGGCACACCTTCGACACTGGGCCAACCCTGATGGTGATGCCTCTGCTGTATGAAGCCGAATTTGCAGCCCTGGGGGTGAAGATGGGCGAAGTCCTCGATCTCCAGCGCGTTGATCCGACCTACCGCCTCGTCTTCGACGACGGCAGCCAGCTGGAGCTCACATCCGATCGGGTTCACCTCCGCAGCCAGATGGAATCCATCGAGCCGGGAAGTTTTCAGGGCCTCCAGCGCTACCTCAGCGAAGGGAGCCGTCACTACGAATTAGGCCTGCCAAAGCTCGTCAGCCGGGATTTCCGCAAAGCAAGTGACTTCTTTTCATTCGGCAACCTCCCCCTGGTGGCTCAGTTGAAACCGTTTGTGAACCACTACGCCAGCATGTCTTCCTACTTCACCAGCCCTCGCCTGAAATCAGCCTTCACTTTTCAAGATGTCTATATGGGGCTCAGTCCGTTCAATGCCCCGGCGACCTTTTCGTTGATGCCCTACTCAGAGCTCGCCCATGGCGTCTGGTACCCCCGGGGCGGCATGTACCGCATCGTGGAAGCGCTCGTCGAGCTTGCCCGGGCTGCCGGGGTGGAGTTGACCTTAAATCAAGAGGTCCGCCAGATAATATGTGAGGACGGTCGCGCCAGGGGCGTCCTGCTCGAGGACGGTCAGTCGCCTGGATGCGGATGTCGTCCTCGCAAACGCCGACCTGCCTTACGTGTACCAGAACCTGATCCCAGAGGATAACCTTGCCGAGGCCATGTCCCGCAAGCGCTACTCCTGCTCGGTCGTGAGCTTCTTCTGGGGGATCGATCGCCAGTACGAAACGCTTGGTCCTCACACCCTTTTTCTTGCTGATGATTACGAACAAAATTTCAAAAGCATCGACCGCGACCTGGACCTGCCCGCAAATCCAAGCCTGTATGTCCACGCCCCGGTCCGACTCGACCCGCGCATGGCCCCGCCCGGCGAGGACACCCTGATCGCCGTCGTACCGGTTGGGCACCTGGCAGGCGAAAATCAGCAGGATTGGATTGCGATCCGAGAAGGTGCGCGCCGCCATGTATTTCGCCGCCTGTCTGCCGTCGGGATCACCGACCTCGAAACACACATCAAATTCGAGACCAGCTTTACCCCGCTCTCCTGGCAAAAACGCTACAATTTAGTCAAAGGCGCCACCCATGGCCTCAGCCACAACCTGATGCAGCTGGCCTATTTTCGCCCGTCCAACCGTCATCGCCGCTATCAAAAATCTGTACTTTGCCGGTGCCAGCACCCACCCGGGCACGGGCCTGCCGACGGTCATGGTCTCCGGTCGTCTGGCCGCCGCCCGCATCCTCGACGAGCTTCCGCAATGATGATCTGGAAACAGCGCGACGAATCATCATTTCACCCACCAGCATCTTTTTTCTTCGCGCCCTTCGCGTTCTTCGCGGTTTAATCTTTCTGGAGATTACCCCCCTAACGCTTTCTCCATCACCAGCGCGTTCTCGCCGTCCTGGTAATACTTCTCCCAGATCCCGGCCTGCTGATATCCTGCCGTCTTGTAGAGTTGAATCGCCCCAAGGTTCGAAGGCCGCACGCACAGCCTCACGCTCGGCGTGTGCAGCCGCTCCTCGCACGCCTTCAGCAGCATCATCCCGATCCCGCGCCTGCGGTATTCCGGCAGCACGCCGATCGTCGCGATCCAGGCCTGGTCCTGCCTGGAGCGCAAGTCCCCGGCGACGAAACCCACCATCTCCTCGCCTGCTACTGCCTTAAGTCGCACGATGTTGGGCAGCGTCAGCACTCCCACCAGGTCGAGCAGCGGCCAGGCATCCTGTGGAAAGCAGGCCCCTTCCATCCGCCGCAAAGCGCTTAAATCGCGCCAGGTAGCCAGCTGGACTTTAACCTGGCTACCTGGCAGATCGAGATCATCTGAGTTCATCAAAAGCAATGGTACCCCGAAACCAATGATTAAGAATACAGCAAGCCGCCAGCTTGTTCGCTGTTCGGGTATGCCCTTCTGCAGGCTCCGCTATTCTTTCCGGCTCTGGATGAAGTTCTCCAGCATGCTGGTGAACTCCATCGGGAAGATGTACTTCGTCGATGGGCTGGTCCCGATTGATTTTAAAGTCTCGAAATACTGCAGCGTCATCGTCTTGGGGTCGACCTCCTGCGCAGCTTCAAAAATCTTCGTCAGCGCAGCCGAAAAACCCTCCGCTCGCAGGAGCTGAGCTTGCCGCTCGCCCTCGGCTTTCAGAATGTTGCTCTGCTTGTCGCCTTCTGCCCGCAAAATTGCCGCCTGCTTCTCGCCCTCTGCGACGTTGACCGCCGCTTCCCGCGTTCCAGTCGATTCCGTCACCACCGCTCGCCGGATCCGCTCCGCCGACATCTGCCGGTTCATCGCATCCTGCACATCCCGCGGCGGAATGATCTCGCGGATCTCGACGTTCGTCACCTTGACCCCCCACCGCTCGGTGACCTCATCCAGCCGGCTTCGCAGCATATTATTGATATGCTCCCGCTCCGACAGCACCTCGTCCAGAGACATCCCTCCGATCACAGATCTCAATGTCGTCGTGGCCATTCCTTGAGCAGCTGATTCGAAGTTACCAACTTGCAGTACACTTTCTGTCGGGTCCAGGACCTTGTAATACCACAGAAAATCGATTGAGATTGGGGCATTGTCTTTTGTGATCGAGGTCTGATGCGGAATTTCGCGCACCTGTTCCCGCAAATCCGTTTTTACCGCTCGATCGATGATCGGGATTAGCAGGACGATCCCTGGTCCTTTCGCCCCGACACAGCGTCCCAACCGGAACACAACCAGCCTCTGGTATTCGGATACTATGCGGACTGCATTCGCAACGAATGCAATCACAACAAGAATGACGCTTCCAACCAGACAAAGTGCCGTAATTTGTGCACCTTCCATATTCGACCTCCTTAAAGGTATTTCTCTACTCGTTTGGTTTTTCTGGTTCAATTGCTTCAACCAGAAGTGTGAAACCCTGCCTCCCAATTACACGGACAGTTTGGCCGGTAGTAACTGGCTTTTCGCTGCTTGCGCTCCACAATTCGCTGGCTACTTGAACTGAACCTGCTTCAGATACATCCGTTGCTGCTTTTCCGATCTGTCCAATCAATCCTTCAAGATCATGTGTAGGCCGGACAAGGGCAGCCTCGGCTACCTTTCGCCCCGCAATCCAGAAAAATCCCGCAGAAAAAACGGAGACAACTACTCCAAGAAGCGGATTGATGGCAGGGATGTACCATTCTTCGCCCCGAAAAAAATATACTGAGCCCAGGACAATGGCCAGAATTGCAGCGGCGAGTATCGGCCAGGGCTTATGCTGAAATACAGCCAGTGTAAAAAGCACTGCGCCGAGGATTAATATGGCTAAAGCCCACCCGTTAATTGGCAGATCATAAGTGATCACGCCCCATCCTGCAACTGCCAAAATAAAAAGGGCTCCAATTTCAAGGAAACCCGTTCCCGGTGCCGCTAAAGCAAGTACCGCTAGCATCAAACCGCCGGCCAACAGAAGATAAGTAATATTGGGATCCTGCAAGAGTTCCATACCCGCATCCCTTTCTTCTCGCGAATCACTGCGAGCATTTTCATTATACTTCCATCCTCTTTTGTATGGTCAAGTTCACCTCATCATTTAATAGCGCGTGGTATCATATTGTTGACAAATTTGAAGGTGCAGCGATGAGTTTGAACATAGCCTTAGCACAAATCAATACCCGCCTTGGAGACATGAACGCCAACCTGGAAAAGCACCTGGAATGGGTCGAAAAAGCGCTCCTTCAGAAAGCCGACCTGATCGTGTTCCCAGAGCTCTCTTTGACCGGGTATGTCCTGCAGGACCTTGCCAATGAAGTCGCTCGCCGCCCTGAGGCTGAAGACCCGATCTTTAGAGAATTATTAAAGGCCAGTGAAAATATCGACCTTGTGGTAGGTTTTGTTGAGGAAGACTGCCGTCACCGATTCTATATCGCTTCGGCCTACCTCTCTAAAAGCGCCGTGCTTCATATCCATCACAAGGTTTACCTCCCAACATATGGGTTATTTGACGAAGGACGATTTTTTGCCTGGGGCGATTCGATCCGCGCTTTTGACACCCGCTTCGGCCGCTTCGGCTTGTTGATCTGTGAGGATTTCTGGCATGCTTCACCTCCTTATTTGCTGTGGCTGGATGGGGCCGAGCTGCTGCTGTTCACATCTGCCTCGCCAGGTCGAGGCTTAAATTCCCAGCCGCAGCTCGAATCCGCCCGCTGGGTTGAACATATCAATCAGGCTTACGCCAGCCTTTTCACTACATTCGTCGTCCACGCCAACCGAGTGGGATACGAAGATGGATTAAACTTCTGGGGCGGATCGACGGTTTTCGACCCAAATGGTGAGCTGCTGGCAAGAGGTCCATACCAGCAAGAAGCTCTGACATTCTGTGAAATTGACCTTAACCAGCTCCACCGGACTCGCGCCCGCCTACCGCTGCTGCGAGATGAGCGCACCGGACTTGTCCAGCGCGAGTTAAACCGCATTTTGGGAGAAGGGAACTCTGCCGGACGTTAACCCCGCAGAATGGATTGCAGAACAGGTATGGCACGATGAACGAGCTCGAGATAAACACCAAACTGACCCGTACGATCCTTTCCGGATTCATCCGCTCGGAGATCACCCGCACTGGTTTTCAACGTGCAGTGATTGGTCTGTCAGGCGGTCTTGATTCGGCGCTTGCCTGCTACCTTGCAGCAGATGCTTTAGGTCCACAAAATGTGCTCGCTGTTTGCATGCCTTACAAATCGTCCGTCCCTGAGTCGCTTGAACACGCTCTTCTGGTGATCGGCGCACTCGGCGTTCAATCCTTCATCCTACCCATCACCGAGATGGTGGATCCCCTATTCAACCATTTCCCAAATATGAGCCAGGTCCGGCGCGGTAATGTGATGGCGCGCGCCAGGATGATCATCTTGTATGACCAGTCCGAAGAATTTCACGGCCTCGTCGTCGGAACCGGGAATAAGACCGAAATTCTTCTCGGATATAGCACACTCTTTGGTGATTCAGCCTGTGCGTTGAACCCTCTCGGCGATTTATATAAAACCCAGATCCGCCAGCTTGCCAAGGAGATGGGGGTTCCCGAGGTCATCCTCGCAAAACCGCCGTCGGCCGACTTGTGGCTTGGTCAGACGGATGAAGGCGAGCTGGGCTTCTCCTACGCTGATGTCGACAAGCTGCTCTACTTGCTGGTGGATCAACGTTATAGTCCGGAAGAGTGCGCGGCAGCCGGCATTGACGAGGTTTTTGTCCGTAAAGTCTTGGATCGAATCCGCCGGTACCATTACAAGCGCGTGATGCCCCCGATCGCGAAGCTGACCAATCGTACAGTCGGCTATGATTTCCTTTATCTTCGAGACTGGGGGACCTGAATCCTCGATTAATGACCTTGCACATCCCTGCATCTTTGCGCCACCGCCGATTTCGGCTGCTGTGGTTCGGATTAATGATTTCCATCGCCGGCACCCAGATGCAAACCTGGTCGGTCTTCTGGCATATCCGCACATTGACCGATCAGCCAATCGCTCTGGGTGGTGTGGGGCTGGCTCGGATCGTACCGGTGGTCGTCTTTTCTCTGATCGGCGGTGCAGTTGCTGATGTCGCCAACCGGCGTAATATCCTGTTCATCACACAATCTGCCATGGCATTGAGTGCTCTGGCTTTAGCGTTGCTGACTCTCAGCGGAAGGATTGCCCTCTGGCAAATCTATGCGCTCATGGCTTTACAGGCTGTCGCCGTTGCTTTCGACACGCCTTCTCGACAATCTCTAGTTCCAAACCTTGTGCCCGCCCGGGATCTTCCCAACGCCTTCAGCATGAACTCACTTGCTTTCCAGACCGGCTCAATAGTTGGTCCGGCGCTGAGTGGGCTCGTGATCGCCTACCTGGGTCAATCATTTACCTATCTGTTCAATGCGGTCTCTTACCTGGCTGTGCTGGTTGCCTTGTTTTTAATGGGAAAGGTGGAGCAGCAGGTCCAAGAGTCCGGGCGACCGGTTGTGAGTCTGACTGCGATTCAGGAGGGGATCCAATTCATATTGAGTCGTCCAATCATTCTTGCCACCATGCTGCTGGATTTCTTCGCGACATTTTTTTCTTCGGCGAACACTCTGATGCCGATCTTCGCCCGCGATATCTTGAAAGTTGGAGCAGTCGAATACGGCTGGCTTTCTGCAGCTCAGTCAGTTGGCGCGGTTGGGGCTGCTTTGATATTATCTCAAATGGATGTGATTCGCCATCAGGGCAAGGTATTCATGTCCACTGTGGTAGTCTTCGGACTGGCGACCATCGGATTTGGCATCTCAACGACGCTTTGGGTGGCCTTTCTGGCTCTTGTTCTGGTCGGTGCGTCTGATTCGGTCAGTACGATTATCCGCAACACAATTCGTCAGCTGCAGACGCCCGATTACATTCGCGGCCGGATGACCAGCATCAACCAGATTTTCTTCATGGGCGGTCCGCAGCTTGGGGAGGTCGAAGCGGGCCTTGTGGCGCAGCTATTTGGCGCTCCATTCGCAGTGGTAACCGGCGGGATCGGCTGCATCCTGGCGGTTTTCTGGGTGAGACGGCGTTGGCCGCAGCTGACTCAGTATAACGGTGATGAACCTGTAGTTGCAGGTCTATCCACCAGTTAGCCCAAATCTAATTGGAATTCATCACACAGATCGGTCAGATTGCAGAGCCGACTGGTTCTGCCTGCTCGTGCAGTCTCTCCCATTCCGCCATCAGCATGTCCAATTCACTCTGGTGGCGGGCATATTCCGTCCCAAGTCTATGCACCTCACCGACTTCGGAGGACGGATTCTCCAACTGGCGCGCCAGCACAGACAGCTCGGATTCCAGGAATGCGATTTCTTCTTCCACATCCCGGAGCCGAATTCGGCGCCTCTTCTCCTCAGCCGATGGAGCTACTGGACGCTGTTTTCGCTGCACAAGCTCCTGGGCAAGGCTCACTTTAGTAGCCTTTTCTGCAGTGCGCAGCTGGTCTTCTTTATATTGTGTGTAAGTCCCCTGAAATACCTGCAGCATTGCTTCACCCGGCAATATCTCCCAAATCTGTGTCCCCAGGGCGTCAATCAGATAACGGTCATGCGAGACGAGCAGGATCGTCCCCTGATATTCGGCAAGGACTTCCTGGAGGATTTCCTGAGAAGGGATATCCAGGTGGTTGGTCGGCTCATCAAGCAGGAGGAGATTGGCTTGAGCAAGCGAAAGCTTTGCCAGGGCTAAACGTCCTCGCTCGCCTCCAGATAGGGTCGAGACTTTCTTGAATACATCATCACCCGAAAATATAAATTTTGCCAGGTATTCGCGGATTTCTCCGAGCAGCAAAGTTGGGGCAACTGCTTCAATCTCCTGGACCAGGGTGCGCTCAGGATGCAAATCTTCATGCGCCTGGGCGAAGTAGCCAACCTGCAGGCTGGCACCCAATGTGACCTCGCCTTCCAGCGGGGGCATCAGCTGCAGGATGGTCTTGAGGAACGTCGTCTTGCCAGCCCCATTAGGTCCAATCACTGCAGCACATTCCCCTCGCTTGAGCAGCAGGTCTGGCGCGTGAAACAGCGGGTGCCCCTCATCATAATAGCCAATCGCCAGACCCCTCGTCCTTAATACCAGGTCACCCGAACGCTGGCTCGTTTTCAAGTGCAGGTGGAGGTGTGGTGGCCGGTTCGAGGGTCCGCGCAACGCTCTAATCCTCCGCTCCAACTCATCAACGCCCATCGGATGACCCGATATTTCGATCTGGCTGCTGATCTGCATCCAGCTCTGATCCTGCAGGACTTCTATTCCTAGCCGTTCAATCGCCTGGATTTCTCTGCTCAACCGGCGGAGCTTTCCTTTTGCCTGCTGAACGTTTTGTCCGGAGATATTACGCTTGATATAGTCTAGCTCTTTTCCCAGGCGCGCTTTTTCTGATTCAAACCGTTCCTGGCGCAGATCCCAGCGATTCTGCCGTTGTTGAACATAAGCGCTGTAATTCCCTCGATAGACCTCCAGGCCGTTCGCGCTCATTTCCCAGACATGGTCCACTACCCGATCCAGAAAATAGCGGTCATGCGAGACGATGAGTGTCGCACCGGGCCATTGGCTCAGGTAGCTTTCCAGCCACTCGACAGCATGAATGTCAAGGTGGTTGGTCGGCTCATCCAGGATCAGCAAGTCTGGGGTTGAGAGCAGAAGGCGCGCCAGGGCTGCCCGCGTCCGTTGGCCTCCGGATAGCTGCGAGAGCGGGCGGTTGTAATCACCAGCATCAAAACCCAATCCGCTCAAGGTCTGTCGAATTCGGGTCTCATAGGTATATCCCCCACGGCTCTCAAACTCGGGTTGGAGCTTTGCGTAACGGTCCAGGGCAGCGTCGGCCTGCGCCGGTTCGCCCATCGCGCGTTCAAGCTCTGAAAGCTCTTGTTCCATAACCACCAGAGTTTCAAGCGCCTTCAGGCACTCATCTCGCAGCGTATGGCTGCCGGTCAGTACAGCTTCCTGAGGCAGATAACCCGTGCTCAGGTTGCGCGCCCACTGGATCGTACCAGCCGATGGTTCTTCGATACCCAGCAGGATTCGAAGCAGCGTGGTTTTTCCAATGCCATTGGGACCAACGATCGCAATTCGCGCCTGTTGAGGGATGCTCAAAGACACACTGTGAAAAATATCGTTGGACCCGTAGGATTTTGCCAGGTCAGATGCTGTCAGCAATGACATGTGCTTATTATTTCCAAAAATTCCTTATAGTTACTGCCCGATCAAACCGTCTTTCAGGCGAATCTCGCCTGATTATACCGTGATATAATCGCTCTGCTTTTGGCCCAGATTGAATGAGCCTGATCACAAGATGGATCAATGAAAGAAATGGATAAAAAAACGGAGAAGAAACACAACACAACTGGTGCCGTTAAGGGTATGCGAACTGCTCTGCTGATTGGATTCTTTTTTATCACAATCCTGACAGCTTATTTGACATTTGTGACCATTCGCGACTTTGTCGCGTCCTGGAAGATTACCAACCTTCCGGGGATCACCGTCCAGGACGCAACACCTCTCCCAGGACAAGAAGGTGCCGCACCTGAAGCAGTCATTCCAGCACTTGCGCCGGAAATCGGATCTGGTCCGCCAACCTGGGACGGCGCAGATCGAGTCACGATGCTTGTCATGGGGCTAGATTATCGCGATTGGGAAGCTGGCGTCGGCCCGCCTCGAACAGATACGATGATCCTTTTCACTGTGGATCCGATTAACCGAACGGCCGGGATTCTTTCTATCCCTAGAGATCTCTGGGTGAACATCCCGGGATTCGAATACGGCCGGATCAACACGGCCTACATGTTGGGAGAAGGAAACAAGCTTCCAGGTGGAGGCCCGCAATTGGCAGCGGATACAGTCGAGGAGCTGCTCGGCGTAAATATCGACTATTTCGCCCAGGTCGACTTTGGCGCATTTGCCCGTTTCATCGATGAGATCGGCGGAGTTGAAGTTGACATCACCGAAGAAATCAAGCTGGATATCCTGGGAGAAGGTAAAGTTAAACGGATGAAACCTGGACATTATACGTTGCCGGGTGATCTCGCCCTGGCATATGTCCGATTTCGTAAATCCGAAGGCGGGGATTTTGACCGGGCGCAGCGCCAGCAGCAGGTGATCATGAGTATCCGCGACCGGATCCTGGAATACGAAATGCTTCCAAACCTGATCTCAAATGCCTCCACATTGTACGGCGAACTCTCTACAGGCGTGAACACAAACCTCAACCTGGAGGACGCGATCCGCCTGGCCTGGCTTGCGATCCAGATCCCAAAAGAGAATATCAAACAAGGTGCGATCGGCGCAGACCAGGTCGCCTTTGCCCAATCCCCAGACGGAACCCAGCAGGTGCTGAAACCGCTTACCGAGAAAGTGCGCGCCTTAAGAGATGAGATATTTCACTGAGAGCGGCCCCGCAAGCCCTATGGCAAATTCCACCGACCTCGCCGAGCTGGTCAAACAGGAAAACGCCAGGGTC
The DNA here is from genome assembly GCA_963788305.1 of uncultured Chloroflexia bacterium. Lineage (GTDB taxonomy): Bacteria > Chloroflexota > Anaerolineae > Anaerolineales > UBA4823 > UTCFX2. Next base: position 195,019 of record CAWBGK010000011.1, read on the forward strand.
TCGATCCTGAACGGAAGTTCGGTCAGCGGATTGGCTGCAAGCACTACGGATTACTTGAAATCGCAAGGGATCAACGTTGTGGAAACAGGGAACGCCGGGCAGCTGACTCCTGCCACAGAAATTACTTTCTTCACCGGTAAACCCTATACGCTTAAATACCTGGTGGATATGATGGGAATCAGTCCTTACCGAATCCGCCATCTTTACGATCCTTCAAAATCAGCCGACATCGAAATCATCGCAGGGGACGACTGGGCTCAGTCAGGCAAACTTCCTTAGCAAACCAGGTGTAGCCGATTCTTGTTTTGCTGCATCTGACCTTTCAAGCGAATGGATACGCTCACAGGATCCGTTGAACGGATCACTTTTTATAACCCCGAAAATGGCTATACAGTTTTGCGTTTAAAGCCCGATGGCGGCGGATCTGCTCAAGCCGGCAGGCAGGAGCTTGCGACTGTGACCGGTAATCTGCCAGAGCTTACCCCCGGCGAAACCTTGGTCATGCAGGGTGAATGGATGCGGCACCCATCCCACGGACTTCAGTTTCAGGTTCAGACATGCAAGTCCGCGCCACCAGAGTCCGTTCTGGGTATGAAGCGCTACCTCGGTTCAGGACTGGTCCGAGGGATAGGCCCGCGCCTCGCAGACCGCATCGTTTCCTGTTTTGGGATCCAAACCCTGGAGGTCATCGAACATCAACCTGAGAAGCTGATGCAGGTTCAGGATATCGGCAAAAAACGAGCCGGGATGATTGCAGCCGCCTGGGAAGAACAAAAGCAGATTAAAGAAATAATGCTCTTTCTTCATTCTTACGGTGTCAGCACGAACCTTGCGGTTAAAATCTTTAAGAAATACGGGGACCTTTCGATTTCAATCGTTCGGGCCGATCCTTACAGGCTTGCACGAGACCTTTCTGGGGTTGGATTTAAAACTGCAGATCGGATTGCCCGGTCACTGGGGCTGCCGGCTGACCACCCATCAAGGGTAGAAGCCGGAGTGGTATATGCTCTGGATCAGGCCAGCAATGAAGGTCATGTATTTGTGCCTCAAAACCAGCTGGAAAAGCAGGCTGCCGAGCTGCTCGGTGCAGCGCCAGAGACAATCCCGCCAGCGCTCGACCGATTGGCAGAGAGCCGGACGATCATTCGCGAAAGACTACCAGATGATTGCTTCGAGACGCACCATGCTGAGATTGCTGTTTATCCATCTCACCTCTACCAATGCGAAATTGCAGTAGCAGACAAACTGATCCGATTGGCTGCAGCTTTTCCAACCACTTTGAGCGATATTCCGCCTGCTCTCATGCAGACGGATTTAGAGCTCTCAGAAGAACAGCGCCTGGCTGTCCGGACAGCACTGAGCAGCCCAGTAAGCGTTCTCACCGGAGGTCCGGGGACTGGAAAAACCACCACGTTGAAAGCGCTAATCGAGGCAGTGGAGGCTGCAGGGAAAAAGAGCCTGCTCGCTTCACCAACTGGCCGGGCGGCGAAACGCTTATCACAGGCTACCGGCCGATCCGCCAGCACCATCCACAGGCTGCTCGGTTATTCGCCGGGTGAGGGTTTTCGATTCAACTCCGACAATCCGCTTCCAGCAGACCTCGTGATCATCGATGAAACCTCAATGCTGGACCTCGTCCTGGCTCATCATTTGCTCAAATCAATCCGCCCTGGAACGCACTTGCTGTTTGTCGGGGATGCAGATCAGCTCCCATCCGTTGGACCCGGCAATGTGCTCAAGGATATGATCGCATCCGAAATCTGTCCGGTATCCCGGTTAAACGTCATTTTCCGACAGGCCGCAGAATCCCACATTATCACAAATGCCCATAGGATCAATCGGGGAGAGACACCTATCTTTCCAATTACTGGAAGCACAGATGATTTCTTTCTTTTCCCGGCCGAGACTCCCGAAAGTGCGGCTGAATGGGTTGAGGAAGTGGTTTGCCGGCGGATTCCAGCGAAATTCGGATTTCACCCTCGCGATGAGATTCAAGTGCTTGCACCAATGTATCGCGGGCCAGTTGGAGTGGATGCATTGAATGAGCGGCTGCAAGACCGTCTGAACCCACCTGATCAAAACAAACCGGAGAAAACGCTCTTCAACAGGCTTTTTCGCTCAGGTGATAAAGTGATGCAGGTTGCGAATCAATACGAAAAAGATGTTTACAATGGAGATATTGGATTTCTATTTTCTATTGATCCTGTCGAGCATACTCTGGTCGTAGATTTTGACGGTCGGGCTGTGACATATGATTGGAACGAAGCCGATCAGCTCACGCTTGCCTATGCGATTTCAGTCCACAAAGCTCAGGGATCAGAATACCTGGCAGTTGTTCTTCCACTGGTAACTCAGCATTACATGATGCTTCAGCGGAATTTGATTTATACTGCGGTCACGAGGGCGAGAAAGCTTTGCGTCCTGGTCGGTCAGCGGAAGGCGATTGGGATTGCCCTGCACAACAACCGAGTATCACACCGGTATTCTGCGTTGGGTTGGCGGCTTGGTTCCGCTATTTGATCAAATCTGCACCGAACGTCTTGCAATAACTTCGGGACGAATGGACCTGTTCAACTCTGAACTATTGATAAGGGTTGAAACTCGGATCAATTTTCGGATCCAGAATATACCACTCATTTTGCTTGACAACCCCCGATTGACCGCCTGTAGTTCCGCTGACAATAAACTGCAGTGAGATATCTTGATTCTTATAAAGGCTTAAATCAACATGAAAAGGCTGCCACACTGCAGATCGACCGCTGACAAACGACCACAATACTTTCCATTGGTTTTCAGATTTTATGAAAATGGTCGCATTTTGAACAAAAACATACCGATGAGAAAAGACCAGGTAGGGGCTTTCCCAAATCGGATCAATCAAAATGGGCTGCTCCAGGATAAGCTCCAATGTATCACCGCGTCCGTACCAGCAGGGCTGTCCATTTTTATTTTCTCCGCATCCAGGAGCCTGGCGCATATTTTGAGTTTGCCAGTCAGTCAGCTGGATCGGTTCAGCAGCGTTGACCGGGGGCTCAATCGTTGCAGAAGGGAGAGCGTCCAGGGTTTAACCAGTTGGGCTGGCTTGTGCCAGCATCGTTGTTTGGGCATCTATCGTGGCTTGTTGAACCTGTAAGGTTTCGTTGACTGCCAGTCCCTGCGTTTCAGAAGCAGGAGGGACAGGTGATTCCTCAGCCAGGCGAGCCTGTTCGGTCACGGATGATTCTGCTAATAAAGTTTCCTCAACACTCCGTGCGATCTCCGTTTCATCCGGTGAACTCCCTTTAGAGCCAAGATCAAACGAACAGGCAATCACAGCCAGAATTAGAACCAGCCCAGCCCAGAAAGCAGAATTTTTGTGATATTTGCTGAGATGCGATGTCATTTCAACCTCCAAGCTGGAAGAAAAACCAGAACAAAACGATCAGGCGACAAATAATCTAACTTTTTCCTTGTTACTCTATCCACTAAGGAAAACCGAATTTCATTTTCAATGCTCCCCAATAGGTCCCATGGATCTCGCTTCTGCAAGTAACAGCCCCAAGGTTACCTAATGATGCACCATTCTCACCCAGCCGCAGGTTGTAAACAAATTCTGGATTCAGTGTGAAATCTGCAAATCCAGGATTGATCTCGGACTTTAATCCGGTATAAAAACGCTCCTCGCCGCCTGCCCATGTGACGACCATCAGCACTCCAGGTACAGGGTTGCCGTCCTGATCCACGACCTCCACCTGGATTGCTGGCGTTGCCAGTGGCTGATCGCAGTTCTCCTCTTTGCTCAGCAAAACCAGCGATTCCACTGGAAACGACAGTGTAGCAGAAGCGATTTCACCAATCGAAGCTTCAAGTGAAGCGTTATCAGTCGGTTCGATCAAGGATGCCTGAGTGGGTCCCACCGAATCTGCTGGAGTGGCGATCACCGGAGTGCCGGTCGAATTTCGCTGTACCTGAGTGACTGCCTGACCGGGTCCTGGAGGCGACTGACCCATGGCAATAGCCAGCAGCCCTAAAGCCTGCGCTTCCTGCAGATGCACCATCTTGAGCCAATGTTCGTTGAGCCTGTTCGGTGAGGGCTCGAAAGATATCAGGATCTTTCAGCAGTTCTAGGCGTGCGCTTGCCCTCACAAGATCGCCATTCGAAAGGTATGCAGCCGCAATCAGCGCCCGGTAGCGGTCCTTATAATCCTGGCGCAGTGTTGATGGGTCGGTATCAACATACTCCAGCGGTTGGAAAAACCTTGAATAAGCCACACCCAACATGACCCCGATGATAAGACCCGTTAGCAGATACCAGGAACCCCTTTCGTCTGACTTCTTCACGGCATAGAAGTCCCTTGTGGACCCGGCAGGTTTTCAAAAGCGCTGGAGAGCGCCCTCATTCGGGCAATATCGGGTTCGCTGTAGCCCGCTTTTTGCGCAAACACGACTGCTTGTTTAATACTCTCCTTGGGCGGGAGGTCTCCTAATACAGCGAGCCGGTGCACGGCCAGATCCAAATCTTGTTCATTTTGATAGGTTTCAGCAACCATCAACACATAATCCGTCTTGTAATCAACTCTGAGGGTGTTGGGAGACGTATCGACAAAACGTGTTGGGCTGATCAGCCAGCCATAAGCCAGGCCCAGGCCAATGCCTAATGAAATCATAATGAAGAATCGAATCCAACGGGCCATATCTTTTTATTGTGCCATAGGAAATCCCCAAGCGCAAGAGCCAGTCCTAAATCCTAACAAGGGGATCGATCCTTTGGATATTCCCGAGCAGAATCATAAGAGATTGATTAGAACAACCAAATAACATCCGATTTTTAAATAAATAAATTATAATTACTAATAGATAATCATTCTTATTTAAATACAACTATTTTCAATAATACGATGGATCCGGATCAACGACAAAGGGAATTAACCGAAAAACTGGGCAAGACAGGCTGCAGGCTGACACCACAGCGGGTTTTGGTCATTAAAATTCTTGCACACAGCCAAACTCACCCCAGTGTTGAGGATATTTACCAGTTGGTCAGAGCAGAATTTCCAATGACCAGCCTGGGTACAGTCTATAAAACAGTGGAGCTATTAAGAGAGATGGGGGAAATCCTGGAATTGGGGTTTGCCCACCACAGCAGCCGTTATGATGGAAATAACCCCATTCCACACCCACACTTAATTTGCATCAAGTGTGAAACGATCGTCGACCCAGACTTCAACATGCTTGATAACCTTGCAACAGAATTGTCTGACCGCACCGGTTATCAGATCGTTCAACACCGCCTGGATTTCTATGGAATATGTCCTGACTGCTTGAGTAAACAGGCAGAAAGGGTGGAATCGACAATCAAGTTCAGAATTGACAGGAGATTATAAGATGGCAAAACCCAAGAAATTAACGACAGCCCACGGCGCCCCGATTGGGGACAATCAGAATTCACTTACCGCCGGTCCACGCGGCCCACTTCTGATGCAGGATTATCAGCTTCTGGAAAAAATGGCCACTTTCAACCGGGAACGTGTGCCTGAAAGAGTCGTTCATGCCAAAGGTTCCGGAGCATACGGCACTTTGACGATCACCAATGATATTACTCGCTTCTCAAAAGCCAGGGTTTTTTCAGAAGTCGGCAAGCAGACACCCCTTTTGCTGCGGTTTTCTACTGTGGCTGGCGAGCGTGGCGCAGCAGATGCCGAGCGTGATGTCCGAGGTTTTGCCGTGAAGTTCTACACCGAAGACGGTAACTGGGATATGGTCGGCAACAACACGCCCGTCTTCTTTATCCGTGATCCATATAAATTCAGCGACTTCATCCACACTCAGAAGCGCGATCCGAAAACTAACATGCGCTCTAATACTGCGATGTGGGATTTTTGGTCGCTTTCTCCCGAGAGCCTGCACCAGGTGACCATCCTGTTCAGCGACCGGGGCTTACCCACAGGTTATCGCAACGTCAATGGATACGGCAGCCACACCTACAGCTTTCTAAACGATAAGAATGAGCGATTCTGGGTTAAATTCCACTTCAAGACCGTACAAGGGATCGAAACCTGGACCAACGCACAGGCCGAAGAAGTCGTTGGCAGAGACCGGGAGAGCGCTCAACGTGATCTGTTTGAGGCAATCGAGCATGGCAATTTCCCGCGCTGGAAATTTTACGTCCAGGTGATGCCGGAAAAAGAGGCCGAGACCTACCATCTCAATCCTTTCGATCTCACAAAAGTATGGCCGCACGCTGACTACCCGTTGATTGAGGTCGGAATTATGGAACTAAACCGGAACGCCGAAAATTATTTCGCCGAGATCGAACAGGCCGCCTTTGAACCCTCGAACATCGTCTCCGGGATCGGTTTTTCACCCGATAAGATGCTTCAGGCGAGGATCATGTCTTATGCCGATGCCCATCGCTACCGCATTGGCGTCAATTATGCTGCCCTGCCAGTCAACAAGCCCCACACTGAAGTCAACACATATCACCGCGACGGTCAGGCTCGCTTTGACGGCAACTTCGGCGGCGCTGTCAATTATGAACCGAACAGTATGGGTGGCCCGGTAGACGATCAAAAATTTCTGGAGCCCCCACTGAAAATCTCCGGGGATGCGGATCGCTACGACCACCGTCTCGGAAACGATGATTACACCCAACCGGGTAATCTATTTCGTCTGATGACTGCGGACCAAAAAGAGCAGCTTTTCAACAACCTGGCTGCCGCGATGTCAGATGTCCCCGAACGGATCAAAGTGCGTCAGCTCGTGCATTTCTTCAAGGCCGATCCCGCCTACGGCCGCGGCGTTGCCGCAAAGCTGGGGATGGATATGGATCGTTGGAGCGGTTGGAGCAAACTCTCCCTGGAGAAACTCTCCGAACGTACCAGCGAAGTTGGCTTTGAGAATAGTAAATAGGTCATAATTCATCCTCCTATTCATCAATTAAACTGGACTGCCTCCGATCTCATGAGGCAGTCCAGTCAAATTTCTGTAGAGGATATTGATGGAAAGCTCGGCAAATTACCGCACGAAAGCTTTCCTTCCAGCGTAGACAGCTGCTTCGCCAAGTTCTTCTTCGATCCGCATCAGCTGATTGTACTTCTCAACTCGTTCCCCGCGGCAAGGCGCCCCGGTCTTAAGATGGCCCGTGCCCATCGCGACAGTGAGATCGGCTATGAAGCTGTCAACAGTCTCGCCAGATCGATGTGAAACCATGGCGCCCCAACCAGCCTTAAATGCCATCTGGATGGCGGCAATCGTCTCGCTCAGCGTGCCAATTTGATTCAGCTTGATCAAAACGGCATTAGCTGCATTTTCCTGGATGCCGCGGGAAATTCTCTTGACATTGGTGACAAACAGGTCATCGCCAACCAGCTCAACGCGATCTCCAATCGTCTTATTCAGCAGCTTCCACCCGTCCCAATCGTCTTCAGCCAGGCCGTCTTCTAGCACGACCAATGGGTATTTATTCGCCCAATCAGCCCACAGATCAACCATTTCTGCAGAGGTGACTTTTCGTCCTTCGGTCCGCAGGTTATAGAATCCGTCCTCAAAGAATCCACTCGAGGCGGGATCAAGGGCAACAGCCACATGTTCGCCCGGCTTATAACCGGCCTTCTCGATGGCCTTCAGGATAAGCTCAACAGCGTCCGAGTTCTTTTTCAAAGCCGGAGCAAATCCACCTTCATCTCCTACCCCTGTGGTATGACCCGCACTCTTAAGAACACCTTTCAGCGCCTGATAAATCTCACTCCCCCATCGCAGTGCCTCCCGAAAATTCGGCGCGCCGACTGGAGCAATCATAAATTCCTGGAAATCAGTGCCTTGCCAGTTGGCATGGACCCCGCCGTTCATGATGTTAAACATCGGCACGGGCAGCACAGTTGCAGTGACGCCGCCCAGATAGCGATAAAGCGGCAAGCCTACTGAATCGGCACCAGCACGCGCAACAGCCAGGCTGACGCCGAGTATTGCGTTCGCTCCGAAGGTGCTTTTGTTGGGAGTCCCATCCAATTCCAACATGGCGCTGTCAACAGTCTGCTGGTCAAGCGCGTCCATACCAACCAATCCATCAGCAATGTCTTCATTGACATGATTGACCGCCTGGAGAACACCTTTGCCCCCATACCGATTTTTTTCACCGTCCCTCAGTTCCAGGGCTTCATGAACACCAGTTGATGCACCAGAGGGGACAGCGGCTCTTCCGAATCCTCCGTCATCCAAAAGGACTTCTACCTCAACAGTCGGGTTGCCGCGCGAATCAAGAATTTCTCGCGCATGGATTGCATCTATTATTGACATCTTTTTTCTCCTGTAATCAACCAAAAAATGATTAAGAGCCATGCTCTTTAATGACAATTTTGCCGGCAACAAAAAGCCTCTGTCAGCGACATCTGTCAGTGCCAGAGATCTTCTGCACGGTCTTCGGCAACATTTTCCAAACGAGCCTTTTCGCTCGGCAGTGATTATAAGTATATTGTCATATCGCGTCAAGAAAAGCTCGGACAATTTCACCACTTTAATTGAGCGGAGTCTCCACATCAACCTTCAGGGTCATCTATCGGTCAGGAAATCAGAAGATGAGCGAAAAAGGTCTTCCGTCTAGTATATCAATTCGATAAAGAATGCTGGTATCAACCCGAAAAACATCCAACAAATCTGTACTATAATTGTTTTTGGTTTTTGATGATGTCAATATACTTGATGTTTTTATTATGACTGGTAGACTGAAAACACGTCTGATCATTCTGGCTGTGGTCGCTGTTATGCTCATCGGTGCAAAAGGCAGCCCGCTGATTCGACTCACAATTCGTAATAAATCAGGTCAGCAAATTGCAGTTCGCCTGACCAAGGATGATCTAAGCAGGTTTTACTATCTGCATGTCCCCGCTGGAGACAGTTTCTTTCCAAATGATGTCACATTCACAGTCGCTAAAGATATTTACAGAATGCGGATTTATTATTTCTTGGAAGCTGATCCCGAAACCGGGTATGAATGTAAATTAACCCGAGATGCCGTTCTCCTTGCGCGCAGAAATATTCGCGTGACTGTCACGCAGTGTTTTGGATATCCCCCAACTCGAGGCGAGCCAACTCAAGTTAAAAATGGGCGGGTGGCACTGTATACGCTGAAGAGTTACCTGTGAAAATCAGCAGTCCCCCAGGCACGTTCTGCTCGGATCATCGGCTCTCCTCGGTCGGGGTCCCATTCAACGATACCTTCAATAATATAGGGACCAGGTCCGCTGAGAGCTTCCCGGTACCGGCGATAGACATCTCCCGGGATCATCACATCCAGCATCCCCTCTAAATCTTCAAGCGCCATAAAGTATAAATGCTCACCGTTGGCGAGGCGATGCCTTCGCCAGGTCTGACGAGCTCCGGCAACTCGCACCCTGCTTCCCACGCGTGCCGCAGCTTCAAGAGTGGACAGCGCATTGGCACGGGCAATATTTTCTGCAAAGAGCTCCAGTGGGTGAGCGACCAGGCTGATCCCTAAGATGGCTTCTTGCGCGGCAGCCTTTTCATTTAGATTCCAATCCTCTGCTTCCGAATCTTCTCGCTCAAAGAGCGAAAGCTGTCCGCGGCGCCATCCCCCTTGATTCAGCTGACGAAGCATACTTGGGATGTTGCCAAATTCTTCCAGACATCCTGCTCGGATAAGGTTCTCGGCTTCGATGGGTCGAGGATCCACCCTGACCAGAAAATCCTGAAGCGAAGCATACGGGCGGCTGTTTTGAATCCGAGCTCTTGTTCGAAAAGTGAGCTCATGCACCTGGTTCATTCCCATGAACAATACTGGTTTATTGTCAATATAATGGACGCTGAATTCATCCCCTGCATAGTTCACGTTGGGCGGTCGGAGAATCAGACCCAACCGCCGGGCTTCGGTAAGATACACGCCTTGGCCGTAATACCCACCCCAATTCGCCAATACTGCAGCCATAAAAAGCGCCGGATAGTGTGTCTTGCACCAGGCTGACTGCCAGGCTACTCGCGCATATGAGGCCGCATGCGCCTTAGGGAAACCATATCCTGCAAATGCAGCCATCTGCTTCCAGATTTTCTCACCAATTTCTGGCGGTACTCCTTTGCGCTCCGCCGCACGGTCGACAAAACTCTGCTGGAGCGCAGACATTTGTTTGCCGGGGTCAAAATGACTCATTCCTCGGCGCAATAAGTCAGCCTCTGCCAGGCTGAAACCTGCCAGCTCGTTTGCTATCCGCAGCACCTGCTCCTGGTACAGGATCACCCCAAATGTGTCCCCTAATAGAGGTATCAAAGAAGGGTGCAGGTAAGCCGCAGATTCCTGGCCTCGGATTCGGGCGATAAAGGCATCTTTCAATCCTCCGGTCAGCGGACCGGGACGGTAGAGCGCCAGAGCCGCCATCAGGTCGTCCGCAGATCTTGCATGCACCTCTTTTAATGTCGCCCGCATACCTGGACTCTCGATTTGGAAGCAGCCTATCGTGCGGCCGTGCTCTGTGGTTTCCGCTGTCTCAGGATCGTTATCCGGAATCTCATCAAGATGCCGCATCCCTTCTCTTGCAATTTGAACTGCAAATGATCCAAATTGAGGAGCCGGGACGGAAGCCCGAGGAGGCAAATCCTCGGCGCCGAAATCCACACTGGCGATCGCATTTGCTACATCACCTAGCACTGTCAAACCTCGAATGCCTAAAAGGTCGATTTTTACCAGGCCTAATCCTTCGATCGATTCCAGGTCGAATTGGGTGATCAATATCCCTTTTGCTGCCATCTGTGTGGCAGCCAGGTCTGTCATCGGTCCAGGTGAGATTACCACCCCACCCGGGTGGATGGATAAGTGACGCGGCATTCCGATCAAAGAAGTAGCTTGAGCAAGCACAATTTTCTCGACGGATGAACGAAGGCTGTCTCCCAGAACAGCATATGGGGATTCCTCCCTGGTTGATTGATCAGAAGTCCCGTACCACCTCTGCGGCAGGCTGTTGACCAGCTCGCTAACTCGCGCCGATGGCAATCTATAAGCTTTTGCCACTTCGCGCAGCGCTGATCGGCGTCGGAAACGGTTCACCGTGCAGACCATCGCAACCCGATCGAAGCCAAAACGTTTGTAAACGAATTGGATCACCTCGTCCCGCCGTCTCGAGCAAAGGTCGGTATCGATATCCGGGAGTGTGCGCCGCGCAGGATTAAGAAAGCGTTCAAAATACAGGTTCAACCGGACCGGATTCGGAGTCGTGATCCCGAGACAATGGGCAACCAGCGATGATGAAGCCGAGCCGCGTGAAGCAATCGGGATTCCGTTTTGCCTGGTAAAACCAACAATATCTTCCATCACCAGGAAAAGCGCTTCATAGCCGCATTTTTGGATCACATCGAGCTCATGATCTAGGCGCGATTGAACCGTCGAATCCGTATCGAATCTTCTGATCAAGCCCTGCTGCGCCTTCTGGCGCAGCACCTCGATCGGTTTAGCGCCTTCTGGTAAATCCACCTGAGGGAACCTAGGGACTCCCAGAGGCAGTACCACATTGCAGCGGTCTGAAATTTCAAGTGTGTTTTCCAAAGCCTCCGGGTAGGCGCTAAAATGCTCAGAAAATTCAGCCGGGGATAGAAAATTAGCATTTGGCGGCGCAGTATCAGCTTCACTCAGCTGGCGAATCGGGCGGTTAAGGCGGATTGCCGTGATTGTTCGCTGAAGACTGGCTTGTTCCAATTCTTGGTAGTAGATGCCGTGCGAGGCAACTGCAGGCAAGCCCATTTTTCGGGCTGTCCTGTTGAGCAGCTCCACCCGTCCGAGTCCAGCAGGCGAGTGGTACTGCAGCTCCACGTAAATCCGGCCCGGGAATATGTCTCTAAGCAGAGACAACAATGAGATTAAAGCGTCTCCGCTCTCCCTTCCAGCCAGGGCATCAACCAGACTTCGTTCACCACCGGTCAGGCAGATCAGCCCCACCGAATTTTGCTCTAACAAATGGATCGGCAGCGCAGTTTCGCCTTGCAAATCTCCCTGAGCCGCACTCGCAAGTCGGCACAACCCCGACCAGCCTTCAATGTTCTGCGCCAGCAGCACCAGCGGTCCAATGGAGTTTGATGGATCCGCCAAAAACGAATCCGGAAAACGCACATCGAGCTCGATCCCAAGGATCGGCTTTACACCATTGTCCGAACAGGCTTTGTAAAAATCGATTGCCCCGCTTAATCGCCCATGATCCGTCAATCCCAGCGCAGGCATTCCAAATCGCGCTGCAGCAGCTGCCAGGTCCTGGGGAGATGGAATGCCTTCAAGGAATGAATAGCTTGAATGAGTATGCAGATGAACCAGCATGATCCGCTGCTAAATCCTGTCCGTTGAGCTGAATAGCCCTGCTTGTTGAGTAAGCAAAGCGGACTTCCCTCCGAAGTCCGCTTTGTGTTTTCAGAATAATTCTGGGAAAAAACTTAGCTGGCGTACTCCGGTAAGCCTTTCATGCCGCATAGGATCTTCTCCAGTGCCATCGTATGGCTGCAGCGTTCGCGGCTTTGAAAGAAATCACAATCACACTGCCATGTTCCATCTGTGATATGAACGGTATGGTCATTATTTTCACCCATGAATCTTACCGTGAGCGAGTCAATAACGATCCGATCGCGCTGCTCGGCATAACGTTTGGCTTTCTCAATTTTTCCAATCATTCCGTAATCCATTTCCGATTGGTCTCCTTTCAAGATGGGTGTTAATAAAAAAGGCACGCGCGCGCGTGCCTTAATTCTTATATCAGTCGCAGTTTTTTCACCAATTCAGGCAAGGTGGCTATTCTCCGTTGACCTTAGTATATGCGGAGTCAGAAGGAAAGTCAACCTTAAAATCGGATTTCTAAAGAGTTCTAACGATGAAGAACAGCCCAAAATGAACCAGGCTGGATGAGCAGACCCAATTTGTGCAAACAATTATGTAAGAATTAATTCCATATCAAATTCCATTAGTCCGCTTATGTTACAATCAATAACAAGGTTTCAATGTGATGGGCTTTGGTTCAAAGCAAGCTCTGAAAAGATGCATTTTAGCAAGGAATTATCCGACTGGATCATTTGATTAAGGAGTAAGATAATGCAGCGGTTGTTGTTATTTTTCATTTATCGCCTTGGTTATCATAACCGGCTGCATGCCCCCACCCCTGGCGGTTGTCCCTCCAGAAACGCTGGCTGTCCAAACCATGGATGCAATGCCAAAAACCGATACGCCTCTACCTTCTTCAACAGCCGTCTTTACAGCAACGCCCCTTCCTCCTGGAGGTCTGCCCACTCCAGGCCTGGATTTATCGATCCCAGGTGCATATTGCCTGCCGGTTGACGCTCCTCGTTCTCAAGGATTGGTCACTCGGGTGATTTCTGCAGATACCATTGAGATTTTGATCACCAATCAAACCTTTTCGGTTCACCTGATCGGCGTTGACGCACCCAACGCCCTTGCTCCGGCAGAATGGCAGGGAGCCCAGTCGATGTCTTATGTACAAAACATGGTTGAAGGAAAAGTCGTCTCATTGATCCAGGACCAGACCGAGCTGGATTCTCAGGGCTTTCAACCCCGTTACATTCTTGTCGATAATAATTTTCTCAATTACGAGGTGATCCGCCAGGGTTTTGGGCTGGTTCAGGAAAATCCCCCAGATACGACATGTTTGAACTCATTGATCTCAGCTCAAGTCGAGGCACAGACCAACGTTAGAGGAATATGGAGCGCAACTCCCATTCCTACAGCCACAATCACGCCAACACCGACCATTACCAGGATACCAACCAGCACACTGGTCCCCGTATGCGATTGCTTGGGTCAGCGCATGACCTGCAAAAATTTTCGCAGCCAATCGAAGGCTCAACAATGCTACGAATACTGCCGCAGCATGGGGTATGAAGACATATTTGGATTGGATAAGAATGGAAATGGGATCGCCTGTGAAGGTTCCTCCAGTATATCCCCGTTCTGCCAATCATCCCCAGGATACAATTAATCTCTGCGTATCGAGAAGACAATCCCGCCGATGCTTTGATCGTTGTTGCAAACATTCTGTAGCATCCGGATTAATTTGACATTCGCCCTTTTTTCCTTTAAAATTCTTTTCATCCAGCAATTTAGGAAGTATATTTGGGGTAAATACCTTATCTGTTGCTTTTTTAACTCCTTTCCATACTGCGGTCTTCAGGTTGCTTGATGCCATGTGATGGAACAACTTTTTTTCACCAGGTTTTCACCCGAATACAGGCTCGCCAATTAAGGAGCAAAAGGATATGAAAGCAGTCATCTTGATTAATATAGAAATGGGTGAAATTAAACAAGTCGTTCGCGATCTGCGCCGGATCTCTCATATCCATGAAGTCCAGGCAACTTTTGGGCTTTACGATGCCATCGCGATCGTCGAGGTACCCGAATTGCAGATGGTCGGGCGGATCGTGGCAACAGAGATCCAACCGATCCCAGGGATAATAAAAACTTGCACCTGTCTGATGGTAGAAGGCGAGCTGCCGCCTGCCGATATTTATGATGACTTTGTTGAAGTCAAAAACACCCAATTAGAAGGGAATAATATCGACCCGGCTTTTAATATGAAGGTCGAACATCCGTTTGGCTTGAACTGACCGGGCGAATTATCACTCAAAGGAATAAGCCCAACCTTCAGGGATCAGACCTGATTGAATGCACCAGCCTTAATCCAGCAGCATATCCACGATTGACGCATAGGAGCTTTCTTCTCTTACGCTCAGCACCCACGACCGCTGTGTTAAAAAGAATTTCGCGCCCCATTTGTTTTTAAAGAATGTCACTCCGGGATTTGTCCCCAAACCCAGGTTAATATACTGCTTGTTTTCCTGCCTGGCACTTTCCACCAGATGAGACATCAGCAGGTCGGACCCCCCAGGCACATACCATTTTCTGGAAATAAAATTAAACATGTAAAAAGCAGCATCTTTTGCGCTGAAATCCACCAGGTCAAATGCTACCAACCTTCCGTCATGATTACGAGCTTCGATGAGCCGCGCCGAGCCGGATTTCTAAGTATTGGCCAATCCGTCGAAATATGGTTTTCGTCCCCTGCAGCAGCTGGTGAGATCGAACAAAATCCTGGATTAAGCGCAAATGCTCTTTGCAGAATCGCCCATCTTCCAAAACGATCAGGTCCCGGCTTGCTCTTTTAATCTGACTTTGCGTAGCTTTTTTGAAATTTGAATTGAATCTAAATCAAGGATATAGTAAATATCTTCCGAAACATCCCTCTCGCTGTCGCTTTCCAATCCTTCGAGTTTCATCGGCGCGCTGATCGATATGACCTCTGGCTTAAATAGCGTGCGAGCAGCATTCAGGGCATCCTGGATCCGGGCTGTTTCGATCTTTCCTGTCAGAGGATATCCAATAAAGATCAGCGTCGCCCCTTTCAGGTAGAATAAAAAATCGTCGATCAAGTAGGGATCGGCTCCAGTGATTGCTGTTACGTAACCAGGCAAATGTTCAGGAACGTAGGCCCTGGTTTCAATAAATGCCCATTCTTCAGTCGTGATCATAAATATCCTGGGTGACCGTGTAACCAGCGGCTAAAAGAAGCTGCCGGATACCAGGTACGTGCGGAAAACCGACAAAGGCTGCTGTGGACCCCTTTTTGAAATACGGTTGGATTCGCTCAAACATGAGACGGTCTCGCTCACCAATCACAGTCGGTATGCGTGTCGGAAATCGGTCTGTCATTTTCACCAGATTCTCCAAATCGCCTGCCAGATAATAACGGACGTAATGATCGCAGTAGGTCTGCCAATTCATCACGTCATTCAGGTGACGCTGGACCCTTTCAAGTGGAATCCCTTCAAGCACCGCCAGCTGCTCGTGAATCGTTTCGAGCGGATGAATTTTCTTGCCCATCCGGCACGCGATCTGGTACGCCTCCAGGTCGACCGAATACTTCCAGTTCAGATAGCTGGTCCAGACTGAGAACAGCGCCATCCATGGGCTGACATCTCGGGTTAACATCTCAAAATAGTCGAGGCTGGGGCGATGAAATAGAAAAAACAGTTCGCCTTCATCCTTTTCCGAAAGCTTCTCCGCTAGCAATCGATTGATCTGTTCAGGCACGCCTGGATTGAGCAGTGCTTTCAGGTCTACTTTGCCATTGCCCTGCCTTCCATGGTTGGATATCAGCTCCATGCTGGCGTTGTCTAAAGGCCCTTCCGTTAGCACGACATCGACATTTGAAATCAACCGGCGTATGGATCGGGAAAAGCTGGATGGAAAGAAATGTGCAGTTCCGACAAGGTAGGAATAGCTTTCGTCTTTAGACACCTGCCAGACCATCTTCAACGGTTTTTGGCGGTCCCAGGATATAAAAAACCGGCTCACAATTCTCCTTCCAACAATAATTCAAGAATCGATATCCTTTTCTTCGTCACAAAATTGCATTCACAGAATTCATATTTTAACGAAAACAACCGCCGCCCCATTTCACCTTGAAGCGCTTTATTCCCTCATTCACGCCCAGGCCTAGCTGAATAAACCGCTTTCCCGACGCGCGCGTCAGGTCAATCATGGTCGAAAAAAGCAGGTCGGAGGCATGTGGAATATAAGGCTTGCGCGAATAGCACCCCAGGATATAGGCATCGAAATTCCTGGCCGCCTGCTCAACGACAAAAAAAGCATTAAGCCTGCTGCGATCGTCACGAGCACAAAGCAGGAAAGCGTTCGGACGTGCTGCGAAGTATTTCGGCATCGAACTGTAAAGCTCGGCGACCATTGCCGGCAGCCGCCGGGGCTTTAAAAAATCAGCGATCAAGGCATTGTGTTCTTGTCTGAATTCCGTTTCTTGGACGACCTCAAGTCTCTCCGATGCTTTAATAACCTCCCGGCGCAGAGCTGATTTCGGCTGATAGTCGTTCAAGTCGAGCCGATAATATTCGTCACTGGATCGGTTCGTGCTGAATTCCTGCAGTGATGTTGGGATTTCCGGACCGATGAAGAAAAGGGTGTCGGGATTGTATGTAAGCCTTGCACGGGAGATCGACTGCTCGCATCTATCCTGCGAAAAGCTGCCATCAAGGGGGTATCCAACCAGGATCATCCATTTTTCGCGGACAAATCCGATATACTCGCCAACTCGGAATGGGCTACCATTTGAAATCCCAGCCATCAATCCTGGGATATGCTCGGGCACATACGCCCGGTCGAGGGCATCTTGCTCATCGGCGGTACTGAATCCAGTTCTTGCATTCCCATCCCAATCCTGGCTCATCCACTCAATTTTACCCCGCTTCCACTCTGACTTTCTCGCCTTCCAGACATGCAATTCTCACGCCCGGCTTTCCTCGCGGATCACTTCACTCGCAGATATGGCAGGTTGACCTCTGCTAATTTTCGATCCAGCTCGAATTTGAACGCAGCAGCTTCTGGATGATCCGGATAGAGGTTGATAAGCTCTTCAGGGTCATTGTGCAGGTCATAAAACTCATAATTATCCGGATATGATTTATATCCCAGATAATGCACCATCTTATACGAGCCTCGCATCAGCGCCAGAGTTGCCTTTCGCAGGGCACTATAGGCAGGATTTGCTTTCGCCTCGACAACAAAAATCTCTCGTTCAGGATCGTTTTTGCCCCCCATCTCCGGGAGCGGGCTGCCTTCACACCAATCCGGGATGTTTTCGCCAACTGCATATAGAAGGGAAGGCAGCAGGTCAACGTTGCTCGTCAGAGAAGTGACATCCTGACGTTCGAGTTGGCTGGGCGCTGAAATGATCAAAGGGATGCGGATCCCAGGTTCAAATACCAGTGGATTGGAATGCCCTGACGCGCCCCTCTCAAACATCTCGCCATGGTCCGATGTAAAGATCACGTAGCTGTCTTCGAGCATGCCGGTGCTTTCGAGATGATCAAGCAG
This sequence comes from uncultured Chloroflexia bacterium, assembly GCA_963788305.1. Taxonomy (GTDB): domain Bacteria; phylum Chloroflexota; class Anaerolineae; order Anaerolineales; family UBA4823; genus UTCFX2. Next base: position 212,873 of record CAWBGK010000011.1, read on the forward strand.
GCGGCCAAATTCAGCATCGAGGTTAGCAACAAATTCGTCATAGGAAGTCCTCAGATCGTTCAGCCTTTCCTGCGGCACACCAGCTGACAGACGGTGCTTCTTCTTTCTCCTGCGGGTATCCAGCCGTCGTCAAAAAGGCCGATATACTCGCGCGCGGGCACATAAGGCATATGAGGCGGCATGAAATGTACGTAAGTGAAAGCCGGGCTGGGCAATTCACTCAGCAAATCCATGACCCCATCGGTCACTTCTGCCAGGTCAAAATAGACATCTGTGTTAGCCAGCCGCGGCGGTCCGCTTGGAAAAGTCGATTCCAACCTGGCAGCAGAAGCCTTGTAGCTGAGCTGAGTCGCTAAGTCGTTCAGGATGGATAAGAACAGCGAACCGTGAGCCTCTTCCCGCTTGAATAGGAATTGATCCATGCTCTTCATCCCATAGATAGCATCCCGGCGGGTCAGGTTGTCGTAAAAGGTCCGGCCAGCCAGGCTGAAGCGGTCAACGGATTCATGCTGATCTAGATGCTCTTCGAACTGATAGAGCAGCATATCCACAAAAGTATTCTGGGCAAAAGCCGCCTGATAGTAGCCAGGATCAAGCAGCGAAAACAGGTTGTTCGGTTGGACTTCAGGGCTGATCAGGCTGCTCAAGTTTAAAGCCCGGTGCGTCCAGGGATATGTGCTTGTAAATAAAGAAGCCGTGCTCGGGGTCGTGAAGTTGCCGGCAGAATGGTGGTTGTGATAAACCGTCGCCCTCTCAGCAAAGCGCTCAAGGTTTGGGCAGGTGGCGCGTGGATATCCATACAATGAAAGGTTCAAGGCAGAAAGGGCATCATATGCGATCAGGATAATATTCGGCAGACCGTTAGATCGGTTTCTCATCTGAGATGCATCCAGCGTGAATTTGCCGAGAACGCCGGACAAAGATGTCGCAGCAGAAAGTTTAAGAAAATCGCGCCGGGTGAGCCTGGAGGACATCAGATCCATTTTATTAATCCAACTTCCAGGGGAAAATGATGTTTCGGATCAAAACAACCGTCCATCCGGCAAGCCCCAAAGGAACATAGAAATAAATAAAAATAGTCATCCGATCTGCAGCAGACTTAACCCAACTGGCTGCGAGAGGAAACCGTTGGTAGATCCAGGATAATACCAGCACAGCAAAGACAAGCACGGCCAACACGGCAATCGGATAGGTTATCGTCTGCCACAGCTCCAGCCTGTACACCAGGTTGATTTTTCGCTGCAGCAGGATCGCGGCGATGCTTAAACAAAACTGCCAGGCTGCTGCCCAGGAGGATGAAATCATTCTTAAAAACGCGAACTGAAAAAAACAGAGAAAACAGAACCAATCCCCCTGTCATTATGATGCTTTCAGCCAGACCAAATGCCATCACGTAAGCAGAAATTGTCAACACCTTCCAAATATTCAAATACTCCAGCCAGCTTGGGACGTACCAGAACATCCGGTAGAGCGCCCAGCTGAATCCAAAGAAAAGGAATACGGCAAAGACCGGTAGGATTTCCCGTCTACTTGGAAACCTGGATTTGAGTGTTTTCAAATGTATCACCTGCAGCCGGGCATCAATGCCCTGGACTAGAGCGATATTTTACCATGCCCGCCTGTCGGATTATTCCCTCCAGAAATTCGGCAAGCCAGGAGAGGCCAGGAATAGAAAACCTGGCAGGTACAAAAAACAAGGGGCTGCCCATTCTTCATGACAGCCCCATATTCGTGCATTATTATGTGAAAATTAATTGGGCGTTGCGATTAAAGCGCCTGCAGTCGTTTCCACATCTGCGGAGCCAGCTCCCTTGAGCGGGCAGCAATCTTCTCTTCGTCCATGCTTATAATTTTCTTGCCCTGCATCAAGATCTTGCCTCTGCAGACTGTTGTATCGACGGTCGCATCGACCAGACCAAAGATGAGGTGTCCGAGGAAATTCGCCTCACTCAGCGGGGTAGGTGGAGCATAGTCGATGATGGCGAGGTCTGCATGGGCTGCCTTCGGCGATCTCTCCTAACCGCAGACCGAACTGCCGCTCAGCAATCGCTGCATTATTCTGCAGGAGCAGCTGAGGGGCTTCCATGAACGCGACGCGAGGATCACGGTTTGCCAACCTGTGCAGCAGGTAGGCGCAGCGCATCTGAACGAGCATGTCAGATCCCATGCCGTCGGTGCCCAGGCCCACCAGCACACCCTTCTTGAGAAGCTTCAATAGCGGCGTCACACCGACTGCATTGTTCATGTTCGATTCGGGGTTATGGACGACGATCGTCCCTGTCGAAGCCAGAATATCCATCTCTGCTTCGTCGATATGGACGCAGTGTACAAAAATTGACTTCTCACCCGCGAGGCCCAATTTCTGAAGCCGGTTCACTGTCGGCATTTTATATTTAGCGAGTGAATCTTCTCGGTCAGAAGCGTCCTCCGCTACATGGATATGGCAGCCAACGCCGGCGTCTTTTGCGATCCCAACGCATTGCTCAACGGTCGCATCGGAAACAGTGAATGAGGCGTGCAGCCCCATCATGGCCGCAATCTGACCGTCGCCCTTTCCAACCTTCTTAATAAAACGCTGGTTCTCCGCAATCCCGCCGCCGGGGACATTTCGATCAGAGACTTCATAACAAAGCGAGGCGCGCAGACCAGCCTCCCGGACAGCGTCTTCGATCAAATCCAGCGATCCATCCCGCATGGATGGGGAAGCGTGGTGATCGATGATCGTGGTTGTTCCATTGCGGATGCAGTCAATCAAAGGAAGTTGTGCAGATAGGGTGATATCTTCTGCATCGAGCGCATAATCCACTTTCCACCAGAGCCGTTCCAGAGTCTCGACGAAGTTTGAGGCCGGCTCGCCAGGGATTGCCATACCACGCGCCATAGTCGAATAGAAGTGATGGTGCGCACAGATAAATCCTGGCAAGACAACCTTGCCAGAGCAATCCACCGAAGCGGCGTCCGGGAAGCGCCGCTTCATCTCCGCAGCATCGCCTACAGCCGCGACTAGCTCCCCATTCGTTACAACCGTCGCGTTCCACAGGACGCGGTTATTTTCACCAAGTGTTACAACAATTCCGTTTTCAAAGCGAGTAGTCATTTCATCCCTTTCGTAATTAATCTTCTTTCAGCACAGCCAGCTCTTCCGGGCTACGCGCTCGCATGAAGATCGCCCCTACAAAACACTTCTTGGCGCAGATCGAACAACCAATGCACAGAGCTGGATCGGTGTGGGGCATACCCTTTTCGTCAAGCGTGATGGCCAGGTACGGGCAGCGGGCGCAGTTTCCGCATGATACGCACGTCTCATGGTTTGCTTCAGAGATTTTCTTGATCGGCGTCAATTCCATAAATCCGGTCACTGGGTTGGGCTGTGTGATGCCAATCAGCTCTTTCATCGACCGGATGCCCCGATCCTGCATCAGGAAGGATGTGCCCGATTCTAGATCACGGATGATCCCGTAGCCTTGCTTCATCACAATCGTGCAGAATTGGACGGTCTTTACACCCAGGGCAAGGAAATCCATCGCGGCTTTATAGTCCATCGGGCCGCCGTTCCCAGAAATTTCGATCCCTTCCGGCACTGCCGTGGCAAGGGTCAAATACGAGATCGGCGTTACGCCTTCGCCGCTCATCCCAACAACAACCCCCTCCTCCCAGACCCGTCCTGCAGCCGGGCGAAATCCCAGGGTTGGAAACGAGTTTGCCAGCGTGATTCCAGCCTTACTTTTCGGATACCTGTCCATCACCTTGCGGATGGCTCGAAGGATGGGAACGATCGAGGTAACGGCAGCAGTCAGCTTGAATAGCTTCGGCACTTCAGGATCGCCAACCTGAAGGATCCAATCGATGATTTTCGCGGTCAGGGCTGCATTTTGAGAGACGATGTCTCCTTCAGTTCCATCTCCGCCTTGCGGACAGGATAGGGAATATTCGATTCCCATCACACCAGCCGCCTCAAGCTTCTTTGTGTTCGACTGCCATCCCGCCGAGTCGCTCTCATCATGTCCCGTCACCGGACCGCCAGTTGAAGCCAGTGTCAGCCGATCAGGCCACTCTTTAATCAGCTGCTCCGATTCGCGGCAGACACGGTCCAAAGCATGCCCGGAGACATTATCGCTGTTGGCATATGTATATGCATTGAAAGCGAACATATATTCGCCCGGGATGTGAATCGGGACGTTGTCAAAAGCTGTTTTCATCACCGCGCCAGCCCAACCGGCTTTGTAGGCTAGGGTCATCTGCTCATAACCATCCGAGGATGGGGAAGCTGAAATCAAATACGGCGAAAGGATCGGCCGTCCGAAGAAATCGGTCTCCAGTGAAACAGGTACCGGAGTGTAGCCGGGCAGGCCGTAATACGATTTTGTCCGTTTCGGAAAAACGGGTAGCGTTTCTCGTTTAAGGAATGCATCGATCTCGAGAGCAGCATTCTTCCCGGAAGCAACGGCTTCCACGACAGTTTTTGGACCTGTGAGCATATCACCTGCGTAGAAAATGCCGTCAGCCTGCTCGCGCTGTATTGTCGAGCGCATACCGATCGCCATCACAACTGTATTGAAATCCGTGCGTTTCCCATCCGTTCCGGGTAAATCACGGACGTTCGCTGGGCTGAACGGTTTTCCTTCTAACAGCTCAACCTTTACCGTTTCAAATCCAACGACCATATCGCCTTCCCGGTTGATCTTGCTGACCCGGATGCGCCCGTTTACCTCAATATCGAAATCCAGGAGCTCCTTGCGCTCCCTGGCAGTCAGCGGCATCTCCGCGAGTTTTTCCAGCATGAACATTTCTACACGTTTTGCGCCGCGCTGCTTCGCAGTTATCGCGCAGTCCACCGCTGTCGCACCGCCGCCGATGACGGCGACACCACCGTCAAAATGAAAAGCTGATGGCCTTGACAGCAAATCTACCATCTTGACTGTTAAATCTTCATTCTCAACGCCAAGCGCGATAGGTTTCCAGAGACCCACCGTAACGCACACCGCATCATACCCCTTGCCGAAAAGGTCCCTGGGGTTCTCGATTTTCATTCCCGTTTTTGCGGAGACGTTCCCCAATGAAAAGAGAAACTGAATATCGGTCTCGACCACACTCTTTTCCAGACGGTGGTCGGGGATCAGATTCATCATCCCACCGAGTTTATCGCCGCTTTCAAAGATATCCACTGAGTAGCCCATCTGAGCCAGCGCCGCTGCAGCGCCCAAACCAGCCGGCCCGCCGCCGACAATAGCAACCTTTTTTCCATTTGATTTCGGTTTCGAAAATTCCGGGATGCCGCCCAGTTGTTTTGCCAGATCTACGATAGTTGCCTGGACGAGCGGGATGTTGATCGGTCCATCAAATTTCTTGCGCGTGCACGCAGCCATGCAAAGCGTGTCCGGGCATACCATACCGCAGACACCACCCAGGGGATTGGCCTGCATGATCTCAGCCGCGGATCGTCGGATATCCGACGGATTACCGACGCGCGCAGCCATGATGAAATCCGCTGGTGAGCAGTTCACAGGACAGGCTTCTCTGCAAGGCTTTTCTTCACAGTATTCACACCTCCACAGCTCCGTATGAAGTTGAGCTCGGGTCATAACATTTGAATCGCTCTTATCATTCTCCATTGCATGCCTCTTATTTTTTTTAGGATAAAGGTAAATTGAACGTTATTATACTATCTCTCAGTTTTCGACTGAAATGCAGCATAAGAATACACACGTATTAATATTCTTTATAGGTCCACTGCCTCCTCAAAGCGGTCGTTCCATCCAAACCAGCGTTTGGTGTGGGGAAAAACCCGCAGCTCGGATGGCCTCTTCATATCGATGCGCCGGATAATCCAGCGTCAGCGTTCGTAAGCTCGGCGAGCTGGTGAGGGTGTGCTCCAGCAGCGCCTGGACAGGTTTTTCAGCGTCGAACTCGGGTGCTGCCAGCCAAAGCAGGTTCGTATGGGCGTTTGCCGCCTGCCAGGCTGCGAATGCCGTCATCTTTTCGTCCTAAATCACCCCCCACTCGCAAACATAAGCGTTTTGGAAAAGGCGGGATAACACCCCCCGACAGACCCGGGCGAAGGCTGTTGAGCTGGAAGGACATATGCCAGGAGAGCTCCGGCGGGTAGCTCTCCTTCAGCCAGGGGCTGAACTGCGGCCAATGTGCACTGCGCGGGGTGATGAAGCGCGATCGTGGAGGCAGCGTAGGCTTTAGTTTCTCCCCCGGGCGGCCTGTCCATGTCGTTCGCACGGCCCGTTCTTTAAAGCCCAGCGAAGCATATAACTCCTGGGCAGGTTGGTTTTCTTCTCGCACGTGCAGCCACACAGCCGGCGCGGAGCGGAGGCGTGCGTGTTCGACAGCTGCTTCGGTCATATGACGGGCTATCCCGCGCCTGCGATAATTCGGGTGGACGGCCACGTTCGCGATAAGAAAGAACCTCCGGCCTTTCATAATATAAGAGATCAGGCTGATATTTCCCACAAGCCTGTCATCCTCATGCCAGACGTAACCTGTCATTGGAACTGAAGCCCAGCCCTTGGCCATCCTTAATAACGATGTGTCCCTCGCTGCAGACCGCATCCGTGCCAGGTATTCCCGCCCATCCATGTCCAGCGTGTCCGCAAAACATAATTCAACCAGATCGGCGACATCACTCAGATCGCGGCGGACATCGAAGGGGCGCAGTTGATTTTGCAAAACAGCGGGTGCAATCGGCTTTGAGATCGCAGTCATCAGAGGCTCACCGATTTTTATTTTACCGTAATTTCCCTTGCACAGGAGCCGCTCCGGCTTTACAATATCCAAAACACTTGTTCTGATATTGAAGGAGCCCCATGACGATTGACTTTCAACAGGTCCGCAGTCAGGTTAGGGATTTCGGTGAAAAAGCGGTCCTGCGTCTCGGCGAGCTCAACGATAAACGCGCACTGGCTCAAAGACTGCTTTCTCTAAATGCCAATGATCCCGAGCCGATCCTCCAACGCGTCGACCGCATCACCCGCCAATTTGATCCAAACCTTCGTTGTGCTGTCCCGGCAGCAGAGCTGACAGAGACCCCAGAAGCGCTGGACTTTCATGCCCCGCTTCCTGCCCTTCCACACACTGCCACTTTAATCGCAGCGGACGGATCGCAGATCAACCCGGACCGGCATGAGCAGGTCAATTTTGGATTGATCAATGTCGGCGCGATCCTGGTCCGCCTAGGGCTGCCGGACCCGCCAAGGCTCACCGTAAAGTGCGACCTGATTTATGACGATGCGCTGTACACACCTTTCGGGATCATCAGCGAAGCGCAGGTTGCCTTGATCCGCGATCTGAACGAGCGCCAGGTGTTGCTGAGGTTAGCCGAAGAGGCTGAGCCGCCAGTGATTACCTTCACAGACGGACCGATGGAGTTGTGGGGTTCAAGAGATTCCCGTGAGAGTGGGGTATACGAGCAGAGCCTCAAACAATACCTGGGAGTACTGCATAAGCTTCATGAATCTGGGGTTGCGACTGCCGGCTTCGTGGACAAGCCATCTGCTGACCTGGTCGTACGTCTGCTCGAGATCGCATCACTCAACGAAGATGAAATATCAGAGGCAAAAGACCGTCACCCGCTGCGTGGAGTTAGCGACCGATTTCTGTTCCAGTCGCTGCTCGAGCCGGGAGAGCGTTCGGCTGTCTTCTCAATCCATTCACGCTCTGCCCGGCATTACACCGATCAGCTTGCGCTCCATTTCTTCTATCTCAACGTCGGTCGGCAAGGAAAACCGTGGCTGGCTCGTGTGGAGCTACCTGCCTGGGTGGCTGGAGACTCACAGCAGCTGCAGAATATGCATGCTGTTCTTTTTCATCAATGCCAAATATTGGGCAGCCGTCCCTTTCCTTACCTGATCCACCGCGCCCATGAAGCCGCTGTTGTGACGCTGGAAGAGAAAGACCAGATTACCCAGATGATCGTCGCCGAGCAGCGCCGCCGCGGCGTGCTCGTTGATGAGATCTCTCACAAACAATCCGCCAAAAACCTGGAGGCTCGAACCCGTTATGAAAGGTAGAACAAGCCTATGAGCCAGACGATCGAGATCGGACGATTGTTGCGTGCTGGGACAACCGGTTTTGTGATCGGCTGCCGGGTCAACCAGCTTGAAGGACTATCCTTTGGGGCGCTGGTCAAGGCGCCTATGGAAGATGATCTCGAAATTTTTGGCTTGATCCACGATATTCACATCGATGACGACGGCCTCGTTCGCCAGCTCATCACAGCCGAGAGCGTCGAGGCGAGCGTGATTGCTGACAATCGCCTGAACCGGAATGTGCCCTTAGAGATCAGCGTGTTATCGATCGGCTACCGCCAGGAAAGGCGGTACCTCCATATGCTCCCCCTCGCCCACCGCTCAGCCTGGACCAGATCTATCTCTGCAGCCCGGAAGAGCTCTGTGCGTTCACTTCTGCTGGGCGGTTCGGCTACTTCCGCCATATCTTGCGCGCCGCAGATATCCCCATCGACGCTCTGCTGGCGGCCCACCTTCAGCAGGCCAGCCTCGCTCAGCAGCAGTGCGGCGACCCTCATTGGCTGGATGCCGCCTCGCAAGAGCTGATCACGCTGCTCCGGGACGATTACCAGACCCTGATGAACGTCCTCAGTGCAGTGAGCGATATTTTTCCAGGATGAGCAAAGATGAGTGATTCGATTGAAACCATTGGCTATATTGTCGGGGGTGGGCTTAAGGAAAACCTCAAAGTCCGTCTGACGATCCCGCCTCAGCAGGCTCAGGAAGGCGGTTTTGTCGTGATCGAGAGCGGCGATTGGCTGTTCTATGGGCTGATTACCGACCTGCAGCTCGGGGCTACCGACCCTCGCTTCGCGGACGAGCAGAGCGAGCAGCGCCTGCCGCCTGGTCTCGCGCGCTTGCTTCACGGCCAGACTCTTTTCACAAACCTGGAAGTGCTTCCCGCTTTAATGCTGGAGCGCGGTCCAGACCTGGATTCGCCAGACTATGCCCATTACCAGCAAGAGATCGACCTTGGGCTGCGGCCGAAGCCGCACCCGCTTCCTGTAAAAACGGTACCTCCCCACCATGCCCCGGTCCGCCTGGCCAGTCAGGGCGACATCGCCGAGATCTTCGGAAAAATAGAAGATGCCGGGAATTTCGTGATCGGCTACACCCGCGAGCAAAGCCATCCGATCTGCATCGACCTGGACCGCTTCGTCCAGCGCTCTTCGGGGATCTTCGGTGCCACAGGTACCGGCAAATCTTTTCTGACCCGGATCATCCTGGCCGGCCTGATCCAATATAACCGCACCTCACTGCTTGTTTTTGACATGCACAACGAATACGCCTTCGACGATGTCGCTTCCGATTCTCAGGCTCGAGTGATCGGCCTGCAAACCAGGTTCCGCAGCCGGGTGCAGGTCGTTGGGTTGGGGCAGGGAGCCTTGATTCGCAACAAAGCGCCTGATTTCAACCTTGAGATCGCACTGCGCGACATTATGCCTGAAGATATTGAGCTGCTGTCCCGCGAGCTGGACCTGCGCGATACTACCCCGACGACGCTCGAAGCACTTGTCAGCTCTTTTGGACCAGAAAATTGGCTCAAGGAATTCGAGGGGATGCGGGTTGGGGCGACGATTCAGGATGAAAATGGCAAGAAATATCCGGCGCCCGACAGCGTTGCAGCATGGGCTAATTCAGAAGGCGTTAACGTTATGGCTGCTGAAGGATTGCGGTCCAAATTGGGTCGGCTGCTTAACCGGCCTTATATCCTTGAAAATCCGGCTGCAGATGGGATGGGCAAGATCATCCATGCCCTTAAATCCGGACAGCATGTCATCCTTTCATTCGGCAACTTTGAGAGCGACCTGGATTATCTCTTTGTAAGCAACCTGCTTACCAGGCGCATCCGCCAGGCGTGGGAGAAGCGAACCAACCTTTTCCGTTCAGGCAAGGAATCAGAGCCGCGCCCGCTTGTGATTGTGCTCGAAGAAGCCCACAAGCTGCTCAACCGCGAGATGGCCGTCCAGACGACCTTTAGCACGATCGCCCGCGAGCTGCGGAAGTACTATGTCACCCTGCTGGTGATCGATCAGCGCCCTTCGCAGATCTACGACGAAGTGATGTCGCAGCTGGGCACGCGCATCTCCGGATGGCTGGGCGACGAGGACGACATCCACGCGGTCCTCTCCGGACTCGCTGGGCGGGAGGCGCTGAGAGGCATGCTCGCCCGGCTGCAGCCAAAGGAGGAAGTGCTGCTGCTCGGCTGGACGATGCCGATGCCGATGCTCGTGCGCTCCCGCCGCTACGACGATCATTTCTGGGAAGAGCTGCTCGGCAAACCGCAGTCCACATCCAGCAATCGAACCGAAGCTGACATCCTCAAGGAAATTGGTTTTTGATGAACATCGGTGAAAAATTTCCAGAAAGACGTCAAACCGCTGACTCCTGGTATCCCCATAAATGCTGATTTATTTCTAATGAGACACATTCAATTTACCAATACATAACTGGTAAAATAACTTGAATTCAACCACGGGAATATTATCCCCGATAAAACACATCTAATATGGAGGGATGACTATGTTAAGTGAAAACCTTGTGAAAGCGATCAACGAACAGATCAAGAACGAGCTGTACTCCGCATACCTGTACCTCGCCATGTCGGCTCATTTCGAAGCCGCCAGCCTGCCAGGTTTTGCGCGCTGGACCCGCCTGCAGGCGAACGAAGAAACCGAACACGCCATGAAATTCTTCGATTACGTCTGCGACCGGGGCGGTAGGGTCGAGCTGTTGGCAATCGACAAGCCTGCCAAGGAATATGGGACCCCATTGGAAGTCTTTAAAGAGATCCTGGGACACGAGCAGAAAGTCACTGCAATGATCAACAATCTCTACGAGATTGCCCTGAAGGAAAAAGATTTTGCCGCCCAGGTGATGCTGCAGTGGTTCATCAATGAGCAGGTTGAAGAAGAGAAGAACGCAACCCAGATCGTCGACCAGCTTCAGATGGTGGAGGACCGCCAGGGCACCCTGATCAACATTGACCACCACATTGGCAAGCGCGGCTCTGATTAAAGCCTGCATCCAATCCTGAAAGTCACATCAATTCTGGCGAGCACACAGCGCTCGCCAGAATTTGCATAATCCTAAAAACTTTATCAAATGATGATCATCCGCGCCGGCGGTCTCACCAATCGGGATAAACAGATGCGAATGGGGCTGGCGCTCTGGCCGGATTTTTTCGGCTGAACGCTGGTGCATGCTGCTGAGACCTGGTCTTGAAAATCAGGCTGCCCCGAATTTACTTCCAATTGCCTGATCGAGGATAAAATTGATCTGGTGGCTTTCGTGGCGTTTGGCTGCCTGAAAGCCGAGAGACTTTGGTTCATTTTCGCAAAGATTCAGATAATAAGCAGGATAATCCAGATGAGCCTTACTTTCCTTGAGTTGAAAGATATTGCCGAGCGGAATATCGAGCTGGTCAATCCGACCAGCCCTGAAAAGCTGCTCACAATCGGCCGGCTCGCAGGGATGGCGCCCGGCAAGACCCTGATCGATTTCGGCAGCGGCTATGCTGAGCCGCTCGTACTTTGGGCTGAAGCGTTTGGTGTCTCTGGAATCGGGATCGAGCTGCGGGAAAAAGCCGTGCAGCGAGCCCGTTTAAAGATCCAACAGCACGGACTTTCTGACTTTCTGCAAGTGGTTCATGGAAAAGGCGCGGACTATGAGTTCCAGTCCGGCTCGTTCGATTTTTCAACCTGCATCGGCGCATCGTTCGTCTGGAAAGGCGTTTCTCAGGCGCTCTCTGAGTTGAAGCGGGCGGTCCGTCCTTCTGGGAAGATCATCCTGGGCGAACCGTATTGGCTCAAGGATGCCGTCCCGCCGGACCTGGCTCAGGCTCAAGCCGAGATCCACAGCGAGCCATGGCTGCTCAGCCAGTTTCGCGAGAAGTGGTCTGGAAGTTGAAACCGTATTGCACTCTTCCCTCGATGAGTGGGATAGCTATGAAACTGCGAACTGGTACGGTCTGGTGCAGTGGATCGCAGAAAATCCAGGTCACCCGAACCTCCCTGATGTGCTCGCCCACCTTCATGAAAGCCAGGATGAATATTTTCGCTTCGGGCGAGAATACTTCGGCTGGGCGTTATATCTATTGAGCCCTATGTGATAAAGTGAGTGAAAAATCCGAAATGGCCCAACCAGAAAAAACCTGCTCAGAAATTTCGCTCCAATCTGGAGAGCCCCTTATTGGAAGTGCCACACCGACCACGTTGTACCTGCTGGTGGAATACAACGGTGCCTGGGGCGCGAAAGCCCTGGAAGAAAGTCAAATCCCCGACCCTGTCAAGCAGCACCTGAGAACATATGCAAAAACCAGCCCGGACATCAAGGTACTGCTGATTCGCCGTCCGGGAATTGACAGCTCGCCTCTCCTTCACTTCTACCTGGCCTCGGTTGGTGTGTCAGGTCAGTTGGTGTATCACTTTCCATTTGAAAATTATCAAGAGCTCTTAGATCTTGATTTCTCCTCAATTCTGCAGAATCCTGTTCTCTATCGCCCGCAGCTGGTCAGCCAACCCCTCCTGCTGGTCTGCACAAACGGCCGCCGCGACCCATGCTGTGCAAGGCTAGGTGTCTCGGTTTACCATGCCCTCTGGAATGCCATCGCGGGAGCTCCCACGGATCAGCATGTTTCTGGTGTCTGGCAGTGCTCCCACATCGGTGGCCATCGCTTTGCAGCCAACTTGATCCTCTTGCCGCACGGCTTGCTCTATGGCCGTGTCGATCCAGAAGGGGCTCTCCAGATCTACGAGTACGCCAGGTCGAACAGGATCTATCTTCCCCTGCTGCGCGGCCGGACAGCCTATCCTCCCGCTGCCCAGGCTGCGGAAGCTCATCTTCTCCGGACAACCGGCCAGACGGAGTTGGACAGCTTTCGCCTGCTGTCAGCAGACGTCCAGGACGACGGCGCCTGGATCGTGGCCTTCGAGAGCTGCCCGGAGGGTTCAATCCACCATTTGAGTGTTCGCGCAGAGAAGATCGAGCAGCCTGTTTTTGAAAGCTGCCAGCTCGATAAAACTGCCGCTGCAGTCAAATACCACGCATCCATCCTTTGATCAGGTGTGACCATGAGCGAGACAAAAAACCTAAGCGGTAAAGTTGCGATTATCACGGGTGGTGGTACGGGCATCGGCCGCGGGATTGCCCTGGCCTTTGCTCGACTGAAAATGCACCCTGTGATCTGCGGTCGCCGAAAGGAAAGGGTCGACGCTGTATTAAAGGAAATTCAGCAAAATGGTGCAGATGGTCTGGCCTTGACCGCGGATGTCTCTGCTGAGGCAGACGCATCCCGGCTGGTTAAATCCACTTTGGACGCCTACGGTCGGATCGATATCTTGATTAACAACGCTGCAGTATCTGCCGACGGATTAATTCATGAGATTGATCCCGAAGCATGGGATCGGGTGATGAATACAAATCTGCGTGCCCCGTTTTTACTGACCCACATGGTCTTGCCGGCGATGCGCGCCCAACGAAGCGGTCACATTATCAATATTAGCTCCGAATCCGGTCTGATGTATTATCATAACAATTCCGTATACGGCCTCTCCAAACACGCATTGAATGATTTCGGCGAATACGTTCAGAAGAGAAAACCAGGATTTCAATATCCGGGTGAACACGATCTGCCCTGGAATGGTCGTCACTGAGATGACTGACGATTCGGAAGGGTTGGATCGCAGCAAATGCCTTTATCCTGATGACATCGCCGACCTGGTCCTCTGGCTGCTCACAAGGCGAGATAACATTAAAATTGGGACGCCGGTCCTGATCCAGACGATGCTGAATCCCTGGGAATGACCTTCCGAAAGAGAATGGAGAGGGACTTTGAAACTGGCCACATTATGCTATGTCCGCCAAAACGGCAGAACCTTGATGATCCACCGTGTAAAAAAGCAGAATGACATTCACCAGGGTAAATGGAACGGGCTCGGAGGGAAGCTGGAACCTGGAGAGACACCAGAGGAATGCGTCCGTCGGGAGGTGCTGGAGGAATCCGGCCTGCTCATCCGCCGCCCGGTGTTAAAAGGTTTGCTGACATTCCCATTATTCGCCAAAGAGGAAGACTGGTATGCGTTCGTTTTCGTTGCTGACGATGCCGAGGGAGACCTGATTGACTCCCCGGAAGGAAACCTGTGCTGGATTGAGGACGACCATCTGTTGGATCTGGAGCTATGGGAAGGCGACCGTCTATTTTCTTCCACAGCTCGACCAGCCGGGTTTTTTCTCCGGCAAATTTGTCTACCGTAAAGGCGCGTTGGTCGATTACTCATTGATTCGATATGACTGAAAAACATGGGGATGCAACGATTAATCAGCCGGATACCTGGACGCTGGATAGCCTGGATGATTGAGAATCTTGGCTTTTTGATCCCGCTCGAGCGTCTGCGCGAAACTCGCACGCTGATCGCGTTTCATCACCCCATGCCACTTTATCCACTCCACATCCTGATCATGCCCAGGCAGGCCATCGCAAGCCTGGAGGAAATTGGCCCGCAAGACAACGAGTTTACAGCCGACCTTTTTCGGATCGTCGCCGAGCTGGTTCGCGAGCTGAACCTGGAGAAACGCGGCTATCGGTTGATCGCGAATGGAGGAAAATATCAGCAGGTTGGGCAGCTTCACTTCCACCTGATATCAGAAGCAGAAACATCCTCCTGAGAACAACTCCAGCTATTGGCCGTAGCTCTGGTAGATCCCCAGCACCTTATCTGCGTACTGGTACCCCACATCCATCGGTCCATAGGATCGCAGCGCTTCTCGGAAATCGCCATGTCTGCCCACAAGGTTTGCCAGCATCTTAGTCCCATAGGACACATTGTAGTCTGGGTCCTGTAACTCCATGCTGCTCGGCCGATCGGAGAAGCAGGGACCATTTGCACAAACAAATGCAGCTGCCAATCCGTCCCGCGGCATCACCTGCATTAATCCGACTGCGCCGCTTTGCGAAAATGCATCTGGATTTCCTCCGCTTTCCTGCAAAATCACCGCTGCAACAAGATCCGGTGGCAAGCCCCGGCGACCCGAGTGCTTGCTGATTAAAATCGCACCAGCGGCGGACCTTCCCTGGATAACCCTCGCTCACCAGGCAATTCGTTTTTTCGTCAAAAGCAGCAGAAGATTCCTGTTTTGTGGCCAGCATTTGAACCTCAGGTGAGTTCAACCCCTCGGAAGCAGCTTTCGACCTGGTTCCCACCTCGCTGAAATTGCCTTCCGCAGTAAGATAAAAAAGAAACATTCCGACTACTGCACACCCAAGAATCGTTGCACTGAATAGCAGCTTCGGCCAGATATCTAACCGAATGGGTAAATTTCGGGAATTGTCCTGATAATCCAGGAGATCGTCCATCCCATCATCCCAGGATTCCCCAACGTTCCAGGCGAAGGGGTAGTTTTCTCCATATTCGGGCAGTTGATTTGGGTCAGAAAGGTTGTCCATCGGTATAATTGTTAGCATATTTGTTCTATTTTGGTCTTGACAAAACGTCGATCATGATCTATGATTGAGATAGAACTAATGTTCTATATTGTAAGCGAATGT
This sequence comes from uncultured Chloroflexia bacterium, assembly GCA_963788305.1. Classification (GTDB taxonomy): domain Bacteria; phylum Chloroflexota; class Anaerolineae; order Anaerolineales; family UBA4823; genus UTCFX2. The sequence continues at coordinate 228,431 of CAWBGK010000011.1, forward strand.
TCTACAATTGTCAATTGCAAAAGCCAACCTTTCACAAGATGTTCAGGAGGTTCAGATGAGTGCCAATCTTTCAGCAAGCAAACAATTTTTGTTTCAATTGAAAATCCGACGCGGCTATCTCTTCGGCGCCATCATCATCACTGCGCTGGTCGCGTTTGAGATCTTCAACTACAGCACGACCGAATACGCCCTATCGGATTTATTGGGGGATCTAAAATTTGCCGGAATCCGCTGGGCAACGATATTAAGCATAGCGTTCTGTGGGATAGATTTTGCCGGGATCGCCCGCCTTTTCACCCCTCAGGCTGCACCGGGGCGCAGTCCCGGAAGTCACACCGATACGTGGTATCTGTTTGGCGCCTGGATGTTGGCTGCCTCTATGAATGCCATGCTGACCTGGTGGGGAGTCTCCCTGGCTATCATCGGTCACGAGACATTGGGGAATGCTGTGGTAGAGCGTGAAATGCTGGTTCGGATCGTTCCTATCTTCGTCGCCCTGATGGTCTGGTTGATCCGCGTGCTGATCATCGGAACTTTCTCGGTCTCGGGCAACCGATTGTTTTTACAGGAAGATCTGCGCCTGAGCAGCCCTGCCCGAGCTGCTTCCCGCCCGGCCGCCGTTCAGCCCACTTTCACATCTAGGCCTCCTCAGGCGGTCCGAACCAGTTCCCAGGCAGTTGTCGCACACCGCCCCGGGTTCAAGAGCAATTCAGCCCAGATCGAAGCCAACTTCTCCGGCAGGCCTGAGCCGACCTACCACCCGCTCGCAGCTGGCTCATCCCAGAACGGCTCGGCTCGCACAGACCCCGGAAGGATTAACTCCTCGATCCAAAGCTGATCCATCGCAAGACGACTTCAATCGAGTAGGGGGCGGGGACAAGCCGCCCCCTCTCACACCACCGGACATGCGGGTCCGCATCCGGCGGTTCATCAAGCAAAGCGCAGTTCTTGATACCGAGTTTTGATACTCTTCAGCCCTGAGTTACTCCAATAGGTGTTACTCAGGGCTTCGTTTACCACAGGTGACTTGGACATATGCCAAGGGCTTTTGCCTACAGCTCCTAGTGCTGCCCGTTCTCTGGGCACTCCCAGCTTGGTCAATTCACGGTAGCGGGTTGTACCCCGCTTCCAACGTTTCCAGATCATCTGCCTCAGCCTGCGACGGAGCCACTTGTCCAGGTTTTCATAAACGCTCGGCGTATTCGCCAGCCGGTAGTATCCGATCCAGCCCATCGTGTACTGATTGATCGCCTCGATCACGTCTTCCAGCTTGCCTGACCGGGTACGCTTGGTCAGGCGGCGGAGCTTCTCGCAAAACCGCTCCCGGCTGCGATTGGCTACTCGGATGAGCACTTCCCCATTGCGTTTGAAGAAACTGAACCCCAGAAAATTCACCCGGTTCGCTCTGTCCACCTTGCTCTTCTTTAGGTTAACCTTCAGCTTGAGCTTCTGTTCCAGATACGCCTTCACGCTCTCCATTACTCGTTCGCCTGCCCGCCGCGTCTTTACATAGATGTTGCAGTCATCAGCGTAGCGTACGAACTTGTGCCCCCGCTTCTCCAGTTCTTTGTCCAGGTCATCCAGCATGATATTTGACAGTAGCGGCGAAAGCGGCCCACCTTGCGGTGTCCCTTCTACAGTGTCGATCACTACACCTTCGACCAGCACCCCACTATTCAAGTAGGCCCGGATCAGCTTCAGCACCCGTTTGTCTTTCACCACGCGGGCCACTCTAGCCATCAGCATATCGTGGTTCACCAGGTCGAAAAATTTCTCCAGGTCAATATCCACTACCCATTCGTATCCGGTTTGCACATACTCCTGGGCTTGCTTCACGGCTTCATGCGCACTGCGCCCGGGTCGAAACCCGTAGCTGTGGTTCGAGAACAACGGCTCAAACAGAGGCGTGAGTGCCTGTGCGATCGCTTGTTGGAGAAAACGATCCATTACACTCGGTATCCCTAACAACCTCGCCCCACCATCCGGTTTGGGTATCTCTACCCGCCGCACAGGCTTCGGCTGATAGGTTTGCTCGTCAAGCGTTTTCCTGATCTCCAACCAGTATTCTTTCAGGTACGGTCGCAGTTCTTCCACCCGCATCCCGTCGATGCCCGGTGCTCCCTCGTTCCGCTCGACCCGCTCTAAGGCTCTGACGACATTCTGGTTTGCCCAGATCTGTCCCCACAGCTCCGCACTCGACTTTCCTTCTTCTCGTGCCGGGGACGGCTCGGCCCTCTGGTCAGCCAAAGGAAGCTTCACTTCCCGCCCTCTGCCCAGCAGTACCCTTATCCAGAGCATTCTGCCTTTCCTGCTCGTCCCGCGAACTGCTCAAAGTACTCGTCCTCCTTGATGTTCGGCCCTTCCCTCCTCGACGGAGTTGGTACTATGGCCTCAGCTGACTTCTGCCGCCTCAACCTGACCTCGCAGCCAGGGTTACTACTCATGTAGCTTGTCGGCAGACCTCCCCAGGTAAGAACGCTGACTGTCTCTGCGCCCTTGCCGTATTTACTGCTTTGGCTCTTGGTCGCATCGGGCTTCGTTGTCTCATGCCAACTCGCCCAGCCTCGTAGCCTCATACGGTTCGTATGCCTCAAGTCGCAGGTTTGCCTCCGGCTTCCTCCAGACCTCGCCTCGCGGCGACACCTTTGCCTTTGGCTAGCGGTTGGTGCGACCAACCTCCGCAAGGGTCTTTCACCCTCTAGTCAGCGCCCATGCTGGGCGCACACGATAAAGACGACGGGCACATCCATTGACCCGTCGTCTTCTGCTATTTAATATATGAACTTGATTTGCTGCTTTGGTCTGGGCTCAACAGCCTTTTTCTGCGAGCGGCAGCCAGACGCTGAAGGTGGTTCCCCCAGTCTCTCGAGCGGAGACGTCGATCTGGCCGTTGTGATTCCGGACAATCCAGTAGGCGATCGACAGGCCTAACCCAAAACCCTTTCCATCCCGGCTGCGCGTGCGTGATTTTTCGCCGCGATAAAATCGCTCAAAAATGTGCGGCAAGTCCTCTTTCGGAATTCCGGGGCCGTTATCGCTGATCGTGATCCGGGCGCGGTTATCCAGCTTCGCGACGCCAACCACCACCTCCCCTCCTGTCGGTGTATATTTGATCGCGTTGCCGATCAGATTGACAAATACCTGTTTCAAACGGTCCTTGTCCCCGCATACCATGACCTGGTCAATCTCGCCAATCTTCAGCGTCAGCCGGTCTTTTGCCAGGACGCTCATCTGGTTCAAGACTTCTAACACCAGGGAATCGATTTCGACATCCGCATAAACTAGCGGCAGCTTCCCGGATTCGGCTTGAGCCAAGAGCAGTAAATCACCAACGAGCCTGGTCATCCGGTCCACTTCGCTCCGGATGCTGTCCATCGATTCATCATCGGTGCAGTTCATCCGTCGCATGAGGTCCACATTGCCTCGGATCACTGTCAGCGGTGTGCGCAGCTCGTGACCGACATCGGCAAGGAAACGACGCTGCGTGTTAAATAGGTTTTCCAACCGGCTGAGGGTTTGATTAAATGCATGGATCAGCTGTCCAACTTCATCACCGGGCGGACCCGAATACGGGATGCGCATCGAAAGGTCGTCTGCTCGAGTGATTTGCAGGGCTGTCCGGGTGACTGCTTCCAATGGAGATAGAGCCTGTTTCGTGCTGATCCAACCTGCCAGGCCCGCAACCGCCATCGAGATTGCCGCCCCAATAAAAAGCACCCAAACCAGGACTTGCTGAGTGGTTTCGACGGTATCCAGACGAGCGGCAACCTGCAATACACCAAGTATTCGATCGCTGCCGGAAGGTACCAATGGGATCGAAAGAACCCGCAGACCCCTGTTGCCTATCTGAACATCATGAAAGACCGGGCGGCTGCTGCTTAATCCATCCTCGTCCAGAGGAGCATCATAATTCTGAATGTTCTGCGAAGTCGCGACCAGCTCGCCTTGACTTGTCCAGACCTGGACATATAAATCTGTGAACAAATCCAGCTCGGACATCGTGATCTCACCGAGCGAGCCCGCCCGCATGGATTTGATGATCAGATTCGCAGCCCCAACCAATTGAGAATCTAACTGTCTGGTCAATGTGGCACTCACTGCCACATAGACAGCCATTCCAAATAATAAAAGGATTCCCCCGACAGTTAATGTATAAAGGAGTGCCAGCCGCGCCCGTAAAGACATGCGTTACCGTTATGAGGCTTCGCGCAGAACATACCCCATACCCCGGACTGTATGAATTAGGCGTGCTTCTTCTTCCAGCTCCAATTTCTGACGTAGATAGCGAATATAAACCTCAATGATATTGCTTTCCCCACCGAAGTCATAACCCCAAACTCGATCGAAGATCATATCGCGGGTAAGGACCTGGCGAGGGTGGCGCAGGAAAAGCTCCAGCAGTTCATACTCTTTCGCAGTGAGTGCGATCACCCGATCTCCACGCGAAGCCTGGCGAGTGCCTGTATCCAGAGAGAGGTCGGCAAAACGCAGGACCTGTGGTCGGCTGGGCTGGGCGCGGCGCAGCAAAGCTCGTATTCGCGCCAACAGCTCATCCAGATTGAACGGTTTGACCATATAGTCATCCGCACCCATATCCAATCCCTGGATGCGGTCATTGACAGTATCTTTTGCTGTCAGAATTAATATCGGGACAGGTCCCCCGGCACGCAGACGGCGGCAGACTTCCAATCCATCTATGCCGGGGAGCATCAGGTCCAGCACAACAAGGTCAGGAGGATTATCACGCGCCAAACCCAGACCGGATTGCCCATCGGTCGCCGTGTCCACCTGATACCCTTCATATGCCAGCCCTCGGCGAAGGAATTTCAGAATCGCTTCATCGTCTTCAATTATTAGAATTCTAGCGCTCATAAGCCCTCCAGCAATTTTAATATACCACAGGCTTTGATAATAAAAAAGGCCACCTTTGGTGACCTTTTTTATGATTTGTGGGAATTGAAGTGTTAGAGTACTTCAACAACCGCGCCGGCAGCTTCGAGCTTTGCCTTGGCATCCTGGGCAGCTTCTTTGCTGACTGCTTCTAGGATTTTGCTGCCAGGGGTCTCTGCTACATCCTTGGCCTCTTTCAGGCCGAGGGTGGTGAACTGGCGGATGGTTTTAATGACCTCGATCTTCTTCGGGCCGGCATCCTTAATGACGACGTCGAACTCGGTCTTTTCTTCAACCGGTTCTGCAGCCGCAGCCGAAGGAGATGCGCCTGCTGCAGCCATTGCAATGGGGGCCGCAGCCGATACGCCCCAGGTCTCTTCTAATTTCTTAACAAGCTCAGAAGCCTCAAGTACAGAGAGCTTGCTCAGCTCTTCAACTAACTTATTAATATCAGCCATCTTCGTGCTCCTTGTTCCTATCTTCAAGTTCTAATTTTTCCAATGATTAATTCTGTCCGACTAAGCTGCTGCAGCTGCAGTGTCTTTATCGGCGTAAGCTTTCAACACAGCCGCGACCTGACGGGCAGGTTCGGCCAGAGTTCGCGCCAGCTTGCTTGCCGGAGCCATAATCACGCCCAACAGCTGGGCGCGCATCACGGGCAGCGGCGGTAGATCTGCCAGCGATTTCACATCTTCGGCGCTGATGCGGCGACCATCCAGATAGCCGCCTTTGATCTTGATAAAATCCGATGTCCGTGCGTATTCACTGATCACCTTTGCGGCTTCAGGCGCATCCTTGAAAGCAAACATGATCGCCGTGCTTCCTTCCAGGAGTTTTTCCGGCGCATCAAGTCCGGCCTGTTCAAAGGCCACTTTTCCAAGGGTATTTTTAACGATGTGAAACTCACTCCCCGATTCACGCACCTTCGTCCGTAATTCGTCGATTTGTTTCATCGATAACCCAAGGTACTCGGTCATGAACATCGCCTTGCTTTGATTTGCCCAGACAACATACTGGTTGACGAGTTCATTCTTGCGCTCTTTTGAGATTGCCAATGTTCGTTCACCTCCTTTCAACGAAAAAGTCTTTGCCTCGTAGAGCTGCTGGCAAAGACTCTCCACCCCATGAGGGGCATCTGGGAGGTTTGCACCTCTCAGATCGTTTATTTTCGGGAGATGTCTTCACCTCGGCAGGAAATTAAGCCGCATAAATTCCGGCAGCGCCTGCTGTCTCTGGCGAAGCGATCAGCGGTCAGGACCGCGTATCTAATAAATCTATTCTTGCGTCTCCATGGACTGCGACTGGTTAGGATCCAGCTTGATTCCAGGGCCCATCGTGGTGGACATCGTGACCCGGCGAATGTATGTGCCTTTTGTCGTAGCCGGACGAGCCTTCTTGATAGCTTCCATCAATGCAGCCAGGTTGTCATACAATTTCTCCTCGTCAAAAGAGGCCTTCCCGATAGGTATATGCAGGTTAGCGGTCTTATCGACGCGAAATTCAACCCGTCCTGCCTTAGATTCATTGACCACACGCGGAATATCTTCAGCAGGTACCACTGTTCCAGCTTTTGGATTTGGCATCAGACCTCGCGGACCAAGGACGCGACCTAACCGGCCGACTTTTCCCATCATATCGGGGGTCGCAATCGCGACATCGAAATCAGTCCATCCGCCCAAGACCTTGTTCAGGATCTCATCGTCATCTGCGACAAAATCCGCGCCGGCTTCTCGCGCCAGCGCAGCCCCGTCGCCTTGCGCGAAGACAAGAACGCGCACCGTTTTGCCCAGTCCATGCGGCAAAACGACCACATCGCGCACTTGTTGATCAGCGTGGCGCGGATCCACTCCCAGGCGGATGTGGATTTCTACGGTTTCGTCAAACTTTGCCGTTGCAGTTTGCTTGGCTAAGGATATTGCTTCCTTTGGGTTGTAATTGAAGTCGCGGTCAATTTTCGCCGCAGCCTCATTGTATTTCTTTCCGTGTTTCGACATAGTTTCTCCTTCGTGGTCCAAGCGGGCAGCAGCCGACAGCCAGTTGCCCTCCCACCGGATATTAGTCCACGACCTCCAGCCCCATATTGCGGGCTGTGCCTTCGATCTGGCGCATCGCGCCTTCAATATCGATGGCATTCAGGTCCTTCATCTTGAGCTCAGCAATCTCGCGCACCTGCGCGCGTGTTACTTTGCCCACCCGTGTGCGCGGCGGTGTTGCCGAGCCTTTATCAACTCCCGCAGCTTTCTTCAGCAGAACCGACGCTGGCGGAGTCTTCAAAATAAACGTAAAAGACCCGTCCGTGTAGATGCTGATCTCTGCCGGTAGGATTTCTCCAACCCGGTTCGATGTCCGCGCGTTATATTCTTTGCAGAAGGCCATCAGGTTGATTCCATGACCCGCCAGGGCAGGGCCGATCGGCGGAGCTGGATTTGCCTTACCAGCCTGGATCTGCAGACGTACGATTGTTTTCAACTTCTTTGCCACAGTTCATCTCCTTTGTGGTATTAGCGGGTGATTGGGGAGCACCCTCCCACCACTGCATCTCACTCTGAGGTGCAGCTACGCTTTCTCAACTTGTAAGAAATCCAACTCGACCGGGGTCTCCCGGCCAAAGAAATTCACCATCACGCGTACCTTGGCGCGTTCCATATCGATTTCATCAACGGTGCCTCGGAAGTCGTTAAATGGCCCGTCAACGATCCGCACCCGCTCGCCAGACTTAAAAGTGACTTTAATTCGAGGGGCTTCTGCTTCCATCCGCTTGATTATCTGGGCCACTTCTTCAGGGCGCAGAGGTGTTGGGGTGTTTCCCATCCCAACAAAACCAGTAACGCCGGGCGTGTTCCGCACAACGTACCAGGATTCTTCTGACAGGATCATGTTCACCAGAATGTAGCCTGGAAAAACACGGCGCTCAACAGTTCGGCGCTTGCCTTCTTTTACTTCAATTTCCTCTTCAGTTGGGACGACGACATCAAAAATCTTGTCTTTCATCCCCATGCTTTCAATCCGCTGCTCCAGGTTGTGTCGAACTTTGTTCTCATAACCCGAATAGCAGTGAACCACATACCAGGCTCGACCATCTTCCAGATCAGAAACACCAGGCTCAATCGAGCCAAAACCAAAATCTACCGGCAAATCATCATCGATTGCCGGCACGGCAGAATCCGAGACAGTTCCTAATTGTTCGTCAAACAAATCGGCCTGCTGGTCTTGTTCAACCTCTGATCCCGCATCCCGATCGTTCTCGTCATCCATCAGATCCATTCCGCCTACTTCCCAAAAACATCCGGAGCTGGCTTCGCACCAAACGGCGCCATCTTCCTTCGATGTTAGGTGAACAACAGTGCAAAGAACCGCGTGAAGATAAAGTCCGCCAAACCGAGATAGAAACCAACTGCAATCGTTACGGCAAGGACGATGAGCGTAAGGTTAGTGGCCTCCCGACGGGTAGGCCAGGTGACTTTCCGCAGCTCACCAACGGTCTCGTTGATGTATTTCTTAATAGGATTCGGTCGCTTCACAGCGAGTGCTTTTTCATCTTTCTTCGCCACTGCTTACTCCTTCAGGAGCCTTAATCATACATTCTATTATTCTGTACGGTCAAAACGCCGCCCCACGAGACGGCGTTGACCAGAACCCAGGCAGGCCAGGCAGGAATCGAACCCACAACCCCCGCTTTTGGAGAGCGGTGCTCTGCCAAATTGAGCTACTGGCCTAAAACAACGTGCTTCGGCGTCATGCTTCGGGTCCAGGGGGTTATTTCTCCTGTTTTCCGACGCATGACACCGGCAACTCCATCACTTTGTCTCGCGGTGCAAGGTATGCTTGCGGCAGCGCGAGCAATATTTTTAATTCCATCCGGGCCGGATCGTTTCGGCGGTTCTTCTGTGAGGTGTAATTGCGTTCCTTACACTCCGTGCACGCAAAGGTGATTACCGGACGAACATCTTTCTTGGATGCCATAAGACTTCACAAAACCGCTGTTAGCGGTGCTCCTTCTCTATTTCTAATCCAGGATCTTCGTTATCACGCCAGCGCCTACCGTCAGCCCGCCTTCGCGGATCGCAAACTTCGAGCCCTGCTCCAGCGCCACCGGCACGATCAGCTCTACTTCCAGGTTCACGTCATCCCCTGGCATCACCATCTCTATCCCTTCCGGCAGCTTGATGTTCCCCGTCACATCCATCGTCCGGATGTAAAATTGCGGCCGGTACCCCGTGAAGAACGCCTTGTGCCTGCCCCCCTCCTCCTTCTTCAGCACATATACCTGGCTCATGAACCGCTTGTGCGGCGTGATGCTCTTCGGCTTCGCTACCACCATCCCGCGCTCTACGTCCGTCCGCTCGATCCCTCTCAGCAGCAAACCCGCATTGTCCCCTGCCATCCCCTCGTCCAGCTGCTTGTGGAACATCTCCACTCCCGTCACTACCGACGCCATGCTCTTCTCCCGCAGCCCGACGATCTCTACCCCTTCCCCTACCTTCACCCGTCCGCGCTCTACTCGCCCTGTCACTACCGTCCCGCGTCCTTTGATCGAGAATACGTCTTCCACTGGCATCATGAACGGCTTGTCTACGTCTCTCACTGGCTCCGGTATGTATTCGTCCACCACTCGCAGCAGCTCCTTGATGCTCTCATACTCCGGCGCATCCGGATCCTTGCTCGTGCTCTCCAATGCCGCCAACGCACTCCCTCTCACGATCGGCGTCGTGTCTCCCGGAAATTCGTATTCGTTCAGCAGCTCTCGCAGCTCTAATTCCACCAGCTCCAGCAGCTCCGGATCATCCATCATGTCTACCTTGTTCAGGTATACCACGATCGCCGGCACTTCTACCTGCCTCGCCAGCAGCACGTGCTCCCGCGTCTGCGGCATCGGCCCATCCGGCGCCGCCACCACCAGGATCGCCCCGTCTACCTGCGCCGCTCCCGTGATCATGTTCTTGATATAATCCCGGTGCCCTGGCATGTCGACGTGCGCATAGTGCCGCTTCTCCGTCTGGTATTCTACGTGCGCTATGTTGATCGTGATCCCGCGCGCCTTCTCTTCCGGCGCATTGTCGATCGAATCAAACGCCCGGAACTCCCCAAGTCCCTTCATCGCACACCATTTCGTCATCGCTGCCGTCAACGTCGTTTTCCCGTGGTCGATGTGCCCCATCGTTCCCACGTTCATGTGCGGCTTCGAACGGTCAAATTTTTGCTTTCCCATAAATCCATTCTCCTTCCAGACAATCTGCTAGCCTTGGCGCTCAGAGCCCTCAATGGGATTTGAACCCATGACCCCGTTCTTACCAAGAACGTGCTCTACCGACTGAGCTATGAGGGCCTTTGCCATTGAACTGCACACTGACAGGCAAGGAACCACCTCTCAGTCGCAGGTCGCAGTGGGCGGTGAAGGATTCGAACCTCCGAAGTCGTCTGACAACTGATTTACAGTCAGTCCCCGTTGGCCACTTGGGTAACCGCCCAAAATAGAACAAGACCGTCGCCGGTTGGCGATCAACGTCGATTTTGATCAACGCTGATCGCCAACCATCCACGGAAGCCGACGACGGGAATCGAACCCGTAACCTACCACTTACAAGGCGGTTGCTCTGCCGATTGAGCTACGTCGGCATACAATATTAAAGTACTGCCTCTGCAAGGCGAAAGGCATTATACCAGAGTGCTTTTGACGCGACAAGGTTATTGGCGCGCGGGGTGGAAGTCTATCAGGATTCCGATTAATCGTCAATAGGAATCGTTATTCCTGCGCTCTCCCAGATTTCGAACTCGATTCACCGCTTGCTTCGCGCACCAAGAGCCAGATAAAGCGCTACTGAACCGGCGACAGCCGCATTCAGCGAACCAATTTTGCCCAGCATCGGGAGGCGGACCAGAATATCACACGAATCGCGCACCAGGGAACGCATACCCTGGCCTTCGCTCCCAACGACCAGCGCGATCGAACCATCCAGCCTGACCTGGTCAATCCATTGGGCAGCATCTCCCTCGTCCAGGCCAATTACCCAGGCGCCGGCCGCCTTGATTTCCCGGATCGCTTGTGCCAGGTTGATCTGGGCGATCTGTAAGTGCTCGCTTGCACCAGACGAAGCCCCTACTACCGCGGGAGTGACAGTCACAGTCTGGCGAAGTGGGAGCAAGATCCCATGCACCCCAACAGCTTCCGCGGTTCGCAGGAGCGTCCCAAGATTTTGGGGATCCTGCAGGGCGTCGAGAATCAGCAAAAAAAGTGGCTCGCTCCGCTTGTTTGCCAGCGCCAAAATGTCCGGCAGGCTAACATAGGGGTATTCGCCAGCCTCCAGCGCAACTCCTTGATGGTTCTCGGCAATCCCTTGAAGCTTTTGTTTTGGGACGCGTTCGACAGTCACCCGCCGTTGGTTGCACATCTGTTGAATCTCCACCAGGCGACCTTTCTCCTGCACCCCTTCCGCTACCCAGATGCGGAATGCCTGGCGCCTGCCAGCTCGAAGGGTCTCATAGACAGGATTACGACCAACGATCCATTCACCCATGGATGGTATTCTTCTACAGGCTGCTGTTACTCTTTCGATTCATCGATACGGGCAAAGATCATTCTTCCGGCTGCAGTCTGCAGCACTTTAGTGACCGAGACATTTGTGCGGGTGTGGATCCGATCCCTTCCATCCTCCACCACCACCATCGTCCCATCATCCAGATAGGCAACTCCCTGTCCCATTTCTCGACCTTCCTGGATAATATTTACTGAAATCGTCTCCCCCGGAAGAAGGACCGACTTGACCGCATTCGCCAGCTCATTGACGTTAAGAACGCCCACGCCCTGCAGCTCAGCGACCCGGTTCAGGTTGTAGTCATTGGTTAAAATTTGGGCGCGCAGCTGCCGGGCCAGCACGACCAGCTTTTCGTCGACCTCTCTGATGCCTTCTACATCGATGTCGCTGATCCGCACTGGCACGGTTGATTCCTTTTGCAGCTGGCTCAGCACTTCCATCCCGCGCCGGCCTCGCTGCCTGCGCAGTGCATCTGGCGAATTGGCGATGTATTGGAGCTCATTCAAAACAAACCTGGGAATCAACAGCGTCCCCGCTAAAAAACCTGTTCGAGCAATATCGGCAATCCGTCCGTCGATGATCACACTTGTATCTAAAAGGATGTTCCTCCCCGGGCCTGCAGCAGTGTCGCCTCTGGAGAGTTCATCACCTTCCGCTTCGCTCTCCTGGGTCCGCCCGTGCTTGCGAGAGCTGAATAGCCCGAAAATCTCTCGCTGCCGCATGACAAAAATAACCACTCCCAGGTAGGTTAAGATTGCCACACCCACAAAAGGCAGGATTTCACCAAAAGGACGAGGCAGAAGTGAGAGCGGAAATGCCAGCAGTGCAGCAATCAGCAGGCCAGAAACCATTCCCATTAATCCTGCCGCAAGCGTCTGCACCGACAATTTTCCAAGGACATTGACCAGGTAGCGCGGCTGGACGAGTAGTCACAAAAGGCGTAAGCACCAAACCAATCAAAGCCCCTAGCAGCGCCAGCACGATCATATAAAGAATCGCCGAGCCTCCGAAGGCCTCTGCGAGATCCCGACCAAAGTAAACCCCCAAAATTGCCAGGACAATCATCCCGATTATCCGAAAAACAAATTCTATGCCGACCATAATAATGCCTCCAAATAAAAAAAGCGCTAAAGATAGCGCTCACCCAAGATCAGCCCACGAGCCAAACAATTGGCCTTTTCAAACCCGATTCTCAATCCAAAATAATAAATGAATTTGATGATGGCACAAATGCAGTCAGCGTGTTCTGACTTGGGGAGCGGATAAATGCAGTTGTGGATCAAGAATTGTATTAATAACCCAATGATGCCTGCAATTATAAAACAATTCCATTCGTTAAGTGTTCAAGGATTCATACGAAAAACTGCCTATTGCCACTATAATTGGCTAGATCTCAATCCTCTCCTTGACAAAAATCCTTATAGGTCTCAGGAGGCCCGATGGACCAGGTTATTCCTGCAAGTATAAGCCAGGCAGACGAAAAAATTTACAAACGCCGAATTTTCGCCTGGACAATGTACGATTGGGCGAACTCTGCCTTTGCAACCACTATCCTCGCAGCCGTTCTGCCCGTCTATTTCAGCCAGGTCGCCGGCGCCACCTTACCCAGCGCAACGGTTGCAACATCCTATTGGAGCCTCGGTCTGACGATATCTCTGGTCATCGTCGCAATCATCTCGCCTCTTCTTGGGACGATATCCGATATCACTCGCGGCAAGAAGCGCTTACTGGCGGTCTTTGCAGGGATCGGCATCGTCAGTACTGCTCTGCTCGTGCTTGTCACCACCGGAGATTGGGTGCTGGCGGGCATTCTGGGTATTATCGGTCGGATTGGCTTCAATGGATCGATCACATTTTATGATGCCCTGCTCCCGCACATCGCCCGTGATCAGGATCGAGATGCGGTTTCAGCGCGCGGCTATGCAATGGGTTATCTGGGGGGTGGGTTGCTGCTGGCAGTCAATATAATTATGATCCAGGTTTTACCCGGAACATGGGGGGCAAGGCTCTCTTTTTTGAGCGTTGCAATCTGGTGGCTTGGTCTTCTCGATCCCGCTCTTCCGGCATATCCCAGAGCCGCCAGCCGAATCCAAGGCGCTGAGCTCAACAAAGGCAATTGTATCCGAATCATTCAGCCGCCTTGCTTCAACTTTTCGAGATGTCCGTCGGTATCGTGAGCTCTTCAAATACCTGATCTCCTTCATTGTCTACAATGATGGGATTGGTACGATCATCGGTGTCGCAGCCATCTATGGGGCAGAACTTGGATTTGGTTCCGTTGAGCTGATCCTGGCGCTGCTGCTTGTCCAGTTTGTCGGCATCCCATACAGCCTGATTTTCGGACGGCTCCCCAATCCCAACGAAAAGCGGCGGCCCTTCTTCCTGGCATTTATCTTGCTGAATATGGTTTGCTTGCCGTTGACAGGCATTTTGGGAGCACGCCTGCTGCCCGCGAATATGAGTGGAGCCAGGCCGGATGCCTACACATCCACCGCGGCTGCCGTCGGTCAAGGGCTTTATCTCCCCAGCTCGCAGGATATCAAGCTGCAAGGAGCCTGGATCCCCTCAGCACCTTCGGAACAGCCCGTTGCACAGCCGCTGATCACCACCACAGACCCGGCTGCCAGCGCAATTCTCGTCTTCAACGGCCAGCGCGTTGAATTGATTTACGGACAGGGACCAGATCACGGCATCTGGGCCGTCCATCTGGATGGACAGCCAATCGTCTCAGAAGAGACTGGCCAACCGGTCACGATTGATGGGTACAACGAAACCCCGAAATTTGATGCAAGCGAGACCTTCCAGGCGCTTGATCCAGGCGAGCATACGCTGGAGTTGGTGAATACCGGCCAACGCAACCCATCCAGCCTGGGCAGCCAGGTGAGCCTGGTCTCATTCGAAGTCCTGCAGCCCTCCCGTCAGAGCAACCTGGCTGTGATCATCGGGATCATTTTTTGTCTGGAGCTGCTTCTGCTGGTTCTTGCTCTTCTGCTCGGCCCAATATTCCTCTCCAATGCAGTCAAGCTTTTCGACACCAAGCGCAGCATTATCCTTTCGTTAGTGGTGTATTCGGTTGTCGCCGTCTGGGGTTACTTCCTGGACAGCGTGATTGAATTCTGGTTCCTGGCATGGATGGTCGCCATCGTCCAGGGCGGCAGCCAGGCCCTCAGCCGGAGCCTGTACTCAGCCATGACACCTGCATATAAGAGCGGTGAGTTTTTCGGTTTATTTGGGATCATGGAGAAAGTTTCTACGTTCTTCGGTCCCTTATTTTTTGTTGCCGCAGGACTGCTGTTTGGCCGCAGCCAACCAGCCATCTTAAGCCTGATCATCTTCTTTGTCGTCGGAGGTTTCCTTTTAAGCCGCGTCGACACTGAAGAAGGCAAGCGTGTGGCGAAAATGGAAGACGCTGCGCTGCTTGAAAACAAGCTGGCAGCCTGAAGGAGCGAAGGTGGCAAATCTGCAGGGCGTCGAGCGGTCACTCTATGTCCGGGAGATGTTTGGACGCATCGCCGCGCGCTATGATTTAATGAATCGGCTTATGACCGCTGGTCAGGATGTTCGCTGGCGCAAACAGGTGATCGATCTTGCCGCGCTCCCCCGAGGCGGTTGGCTTCTCGACCTCGGTGCAGGCACAGGCGATCTGACGCGGCTCGCCCTGGAACGCAGCCAGGATGCCCACGCGGTGGCTGCCGATTTCACGTTGGAAATGATGCAAGTGGGAAAGAAACGGTTGTCTGATGAGCCTGAAGGTGATTTGACCTGGCTGGGCGCCGATGCGGTTCAGCTTCCGTTTGAAGATAATATTTTCGACGCGGTCATCTCCGGCTTTCTGCTTCGGAACGTCGCCAACCTGCCCCAAGCTTTAAGCGAACAGCTGCGGGTGCTGAAACCCAGTGGTCGCTGGGTAGCGCTTGATACGTCCCCACCTTCGCGTTCTCCTATCGCCCCTCTGCTTCGTTTTCATCTGCATACGATCATCCCTGCTCTCGGTCGACTGATCGCCGGGCAGGTCGAAGCCTACAAGTATCTGCCAGATTCGACCGAATCCTTCCTTGAGCCTGAGCAGCTTGCGGACCTTCTTAAACAGGCTGGATACGAAGATATTGGTTTTGAGCGCAGGATGTTAGGGACGATTGCCATCCACTGGGGTCGAAAACCAGACGAGGGGGAGGCTGGCGGCCCATGAAAAAAACACGCCGTCTTGTTGTGGGAATCAGTGGAGCTTCCGGGGTCATCCTCGGGATCCGATTGTTGGAAACTTTGCGTGAGACAGACGTCGAATCTCATCTGGTGCTTTCTCCGTCAGCCCAGAAGACCATAGTTCATGAAACAGATTTTAAGTCGAGCGATGTCGTCGCTCTCGCAGATTTCAGCTACAAGTACATGGATATCGGAGCTGCAATTGCATCTGGATCTTTCCCTGTGATGGGGATGGTAGTCGTGCCGTGTTCGATAAAAACCCTCTCGGCGATAGCTAATTCCTATGCCGCCGATTTGCTCAGCCGCGCCGCCGATGTGACCCTTAAGGAAGGTCGTCCGCTGATCCTGGCAGTTCGCGAGACCCCGCTCCACCCGGGCCATCTGCGTCTGATGACCCTGGCAGCCAGTTCAGGTGCAGTGATCTTCCCACCTGTGCCGGCATTCTACAGCCGCCCAACAAGCGTGGAAGGGATGATCGATCAAATTGTTGGCCGGATCCTTATGAGAGTTGGGATTGAGAATGACCTCTACACCCGCTGGCCAACCTGATCTGATCCAGCGTGATCTTGACAAAGCCTCTCGCTGTGGCGAACCTTCATATGTCTGGGGAGATGGGCAGCAGCGCCGGCTCGATATGATCCTGGATGCTGCAGGTAGCCGCGTCTTCGGTTCAGTGCTGGAGAACGGCTGTGGTGTAGGAGTGTACCTGGATCGCCTGTCCCCCTCCGCTGGAATGGCAGTCGGGCTTGAATACGATCTGGACAGGGCTCGCCAGGCTCAAATCAAGACCAGCATACATCCAGGCGCCGCGATCACCTGTGCTGCCGGCGAAGCGCTCCCTTTCCAAAGCAGCTCTTTTGACCTGATCCTCAGCCATGAGGTCCTCGAACACGTGCAGGACGACCGCCTGGCAGTCCAGGAGATCGTCCGGACTCTGAAGCCGATGGGGCGAGCGGTTATTTTCGTTCCAAATCGCGCCTATCCTTTCGAGACGCACGGCGTCTTCTGGCGTGGGCGTTACCATTTCGGCAACATCGCCCTGGTCAATTATTTACCTCACACAATCCGCGACCGACTTGCCCCACATGTGCGGATATATTCACCAAAAGATCTGGATGCGCTTTTTAATGGTCTTGCTGTGAGAATCGTCAGGCGTCAGATCATCTTTGGCGCTTACGACAACATCATCGCCCGCCGCCCTCGGCTTGGTAAAGCGCTGCGCAAGACACTGCACTTTCTCGAAAAGACGCCATTAAAATCTTTGGTTTATCACATTTTTGGGTGATCGAAAAAACATCTTGATTTTCCGGGCTGACTCAGTCTGCCGGCTTGCGGAAATCATAAATCCCGTCATGAATCAGCCAGCGCCGCCCGCAGTTCCTGCAAGCAACCAGGCTGTCTCCTGCTTCTAGGGTTTCCCCCAGG
Organism: uncultured Chloroflexia bacterium; assembly: GCA_963788305.1. Lineage (GTDB taxonomy): Bacteria > Chloroflexota > Anaerolineae > Anaerolineales > UBA4823 > UTCFX2. Next base: position 245,482 of record CAWBGK010000011.1, read on the forward strand.
CACTCAGGGCAGCGGAAAAAGCTGTTTTTTTCGGCAGTAGGCGAGTACCCAATTGCCTGCGCCTGCACAAAAACACTTGGGGTAAGCTGCCACAGATTTCCACTGAGCTGAGCGATGGCATCCATTCCCACCAGCATTCCCACTGGAACGTACTTCTTCAAGAAATTCAGCCTGAAATGGGAGACTGTCAGCTGGCGTTGAACGGAGAAATCGCACTCATTAAGCAAGCTTCGAACCGCTCGCGGATGGAAGTCGAAATTAAGCGCTGCAAATTCCACTGGCTCCAGGCTGAAAGGGTTCCAGGATTGGCGTCGGAGCAGATAGCGGGCGATTGCTTTCAAGTTCTGCTTGTTAGCATATTCCAGGATAAACGTTGCGCCAGGTCTCAGCGTCCAGCGGACCTGTTTCAGGGCAAGCCGTGGTTCAGCCATGTGGTGCAGGGTGCGGATCATCGTTGCCGCATCAAACAGCCCCGCGCCGAAAGGCAGGCGGTAGATATCCGCAGCCACAAAAAGGAACCGGTCGCTGTTGCCCAACCTCTCTTGAGCCTGCTGGAGTTGGGTCATCGAATAATCGAGCAGCACGACTTGATCAAAACCAGAATAGCGCGGCGTATTGCGACCTGCTCCAGCCCCGAGCTCTAACAGCCGGCCAGATAACGGCGGTTCGCCTTGATGTCCAGCCAGTAGCCGCCGCAGGGCGATCTCCTCCACCCTGTCCTCATATTCACGCTCACCGCGATCCCAGAATGTGGTCTGGTATTCAGAACCCTCGTAATCGCAGACGGGCGGACGCTCGGATGACACCAGGAAATCGATCTCGGGCTTGCTCTAATGGGTGGACGAGCTGCCGTTATAACCCCGCCCAAGCCCGCGATAGTGAAAACCAATTTGTTTCATGATAGCCGGATCATAGATGTTCCGACCATCAAAGATTACAGGCTGGCGCATGATCCCACACAGATTGGTCAGGTCCAGGTTTTTAAATTCATTCCACTCAGTGATCACCATCAGGGCATCGCAGCATTCGGCCATGCTGTATGGGTCATTGAACATCTCCACCTCTGGCAGAAGCGGTCGGGCTACGTCCATCGCAACTGGATCGTAGGCGCAGACGTGCGCCCCCGCCGCAATCAAGGCATTCGATATATCAATCGATGGAGCATCTCGCATATCATCCGTGTTCGGTTTGAATGAAAGCCCTAAAAGTCCGATGGTTTTGCCGTTCAAATCGCCCAACATTTCCTGCAGGCGGCTAACCGCCATGGGACGCCGGTCAGAATTGATCTCCATCACCGCATATAGAAGCTGGGGATGGCGGCCTTTTTCTGCCGCCATATATGCCAGCGCCTTGACGTCTTTGGGGAAACAGGAACCACCGTAGCCCAATCCCGCATCCAAAAACATCCCACCGATCCGCCGATCGTAGCCCATTCCAACGGCTACCTCTTTCACATCAGCTCCCAGAGCCTCGCAGATATTCGCAATTTCATTTATGAAAGAAATTTTTGTAGCCAGGAAGGCGTTTGAGGCATATTTAATCATCTCCGCAGTCCGCAGGTCGGTAATCACGATCGGAGCACGGAGCGGCAGATGGAGCTGGGCTACTTTTTCTGCGGCTTCTGGGTCCTCCGAACCAAGAACCGTCCGGTGCGGCTGCATGAAATCCCCAATCGCCGAACCCTCCCGCAAAAATTCCGGACAGGATACGACAGAGAAGGGAATCGGCGTCTTCTGGTGGTTGCGGACAATATCAGCAACCCAATCACCTGTTCCAACAGGAACCGTGGACTTATTGACAATGATCAACGGCGATTGCATCGTTTTTGCAATAGTCTCCGCTGCGGATGCGACATGGCGCAGGTCTGCCTCGCCGTCCACGCCCGAAGGCGTGCCAACAGCGATAAAAACAAATTCTGTCTCGGATAGCGCCTCTTCATAAGATGTCGTAAACAGGAGCCGCCCCGCACCCACATTGCGTTCAACCAGCTCTTTCAATCCGGGCTCATAAATAGGCATTTCCCCTCGCCTGAGACCCCGAATCTTTTCCTCAGAGATATCCAGGGCGATCACCCGGTTGCCCAGATCAGAAAAACAGGCCGCGGTTACCAACCCCACATAACCGACGCCAACAACACAGATCTGTTTCATAATAATCTCCCAAAAACACCCGTATTTATTAAGCCAATCCACGTAACCAACTGCCTATCTTACCATATCCTGTTGGATATGAATGTTTTAGATATCCCGCTCATGCACATTAATGATGACAGTCATCTATTTGTCATGACCTCTGTCACTTGTGAATTGGCTAAAAACAGTCTAAAATAATTGAAATAAAAATTATCTTAATAGAACACTTTATTTTGATTAATGGAGATCTAAGATGCAGATTACACGCCAAGCCGATTATGCAGTCCGGGCAGTCCTTTATCTGGCCAAGATTGGACCTGAAATGCGAGCTGCCACCAGCCAGATTGCCCAGGAGCAGCAGATCCCACCTTCGTTCCTGGCGAAGATCGTATCCCAGCTTTCCGTCGCTGGATTGCTGCAGACTTCGCGTGGCGCGCGTGGAGGCGTCTCACTGGCGCGATCTCCAGAACAGATCTCCCTTCTCGAAGTTGTCGAAGCGATCGACGGACCGATCCTTCTAAACGAGTGTGTCGCGGGGAACGGCGCCTGCACCTTCGGCGACAATTGTCCCATGCAGCCAATCTGGTGTGAAGCTCAATCTGAGCTTGTCCAGCGCTTGAGATCGACCACTTTCGACAACTTTATGAAGAACTGATTTTCGTCGACCTTACTCTGTCAAAACAGACCCTCCACATTGCACAGCTGAAAAAGAAATCAACGGTCTTCTCAACTGGCTCAGATCAGTCCCTCGGTTCCGATGGCTTCTGCTTTGAGCCAGTTTTTTTGTTTCTGCCTCCCCCCGAAACTTAATAGGATCACAATTCCTCGCCAGCTTCCCTGCTCCCTCCGCTGCTCTTATCGTATAATCAAACAATAGGTTATTCCAGCTTGTTCGTTTCTGGAGGTGAGAATGTCAGAACCACGCATTGTTCGAGCACCGCGCGGAACCCAATTAACGTGTAAATCCTGGCTGACTGAAGCAGCCTACCGGATGATCCAGAACAATCTTGATCCCGAAGTGGCTGAAAAACCGATGGAGCTGGTTGTATACGGCGGTCGTGGCAAAGCCGCCCGCAGCTGGGAGGCCTTCGATGCCATCCTGGATACCCTGCGCGATCTGGAAGATGATGAAACCTTGCTGGTGCAATCCGGCAAGCCTGTGGTGGTTTTCAAGTCGCACCCGGATGCGCCGCGTGTTCTGATTGCTAATTCAAACCTGGTCCCGCATTGGGCTACCCAGGAACATTTCGACGATCTGGCAGCCCGCGGACTGATCATGTTCGGTCAGATGACCGCTGGATCCTGGATCTATATCGGTACGCAGGGCATCCTTCAAGGTACGTATGAAACGCTTGGATCGCTGGCGCTGCAGCGCGGCTGGGGATCTTTGAAAGGAAAGTTTGTGCTCACTGCCGGGTTGGGGGGGATGGGCGGCGCTCAGCCTCTGGCAATCACGATGAATCAAGGTGTTGGATTGATCGTCGAAGTCGATCCCGAGCGAGCCCGCCGTCGACATGAAATCGGTTATGTGAACGAGGTCGTTGACACCCTTGAAGAAGCAATGACTTTGGTGGAAGAATACAAGCAGAAAAAAGTCCCGCGCTCGATCGGCCTGATCGGGAATGCAGCAGAGATTTATCCTGAGCTTGTCCTTCGCGGTGTGATCCCGGACGTTGTGACCGACCAAACTCCTGCTCATGATGTCCTGATGTACGTACCTGCCGGGATTAGCCTGACCGCAGCTGACGAGCTTCGCCGGAGCAGACCAGCCGAGTACGAGCGCCTTTCAATGGAATCGATGGCAAAACACGTTCAGGCTATGCTCGCCTTCCGCCGCGCCGGCGCAGAAGTATTTGATTATGGGAATAACCTTCGCCAGCGAGCTTATGATTATGGTGTCTCTGATGCTTTTGAATTCCCGGGATTTGTCCCTGCCTACATCCGTCCTTTGTTTTGTGAAGGAAAAGGCCCATTCCGCTGGGTGGCGTTGTCTGGTGACCCTGAGGACATTTTCAGGACAGACAGGGCAGTGATGGACCTCTTCCCGGAGGATGAACATCTTCACCGCTGGCTGAAGATGGCCCGCGAAATTGTCCCGTTTCAGGGCTTGCCTGCCCGGATCTGCTGGCTCGGATACGGTGAGCGCTCTCGAGCCGGGTTGAAATTCAATGAGATGGTCGCTAGTGGCGAGCTCAAAGCTCCTATCGTGATTGGTCGCGATCACCTCGATGCCGGTTCGGTGGCTTCCCCTAACCGTGAAACGGAAGGGATGCTTGACGGCACTGATGCGGTCAGCGACTGGGCGATCCTCAATGCACTGATCAATGCCGTTGGCGGCGCTACCTGGGTCTCCTTCCATCACGGCGGCGGCGTTGGGATCGGATTCAGCCAGCACGCCGGGCAGGTGATCGTTGCCGACGGTACACCAGCCGCAGCGCGCCGTTTGGAGCGCGTCCTGACAAGCGATCCCGGCATGGGAGTCGTCCGCCATGCCGACGCAGGCTACCCTGAAGCCATCCAGGCCGCCAGGCGCCACGGGATCAAGATGCCGATGCTGAGATAACATCGAACAACAACGGGGATCCTGTGGTTTCTTCTACTTTTGGTCAATACCGGATTGATTCCAGGCTTGGCGTCGGAAGGTTCACGGAGACATTCCGCGCCACTGACCTCGTCCGCAGGCGTCCGGTCGCGCTCAAGCTTCTTATCCCCGGACTGCTCCCGACTGAAAAGACCTACCGCGAGTTCCTGGATCATATCCAGCGCGCTTCAGAGCTTGTACACCCACGCATTGCCTGGGTCTGGGAGACCGGCAGCGGGTCAGGGCAATATTATTTCGCCGAGCGATTTATCGCTGGCGAGACATTAAGCGCCTGTCTGTCAAATTCAGGTCCCTTGCCCTGGGACCGCGCCCTGCAAACCCTTGAACAGCTGGCGCAGGCGATCGAATTCGCTGAGGAGCACAGCTGGAACCACGGCAGGATAACGCCGCAGAACATCCTGCTCGGCGCCGACCAGGGTGCCGTTCTGAGCGATTACGGGCTTTCTCAGGCTGTCCGGATGATCCTGCCAGTTGAGCCGCCTCGGTTGAATCAGGCTCAATACCTGCCTCCGGAAGTCATTCAGGGCGGCCCAGTCACCCCCCGTGCAGATTTATACATGCTGGGTTGCACTCTGGTGGAGATGCTGACAGGAAAGCCTGCCTTCGAGGCACCTGACGTTGCAGAAATTCAGGCAAAAAAGACCGCAAATTTCGATTCCTCTTTCCTTCCCCCCGAGATCGTCCCTCCACAGGTCGCCGAAATCATCGAACGGGCTCTACACCCCGATCCTGCCCGGCGTTTTGACAACTCATTAGATTTCGTGCAATCTCTCGAGCGATCCATAAAATCCGGTCTGACAGATGCCGAGGCGCATGCCAGACACCAGGAGCAAATTCGGCGCTGGCATGAAGCCGAGGAGCTGGTCCGCCAGGAAGCTGTAGAGACGGCTCGCAATGAAGCCCTGGAACAGGCGCGCCGTGAAATCCAGGAGCGCGCCCGCCTCGAAGCGGAGCTGGCTCTCCAGCTGCAGGCTGACATTGAAGCTGAACACCTCCAACCGCTGCAGCCATCGCGCCTCCACCGCTCACCAAGGCGCAGCAGGTCTTGGCTCTGGACGCTCATCGCCCTCGCAGCGCTGCTCATCCTGCTAGCAGGAGGCTACCGCCTGTTGAATGACCGATCCTCTGCCGGCGATACCCTGCCGACAGCGAGCGAAGCGAGCGCAGCCGGTAAAACGAGCGTAGTGAGTCCAGCGAACGTAGCGAGCCTCCAGGTCACCCTTAGTCTCACCTCCTCATACACCGCTTCCACAAAAACTACGTCCGCGCCAGGCCTCACGCCATCTCCGACGTTAACTTCCCATTCCTCTGCAACACCCCACAACACGAGTACCCCTGTCCCAGGCCCTTCCTTAACCGCCAGCCCCACCCAGTTAATGATTCAGAGTCCCCTCCCTCCAATACACCTACCCGGACAAGACCTGACCGGGATTAAGCCAGATTATCAACCCAATCCAAAACGCAGGCATCTAGCCTGGATGAGGTAAAATCAAGGCTTATGACAAGACGCCCCATTCTTTGGATGCTGATTTTTCTCGCTCTGGCGTTAGCGCTGGCAGCCTCAGCTCCGCTGGAAAAAACGCTTGGGGCTAATGCCCGCGTTGTGTACTTTCACGGTGCCTGGGTCTGGGCTGCGATCCTCGGCTTTTTCGCTGCCGCCCTGACAGGAATCGTCGGATTGGCTGCCAGGAAGCACTCCATCCTCGCCTGGTCCCAAGCCTTAGGTCGATCAGCGATTTGTTTCTGGATCGGATTTCTGCCGTTATCGCTGCTCGTTATGCAGCTCAATTGGAATGGGTTATTCCTGGATGAGCCGCGTGCTTCCGGATTCCTTTCAACCTGGCTGTCGTCGGCTTGCTGCTCCAATCAGGCCTTTCATTTCTACCAGACTTGCGCTGGACAGCCCTCGGAAACATTCTCTTTGCTGCAGCATGGGTCGTCGGCATGAACGGGATCGAAACCATCCTTCATCCCCAATCGCCGATCCTGAACACATCTGCACGCGGGGTCCAGGTTATTTTTATCGGTCTTGTGCTGCTTTTCAGTCTTGCCAATTGGCAGCTCGGGAGGTGGTGGCTCTCGCGAGCGTCTTCCAGTACAAAGCGATCCTCGATATGAAATTTCGAATAGGTATCGTCGCCAAATCTCCCGTCTTTTGGATCGCGTTTTTCTTGGTCGCGATCGCCCTGCTCACTGGGCTTGGCCCTGAGGAAAAATCCCTTGGGAAAAACATCCGGGTGGTGTACCTGCACGGCGCCTGGGTCTGGACATCTTTAGCTGTCCTGGTCGCATCCGGAGCAGTCGGATCAGCCGCTCTTCTGACCCATCGCCCAGATCTACATTCTTGGTCAGAGGCCTTAGGCCGTACCGGCCTGCTCTTCTGGGTGTCTTACCTTCCGATTTCGATCTGGGCGATGCAGACCAGCTGGAATGGGCTTTTTCTGGCCGAACCTCGTTGGCGGCTCGCCATGATCTTCGCGATTGCAGGATTGCTGCTCCAGGTCGGCCTGACCTTGATTGACAGACCTGCCTGGACGTCCGCTGCAAATATCGTCTTCGTCCTGGTGTTGCTGCTTTCACTCGCTGGAACAGGCGAAGTGATGCACCCTCGTTCGCCGATCCTCTCTTCCGACTCGCGGTTGATCCAATTGTATTTTGCTGTTCTTGTGGCCGCAGCGTTTCTTGCCGCACTGCAGGTCGCCCGCCTTTGGAGACGGCGCATTCCATCATCAACCTGCATCAACACCTGTAAAGACTCCAATTAAATTCTCCTGTAACCAATGAGACTTAACAAAGGCTCGCTGCTAATCCAGGTACCCATCTTTATTGCCGTGCGTACGGGCGTCAACACCCTTGTGCGGATGGTTTACCCTTTGCTTCCCATCTTCGGGCGCGGCCTGGAAATCGATCTGCGGCTGCTTTCGCTTGCGATCACCATCCGGTCCGCATCCGGCGTGTTCGGTCCATTTCTTGCCTCGGTCGGCGACAGCCGAGGCCGCAAGGTTGGGATGGTTTTCGGGGTCAGCCTGTTCACCGCCGGCGCCGCGGTGATGTCCCTATGGCCGAGTTATCCCGGATTTGTGATCATGCTGGTGCTGGGGATAATGGCGAATTTCGTCTTTGTCCCTTCGATGCAGGCTTTTCTAGGCGACCGTGTGCCTTACGAGCGGCGCGGGTTTGTTTTGGGATTGGGTGAATTGGGCTGGTCGCTGAGCTACATAATCGGTGTTCCGATTATCGGAGCGATCATTGCGAGATACGGCTGGCAGGCTCCCTTCCCATGGTTGGCCGGATTTGGTCTCGCAGCGATGTCCCTGCTCTGGCTGATTCTTCCCAATGATCGACCAACTGCGCCCATTCATTCGGGAGTCTTGAAGAATTTGGGCAAAGTGATTGCCTATCCGCCAGCCTTAGCCGGCATTCTGTTTGGGCTGGCTTTAAGCGCTGCTAACGAGCAGATTAACCTGACTTTTGGAATCTGGCTGGAGGATGCATTTGCTGTAAAAATTGCAGCCCTGGCAGTTGCATCCGCGATCATCGGCGCCTCTGAATTAACCGGTGAGCTGCTCGTGATTGGTTTTGTCGATTGGATTGGCAAGCGTCGGGCGGTCACGATTGGCCTGGCTTTGAATGCCGCCGCTGCGCTGGCTTTGCCTTACCTGGGCGGCACCCTTACAGGTGCGCTGGTCGGGCTGTTTTTAATCTACCTGACATTTGAGTTCACCCTGGTAAGCAGCATCCCGCTGATGTCAGAAGTGATCCCCACGGCTCGCGCCACTTTTATGTCAGTTTATATCGCCGCGATGGCAATCGGCCGCGCCTTCGGAGCGCTGGTTGTCCCTCTGCTTTACCGCGACGGCGCCGCATCCAGCATCCTGCCTGTGATGATTGCATCAGTGGCTTTTAACGGGATCGCATTCGTTGCTTTACGAGGCGTGAACATCCGAGCTCCACAAGAGCCCAGCATCCAGGACGCCTGAAATCGATCTCGTCCAGAAAAATTCCCAATAAAACGAACCGTCCGTTCTCCGGTATAATCCTGAATGTGATGAGAAAACTTTTCCAAAATAATCATGCGCCTGGCGCGTTTGTTCTTCCATTGACTGTGATCCTGATCTGGTTGGCTGCTGGATCGGTTCCCTTCGGCTTTTTCTCCACCGTCCAGGCTGCCCCAGAAGCCCAGATCCCGATTTACACCCCTACACCCGGACCGGACGGGCGCATCATCTATATAGTCCAACCGAACGACACCTTGCTGGGGATTTCATTGCTTACGGGCGTCCCGCTCGACAAACTCCGCGGTCTGAATAATCTGACCAGCGATACGATATTTGAAGGCGAGGAATTGTTGCTTGGCCTCGGCGGCCCCGCTGAAGTCACTCCAACTGCTGGACCCACGCCCACACCCACGCCTATCCTTCCGACGCCGTCCCCCAAACCCGGTCTTGGTACCCTGTGCATTCTGCTCTTCAATGATATCAACGGCGATTCCATTCGCCAGGAAGATGAGGAATCCATCCCGGATGGGGCAGTCAGCTTTGGCAACAGCGCCAATACGGTTTCTGAATCCTTCGATACCGGCATCGGCATCGATCCGAAGTGTTTCGAACAGCTCCCTGAAGGAGATTACACGATCAGCGTTGCGGTTCCAGAAGGCTATAATGCGACAACTCAAAACAGCTACGAGCTGGAGCTGGGGGCTGGTGACATCACATATATAAACTTTGGAGCGCAGGCGAATACCCAGACGCTCGCCGAAGCGCCTTCCATCCCCACACCGGAAGGCAGTCGCTCGCCTATCCTCGGAATCCTGGGGGGATTGTTTCTGCTGGCCGGAATTGTCCTGGCGTTCTTTGCTGCCCGCTCCCTGCGCCGTCATTAATCTGCTTTATTCGCTTCCGCTCTTTGGAAGTTTCGACTCCAGACGCTTGAGAAAGCGCTCAACGTCAATTGCATAACGCTGGTGGCAGCCCTCGCCGACTTTTTCAACTTCATCCCAGGCTTCAACTGCAAAATCAACCCGTCGCCCTTCAGCTTTTTCCACTTCAACCGTAACGCGCACCATGCATCCCACTGGAGTCGCGGCCAGGTGGCGGATATCCACATGAACGCCAACACTCGAGATCCCTTCTGGCAGGATTTCTTCCATCAAATCACGCGCCACCCGTTCCATAAAGCCTATCATGCTCGGTGTAGCAAGCACACGTAGCGAACCGCTCCCCACATGTCCAGCTGTGAACTGTTCCTCCACAAGAAAGGTTTGTTCGGCTTTCATACCTTTCCAAAAAACATCCTTCAATTCCATCTAGACCTCCATTCGATTTTCAAACCGGTTAATATCTCCACAATTCCCAGGCTTGCTTCTCATGCGGCGCTCCACCAATCTTTTTCTTCACGCAACCCAATCGATTCCAGATGTTGACCGATGATTGAGCGTGCGGCGTTCCCGCCAACAGCACCAAGCAGCGCCGGACTGCGGCTGCGATTCCAGAAAGCCGGCAGCTCTTCCGGTGAGATGATCGGCACGCCGTGTTGAGATTTTCCGATCTTCCCGGGGTTGTTATCCACATAACTGACCAGCGGCGCCCCAAGGCGCAGCAGCTGCTTGCCCAGCCTCCGCCCAACCATGCCGGCTCCCCAGATAATCAGCGCATCCCTCCCTTTCAGCGGTCCCAGCATCAGGTAGTGTGATTTTGCCCGTAAAAAGTTCTCAAGCGAGTACCGCCGGTCAACCATGCTCAATCTTCCTGGATGCTCGCGCCATTCCAGCAAGACATCCGGGATCTTGCCAAATCGGCCCCCAGCCAGATACAGGCGCAGCCAGAGGTCATAATCTTCAGCCCACCCGTGGTCCTGGTAGCCGCCTAGTCCAAGGATGACATCCCGTCGAAAAGCAGTGCTGGGGTGAGGCAACGGGCTCTCAATAAAAATACCCCGGTGGATGTCCTCGTCAACTAACAGCGTGTTCAGCCAATCCATGTAGACCTGGAAACCAGCTCGAACGTGCTCGGCCGGAAATCCAGCCACCCGGCAGCCCACAACATCGATCAGCGGGTGAGAACTCCAAAAAATCGACCTGGCGCTGCAATCTCTCTGGTCTGGATCTATCGTCAGCGTCCATCCGCGCCACATATGGGGACCCGCACAGGTTCAATCCTGCATTCAAAGTCTGGATAATTCCATTGTGCGGTTGGTGAAGGACCTTCACGCGCAATTCTCTCCCAGCCCAGGTTTCAAGCATCTCTCCGGTGCCGTCATCCGATCCGTCGTCCACACAAACGATCTCAAAATCCGTCAGAGTCTGAATAATAAGGCTCTCAAGAGCATCACCCAGGGTTGTGGTCGCATTGTAGCAAGGCATTAAGACCGAAAGAATAGGCACGCCTTGATTCTACCTGAAAAGGTTCTGGCATCGAGCCGAAATTGGTCAATATAAGTGATAATTCACGTAATAAGTCATCGCCCTTTGATGACATATAACACATCACATGGAAAACATTAGGGATATACTAAATTGTGATATTTTTCACGTTTTTTCCTGGCTATTCGGGGTCAATCCGAACCTGAACTTCCACCCTGTCCCACTCTTTATCCGGAAAGCCCCAAGGAGATTTTTTATGTTCAATTTGCTACTGGTCATAGCAGCTATTTTCTGCGCCTTTCAAGTGATGCGGACTGGTCGATTGCTGAATGTCACCATCTGGTTGGCTTTCACGAGCGCCCTGGTTGCGATCTTGATCTACTCGCTCGGCGCTCCGGATGTTGCCGTCATCGAGCTCAGCGTTGGTGCAGGGCTTGTCACGGTGCTGTTTGTTTTTGCGTTCAGCATCGTCGGTGAGGCAACTTTAGATGAACCAACCTTCATCCCCCGCTGGCTGGTCTGGCTGCTCGTGATGGTCATCGCGTTCGTGCTGGGATGGTTCGTTTTCCCAATTCCCGCAGTTCAAACCCGCCTTCTCCAGATCCCCTTTGGGACGATGCTCTGGGAGCGGCGCGGCCTCGATGTCATCGCCCAGGTGGTGCTGATTTTTTCTGGTGTGATGGGATTGATTGGCCTGCTTTCAGAAACCAGGCTGGCTGCCAGAAAACCAATCCCCGAGATGGCTGGACCGCAGGAACATCTGGGCGCTTCAGCCGATCCATCCATGTCGCCTTCAGTTCAGCCTGAGGAGGTTCAAGAATGAGCTCAATTTCACCCCTGACCATTGCCCTGATCGGTGTTATCGGCTTGCTGGGCGTAGGCGTCTACGGTTTGTTAGTGACCCGCAACCTGATCAAGATTGTTGCCGTCCTGCAGGTCCTGGTTAATCGAGCTGTGCTCGCGCTTGTGCTTGGCGGAAAGATCAGCGGACAGGTCGATCTGGGCCAAAGCCTGGCTGTGACCGTGATCGTCGCCGATACAATCGTAGCGGTGATCGGACTGGCCCTGGCGGTGCGCGTCCGTCAGCGGCTTGGTTCGCTCGACCTGCGTGATCTCTCTTCCCTGAAAGGATAAACCATGGCAGCTACTTTGATCCTGCTTTCCATAGGTTTGCCCTGGCTGGGGGCATTGTTGGTCTGGGCGATCGGGTTTAAACGCCCGGCTTCAACAAACATTTCCCGCTTCCAGCATACCACTGCGACGGTCTTCTCTGCCGCAGCCGGGCTGGCTGCTTTGGCTCTCCTGGCATTCCCCGGCAGTCAGGCTGTTATCCGCATCCCGATCGGCGATTACTTTGGCGAGTTAACCTTTGTTCCCGATGGGTTGGGCATATTCCTTGCGGTGATTGCCACCGTGGTCGGCAGCCTGGCGGTGGTCTTCTCCATCGACTACATGCATGGAGACAGCCAGCTCGGGCGCTATTATTTTCTGGTCCTTTTCTTCATCGGCGGGATGGCAGGGCTTGTGCTGACGGGCAGCATGCTCTTCTTGTTTGTTTTCTGGGAGATCACCGCGTTGTGTTCGTATGCGCTGATCTCATACTACAACGATGATCCAAAAGCCGTCGCCGGTGGAATAAAAGCCTTGATCATCACGCAGGTTGGCGGTGTCGGCTTGCTTGTAGGTGCGCTGATCGCATATACGCAACACCGGCAGCTTTGAAATCCAGGACTTCATGTCCCAATCTGCTGGTTTCCCGGCATCGCTGTTGGGGTTGGTAGCCTTTGGTTTTTTAATTGCCGCTGCTGCAAAGTCCGCCCAGATCCCCTTCCACACCTGGCTGCCCGATGCGATGGAAGCGCCTACTCCGATCAGCGCTCTGATCCACGCCGCGACCATGGTGAATGCGGGAGTCTACCTTCTGGCTCGTTTTTACCCGGCTTTCCAGGACGTGCCGTACTGGCGCACTTCGGTCATCGCAGTCGGCGCCCTCTCAGCGTTGATCGCCGCCGTGATGGCCATGGTTGCAAACGATCTGAAACGGGTTCTTGCTTACTCAACCATCAGCCAGCTTGGTTTTATGGTGTACTCGATTGGCGCAGGCGGCATTTTCGCCAGTCAGTTCCATCTCTTCAGCCATGCGGTTTTCAAAGCGCTGCTCTTCCTTGGGGCAGGTGCAGTTATCCATGCAGTCAGGACCCGGGATATGCGCCTGATGGGGCGGCAGAATGTCCCAATGCCTTTCGTTCGCGGGGTCTTTATCACCGGCTCTCTAGCCCTGGCCGGTCTTCCGATCCTCAACGGCTTTTGGAGCAAAGAGCTGGTTCTTGAAGCTGGTCTTCAAGGTGGGCCGTCCTGGGCTTTTATCTTGATGTTGGTTGTCGCCGGACTGACAGCCTTCTACACTTACCGGATGGTCTGGATGGTCTTCTTGGCCAACTCAGCAGAGCCCGGCGCCGAGCACGTCCACGACGCTCCGCAGGCGATGCGCGTGGCGCTTGCCCCACTGGCCTTCGCCGCCTGGACGACCTGGCTGCTGGCCGGGCCTTTTTCCTGGCTGTTGCACGAGACGCTGCCTTTCCACGAGATCCATCCTGAGACCACCTGGGCATTTGTCGTTGAAGTTCTCTCCGCGCCAGCCACCTGGCTGGCGCTGGCGGTCATCCTGGTCGGGCTGGGTGCATGGCATTTCCGGGCACGGCTGACGTGGTTTGCTCGTCAGCTTTCCGGGGTCAGCCGGTTGGCTGTGCAGGGTTTTGGTTTTGAAGATGTCAATCGCTGGGTAGTCAACACCACCCTCAATGCTGCAGAATCCCTGCGCCAGCTTCAAACCGGCCTGCTTAACTGGAACCTGGTCGGCATCATCGTCGGCCTGATCGCTGTTCTGGTCTGGCTGGCCTGGACAATCTAGGATCCGCCAAAAACGAGTAGAGTTATGAATATCCCTGTTTTTATCTGGCTTATTGCCATCCCCCTCCTTTCCTCACCGCTGGTCTATCTTACCTGTCGAATTTCAGCTAGACGATCAGGTTTTATGCACAAAGGCTTGCCTGCATTGCTGGCTTTCATCCCGCTTGCGGTAACCTGGGTGCCCTTCGTCCTGACAGCAGCTGAATTCCAACAAGTCTGGTGTATTATCAGCCCAGGCCGGGTCAATTCCGCTGCGCTTTGACGGGCTCAGTCTGCTTCTGACCGCTGTTGTTCTCGTTCTGACCACGCTTGTTGTGCTCTTTTCTGGTCCCTATTTGCGGGGCGAAGATGGTGAAGAGAAATACTACGCCATGCTTCTGACCATGTGCGGAGTGATCATCAGCCTGGGATGCGCAGCAGACCTGTTTAATTTATGGATCTGGTTTGAAGCGATGGCTGTATCATCCTATTTACTGGTCACGTTCTATCGAGATCAACCCGCCTCGCTTGAAGCCGGTGTAAAGTATGTGATCCAGAGCGCCACGGGTTCTGTCTTTGTCCTGTTAGGCATCTCCCTGGTGCTGATGCAAACCGGCACGCTGGATCTGAACCAGATCCAGGCGGCAGCCGTCAAAAGCCCGATTCTTCTGGCAGCTGGCGGGATGATGCTCGCGGGTTTCGCCGTCAAAGCTGCCCTGGTCCCGATGCATACCTGGCTGCCGGATGCCCATACGCAGGCTCCCAGTGGAATCAGTGCAATGCTCTCCGGCATCGTCATCGAAGCCGGATTAATTGCGATGCTGCGCTCGCTTGGACCGCTTGCCGGGCTTGGCTCCAATGGCTACCCGACTTCGGTCTGGGGAGTCGTCTTCCTGACCGCCGGAGCGCTGAATATGCTGGTTGGCAACCTCATGGCCCTGCGCCAGGTGCAGGTCAAGCGTATGCTGGCTTATTCCAGCCTGAGCCACGTCGGATATATCGTATTCGGCCTGGGCGTCGCTCTCTATGCCGGTCAGGCTGCTGGGGCCCAAGGTGGACTTTTTCACCTGTTCAATCACGGCTTGATGAAAGGCCTGGCCTTTCTGGCAGCCGGTTCGCTGCTCTTTGCAGTCGAGCGTTCCAGTGCTGGCGGTGAAACGAAGCACGCAGCATTGACGGTCGCAGACCTCAATGGAGCATCTCAGCGTTTCCCCATCGCCGCGTTGGCTCTCAGCCTTGCCGTTCTGGGTTTGGGCGGCCTGCCTCCCCTGGCTGGATTTATGTCAAAATGGCAGATCTTTGTCTCTGGTTTTAGCTCTCAAGACGTCGTTCTTGGTTTGTTGGTAATTTTTGCCGCTTTGAACAGCGTCCTCTCGCTGGCATACTATGCTCCAATGGTGAACGCGGTTTATCGTAAGAATACTTCGTCAGCCATATCCGGTGCCAGCCGGATCCCAGTTCAGATGACGATCCCTCTGGTCATCTTAAGCCTCGCAGTAGTTTTGTTGGGCTTTTTTCCAGGTCTCGTCCAGTGGCTCACAGTCCCTGCGAGCACAGCCTTTATGGCCGCCTTTGGCCTGAATTGAACCGTTTGTAGAGGAGTTAATCATGAGTGAATGGATTTTCACCCCGCCTGTAGCGTTTACCATCTTCCTGATCCTGTCAGCCATTTTATCGGGAATCGGTCGCCGGCTGGCTGGTCGAGCAGAGACATCTGCTGTAAAATCCAGCCTGTATTCTGGCGGTGAAGCCGACCACACCGTCGGCGGTGCCCCGGGATATCGCCAGTTTTTTGTGATTGCACTCTTCTTCGCGATCCTCCACCTGGGGGTGCTGATGCTGGGCACGGGTGGCTTAACCTGGATGTCTGGGATCTACCTGATCGGCCTGATGGTGGCCCTGGTCGCACTGATCCTTGGATAGTCGGATAGATAAAGGAGTTTATCGATGAGCTTTTCACTTGAAAACACAATCGACCAGGCTGTCGAAGGATTAAAAACCTGGGCGCGGATCAACTCGCCCTGGGCGATTCATTTTAACAGTGGTTCGTGCAACGGCTGCGATATCGAAATCCTGGCGACCCTCACCCCGCGCTACGACCTGGAACGTTTCGGCGTCAAGCTCCAGGGTAGCCCTCGCCATGCCGATGTGTTGATCTGCACCGGTCCGGTCACTCGTCAGGCCAGAGAGCGGCTGCTGCGAATCTATGAACAAATGCCCAATCCGAAATTTGTCGTCGCGGTCGGTTCCTGCGGCATCTCTGGGGGCGCTTTTCAGGGCTGCTACAACGTCATCGGACATATTGATGAAGTGATCCCGGTGGATGCATACATCCCCGGTTGCCCTCCGCGCCCTGAAGCGATCATTGATGGCATCATCAAATTACTCCACAGCCTGGACCCGAAGGAGAAATCATGAACACCGAAGCCAGACTTCAAACTGCAGTTCAGCTGCTTGCTGAATGGACCCTCGAGACTCTGACCCCAGAAGCCAACCGGCTGGATGTAGTCATCCAACCGGTCGATGTGCCTGCGGCGACTGCTGCTCTGATCGAGGCCAAATGGGGTTATCTCTCCGCCATAACCGGGTTGGATGCTGGCGTCGAAGCCGGCCTGATCGAAGCCCTGTACCACTTCTGCTCCGGTGCCGCAATCGTCAGCTTGCGTGTCCGCTTGCCGCGCGAAGATCCGCACGTGCCGAGCATTTGTTCCATCATCCCTTCGACGAGCGTGTACGAGCGCGAATTGATAGAAATGCTCGGAATCATCGTTGATAACACCCCGAACCCGGACCGGCTGTTCCTGCCGGACGATTGGCCGGACGGCGTATATCCCCTGCGCAAAGACGCAGTCCTGGAAAACCTGCCGGTGAAAGACCGGAAAACGATCGCCTGTGGTCCTGCGGAAACCTTACAAGAGGTGTTTATCGTCCCAATCGGCCCACAGCATCCGGCCCTCAAAGAGCCTGGTCACTTCGAATTCGCAGTAGATGGCGAAGTCGTGACAGGCGCTTCCATCCGGCTTGGCTATGTCCACCGCGGCATCGAGAAAGCCTGCGAAGACCGCAATTGGACCCAAAACCTCTACCTCTTTGAGCGCGTCTGCGGGATCTGTTCTCACACCCATGCCTATGCATACAGCCTGGGCGTGGAAAAGCTTGCCGGTGTCGAGGCGCCGCCGCGCGCCCAGGCGATCCGCGAGCTGGTCGCCGGGTTGGAGCGCATCCACAGCCACCTGCTTTGGGTGGGCGTCGCCGCTCATGAGGCCGGCTTCGAAACCCTGTTCATGTATTCCTGGCGTGACAGGGAAAAAGTTATGGACCTGCTGGAGGATGTCACAGGAAATCGGGTAAACTATTCGATCAACGTTCTGGGTGGCGTGAAGAATGATATCAACAGCGTCAACACGGAGAAGATCCGCAAAGGGATCGATTTCATTGAGCAGCGCCTGAACCGCTATCTTGAGGTCGTTTCAACGGACGTAGCCTTCTTGCAGCGGACGCGCAGCGTAGGAGTGATGACCGCCGAAGACGTTGAGCGCCTCGGAGTGGTTGGACCCACAGCCCGCGCCTCTGGCGTCGTTCGCGATATCCGGATCGAATCCCCATATGGCGCATATAAGACGTTTCCAGTCAACAGCGCCCGCGCAACAGCCGGGGATCTCGAAGCTAAGTTCATCGTCCGCATCAAAGAATGCCTGATCAGCTGCCAGGCGATCCTCACCATCCTGGAGCATATCCCTGAAGGAGACCTGACTGCTCGTATGCCCCGCAAGATCCCCGCTGGCGAGACAATCAGCCGGGTGGAAGCGCCGCGCGGTGAGCTGTTGTATTTCATCAAGAGCAACGGCGGCGAGAAGCCTGAGCGGATCAAAGTGCGAACACCGAGCATCTGCAATTTCGCTTCGGTCGCCGCCCTCGTGATTGGCCATCAGCTCGCCGACGTGCCGCTGATCCTGTCCGGGATTGATCCCTGCTTCTCGTGCAATGACCGTGCAGTCCTGCTCCGGGATGTTCGTGGCGAAAAACAAATCGTCCCCTGGGAAGCCCTGTCGAAAGGGTGGAAGTTTGGAGGCAGCCGTTGAGCGCCATTCAAAACATCGCCAATTTATTGTTTTTCCCCACCGGTCTCTTCCTGCTGATTTTCAGCCTGGCCTATGAGTGGATCGAGCGCAAGTTCGTCGCTCGTTTGCAGAACCGGATCGGTCCGCGCTGGTTTCAGCCGCTCGCAGATCTCATCAAGCTGTTGAGCAAAGAAGAAGTCGTTCCTGAAGGGGTTGTGCGCATGCTGTTTGTCGGCCTGCCTATCTTTGCTCTGGCAGGAGCGCTGACGGCTGGCCTTTACGTCCCCCTGTTTGGACTTGCTCCCGCCTTCAGCTTCCCCGGAGACCTGATCGTTACGATCTACCTTCTCAGCCTGCCGGCACTCTGCCTCGGGCTTGCCGGCGCAAATACCCTCAGCCGCTTCTCACTGATCGGGGCCACCCGAACCCTGACGCAGGTCTTCTCCTACGAAGCGCCGTTCCTGATGGCCATGCTTGGCCCGGCAATCCTCACCGGAACCTGGCAGATCAGCGAAATTAACTTCTATGCCAGCCAGCGCTGGCTGATTCTCACCCAACCTCTCGGTTTCCTGGTCGCGCTGGTTGGCCTGATGGGCAAGCTCGAGCAGCCGCCCTTTGACGCCCCCGAAGCCGAAACCGAGATCGTTGCCGGCGCACTGACCGAATACAGCGGTCGCGGGCTGGCTTTGTTCAAGTTAGCAAAATCCGTAGAGCTCGTCGTCGGCCTGACCTTGATCGCGGTCTTCTTCCTGAGATGGCGTCAATGGCCCATTGGAGTTCCTGATAAAAACCCTTGCCCTGCTGCTCATCCTGGCCACCTTCCAGGTTGTCTTGACCCGCTTCCGGATTGACCAGGTGGTCCGCTGGTGGCGGTACGCCGCATTACTGGTGCTTGCACAATTCTTAATCATGATTGGTTGGATAGTCTGGAAAGGTATGTAAAATGAAACTGGCGACAATGCTTCGAGATGTGTTGGGCTCGTTATTTAAAAAACCAATCACCCAAAAATATCCGTTCGAGCGTACGGTTGCCCCCGATCGGCTGCGCGGTGCGCTGGTTTGGGATCCCCAAAAATGCACAGGCTGCTGTCTGTGCGCGAAAGACTGCCCGTCAGATGCGATTGAGATGGTCGTCAACGATAAACAGACCAAGACGTTTGTGATGCGCTATCACCTGGACCGCTGCACGTTTTGCTCTCAATGCGTCCAGAACTGCCGCTTTAAGTGCCTGGATATGTCTGATGAGAATTGGGAGCTTGCCGCTCTAAATAAAGAACCCTTCACGATTTATTTTGGAGACAGCGCTCAGATCGAAGCTTTCCTGAAATGCTCGGACCAACCGGTGGAAGGCGTGCCTGCTGAATCAGCCTGAGATGAGTCCCAATTCATCGCTTGCACGCCTGGCTATCCTCGGGATCGGCCACGAGCTGCGCGGCGATGACGCCGCAGGATTAGAGGTTGCCCGCCGCCTTCAGCCGTTCGCGGCTCAAAATCCCGATCTGCTCGTCATCGCGACCGGCCCTGTCCCCGAGAATTTCACCGGGGTGCTTCGACGTTTCGCTCCAGGTCGGGTGATCCTGGTGGACGCCGTTCAGATGGGCGAGCCTCCCGGTACCCTGCGCTTTCTCAACTGGCGCGATGCGGTCGGCTTGCCCTCCACCCATACCTTCCCATTGGATATTTTCGCCAATTATCTCGTCAGCGAGTTCAGCTGCGCAGTCGAGCTGTTCGGCATCCAGCCGGGAGATAATGCCTTCAACGCCCCGCTGACCGTTGAAGTTGAACAGGCTGTTGAGCAGGCCTCCCGTTTTCTTCAAACGAATTTCATCTCCGCATCCTCGAGCTCTGCAACCTGATGAACAGACTCCTGAAAACCGCTGCAGAAATCTCAGCTCGCTATCTTGAAGCGCTTGACCGCCGAAACGTCTTTCCTTCACCGGCAGCGCTCGCCCGCCTGAGCGAGTTGGAGCAGCCCCTGCCCGACCCTGCCGATGGATCCCGAGCGCATCCTGGCCTGGCTTGATGAGATCGGTTCTCCAGCCACCGTGGCTTCGACCGGCGGGCGCTATTTTGGCTTTGTCACCGGGGGGACCCTCCCCGCCGCACTTGCAGCCAACTGGCTCGCCGGCGCCTGGGACCAGCCCGCCGACATGGTGGTCGCCTCGCCGATCGCGGCAAAGATCGAGGAAGTCGCCGCCGGTTGGCTGCTGGACGTGCTCGGGTTGCCGCCTGAGTTCAGGCGTCGGTTTGGTCACCGGAGCGACGATGGCGAACTTTTCCGCCCTGGCCGCCGCCCGCCACGCAGTCTTGAAGAAGCTCGGTTGGGATGTCGAATCGCAGGGGTTGTTTGGCGCACCTGAAATCTCGGTCTTTGTCAGCGGCGAGGTCCATGTCAGCCTGTTGAAGGCGGTCAGCCTGCTCGGCCTCGGCCGCGATCGGGTTATCCGCTTACCTGTCGACACTCAGGGCAGGATCATCCCATCCCAGATGCCAGAGCCAAACCCTACGACGATCATCTGCTTGCAGGCCGGAAACGTCAACACCGGCGCTTTTGATCCCGCCGGAGAAATTTACGCTGCAGCCCACGAACGTGGCGCCTGGGTGCATATCGACGGGGCATTTGGATTGTGGGCTTCGGCTTCTCCAGCCAGGGCCCATCTGACGAATGGCGCCGCCTCCGCCGACTCGTGGGCGTTGGACGCTCATAAATGGCTGAACGTCCCCTACGACAGCGGGATTGTCATCTGCCGGCAGGAAGAACACCTGCGCCAGGCCATGAGCTACAGCGCATCCTATCTGATACTTGGAGAACAGCGCGAGCCGGGGCTCTATACGCCGGAAATGTCGCGGCGCGCCCGCGGCATCGAAGTCTGGGCGGCGCTTCTTTCGCTTGGGCGCACCGGTCTGGCGGACCTGATCGAGCGCTCCTGCCGGCATGCAAAGCGCTTCGCCGAAGGGCTGTCTGCATCCGGATATTCGATCCTGAATGATGTGGTGCTCAACCAGGTGCTGGTTTCATTTGGGGATGCCGAGACGACCTTGCGCGTGATCCGGGCGGTCCAGCAGGACGGGGTTTGCTGGTGCTCGGGGACGGTCTGGCAGGGCCAGACTGCGATGCGGATCAGCGTCTCCTGCTGGTCCACCACCGACTCAGATGTCGAGCGCAGCCTGGCAGCGATAATCAGGATAGCGAATAACGAGACCTCAAAATCATCATAAGGTCCAAATAGATTATTAGAAATAATTTTCAAAAGGATTCGCAAACTAGTCAAACCCGGATGATCAATTGCTCCATCCATCGTTTCTAAACAATCCCTCTTAGGGGGATATCCTGGGGATTTCTCCAAATCCTGCTTGACTTCCACTGATTTATTTAGTACACTTGTTCTATGTATGCTTCGGTATCTACTCACACGCTGTAAGCAAGGGCAGTGCGGGAGTATCAAAAAGGTTCTGTTTCACATCAAAAGAGGAGATGCCCTTCAATGCGGCAGTAGCGATCACTGATCCAGACCTGCACTTCATTTCCGACCATGACATCCCGAATGACATCCACGCTGCGATTAGATCGGATCACATGCAATACGGCGCTGGTAGAACAGAAGACCCACTGCCACCAGTTAGCCCCATCCACCCGGCTGCTGGTTTCATCGCAGTACACCACTGCACTCTGTTGAATTTTGGCCCGAATGGGTTCAATCTGTTCGATGGCTTTCTTTCCACCCCGCTGCATGATCTGGTCGATCCCTCCCTGACTGATCTCGACCCCATGCAGGTCCCGCAGAGCCGATTGGGTGCGCACATAGCTCATATGCTGTTCCTGGCGGTAGTACACCACTGTCCCTTCCAGACGCGCACCAAATGTTCGTTCCATTTCCAACCCAGCAGGCGCTTGGCCAACCTGTTCCCGTCCACAGCAGGGACACTCCGTTGCATACTGCCGCACTTCGATCACTTCCGCCTGGGCTTCCGGCAACTCTATGATTTGGTTCACGCCCACCAACCGGCTGCTTTCGGCCCTCAGATCGGTCTGACAATGCTCACATTTCTCAGACTTTGCTTCCACCACATGATCCGGCTGCGCCACAAACTTGCGCTCATATTTTATATGCCCCGCGGGCGGTCCATGTCGGCGTTTCTTGCGATCCTTGGGCAGGTTCACTTTTTGATCCCGCGAGGGTGGCTGCGAAGAATTCCCCGAGTTCGTCGGCGGTTTATTGCCCTTCTCCAATTTCAGCTTCAGGGTTTCGTAGTCTGCTCGCAAAGCCTGCAGCTCGGCATATTCTGCCAGTATCAATTCGATCAGTTCTTCACGGCTCAGCCGTGCCAATTCGTCTTGGGTCATCTTGACCCTATCTTACCAAATTACACCCAAATCGTGTAGCGTGTGAGTAGATACATATCCTCAGGACTTTACCATCCTCAAGATGATGAATTGAATCGATTTGAATTATTCCATTCAAATCCAAGGATCCAATTCAATTCCAATTTCCTGCCCCCTCTCCCTTTGGGAGAGGGCCGGGGTGAGGGCTCCTACCTCATTTCCTCAAACGCCCCGTCCACGAGATCCACCAGCTGCCCCAGCCCCTGCCCAACCGGCTGCGTGTGCACGTACTCGTTGCTCGTGTGCGCCCCAAAACCAGTCGAGATCCCCACCGTCACCGCCGGCAGCCCGCGGCTCAGCGGCACGTTCGCGTCCGTCGAGCCGATCGTCAGGTTCGGCTGGATCCCCTGGCGCTGCAAGGCCCGCTTCGCAATCCGCACCAGCGGGTGGCTCGCCGCCAGCTTCCCTGCCGGCCGCTGCCCGATCAGCTCCTGCGCCACCTTGACCCCCGGCCCCTCGGCCTCCTTCACGATCTGCTCCACCTGCCGCACCAGCCCTGCCAGCGCGCTCGCCCCCTCCGACCGCAGGTCCAGCTCCAGGTGCGCGTCCGGCGCGATCGTGTTCACGCTCGTCCCCCCCGAGATCACCCCCACGTTCAGCGAAGAGCGCGGCTTCGACGGCACCGGCACCTCGGTCAGCGCCTGGATCAGCCTCGCCAGCTCGTGGATCGCCGAAGGCCGCCCGTAGTCGACCCACGAATGCCCGCCCAGCGTCCGGACCATGATTCGGTAGCGCTGCACTCCCAGGGCGCGGTGGTAGATCTGCCCCAGCGCCATCCCTTCCAGGATCAGGTAAGCCAGCGGCTCCTCTCCGAACCGGTCGACCACCGCTCGCATCCCGCGTAGGTCCCCCAGCCCCTCCTCGCCCACGTTGGCCACAAGCCACACGTCCCCCGGCAGCTCCGGGCGGCCGCCGGCGCGCAGTCTCAGCGCCCAAAGCAGCCCAAACAGCCCCGCCAGCCCCAGCGAGTTGTCGCCTATCCCCGGACCGAAGATCTTGTCCGACTCCCGCCGCACCTGCAGGTCGGTGTCGAACGGAAAGACCGTGTCCAGGTGGGCCGAGACCACCAGCGGGGACCTCTCGTCCAGCCCCGGCAGGCAGCCGTAGACGTTCCCTGTTTCGTCGATCGAGACGTGCTGCAGCCCTTCCACCTGGAACCTCTCCCGCACGAACGCAGCCCGCTGCTCCTCGCCAAACGGCGGCGCCGGGATCTGCTGCAGGTTGACGGCCAGGTCGAGCACACGGGCAGTTAACGAACCATCGATTTGCATCTTCTCATACCTTTCTGACAGATTGCCGCAGCGAATCCAGCCGCGCCAGGGGAAGCCCGGGTAGGGCGTCCAATGCGAAGGTCGCCAGGTTGCCTTCAACGACCATCGAAGCGGCGATGTTGCCGTACAGTGCGGCCTCCACCGGGTCATACGTCCGCCGGTAGCCGGCCAGGAACCCCCCGCAGAAGCTGTCCCCCGCACCGATCGGGTTCGTGAAGCGCGCCGGGTAAGGAGGCACCTCCCAGCGGCTGTGGGATGCTGCTTCGAAAACCAGCTGGCCCCTTTCTCCGCATTTCAGCACGATGATCTCACACCCGTAGGAAGCTAGCGCCTCCGCCATCTCCCACAGGTTGCTGGACCGGTTCTGGAAAAGCAGGCGCACCTCCTCTTCCGACGGCATAAAAGCGGTCAGCCCGGTGAGCAGCGCAGGGATATCGCCCCAATAGGCCGGGATCATGTACCCCGGCGAAGGATCGAGCGTGATAGTGGTGTACTGCTCCTGGCGCAGCAGCGCCGGAAGCAGGCTGTGGGTCATATAGTCCAGCGGGCAGAGGTGCGCCGCCTGTGCGCCCTGGTAAGCTTCCGGGATATCCACCTGGCGAAGCGAGGTCGCCGACATCCGCGTCCGGCTGTCCATCCCCCCGGATGCTGGCGTGTGATATCCAAGCAGGGCCTTTGGGAATGCCAATCCGGCATGGGCGAAATGCGCCACCGGATCATCGTAAGCTCGGGTATATCGGTCGATGATCGCCGTGAAATTACGCAGGTCTACCGCCTCCGGCAGGATCCGCACCCCGCGCCCATCCAGACCGCAGCGCTCAAACTCACCCAGCCACTCCTGCGGAAAGTCCTCCCCCACCCGAGCGACGATCCCGGGTGGCGGCTGCGGCTCCCAGATCGCCATCCCGACCGCCGCATACAAAGCGCTGCCCCCGGGGATATCCAGAAGCGGCTCTCCGGAGGGCAGCAGCACATAGTCGCGCGTCAGCCGGCCAAACACCAGGTTTCTAGGCGTCGAACGCTCCATGCGGACTTATCCTATTATCGGATGGCTTCGGGTCTTCACGAGCGGAAAGCCCTGATTTTGAGCAGATGCTCGATCCAAACGCTCGCCTGCCGAAAGCCTCCTCACCCCATCCCCCATCGTTAAGATTGGTGTTCAGGATCCCCGTCAGAGACCCGCCGGCTAAAGGTTGGCAATGCTGCGCAGCAGACCAAAGATCAGCACCCCAAGCTTCACGCCTTCCCCCGCCGAGATGTTGAGCTTGTCGCCTTCAGCGCGCCGCTGGGCCAGCAGATAAGCCGCCAAAACCCCCACACCCGCGCCCAGGGCGCCTCCAATGATCAGCGCCTTGGGCGTCCAGGTGTCCGTCGTCGTGATCTCGCTTCGATGTTCGCTCATACTCGTTTTCCTCTCCAACCTTGACCGGCCCGCCGCCTCACTCCTTTCGTAAGGTACCCGGGAAGGTCATCCCCGGTCCGGGTTATTTCCGGCTTATCTGGCGTTTGAAGGATTTCAGCGAGGCCGAGAACCCCTTAACCCGCACCACCGGCTCGACCAGTCGGTCTCCAGTGCTGCGAACGGAGCCGCTCAGCCGGATCAGGAAGCAGTGCAGCCGGTAAGCCGCACCCGGCAGGACCAGGATGATCTTGATGGTCGCATAGACGCATGCCGCCAGCAGCGCCAGCGTGATCAAGCCGAAGACCATCACCGGGACGATCAGCCAGATCAGCGAGATATCCGCCCAGCGGCTCGTCTCGATCATCCCCATCTGCGTCGCCAGGGCCGAGAAGACCAGCAATATCAGCCCTCCGATCAGGACGGGCACGGTGATTTGCCAGAACACCTCACGGCGGTGCTGTCTGTGGGTGAGCGGGTTTCTCTGGTTGGTTTTTTCGATCGCAGTGTGATCCATCAGCGCTTATTTTAGCATGGTTCGGAACGATTAGGCGCCCTACTTGGAATAAGCCGACTTCTTCAGCTCCGCCACATACGAAAGGGTCCGGAATCGGTCGGCAAAATCCAACCCGTACCCGACCACCCAAACATCGGGAATTTCAAAACCGAGGTAGTCGAGCGGGATATCTACCTGGGCGCGCTCCTTGCGCACAAGCGCACAGGTCTTAAGGGATGCCGGCGAGCGGCCTTGCAGCACGTGGTAGAGATATTTGAGCGTATGTCCGGTATCGACGATGTCCTCGACGATCAGCACATGCTGGTTTTCGATCGGCTCGCGCAGGTCCATCAAGATTCGGACGGCGCCGGATTCCGTGCTCTTCCCATAGCTAGAAAGCGCCATGAAATCGACCACGTGTGGAATCGAGAGCGCCCGCGTCAGGTCAGCCATGAAGATAAAAGCGCCTTTAAGGATCCCCACCATATACAGCCGCTGCCCCCTGTAATCGTTCGAAATCTGGTCCGCCAGCTCCGCCACCCTTTTCTGGATGACTTCGGCGCTGATCAGGACGCGCTCGATATCGCGAGGTAAATCGCCCATTTTAAACTCCTTGTCTCTCATTGCGTTTTTTGTTTAAGAAGCAATCTTGATTCGTATGGATTACGATATTCAAGCGACTTCGATATGAGAATATGGGATTGGCGTTTTTCAGCGCCGGGATCAAGACCCTCAGTCGCTCCGAAACCTCCACCCTTAAGCTATTTTACCCGAATTTGGCAAATCTGCTCGCTGGTCTATTGACAAAACCCCCCTTCAAACTGAAAATAAGACCATGCTGGCCCGAGTGTTTTCCTGCGCTGTGATTGGATTGGAAGGCGTCGTCGTCGAGGTGGAAGTGGACACTGGCGACGGGCTGCCTGCGATCGTTATCGTCGGGCTGCCTGACGCGGCGGTGCAGGAGAGCCGCGAGCGGGTGCAGTCGGCGATCAAGAACGCCGGGTTATATTTCCCCCGCAAAGCGCCTCACGGTCAACCTGGCCCCGGCAGCAGTCCGCAAAGAAGGACCGGCTTACGATCTGCCGATTGCGCTGGGCGCCCTGATTGCCAGCGGTCAGCTTTCTGACGACTGCGTTGCGGATTCGCTGGTGATCGGCGAGCTCTCGTTGGACGGCAGCGTCCGTCACGTTCGCGGCGTGCTCCCGATGGCTGCGCTGGCGAGACAGCAAGGAATTCGGCGCATCTTCACCCCCCCATCCGACGCCCCCGAGGCTGCTCTGATCCCGGACCTGGAGGTCTACCCGGTTGCCTCGCTCGGTGCGCTGGTCGGGCATCTTTCAGGACGGTTTCCCATCCCTCCCCAGCCGACCATCCAGCCCGAAGACCTGCCCGTGCTGGTTCAGACCGACTTCTCGGAGATCAAGGGACAGGAGCACGTGAAGCGCGCCCTGGAGGTGGCTGCGGCGGGAGGCCACAACATGCTGATGGTCGGACCCCCGGGTGCCGGAAAAACGCTGCTTGCTCGCGCAATCCCAAGCATCCTGCCGCGCATGTCGATCGATGAAGCGCTTGATGTCACCCGGATTTATTCGGTCGCCGACCAGCTCCCGCCCGATGTACCGCTGATCCGCAGCCGTCCCTTCCGCTCGCCGCACCATACGATCAGCCATGCCGGGTTGGTCGGCGGCGGAAACCTGCCGCACCCGGGCGAAATCTCGCTCGCTCACCGCGGCGTCCTCTTCCTGGACGAGCTGCCTGAGTTCGGGATGCGCGTCCTCGAAGTGCTCCGCCAGCCCATTGAAGACAAGATCGTCACGATCAGCCGCGCCCAGGGCACGCTCACATTTCCTGCCAATTTCATGCTGATCGGCGCGATGAACCCCTGCCCGTGCGGATATTACGGCGATCCTGTCAAGCCGTGCACCTGCTCCTCCAGCACAGTGACCAAGTACCAGAAGCGCATCTCCGGACCGCTGCTCGACCGGATCGACATCCACATCGAAGTCCCGCGGGTCGAATACGACAAACTCTCAGACCGCCGCCTGGGCGAGCCTTCGACCTCGATCCAGGCTCGTGTCGAAGCCGCCCGCGAGATCCAACGCCGTCGTTTTGCCCAGACGGATCCTGTCTCCGCCCCTGCCGCGCCTCTGCCTGTTACCTGCAACTCGGACATGCGCCCGGCCGAGGTCCGCCAGCACTGCGCCCTGGACGAGCCCGGCCGCAACCTGTTGAAGACCGCCATGAGCCAGCTCAACCTCTCCGCCCGCGCCTACCACCGCGTCCTCAAGCTGTCCCGCACCATCGCCGACCTGGCTGGCGCGGAGCAGATCGCCCCCCAGCACCTGGCTGAGGCTCTCCAGTACCGGCCGCGGATGATGGACGGGGGATGATTAATCTCTGCGCCAGGCATTCCTCCTAGATTTCTTGTCCCGAATTTATCAGAGTTTTACAGTATTTTTCCGGAGAATTGCTAAGATATAGCTACCCGGTACTCGCTGCAAGGCGAGTGTTAATAGTTCCAGTTCAAATGATCAATGATAGGAGGATTTTTATGAAATCAATGTTTCGAGTGATCTTCGCACTGGCACTTGCGCTGTCGCTTACTTTCGGAGCATTCTCTGGAGTTGGAACGGCGTCTGCTGCCAGCAACCAGCCCGCCGCCGCGGATGGTATTAACCCTATCGGCTCAAAGCCGACAGATATGGGCTACTGCTATCCAAGCGGATACAACCGGCAGGGCTGGAGATGTGGCTGGAGGTTAGCCATGGCCCCATACAACCTGGGGAGTTATAACTATTATTACAACAATGGCTACTACTACAACTACAACTACGGCTACTATCCCTATAACAACTACAACAACGGGAACGTAGACTATGGCGGCCAGCCTCGCTATAATCCGTACTATTACGGATACGGATACAATTACAACTACCAGTATGGCTGTTACTGCCGTTGACAATCCTTGATCAAGTTGAGGAGCCAGCCAGCGAAGACATCGTCCAGACCTGGCTGGCTCTACAATCATAGTGGAGATTGAATATATCGAAGACCATCTTAATCCATCATCATTCGAAGCGCAGAAAGATAGGCTGGAGAGCGGATTAAGTTCCCTCGTCAGTTGCGTGTCTGGTCCAATTCAGACATATAATTTAGCTCGCCCTCAACCCGATTTCTTCTCGGTTATCTGCTTTCCAAATCCTCTGGTCGGAACCGCAGGAAAATCCTAACCCAATACACACGACTCTCAGTTCAAGCAAAAATCACCCGGACCAGTTCCTGGGATACTCCAGGACGGTGCGAAGTGTGTCGCCTGATTGGCTATTGACATTTCCCACCCATTATGCAATATGTAATTAAGATTTAAATAACACCTCACTGCTGCTTCCATGTCGAGCGGATTTCAAACCAAAGAGGAGTTAGGGATGGATACCCCTTTTGAACCCAAGATCCCAGGTCAGGATGCGCCTTCTGGTACCGTCACATTCCTGTTCACCGACATCGAAGGCTCTACAAAGCTCCTCGAGCAGTTGCGCGAGCAGTACGGAACTCTTCTGGCTGATCACCGCCTCATCCTGCGTCAGGCCTTTGCCCGCTTTAACGGCCACGAAGTGGACACCCAGGGGGATGCCTTCTTCGTGGCCTTCCCGCGCGCCACGCAAGCCGTGGCAGCCGCAGTCGAAGCGCAGCGCGCCCTGGCTGAGCATGCCTGGCCGGAGGGTGTCTGCTGTGCGTGTGCGCATGGGCCTCCACACCGGCGAGCCCTGGAGCGGCGAAGAAGGCTATGTCGGGATGGACGTCCACCGGGCAGCGCGCATCGCCCACGTCGGTCACGGCGGGCAGGTGCTGCTTTCCGAGACGACGACTGCCCTGGTGCTGGACGAGCTGCCTGCCGGAGTGAGCCTGTTCGACTTGGGCCGCCAC
Source organism: uncultured Chloroflexia bacterium (assembly GCA_963788305.1). Lineage (GTDB taxonomy): Bacteria > Chloroflexota > Anaerolineae > Anaerolineales > UBA4823 > UTCFX2. The sequence continues at coordinate 275,001 of CAWBGK010000011.1, forward strand.
CTGCTCAAGGATATCCACCGCCCGGAGCGCATCCACCAGCTTGTGATCGAGGGGCTGTCAGCCGAGTTTCCACCCTTGACTTCACTCGAGGCGCTGCCGCCGGAGTCGAGCTCGCCTAGCCGCGCAAGGTGGGAGCCTGCCCCTACCGCGGCCTGTCCGCCTTCCAGGAATTCGATGCACCCTTCTATTTTGGACGGGAAGACTTTCATCGATGCCCTGGAGCATGCCATCCGGACGAAGAAGCTGGTGGCGGTGATCGTCGGCTCTTCAGGCTCGGGCAAGTCCTCGGCGCTTTTTGCCGGTTTGCTGCCCCGCCTGCGCAACGCGGGCGGCTACCAGTTTGCGAATTCTCCGCCCTGGGGGCCAGCCTTTCTACGCCCTGGCAGGGGCGCTTCTGCCGCTGCTCGAGCCCGGCTTGAGCGAGATCGACCGCCTGGCGGAGACCCGCAAGCTGGCGGAGCGCCTGGCCGAGGGATGAAATCAGCCTGGCGCAGGTCGCCGGGCGTATCCTGGAGAAATCCCCAGGTACCCGGCAGGTGCTGGTGGTGGTTGACCAGTTCGAGGAGCTTTACACCCTCTGCCCGGATGCCCAACTGCAGAAAGCCTTCATCGACGAGCTGCTGAGGACGGTGGAGGCAGCCAGTACCGCGAAGGATGGGTTAGCAGTCATCCTGCTGACCCTGCGAGCGGATTTTATGGGCCAGGCGCTGGCCCATCGCCCGTTTGCGGATGCCTTGCAGGAAGCTTCCCTGCTGATGGGACCGATGACGCGCCAGGAGCTGCGACGTGGCGATCGAGAAACCGGCCGAGATGCAGGGGGCGGCCTTCGAGCCGGGGCTGGTGGAACGCATCCTGGACGACGTGGGCGACAAGCCGGGCAACCTGCCGCTGCTGGAGTTCACCCTGACCCAGCTGTGGGAGCAGCAGACCGACGGTTGGCTGACCCATTCCGATTACGAAGCGATGGGCTGCGTGGAGGGGGCGCTGGCGGCGTATGCCGACCAGGTGTACGCAGATCTGAGCTCTGAGTGAGCAGAAGCTTGTCCCGGCGCGCCCTGGTCCAGCTGGTGCAGCCCGGGGAAGGCACCGAAGATACCCGCCGCATCGCTACCCGCGAAGAGCTCGGAGACGAAGTCCTGGGGCCTGATTCAACGCCTGGCCGACCGGCGGCTGGTGGTGACCGGGCGGGATGCCCAAGGTCGTGAGACCGCCGAAGTGGTGCATGAAGCCCTTGATCCAGAAATGGGGGCTCTTCCGGGAGTGGATGGACGTCCGATCGCGCCTCTTCGCGCCTCTGGCAGGAGCGCCTGCGCAGCAGCCTGCGCCAGTGGCAGGAGAGCGGGCAGGACGAAGGCGCTCTGCTGGCCGGCGCGCCGCTGGCGGTGGCCCAGAATTGGCTGTCCGAGCGCGCTGGCGAGTTGAGCGCTTCAGAAGCGGAATATATCCATGCCAGCCAGGCGCAGCAAGTTCGGCGGCAAAATGAGCGGGAGCGCCGCCGGCAGCGGACGATCCTGGGGCTGGCTGCAGGCCTTCTCTTGGTTGCAGCCCTGGGGGTCGTCGCCCTCCTGGCCGGCCAGCGGCGAATCGCAGCGCCCGAACGGCGCAACCGAAGCCAACGACCGCGCAACTGCCGAAGCCGTCGCCGTGCAGGAGCGCCAGAACGCCTTACAACAGGCGGCCGTCCTGCTGGCCGGGCAGGCTGAAACCGAGCTGGCGGACGGCTATCACGACCGCGCCGTGCTGCTGGCTCTGGCGGCGCTCGAGAATTATCCCTACACACCCCAGGCCGAGCACGCCCTGGGGCAGGCCGTCTCCTACAGCCGCGCCTTGCAGCAGATCACCGCCCACCAGAGCGCGCTGACCAGCCTGGCCTGGTCGCCGGATGGCAAACGGGTGGCCTCCTCCGGCAGCAGCGACAACAATGTGCATATCTGGGACCCTGCCACCGGCAAGACGATCCTGGTCATCGATATGCCCAAGGGCATCACCGGAAACAAGCTGGATATGGCGCTCAACGTCCAGTGGACCCCGGACGGCAAGCGCCTGCTGACGCTCACCGGCGACCGCTACACGTTGGGCAGCCAGGATTATGATCTGCTGTTGTGGGATGCTGCCAGCGGCGAGCTGATCTCCAGCCTGGAGATCGCCAACCAGGCTGAGCCGGAGAGCGGAGATATGAGCAATACCTTTATCAACTATCCGACCGGCACGGCGGCGGAGATTGCCACCACAGCAGCGGGCGGCTGGCGACCTTGGGCGGCGACAATACCGCCCTGATCTGGGACGCCGCCTGGCAGAAACCGACGCTGGTGTTGAGCGGGCACACGAAGGGCGTCAGCAGCGTGGACTGGTCGCCGGACGAGACAAAGCTGGCCACCGCCAGCCTGGACGGCACGGCGATGGTCTGGGATGCCAGACCGGCCAGGAGCTGTTTAACGTTGGAAGGCCACGAGGGCGGGTCAACCTGGCGCTGTGGTCGCCGGACGGCAAGCCAGATTGCGACGGCCGGGGCGGATGGCATCGTGCGCATCTGGGACGCGGCGAACGGCGAGCTGCAGCGCAGCATCGCGACCAACGCCGGAGAAGTGTTCAGCTTGGTCTGGGCGCCGAACGGCGTGCGGATTTTTACCGGTCACGGTGACGGCAGCCTGCGCATCTGGGAGACCGCTTCCGGCAAGCTATTGGAGACCCTGCGCGGCCACCAGGGCATCGTCTCCGACCTGAAGTGGTCGCCGGTGGATGACCGGTTGGCCAGCGGCGATGGCAGCGGATATCGCCCGCATCTGGAACGCCGCCCCCAGCACCGCCTGGCGCTGTACCCGCCCCAGGCTGCGCGCGGCGGCGACTGGACGGTGCAGGGCGCCAGCTGGTCCAGCGACAGCCGCTACCTGGCGATGGCAGGTGGGGATGCGATTGGTTCAACAGAGCCACCATCCTTTAACATCTGGGATGTGCAGGAAAACAAGCTCATCATGGAGAAGCTGGGTGATGAACTTAATTTCATGGGGTTGGAGGCCCATTTCTCACCAGATGACCAGGCGATCCTGTACCTGGGCTTAAAGGGTTTCCCCGATTTTTCGGCTTTAGCCACCGCGTATGTCTTCGATGCCCAGAGCGGCGAAATCATCAGCACCTTCACTCCGGGCGGTGATAACTCTGATCCGCAGCGCAGCCTGGTCGCCGGATGGTTCTCAGGTGGCAACGGGACTGTTTTCGGGTGAAATCTTGATCTGGAACTATAAGACAGGCCAGCAATTAGGGAAATTGGTTCATAGTAATGCTGGATATATGGTTGGTTACGTCGACTGGTCGCCGGATGGGACGAAGATTGCCACAGCTTGTGATGACAGCACAGCCCGTGTTTGGGATGCGCAAACCTGGGAGCCTCTCTATACCTTGCAGCATGAACCGCCCACTTATGTAAATACTTCAACCTGGTCGCCGGATGGAAAGCGTCTGCTTACGGCGGCGGGCAACGATGAACAAGGAGCCAAGGATAACACCGCCCGCATCTGGGACGGCGGTACCGGAAATGAGCTGCTGGTCTATTCTGCGGCATACCAAGGCCACCTGGCCGGGGACTGGTCGCCAAATGGCGAGCGGGTCGCCACCTTCGGCAATGACGGCACGGTCAGGGTCTGGGATTCGTCTAATGGTGGTGAACTGCTGACGCTTTCTGTGCCGGTTCTCTATGGTGGTTACGCCTGGTGGTCCCCAGATGGGCAGCATCTGGCGGTTGTAGGCTCAGAGACGCTGATCAGTGTCTGGCGGGTCTGGCAGTCAAGATGGTGGGAGGTCGATATTACCTGATTTTGGAAGTGGATTATCCAATTACTGGTCTCATGTATATTTTGAATTGGAAACCAATTACTAAGGAGGATAAACTGAATTGTTATTACTGTTTCGATTCAATTCAGAATCATTCGGCTGACATTATCCAATGTCACCACAGCTACCTATAAAGGGGAAATCACAAGCCACTATCGTGATAGCAAATTTGATGTTGCTCTCAGCTTGTACATAGATTCTCACGGAACCTGTTGCTTTCAGCCCTTTTTTTGCTATGATAATACCCAGGTACGCTCGTCCTGTGGGGGGATGGTTGTTTAAGAGTAAAGTCTTGGGGAGGGTTGAATGACGATCAACAAAGGTGTTCTGAGTTTTCACCTTGGAGTTTCTCTTCACGCTGCTCTTAGCAGCGGTCCTCTTCTCACCCGTTCTGGCCTTGCTGGGCGACATCAACCTGGACGACCTGGTGGATTCGGCCGACCTGGACGCGATCGCCGCAAAATTCGGGCTTTACCAGTCCGATCCGGGCTTCGACCAGTTCCTGAACCTCAACCTCGACTACTACATCGACGTCAAGGACCTGGCGATCGCCGGGCGCTCCTACGGCTCGACCCGCAACTTCCACTACCCGCGCCGGATCGCCAACTCCACAAAGAGCGTGATTTTTCAGAGCTCCTGCATCGACGGCAGCGACCGGATCCACATCCTCTGGTCCGAGAGCGGTAAGGTCTTCTACACCCGTCTGGATCGCTTCGGAAATACCCTGATCGACGACCTGCTGTCTGGAGTCCGGCGGGTTCGTCGGGGACGGCGGGCTGGCGCTCGGCTGCGATGCGGCCGGCAACAGCCACATGATCTGGGACTGCCGGGACGCCTCGACGGCACCTGCCAGGCACGCATCGATCAATACGGCTATCTGGCTGGTGTCAAACCGGCTGGACACCCAGCGCAGACCCACGCAATACCCAGATATCGACCTCGATTCGCTGGGCAATGCCCATATCTTCTGGAACAAAGATACGGTCGGAAAATCGTTTTACGATATCGTCGATCCGACAGGGAACAATTCAGATTGCCCAGCAGATCATCCCGACTGCCCGGCGTTACAATGAGATTGAGGTAGATCAGGACGATAATGCCCACCTGCTCTACGCGGTCTACACCGACACGCTCACCTCGACTCGAATGGCATACCAGCGCATTAGCTCCGGCGCCGGCTCCTCATTAGCTCCAAGAACCATCGCCGTGGTTGGTTGGGAAGGGGGTTACAACAATATCATCCGGCCTTCCCTGGCTGTAGACTCGAATAAAAATGTATTTGCCTCTTACTTCACTTTCAGCCAACTGCCGACAAACTTGTATTTAGAGAAGCTCGATCCGGACGGCAATACGGTCATAGATGACCTGCTGATCTTTCCGGAATACGACAACGGGGCGCACGGTGGGGCGCAGACGGATATTGCGTTGGATGCCGACGATAACCTTCACATGGTTTCATACACCGATTTCAAGAGTGGTGGCAGCGCGGCTCATACTGCTTATGGGATCTTCGATAACAATGCTGAACCCGTCCAGCCGATGCGCATGATGATTTATGATGAGGTTGTGCTGCACCCCACAATTCTGCTGGATTCCCAAAAAGACACTCACCTGATCTACGAGGCCGGCGACACCAGCGGTTACCCCCCTTGCGACGATTATTCGCTCTGCTACCAGGGCACCTCCTTTGAGCCAAATACCTATGACCTCAGCCTGCCGGATCTGGGGACCTCAGTGACCAATCTCACCTGGGCTCCATTCATCCTGCGCTGGGACGACCCGGTAGTCATCACCGGCACGGTCTTCAACGCCGGCTGGTACACGTCCACCGCGACGACCGTGCGCGTCACCGCCGCGATCAGCGATACCATCTATCAGGTGCAGGACACCGCAGACGTGGCGATCCCCTCGCTCGATCCCTACAAATCCTACCAGTTCCACGCCACTCTATACATCCCGGCTCCCCCACCGGGTTACGAAGGGTTGGAATTCCTGCGGATCGCGCTGGATGTCGATCCGGACGATTTGATCGAAGAGACAACTGAAACGAATAATCAGATCTCCGCCCCCGCTCCGATCGAGCCGCTTCCCCTCTTTACCCGGCTCTACATGGTCGTCCGGGACGACACCTACACGGTCGTCGGCGGTGCCGAGTCGACCGAGCTGGTGAACACGGGCACGGCGACCATCTCAGGCCCCGGATATCCCTGAAAAGAAGTCGATGTGACCGATTATTCGACGATCCTGGCAGAGGATATCCCGGTGGGAAGCTCGGTGATCACCTATACGGTCAACTGGGCCGGCACAAACTACCGTCCCGCCAGCCCGGTCAAGATCGGCGTCAAGCGCAACTCCGCGACCTCTACAAAATCGATTACACCCCAATGAACACCGCTGAAATCGTCACCGACCGCTGGGCCAGCCTGGGTGGCACGATCACCAAATCGGACGGCGGCGGCGGGCTCTCCGGCGCTAAGGTCCGCCTGGTCGGGCAGGGATTATCCCTCGAAGCACTTACAGACGCCAACGGGAACTACTCGGCTGGCGACGACCCCGGCCCTCGGCAAGCTCATCCCAGGCGATTACCAGGTCCGGATCAGCCGGGCGAATTACGCCCGCATCGTGGATACGCTCAGCCTCAGCTCGCTGCAGGTCCGCAATTACAGTCGAGTCATGAACCCAACCTCCAACGCCTACCTGCACGGCAGCGTGGTCAACGAGTTCGGCAATCCGGTCATCGGCGCCTCGGTCAATGCCTGCGGGACGATCATATCAACCGACGAATATGGGATTTTCGATATGGAAGTGAACGCCAGCTGCACCACCCTGGTAATCAGCCGCGAAAAATACAAGACTATCGATGATATTATACTGAGCATGACCCCCGGTTTAGAAACCGTGCTGAACAACCTCGAAATGGAATTTGACCCGCCTGTGACGGTCGTCGGCGGTGGAGATCGGGTCGCCAGCCGGGTCATCGACGTATCCACCGGCGGCATGCTGCCCGACGCGCCCCCCGACGCCGGTTTCGCCCTGACCCAGCTTTTCGAAAAATTCAAGGATGAGTTCTGGATCGACTACCGCATCCTGGTGCTCTACGGCTGCTACGAGTACAATCTCTCGGCGGCTTATTCCGGCGCGGACGGCGATTACCAGCTGAGTTTCGCCGAGGTCCGCCTGGCGCCGAAGACCTATGAGATCCACATGAGCCTGAGCAGCATTGACCTGCTGGGCGTCACGATCCCGATCCCGATCGTCAGCGATTCGGGGTTGAGCACTGCCCTCTCAGTGATCGAAATGAGGCTGGTCAACGCCGACACCGGCCAGGTGCTCAAAACGGTCTACCAGCCCGAGGGAGAAGACCACTCCTGGTATGCCTTCGACGACACCACCAAATCCTATGACTTTGAAGGGGCGTCCTTCTCTGACCTTGGCAACACCGAAGTCTGGCTTTATCTGAAAGCCGGCTTGAACAACGGCGGCGCTTTTTCCAGTCCGCCCCAGCTCTACCAGTTCAACCAGCAGATCTTGAAGCTCAATTTGAACAATGGGAATATCTCCGGCACCTATAAGCTGGGCGATTTCCCGCTGTCGCGCTGATGAGAGACGATAAGGAGAAAAAGCCATGAACCGCAAAATCTTGCTCATAACCCTGGTCACGCTGATCCCTCTCGCCGCTCTCATGTTCTTCATGCAAAGCGCATCGGCGGCTGATCCTACTATCGGCTGCAGACCCTACAACCTGACCGTGAAAACCGGGACGACGTTTTACATCACCGTGGCAGTCACCGATACGGTCGACCTGTACGCCTGGCAGATCAATGCGCGGTACTATCCCGAATACCTGGAATTTGTCAGGCATCGTACAGCGGCGACCACCTGCGCTCGGATGGCGCGCTCGGCTACTCCGTCGCCCCGGTGATCGTGCCGGAATTTCAATCAACGAGATGCAGTTAGCGGCTTACACCCGCCTGGGCAGGGACTACCGGGACCAACGGGAGCGGGGAAATCGCCTATATCATGTTCCGGGCCGTGAAGCAGAAGCTGGACGGCTCCACGATCACGCTCTGAACGATGTAACGCTGGTCGACCGCAACGCGCTGGAAATCTCAAAATCCACCGAAAACAGCGGGCAATGTAAAATAACAATCTCCGATACCGCCCCGCCTATCGGTCCGCGCCTCTATCTGCCGATCATTCGCCAGTAACTGATAAGGAGTAAACCTTCGGAGTGGGTAACTACCGTCTTTTGATTGACTAATCAGACCTAATTAGTTATAATACAGACCGGTCCAGCAGTATTTAAAGAATTGGTCAGGTTGTCCTGATAACCCGAGGGGTGTTCGAGACCCTTCGGGTTTGGTTCACAGAAAAAGGAGACTGGGTATGAGCGGAGTACGAGTGTTGGTCGGCACGCGCAAGGGCGCGTTTATCTTGACTTCGGACCTCAGGCGGAAGAGCTGGGAAGTCAGCGGGCCGCATTTCGCGGGTTGGGAGATCTATCACATCAAGGGTTCGCCGGTCAACCCGGATCGGCTCTATGCTTCGCAGTCCAGCGGTTGGTTTGGGCAGGTGATCCAGCGCTCCGAGGACGGCGGCAGCACCTGGGCGCCGGTTGGCAACGAATTCGTCTACGAAGGCGGACCGACCACACACCAGTTCTACGACGGCACCCAGCGCCCCTGGGAGTTCAAGCGAGTCTGGCAGTTCGCCCCATCTCTTTCTGACCCGGATATGGTATACGCCGGGGTGGAAGACGCTGCGCTGTTCCGCTCGAGCGACGGTGGGCAGACATGGCAGGAGCTCGCCGGGTTGCGGGATGTCAAAGGCGATCTCTGGCAGCCTGGAGCGGGAGGGATGTGCCTTCATACCATCCTGCTGGACCCGAACGATTCAATGAGAATCTATATTGCGATCTCCGCGGCGGGTGCTTTTCGCACGGACGATGGCGGGTTGAGCTGGAAGCCGATCAACAGCGGGCTGCTCTCCCCTTTCGAGCTTCCCGATCCGGAGGCTGAGGTCGGCCACTGCGTCCACAGCATCGCCATGCACCCGGCGCATCCAAATTCCCTGTTCATGCAAAAACATTGGGATGTCATGCGCAGCGACGACGCCGGCGGATCATGGCACGAGGTCAGCGGAGACCTGCCGTCCGATTTTGGATTCCCGATCGCCGTCCACCCGCACGAGCCGAACACCATCTACGTCGTCCCGATAAAAAGCGACTCGGAACATTTTCCGCCCGATGGAAGGCTGCGCGTTTACCGCAGCCGGTCCGGTGGAAACGAGTGGGAGCCGCTCACAAAAGGCTTACCGCAAGAAAACTGCTACGTCAACGTGCTGCGCAGCGCGCTGGCTGTTGATTCACTTGACTCCTGCGGCGTTTACTTCGGCACCACGGGGGGCCAGGTCTACGCATCGTCCGATTCCGGCGACAGCTGGTCGCCCATTGTTCACGATCTCCCCGCCGTGCTCTCCGTCGAGGTTCAAACGCTGCCGTGATCCGCGTCATCCTGCCTACGCATTTACGGGGGCTGGCGAGCATTGACCGCGAGGTCGAGCTCGATCTCGAAGGTCCGACCTCTCTGGCTGAAGTAATGGATGCACTGGAGCATGCGCTATCCCATGCTGCGCGGGACGATCCGCGATCACAGGACAAAAGAAAGGCGGGCGTTTATCCGATTCTTCGCCTGCGGAGAGGACCTGTCGCACATCCCTCTGGAGGAGTTGCTTCCTGAAGCAGTAGCCGGTGGCGAAGAGCCTTTTCGAATTGTCGGCGCCATGGCTGGGGGATAGGCACACTGAATTTTCAGGGGCATAAAGCCCACATTTAGGTATAATACTCTCGAAACGCGCTAATCCTGCATCCTACGGTCAGCGCGGTCGACTTAGATTTCCTTTGCGAAGTCCAAAATAACTGGAACATGCCAGCTACCCCAGTTTGCCCTGATTCGAGAGTTCTCTTCGATGAAAAAACTTCCTGAATTTAATACCATTGCTGACTTCCCGGAAAGGGTGAAGCTGCTCGAGCAGGTTTGGATTCCGCTCTCGGATGGATCACGCCTCTCGGCTCGGATCTGGCTTCCGGCAAACGCCTGGTCCAATCCGGTGCCCGCGATCCTGGAATACATCCCATATCGCAAAGACGATGGGACGGCCATCAGAGACCCGGTCATCCATGAATACTTTGCCGGACACGGCTACGCCTCTCTCCGGGTGGACATGCGCGGGAGTGGGGATTCCGATGGATCTGCTGCTGGATGAATATCTGCCCCAGGAGCAAAGCGACGCCTGTGAAGCGATCGCCTGGATTGCCAGCCAACCCTGGTGCACCGGTAAAGTGGGGATGATGGGCATCTCCTGGGGCGGCTTCAACAGCCTGCAGGTCGCCGCCTGCCAGCCGCCTGCACTCAAAGCTATCGTCACAGTATGTTCTACAGACGATCGGTATACGGACGACTGCCACTATATGGGCGGGTGCGTCCTCGGATCGGACATGTTAAACTGGGCTTCGATCATGTTCACATACAACGGCCTGCCTCCCGATCCCGCAGTGGTCGGCGAGCGCTGGCGTGAGATGTGGTTCAACCGGCTGGAGAACACTCCGCCATTTATTGAAAGCTGGCTGAGCCACCAGCAGCGCGATGCATTTTGGAAACAGGGCTCGGTCGATGAAGAATATTCGGCGATCCGCTGTGCGGTCTACGCGGTTGGCGGCTGGGTCGACCCCTACACCAACTCGATTCCCAGGCTGCTTGAAGGGCTGCCTGGTCCGCGCAAAGGCTTGATTGGTCCCTGGGCTCATTCTTACCCACATACTGCCGTACCTAAGCCGTCCATCGGCTTTCTGCAGGAATGCCTGCGCTGGTGGGACTACTGGCTCAAAGATATCAATACCGGCATCATGGCAGAGCCGATGCTGCGCTTCTGGATGCCGGAAGCGGTCGTGCCGGAGCCCCGCGAGAGCTTCTGGCCCGGTCGCTGGGGGGCAGAAGCCGGTTGGCCTCCGGCAAACATCCAGGATCGGGTTTATTGGCTCGTCGATGGGCGCCTGGTCGAGTCTCCCGAGCACGGCAAGAGAGGTCAGCCTGCTCGGCGCGCAGCTCAACGGTGCGAGCGCCGGCGTCTGGTGTCCGTATGGGAACATTACCGGGATGCCGATCGATCAGCGCCTGGACGACAGCCTGTCCTTATGCTTTGACTCTGCCCCGCTCAAGATGCCAGTGGAAATCCTGGGTTTCCCGGAGGTCCGCTTATCCCTTTCGGTTGACCGGCCAAACGCCCTGATCGCGGTCCGCCTCTGCGATGTTCTGCCAGACGGAGCTTCCCGGCTGGTATCCTGGGCGATTCTCAACCTCACCCACAGAAACGGGCACGCGCGACCAGAGCCCTTGGAACCTGGCACGGTTTACGATATCAGCATCCAGCTAAACGCGGCAGCCCATCGACTGCTCCCCGGTCACCGCTGGCGTCTGGCAGTCTCGCCCACCTACTGGCCGCATGCCTGGCCGTCTCCCGCCCCGGTCCGACTGACCCTGCACCTGGGCGAGGAAAGCATGCTAAACCTGCCCTTCAGACCTCCGAACCCGATGGACGAGGCACTGGTTGAATTTAGCCTGCCAGAAGGCGCGCCCCCATTGTCCATAGAGACACTGCGCCCGGAAAGCAGCAGCCGTAAATTCAGCTACGATGTCGTGACAAAACGCCTGCAGATGGTCGACCAGATCGACGATGGCCGCCTTCGACTTGTCCAAAATGGGACTGTTGTGGACAGCACCATCACGAACATCTTTTCAATCGTGGAAGGACAACCGCTCTCTGCGCAAGTCGAATGCCGCAGAGCACACGAAATCAGCCGCGGCGATTGGCAGACATGCGTGAAAACACTCAGCATCATGACCGGCGATTCAACTCACTTTCACCTGACCAGCGTCCTAGACGCCTATGAAGGTGAGGTTAAAGTCTTCACAAAAAGCTGGTCTCGCGCCATCCCGCGTGAAGGCGTTTAAGGATCAAAACCAATCCCAATTGGTTTTGATGAAGGAGGCGCAGTCCGATTCAACTGATTTCTTCGAAAATCAACAAAAAATAGAATTCTGTCTCAACTTGCTTTCCGCTTAATAAAGAGAAAGGATAAACCAATGAGAACGAAGAGAACATTCTGGCTTAACATAAGCCTGCTGCTGATCGCCAGCCTGATTCTGGCAAGCTGCGCTCCGGCAGCCACCCCGACTCCGGCGGCAACACAGCCGCCGCCTGCGGAGCCGGCTGCCACGCAAGCACCAGCAGAGCCAGTAGCGACAGAGCCACCCGCCGCACCAGCAGTTACTGAAGCCCCCGCCGAACCGGTTGCCACAGAAGAGCCCGCCCCTCCGGCTGCCGAACCCAAAGTGCTGAAGGCGCGCCTCACCAAGGACATTGGCAACCTGGACCCGGCGTTTATCGTCGGCTCGGAAGACGATCAGGTTGACCGGGCGGTGATGGATGGGTTGATCCGCTTCAATGCCGCAGGTGAGATCGAGAACCAGCTGGCTGAGACGATTGAGACATCCGAAGACGGGCTGGTGATCTCTTTCAAGTTGAAAGAAGGCATCCAATGGCAGCGAGGCTACGGTGAGCTCACAACGGAGGACGTGAAGTTTTCCTTTGAGCGCTTCATCGATCCCGAGCTGGACGCTGCTTATAAAGACGATTATTCCTCGCTGGACCATGTGGAGATTGTCAGCAAATATGAAGGCAAGATCATCCTGAAAGAACCGCAGGCTACCTTCTGGACGACCACGCTGCCGCTGACCTCCGGGTTGATCGTCTGCAAGAAATTCGTCGAAGAAGTCGGGCTGGAAAAATTCAAAACCGATATCGTCGGCACTGGCCCCTACGAGCTGGTCGAATGGAAGCCCACCGAGAGGCTGGTGCTAAAACGCAACCCGGCTTACTGGGGTACGCCGCCTTACTTTGATGAAATCCAGCTTTTCCCGATCGACGACGACAAGGCAGCTGAAGTCGCCCTCCAGGCCGGCGAAATAGATTTTGGGATCATCTCATTGGCATCCACCGAGCAATTTCAGAGCGATCCCGCCTTCAAGCTTGAAATCACCCCCTCTTTCTCTTACAGCTGGATCGGGATCAACATCGAAAACCCCAAGCTGCAGGACGTCAATGTGCGCCAGGCCATCCGCTACGGAATCGACGTGCCGAGCATCCTGATCGCGGCCTACAATGACCTTGCGCCTCAAGCAAACACCCTGGTTCCTCCAGGAGTAATCGGCCACTGGGCGGATGCCCCGGTTTACCAGCGGGACGTCGCCAAAGCGAAAGAGTATCTGGCAGCTGCCGGTCTCTCGACGTTGGACCTGAACCTGGCGATCCAGGACACGAGCGAATACCGGACCTGGGCAGAGATCGCCCAGGCGAACCTCGCTGAAGTGGGCATCAACATTAATATCCTCCCTCTGGACGCGAGTACTTTCTGGGACATGGGTTCTGGCGACAAAGGCAAAGAGGTCGAGCTCTTCGCAATTGGCTACTCTTCGGTAAGCCCCGAACCAGCCTGGTTCAGCATGTGGTTCACCTGCGACCAGGTGGGCGTGTGGAACTGGATGCGCTGGTGCGATCCGAAATTCGACGAGCTGCATCAGGAAGGCATCCGCACCCTCGATCCGGCAAAGCGAGAACCGATCTATATCGAAATGCAGAAGCTCTGGGACGAGGCTGTCATCTCCGTGTGGGTCACGAATACCCCGCTGGTGTACACCTCAAAACCAAATATTAATTTCGTGATCTACCCTGGTGGGCTGTGCCCGATGCTCAGGGAATTCACAGCGACCGATTAACCGTTGTTTATGAACAGGGCTGGATTAAAAAGATCGTTCCAGCCCTGTCCCACCATTCAACCTTAATGCCATGTAATAGGATCCGTCGCACCGGTGATCGTCTACTTTATAAGACGCCTGCTGATGACGCTGGCAGTGCTGCTGCTGGTGATCATTTTTCTGTCGCTGCTGGTTCACATCATCCCCGGCGATCCAGCCAAGACGCTCCTGGGTCCACGCGCCAGTCCAGAGCTGATTGAAAAGACTCGCGCCGCTATGGACCTGGACCAACCTGTGCACATCCAGGTTGCCAGGTTTGCCTGGAATGTGCTGCACGGCAGTTTCGGGACAGACGTATTCACAGGCGTTTCCATCAATAAACTGATCGGAGCCGCACTCCCGCACACATTGATCCTGGCCTTCGCCAGCCTGGGCATGGCTGTCCTCCTTGGGGTCCCACTGGGGGTTTTTTCTGCGACCCACCAGGATTCCTGGCTGGACCGGGTTACAGCACTCATCTCAATTTCCTTCACAACGATCCCTTCCTATGTGGCCGGTCTTTTCCTGCTCTTAATCTTCGCAGTAGAGCTGAAGGTTCTTCCAGCGATGGGATTAGGGGAGGAAGGGGACCCGGTCGATTATTTAAGGCACCTGATTCTTCCGGCGACTGCCCTGGCGATCACCTGGATCGGCTACCTGGCCCGCCTGGTCAGAACCAGCCTATTAGAAGTCTTGAATGAAACATACGTCCGGGCTGCCCGAGCCGGCGGGCTTTCGGAGCGGTTGATCCGCTACAAGTACGCCCTCAAGAACGCTTTGATCCCTACTGTTGCCGTGCTTGGGGTCGGATTGGGCAGCTTAATGGGCGGGGCAGTATTCGTGGAGATCATTTTTACCCGCCCCGGAATGGGGACGTTGATATACAAAGCCATCCAGGCACGCAATTACCCGATCGTACGCTCCAGCGTGCTGGTGGTTGCATTCCTGTTTGTATTCGCCAACCTGCTGGCAGACGTGATCTACACCTACCTGGACCCGCGCGTTCAGCTTAATAAAAAGCGGAGCTGACCTTGCAGTACATTGAAAAACCTTCCAGCAGGACACAAAGGTTCCTCGACCGAATCCCGATCCTGGGCGACATTGTCAGAAAGCCTCTCGGTGCTTTAGGTTTCATCATCATTGCCCTGTTCTTCATCACAGTGATCTTTGCACCGCTGATCGCCCCTTACCATTATGCCGACCAGGACATTCCCAACCGGAATCAAGGACCGTCAGAGACCTATATGTTGGGCACAGATCATCTGGGACGGGATATCTTTTCCCGGCTGGTTTATGGCTCCCGGATTGCATTGGGAACCGCCCTGCCTTCGGTCGCCATCGCGCTTTCCGCCGGGATTCTGCTGGGACTGACTGCCGGCTACCTCGGGGGACGTGTGGACGACGTGATTGTGGTGATTATGGATTCCCTTCAGGCGTTTCCTTCCATTATGCTGTCGCTGGCTATCCTGGCTCTGCTTGGGCCTTCCCTGATTAATGTTATCCTGGTGATCGGCTTTACCTGGATGCCCAATTATGCCAGGGTGATCCGCGCCCAGGTGCTGTCTGCCAGAGAAACGATGTACGTCGAAGCCGAACGCTCCCTGGGGGCAAACGATTGGCGCATCCTTCGGATGCATATCCTGCCAAACGTGGTTGCACCTGCGCTGCTGCTGGCTGCCATGGACCTGCCCTGGGTGATCACCTTCGAAGCCGGGCTGTCTTTTATGGGGCTGGGCGTGCGTCCACCAATTCCTTCCTGGGGCGTGATCCTCTCGGAAGGATTTGACCACATCTTTCAATCGCCATGGCCGATCATCTGGTCCGGCCTGACCCTGGTCATCATCACACTTGGATTCACACTTTTCGGCGAGTCGTTGAGAGACGTGCTGGACCCGCGCCTTTCGGGGACAAAAAGAGCATGATGGAAACGGTATTTGAGGCAGTCGATCTGGAAATCAGATACCACACCCGCCAGGCGACTTTAACGGCTGTGCGGAACGTGAACTTTCAAGTCAAGCGGGGGCAAATTGTCGGGGTGGTGGGCGAATCGGGCTGCGGAAAAAGCACGATCGCACTCGCACTGACGCGCTTATTGCCGCCAAACGGTGAAATCTCCGGAGGAAAACTATTATTTGAAGGACAGGATTTGCGCAGCCTATCCGAGGAAGAGATGCGCCGGGTGCGCGGCCGCGCGATTTCGATGATTTTTCAGGATCCAATGACCAGCCTGAATCCGGTCTTCAGCATCGAGCAGCAGATGGTGGATGCAATTTTAGCCCACCCCGCCAAATAACCAGCCCATCAGCAAAGCAGAAGCGCGCGATCGGGCGATTTTCATGCTGGATCGAGTCGGCATCTCGGATGCGGCAGAAAGGATCAAATGCTTTCCACACCAGTTCTCGGGTGGGATGCGCCAAAGGATCATGATCGCCCTCGCTCTGCAATCGAAACCGGCTCTTCTGATTGCTGATGAACCAACATCTGCGCTGGATGTGACCCTGGAAGCACAGATCACGGATCTCATCTGCCAGCTGCGGGACGAATTGAATACCGGGATCCTCTACATCACCCACGATCTTGGGATTGTCGCCCAGATCTGCGACCATGTCATCGTATTGTATGCCGGCAATGTGGTGGAATCGGGCGACGTGTTCGGCGTTTTCAAAAAACCGCTTCATCCTTATACCCAGGCGCTGCTCCGGTCGCATCCATCTCACCAGGCGCGCGCCCTCAAGCTGACCACAATCCGCGGCCGCGTCCCGAGCCTGAAAGATCTGCCAACCGGATGCAAATTCGCCCCCCGCTGCGACCTGGCTCAGACGATTTGTTTTAATCAGGAACCCCCAGAAAGTGAATTCCCGGCGCAATCCGTGCTGTGCCATGCCTATCAGCCGGGTTGGCAAGGACCGACCGCATCTTTTCAACCTGCCGGCGCAACAGGCCTGGTTCAAACAAAAGGCTCCGAAAGCATCATCCCAGAGCGGCAGCGAATTTCCACGGTCGAACAGGTAATGCAGGTCAATCGAGTTAGGGTTCATTACAAAGACAACCTTGGGTGGTTGGGGAAGCTATTCAGGCAGCAAGAGGGGCTTGTCCGCGCTGTGGACGGCGTGGACCTGGCTGTTTTCAGCGGAGAGACCCTGGCGTTGGTCGGAGAGAGCGGAAGCGGGAAAACGACGCTGGGGCGGTTGATTTTACGGCTTGAAAAACCGACCGCGGGCGAAATCAGCGTTAGGGGCCGGAATATTACCGCACTGGCCCAGGAGAAAATCCGTCCCCTGCGCGCCCAGATGCAGATGATTTTTCAAGACCCCATCTCAAGCTTGAGCCCACGCATGAAAGTTTCGGACATGCTGCTCGAGCCGTTCAGAATACACGGCATCCCGGTCGATCCAGGACTAAAAGTCGAAGAGCTGCTCCAAATGGTGGGTCTGTCTTCCGAGCAGGCGGACAAATACCCCCATCAGCTTTCAGGCGGCCAGGCCCGGCGGGTGGGGATCGCCCGTTCGCTGGCCTTACACCCGGCTGTGCTGGTGGCTGACGAGCCTACAGCTGGATTGGATGTCTCGGTCGCGGCAGGCATCTTGAATCTGATGAAGGACTTGCGCGACAGGCTTGGCCTGACTTACATCCTGATCACTCATAACCTCAATATCATCGGGTTCATCGCCGACCGCGTAGCAGTGATGTATTTGGGGAAGATCGTCGAGCTTGGCGAGACAGATCAGATTTTTTCAGCCCCCCTCCACCCTTACACGGAAGCCTTGATGTCAGCTGTGGCAGTTCCAGATCCCACGCAGCGTGAAAGTCGGCAGCGCATTGTGCTGGAGGGGGAAATTCCCAGCCCGCGCAATCCACCGCCGGGCTGCCCTTTCCACCCTCGCTGCCGCTACCGCCAGGACCGCTGCACGATCGAGCCGCCGATCCTTGGGCCGACTTCGGACGCGAAACATCTGACTGCCTGCCATTTTTCAGAAATGGTGGGGAATTTGGATGCAGCAAGTGCAGGGTTCGAATTATAAGAGCGGGCGTCTGACCGCGGATATTAAGGAATCTTAATTGGCGCTTGCATTTAGCATGATTCCATGCTAAATTGGTTTTAAACCGCCCCATCTATTCATCAGGGGACACCTCCGGCGGTGCTGAACCAGCCAAAACAAGGCCGGCTATCATCCTTTCAAGAACCGCGACCCGGCTTTCAGCATGTGGCGTGGTATTTTTATTAGGAGGTCCAAAATGTCCAAGAAAATTTACAAACTCTTCATCGGCAAGACGACCGAGGCCTGGCACAGGCTCTCAAAAGACGAACAGCATGAGCTTCTGGACAAGGTCCAGGCCGCAGTCGAACAAGCAGGCGGGAAGCGCGTGCTGATGTGCGATCCAACCTGGTCAACCGAGGAATGGCATTTCTGGGGGGTCGAAGAGTTTCCAGATATCGAGGCCGTCATGAAACACACCAAACTGCTCGCTGAGATTACCTGGGAGCGCTATGTGGATTCAATGACACTCTTAGGGACAAGGTATTGAAAGTATTGAAGCTGGCTGCGCTTGCCCTGAATCTAACAGGTGCGTAAGGAAGGCTAGAACTTCAGATAATCCGTAGTCGCGGCATCCAGATCGGCGTACTCGCCGCGATATTCCGGTGGAAGCAAGGCTGCCAGCTGATACATGATCTCGTCGGTGATCTTCTGGCGGATTAAATGATCGATCTTCTGACCATTCAAATCAATTTTGAACCGGCGCCCGACCCGAATGTGAAAATCCGTGCGCTGGAGCTGGCGCAGGTTCTGCTGGAGAAGCTCACCCCCAAAATATACTAGCGGCAGCAGCGGCGCCCCGGAATTCAGCGCAAGGGTGACCACGCCCGGGTGGCCTCTTCCCATCCGACCGTCCCCACTGCGCGTCCCTTCCGGCGTAATGGCCAAAATCTTCCCTTCCTCGAGAGCCTGTAAACCTTTCTTCATGGCTGTCAGGTCTGCTTTCCCTCGCCGCACCGGGATCGCACCCCACAGGTCGAATAAATACCTCAGGAAGGGATCGTCCCATGTCTCTGCTTTTGCGTAGCCCGTCACCGGCCGCGGCTGCAGGTGGGTGAAAATAAGCGGAACTTCGAGGAAATTGATATGGTTGCAGACCAGGATCAGCGGGCCTTTTTGCGGGACCTGGTCGAGCGGATCATCTTCAATCCGGCAAATCAGCCGGGTGGCGCCTTTGATGATATTCGTCGCCGCCCAATATTCCAGCGTCATACCGGTACGCCGCTCATCTGCGTGATGACCTCAAGCGCTTTCGGATAAATTCTGGCTTCCAGCGTTTTTCCCGCCACGCAGATGGTTTCGCCGTCCGCATGCGCCGGGATGGTGCCGCGCACGGCTGTGACGCGGATGTGGTCCACTTTGGCAGTGCTGATGGCTGGATGACCCGCTTGTGTCCCTTTCATGAAACGCGGGATTAATCCAAAGACCGCTGCCCGGCTCACTTTACCAGCAATGCACAGGTTGAAAGCCCCATCGTCAACAACCCCGTCCGGCGCCATAAGGAATCCCCCACCCATCCGCCGCCCGTTCATGATCGATAACATCAGCAAGGGTTGGATGAGATCCTGACCCTCATATTCAACCCGCAGAGTTGGAGGATCGAAGTAAAGGAAAATGGTTTTCAGCGCTGCCACAATATAGGAGGGAAAACCATGCAGAGTTTTTAACTTCAAAGCTTCAAATCCGACCACTGCATCAAAACCGATCCCGACCCCATTGCCAAAATATCTGCCGGCAGGATAATCGCCTCCCTGCACAAAGCCGATATCGATCCACCGCTTTCGCCCTTCGACCAGCACACTGCAGGCTTTGTCAAGGTCGGGAGGAATTTCAAGCCCAAAGGCGAAGTCATTGCCGCGCCCAACTGAAACAACTCCCAGGGCAGCATGACCTTTGCGTTCCAACGCCGCCCGCATCAGCCCGTTTACAACCTCGTTGGCAGTCCCATCCCCTCCAACGGCTACGACCGCATCGTAACCCTCAGCCGAAGCTTCGGCTGCCAGCTCGATTGCGTGCCCAGGATATTCTGTGCGGCACAGGTCAAAATCCGCCCCCAATTCCTTCAGCCGGCTTTCGATCTGCGGATAAAGGATCTCCCCATTTCCTCGACCGGAAACGGGATTGACAAGTACTTTATAACGAGCCATAAATTGGTTGTGTCCCGGCAATAAAATGATAGCTATGAAGATTTCAGAGTATGAACTATACCACATAGTTTTGGGAAGAATGGGTTGGAGACCGGACTCGTACGGTACAGGTCGATGACGACCCTGGTGATATTCGTAAAAGCTACCCCCGGACAAAGTCTCCACTGCGCAGATCTGCTAAAGTCTGCTGGATCTCTTCCCAGGTGTTCATCACAAATGGACCGTAGGGCACAGTCGGCTCCCTGAACGGCTTTCCTGCCATCAGCATAAACCGAACTCCAGAATCCTGGTCGGTTTGCACCCGGATTTGGTCCCCATCTCCGAAAGCAATCAGCCTGACTGCATCAATCAGCTCCCCCCGACCTGATGAACCCAGATCGAATCTTGCTCGCCCCTTGAATACGTAGGCGACAGCCGTATGTCCAGCCGGGACAGGATGTTCAAAGCTGGAACCAGCTTCGAGCTCAACATCCATGTAGACTGGTCGCGCTGCGATCTCGGTCACCGGACCGGACACGCTGCTCACTTCCCCTGCGACGATTCGGATCCGCGCTCCTGCGGCTTCCACGACCGGGATGGAATTGGCGCTCACTTCTTGATAACGCGGCTGGCTCATCTTCTGAGCCGCAGGCAGATTCACCCAAAGCTGAAAGCCGTAAATATTTCCTTCCGGGCTTCGGCGCGGCATCTCTTCATGCAGGATGCCGCGTCCTGAGGTCATCCACTGCACATCACCCGGACCGATCAGCCCGGCATTCCCCAGGCTGTCGCGGTGGTGGACAGTGCCTTCGAGCATATAGGTGACTGTCTCAATGCCGCGGTGCGGGTGCATCGGAAAACCGCTGATCGGGCCTTCAGCCGGGTCGTTGAAGGCAAAATGATCAAAGAGCAGGAATGGATCAAAAGGGTTTGCCCGGCTGGGGGCGATCGAACGCCGAAGCAGGACACCGGCGCCTTCAATAACCATCTTCGGCTCAATGACTTGTTCAACTTCTCGAACCATGCTGATCCTTCCTTAATCCCCTGAATGAAAAGAAGCGATCGCTTGTTGCCGGTCGCTGAACGATTCAAGGTACATGTCAAACCCTGCAGTTTTGAGTGCCAGCTGGACCCCTTGGGATGGTTTCAACAGCTTGAGGTGGGGAGACTTGTATGTGCCGTCCATCAATCCTTTACTCACCGCATCCGCGTTTTCGTCCTGCGCGGCTTCCCGCAGCATCATGTAAATCGCATGGAACGCCCTGAGTCCGGCGCTGCTGACAAAATTGACTTCGCTGAGGTCGAGCAGCAAATCGCGCATCCCGTCATGGAAGCTCTGTTCGGCCTTTGTCTGCAGAATTGAATAGGTGTTGGTATCGATATCTCCATGGATGTGGAACACCGTTACCGGCTTTTTGCCCAACTCTTGAGCTGAAGTTATTTCAAAATCTGGTTTCATGTTTCCCTCATTGCTATGAACGATCCAGATCAGTTATCGCGCTTGACAGCGATCTGGATTCCATTATGTAAAGATTGTTAATAATATATACTATATATATCTATTATATCAGAATATCGAGCGCCCACATGCCTGTTTTCCGGGTTTTCTGCTGAAGCCTGATTTCTTCGATTATCCAATCTCAACCGCCTGCAACAGGCGGAAATACCGCCACCTCGTCCCCATCTTCCAATCGAGTATTAAGCCGATCGGGCAGGTGGGTATAGTGCTGCCCGTTCACCAAAATCGCGATCGTGCCAGTACCTCGATTGGGTTGAGTTCTTTCGTTGGCCTCGATCAGCTCCTGGAGTTCACCCGGCAGAAGGAAGACCAGGTCGCGCAGCGTGCTGTTTTCTGCCAGCTCAACCCAGGGTGTAGATTTCAGCCGCTCCCGAAATGTCAGGTATCCCTTAAGATAGACTTTCATTTTTGGAAGGAAGACTTCTTCAGCTGCCCAACTTTTGTCTCAGCCTGTTCAGGTCGCTCCGATAGGTTTTAATCTCTTCTGTCGTCATCTCATCTGGGAACTGGAGCGGAATCTGCGTCAATACCTCAACAAACGTATTCGCATGCGGGGCGATCGCCAGCACGCCGACCTTGCTGCCCTTTTCCAGGGTGATCTTGGCGAGCATAAAGTCGGTCAGGAATTTGTCCTCTTTCCTGAGAACTTTTTTCCAGGTTTTAGGTGTTGCAGCCATGATGAACTCGGATTCGCGTTTGGCTGCTCCTTCGCTCAGGAAATCCAGCATTAGCAGCCTGCCGGTCTCAACCTTGCCGCCGAAAATCACATCATTTTCAATCGCCCACTCCGGCTCAGCCAGAACCCTGAAGGCGAGGCTGACGCTGAGCTTTTTCAGCTCCTGCTCAAACCGCGGCTGGCTCGCGAAGAGATGAAAACAGCCTTCCAGCCACTCTGGGGTGCAGTATCGAACAGAATTCATACGACCCTCCTATTTATGAGATAAATCTTTCATTCCTGCGTATTGTTTTTCCCCTGAAACCTTGCCAGGATCTCATCGCGCAGCGCCTTCTTGAAGACTTTCTCCGAGACCGTCAAGGGAAGCTCATCCCTGAATTCGACGTATTTTGGGACAGCATACGGCGCCAGGTGCTCCCGGCAGTAATCCCGGATCTCGTCTTCAGAAACCTTTCCCAGGTACTCCTCCTTCAGCTGGATCACCGCCATTACACGCTCGCTGCCGGGGTGGTCCAGGTCAGGCACTCCGAAGGCTGCCGCCATCCTCACTGAAGAGTGCTTGAATAGCACCTCGTCCACCAGCGTTGTGTAGACTTTCAGTCCAGAAACGTTTACCATGTCTTTGATCCGGTCCACTACCTGAAAGTATCCATCTTCATCCATCACCCCCACATCGCCGGTGTGGAACCAGCCGTCCGGGCTTAATCCCGATCCTGGGATCGGCCAGTATCCGCGCATGATCTGCGGGCCGCGCACGACAATCTCCCCAGGCTGACCGATAGGCACTTCGTCCCCGGTTTCTGGATCGACCAGTTTGCATTCGGTGTCGGGCGTCGGCACACCGATGCCAAATTTCTCCTTCGGGATGAATCCGGTGATCTTCGAAAAGGCTGAAAGGTTGTAGTGCGTCACCGGAGAAGTCTCGGTGAGGCCGTATCCTTCCGAGACCGGCATTCCGATCTTCTTCTTGATCGCTTCTGCAACCTCGACAGGAAGCGGCGCAGAACCGCTCATTGGCAGCACACTCATCCTTCCCAGATTTGCGTCGGCGATCCGCATCAGCTGGTGTAGGTACAGCAGGGATCAGGAAGGGCCGGTATTTGTGCAGGTGCTCTACCAGCATATCCATGTCCCGTGGATCGGGCAGCAGGATGATCCGCAGCCCAAGGTGCGTCGCCATTTGAAGCACAAAATGACCGTAGGCATGGAACATTGGGACGGGCATGATCACCGAAGCCTTGCCGACGAATCCCCGCAGCACCGGTTTCAAAAGCCAGGAAAAGCCTTGCAGAATGCAGCTATAGCGGTTGGAGTGGGTGATCATCACCCCCTTCGGCACACCGGTTGCCCCGCCGGTGAAAGCAAGCTCGCACAGGTCAACATGCGGATCCAGACGGACCTTCGGCGGCTCTGGATCGTGCTGATCGATCAGCTTGCGCAGCTCAAAGACTCCACGCGGCAAGGAACCTGAGATCGCTTTGACATCGTAGCCGTCAGTCGAAGTGACAAAGATCGTCTCGATCTGGCAGCATTCCTTGATTGCCAGCACACGCTCGAGGTGTTCTTCCCTGCAGACAACCGCTCGCGCCCCGGAGCTGCCGATTTCATGTTGGAGCCCTTCCTGAGTTCGCAAGATACTGGTTGGGACGGTCGCCGCGCCGGTCTTGAGAATTGCCCAGTCGCTGAGCAGAAACTCGACGCAGTTCGGCAAGAAGACGCATACCCGGTCGCCTTTTTGGACCCCCAGCGCTGCAAAGCCTGCCGCCAGACGATCCACCCGTGCTTTAAGCTGATGGTATTTGATCTCTCGTTCCAGAAACAGAACTGCCGTTTGGGCAGGGTATTTTTCGGCCGCATCATCCAAAGCCGAAAACACAGGCCGTTCGGGGTAAGGCGAAAGTGTTTTTTCGAGTTTGTAAGGACCTAACTGGTAGCTTTTCAACCAGGGACGATCGCTGTAGCTGCTCATCCGCATCACCTTTGATCGATCCGGGAAATCTCCCCGATCTACTGATCCATACCCAAATCATCCATCCCCAATGCCTGAAGTCGCTCTCGGGTGGGGATCCCGGTATCCAAATCCCAGCCCCGAATTTCATAGTAAGCGTCTTTCATCATTTCCAAAGTCTCCCGGTCGATCCGCATCCCTTTTGCCGGTCCATCCGGGAGCGCATCCTCCATCAGGCGTCCTGGAAGGATGTCATCATCCCGGCGAATACCTTCGCGGACGCACCCAAGCCGGATCAGGTTGTAAATCCGCTCCCCGCACCTGCGGAAATCAAGGACTGTGAAATCCTCCCCCGTCGCGCTCGGTGATCAGGCTGACGATCTCATCGGCGGTCAGCAAAATCCCCATGAATTTGCATGCCCCAACCGCGTCCAGCACGCCCAGTGCATCCTCCAGGTCGACCAGCACCCTGGCCTCCGCCGGGTTGGCTTCAAAAGGGTTACGAATGCTGCTCTCATCGACGATCAGGAAAGGCGCGTCGATAAAGGTCGGCCCCTGCACGTAGGCAGTGATGTGATCCCCGCCGCGGTTGGCAGTGACATATCCCAAACCGCAGATTTTGGCTGCCCGAGGGTCGTATGCTGGAAGCTCCAACCCTTTCACATGGACGGCAAAATGATCCGATCCCTGACCCAGCTTTTGCGAAAGAATGCGGGTCCCTTCTGCAAGCAGGTCCCCCACACCCTGCCGGTTGGCAATTTTTTCAACCAGGTCAACGACAAGATCGGCGTCTCCAAAACGGAGCTCGATCCCCCCGGTCTGCTCGCGGGTCAAGATGCCTCGCTCAAAGCACTCCATCGCGAACGCGATCGTCGCCCCGCAGCTGATCGTGTCCAGGCCGAATTCGTTGCAGCGGTAGTTCGCCATGGTGATTGCATTCAAGTCGGAAATCCCGCACAATGCTCCAAACGTATTCGTGGTTTCATATTCAGGTCCCTCACCCGTGTGCCCGCTCCACTTACCTTCACGGATTTCGGTTTTTCGCCCGCAAGAGACCGGACAGGCAAAACACGCGCACACCGTCCACCAGCACCTGGTCGGTGAGCGCCTGCGCGTTCACCGCTTCAATCTCATCAAAAACGCCTTGCTGCCAGTTCCGCGTCGGATAGCCGCCGCGCACGTTGACCATGTCCGAGACCATATTGGTCCCAAAAGCGTCAAAGCCCACCTTGAGGATCGATTCGTCCAGCAGGTCGATCTGGCGTTTCGCCGCTTGCATGAAACCCTCTTCATCCGCAAGGGGGACGCGTTTTCTGCCCGCGCACGCCACCGCTTTCAGCCTCTTAGACCCCATCACAGCACCCAACCCGCACCTGCCGGCGGCGCGGTGCTGGTTGTTCATGATCCCGGCATAGCGCACCATGTTCTCACCGCCCGGACCGATGCAGGCAATCGTCGCCTGCGGATTCACCTCTCGCTTCAGGGTTTCATCCGTGTCCCGCACATTCTTTCCCCACAGATGCGCTGCATCATGCAGCTCGGCATGACCATCCGTTATTGCCAGGTAAACCGGCGCTGGAGATATCCCCTCGAAAATGATCCCGTCAAAACCACTGCGCCGCATCAGCGGACCAAAATTGCCTCCAGAATTCGCATAACCCAAAATTCCGGTCTGCGGCGATTTGGAGACGACTGAATAGCGGCTGGCGCTGGCAGAAGGAGTTCCGGTCAGCAGACCGGTCATAAAGATCAGCTTGTTGGCTTCCCCCAGCGGATCAACGCCCGCCGGGACTTCTGCCAGGAAATATCGCGCTGCCAGACCGGTGCCACCAAGGAAATCTTTCGCCCAAATTGGATTAAGCGCTTCTTCCTGCACTTCCCCTTCAGACAGGTTCACCCGTAGAATTTTCCCCATGAACCCAAAGCCCATTCTGCCCTCGCTTCCCTTGGTTTTACCAGGATTATTCTAAACGGCAATGGTGATCGCAGCGATGATAATGTCGTTTTGGTTCCGACAAAGGAGATAATTTGATGCTTAAAGCGCAGAGAAATGCCGTAAATCTATTATACGGATGAATATCACCCAAGTCAAATACTGGTTGCAGTTTGCACGCCTCTTCAGAATAAGAATTTTGCAAACCGGATTAGGATTAAAAAAGAATGGTGACATTTGTACGAAGATATATGATGAAGTTAATCTTGATAATGCCAGGACAATCATTATAATATACAATATAGACCCAATATGTATAATTATAGTGGACAAAAACTGGATATTATCGGTGTCTGGCTGCAAGTTAGACTTGATCAAAATGCTTTTTTGACATCATTGGGAGGTTTGAGATGGATCCAGTGATCCTTATTCTGGTGGTCTTGTCCTGCTATTCCATAGGTTCAATCTCATTCTCGCGTCTGATTACTCATCTTGTTTCACCCGGAACTACGCTTGATCATGTCGAGATCGGTGATAGCGAACGTGGCGACATAACTGAGCTGCGTCATTACGGAGCCAATACTGCCTCAATCAGATTAGGTGCCAGGTGGGGTTGCACAATCGGTCTGTTAGACATCCTGAAAACAACCTTACCAACATTAACAGTCAAATATCTTTATCCAGATCAACCTTATTTTCTTGTAGCAGCCATTTTTTGCATGGTAGGGCATAACTGGCCAATCTTCTATAGATTTAAAGGCGGAGGGGGAATGTCTTCTATCTATGGCGGATTTCTTGCTGTCGATTGGCTCGGCGCAGTGGTTTGTGCAACAGCCGGCTTGTTCTTCGGGCTGGTAATTATCAAGGACATCCTTGTGGCGTACATGATTGGTCCGGCATTCATGATCTTGTGGTTATGGTTCACCACCCACAACACGGCATATTTGGCTTATGCAATCATTGTAAACATCATATTTATTGCGGCGCTGTTGCCAGAAATTCGGGAACAGATTAAGGCTCACAGGGAAGGAAAAGCAAATCTACAGGCAGGCTTGGAGTCATTCCCAATGGGGCGCGGCATGCTCAAAATGATGGAAATGATGCGCCTGAAAAAGTAAATAAGTTTTAGGATAATGATCATGGCACCTCATTACATCATCCCGCTCTCTCAACGCAGACTTCCTGCGTCCATCGGGGCTAAGGCCCAAAATCTCCGCACCCTGATGGATAAAGGATATAAAGTCCCAGACAGCTACGTGTGTACCTGGGATGCATATCACAGCTATTTGCACGATGATGTTTGCCTTCTGGATCAACTAATTGCAGAACTCAGCATTGTGGTTAACCCAGAAAAAAATTACGCAATTCGATCCTCTGCAAATGTCGAAGATAGTGAAAATCACTCATTCGCTGGTCAGTTTAAATCGATGTTGGACATCCGCGGTACAAATCCAGTGCTGCAGGCTATCTGGGCTGTCTGGGCAACCGCCCAATCGACTGAGGTCCGCTCATATCTCGGAGAGTCATCTCAGGACCAGTCTGCGATAAAAATGGCTGTCATAATTCAAGAGATGGTAAGACCTGAGATATCCGGGGTTTCGTTCAGTAAAAACCCCATTACATGCCTCGATGAAATTGTCGTTGAGGCGGTGATGGGTAGAGGCGATTTACTGATGAAACAAGGTATCACGCCTCATCGCTGGGTAAATAAATGGGGAAGCTGGCTCAGTAAGCCCGATTTGGATGATTTTCCTGCGGGTTTAATTGAGGAAATTATTGACCGGACTCGTCAGATCTCAAAAAGTCTTCACAAAGATGTCGATCTGGAATGGGTATTTGACGGAAAAAACCTTTATTGGGTGCAGCTTGCGAGATATCACATCCATCAGAGGCGGCAACGTTTTCTCAAATCGCATCTCCAAAGAAATGATCCCGGGGTTGATTAAACCCCTGGTCTGGTCTGTTGCTATACCAACGCATAGCGCGATATGGCTTCAAATCTTGCAAGATATGATCGGTGAAAATAATATTAACCTCTCTGATATGATTCGCGCTTTCAAATATCGCGCCTACTTCAATGTAAGCGTTTTCGGAGAGGTTTTTCAACGTTTGGGCATGCCGCAGGAATCCCTCGAAATGATGATGGGACTTGTTCCACCCAATATTGATAAACCACAATTCAAGCCCAGCCCAGGAATAGCATCCAATATTCCTCGAATGACCAGCTTCCTGTGGAATTATGCTCATTTCGATCGCATCGCAAAACAAGCACTCCCCGAAATCGAGAAACATTGCTATTCGATACCGCTTGAAGTTCTGCCACAGCTCGACGAAAAACAAATCCTTGAAAAGTTGGACGAGCTGCATGGCCTTTATAGGCAAATATCCCATCACACCATCATCGTTCAAATGATGATGCATATATTACAATCGCATTCTGAAATCACTCCTTGAGCGAAAAGGGGTTGATTTCCACCTGTTTAATCTGACCGAAGGCATGCCAGAGCTTGACCGCTATAATCCCAATATCTCCCTTGCGAACTTAGCATCTACTTTTCGCACCCTGGACTCGGAAGTCCAGCAACGGATTCAAGCCTCGGATTATCAGGAATTCCAATCTCTGTCAGGTATTGAAGATTTTCAACTCCAGGTGGCGGACTTCCTCGAGAATTTTGGCTACTTGAGCGAAAGCGCCGTTGACTTTTCACATGTGCCGTGGCATGAAAACCCGGACCTTGTCCTGAAAATCATAATTGAATATCCAGCCTTCTCAGAACAGACTCTCACCAAGATAAGCCTGCGAGATTTATCTCCAGGATGGTTGTCCGGAATTGTGATCAGATCCTTTTATCGCCGTGCCAGGCTTTTCCGCTATTATCGAGAGGCTTTCAGCTCGCTGTTTTCAAGGGTTTTAGGTTTGCTCCGTTCTCATTACCTTGCGCTTGCAGAACAACTTTCCCATAATGAAACGCTGCTCATTCCTGATGATATCTTCTACCTGTACCACGACGAGTTGAAGAAGATTGTATCTGATGATATGAATGATATTGAAGTAAAGCGGCTTATCGCAGAACGCAAAGAAGAAATGGAGCAATCGAAAGGTGTCGAACTGCCGGAAGTTATTTTCGGCGACACTGCCCCGCCGGCGGTTGTAAATGCGAAGAAAACATTTTCAGGCGTACCAACTTCGCGCGGTTACTACACAGGACGTGTAAAAGTCATCGAAAAACTGAGCGAGTTCCCGAAACTCCAGCCGGGTAACGTCCTAGTGATTCCATTCTCCGATACTGGCTGGCTGCCGCTTTTCAGAAAGGCAGGGGCTGTCATCGCCGAATCAGGCGGCATGCTTTCTCACAGTTCAATTATCGCCCGCGAATATAATATCCCGGCAGTGGTATCCGTCGCCGGCGCGCTACTGCTGAAGGATGACACCCTGGTTCATGTCGACGGGTTCAAAGGTGAAATCAAGATTATCGAAGGTTGAGCGTTATGGAAGAGAAAATGGCGGTACTTACTGCAAAAAACCTGGTGAAGCAATATGAGCTCGGCAGCCACAAGTCAGCGCATTGCGAAGGAGTCGATTTTGCTGTCGAAGCGGGGGAATTCGTGGCTATTATGGGACCTTCTGGGAGCGGCAAATCTACCCTGCTCCACCTGATCGGCGGATTGGATACCCCGAACAGCGGGGAGATCACGCTTGCCGGACAAAACCTGGCGATGCTCAAAGACAAGAAAGTTACGCTTCTCCGTAGGCGGAATGTGGGTTTTGTTTTTCAGTTTTTTAACCTGCTCCCGACACTGACCGCCGAAGAGAACATCGTCTTGCCGCTGCTGATCGATAACAAGAAAACCCGAGACTATCAGGAGCGGCTTGACGCACTGCTGGAACTGGTCGGTTTGAGCAGCAGGCGAAAGCACAAACCCGAGCAGCTTTCTGGAGGAGAACAGCAGCGCGTCGCCCTGGCGCGCGCCCTGATCACCCAGCCGGCGATTGTGCTAGCCGACGAGCCCACCGGCAACCTGGATTCAAAAACCGGGACATCCATCATGGAGATCCTGCGCCTCTCCTGCGACGAGCTGGGTCAGACGATGATCATCGTCACCCACGATCCGAAAGCGGCATCCTATGCCGATCGGGTGGTCTTCTTGCGGGACGGCAGCATCGTCAGCGAAATCCAGCTGGATAGAACCTTCCCACTCTCCCATAAGCACTCGCTAGTCATGGAAGAGCTCGAGCATCTCAGCTCCTGAACAATAAAAATTGCTATGCATCTTTTTCGCTTGCTGGTCATCCGTTCGCTGCTTGCACGTCCGCTCCGGATGCTGTTGAGCACCTTTGGCATCATGCTGGGTGTGGCAGCTATCCTGGCGATCAATATAACCAACAATAACGCCCTTGCCTCAGTCGACCGGCTCTTCAGCAATACCTCAGGGAAAGCCAACCTGATCGTGACCGGTGCGAAAGATCAAGAGGATGGTTTTTCGCAGCATATCCTGACCTCGCTGCGCTCCCAACCCGGGATCGCTGCTGCTGTGCCGTCGATCCAGCTGATGACCATGCTCGCCGACGAAGCCGCTCCGTCCGAAACCGGGCTCAGCTTCTTCGGCCAATCGTCCGGCGGGCTTCAACTTTTTGGCATTGATCCCGCACAAGACGAATGAGGCGCGCGAATACCGGCTCCTGCAGGGAAAATTCCTCAGCAACGATCCGACATCAGATGAAATCGTGCTTGTGGATAGTTATGCTGAAGAAAACGAGCTCGAGATCGGCAGGACCGTCGAAATCCTCACCGAGGACGGTGTGGAAAAATTCACTCTGGTGGGCACGATCGCCAAGGAAGGACCGGGGCAGTTAAACAACGGTGCCTTCGGGGTAATCCCGCTCGAAACCGCTCAGAAATTGACCTTCCGAGAGGGCATGATCGATCAGGTTGACCTGGTCGTCACGCCGGATAAAACATCGACCCAGGCGGTCGAAATGATCCGAGAAAATCTGCAAACTACTATCGGTGACGATTATTCCGTGATTTACCCCGCCGCCCAGGGCCGCCGGATGACCCAAATGCTGAGCAACTTCCAGATTGGGCTGAATCTCATGAGCGGGATGGCGCTTTTTGTGGGAGCGTTTCTGATTTACAACGCCTTTGCGATGACCATCGCCGAACGCACCCGCGAGTTCGGCATGCTCCGAACGGTTGGGATGAGCCGGTCCCAGATTACGATCCAGGTATTGGGTGAAGCAATCTTGTTGGGTTTTCTTGGCTCGCTATTAGGGCTTGGGTTAGGGTTGCTGATGGCGCGCGGCCTCAGTCAGGTGATGGGGGTCCTGCTCGCCCAAGATATCGGGGCTGCCTCATTCCCGATGGATGTGGCTCTCACAGCTGTTTTCGTCGGTATTTTTGTGACCGTGATAGCAGCAATGATTCCAGCAGTCAATGCCGGTCGAATATCTCCTATGGAGGCGGTATTGATCCGCGGCCGCTCCCGGGAGGGTTGGCTGATCCGTAACGGCTGGATTCCTGGAATCATCCTGCTGGTAATATCGACGATCATTCTCGTTTTGAACCCTTTCCCTTACGATGTCCAGTTCCGCCTGGGAAGCATGGTCACTTTCAGCCTTTTCCTGGGCGCCACGCTCCTGATTCCATCTTCGATCCGTTACTGGGAAATTGGATTGCGGCCGATCGCTGTCCTGCTCTTTCGACAGAGCGGACAACTCGGAAGCCGAAATATTCTCAGAACAAAACTACGCACGACCCTGACTGTGGCAGCTTTAATGATCGGGGTCTCGATGGTGGTCATTGTCTGGGCGATTACCGGTTCCTTCAAAGGCGACCTGGATGATTGGCTGACCAGCTATGCAGGGGGAGACCTGTACATCTCCTCATCCCTTCCGATGGGAGACGATGTCTGGAAGCGAATCCGGGGCGTTGAAGGAGTAAAAACTGCCGCGCCGGTTCACTACTTCAACGTTAATTGGCTTTCTCCTGAAGGCGAAGACGAACTCACCTTTATGGCAGTAGACCTTGCCTCCTATGTGGATGTCACAAATTTCCAGTTCAGCCAGGCTGATCCGGACCCACAGGAATCAATCCAGCAGTTGTCGCAAGGCGAATCTGTATTCATCTCCAGCGTTCTCTCAGAAAAATACGGCCTGCAGCCCGGAGATTCGATTGTCTTGCTGACCAAAACCGGCCCACACTCGTTTCGGGTCGCAGGCGTGACCGTGAGTTACCTCAATCAAGGACTGGTCATCACCGGAATATGGAACGATATGGACCGCTATTTCCGTCAGAAAGATGCAAACGCCTTTTTGGTCAGGGTTCAACCCGGATATCAGCCGGACGAGGTCGCGGATCGGATTGACGACCTCTATGGAAAACGCGACCGGCTCTCGATCGAATCGAGCCAGTCGCTGCTGGGACGAATAACGGTTCTGATGAAGCAGGCTTTTAGCCTTTTCGACGTCCTCGCCCTGATCGCGATCCTGGTCGGTTTCTTTGGGATAGCAAATACAATGACAATGAATGTGATCGAGCGCACGCAGGAAATCGGCATGCTCCGCGCCGTCGGAATGACCCGACCGCAGATCATCCGCACAATCCTTGCCGAAGCGGCTTTGATCGGCCTGGTCGGGGGTGTGTTAGGGTTGGCACTTGGCGTAGTTCTTTCAAAAATTTTCATGGCGGCGATGAGCGCGATGTCGGGCTATCGCCTGGCATTTGTCCTTCCAGCTGCCCGGCTGTTCTTTGCGGTGGTCGCATCCCTGGTTGTCTCACAGATCGCGGCTCTATTTCCCGCGCTACGCGCGGCGCGAACCCGCATCCTCGACGCAATTCATTACGAATAAGACAAGACAACTGCCCTTTGAATTAATTACAGTTATTTCTGAAAATTGTCACAAGACCGTAATTTAACTGTTGTCTCATGGCTTATAATTTCCAGATCTATTATTTAAATTTGATTTACACACTTTTGCTCAGGAGACCAACTGATGGAAAAATATGGCTATCGCTTCACTTTCGGGCCCTGGAACATCCACGAAGGCGCCGATCCATTTGGCCCGCCTGTCCGCCCAGAGCTGAGTTTTGAGCGGAAGCTGCGTTTCTACAAAGAGCTCGGCTTTGATGCGGTCCAGTTCCACGATGACGACGCCGTCCCAAATCTGGACGGTCTGGCCCCAGCTCAGATCCGCCAGCAAGCCCGGGATGTCCGCCGCCAGCTGCGCGACCAGGGGCTTAGCGCCGAATTCGTCGCCCCCCGCCTGTGGGAGAGCCCCATGACAATCGACGGTGCCTATACGTCGAATGATCCGAAAGCCCGCCATTATGCAATCGAGCGCACGAAAATCGCCGCGGATATCGCAGGTGATTTGGATTGCGACCTGATGGTGCTCTGGCTGGCTCGTGAAGGTACCTACATGCGCGAGTCGAAGGACGCTGGCCGCGCCGCACACCAGCTGCTAGAGGCAATCAACACCGTGCTCGACTATGCCCCCCAGATCCGCATCGCCATCGAGCCAAAGCCCAACGAGCCGATGGACCTGGCATACATCCCCACAATGGGTCACGCCCTGGCGCTTGGGTTTCAGGCGTCGGACCCCGCGAGAGTTGGCGTGCTGATGGAAACTGCCCACAGCATCCTGGCCGGCCTGGACCCTGCCGACGAGATCGCCTTCGCAATGGCTTTCAAGAAGCTGTGGAGCGTGCACCTGAACGATCAGAACGGGCAGAAATTCGACCAGGACCGCTCGTTTGGCTCGGTAGACCTGCGGCGGGCGTTCAACCAGGTCCGCGTGCTGGACGAAAACCGCTACTGGGAGGTTGGCATGGTCGGAATGGACGTCAAAGCCATCCGCACCCAGCCTGCCGAGCTGGCAACCAAACACCTCCGCAATAGCCTGGGGATGTTCCTGCGCCTGGTCGAGATCTCGCGCTCGCTTGACCGTAATGCCGTCGCCGAGCTGGTCGCCGCCCGAGATTATGAAGAGCTGGACTGGTTGGTGCTGAGCCGCCTGATGGGTAAAAGCTAGCGGGCAGAGACGTCGAGCCGCGGCCTTCGCAGAGCTCGACCGCATGGGTTTATATGGCATAAATGCGGCTCAATAACCGAGATGGATATCAGAACTCAGGTCAAGAAACCAGCTGAGTTCTAAACCTGGCTGGCAATGCGCTGCAGCAATTCCTTGAAATAGCGGTAGTTCTCCCAGGGAACCTCTGCCCTCACCCGCCCGTCCGCCAGAGGGGCGTAGCCGCCCTGAGCAATCAGCGCGGGCACCTTTTCTTCCACCTCGCGGCGGATCGTCTCCCTGTCCTCCCGCAGCACATCCAGGTCGATCCCGCCGATCAGCCGCAGATCGAGGCCAAACTCCTTGCGCAGCTCCCGATAATCCATCCCGCCTCCGAACACTTCCACCGCCCACAGGCAGTTAAAGCCCGCTTCCAGCATCGCCGGGATCAAGGCGCGGCAGTTGGCATAGGTGCGCAGGATGATCGTGCTCACACCTGCGCGGCGCAACACGGCTAGGATCGGCTGGTAGCTCGGCAGTACCAGCTCGCGGTACATCTTTGGCGAAACCAGCGGCCCGTGGTTTCCGCCGATCGGCTCGCTGAACACGGCCGCTTCGACCTGCACATCCCGCACCATCCGCTCGGCCATCCGGGCATTGAACTCCCCCTGGATTTCCATCAACTTCTGGATCACAGCCGGGTTATCTTTGAGCAGCAGCATCAGCTCTTTGAACCTCCCCCAGCCGTCCACACCAACCGATTCAAAGAAGCCGTTGTGAACATACAGCATCCGAACCTGTGAGCCCTGCTTAAATCTAGTGACAATCTTTTTCCAGTTTTTGGGCATGCGCCTTGGATCATCCAGGTTCAGAAGGTGGGAATATCCGGCAGCCTCTTCAAGCTGCTTCGGCCATTTTTTTGGATAAGGTTTCGGCCATAAATCCGCTTCGATCTCTTCGCGTTGATCCACCCAGAACAAGTCAGATATCGTTGAATTCTTCGGCATCCCCTGGCCGCGCCAGGCTTTCAGCACATCGTCCCGCAGCCCTTCAGCGAACAGTGGGGCGCGGTCCGGCGTGCCATAAGCCATTGTTTCCAGAAATCTTGAGCGAGAATCCATCCATTCGATTATAGTCCAGTCTCCAATAGTACTGGTATCCTATTTACATGCCAAGAATTGCCGGTTATACTTGGTACAGTGGTCTGACTTGTATACCATCAAGAGAAACTTATGACAATCAATCCAATCTCCCGCCATTCCCTGACAGATGTAGTAGCTGGCAAGCTCGCCGCATCGATCCTCAATAGGACGCTCGAAGAGGGCAGCCAGCTTCCTCCTGAACGCGAGTTAATGAAGCAGCTCGACGTCAGCCGCTCCACCCTGCGCGAAGCCCTCAAAGTGCTGGCGGATAACCGCCTGATCGACCCGCGCCAGGGTGTCGGCTGGTTCGTCTGCAAGATCGATCAAACCAATTTCACCCGTCTTCACGCCTTCGCCGGGATCGACCGTGAACCCGCGACCCCTGTCGTTCGGCGGGCTTCTGACGAGATACCCACCGGCCCGCGCCGCCTGCCGGTCGCTCCGGAAAAGCCATTGCATATTCCGAACCTCCAGACGGACCGATTGGGCACCTTTGATTTCATATCGTGGTGGGAGCGGGAGCGCGTCGAGAAGGCGAAAATCCTGGTCGTTGGCGCCGGGGCCTTAGGCAACGAGGTGATCAAAAACCTGGCGCTGATGGGCGCAGGGAACCTCTATATCGTTGACTTCGACACGATCGAGGCCGCCAATCTCAGCCGATCGCCGCTCTTTCGCGAGAGCGATTCGGGCCGGCGCAAGGCCGAAGTCGCTGCTGCCCGCGTGAAGGACCTCAATCCAGATGTCCATGTCCAGTACCTGCACGGCGATGCGACCACCCGGCTTGGCCTGGGGGTGATCCGCCGGATGGACGTCATTATCGGCTGCCTGGATAACCGCGAAGCTCGCCTGGCAGTCAACCGCTTCGCCTTTTGGATGAATAAACCCTGGGTGGACGGCGCAATCCAGGAGCTGCTGGGATTGGTGCGAGTCTTCATCCCCGGGCAGGGCGCCTGCTTCGAATGCACACTGAACGAGCAAGCCCGCCGCGACCTGGCCGTGCGCTATTCCTGCCCGTTGCTCGCCCGCCAGAACATCTTGCTCGGCAAAGTCCCCACCACGCCTACCATCGCATCCATCATCGGCGCAATGCAGTCGCAGGAGGCGCTCAAGCTTCTTCACGGCCTTCCGGTAGAGCCAGGAAAAGTCATCCACTTCAACGGGATGATCAACGAGATGCACACCACCGCTTACAACCCTCGCCCCGACTGCGAAAGCCATTGGACCTACGGTGAGGTCACCGAGCTGCCCGCAAGCGTCCATTCCACCAGCCTGGCGGACCTGCTGGAGATCGCTCGGGCTGACCTTGGTCCCGAGGCAGTCGTTGAGCTGGACCAGGAGCTGATCCTTTCGCTGAAATGCCTGCGCTGCAACAGCTTAGAGCAGGTCTTGAAGCCAATTTCTGAGGTCAGCTTTGAAGCTGCGCACTGCCCGGCCTGCGGAGCAATGCGCGAGACGGAGATGACCCATTCGGTCACCGGCTCAGAATACTTCTTAAACCGTACGCTGGCGAGTGTAGGAGTTCCCCCCCTGCACATCCTGCGGGCGTTCACTGCCCAGGATTACCGATTCTACGAGATGACAGCCGACCTGGCGGAAGCGTTGCACTTCAGCGACTTCGAAGAGACATCCCCCACCCGCCGGAAGGCGATCCGGAATCGGATCCGATTGGGGGAGCAGGTCGGTTTGGATGAGAACGCAAGTATTAAACCACGGCGCAAGGTCGTGCTGCACGATTAAGGTCGACCATGACAGCCCAAGAACAAGTCAACAAAGAATGGAGGTCCGATTCGATGCAGAACTTCAGCAGCAGCCTGCCCGGACGATTAGTGACCGTGATCCTGGCTACCCTGGCAGCTGCCGCGCTGGCCTATCTGATCTACCTGACCAACCGGGGTATTCTCCCATCTGTGCTGCGCTGGGTGCTGATCGGCGCGCTCGGTATTTGCACTGGTTTTGCGGCTCGCCTTTTCCTGCCCGGCCGCGTTCTCTTTATCCAGCTGCTTGCCAGTGCAGCGGCATTGTTTCTCGGACTGGTTTTTTTAACTGTGATCTCAAATGGCTCTCTCGGCGATTATCTTTTCCTGAGCGGGAAGGCCGGATTTAATCCGGGTTGGCTTGCACCTTACAGCCTTGCGTGCGGCGCGGCCTTGCTCGTGCTCTCAACCTGGAGAAGGTCGAACCCGGTCGGGAGTAGCCTCAAAAAGCTTCGACCAGCAAAGGTGGAAATGGACGACCGGCTGAACCGGGCAAGATAAAAACCAAAGGGAAACCGCCGCTGCCTTCCAGCCATGCCTCTCGACCGAAGAAAATCGTCCAGCCAAAACCGACCGCATCGGGTCATAGCAAAGCCTGGTCCCACCGCTGGGAGAAATTCCAGGCAGGACTCCAGGATTGGTGGGAGCACGGCTTGTCGGACCCGACAGAGCAGCAGTCATCATCTCCCAACACTCGTAGAACACACCCCGGCGTCCGAGTACAGGTCAAACACCCGCGCCGCACGCCTGCAAAAAAGCAGAAAGCCCGCGCAATGATCCAGCTGATCGGAAAAGAAGAGCATCGCTGCCCCTACTGCCTGGAAGAAGTCGTCCCGAACGATCCGCGCGGCGTGACAATATGTCCGGTTTGCCGCACGCATCACCATTCTGACTGCTGGGCAGTCACCGGCAATTGTCAGGTGCCGCATATTCACGAATAATCAGCAAGGTTTTTGGAGCGACTGATGGCCGATCTACTCGTCACAATTGTCTTACCGAACGGAGGGGCACGCCAGGCCGAAATGCCCGACGATGTACCGATCCGCGAGCTCGTCCCTGAGCTGGTTGGGCTTCTTCAGCTCCCGACCATTGGACCCGATGGCCGCCCAATGGGCTACCGGTTGGACAGCAAATCGCAAGGCCGCGAGCTTGGAGAAGAAGAAACGCTCGCCAAAGCCGGGATCCCGGAAAACGATCGCCTGATGCTGACCGCCGATATCACAGCCGGGGCAGCCTCCACCGATCAGAGCCCACGTATGCGCCGCCTGTGGGCTGATTATCAGCTGATGCAGGAGCTTGCCGGGCGGAGTGATATGATCGAGTTCACATCAAAAGCCGTACGCCCCGGACTGCCGCCCGAGACTTACATCATCACCTATAAATGTAAGGGCATCCTGGGGGTGGACCGACAGGGCCGGCCAAAATTCGGGAGCCGCCACCAGGTGGAAATCTACCTGCACAACCAGTATCCCCAACGCTGGCCGGGGATGAAATGGCTGACCCCGATCTGGCATCCAAACATCAACCACCTAAATGGAACGGTCTGCATCGACGCAGCCTGGTGGACCGCCAGCCGCTCGCTCGACCGGCTGGTGATCATGATCGGCGAGATGGTGCAGTATAAAAATTATCACGACGATCCTGCTAAACCCCCCTTCCCCTGGGATCCCGAAGCAGCCCGCTGGAGCCGGTTCTACCGTCAGGAGCATCCGGATGCTTTTCCGGTGGACGAACGCGAGCTGCTCCGTCCTGAAAAAGTAAAAATCCGCAAGCCAGAACCTGCGGCGCCCCAAAAGCGCATCCGGCTGAAATAAGCCTTCAGCTGCTGCCTGGCCCGGGCAGATCCAAATCCATCAACCCAACCTATTTTGATAACCGGAGGAAAAAATGACTGATAAAAACCTTACCCTGGTGCTTCCCGCTGGTGGCACCCGCACGGCGGAAGTCCCCGACGATGTGATTGTTAAGGAGCTGATCCCTGAACTGGCGACATCGCTGGAGCTTCCCACAACCGGTCCGGACGGCCGTCCAATTAATTATCGATTGGACAGCAAAGCCCTGGGACGCGAGCTCCAGGACGAAGAAACACTGAACCGGGCTGGCGTCCCTGAAGACGACCGCCTGCTGATCACTGCTGACATCACGGCAGGATAAAGGTTCGGCCAGGTGGCATATCCCGCCAGACAGCCACCTGGCCTCTCTTGAAAAACGTGCACTGGAGATTCTACCACGCATGGCCGACCAAACCATCCGCCTTGTACCCAATGAGCCGCTCCTGCCGCCTCGCTCACACATTCCGTGTCAGCGGGCCTGGCGCTGGCGCACCGCCTTAGAGGAAGACGGGCTGACCCCGGGCGTCTCCGTCTTTGTCACCCAGCGCGCTTTCGTTCGCATCTGCGCACATGCTGGCAGCGATCTAAACAATGAGGTGGGCGGCTGGCTGGTCGGGAAATGGCGCACCGACCGCAGGACAGGCGAGGATTTTATCATCGTTGAAGCGATCCTCCCCGCTCCTCACACCCGGCATGGCAGCGCCTTCCTGACTTTTACGCAAGACAGCCAGGTGGCCTTGCATGATGAGCTCATCGCGCGCTACCCTTCCAAAGAGCTGGTTGGTTGGTACCATACCCACCCGCATATGGGGGTATTTCTGTCCGAATATGATACCTGGCTGCACCGGAATTTCTTCCCGGCGCAGCACCAGGTTGCCCTGGTCGTCGAGCCTCACTCAGCCACGGCTGGTTTTTTTATCCGCCAGGTGGATGGTGTGCTGGACCCGCGCCGCTATTTCGGCTTCTACGAACTTCATCACCGCAATCGGAGAAGCGTGGTGCATTGGCGAAATATGTTTCCCCAGGCTTCCATCGCTTAAGGAGAATTTTCTATGAATAGAATCATGAGGCTTTACTTTTACGGCGTGCTGGGCGCGATCGGTGGAGTGATCGGCTGGCATGTCAGCAACTTGCTTGGGCTTTCCTTTACTGGCAGCGTCTATCTCAGCGAAATCATCGTCGGTGCGCTGATCGGGCTTTTTATAGGCTTAATGATCGGCGTGTCCGAGGGGATTCTTACCCGAAATGCTCTCCAGGCTGGACGCGGCGCCTTGTACAGCGGCTTGTTAGGTCTGGCCGGCGGCGCAATCGGCCTGCCGCTCGCAGAAGCTTTTTTTCAGCTGATCGGAGGGCAGGCCTGGGCACGTGCCCTGGGGTGGGCCGTATTCGGTCTGCTAATTGGGCTGGCCGCCGGTGCCACCAGTGGAAGCCAGATTTGGAAAGGAGCCCTCGGCGGCTTGATCGGCGGTCTGCTTGGTGGGCTGCTTCTCGAAGCCGCCCGGAACTGGTTTGAAGATCCACTGCTCGGAAAAGCCGCCGGATTGCTGCTGCTGGGCGCTTCAGTCGGAACCTTTATCGCTCTGATTGTCTTCCTGCTCTCACGCGCCTGGCTGGAGGTGAGTTCCGGAAAGCTGAAGGGGACCGAGTTCATCCTCGACAAGTTCTTGAAGGCGAACGGGCCTTCTGCCTTCATCGGTTCTGATGCTTTGAAAGCCGATATCGTCCTTACCGGACCCAGATGTTGCGCCCCAACACGCCATGCTGAAAGGTGGAGGCACGCACTTCAACCTGAAAGACTTGAGCCTGGCAGGTACTTTCGTCAACAACCAGCAGATCGAGCAGGCTCAGCTCCGCAACCACCAGACCATCCGGGTCGGAAACACCCAGCTGGTTTACCACGAAAAGAGGTGAACGATGGATCAGAACATCCACTTCAAATTATCGAGTTGTTCGATTTTCAACAGCCATCCTGGCTCTTCTTGACTCTGGCGACGCAGAGCGCGTTTGGCCCGGCGGTTCAGACGACACCAGAACCCGAAACGGAAGCCGTGGGAGCGATCGCCCATATCACCCAGGTGGATACATCTCAATTCCCTCGGGTGACCGCCTACATCTCAGTGACCGACGAAAACGGCGAGCCAGTTGCGGTCAGCCCCGGTCAGATCGTGCTTCAAGAAAACGGCGAGGTAATGAAGCTCGACGAGGTCGGCAGCTCGGAAGAAATCGGCCCGCTGACGACCCTGCTGGTGATGGATATCTCCGGAAGCATGAACCACGGCGGTAAGCTCAAAGCCGCTAAAGAAGCCGCAAAGGCTTATGTCGACCAGGCTCGCCCCTCGGACCAGATCGGCTTGCTGACTTTCAACACTGATATTGAATATGAACAGCCGCTAACCAGCGACCGCCGAAAGCTGATCGCAGCAATTAATGGACTGAAAGCTCAAGACGACACTGCGATGTTTGACGCGCTGGGTGAAGGGATCGACATCCTCGAAGCCATCCCGGGT
The DNA here is from genome assembly GCA_963788305.1 of uncultured Chloroflexia bacterium. Taxonomy (GTDB): domain Bacteria; phylum Chloroflexota; class Anaerolineae; order Anaerolineales; family UBA4823; genus UTCFX2. Next base: position 316,162 of record CAWBGK010000011.1, read on the forward strand.
CGGAAAGCAGTGATCGTTCTAACAGACGGTTTGGATAACCGCAGCAAGCTGAGCTCGCAGCAGGTCCTCCAGCTGATTGGCCCGCGCGGCCTCTCGATTTCCGTGATCGGCCTCGGCGACCCGTCTCAGAGCACCGGCGCGATCACCAGCCTGGATGAACGCGGCCTGCTGGCGTTCTCTGCGCTTGCAGGCGGCGCGTACGGCTACGCCAAGGACGCCAACTCGCTGCGACAGCTCTATCAGAAATACGGCCGCGCCTTGCAAAGCGAATACATCGTCTCGTACACATCGCCTGCATCCTTGCGCGACGGAGTCAATCGAGCCCTCAGCGCTGCGCTTAAAGATACGGCCGGGCTGCCTGGCACAGTCGATTCCCCGACCTCATACAACCCGGGCGGATTGGTGCCCGAGGTCGCTGAGCCAGCCTCCTGGCCGCTGTTCCTGGGGCTGATCATTGGACTGGCGCTGCTGCTTTTAATCCCCTTAATACTGATCACGTTCCTGCCACGCATGCACAGGGGGCAGGAGCAGAAAAGCGCCGAAAAGAAAGGCAGCATCAAGCTGCACACTGAAACCGCTCCAGCAAAACCCAGGGTGAAGCTAAAAAGCTGAACCCCGCATCAATGGCCGCTGGCGACAGTCAGCTTAATTGCGCCTGTCACCAGCGGCTCTCATCAGATGTACAGGCGGTCGCGGTCGATCTCGTCGCGCAAGATACGCAGCTCGTCCAGAGCTGGGTGGCAGATTGGTTTCAATGGTGTCCGAAAGCAGCAGCTCAAAGCCGGTGTTTTCCAGGACCTGTTCCACCGTTACATCCGGCTGGATAGCCAGGAGCATCATACGCTTGCTCTCTGGATGAAAACCCATCACCCCCAGGTTGGAGACCACCCGATACGGCCCGCTCCCGGCCGGGAGGCCGACCTGCTCGCGCATCCCCGGGCCTCCGAGAAATCCAGGCGTCGTGACAAAATCCAGCGCCTGGACAAAACGCCTGCGGTCGTGGCGCATGATCGCGATCGTCCGCCAGCACAGAGAGGCAAAATCATTGCCGCCCCCGCTGCCGGGCAGGCGCACCTTGGGGTGGTGGTAATCGCCGATCACGGTGCTGTTCAAGTTTCCGTACGGATCGATCTGTGCGCCGCCCAGAAAACCGTATTCAATAACCCCGCGGTGGGCGGTTTCTCCGATTTCACCCAAACCAGCCGCGGCGACTGCGCGATGAAAGGTCAATTCCCCTCCTACCGCCATGGGCAGCTCGTTCAGGATGGCTCCGATCCCACCAAACTCAAAGATCGTCACCAGGTTGGGCGCGTGCATGCGCTTTGCCAGTGCTGCTGCGAGCATCGGGATGCCGGTGCCGATGATCGCCGTGCTGTTGTCAGTCATCAGCCTTGCCGCCGTACAGATCAGCAGCTCGGCAGCGTTGTAACCTTGATCCGGTACATCTGATATTTGTTCATCTTTCATGTCCGGCCTCTTTTTACAAGCTGGTTTAACCGCTCCTCGCCGATCAGCGCCCGATATTCCCCATGGTCTTTAACACGGTAGACATATTTTTCCAGGTAAGCGCGGGTTGTCTCTGCATCCTGGGCTGCATCCACCCATTCCCGAATTTGGGGTTCATCCCGTCTGTAGCGATAGCACATTTCGCCCGGATGCGAGCCAAATGGCGCCTCCACCACTGCATCCACCAGATAATAAGGGATCGTCGTCCGGTCGGGGTGGCTGCGGATCACTTCCGTATCGACGATCTCCTCGGCGCTGATGATCAGGGTCTTTGAGGCGCGCGACATCTCGTTTGCGAAACCGCTGATCCCTTCGATCTGGGCGTTCCCATACTTATCCGCCCGGTGGACGTGGATCAATCCCACGTCCAGGATGAGCGCCGGCACCAGGCAGATCGGTTCTTCGGTAAAGGGGCAGGTTACCACCTTCGCAGCGCTGTATTTGAAGGTGTCCGTGCCCAACATCGAACGAATCGGTACAAACGGAACCCCCATTGCGGCAGCTTTGAACCGAAACACCAGGGCGGCGTTGCTCCATTCAACACAAGTCTCCAGATGCCCGTTCTCCAGCTCGCGCCGGAGAGGGTTGGAAACCCCATAGACCTCCAGACCGATGTAGGTGATATCCATCGCCCTGACCAGCCCGGCGCCGAGCAGCATGTCAGTCTCCAGCACACCCTGACCTACCAGGCGCAGGTTTCCGATCCCCTGGCGGATGATCTCGCTGACCAGCGACATCGGGCAGCGAACCGTCCCGTAGAGCTCGGTGCCGATGTACATCCCCTCCCGGACAAATCGCCTGATCGCCTCGGACTCAGACATCCGTTTGTCCACAAGCGCCTTATTCTTCTGCCGGTTCCACTCGCGAAAAGACTGTAGATCGATTGGCTGAATTAACGGACCGATCCCGCTCTCGATGACTTCCATTCCAGCATCCATCCCGTCTATGATCTATCTATCCGGTCCAATACACATCGTTCGATATGTATACAATACAATAAAAGATGATCAAATTCAAGCATCTTTTTGGGTATATAAATACAACAAATTGCCCAGGGCTGGACATCATCATAGCAGCCCTGGGCAAGCATTATCCAGACAATCCATCTTGTCAGCTCAACCGAAATCCGTACTTCTCCAACACCCACTTGGGGAATTCAAAGCGGACAGTCTTCTTCGGATCGACTACCTGGCAGAATTTCAGCTCTCCCACCAAACTCATCAGCATCCCGGCGTCATTCATCGAGAAGCCGGCATTTTCGGTCAGGAATTGCGACATGCGGTGGATCGCTCCCTGGGCAGCTTCGTCCGTAGTTTCAGCGGAGAAAATGGTAGCTACGAGCTTAGGCGTCTCAACAAACGGAGTGGGAAGACCTTTGAGATCAACCACCTCGGCCTTGATCCGCACCTCTCCTTCGGTTTCGGCTCCGCAGACCACGATCTCCCCATCACCCATCGCGGCGTGAAAATCACCAGTCCCAAACAATCCACCTTCGACGCCTACCGTGAAATAGATGCTTGCGCCTTCCCCAATAAGGGTGCAGTCCATGTTTCCGCCATGCGGTCCCGGCGTGCCATTCGGGATCGATCCCGTCTCCGGAGCTAATCCAATCACACCGATCATCGGCTTTTTCGGGATTCTCAGCTTATCTTTAAAGACCAGCTCGTCTCCATCACGCCTCAGGATGGCCGTTTCCATATGTGTAATCACATCGCCAAGTGCGCCTTCCCCGGGGATCGTGACCATCGCTGATTGCTTCCCAACCTGAATCTCGAGGATATCCACTTTTAGAATATCCCCCGGACTGGCGCCTTCAATAAACAGGGGGCCGGTTGCCGGGTTCACATGGCTCCAATCCAGCGAATCAATCAAATCCTGTTCGGTCTGCAGCTGGGCCTGGAAACAATCGTGCGTCTCCAGGACGACTTCCTCGCCCTGCCGGATCGTAGCAACCGGGGACAGTTCTGGGCTGAAGGCAAAAAACACATGCTCACGAGAGATACGTTTCACCTTATCTACCTCCTTAAAATATCATCCTGCGTCAGGCATGCCAGTGATACCAGCTTCGGCGTTCAATTTCTTCCACATGGCGCGATAGGCAGGATCCTTAAAGCTCAACTGGCGGTTGGCTCTGAGCCGTGCAATCCACGCTTCGGTCGCATCCATTGATTTTCGAAAACAATATTCCATGAAATCTAGCTTCTCCCCGTACGTCCCCTTTTGCACTGCAGGTGCTTGAGACAAGAATTCTGCTTCCAGAAGGTCAAAATCCGCCCGGATTTCAGGGACAATCCGGTCAAATTCAGCCATCGCACGGCGGTGCAGCAGCTCGTGCTTCCACCACAGCGATCTGGGATCGAAATGTTCGGTTGGCGCCGGACCGATATCCGGGAGATCTATTCCTAAAAAGAGCGGCTTAAAAATCGAGACGCAGGTACCTGAAGTCCCGGTCGCCCAGATAACCGCACCGTCTGGTCCTACATCCGTAACCATCACACCGTCCGCCTGCCACCAGCGGTTCTCCTGCGGACCGGCGTGCACACAGATATTGTGATGGGCGTCCGCTGTCGCCGGATGATAGCCCGGCCCGTGGTGGCGCATCAGGTCAAAGATCGTCTTCGGGGTAATTTCCCCCTTCGCGGCGGTAAGGCAGTTATAGGTGTTCGCCTGGCGATCCGGTGAGCCCAGCGTCGGTGGGACTTCCGGTAAGCCAAACCTGGCTGCCCAGTCCAGCTCGCCCTTCACTGCCCCCTGGACGGAACAGTGGTCCCAATCTTTCCCGATGCCAAGAAGATTCGAAATGGAGCCAATCGAATCAATCTTTTTCACCGCCCATTTTCTACCCGCAGTTTCCAGGATATAAGCCTCTGAAGTATCTGACATCAAGAAACTGCTGTCGAAGTGTGAATTGCCTTTCAGCTCAGCCGATCCGGCTTGCCCGTATTGCTCCAGCAGCCCTGTCATCAACTCGATGGCTTCACGGCAGTTTCTGGCCCTTTCCAGCCCAAGCCGCATTAAATCCGGGCCGATGATCCCGGTCGGCTTTTCGTCGGCCATTTCGGTGGTGAAGACGGCTTCTTCGCCCATCGCCAGGCCGAATTCATTGATCCCAATCTCGCAACCGTAGGTCCAGAAGGCCTTGGTTAAGATGACTTCATAGGTCACTTCAGCCTGCGGGATGACCAGGTGAGTGATACGAACCGCCTCGCCAGGAACATGCGCTTTGCCAGGGATGCGCACGAGGGCGTTTGCTTCGTTCACCTCGCAGTCCGCACTTTTTGCGAAGATAACCGATTTATCTTTCGTCGCGTTGGATAGAGCCGCCAACGTATCGCACATGGTGCACCTTATGATTGTGGTTTATCTGGCTCAGCCGTCTTGTTCTTGTTGTTCTGACGGCGTAACCAATGAAATTCATTATTCCCCATTATGCCATTCGGACGGTAGATCAGGATCAGAATTAGCACGATCGAGAGCACCACTTCGGTAAAGCCGAAGAAACCCTCCGGGAAGATCTGTAATATATTGACCTGATTCTCGATGCTTCGCAGCACCTCCCGGACAGCCGTTACAACCAGCGTACCCACGACCGCCCCAGAGACGCTATAAGGTCCGCCGATTACCAACATGGCCAGCACTACAAAAGTCTCCGTCAGGTAGAAAGAGTTGGGCGAAAAGGAGGTGATGAAATGCGCCCACAGCCCGCCGCCCAACCCGGCGATAAATGCGCTGATCACGAAGGCTACCCAACGCATCATCATCATGTTGATCCCAATTGAGGCGGCGGCATAACGATCATCGCGGCTGGCACGCAGTCGCAACCCTACCCGCAAATCTTTGAAAAAACAGGCTGCGAAAATCGAGAGAATCGCGAAAATCACGCTGACCCAGATGGTGGTGCGGAAATCCACTCCGAACGTGGTGCGTGGACCATTGGTCACCGAGTCCAAATGCAGCATCACGACATTGATGATAACCAGCACAGCGAAACTGGTAATGACAGCCGCTGCATCCGAGAGGCGCATCAGCGGGTAGCTGATGATCGCCGCCACCGCAGCCGCGAACAACGCGCCGAGCAAAATCGAGGGCAGGAAGGGTAGATGCAATGGAACCAGAAATGGATACATTTCTGAGTTGGCTATTAATTTGGCTTCTGGGGTCATCGAGAGCAGCACGGCGGCGTACGCGCCGATCCCCATGAAGCCGACGTGGGCGAAGTTGAGGATGCCTGAATTACCCATGAAGAGCTGTAGCCCCAGCACCACGATCAGGTTGATAAACATGACGATGACGATGCGAGTCAGCAGGGAGATGCCCGCAAGCTGGGTCAAGAGAGCGACGATCAACACCCCCGCCACGAGGATGAGAGGAGTGTAAAGCAATTTGAGACTAGCGGCTTGTTTCAACCGACACGCTCCTCAGAAGTTTTACTCCGAATCAGGCCTTCAGGCCGGAAGAGCAGGATGACGATGACAATAACGAACATGAAGGCTTCGCGAAACTCTATCAGCCCAGGCGGTAGGATCACACCCAGCAAGCTGATAATGATGGCATAGACGAAACCTCCTACCACCGCACCGGTCAGGCTGCGCATGCCGCCGATGACGCAAGCAACGAACGCTACCAGCAGAGGATGCAAACCGACGGTAGGAGTAACCGAAGACGAGCGTCCCATCCAAAAAATGGAGACGATGCCGGCCATGATTCCGCTGATAGCAAAGGCGGCTGAGATAACGGTATTTGCTGGCACACCCAGCATGCGCGTCATTCTAAAATTGTCTGCGGCGGCGCGTAAGGCGATCCCCAGGACCGTGCGTCGGAGCAACAGTGTCAGCAAGGTCAGCGTGATCACGCAGGCGATTATGGTGATAATGTTGCGCCACGGCACGCTTATGCCAGCGATAATCACACTGGACTGGAAGAGATCTGGGAGAATAATCGCCCGCGCCCGGGGCGAGATGGCCAGCAGCGCGGTATTCTGCAGCAATGTGCTGACCGCAAAAGAGGTAATCAGAATCGCTGTCAGTGATTTATCGCGTACAGGGCGGAAAGCCACCAGCTCAGTGAACAGGCTGGTCAGCATGGCTGCTACGATCGCCAGCAAGCCCACAGCCAGCCAGGGCACTGGAGTAAATGCGGTCAGCAGGTACATGATATAGCCGCCTACCATGATCAGCTCGCCATAGGCAAAGTTGACCAGGCGCAGGATTCCATATATGATGACCAATCCCAGCGCCAGCATGGCGTACAGACTCCCCAGGCTAAGAGTATTGATGATGAATTCTAGGTTAATCACAACGGCACTCTTATTTTCCAGGCTGCTTCTTAACGCCCATGTAGATGCCCTCGATGTCAGCACGGTTGTTAAGCTGATCGGGGGTTCCCTGGCTCTCGATCAAACCAGTGTTCATCAAATAAGCTCGATCGACGATCGCCAGGCTGCGTTCCACGTTCTGCTCAACCAGCAGGATGGTCACCCCGCGCTGGTGCAAGTTTGTGATGAGCTCGAAGATTTGGTCTACCAACGCCGGGGCGAGGCCTAACGAAGGTTCATCAAGCATCAGCAGACGTGGTTTGGACATCAATGCGCGGGCGATGGCCAGCTGCTGTTGTTCGCCACCTGAGAGCGTGCCGCCTGCCTGATCGAGGCGCTCTTTGAGCACAGGGAACAGCTCATAGACCTCCTCCAGATTGCGTTGATACTCGCCTTTTTCTTTTCGGACGTATGCCCCCAGCCGCAAGTTCTCCTCCACCGTAAGGCTGGGAAAGATGTCTCGCCCTTCAGGTACGAGCGAAATGCCAGCCTTCGCGATGCCCTCAGGCGGCTTGCCGATGAGGGGGTTTCCCTCAAAGGTGATGCTGCCCTTCCAGGGTCGCATCACACCGGCGATACAGCTCAGGGTAGTGGACTTGCCAGCTCCGTTCACTCCTAACAGCGCTACCAGCTCGCCCTGGCTGACAGTGATCGACACTCCGCGCAACGCGGTGATGGCTCCATAACGGGCATGGATGTCTTGCAGTTCCAGCATGGTTAGCCCCCCTCCGCAGATTTGCCCAGATAGGCCCGCAGCACGGCCGGAATATGGCGCACTTCTTCAGGAGTTCCTTCGCCGATAGTCTTGCCAAAGTTCAGCACATGCAGTCTGTGGCACAAACGCATAATCAGGCGCATATCGTGGTCTACGATCAACATGCCCAGGTTCTTCTGTTCCGGAATTTTAGACAACACCTGAAGCAGCTCCTCGCTCTCGTCTTCGTTAAGACCGGCGGCGGGTTCGTCCAAGAGGAGGAACTTCGGTTGGGTGGCCAGGGCACGGGCGATTTCTACACGCCGTTCAAGACCATAGGGCAGCACACCTGCGAACATTTCCGCCCAGCGCAGGATACCGATCTCTTCCAGCAACTCGAGAGCTCGCTTGCTAGCTTCCCTCCGCGAAAGGCCGCTGCTAACAGCTGCAACCTCCACATTCTCGATCACGGTCAAGTCGTTAAACAAGCGAATTGTCTGGAAGGTGCGAGCAAGGCCCGCATGTGCCACCTGGTACGGTTTTATATTTGTGATCTCGACGCCGTCCACAAAAATCTGCCCGCTTGTAGCGGGTAACAGGCCAGTCACGACATTGATCAAGGTGGTTTTGCCAGAACCGTTCGGCCCGATCAGGCCGAGAATCTCGCCGCGCTGAAGAGTGAAGCTTACGTCTTCCAGCGCTTTCAGGCCGGTAAAGGATTTTGATAGCCCCCGGATAGTCAGGCGCTTGTTTTCGGAATCTTCGGCTGGGATGTCAGTGGTCATGGTTTTATGCTTTCCAGGTGGATTCTACAAAGACCCGAAGACCTCTGCAGAATCCACCTGTTCAGACCAGGTTGGAAGATGGATCGCTTATGGGGGGGGCTGCTTGTCTGGCATCAACCAGCCGATGAATATCGGTTTCCCATCGACCAGCTTGACCATGGCCGCTTCCTTGTGTGTTTCATGCCCCTTGGAAGCGGGTTCCCAATCCAGATTACCGGTCAGCAGGGTCCATGTGTTTTCTTCCATTGCCTTGGCCATGGCTGCGCCGTCAGTGCTGCCGGCTTTCTCCATGGCGCCAGTCAGGATGTTGACAGCGTCCCAACCAGTAACAGCCCACATAGCTTCCGGCGCCCCACCGAACTTGGCCTCATAGGCTTTCAGGAATTCCGCCATTTGCGGGGAGGCATCAGCCGAGACCCAGCTGTGTGTGGCAAATACGATATCGTTACCATATTCAGGGCCGAGCGCCTGGAAAAAGGCAGGGTCATCGTAAAAGTCGCCGCCTAAAATGGGTTCATCGATGCCCGCTTCACGCATAGAGCGGATGATCAGACCCATATCTGGCATGTATGAGGAGATGTAATAAAAATCGGGTTGCTCGGGTAAAGCCTTCATGCGAGCCAGCTGGGCCGAAAAATCGGCCGCGCCCTGGGTGTATTTCTCATCGTACACGATCGTACCACCCAGGTCTTGCCAGGCTACTATAAAATACTCGCCTAAGTCTTTCGTGTATTGGATAAAATCATCGGTGACCACATAGGCGGTCTGCCAACCCTGCTCTTTCGCATACTGAGCGGCGGCGGCGGACATGGTGGTATTCCACATGGACATGGTGAACTGTTTGTCACCCAGCGCCTCCGATCCGTACATTGGGGATGAAGCAGCCGGGGAAAGACCCACCATGCCGGCTTTCTGGGCCTCGCGGCTGCCAGGACCGCCGAAGTCAAAGTCGCTGTTGGTGATGATGGCTTTGGAGCCATTGTCAATGAGCTGCACTGTTACATTGGCAACCGTAGCGGGATCGCTCTTGCCGTCCAAGTAGATCAACTCCAGCTTTTTACCCAGCACGCCGCCTTTCTTGTTGATCTCATCCACAGCTACCTGGGCACCTTTTAGCGCTGGGGCATCCAGGGGTCCCTGAATGCCGGTCAGGGACAGGGCTGAGCCAATCTTGATGGTGTCTTCTTGCTTACCACCACAAGCAGCGAGCAGAAGACAGATGATCAATAAGCTGACTAATAAGGTCCAGTGTTGCGATTTCTCGTTCATATCTTTTCTCCTTATTCATCCTGAATCATTAGGCTTGTCTCATTTTTCGAACCAATAATCAGCCAGGTAAAAATTGAGCGAAGTTAGGCCATGGATGCTCGACCACAGATCGGAAAGCGCCTCCACTAAGGGTATTTAATTAGCCAATGATAAATTACGAAGGAAATTTCGAATTTAATGCAACCTTAAGAATATGAATTATCTTATCATATCTACTTTGGGTGTGTCAAGCAATCCTTACCGGAGGTTTTGAAAAACAAGTGGTACAGGCAGGCCCCACTGTCGCGCTGGTTTCAGGCTTAGTCCGGACTGGCAATCGACCTGACCAGATGGACTCCACCGGATTTTATGTAAACTCGCGCCACTCTGTCCAGGAGTGAAGTAGTGATCTCATAATTAATCGTCCCGGCAAGCGCGGCCACATCCTCGGCCCGGATCCGCTCTGATCCCTGCGCTCCAATCAGCACGACCACATCATCCTGCTCTATATCCGGGATATCGCTCGCATCCACCACAAACTGGTCCATACAGACCCTCCCGATGATTGGGGCTCGCCTGCCGCGGATCAAGACTGCACCTTGATTCGAGAGAATCCGATGGTATCCGTCCCCATAACCGACCGGGATCAAAGCGGCCAGCGTCGGCCTGCTGGCGATATACGTGCGGCTGTAGCTCACTCCTGCCCCTGGGGGCAGCATTCGCACCCGGCTCACGGTGCTTTTCAAAGTCAGCACCGGGTGGATCTCAAAAACTGGCGGCCATTCGCTCGATGGGTCCAATCCGTACATCGCGATCCCCGGGCGGACGGCGTCAAAATGCGCTTCCCGCAGGCTCATGGTCGCCGCGCTGTTTGCAGCATGCACGATCGGAAATTCAAATCCTGCCTGGCGCGCGGCTTCTCGGACATTTTGAAAGACTTCAAGCTGGGTGCACATTGGACTCTGGTCAGCCCAGTCGGCAGTCGCGAAATGAGTGAACAACCCTTCCATGGTGATCCCTTTAAATGCAGAGATCGCATTCAGGAACTCAATCGCTTCGTCGGGCATCACACCATAACGGCTCATCCCGCTGTCCACTTTGATATGGACGGGGGCGACTGCTCCGAGCGCCAGGGCGCGTTCGGAGAGGGCCTGGGCGAATTCGACGGTCATCAAGCTGGAAGTCAAATGGAAAGCGGCAATCATCTCCGCCCCATCAGGCGGCGTATAGCCCATCACCAGGATGGGGGCTTGAATACCGGCTTTCCGCAGCTCCACGCCCTCGATCGCGCGATGGACCGCCAGCATTTCTGCGCCTGCTTCCAGCGCCGCCCGAGATACCTGAAGTGCGCCATGGCCGTAGGCGTTCGCTTTCACAACCGCGATCACTTTTACCCGATCCCCCACGTGGCGCTTGAAGGCTCTTACGTTGTACGAGATCGCGTCCAGATCGATCTCTGCCCAGGTGACAATTCCATGCAGCATAACTTTTTCACCTATCTTGTTGTAGATTCATAGATAGACAGCCGTCACATAGGACGGCTGTCCAGGATGTTTTGCAGCTCTCTTATGCTCCACCGAGGTATGCTTCCATCACCTGCGGATTACCAAGGAGCTCTTTCCCAGTCCCGCTCAGCGTGATGGTTCCAGTCTCTAAAACGTACGCGCGCGATGCCACCCTCAGGGCCATGTTCGCGTTCTGCTCTACCAGAAGGATCGTTGTCCCACTTTGATTAATTTCTCGAAGGATCCGGAAAATCTCGCGCACCAGCACCGGAGCCAGCCCCATCGAGGGCTCGTCCAGCAGCATCATCTTGCCCCGGCTCATCAGCGCCCGCGCCACTGCGAGCATCTGTTGCTCCCCACCGGAGAGTGTACCTCCCAGCTGATTGATCCTTTCTTTCAGCCGAGGGAATACAGCAAACACTTGCTCGTAATCGCGCTCGATTTCCGGCTTGTCTTTGCGCTGCCAGGTTGCCAGCTTCAAGTTTTCTCGGACGGTCAGGGTCCCAAAAATTCCCCGACCCTCCGGCACCTGTGCAATCCCCAGGGCAACGATCTGTGCTGCGTCAACGCCGTGCAAATCCTTCCCCTGGAATTTGATCGTTCCTTTATAAGGAATCACACCCGAAATTCCGCGCAAGGTGGACGATTTTCCAGCTCCATTGGAGCCAATCAGCGTGACGATCTCGCCTTCTTTGACTTCGAAGCTGATCCCCTTGACTGCCTTGATGTTCCCATAGGAGATGGTCAGGTCTTCCACTGCCAGTATCGTGCCGTTTCCCTGGCTCACAGCTCGCCTCCTTCTCCCAGGTATGCTTCCAATACCTTTGGATTCTTCTGGATCTCCTCGGGAAGTCCTTCCGCGATCGTCGCACCGAAATCCAGCACTTTCAGCCGTTCGCAAATCCCCATCACAAGTCGCATCTGGTGCTCGATCAGGATGATGGTCAGGCTGAATTCTTTCCGGATCCACTGTATGAAGTCCATTAAAAGTCCGATCTCATTTGGGTTCATCCCAGCCGCCGGCTCGTCCAGCAGCAGCAGCTTCGGCCTGGTGGCCATCGCCCGGGCGATCTCCAGCCGCCGCTGCAGCCCATAGGGCAGGTTCTTTGATGTCTCTTCGGCGTAATCTTCCATCTTGAAGACTGCCAGCAGATCCATTGCGACACCGATATTCCGCTGCTCTTCTTTGATAAATCGTCCCATGTGCAGCATCGCTTCAACCGGGTTGTAGTTGGTCTGATTGTATCCAGCGATCCTCACGTTATCGATCACGCTCAGCTCTTTGAACAGCCGAATGTTCTGGAAGGTGCGCGCGATTCCAAGGGCAGTGATCTCATTAGGCTTTTTTCCGACCAGCTCGACCTCCTTCAGGCAGATGCTGCCCTGGGTTGATTTATAAACGCCGGTGATCAAGTTGAAGATCGTCGTCTTGCCTGCACCGTTCGGGCCAATGATCCCAACAAGCTCTCCTTCTTCGATGTCGAGGTTGAAATCCTGGACCGCACATAGGCCGCCGAAATAATGCGTGACTTTCTTAGCTTGCAGGAGCATCGGGAGCCTCCTTCTTCTGCCGCCAGAGTTTCGCGGCCATCAGCTCGTAGCCGGGGATGAACCAGCGGAATTCACGCAGCCCCATGATGCCGCGCGGCCGATAGAGCATCAGGAAGATCAAAAGCAGCGGCATGACCACGTAACGGTAGTAGCCCAGCGGCCGCAGCACCTCGAGCAGAACCGTAAAGATCGTTGCTCCCAGGATCGACCCGGCGATCGAGCCGATCCCACCCAGATAGACCATGATCAGGATATCGGTCGATTTCAGGATATCAAACACCTTCGGGCTGATGAACTGCAGCAAGTGTGCAAAAAGCGCACCTGCCACTCCTGCAAAAAACGAGGAAAGCATGAACGCCAGCACCTTAGTCTGGCGGGTGTTAACGCTCATCAGATCGCTGGCAATTTCGTCCTCGCGGATGGACAGCACACCCCGGCCGAAGTTCGAAAAGACGAAGTTGCGGATCACCCAGATCGCGAGGACCGTCCAGAAGAACACCCACGGCAGTGTGGTCAGCTTGTCGATCCCCGGGATGCCGCGCGGGCCGCCGAATGCATCGATGTTTTCAATCACCGATTTGACGATCATATTGAAAGCTAGAGTCACAATTGCCAGATAATCGCCGCGGGTCTTAAAAGATGGAATTGCGACCAGCATGCCGATCAATGCAGCTCCAACTCCCGCCAGGAGCACTGTCAGCGGGAACATCCAGGGGCCAAGGCTAGTGGGGATCACGTTCATCGTCAGCAAGGCGCTGATATACGCACCTACTGCCATAAAGCCTGCGTGTCCGACCGAGAACTCGCCCATGTATCCATTGATCAGGTTCAGGCTGACCGTCAGGATGATATTGATCCCAATGTACATCACAATCAGCTGGATATATGGGTTTATCAGGTTGAATTGGGGGATTAAAAACGATAAAACGAAACCGACCGCAATCAAGACGGGCAGCAGCCAGCGATTGCTCATCAGGGATTCCCACCCCGAGCTGAGGCGTTTACGCCAAGAAGTGAGTCTTTCGGATTGTGGGCTCATTGTTCACACCTTCTGAGGGCGCGGCTTGCCCAGAATGCCATAAGGTCGGAAGATCAACAGGACCAGCAGCAGGGTGAACGCGACAAAATCCCGGTAGGTGGAGGGCATAAAAGCCGCAACCATGATCTCCACACCTCCAAGGATGAACCCTCCGATCATCGCCCCCCGGATGTTGCCGATTCCACCGACCACCGCTGCGATAAAGGCTTTCCAGCCAATCAGCACGCCCATGTAAGGATCGATCACTGGAAATGCCTGGCTGTACATCACCCCTGCTGCCGCCCCCAGTCCGGTCCCTAGGGCAAACGTAGCCGAGATCACAAGGTTAAAGAGGCACCCCCATCAACGGCACAATCGTCTTGTCCCACGAGATCGCCCGCATTGCCATCCCAACCATCGTCCTGCGGACGATGAAATCTAACAACAGCATTAACCCAAGCGAGAGCAGGATGATGATCACCTGCAGCAGCGAAATCGTCACACCCCCTATGTTCCAGGTGATATTCGGGATCAGCATCGGCACTGCCTGCGGGTAAGGGAAAATCACCAGCATGACGCTTTCAAGCAAGATTCCAACCCCCAACGCGGTGATAACCGCAGAAACGCGCGGCGCCTGCCGCAGCGGGCGGTAAGCCAACCGCTCGATCACAACTCCCAGCATCGCCACTCCAAGCATCGAGAGAAGCAATGTCGGGACAAATGGAAGCTTCAATACTGTTGCGATGATAAAACAAAAGAAAGCTCCAACCATGAACAGATCGCCGTGGGCGAAGTTGATCATGGTTAAGATGCCATAGACCATCGTATAGCCGAGTGCAATCAGGGCATAGATACTCCCCAACTGCAGCGCATTCAAGGACTGCTGGAGAAAATAGGTCATAAGGCTGCCCTTTCGATGTAATCCGATGAGCCCGGCATTTATCTTCTGGATATCAAAAAGGGAAATCTGCCGCCCCTGCTTGCTTCAAGCAGGGGCGCACTTGACTGGGGAACGAGCTGAGTCTGTCTTTCCTCATGTGCGCCCCTGCGGGCTGAAGCAGGTTTGTTGAACAGCCAATTAATTCACTCAAACTGCTTCAAGACACCCTTTTTTGCCGGTCTCCAAAAAACCTGGATGTCATGAGTTTATGGATTGGCGTTTGCAAAAAACACAAACTTGTCGCCCTTCACCTGAAGGATCACCGCGCTCTTGATCGGATCGCCAGATCCCTCCTGGAACTGCATATTCCCGGTGACGCCTTCGTAATTCGGGATTTTCGCAAGCGCATCGCGAACCGCCTGACGGTCCACTTTCCCCGCGCTTTGCAGCGCCTGCCAGAGCAGACCGAATGCATCGTAAGTCAGGGCAGCGACATCATCCGGGACGTTGCCATATTTTGCGTTATAGGCATCGATCATCTTCTTGGCAACGGGTGAGGCATTATCAGCGGCGTAGTGGGTGCTGAAGTAGTAGCCCTCGCACTCCGCCCCGCAAAGCTTGATCAGTTCTGCGCTGCCCCAGGAGTCGCTGCCAATAAATGGGACTTCGATCCCCAGCCGGTGAGCCTGCTGAATTTGGAGCGGAACTTCGCTGTAGTAATTCGGCAGGAAAATTACGTCGGGCGCTGTATCCTTGATTTTTGTCAGCTGGGCAGTGAAATCCTTATCGCCGGTTGTGTAAGTCTCAAAGGCAACAATTGTTCCGCCATTTTCTTCAAAGGTTTGCTTGAAGAATTCGGCAATGCCCTTATTGTAGTCAGATGCTACATCATACAACACTGCCGCTTTTTTCGCGCCCAGGTTTTCCATCGCAAACTTTGCGACAACCCGGCCCTGGAATGGATCGATAAAGCAAGCCCGGAACACAAAAGATTTTGGCTCATTTGTCTTGGCATCCAGAGTGGTCTTCGGGTTGGTCGACCACGGCGAGATCAGGGAGACCTTCGAGCTTTCGGCAATCTCCGATGCCGGGATCGCGTAACGGCTGGCGTTCGGGCCGATGATCGCCACAACATTATCCTGGGTGATCAGCTTCTGTGCAGAAGATGCTGATTGATCGGCCTTGCCCGCATTGTCCTCGATAACCAGCTCAATCTTATATTTCTTTCCCCCTACGTCCAGGCCGCCGGCGTCATTGATCTCTTGGACAGCCATTTCTGCAGCGTTCTTAAAAGATGCGCCCACAGCTGGAATGTCGCCGGTGAGCTCAGCAATCCCGCCTACTTTGATCACGTCTCCACCGCCAGCTCCACCGCCGCAGGAAGAAACCAGCAGAGCAATAGCCGTCAAGAGGCAGAAAAAGAACAATCCTTTCTTCATAACTCTCTCCTTCTGGTAACACAAGTGAACTGATGGTTATTCAGCGAGCAGGTTAAACCATAAAAAATGGCAGTCAACCACCTCCCCTCTTGCGATCACAGCACCAAAGGATTCTCCCCCAACTATTTCACCGCTCACCACAATTGAGATTAGGTGCCGGTTTGTAACCCTATTCTGGCAAATTCTTGCCTTTCTGTCAATAGTTATTTCTCATGTTAATCTCATTACTTTTCTTAGGTGAGAGAATCCTTCGTTCCAGATATAAGAAAATCTTCTATACGGTACTCGTCCCTGCGATTCCAGAACCAGAAACCTAACAGCTGGAAGATCACCCCACCCCCATCTTGAACATGACAGGCAGCGTAAATGGCGCCGGACAGTCTGCCATCACCGTAAAGAGCACCGATTAATCGACGCATTCACCATGGGCTCTAACTGGCAGCCTATGCTTCGGTGTCGATCATATTATTCACCCAGGTTGGAATGAGGTCTTCATTTCCATGACGCTGAGCTCCCCAAAGACAAAGGTCTTTACGGTCACTTCGGTAGCTCGTACAGCTCAACCATCACGCCGTTAGCGCTCTTGGGGTGGACGAACGCATAGCGCTTCCCCCCCAAACCGTTAAGGGGCAACTCGTTGATCAGTTGAATGCCTTTCTCTTTTAGACGAGCGAGCATCCCTTCAATATCATCGACTTCCAGGCAGATATGGTGCATACCGGGGCCGCGTTTTTCAAGGTAGCGCGCAAGACCGGAATCGTCCGTCGTCGGCTTCACCAGCTCCACCTCGCTGCCGCCAATTGGCAGAAAAGCCACCATCGATTTTTCGGCCGGGACGTCCTCGACATGGCTCAGTTCCATGCCCAACCCATCCTGCCAGAATGCCAACGTCTTTTCCAGGTCATCGACCAATACTGCTACATGATCGATTCGAGTAATTTTTGCCATCTATCTCTCCAAAATATATTCCGATTGCTAAGAGTCATGTGCCATGTGTCAGAAGACAAGGTTCAGGGTTAATAACTTCACTTGACATGTGATGCTTAACACGTGATACGGGATCCGTGATACATGACACGTGAACCGTGACCCGTCACAGCCACGCCGGAGGCTGGTATTCTCCCCACAGCTTGCGAAGCAGCCCGCAAATCTCGCCCAGCGTGATATCGCTTTCGACACATTCAATCAGAAGCGGCATCAGGTTTTCACTGCTGCGCGCAGATGTTTCAAGGCGCCCCAGGAGCTCACTCACTCTGGCGGAATCCCGCCGGGAGCGAAGCGAGCTCAACCGAGAGCGTTGGCCTTGCTCGATCGCAGGATCCACTTTCAACCGCTCAAGCTCGACATGTTCCTCCACCTGGAAGGAATTCACACCGACCACGATCTCTTCGCCGCGCTCCAGCGCCCGCTGATATGCATAAGCCGCGTTCTGGATCTCACCCTGAATATAGCCGCTCTCAATTGCAGCCAACGCGCCGCCCAGGTCATCGATTTTTTGAATTAAAGCCTCTGCCCGGCTGTCAATCTCATCGGTAAGGTATTCCACAAAGTAGGATCCGGCCAGCGGGTCGATAACATCAGCCACGCCCGATTCATGCGCGATGATTTGCTGGGTGCGCAGCGCTACCCGTACGGCTCGCTCGGTCGGCAGCCAGAGCGCCTCGTCCATCGAATTGGTGTGCAGCGATTGCGTCCCGCCAAGCACAGCCGCAAGCGCCTGCAGCGTCACCCGGACTACGTTATTCTCCGGCTGCTGAGCGGTCAGGGTAGATCCGGCCGTCTGGGTATGGAAGCGCATCATCCACGAGCGCGGGTCCTTCGCCCCAAACCGGCACGCGCATGATCCGCGCCCAAATCCGCCGGGCAGCCCGATATTTAGCAGCTTCTTCGAAGAAGTTGTTGTGGGCGTTGAAGAAAAACGAGAGCTGGCTGGCAAAGCCGTCCACATCCAGCCCGGCATCGAGCGCGGCCTGCACGTATGCGATCCCATCCGCCAGCGTGAACGCCACCTCCTGCACGGCTGTAGAGCCGGCCTCGCGGATGTGATAGCCAGAGATGCTGATCGTATTCCAGTGCGGGACCTCCGCCTGGCAGAAGCGAAATACATCCGTAATCAACCGCATCGACGGAGCCGGCGGGAAGATATACGTCCCACGGGCGATGTATTCCTTCAATATATCATTCTGGATCGTACCGCGCAGCACCCGCGCTTCCACACCTTGCCGGCGGGCGACTGCGATATACATCGCCAGCAGGATCGACGCTGGAGCATTGATCGTCATGCTGGTCGAGACCTTCCCGAGCGGGATTTCTTGGAACAGGATCGCCATATCTTCCAGGGACGAGATTGAAACGCCTACCTTTCCAACTTCTCCTCTCGAGATCGGGTCATCTGCATCATAGCCAATTTGGGTCGGCAGGTCAAACGCCACAGAGAGACCAGTCTGCCCTTGTTCCAGCAAGTAGCGGTAGCGCTGGTTGGATTCCTCTGCAGTGGCATAACCGGCATACTGGCGCATCGTCCAAAACCTTCCGCGGTACATGCTCGGCTGCACGCCCCGTGTGAACGGATATTCGCCCGGGAAACCCAGTTTTTCCATGTATTCGGGGTCTGAGCCATCTGGAGTGAAGAGCCCCGGCAGCGGTATATCTGCCGAGGTCTTGAATTCGCGTTTGCGTTCCGGAAATTTCTTCACAACTGGTTCAAGCATCTGCTCTTCCCAGCGTTTCTTTTCTTCCTCAAGGGTCATTGGGACCTCTCAGTTTATATTTTGGGTGTTATGACCGGAGTATAACTTAACTCTCAGGATTTACAGAACATCTTAATCCTTTATGGTAAACTTTCGCGAAGATCGTCCCAGACCATCAACATCAACCATCAATCGGACCAGGTATATCAATGAAAATTCTTACTGTTGATGTTGGCACCGGCACCCAGGATATTTTCCTCTACGATTCTCAACTTGATCTGGAGAACGGCTTCAAGCTGGTCGTCCCATCCCCTACGATGATCGTCCACCGCGAGATCAAAGAGGCGACCCGCCGCCGCCAGCCGGTGCTGCTCAGTGGTGTGACTATGGGCGGAGGTCCCAGCGCCTGGGCTGCAGAGGACCATATCAAAGCCGGCCTTCCGCTTTACGCCACTCCCGCTGCTGCCCGCTCGTTCAATGACGATCTGGAGAAAGTGCAGGAGATGGGAATTCGCCTGGTTGACGAGGCCGAAACGCCTTCTCTGACTGCGGATATCCAGCGGATCGAACTGCGCGATTTCGACTTTGCAGCCATCGCTGCCGCGTTTGACAGTTTTGGCGTCTCGCTGAATGACCTCGCGGCAGTCGCAGTCGCAGTTTTTGACCACGGCAACGCCCCTCCGGAAGTCTCGGACCGCAAATTTCGCTTCGATTATCTGGCAGAACAGATCTGCCAAAAAAACCGGTTGAGCGCATTTGCCTTCCGATCGGATGAAATTCCTGAGATCATGACCCGTCTGAAGGCGGTCGCCCAATCCGCCCAGGAGAATGTATTTTCTGCACTCGGCGAAGTCCCGCTGGTCGTGATGGATACAGCCCCAGCCGCAGTGCTCGGCGCAACTTTCGACCCAGTCGTCCGCCTCCGCTCGAGAGTGATGATCGCCAATGTCGGCAATTTTCACACCCTGGCTTTCCGGTTGGGGCCAACCGGCATTGAAGGCGTCTTCGAACACCATACCGGCCTGCTGGACCAAACCAGGCTCGAGCGGCTGCTGCGCTCACTTGCTGCTGGTGAGCTGACCAACGCCGATGTTTTCAACGACCACGGCCACGGCGCACTGATCTTCCACGGCGAGCCGCTACCGATGAATGATGATGAATTTGGCGTAGTTGTCACCGGCCCACGACGGTCGCTGATGCGCGGGTCGACGCTGAGGCCTTATTTTGCCGTTCCCTTCGGGGACATGATGATTGCCGGCTGCTTTGGGCTGCTCGCTGCGACTGCCGATGTGCTTCCAGGTCTGGGGGAGCCGATCCGCCAGTCTCTGGAGGGCGCCAACCAGAGCCGGACGCCCTGGGAAGCGGTATGAATGGAGATCAGGTTATAATCTAATTTCATCAGGAGGTCACTATGGCTGATCATCAGGCACCCCCCATCGCCTTCAAAGCCGAAACACGCCAGCTGCTCGATATCCTCATCCATTCCCTCTATACCGAGCCTGAGATTTTCCTGCGCGAGCTGATATCCAATGCCTCGGACGCCCTCACCCGGCTGGATTTTGAGCTGCTGACCAACCGCGATGTGGTTGACCCCGACCTGCCGCTTGAAATCCGCATTCATGCCGACCCCCAGGCAAACACGCTGACTATCGAGGACACCGGTGTCGGCATGACGTCTGAGGAAATGGTTGAAAACCTTGGCACAATCGCCCATTCTGGAGCGCGGGCTTTCTTCCAGGCCGTTAAAGAGAGCGGTAAAAGCGCCTCCGAGTTGATCGGCCAGTTCGGCGTCGGCTTTTACTCTGCCTTTATGGTCGCCGAGTGGATTCGAGTGACATCGCGCTCATATCAAAAAGAAACTCGACCTGCCGCCTGGTTCTGCACCGGTGCAGACACCTACACCATTGAGCCAGCCGAACGGGAACGGCGCGGTTCATCTGTTTTAATCCAGCTCAAGGAAGACGCAAAAGTCTTTGCCCAGGAGAGCCGCCTGCGAGAGATCATTCGTAAACACTCGGATTTCATACCCTACCCGATCTACATTGGCGATTCGGACGAACAGGTCAACCGCCAGTCTGCGATCTGGCGCCAGCAGCCGCGCGAAGTCGAAGCAAAGGATTATGACGAGTTTTACCAGCAGCTCACCCTGGATTTTGATCCACCGCTCGCTCATGCTCATATGGTCGTGGATGCGCCGGTGCAGATGTATGCGCTGCTGTTCATCCCTGCAAAACCCGACCGCGGCATTTTTTCCCTTCGAAAAGAAGATGGGCTGAAGCTTTATGCCCGGAAAGTCCTGATCCAGGAATATCACCGCGACCTTCTCCCTGAATACTTCTGGTTCGTGCAGGGCGTCGTCGATTCAGAAGATATCCCGTTAAATGTCACACGCGAATCGGTCCAGGCTAACCGGTTGATGGCTCAGCTTAAGAAGCTGGTCACATCCAAGGTGATCGATACGTTGAAAAGGCTCGGCGAAGAAGATCCTGATAAATATGCCTCATTCTGGGGTGGATTTTCCCGCTTCATCAAGCAAGGGATTGCCGTTGAGCAGGTTGATCCAGATGCGCTCTACCCTCTGCTGCGCTTCCACACCACTGTCGAGACCGCACACTGGCTCTCGTTAGACGATTATCTCCAGGCTCTTCCACCCGAACAGCAGCAGATTTATTACATCCTTGGCGATGACGAGCGCTCTGTTCTCCACAGCCCTCATCTGGATGCACTCCGCCGCCAGAATTTTCCTGCCCTGCTTATGACCGACCCGATTGACGCCTTCATGCTCACACGCCTGAAAACGTACAAAGAAAAACCGCTGGTCAATGTCGCCTCCGCAAAAATTGAGCTGCCCGACGAAGAACCTGTTGACGACCAGGCTCCACATCTGGCGCAAGCCGAAACCGATTCGCTGATCAGACGATTTACGGAACAGCTGGGTGAGCGGGTCAGCGATGTTCGAACCACAAACCGGCTGAGCGGCTCTCCTGCCCGCCTGGTCGATCCAGAAGGCGCCCCGGATCAGGAGATCCAGCGCGTCTACCGGCTCTTAAACCGAGAATTCGAGCCTCCTCGAAAAGTTTTGGAGCTCAATCCCCGGCACCCGATCCTGCTTCGGCTGAGCGCTTTGAACGAAGACGACCGCCTCAGCAGCCTGGTTATCGAGCAGATCTTTGAAGACGCCCTATTAATCGAGGGATTGCACCCCGACCCGGCCGGGATGATCGAGCGCATCCAGAAATTGATGGAAGCTGCGATCAGACCACTCGAGACAGGTGAAACATAAGCTGGCTCAAAAGAAAGCGGCAGACAGCAGGTTTTAAATGTTCGTCAATAATTCCCCATGGATCTGGCTCATCCCCTTTTCCGCCATCCTGATCATCATCACATCCTGGGTGATGATTGTCCGGCATTTCCAGCACAGAGTCGAAAAAATCCTAAAAGGACTCCGCTTCGCGCTGCGAGACTTCCAATCCAGGCGCAAGCTGCTGGAGAGGCAATCCCGAAATTACAGTGTCAGGGATCCAGAACCATTTCGCTCATTATCGACCAGGCTAAGAGAGGCGGTGGCAATCCTCCGCCATCGCCTGGATTCGTTGGAGCGCAGGCTCGTCGCCCTCCATGAGCGCCACACCATTCTGAAATCGAACCGCTGGCGAGCATTCTTTGGCAATCCCTTTGCATGGCACAACCTGCACAGCAAAGCGGCCCAATTGCATACCGAGATTGCAGCGGCAAAGTTGGAATTGTTGAAGATCCAGGAACTCCTGGAAGAGCTAGAACAGGTACCCTGGCAGGTGGCCGGACAAATCCGCGAATTGCACCGAAATCTTACTACTGCGGCGCAGCTTCTCGGCTGGCAGCAAACCCGCGGCTTGCAAGGTAAAACTTTCGAGGCTGCACTTATTCAATGCCAGGAAATAGATTCTGCTATCCAGCACGCGCCAATCCTCTTCCTTGAGGGAGAAAAAACCAGCCTGCTTCAATCGACCGAGAAAGCAAGTACTTCCATGGTTTTTGAGATTGTCCGGTCGAACAGGACAGTTTTAGAGCAGCTTGTTCAGCAGGCGCGCAGCTGGGAGAAGGATTACCTCAAAACGGCGGATTCGGTCTTCGCAATGCGCCAGGCTCTGGATGCGCTTAATCAAGAGCTGATCCAGGTGCCTCCAGGGTTAATCATCCAGGATGAAGGCGCAGAGTCTCCCCGCCTTGAAGAACTTGCCCAGGACCTGCAGGTCACAGCTTCCCAGTTGCAGATCGAGAGTCTGTCCTTCGTCCGCCAGGAAGCCGACCGACTGACTGCTGCTATCGTCGAACAGACTCGCGAGCTTCAGCGGGCCGGCCGCGAGCTCGAAATCTTTAGAAGCTATCCTCGGCGAGCTGACGGACGGTTTCCAAAGCCTGTCCGCTCAGCTGGCTGAAACAGGCGCACGCCAGATTCGCCCCATCCGTTGGGAAGTCAGCCTTGAAGAGCTTGGGCGCCTCGAACATCAGGTAAACGCATCCGGTAAGAGTCAAAAAGGGCGCTCGTTTGCCGAATTAAGCTCTGACCTTGCCGATGCAACCAGCATTCTCCTAAAACAGCAGGAGCTTGGAAGGCGCATTCAAGAAATCGACCTCTCTCACCGCGACCTGGCAGCTCTGCTCGAAAGCCCCGAGTTCAGGCAGATGAGCGATTGGATCAAGTCAGCCCGCAGGTTAATGGAAGAAATCGAGGCATACTCACCGGAAAACTGGCCGCGCCTGGACAACGCCGCAAAACTACCCGGCGAATTAGACGCATTGGCAGAGCAGGTAGATCGGCTGGTTTCCATCGAACAATCCGTCCCACTTTCTGAATCAGATTTGGCAAGACAACTTGACCAGACCCGGCAGCTCGGAATCGATTATCGCCAGATTGCAAATCGGGTCGAGGACCTGCGCCATCGCCAGGATGAGCTGCAAGAGCTGGAAGCAAAAGCCCAAGATTCGCTCTCGGATCTTCAAAAAAACCTTGGGCAGATCCGATTAATCGCCAGCTCGAACCAGTTCCTCGCAGGCATTGCACTCTCGGAAATGGATCTACTTGTCCGTGACACTCAGAAACTTTCAGAAGAGCTCGACCAACGGCGATCTGGGAGTGTGGAGAAGAAATTTCGCCAGGCAGCTGCCCTGGATGAACGCGCCACAGCCTCGGCGACGCGCTGGATGGGCATGCTGAACAAGGAGAACCAGCTCCTGCTCAAAGAATTGGCCCAGGCGGTCGGCGAGCTGGACTCAATCGCTCGCCTGGAAGATGCCAGCGTCGCCAGTGTTCACAAGCTGCTTTCCTCGGAGACAGCTTTTGCGGTATCAAAACCTGCCAGCCAGACGCGCCTATCCTTGCAGGAACTCGATCCTGGAATTCAAGCGGCGCAGCAGCTTCTGGCAGGAATGCAAAGCAGCCCAAAAATCGCTCGAGAGCGTCCGACAGCTCATCGACACACATCGCGAAGCGGTATTTCAACATGACCAGGCTCGCGATCTGGCTGCAATTGGGAGTGCAGCGGAAACGCAGCTGGCCTCCTTCCGCCACTTCCCTGGAATCCGAGCGCCAGGATCTGGAGATTTTGGACAAGGAATGGTACGCCCTGCGAGAACGTTCTATGAAGGCAATTTCGTTCGTCGCCCAGTACAGCAGCCTCGCATCACGCTACCAGCATCTGGCCGAGCGCCTCCGCCAGGGTTCCAGCGCACGAGAAAAAGAACAGCGTCAGGTCGAGCAGCTCGAGGATGAGATTGCCGGGATGGTTGAACCGTGGGAACAAATGCTGATCCGCTTCAGCGATCATCCTGGCACCTGCCGAGAAATTCGCGATTTGCTCGACAGTCTTGGCGAAGGGATGCAGGAGATCGAAAATGATTATCTGCGGGGAGAGCTGGATTATGACGGCGTGATCCAGGAGATGAAATCGCTTCAACGCCGGGTGCGTTATTATCAGGTTGCCCTTGACGACGAGCATGCGATCAACTCGGCCGGCCGCGTCACTCGCCGTCGCCAGACAGAAAGAGACAGTTTTTAGACGTTGCATCGACTCGGTCAGATAATAGCCCAGGGGTTTTGCTTGCAGATTCGATGGAAAGTGGTAAAATTGGTGACGCTTAATTAAAAGGTACGCCCGCGTAGCTCAGTGGATTAGAGCATTTGCTTGCGGAGCAAAGGGTCGCGTGTTCGAGTCGCGCCGCGGGCACCTGGTCAATACCAAGAGAGTCAAGACAACAGGTGTCTCAGCTCTCTTTTTTTGCCGTATCATATCAGCCCTGAATGCGGCGTTCGATCAGACATCCTCCTCTGGTACTGCAGGGGTTCGATACCACCGGGCTTGCTCGGAAAAATGAGGCTTTATGGATAAAAACCAGATTCTTCTTACCAATGACGACGGCATTCAATCCCCCGGGCTGTGGGCGGCGGCAGAAACCCTCTCAGCGCTCGGATTTGTCCACGTCGTCGCTCCGCGCGAACAATCTTCTGCTGCAGGCCGGAGCCTGCCTACTTCATCAGACGGCCTGATTCATGCGCATCAGGTCACGGTCAAAGGGAAAGAATGGACCGTCCATGCTGTCGGCGGCAGCCCCGCTCAAGCCATCCTTCACGGATTGTTAGAAATCCTGCCAGAGTGGCCGAATCTGGTTGTCTCCGGCATCAACTACGGCGAAAACCTCGGCGAAGGCGTGACCGTCTCCGGTACAGTCGGGGCAGCTCTGGAGGCAGCTTCATTTGGCGTGCCGGGAATCGCCGTCTCGCTCGAGACCGAACAGCGCCACCATTTTACCCATTCTGAAGAAGTGGATTTCTCCGTCGCCGCCTATTTCACCGCCCTTTTAGGAAAAATGCTGCTTGAAAAAAAGCTTCCTCCCGACGTGAATGTGCTTAAGCTCGAAATCCCCTGCGATGCCACCCCGGACACTCCCTGGACGGTTGCCCGGCTTTCGCGCCTGAGGTATTTCAGACCCGTTGCTCCCGTCCGCGAATCGTGGGATGTGCCAGTCAAGGTTGGCTACGGTGTGGCGACGAACCTTGAGCAGGATGATCCGTTTATCGGACGTCTATGCAGTTCATGTCCTCCGCAAGGTCGCAGTCACTCCTCTCAGCCTGGACATGACCTCCCGGATTGACCTGAAAGAATTCGAGGCACTTGTTAAGGGCAAACAGCTGACCACGTTCCAGTGAACCCGGAAATGTCAAATGAACGATTTTGTAAGAGCTGCCAGATAATCTAAACCAGGCAGCTCTTTATAATTTCCAGCATTCGATTGTGGATTCCCGGCGCGGCTGCCAGGACAGAGCATGGCGGCGTGATCGTGTCAGGATCACCATCAACCTTTGTGACCCGCGCCCCTGATTCCACGGCGATCAGCCCCCCTGCAGCCACATCCCACGGTTTGAACCGCAGCTCCCAATATCCATCCACGCGCCCGCTGGCAACATAACAGAGATCAAGCGCCGCCGAACCCGACCTCCGAACTCCCCGGGTGTTCAGCGAGAAATAAGCAAACAGGTCCAGGTTGTTATGCGGATGGGTACGGATATCGTAGCCGAAATTCGTGGTTAACAGACAGGAATTCAGATCTTCTGCCTTTGAAGCCTGCAGCTGTACCCCATTCAACCAGGCACCCGCCCCGGCCTCGGCGCTGAAACACTCATCCCGGATGGGGTCGTAAACTACCCCAAACCGCATCCTCCCTTTTTCAGCATACCCGATGGATACCGCAAAATGCGGCAGACCGTGTGCAAAGTTCACGGTCCCATCCATCGGATCCAGATACCACACGAAGCTGCTCGACCCTGGCGTCTCTCCGCTCTCCTCAGCGACAATGCTATGTCCAGGATACCGGTCTTGGATTTCTTCAATCAGCAGTTTTTCGGACTTTTGATCGGTATCGGTAACGAGGTCAATCTCACCCTTGAGAAAGACCTGCTTTTCCGCGCCAAATCCAGCTCGCAGGACTTCGCCAGCCCTTCGAGCCAGGGTTTCTATTTCAATCAGGGTTGGCATATTCAAGCGCGGTTTGCGTTTTGCTGTAACAGGCGGTATAGCTCATCCAATTCGGCCTGGATTTCATCACGCTGCATGCATGCATCCTCCAGCAATCCCTGGAATGCTTTTTTCTGGCTTTCGGGGAGCGTCAGCAGAAGCTTTTCAGTCCGTTGGATCTGAGTGAGCTTATGGCGCAGCTTATTGAACAGCCGATTCCGGTAGCCTCGGTAAAAATCCTGCTCCCCAAGCGGCCTCGGTGCGGCAGGGCGGACAGCAGGTCAGCACTTCGGCTACAGTCAACAGAAAATCCTCAGTGTCGACAGGTTTTTCCAGGAAACGAACCGCTCCCAGGCTGATCCCAAACACCTTGTCTTCCGGGGTGACATAGGTGGCGGAAAGAAAGATGATCGGAATGCTGCTGGTTTTCGAGTCGCTACGCAGCTTGTGAACCAGTGCATAGCCATCCAGTTTTGGCATCAGGATATCGGTGATCACCAGCGCCGGTCTTTCCCTGGCGATGCATTCCAGGGCTTCCTGTCCATTTCGAGCTGTGACTGTTGGATATCCCTTGAAGCGCAGAGTGACATCCAGGAGCTCCAGGATATTGGGCACATCTTCCACAACCAGAATCGGACCGTAAGGTACGCTGCTCATACGGCATATTGTAGCCGGCACAGGCGTGTTGATCAATCCTCATTTCTGTAAGGCCAAAAACCATCATTCTCCAACTTCCAGGGCAAGTCCTTTAAAAAATGTGTCCATCCTTTGCTGGCGGGCTTTTGAAAGCAGCTTCCCACCTTTCGTGCAGAGGCGTTCCTGGATTTTCACCAGCTTGAACAGGTATTCGTGATATGCGCTGTGCGGCTCGCCCGGTTCCAGGCATCCGGTTTGAAGGAAGCTGGTCGAAGGGCGGGAATAAAAAGGCTGCCCGGCTCTGACTGCAGTAGGCGATCGCCCGCGCCACGCCGACCGCTCCAATCGCATCCAGCTTATCTGCATCAAAAACCACCCTGGCTTCCAGGGTCTGCGGCGCAGTGGAGAGATCACGGTAGCGGTGGGCCTGGATGCAGTGCCTCACCTCGGCGATCCGCTCTTCAGACCAGCCTTCTTCCTCCAAAACACGCTGTGCCAGCTCTGCCGAAATGAGGTGGTGGTCGCCTCGCACGCTTGGTGTGTGAGAGTCTAATTGAATGTGATTTACACTGCAGGTCGAATCGATTCCAGTCTCAACCTGGGCATCATGCAGCAGGACTGCAGCTGCTACAATCTCAAGGTCGGCGCCTTCCAAGCGAGCTAAATAATCTGCCAGGCGCAGCACCCGTAGGACATGATCAAAGCCGTGCACCGGGTCGCCGGCCGGGTACCAGCCGCGAGCTTGTTCAATGGTGGGCATATATCTGGACCGATCAGACCGGATAGATCTGCCCCTTCTTGATCACAGTCTTGACCAGATTCGTCCCAAAACGATAGCCCAAATGCCTGTAATCCGGGACAGAAAGGATAAGCATATCCGCCTGCTTTCCCGCTTCCAGTGATCCAATTCGGTCTGAGCGCCCGATCGCAGCCGCGGCGTTGATTGTAGCCGCAGCAATCGCCTGGGCGGGTGTGAGGCGCAGATAACGGCAGGCCAGCGCGATAGCAAACTGCATGCTTTCGCACCAGGCCGTCCCGGGGTTAAGATCGGTAGCGATC
Organism: uncultured Chloroflexia bacterium; assembly: GCA_963788305.1. Lineage (GTDB taxonomy): Bacteria > Chloroflexota > Anaerolineae > Anaerolineales > UBA4823 > UTCFX2. The sequence goes on from CAWBGK010000011.1 coordinate 344,478, forward strand.
GCAAGCAAACCACCTTCCTTTAGAAATTCTTGTGCTGGTGTGTATTCCCTTTCTGCCAGACCAAATGGCGTACAGGGCAGAGACACCCCCACAGTATTCGAATGCGCCAGCGTCCAAATATCTTCCATCGAGGTCTTCACCAGGTGGTCAGCTGATGCTGCCCCCAGCTCTGCGGCTAATCGGGCTCCTCCCAGGTTCTCAAACTCATCGGCGTGAATCTTCAGCGGAAATCCACACGATTTTGCTTGAGACAGAATCTGACGCGATTGATCAAGTGAAAAGGCGCCTGTTTCACAGAACACATCCACAAAAGGCGCCGGCAGGAATGGAGCATGCTGCTCCCACCATTCTTTCAGCATCGGCAGCATGGTGTTGCAGATCAAAGCTGTATACTCGTCCGGGCGGTCGCGATACTCGGGTGCAATCGCATGAGCCCCCAGGAAGGTCGGGACAATCTCCAGCGGACCTTCGCGGTTCAGTGCTAATAAAGCCTGCAGCATACGCAGCTCGGCTGCGGTGCGCAGCCCATATCCGGTCTTGACCTCCGCAGTTGTAGTGCCATGAACAAACATGCTGTGCAGGCGCGGTCGGGTTTGATCCTTAAGCATATCCAACGAAGAGGTGCGCGTTGCCCGCACCGTTGAAAGGATTCCCCCACCAGCGGCAAGGATTTCCATATAAGTCTTACCCTGCAGGCGCAGCTCAAACTCAGCTGCCCGGTCTCCAGCCCAGATTGCGTGGGTATGCGGATCAACAAATCCAGGCATGACGACGCTGCCGCCAGCGTCCAGCAGTGGTTGGTCGGGATAAGCAAGTCGCAGCTCTTCGCTGGGACCCACCGCTGCGATTTGCTGGTCTTGAATCAGTACTGCACCATTCGGGATGATAGACAACCTTCCGAGCTCGCTGCCGCGCTGCGGTCCTCCCTCCAGAGTGATTATTTGAGAAGCAGAATGAATTAACATTGCATGTCCTGGTCCCTCGGCTGACTTCTGGTGGCTGGTATTTGCCAAGAACATTTTTCTGATCAATTTTACCATTTTAGCTTTAGCTCAATGATCTTTCCAGCAGACCGCTTATCCGACAAAAACGGTATAATTTGCTGAGGAGGTGATCTATTTATGGAATACCGAATTGAACGCGATTCGCTTGGAGAGATACAGGTCCCCAGAAATGCTCTCTACGGTGCGCAAACACAGCGTGCTGTCATCAATTTCCCTATCTCAGGAATGCGCCCCTGGCGGGCATTTATCTGGTCGATCGCGACGGTCAAACGTGCCGCGGCCGAGGTCAACCGTGACCTCGGCTTGCTGGAAGGGGATCTGGCGGCTGCCATCGTTCAAGCTGCCCAGGAGGTGATCGACGGGCGATGGGATGACCAATTCGTGGTTGATCCCTTCCAGGCCGGCGCAGGCACCAGCCACAATATGAATGCGAACGAAGTCATCGCCAACCGTGCCGCTCAGATTCCTCGGCGGCGCGCCCGGTCAATCTAACATTCATCCCAACGATCACGTGAATATGGCTCAATCCACCAACGATGTGATCCCTACCGCCATCCGCCTGGGTGTTCTCTGGAGGTTGGATGAGCTACTCAGCGTTGTGGACGATCTTTCAGGCGGTTTAGGCAGAAAGGCAGCCGAATTCGATGGAATCGTAAAATCCGGGCGCACCCACCTTCAGGATGCAGTACCCATCCGGATGGGACAGGAATTCTCTGCTTACGCGCTGGCTGTCAAACGTGACCGCGACCGCATCAAGCGCTCTGCCGAAGGCTTGCGCCGTCTGGGCATCGGTGGGACTGCAGTTGGCACAGGCCTCAATGCTCATCCGGACTATCACCGCAGCATGGTTCAGCGCATTATCGAGCTGACCGGTATTGAATGCTATCCTTCCGAAAATCTGTTTGAGAACATGCAGTCGATGGCTGATGCTGCCGATTTTTCTGCTTCTCTGCGCACCCTGGCGATCACATTGACCCGCATCGCCAACGATTTCCGGCTGTTGGCCTCCGGCCCGGCCACAGGTCTGGATGAGCTCCACCTGCCTCCCGTCCAACCGGGTTCCAGCATCATGCCGGGTAAAGTCAATCCTGTCCTGGCAGAAATGCTGAACATGGCGATGTTCCACATCCAGGGTTGCGATCTGACCATCTCTCTCGCTGCCCAGGCCGGCCAGCTCGAACTTAATGTGATGATGCCCATTATCGCACACAACCTGTTCGAATCGATGCAGGTGATGATCGGCGCTGTCCGCGCCTTTACAGAAAAGTGCGTCCTCGGCTTGCAGGCTCACCAGGCGAAAGCAGAAAGCTGGTTAGAGAAAAATGCCATAATCGTCACGGCGTTAAATCCTTTGATCGGTTATACCGCCGGAGCAGACCTGGTCAAAGAAAGCCTGGCTAGCGGACAAACGCTGCGCCAGGTCGCACTGATAAATGCAGCCGCCGGCAAACTCAACCACCTGTCAGAAAACCGCACAGTCGCCCCTGCCGAGATCGAGCAGGCTCTGGCTGATATGCGCCGGTTAACTGAAAGTGGCATCAACTGGGGAGACATCTGATTCTTTTACAGATACTTTATGGAATTTTTATCCTACTGGCTTTATCATGAACCTGCTTTCAAGGATGCGTTTCTCGATCGCTTGGACCCACGGTTGAGAGGATAAAAAATGGAACCGGCGCAAATCCTGGTTATTGAAGACGACGATATCGTAGCCCGAACAATCGAGCGAAGCCTGCGCGGGGAAGACTTCAGGGTCCTCCTGACAAACAGCGGGGTCGAAGGGCTCAAAGCCGCTCGCCGACGGACCCCGGATCTGGTCATCCTGGATATCATCATGCCCGGTATGGACGGCTATACAGTCTGTCGTGAGATGCGCTCGGACCCTCTCCTGGCTGATATCCCCATCTTGTTCTTAACTGCGAAGATCAAAGATGAGGACAAGATCGCTGGTTTTAACGCTGGAGCCGATGACTATCTCTGTAAACCCTTTAATATCGATGAGCTGATCCTGCGTCTCCGCGCCATCATCCGCCGGGCACATCGGCGCCCTGGAGGGCATCAGCCGGCGACCGCTGCGGCTGCCGAAGCCGTTGGGAATTCAAGAACCATTCGTCCTCAGCCCGCCCGCATCGAAACCCGCCTGCTCGCGGAAGACACCTACCGAATATCTGTTGCCGGTTTCATCCTCGACACCCGGACATACGAGCTGATAACACCCGCGCGCGGCAAAATCCGGCTCACTCCAGTTCAATACGAGCTGCTTCACCACCTGATGCGTCATCCGGGAGAAATATTCTCTCCGAGCCGTTTGCTTGATGAAGTATGGGATTATCCCTCTGATACGGGTAGCCCGGACCTTGTACGCGTTCATATAAAAAACTTGCGCGAGCGGATCGAAGAAGACCCGCACACACCTCGTTTTATCCAAACTGTCCCAGGATATGGGTACACCATCAGCTCTGCAAGTTGAATATCGAATTTACTGGTACTTTACACTGGTTTCACAGCGGCTTTATTAAAACCCCTCATTACGTGTGTTAAATTGATGAACGAATCTTTTTGATGAGCCCATCCTGATTTGGCGCGCTGTCTCAATTATTGCCGGTGGGAAGGAAATGGACCAGGAAAATCACAATTCCCTTTTTGTCTTGCTTGTGCAAGAGTTCCGACTCTGGCAGGATTTAGCGCGCCTTGCCCGCCAGGAGCGGCAGGCCCTGTATGATTGTAACGCCTCCCTTCTGGCTGCGCTGTTCATATCAAAGGAACCATTGATGGAATTGCTTGTCTCATGTCAGCAGAAACGTCATGCCTTGCTCTTCTCCAGCGAGCCGCCTAACAACATTAGGCTCGCTGATCGCATGCCGACTCCGCGCCAGATTCCTTGTGATGGATTGAACGAAGTTGAGGCAAACCTGGTGCTTCGCCTGACTGGAGGCATTCAGACTCTCGTCGAACAGATCAGCGAGCTGGCACTGGGCAATTACGCCCTTGCGGATTGTGCGCTGAAACGCCTTTGGGGAATCCAATCCTGGTTGGATCGAGACCTGCAAATCAACCTGCCAGATCTGCTCGCTTTCACCCTTACTGAGAAAGAAGCGCTCCAAAAAAATTCATCCGCTCCATTTTCGGTCATCCTCGCGCCATCACCAGCGCAGGTTTGAAGCCTTTTCAATAAAAAACCTCAGGAAGTGTGTTCCTGAGGTCCAGAAAAAGTTCTTTCTAGAGGCGACGACGGGATTTGAACCCGTGGTCAGGGTTTTGCAGACCCTTGCCTTACCACTTGGCCACGTCGCCGTGTGAATAAAAAGAGCGGGCAACGGGACTCGAACCCGTGACCTTCTCCTTGGCAAGGAGGTGTTCTACCAACTGAACTATGCCCGCAGTCGGCCAGTTTCGCAGTCAAGGCCGAGAATGCCGAGAGCCAGAATCGGACTGGCGACACCATGATTTTCAGTCATGTGCTCTACCAACTGAGCTATCTCGGCCTATATTGAAGTACCCTGTTAAAGAGCCCGGATATTTTACTCATTAGTCGAGTGCTTGTCAAGCGCGTCTGTACGAACGGTTCAGGGGTGAATTAAATGAAATATGCACTCCCCAACGACCATCGCATACTTACTGATCTCTTCCGTGATGATGTATAATCAAAAACGCAGCCAGCGCCAGGTTGGCGATCTGACTCGGCATTTTGATCCCAGACTTCCCTCTTGAAAAACCAAGACGGGACGAGGAGTATGGATGGAAATCACCTGGTATGGCCTCTCGTGCTTCCGATTCAGCGAGCGCGGCCTGGCAAGCGTTGTCACTGATCCTTACGACCATCAAGTTACCGGTTACGAATCACTCGAAACTCAAAGCTGATATCGTCACGATCAGCCACGACGCGCCAGGACACAACTACGTCAATATCGTCAAGGGCAAGACCCATGTGCTAACCGGACCGGGTGAATATGAAATTGGCGGCGTATTCATCACGGGTGTGCAAACGAACGGTACCAAGCGATCATCCGATGAGCCGCGAAACACCCTGTATGTTTTCGATTATGAAGGCCTGACCGTCGCCCACCTTGGAGATCTGCGCCGCGTCCCCAGCCAAACCGAAATCGAAGCCCTGGGCAATGTCCATATTGCGTTGGTGCCTGTTGGCGGCGGGGGAGGCCTGTCAGCAGCCAAGGCTGTCGAAGTCGTCAGCCAACTGGAACCCGGGATAGTCATCCCGATGCACTACAACATCCCTGGCAGCAACCTCAAGTTGGGTCCGGTCACAAAATTCTTGAAAGAGATGGGGATCGCTAACGTCGAATCTCAGCCATCCTTGAGAATTACCTTGAACGGGATCCCAGACGAAACGCGCGTTATTTTGTTAGATTACACACGGTCCTAAAGTCGTTCAGCAGGAGCAACCAACGTGGCAGTAAAAATCTTGATGACATGGGATATCTTGACCGGCCGTGAACAAGAATACTTTGAATTTGTTGTCCGGGATTTTATCCCTGGCATCCAGCACATGGGGATGGAACCCAGCGATGCCTGGTTTACCATGTATGGACCACAACCTCAAATCCTCGTTTCTGCCCAGATGCCCACTGTGAGCTCCCTGCAAAAAACACTCAATACATCCGAATGGAAGGATCTTACCGGCCGCCTGTTGGATTATGTCGAGAATTTTACCTACAAAATTGTGCCGGCGCGCAGCGGTTTTCAAATGTGAACCACCCCAAACTCTCTCAGACCTTACTCGATTGGTATTCCCAGAACGCCCGTGATCTACCCTGGAGGAGAGACTCCGGTCCTTATGCAGTATGGATCTCGGAGATCATGCTTCAACAAACTCGAGTTGAGACGGTCATCCCTTATTTCAACCGCTGGATGGAACGCTTTCCCGACGTCTCCAGCCTCGCAGAAGCATCTCAACAGGAGGTCCTAGCCGTTTGGGAGGGGCTTGGATATTACGGCAGGGCTCGAAACCTGCACCAGGCGGCGCGGATCGTCATGGCAGAATACAACGGCGCCCTTCCCGCGGACATCTCCAGGTTGAGCAGTCTGCCAGGTATCGGTCGCTATACTTCTGGAGCAATCGCGTCGATCGCGTTCGGCATCGATGCACCTGCCCTGGATGGAAATATCCGCCGGGTCATGGCTCGGATTTTTGATGTCTCCGAGCCGGCGCGCTCCCCTGCCGGGGAGAAACAGTTGTATAAGCTTGTCGAAGCCCACCTGCCCCCGGGTAAAGCGGGAAGCTACAATCAGGCTTTGATGGACCTTGGCGCAGTCGTTTGCACGCCGCGAGCCCCTGACTGCCCCAAATGCCCGCTCAGAATTTATTGCAAGGCTTTTGCCGGCGGTTTCCAGGCGGAGCGTCCCGTCCGACTCCCCCGTGTTCAGGTCCCCCATCATACTGTCACTGCCGCCGTGATCTGCTCCAACAGCCAGGTGCTGATCGCTCAGCGTCCAACGGAAGGGCTTCTGGGAGGGCTTTGGGAATTCCCGGGCGGCAAACTCGAACTGGGCGAAAGCCTTGAAAACTGCCTGGCGCGCGAAATTTGCGAGGAGCTCCAGGTCGAGGTTGAGGTTGCAGACAAGCTTGGAGTATACCAACATGCCTACACCCACTTCAAGGTTACTGTGCATGCTTTCTTCTGCAGCCTGCGCACTGCCAAAACACCTCTTCCCATCCAGGTCCAGGATCTGACATGGGTTGCCTGCAGTGAGCTTGACGGTTTTCCCATGGGAAAAATTGACCGCATGATCTCCCGCGACCTGCAGGCGAAGGGGCTGCCATGCTGATCGTGGACTCCCACGAAGATCTGGCATGGAATATGCTGACCTTTGGGCGAGACTACACTCTATCGTCCGCCGAGATCCGACGCCTCGAGCAGGGGACACCAATTCCGACTTACAACGATGAGGCGATGCTCGGATACGATGATTTCCAGCTCGGGCACGTCGCCCTCGTATTTGCATCTCTTTTCGCCACACCGGTTCGCTGGCGAACTGGCGCCTGGGAATCGATCTGTTTTTCGGATTCCCGCCAGGCGAGCCAGCTTTATCGCCAGCAGTTAGAAGTTTATCAGCGATTGACAGATGAGCATTACGAAAAGTTCCGCTTGATTCGGCACTGCTCTGAGATGGATGACCTGTTCTGCTCATGGGAAGTCTTGCCTGAGTTTGACGAAAATACAGGAGCGCTGCGCGAATCAAAACCAGTCGGTTTGATCGTCTCGATGGAAAACGCTGAAGCCGTGCGCGATCCAGGCGAATTGGATGAATGGTGGGAGCGCGGATTGCGCCTGATCGGCCCTGCCTGGGCATCCAACCGTTTTTGCGGTGGGACTAATGAACCTGGACCCCTCACCAGCGAGGGTTACACACTGCTCGAAAGAATGTCCGAGCTTGGATTCGGGTTGGATCTCACCCACATGGATGAAAAAGCCGCTTTGCAGGCGCTTGATTCTTATGCAGGTGTGTTATTTGCATCCCACAGCAATGCGCAAGCCCTTCTTAAAAACGATGAAACCAACCGTCATCTGTCCGACCAGGTAATCCACGGGATCCTGGAAAGAAACGGCGTGATAGGGGTGAATCCTTATAACGCCTTTCTAAAAGCCGGCTGGAAAAAGGGCGACCGGCGCCAGGAAGTCCTTATCGATCACTTGATCGATCAAATCGATTATCTCTGCCAGATGGCTGGCAATTCCAGTCACGTCGGCATCGGCACTGATTTTGACGGCGGATTCGGACTGCAATCTGCTCCAACCGGTATTGACACGATCGCTGACCTCCAAAAGCTCGTCCCCTTGCTCGTCGAAAGAGGGTATTCCACCCAAGACTGTGCTGCGATCCTGGGTGAAAACTGGCTGTCAATGTTGCGAAAAGTGCTACCATAATACTTATGAACGAATCCAATGATCGAAAAGCCTCCGATAATTTCCGTATCCGCGTGGGATTGGTATTGACCATCTCCGGATTGTTGGTGTTTACCCTTGGAGTTCAGCCTTCCCTTTTTGCCCTTGACCGCAGTCCTGTCGTCGGCTTTGTTCAGATTGCCGTATTTCTGGTCGGCTTGGGGATGATCTGCCTGGGTGGTTATACGGCGCTTAATGCGCTCTGGGACAGCCGGGATAAGACCATCTTAGCAGATATCGGGTACCGTCTGATCGCCACCGGATACGTGTTTGCGGTCGTCAGCGGTATGGCCGATGTATTCGGATTCGGCAGCCAGCCTTCCCCCTTTGTCCCATTCTTTGGCCCTTATCAGGCTTCCGGCGTCATTTTCGGGCAGATCATGATTATCGGCGGTTTCCTGCTGATGATTCCGCGTTCAGGCGAAAAAAAGCTCTCCGAGGATGAGACGCCAGACACCCCTGTTTAAATAGGTTCGTTATTCATATCTTTCTCTGGATGCCTGAGCGAGAAAGTTCTATTTACGCTCTATTACAGCAAGCATTTCCTCATTCGTCGATAGCTTAAGTTCTTGGATGCTTAACTGCCTGGCTTCAGCCTGTTCCACAAGCTCCAGCTTCTTGACGTCTTCCATCGATACGATGCGTTTCCCAGACGCCATCAGCACCTGCTCCAGATGCGAGAAGAGCCGTTCATTGCTAATTCGGGGCTGTGCAGTTCGCAGGTACTGCAGCACAGCTTGAGCGCCATCCTCTCCGTCTTTACGCGCCACGCCTACCAACCCGCTGCTAGCCTCACGCGACCAACCTGCCATAAAGACCCCTTCTATGGGTTGATTGGTCTGCGGATCAAACGCCTCATAGGAAATTCCGTTCACCGCATAGCGCGGGTCAGGATTTTTGACGAATTCATTCCACTGCACTGGCAGGCCGAAGTCTTCATCGACTCTGTCGCCGATGCAGAAAACAACGCTGTCCACATCAATGATTCGCCTGGTTTCCAGGCTGCGCGCCTTTGTGTCCCCATCCTTCAGGACAAGATATGTATCTTCCACTTCCAGACCAGTAACCCAACCGGCGTCGTCACCCATCAATTTCGTCGGCGATGCCAGAAAATCAAAGTGGAAGCGGGTCTTCGAGACAGGCGGTAGGGCTTTTGGCATTGCCGAGAGGAGATTTTTTCTGGCAGCCTCAACATCTTGTCCAATCTCCTCCATCCGGGATCTTATTCGTTCCATTTCTGCGTCCAACGCCTCCAGATCCAGGTTGCTGATGACATATTCCATTTCCTGTCTGGTAAATTTCACTTCTGCGGGACCGCGCCGGGCAACGAGGACGACATCATCCACCTTCAGGTCCCGGATCACCCAATGGGCGATATCCATACTCACGTTACCTACCCCTATGATCGCCACCTTTCCGCGAACTCGAAATTCGCGCGTGCTGTAAGGTGGGAGTTTATTATAGTGATAGACAAGGTCTTTGGCGTGATAAACCCCTTTCATGTCCTCGCCAGGAAGCCCCAGCCACTTTGTGCCCTGCGCACCAGCTGTTACAAGCAGCGCCCCAAAACCGATCTCTTTAAGCTCATCAAGACTCAGATCACCATTTTCCCCAATTGTGAGATTGCCGCAGTAGTGAATTCCGGGCAGATCTAAGATCTGGCGGAACTGCCTTCTCAGACCTTCTTTCATCTTATATTTATCGTAATAAATTCCATATTCCGCCAGCCCACCTGGCTTGACATCTCGGTTAAACAAGACAACCTGAACTCCTTCGAGTGCCAGCTGCCTGGATGCAAATATCCCAGCAGGGCCTGCACCAATCACAGCCACCACAAAATCGTTTTGTTTTTGATCACCCATCAACCCCTCCATGCAATGGAAAATTCTTTTCAAAGCCTGGTTTATCAGCCGAGATTTAGAATTCATTATAGCCATCGGCAGTCGAATCCACAAGCGATTGATATCCATTTTTTATAAGATAAATCGGCCGCCTGAAAGTCAGGCGGCCGTCTGAACCATACGTAAGATCTTGATTTAAGCTAGTAGTCTGTCAAACCTGAAACTTTGGATACAATCTTCGTAATTTTATTCGTGCATCGGCAGTTGTGAACTGCCAATGAACCTTAACAACTTCAGAGTTTCGTTGATCTTCCCAGGCTTTCACTTCCTGGATCAAGACATCTTTGTCAGGAATGCGCCGATCCAAGCACTGGCGGGTCAAAGCGGATAACTCGATCTCAGCCATGTTGAGCCAGCTTCCGTGTTTTGGTGTGTAATGCAATTCAAAGCGCTCCACTAACCGTCTGGCTTCTTGTGGCTCAAATGCCAAGTAAAAGGCAGCCCAGACATGGGTGTTAAGATTATCGAGAACCACAACGATTTTCTCGGCATCTGGGTAGAGCTCATCGGAAACAATCCGCATCACTTCAGCCCATTCAACTCTTCGGCGTTGATCGGTGATCTCGATATGCCGCTTTCCAGCCAATGGCTCCAAGAGCATAAACAGATCCGCTACACCGCCTCGCTTGTATTCATAATCGAACCGTTCGGAGGCGCCTGGTCGTATCGCCAGCGGTTCACGGGTATCCATGAGAAGCTGTTTCGGCATTTCATCGATGCATACCAGCGGACGTTTGGGATCGTAGGGCCTTTGGTACACGTCCAGGACGTCTTCCATGTTGCAAACGAAAGCCGCATCTGCCTTTGGAGATACACCACTGCTTTCTCAGCCACGGCTTGAGTTCATTTTTTTGAGCGTGGTGCGGATAGTCTCATGGGAAACGCTATCTACGTGGCCCAAACGGACAAACCGATACGCTCAGCAAGCGCAGTGTCCAGGCTTTTCTTCCTTCGGGCGGTGCACTACAGGCCAGGGCAATCAAATGCGCTTCCGCTTCGCCATCCAACGCATGTTGGTACTCTCGGTCTGGCCTTTTGCGGGAGAGGGTTGCCTCCAGCTCTTTTTCAACGAGAACTCTTGCGCACATTCATAACAGTCACGGGTGAGACGTTGAATGCTGCGCAGATTTGAGCTAGCTTGCGGGCGGGAGCAATACTGCATCAATCACATGGATCACACCGTTCGCTGCCTCGATATCTGTGATGATCACCATCACATCGTCGTTCAGCATGACTTTGTCACCATCGACCGTGATCTTGATCTGTGCACCTTCCAACGCAGTGTCTACCATTTGTCCATCCAGCTTCACAACATCCGCCGCCATCACTTTGCCAGGAACCACGTGGTAAAGCAGGATATTGGTCAGCTGCGGTATGTCCTGAAGCAGCGCCTCAACAGTGCCTTCCGGCAGCTTGGCAAACGCATCATCGGTCGGGGCAAATACGGTGTACGGACCTTCTCCGCTCAGCGTTTCTACCAGTCCAGCCGCATCCAGGGCAGCAACGAGGGTCGTGAAGCGACCATCTTCGACTGCCAGGTCAACGATAGTCTTGTCGGTCATCGCAGCTTCATCTGCAGGCGGCAGCAGGACTGCATCAATCACATGGATTACGCCGTTCGCTGCTTCAATGTCCGTGATGATCACATTCACATCGTCGTTCAGGATGACCTTGTCACCATCGACCGTGATCTTGATCTGCGCACCTTCCAATGCAGTGTCTACCATCTGACCATCCAGCTTCACAACATCCGCTGCCATCACTTTGCCAGGCACCACATGGTAAAGCAGGATATCGGTCAGCTGCGGTATGTCCTGAAGCAGCGCTTCAACAGTGCCTTCCGGCAGCTTGGCAAACGAATCATCGGTCGGGGCAAATACGGTGTACGGACCTTCTCCGCTCAGCGTTTCCACCAGTTCAGCCGCACCCAGGGCAGCAACGAGGGTCGTGAAGCGACCATCTTCGACTGCCAGGTCAACGATAGTCTTCTCGGTCATCGCAGCTTCATCTGCAGGCGGCAGCAGGACCGTGTCAATCACATGGATCACGCCGTTCGCTGCTTCGATGTCTGTGATCACGACCAGGGCATTTTCGTTGATCAGGACCTTATCGCCATCAATTTTTATCCCAATCTGCTTCCCTTCAAGAGCTGTATCGGCCATCTGGCCATCAAGCTTCACAACATCATCTGCCATCACTTTGCCGGAAAGGACATGGTAAAGCAGAATATTGGTCAGCTGAGGAATATCTTCAAGAAGAGCATCCACTGTGCCTTCAGGAAGCATAGCAAATGCATCGTCAGTCGGGGCAAACACGGTGTACGGCCCTTCGCCGCTCAAGGTGTCGACCAAGTTCGCTGCCTTTAGCGCAGCAACCAGTGTCGTGAAGCGTCCGTCTTCAACCGCAAGGTCAACAATTGTTTTTGGGGCCTCGGTCGGTACGGGTGTTGCAGTAGGAGCCGGAGGATTGGTAGCTTGCGGGGCCTCCGTCATTACAGGTGCTTGAGTAGCCTGTGGGGCACAGGCGCCAACAAACAAGGCAAAAACAACCAGCATGGGTACAAAGTACTTAGACATTTTCTTCTCCTATATTCAGAAAGGTTGAACCAAAGAACAAAGAACCAAATTGATTGTCGATATATTGTAAAGGTATTATACACAGATATATAGCTATTTGTCAATATATTAAATAGATAATGTTCATATTCTAATCAAAGGCTCATCTTTTTCGACCATTGGCAAAATTTGCCGCTTTGTGCTATATTCAGACAATCTATTTAATCTTCGATCATTCAAAATGCAGCCAATCATCGAACACACTCTCCCGAACGGTTTACGCATCCTGCTTAAAGAGGATCACAACGCCCCACTGATCAGCCATTGGGTCTGGTATCGGGTTGGTTCTCGAGATGAGATCCTCCGGAAATACAGGTGTTTCCCACTGGGTAGAACATATGCAGTTCAAAGGGACACACGAATTTCCCGCAGGGACTCTGGATAAGGCGATCTCCCGCGAGGGCGGCTATTGGAACGCATTCACATACCTCGATTGGACTGCTTACTTCGAAACTCTGCCGACCGAAAAGATCGATCTGGCGCTCCGGCTGGAAGCAGACCGGATGGTGAACAGCCTGTTTGACCCCAGTGAAGTTGAATCCGAGCGGACTGTGATCATCTCTGAAAGGCAGGGCAACGAGAACGAGCCGCTTTTTAGGCTTGGTGAGCAAGTGCAGGCGGCCGCCTTCCAGGTCCACAGCTACCGCCATGAAGTGATTGGCGACATGGCTGACCTGCAAAACATTTCCCAGGAAGTCCTCTACAATCATTACCGCAGCTTTTACACACCAAATAATGCTGTGGTCGCCGCTGCAGGAGATTTTAAATCAGCCCAGATGCTTGAGCGCCTGGAAGAGCTTTATCAGTTTATTCCGGCAGGCCCACTTCCTTTACGCTCCAGCTGTCCGGAACCCCCCCAACAAAATCAAATCCAGTTAGGCGTTGATGGTCCGGGTGAGACCACTTACATTCAGGTGAGTTATAAGGCGCCTGCTGCCTCCAACCCAGACTTTTTTCCCTTGCTGGTGCTGGATAGCCTGCTGAGCGGTCCCGCTAACTTCAAATTTGCTCGGAGAAGGGATTTCTAATAAAACGTCTCGGCTCTACCGTTCCCTGGTCGAGCGCGAGCTGGCGGTCGAAGTCCACGGAGGACTCCAGGCTACCATCGATCCTTTCCTGCATTCGATTACTGCCGTCGTCCATCCCCAAAGCAGCGCAGACCAGGTGATCGAAGCGCTTGATCTTGAAGTCCAGAAATTGCAGGTCGTTCCCCCCGAACCTCAAGAGCTCCACCGTGCTGTAAAACAAGCCCATGCCCTTTTCGCTTATGGAGACGAACGCATCACCAACCAGGCTTTTTGGCTTGGTTTCAGTGAAATGATCGCAGACCATACCTGGTATGAGCGTTACCTGGCTCAATTAGAAGCCGTTACACCGCTGGATGTCCAAAGGATTGCTGAAACATATCTGCGACCGGAAAACCGAATTATTGGAGTCTACCACCCAACCGGCGAGCAGCTGGAAAGTGAGATCGATCCGTGAGTCAGGTATCGACCCTTCCTGCCGGAGACAAGTCCCTCCCAGGACCTGAAAACATCCGCCGCCAGCAGCTCATAAACGGCGCAGTGATCCTTAGCCGGGCTCATCCAAGCAGCGGATCCGTGGTAATCAGCGGCAGCCTCCCCGCAGGTGGATTATTCGACCCGGACGACAAGCTGGGGTTGGCAGATTTTACATCAGCAGCTCTGATGCGCGGCACAATCAATAAAGACTTTTTTGAGATTTATGATGGGCTTGAATCGATTGGCGCAAGTCTGGGGTTTTCCGGTGGAACCCACTCAGTCAGCTTCAGCGGGAAATCCCTTGTTGAAGACTTTGATCTCCTGCTCACGCTGCTCTCGGAAGCGCTGCTCCGGCCTACCTTTCCCTCTGATCAGGTCGAGCGCCTGCGTACCCAAATATTAACCTCGCTGGCGATCCGAACCCAGGATACAGCCGCTCGAGCCTCCATGATCTTTGATGAGGTCGTATACAAAAACCACCCTTATAGCCGTCCAGAGGAAGGAAACCCAGAGACGATCCAGGAGATCCAGCAGGAAGATCTGGTTCAATATCACCACCGATATTATGGACCCCGGGGAATGCTGATTGCAGTTGTAGGCGGGGTCAACCCGGAACAGGCAATCGAAAAGGTCTGCCGGACGTTTGAAAACTGGCAAAATCCGGATCAACCGGCTCCAATCGAGCTGCCACCGCTTAACCCGCTTTTTGAAAATATCCGAAAGCATGCTGAGGTTGCAGGGAAAACCCAATCCGACCTGGTCATTGGGTCTGCAGGGCCGCGACGCGTATCGCCAGACTATATGGCTGCATCGTTGGGAAACCATATCTTGGGGCGCTTTGGGATGATGGGGCGGCTGGGTGAAGCACTGCGCGAGAAGGCTGGGATTGCCTATTATGTCAGCAGCAGCCTGAACAGCGGGTTGGGACCTGGACCCTGGGGTGTCTCCGCGGGTGTTGACCCCGACCACCTTGAAAGGGCGATCAAGATGGTCCTTGAGGAAATCCGCCGCTTTGTAAGCGCACCGGTGAGCGCGATCGAGCTGGCCGACAGCCAGGCAAATTATATCGGCCGCCTGCCGATATCGCTCGAATCCAACGCCGGGATTGCATCCTCGCTGCTTTCGCTCGAGCGGTACCAGCTCGGGCTGGATTATTATCTGAGGTATTCCGATCTGGTGAATTCGGTCGACCCGGAACAAGTGCTCGAAGCCGCAGCACGGTATCTCGATCCTGACCGGCTGGCGATCGCTTCAGCAGGCCCGGAGCTGCGTTGATGCGAGAGGATCTGTTCGATTGAAACTATCAAACGGTGTGGATATCATAGAGATCGAGCGCGTCCGGGCTGCGGTCGAAATGCATGGGGAGCGCTTCCTGAACCGGGTTTATACCCCTCAGGAGTTGGCTGAAGCTGGCACCAATACCGCCTCATTAGCCGCTCGATTTGCAGCGAAGGAAGCAGCCGCCAAAGCGCTCGGCACCGGGATCGGGCCGGTAGCCTGGCGTGAAATCGAAGTCCACCGTGACAACCTCCACCGTCCCCATTTGCTTCTCCACGGCGCTGCCGCGCGGCTGGCCGAACAGCTCGGACTGACGGAATGGACTATCAGCTTGAGCCACACCCAGACTATCGCGATCGCGTTTGTCGTCGCAGCCGGGAGTTAGAAAAGCCAGCTTTAAACGGGAGCCGTCAAGCTTCAGCCTTCGTTGGGGCCTGGATTTTCGCCTTAACCACCTCATATACTGCCGGCATCACCGAAATCAAAATGATCGCCACGACGACCAGTCCAAAATTCTCCTGGACAAACGGAAGCGTCCCGAAGAAGTACCCGCCCCAGGTAAACAGCGTCACCCACAGAAAACCGCCGATCACATTATAGCTGATAAATTTGCCGTAGCTCATCTTCCCAACACCGGCGACAAACGGCGCAAAGGTCCGGACGATCGGCACAAAGCGCGCAATCACGATCGTCTTGCCACCATAGCGTTCGTAGAAATCATGGGTGCGGTCCAGATATTCTTTCTTTAAGAACCTGACCTCGCCGCTGAAGGCCCGCGGACCGATCTTGTGCCCGATCCAGTAATTTACCGAATCGCCGCCGATCGCCGCGATCAGCAACAGCACCCAGAGCACCCAGATATTGAGCGGGGAACCCAACGCCGGGGATGCAAATGTGCCGGCTGCAAATAAAAGCGAATCTCCTGGCAGAAAGGGCGTCACGACAAAACCTGTTTCCATGAAGATCACCAGGAAGAGCAGCGCATACGTCCAGGTCCCGTATTCCTGGATAATCACGCTCAGGTATTGATCCAGGTGCATGAAGAGATCAAAAAGATACCTTATTAACTCCATTCAACTATCTCCAATTGGTCCGCTTGCGCGCAGGCGGCTGCGGGATTATAGCATGCTTTCGCCGGCCTGCTCCGCCACACCATCTTCCACTTCAGCCTCAACAATCAAAACCGGTTTTGCCTGCAAGATTTTATTTGCTCCGATCAGACCCAAAAAACACCCGGCAGCCAGCAGGACCAACCCGGCAGGGGCAATGTACCGGATCAGCTGGAAATACGGAAGATCGAGCGTCAGATCCTGCAGCTCAGCCAGCATCTGGAATGAAAATAGCAGGGTCAGCCCATTCCACAATCCGTGGATCAGCACCGCCAAAAGATACACGAGCAAAAGCCGCAGGTACCCCCGTTTCTGCCAGGCTTGAACCAGCGCCCAACCAGTGAGGGCGGCTGTCAGGATGTGCACCGCAGTTGTGCCAGCGCGCGCCAGCACTGCGGCGCTCCACTGCTCTGCTGTCCCGCTCAACATCAGGCTTTCGATAAAGGCATACCCGCCTCCACTGAGCGCACCGACAGCAAAACCGGCTGCAGGGCTCGGATTCGAGCCTGCCAGCAGCCAGACCCCGATCGGCTTGAAGAGCTCCTCGATCATTGGCACGATCAGTGCTACAAAGAGCATGACGATCCCGATCACTGCAGGTCGGACCAGAAATGGGGTCACGATCTCAACGGCCTTCTCCTCGTCAGCAACGCCTCCCAGGCTTAAGGCAAGTTCGGTAATCTGCTCCATCACCTCAGGTTGAGTGAACAAATAGACCACGGCGATGATCAGCAGCCCTACCGCGGCCAGGATTTCCAGGATCATGATCAGGGCCGGACCAATACTCACTCCGCTTCCAAAAGCACCCCACATCTGCCTGGAGGAACCGGTCGGGAGTCTGTGAATTCCCAGGTATACGATCCAGGCGGTTGGGATCCCAACCGCAAGCAGGTGCAGCGGTGGTAGAAACAGCCAGGCCAACCCGGGCTTCTGAGCAATCCAATGCCCGAGAAATCACGACCGGAAGTGCAAAGATCCACAATCCCGGCTTGAGCCTGGCGATCAGCCTGCGCGAATCCGGCGCTGGTCGGCCCAGCATCTCCATCAGCGCATAATATCCAGAGGGCAGCAAGAAAAGGCCAACCGCTGCCAGCGCGCAAGACAACATCAAGACCTGCAGAAGCTCGCCGGGTTCTACGCCCTTTGTCAACACGCTGAACACACAGAAGAAGAGCATTCCGCCGGCAAGCGTCCAGCTGGCCGCCACCACCAGAAGAGACAAAATCAGCTGGGCCGCTATTAACCCATTATATTTTCTGGTCTTTTGCAAGGCTACTTCTCGATGATCTCAACGTCCAGGATCTTGTCGCCAGGGGGTAAATTCATCGACTGAGACGGATCGCGCGGGGTCAGCTGCTGAAGCACCTCCATCCCAGAGATGAGCCTCCCAAAGATGGTGTACCCACCATTCAGCTGGGGAGCCGGGGCGTATGTAATAAAGAACTGGCTTCCGTTCGAGCTTGCACCGGCATTTGCCATCGCCAGCACACCCGGGTTGTCAAATGTCAGATTTGGGTCGATTTCATTGTCAAACGCATAACCAGGACCTCCATACCCGGTCCCAGTCGGATCGCCTGCCTGCGCAACAAAATCAGGAAGAACCCGATGAAAAGTCACCCCATCAAACCAATCGTTTTTCGCCAGGAAAACAAAACTGTTTACCGCCATTGGGGCTTTGTCCGCGAACAGCTCAAGGCTGATGTCGCCCTTCTCGGTATGCAGCACCGCAGCATATTGTTTCTGCGGATCAAGAGTTCAGCGGCGGGCATTCGGAGAACTGCCGCTCCTGCAGCAAGGTCAGCGCGACCGTGGCCTCCAGGTTGGCAAAATCCATCGGGCCGCTGTAGGGCGATCCATTGATCGCCAGGAAAGGGGTCCCCGGCATGCCGATTGAAGCGTTTTTTTCATAAGCCTCGCGTGCCTGCTGGACCAGCTCAGGGCTGTTCAGGTCTTGTTCAAACTGCTCAACATCCAGGCCAAGGCTGGCTGCTTCTTTCAGTAGCCAGGTCTGAAATGCTTCAGGATCGAGTGACACCCAATCTGCTCGCTTTTCAAAAAGCAGGTCATGAACTTCCCAAAACTTCTCCTGTTTTCCAGCTGCCTCAGCAGCCTGGGCGGCAAGCGCTGCTTTATCATGGCTGCTCAGGGGGAAGTGGCGGTAGGCAATTCGTACGTCTTCAGGGTATTTTTGTTGTAGCTGCGCCAACACGGGCGCAATCCCGGCGCAGCCGGGTCATTGGAAATCGCTGTATTCCAGGATCGTCACCAGCGCGTCGCTCGGCCCGACGGTCCAATCGTCTTCCGTCACGGCAGGGAGGATGGATTCGACCGTCGGATTGGGTGTCGACTGACGGGTCTGGACTGTACAGCCAGCTTGCGCAGCCGGCTGGGCTTGGAAGGCCGTTCCCGTTGGGATCGCGATCGAGGCATCCGTAGCGGTCTTAGCTGGAGCCGATTCAGCATCTGAAGCAGGTGTAATCTCTGAAGTGCTCGTTGGGAAAGCTGAGGTTTCACCCATGCAGGCTGCGAGTAAAAGCACAGCCAGGGAGGCGGTTAAGATCAGTCTCTTCATTTACTTTTTCCTATTCTCCGTTCATCAATTGGTCGTTATTCTATATCCTGCCATGGCTCAAATCACCCGATGATACTACCCAGCAAGATCAGTCCTTTATGCAAGCCTGTTGTTAAAAAATATCCCCAGGGATGTCAAGCCTGTTTTTTTTCATCCCTGCTCGACCTCACGCTTGAGCTGTTCGAATGAAGTGATCCAGGAAACCCGATTAAGGAAATCTGCCAGGGAATCGCTCTTGAGGCGAAGCTCGCGCACCGCTGCACCAACAGGATCTTCGCTCGCACCAGCCGCACCTCCAGGTTCATCGGCGTAAGCTCCGTGAAAAGCAAAGTAAGCCTGGTTCAGTTTACGCAGCCCGCGGTAACCGTTTTCCCAAAAGACTTCCCGGCGCTCTTCCATATATTGCTCGGCCTCTTCAATTTTCCCCTCAGCCAGCAGACCTGTCGGCCGTCACCCTCGTTTTCTGCATCTCTTTTCGAAAATCAAACGCTGGCGGTTGACCAGTCACCTGCTCTTGTTCCATTTCTTCTGAAGTTTGTGGTGGTTCTGGCGGTACCAATTCGGGGTAGTAGCGCTCCAGCACCGCCCGGCCAATCTCTTTTCCTGCGATCGAGGCAACCGTCTCGTTGAGCACCCGCAACTCTGGGCTTGTCTCGTAATTGATCCCAAGCGGCCTGAGGGTCAGGTAATTGTGCACCCACTCATGCGAAACTACTTCGCTCAACCAGTCCAGGCTGCTGGACTCGACCACCATTGTGGGATAAAGCCCCAACCCACCAATATTTTCTACCAGCGATGAGACATTCAAGGCTCGATCGACCCGCTCCTCCAGCTCGATCCGCTGATCAATGGACAGGCCGCCTTCAAGGGCAATGCTCTCATCTTGCCGGATCACATCCCGTGGGCTGATGATCAAAATTAACGGCAGCGGTGTGCTGTGATAGAGGACAGGCGGCAGCGGCTGCCCACCCAACGTCAGTCCTAACTCGGATACGATCGTGCTGATCTGGCTCTGTAAAATCGACTCGGCCAGCGGACCGGTCTGCTCGCGGCGGGCATTTAGTTCATCCAATTCCTTTCGAAGCGCTGCCGAATATGCTCGCGGGTTTCCGATTTTGGGATCAGCATAGATTTGTTCCAGCTCTGCTTCCTGGCGCTGAATGATTCGAACCAGATCCAGGTATTCCAGAACAAATTCCCTGCGATCGTCATCACCGAGATAGCGGTTTGTGCCCAAAGCCGCTTCAGAAAGCTTCAGACGCAGTGCATCTGACGTCCACCCAATGAAGTCGAACTCAATCTCACGAGTGAAGGCGCGCACCCGCTCCAGCTGATCGCCAGGCGCCATGTTGCTCGCTCCTAGAAGCAACATGGCAACCAAGACAGCTGCCAGGAGTCGAAAAATCTTAAAAAACAGGCGGAGCGGTGTCATAGACGGGGATTGTACCATAGCGGTTTGAGGATTTTTTTGGCTCTAAAGCGCGTCTCATTATTACCAGGGCATGCTATAATTTCTTAACCGGGCGCTCTGTGATTATTAAATCCAGCGCCCGGTTGAGGTGAAATATGAATTTGCTTATCACTGGTGCAGCAGGATTCCTTGGATCCAACCTGGCAAACTTCCTGGTGCGCGAAGGCCACCAGGTGCGAGGTCTGGATGACTTATCTGCTGGAGACCCGGCTTCGCTTTCATCCGACGTCTTATTTACGCGCGGCGATGTCAGCGACCGTCCAAAGCTCTGGACGCTGCTTCAGGATATCGACTGCGTGTATCATCTGGCAGCCCGGGTTTCCGTGCCAGAGTCAGTGCTTTACCCACGTGAATACAACGCTGTCAATGTTGGCGGCACGGTCAGTCTGATGGAGGCGATGAGGGATGTAGGCGTCCGCCGGGTGGTATTCATCTCTTCCGGAGCAATTTACGGCGATCAGGGCAGCCTGCCGCTTCGTGAGACCGCTGCTCCTAATCCGCGCTCGCCGTATGCAGTGTCCAAGCTGGCCGCAGAATATTACGTGCGCACGATCGGCGACCTGTGGGGCATCGAGACCGTGATCCTGCGCGTTTTAACGCCTTTGGTCCCGGCCAGCACCTGCCCCCATCCCACCCTCCTGTCATCCCAAATTATCTCCGCCAGGCAATGCGTGGCAGCACCCTGATCATGCACGGAGACGGGTCACAGACCCGCGACTACATTTATGTCGATGATGTCGTCAGCGCGATGATCGCTGCTGCTACTGCACCCGGGATCAACCACCAGATCATCAACATCGGCAGCGGTAAAGAGACCAGCATCCGTGATCTCGTCCGTCTGGTTATGGATGTGACGGGCATGAACCTTGAAGCGCTGGTAAACCCTAAAAATGACCCTGGCGTCTCTCGGATGAGGGCGGATATTCAGCTTGCGCGCGAGAAGCTCGGTTACCAACCCCGTTTTTCGCTTGAAGAAGGGCTGCGCCTGACATTAAAGCGAGATGCGCGCTTCAACAAAGATATTGCCACGCGCTCTTCTTCATAAGGCCGGGTGGAAAGGGCTGCCCTCCTGGAATTCCTTTACTCAAATCCGTGAGGAAGGCGTCAATTGGACCTAACAT
This sequence comes from uncultured Chloroflexia bacterium, assembly GCA_963788305.1. Taxonomy (GTDB): domain Bacteria; phylum Chloroflexota; class Anaerolineae; order Anaerolineales; family UBA4823; genus UTCFX2. The sequence continues at coordinate 365,956 of CAWBGK010000011.1, forward strand.
GAAACGGGAAAGTAAAAGTGGAGGGCCATACTATGGCAGTTACAGCAGTCGTAGGTCTTCAATGGGGAGACGAGGCCAAAGGCAAATTTGTCGACCTGCTCTCTCCAGAGGCCGATATCGTCGCCCGCTTCAACGGCGGTGACAATGCCGGTCACACGGTCGTAAACCAGTTTGGCACTTTCAAGCTGCGCCTCACACCCAATGGCTTTTCGAGCCCACACACCGCTTGTGTGATCGGACCCGGAGTTGTTGTAAATCCCGACACTTTGATCGACGAGATCGAGCGCATCCAGTCGGCTGGATTGAACCTGACTGGACGCTTGTGGGTTTCACCCCGCTGCCATTTGATCATGCCCTATCACCGCATGCTGGAAGGCATTTACGAAGAAGCCAAAGGCGCAGCTAAAACCGGCACAACCCGGCGCGGGATTGGGCCGGTATTTGCAGACAAGGTCAGCTATAACGGAATCCGTTTTTTCGACCTTGCCGACGAAGACCAGTTTTCGAACCGGCTCAAGATTCAGATCGCGATTAAGAATCCCATTTTTCAGGCCTTTGGATTGCCTCTGCTCGAATTCAAATCCCTTTATCAGGAGACCCTCGAGAAATATAATCGCCTGAAAGGTACCATTCGAGAGCCTTTCGGGATGATCCAGGAAACTCTCTCCGGAGGCGGGCAGGTGCTGTTGGAGGGTGCCCAGGGCGCCCTGCTCGATAACAATTGGGGGACCTATCCCTACTGTACCGCTTCGATCACGCTGGCAGGCGGGGCCTGCGCCGGGCTGGGGATCGCCCCTCGATGGATTGGCCGGGTAGTGGGAGTCACAAAAGCATATACCACGCGGGTTGGCTCTGGACCGATGCCCAGCGAGCTTTTTGATGAATTCGGGAAAAAGCTGCAGGACACCGGCCAGGAGTTCGGCACGGTGACCGGCCGCGCCCGGCGGTGCGGCTGGTTCGACGCCGAGCTGGTGCACTTTACCGCTCAGCTCAACGGCGCAACCGAGCTGGCTCTCACCAAGCTGGATGTTCTGGATGATTTCGCAGAGATCAAAATCTGCACCGGCTACCACCTTCCAGGGAGCGAGCGGCTTTGGCACTATTGGGAATTAGATGCAGAACAGCTGAGCAAATGCGAGCCAGTCTATCAAGAACTGCCCGGCTGGCAGAAATCTACCACTGAGGTGCGCCGTTTCAGCGACCTGCCGGTCCAGGCTAAGGCTTACGTCCAAAAAATCGAGGGTTTGATCGGGGTTCCAGTGCGCTTTATTTCGGTTGGACCGGCTCGCGAATCAACGATACAGGTGTAGAGCCAGCTTCAGCCGAACCGCCGTTTTATTTCTTTCGCAAGCCAGCGCGCCCGCTGTGGCGCATCCCCCAGGTGATGGCCTGCATCCATAAGCTCGCGCAGGTCCTGCTCCTGCAAATACCGATTCAGCTCAGGATCGGCGGCAATCAAATCACTGAGCGGATTGGAAACCTCGCTTCGTCTTTTTTCCCACGCAGCAAGTGAATGCACCCGCAGCCGCTCGTGCATCTCCTGACGGTCGGCGCCCACCTTGCACAGCGCCATCAGCACCCGCTCCACGGCGGCAAAAGGAGCATATTCATTAAGGTTTCGCTCCATCGCTGCCAGGTCCACCGACATCCCATCAACCAGCCGGCGCGCCGTCCTCAACAGCTCATCGGCGGTCAAGAATGCTTCAGGGAGAAGCGTCCGCCGGTTTGCCGAGTCATCGAGCGTTCGTTCCAGCAGCGAATGAGCGGCATTATCCCAGGCAAGGCGCGGCAGCCCGGCAAGCTGACGGGCGAGCGAATCAATTTTCTCCGCCTGGATCGGATTACGCTTGAAGGGCATCGCCGAAGATCCTACCTGGTCCTTGCCAAACGGCTCGCTCCATTCGCCCACTGGTGGCGATTGTAAGAATCGAAGGTCGAAAGCAAATTTATACAGAGATCCCCCCAAACCTGCGAGGGCGCTCACAACCTGAAAATCTTGCTTGCGGGGATAAACCTGGGTGACAATTGGAAAAAACGAGAGATCGAGAAGCTCCGAAAGCCGGTCTTCAAAACGCTCCAGCCGCTCGGCGCCGATCAGCTCTGTAAAAGAAGCACCTGTCCCAACTGCACCGCGCAGCCCCTTGCCGCGCATGGTCACCCTGAGGTCCGACAGCTGCTCCCAGTCCATCAACAGGTCCTGGGCATAAGTAGCGAAACGGTAGCCAAGCGTGGATGGCTCAGCCGGCTGCAGATGGGTGAAGGCAATCAGAGGCGTATCTGCCCAGGCATCGATCTTCGCCGTAAAAATGACAAGCAGCTCATGCAAGCCTTGCATCACCAGATCCAAAGCCTCGCGCGTCCGCAGCACATCTGCATTGTCTTCTATGTCCGCTGAAGTCGCACCAAGGTGCAGGATTCGACCTCCGGTCGGTGCCTGCTCGGCAAAAGCCTTCAGCTCAGCCATCAAATCATGGTGGATTTCAGACTCAATCGCCAGCGCCCGGTCAACATCCACATGATCAATATGAAGACGTAAATCTGCGACCTGCTCCAGGGATACCAGACCCATTTCAGCCTGCGCCTCGGCCAGCGCCAACCAGACCCGCCGCCATAATCTCCTTTTGTGCACCTCTGACCACACCTGACGCATCTCATCACTGCCGTAGCGCCAGGAAAACGGAGATAGATAGTACAAATAATCTTGAGGCATAGGTTTACAAACTGTCATGCATACAGATTACGGAAAAAGACATGGCGGCGATTCTCAAACAGTTGAATGTGCCTAAATGGCTCTTGCTCCAGATAAATTATACCTCTCAGGGTGCTGGCTCCACCCCGACAAACAAATCTCGCTCCTTCACCTTACCATCAACCGCTGGATACGCCCGCATAAAAGAATCCTTTGATCCCATTTTCTTCCAGATCCAGCCGATCGGCCCTCGGTTAGGTGGACCACCGTCCAGCTGGCTTGCATGACAGGCCGCCGCGGCGGCTCTTGCCTCCGCAGCCTCGCTCGTATCAATCCGGGCATGGACAGGAAAATCGCCTTGCTCGACGATCGCAAGGAAATCGATGTCCCCGTTGCGTCCAAATTTGCGCGGATCCCGTCCAAAGAGCGGCATCAACCGCGCCGCCAGCTTCAATACCCCTTTTGGAAAAACCGAGAAATACAACTTTTGGGGCTGGAAAGGTGGCAGCTTTTCTGGATCACAGTAGTCCGGTTTTCCAGCGAGATCAAAAGCCCGGACAGTGGCTCGATGGATGGCGATATGGTCCGGATGCATGTACCCGCCAATGGGGTCAAATGTGATTAAGATCTGCGGCTGCAGCCGGCGGATATGCGAAACCACCCGCCCTGCGACCTCATCCAAAGGAGCATTGATCAGCGCTTGAGGGTGAAGGTTGTCTGCTGAGCCTTGCATTCCTGAATCGCGGTAGTCCAGGAAATAAAAACCCGTCAATCCCAGGATCCCGGCTGCACAGCGCAGCTCCGAGACACGCCGGTCGGCGATCGAATCAAACCCTTCCAGGTAGCTCTCGGCAACTTCACCCGCCTCGCCTCGCGTTGCGCAGACCAGATGAGTCCGCACCCCCTTTTGGGCATAAGCCGCCAGTGTCCCGCCGATCCCAAAGGACTCGTCATCCGGGTGCGCCAATACAGCCAGCAGCGTGCGCGTTTCTTCCATTTCAAATGATTCCGTCATGACGATTTCAGCTTGCCTGCAAATTTCTTACGGAACTTCGCTACCTTCGGTGCGACAACCACCTGGCAGTATCCCTGGTAAGGGTTGTGCTTGAAGTATTCCTGGTGATATGCTTCCGCTTCGAAAAATGCCTGCAGGGGTGCGAGCTGCGTCACAATCGGATCATCCCAGATCTGCATCGCTTCAATCTCACGGATAACAGCTTCGGCCGTCTCCTTCTGAGTTGAATCATGATAGAAGATGACTGAGCGGTACTGTGTGCCCACATCTGCCCCTTGCCGGTTCAGCGTGGTGGGATCGTGGATCGAGAAATAGACTTCCAGGATCTCCCAGTAGCTGATCTTGGTCGGGTTAAAAGTCACGCGCACGACTTCGGCATGGCCTGTCTTTCCACCGCATACCTGCTGATAAGTTGGGTTCTCCATACTCCCACCCGAATAACCTGACTCCACACTTGAAACCCCCTCTAAATCATCGAACACCGCTTCCAGGCACCAGAAACACCCGCCACCTAACGTTGCGGTCTCATATTCTTCAACTTCACTCATCGCTCTACCTCCAAATCAGCACACCCGATAATCAATATCCAATATTCAACGTTTGAACACAAAGTTCAGACTTGACTGTTTTCCAGTCTTAAGAAATTGCTACAGAATCCGCACCAAGCTACCCAGCTCGGTTTTCTCTACTTCAATCCGGGTTGGAAAGGCGTCTTTTAATTCTTCGATGTGCGTGATCACCAGGATTTTTGCAAAATCCTGCTGCACCAGGTTGATCGCCTCAATCAAACGCTGGCGGCCTAATGCGTCCTGGCTGCCAAAGCCTTCGTCGATGACCAGCGTCTGCAGGCGCGCTCCGGCCCGCTGTGCAAGCACTTCTGAGAGCGCCAGGCGGATCGCGAAGTTCACCCGAAAGGCCTCCCCACCCGAGAACATCTCATAATCCCGCGTCCCGGCGCCGTCGCTGATCTGGATGTCCAGCGTTTCCCTGAGATCATCCCGGTTGCGGTCCCGATACTGCGTTTGGGTCACAAACCGGACAGACATCCCGCCACCGCTAAGTCGTGCAAGCGTATCATTTGCCTTACTCTCGATCTCGGGCAGCGCCTGCTCGATCAGTAAAGCAGGGACGCCGTCTTTCCCAAAAGCCCGCTCGAGCTGCCTTAAAAGCTGAACCTGCTGCGCCAGATCTTCCCGCTCTGCCTCAAAACCGCGTTTGCGAGCTTTAAGTCCGTCGAGCACCGCTACCTTCTGGTGGGCAGCTCCCTTCTCCATCCGCAGGCGGTTCTCCTGCTCCTTAAGATCCAGCAGCTGGCGTTCCACCTCGTCCAGGTCTGGCGCTTTGGCTTGCGCTGCTGCGAAAGACTCTGCTGCCTGATCATAAACCGATTTTTCACGCAAGGTTTCGGCTTCCAGATCGGTCATCTGTACTACCAACTCTGCAATCTCGCGACCCAGAGGAGCCAGCGCTGCTCGTGCCTGCTCCAGCTCGCGCAACGAGGCTTCGCTAGCCCGTCCGGATGCTTCCGCCAGGCGGATCTCGTCGTGAGCAGCGGCGTCATATCCGGTTTTTAATAGCTCCGCGTCGATCTCTGCCAATTGTAAGTCGCGCTTTGATCGCGTACTTATCCCGATCTAAAAGCGCCTGCACCTCACCCAACCGCAGCGCACCTTTCATTTTCCAGTCGTCAGCCCGAGTCTGCAGCGACTCCAGCTGCTGATCCAGTGCCGCAACCCGGTTCGAGTATTGGCGAATTTCTGCTTCCAGCGATCCCATTTCAGCAATCTGGGCCGACACCTCCTCCAGCTCCTGATCGATTTGACCTCGCTTTGCCAGGTTCTCGCGATATCGGTCGCCCATCTCTTTACCATCAGCCTCCAGACGCTCGATCAGCGCTAAGCGATCACTGGCTGACAGGGGCTGTCCGCACAAGGGACAGTCGGCCGCATCGCTTGCTTTTAAACGTTCGATCCGCTCTTTCAAGCGTTCCATCTCTGGCTTGAGGCTGCTGTTCTCGGCGCGCTGATCTGCCTGCTGCTGTCGTTTCTCAAGCAGCTGGGCTTCCAGCATCCCGCGCTGAGCAGAACGAATCTCGGACTGTACCTGCAATTGCTTGGCTGTCTCGCGCTGGCGGTTCAGTTCCACAGCCGACTCAACCCCCTGCAGGATTTGTTCCTGCTCACGAAGCAACCCATCACGCTCTTGTTCTAACCGGGCACGCTCAGCCTGGATGGTCGTCCGCGGCGCCTCGCGCTGTTTTTCAATTTCTCGATACTGCTCTGCAACCTTTTCGATGTCAGCCAGCTCGGTCCGCTTTTTTTGCCAGGCAGCATGATCGGCCTCAATCTGTTCTGCCCTCCCCAGAAGTTCTGAATAAGACTGCTGTTCATGCTGTCGCTGAAAAAGCTTTGTCCTGGTCTCTTCCAGCCGGCGGGAGCTGTTCTCGAGCTGCCGGGCAATCAAGTCCAACATCCGCTTTTGCTCTTCCAACCGGGCTGCTTCTTGGCGAGCGATCTGAGCACCTGCTTCCTGCCATGCATAAAGCGTTTCCACGCGCTTCAGATTCGCCTCCAGCTCCTCCAACCGCGCTCGGCGAGCCTGCTCTTCGCTCAACTCTTCATGGATCTCCCTCAGCCGGCCGTCCAGGGCAGTAATTTCAGATTCCACCCCCCGCCGACGCTCAACTGCCTGGCCGCGATAGCTCTCCCAGGCATCCAGCCCCAGGATGCTCCCAAGAATGCGCTTACGGTCTCCTGGGCGCTGCTGGGTGAACTGGTCAGCCTTACCCTGAAGGAAGAATGAAGCATTTGTGAAGGTCTCAAAATCCATCCGGAGGGTCTGCTCGATCCGCGCTTCAGTCTCGCGCATCGTCCGCTCCGTCAGCGGCTTCCAGGAACCTCGGGTAATCTGCTCGTTTGCCGAACCAGTGCCATCCCCCTGCAGGATCTGGAACTCCAGGGACATCGTCTTATCGCGCGGTTTGATCCGCCGAACCTTATAGATATTTCCTTCATATCCAAAAATTAAGGCCACATCCGCAAGTGCCGAGCGCTGGTGGATCAGAGAATCATCTCGCTTGCGCGCCTGGCCGAACAGCGCCCATGTGAGCGCGTCCAATATCGACGACTTCCCCGCCCCATTCGGTCCGGCGATACAGGCCAGCTCAAACGCAGTGAAGTCGATCTCGGCTGGTTCGCGATAGGATAGAAAACCCGTGATAGAGAGATGAATAGGGATCATTACCGATCCCTATCTTACCAGAATTCCCCTTGAATTATCCCTAACGGTTTCTGAGTACTTCAGCCTCTTTGAACATAGACCACATCATTCGGCCGGACGCGCTCAATCACCTTCAGCGCTACCTCCTGTCCGGACTCGGCTTCATTGATATACTCGTGATCGATCTGTAGCGAGCCAACCTGCTGCTCGAATTCGGTCGTCCGACCCAGTAGCTGAACGGTCTCCCCGAGCCGGACCGGACCGCTCAAGACAATCACCGCCACGCTGATGCGGTCATAAAAATGGGTCACCATCCCGATTGGAACCCAGGTCATATCGGCCTCCTTTCGCACTTATATGTAGTATAGAGGAGAGTGGCGGAATGTCAAGCGGGGATGTTGTTAGATTCTACAGTTTTGCAAACCAAACCTGCCGTTGGATATTCACTATTTAACAAATTGGGTAAGGTTGGATGAGTTGTAAAAGAGTTGGGGAGAAAAAGGAAACCGCTTGCGCCAATCCAACGCGAGGGATAAAATGAAGAAAAAGGGACACGATTTATCCAAAGATGGCCGAAACCGTACAGCTTTTCATCACATGCCTTTTAGACAGCCTATACCCTTCGACTGCTGAAGCGGTCGTGCGTGTGCTCCAGCGAGCCGGGGTTCGGGTGGAAATTCCACCCGGGCAGACTTGTTGCGGTCAGCCGGCCTATAATGCCGGGATGCGCCTTGAGGCAGCCCCTATCGCCAGGCACATGATCGAGGTTTTTGAGCATTCCTCCGGCCCGATCGTAGTCCCATCCGGCTCTTGCGCTGCGATGATTCGGATTGGCTACATGGAATTGTTTGCTGACGATCCGGTTTGGCTCTCCAGAGCCCATCAGCTTGCCGAGCGCACCTTCGAGTTCACCGAATTCCTGGTCGATTACCTGGACGTCACAGACCTGGGGGCGCGCTGGTCGGGTAAGCTGACCTATCATTCCTCCTGCCATCTGCTGCGCGAGCTCGGCGTAGACGAGCAGCCGCGCCGGCTTCTAAACGCCGTCCAGGACGCCGAGCTGGTGGAGCTGCCTTTTACAACCGACTGCTGCGGATTCGGAGGCGTTTTTTCAGTCGAATACCCGGAGATATCCACCGCCATGCTGGCTCGGAAAATTCAGAACATTGAAAGTACTGGTGCGCCAACGGTCGTCGCCTGCGACGCGGGCTGCATCACCAACATCCAGGGCGGACTGCGCCGAAAAGGCTGGCCGCAGCGCGTCGTCCACATCGCTGAAGTCCTGTCCCAGGCTGGATCCGTCGAGTGACCACCATGGCGAGAGACTTCCACCACCGGATTAAGACCGCCCTCGCCGACACACAGCTCCAGTCCGCATTGGACGGTAATTCCGAGCGCCGTCAGTCTGCTTTTAGTGCTGCTTTCGAATCATTGCCGGAAGGCCGATTGGCAACTCGTCAACGCGCCCATTCGATTAAGGCAGACGTCATCGAGAACCTGGATCGCTACGTCACCCAGTTCGCCGATCGCGTTCTATCAAACGGAATCGTCGTCCATTTTGCCAAGGACGGTGCCGAGGCGATTGAGATCGTCCGTCGGATCGTGCTTGATTCGGGTGCAAAACTGATCGTGAAATCCAAGACGATGGTCGGCGAGGAAATCCACCTCAACCGGTACCTGGAAGAGCAAGGTCTGCAGGTGGTCGAGACCGACCTGGGCGAGTACATCATTCAGCTGCGCGGCGAGCCGCCGGCTCACATCATCACACCTGCCGTTCATCTCACCCGCGCCCAGGTGGGGCAGACATTTGTGGATGCGCTCGGACTGCCCTACACAACAGAAATCCCTGCCCTCACCGCCGCGGCCCGGCGTATTTTGCGCCAGTCTTTTCTGGACGCCGACATCGGAATCTCAGGGGTCAACTTTGGTGTTGTTGAGACCGGTTCCATCGTACTGGTCACGAATGAGGGCAATGGGCGGATGTGCACGACTCTGCCGAAGGTTCATATTGCCCTGATGGGGATCGAGCGGCTTGTTCCAACCCTCGACGACCTGGCTGTCGTGCTCAGTCTGCTGCCTCGCTCTGCGACCGGACAGAAGCTGAGCGTTTACACCAGCTTGATCCACAGTCCACGCCGCCCAGGTGAGAGCGACGGCCCGAGCCAACGACATTTGATCCTGCTGGACAACGGGCGCTCGGCTCTGCGCAGCTCACCGCTCTCCGAGGCACTATTCTGCATCCGCTGCGGCGCCTGCCTGAATGCCTGCCCTGTCTTTCGGGAGATTGGAGGGCATGCCTATATTGGGGCAAATGGAAAGCAAACACCCTATCCGGGACCGATTGGTTCTGTGATCTCGTCCGGATTGTTCGGCGTCGCTGATTTCGGCCACCTGGCGCGCGCCTCCAGCCTGTGCGGCGCCTGCAAAGACGCCTGTCCGGTAGACATCGACCTTCCAAGGCTGCTGCTGAGCGTACGTGCCGAAGGTACCAGATCGCCTCGAAATTCCTCGTCACAAGACCAGACCCATCGCAAATCGAAGATCCCAATAGTCATGCGGTTTGGAATCAAGTTCTTTTCCCATGCAGCGCGCTCGCGAATCCGTTTTGCATTCGCCCAGCGATTGGGCGGTTACTTCTCACAACTCGTCCCGGCGAAGGATGGCTGGATGCGCTTGCCAGAATTCACCGGTTGGGGCTTACAGCGAGATTTTCCGCGCCTCTCGCCTCGACCTTTCAGCAAATCTGGACTGGCACGCGGGCTCGCTCCCCAACCTAACATCCAACGTGAGCCTTCCCAGCTATCCAGGAAGTCTTCGATCGGTCGACCGGTCTCAGCAGCGCCAATTGCAGTCTTGCAGACTGTACCAGTCTTGCAGTCGCTGGCGGACCTGGCAGGTCGTTTCGCCGAAGAGATTACCGCTCTCGGCGGTGAGGCCATTCGCTGCAGACCTGGCGAGTTAACCAGCCGAATCATCGAAACGCTTGGAGAACTGGAGGTTGATGTGATCCAGGCCTGGGAAAAATCCCGCCTGCCTTCAGGCCTGATCGAGGCGCTAAAAGAGGCTGGGGTTTCGGTGACCCAGGATGCTGACCCTTTGATCAAATGTGGATTGACCGGGGCGTTGAGCGGTATCGCCGAATCTGGATCGCTGGTCCTGCCGGCAGGTCCTGGGCAGGCACCCACGGCCTCACTTCTGCCGGAGATCCATCTGGCAGTGCTGGACAGCAGTCAGATACAGGAGCGGCTCGCTCAGGTGCTCCGGCTGCTGGAAGTCCGCCTTGCATCTTCGACGACCATTATCACCGGACCGTCCCGCACGGCAGATATCGAGATGACGCTCACGATCGGCGTCCACGGTCCGCGCCGGCTGATCGTATTCATAACGGACGATAATCACCCTTCTTCATAGGTAAATTTCTTCAACCCCCTCCAATCTCAAGCTGTCAATAGTCATCTCCGCGGCGGGTTCTTTTTAATCTCGCTCCGCCTGCGTTTCGATTCCAGCCTCCGCAAGATGGACCCTTTGGTCGGCCTGGTTTTTTTCCGAAGTTTCGGTTTCTCAGCGGCGCGGCGAATCAAGCTGACAAGACGATCCACTGCGTCCTCACGGTTTTTCTCCTGGGTACGGAACCTCCTGGCTTCAATGATCAATACGCCGTCAACAGTAATCCGATTCCGGGCGATCTGGATCAGCCGATCTCTTACTTCGTCTGGCAGCGATGAGGAATGGGTGACGTCGAACCGCAGCTGTACAGCAGTGTCGACCTTATTCATACTGTGAACGAAAACCGGTACAATTTTCCCTGGGTTTCGCCTACCCTCTTACTCGAAAAAGAAATGGTGCTATTCCCCCAGATCAGGTTTCGCTTCGCAAAAGCTTGATTTCTCCCCGGCGTCGTTTCTCTTCTAACCGGCGGCGCATAGCAGCTTTGGTTGGCCGTGTCTTTTTTCTGACCTTCGGCGGTTCGGCGGCACGGCGAATTAGATTGACCAGGCGGTCCAATGCATCCTTGCGGTTCTGTTCCTGAGTTCTGAATCGCTTGGCTTCAATTACCAATATGCCATCAGCGGTAATACGGTTATGGGCAAGCTGTACCAACTGGATTCGCACATAATCTGGCAGAGAAGGCGAATGAACTACATCAAAACGTAGTTGGGCTGCAGAATCTAGTTTATTTACATTTTGACCCCCTGGTCCCGATGCGCGCATATAGCGAAACTCCAGCTCATTTTCGTCGAGAGAGATCTCTTGCGTCAAATTAATGCGATTAGGCGAATCCATAGGACGATTCTAACACCAGAGTTTCTCTTACTCCTTGCAGCTATTACTCTGAAAAGTGTGTGAGCCTTTCTACAAACTGGCTGCACCTGATTCAAATTTCTGGGGGTCCAGGTGATTCGTTTTGGATCCACTTATTTGATTGGTCAACGTAATCAAATGGCGATGTATGAAGAGCAGTCGATATTACCCCCCAAAAACATGACGGAAGCCGGACGCCAGGGTTCCCCGATCTTCAGCTTTCGAGTTCGCTGTCAATGACTCGGTTCCAGAAACGTTGTCCCCGTCTCCTCGGAATTTATCACCTCCCAGGGATAAACTTGCTCCTGAGCCAGCCTTGCGATTCTCACTTGTCGTGGACACCCCTTTTTCTGAGCAGGTTCTACTATTGCATCCAGTTCCCCTCAGGGTTGAATGCATTCCAGAGCAAAGCGAAATAGGTTACGTTTGCGAACATTAGTGGCACTTTCAAGCGTCTGATAATGTGGCTCGAACCCCATCTACAGAAAGAAAGTGTAGTTTCAGAGCAATAGTTACGTATGGTAATGCTCTCCCCCAAAAGAGCCCGGATTCCCCCTTCTGGGGCAACCTTCTCACCAGCATGACTTCTGGATTTGGGGTACCCTGTTTTCTTTAGAGTTCTTCAAGTTACGGCATACTAATCAGTGGAAGGTAATAGGATCGAATGCGCGGTTGGAAATAGATCGTTATATTAATGCTAACTTGGCTCTTGGCATTAATCCCCCACACCATCACATTCTGTGCCTGACTTTCGTCAGGAATAAATATACCTGGCTACCAAGTCTTACCTACAAAATGGCCCGGCATAGCTGATCGTTATCGCGGAGATATGAAGAGCCGGCTTTCAATCAGCGAAACGTCATTGGTGAGCTATCGGCGAACGATAGGCAAATAGATCGAAAATTCCGTAAAGACATGGATCATGTCAACCTGAATGGATTGGTCGCTGCCACCTGGGCCGTTTGCGGTAAGGGTTACGGTGTAGGTCCCCGGGACCGTGAATGTATGGCTTGGACTGGCTCCGCTGCTGCTGCCTCCATCGCCAAAGTCCCAGGCGTAGCTCGTCGCATTTGTGGAAGTGTTCGTGAACTGCACCGCCAGAGGCGCAACCCCGGAGGTCACATCGGCTGTGAAATCTGCAACCGGTGCAAGGTTGAGAACCTGGATATAGCTGGTCTTCTTCTCAATGTCCGTCCCGCCTGATCCGTTTGCGGTCAGTGTGACGGTGTAGGTCCCCGGGGATGTGAAGGTATGGCTTGGACTTGCTTCGCTGCTGCTGCCTCCATCGCCGAAGTCCCAGGAAAAGGTCGTCGCATTGGTGGATGAATTCGTGAACTGCACCGCCAGGGGCGCAACCCCGGAGGTCACATCGGCTGTGAAATCTGCAACCGGTGCAAGGTTGAGAACCTGGATATAGCTGGTCTTCTTCTCAATGTCCGTCCCGCCTGATCCGTTTGCGGTCAGTGTGACGGTGTAGGTCCCCGGGACCGTGAATGTATGGCTTGGACTGGCTCCGCTGCTGCTGCCTCCATCGCCAAAATTCCAGGCGAAGGTCGTCGCATTGGTGGATGAATTCGTGAACTGCACCGTCAGGGGCACAATCCCGGAGGTCACATCGGCTGTGAAATCTGCGACCGGCACTGCTATCCTGACAGGGTAATACTCGGCCTTGTTGGCGTCTTGGACAACATTTCCGGCGGTATCAAGTGCTTCAATAAAATACGAAATGTCCTCAGAGAAGGGGATGGTACCAGCCCACAGATTGGGATTGGCAGGATCCTGGGTGAAATCCACTACCACCCAATTTCCATCGCCATCTGTATAACCGACGGCGAGGCGGGCTACACCGGAGCTGTCGGTTATATCCACTGTAATCGTCTGGGTGGTCTCATTTTCCACTGAAGAGATTTGCCAGATGGTGGGTGGATATTCATCATCCACATCTGAATAATAGACCGTATAGCTGAGATGGTCAAATAATCGCAGAGTACCCAGGGTAGGGGCTGAGGCGTGATACTGGGCCGGGATGACTACCAGTCTTTGCAGAAGACCAGCTTCGGTCTGTAAGCTGTTGACAAGGTCCCAGCCGTAAGGCGCCCAGGTCTGGAATGCAAAAGGTGGCTCAACGCGTCCAACGGAAGTGTCCGAGACCAATTCGGAAATCACTGGATCAAAGTTAGTGATGGTGGAGTAATGCCCACTTTCTAAGAACGCTCCGCGGGCGGTTACGCCAGGGAGGGTGATATCAACGCTGGTGCGCGGCATGATGGGCATGCCTGCGACAACTTCGGTTTCGTCGTCAATGGTGTAGTAGGTACCGCTGTCGGTGGTGACCGGTTCGGGGGTCAAGTTAAACTCCACCGTGCGTTCGGAGAGCGTATTGGGAATCAAAGGCCTCACCGCTGGCTCGAGTGTAGCCTGATCATTTTTTACCCGCGTGATCCAATCCGGCAGAGCCTGCGCTATTTGGTCGGGAAGCGTAAGCTTGAGCATTGGCAGCCCGTAGAGTGTCATTTCCTCGATCACCTTTTCGCTGTAGGGAGTGAAAGAATGGACACCGGTGTGGTTATAGTATAGGATTTTGGCAAGGCGCAGGGCATCGCCGACGGTCTGAACCTTGCTCAGCTGATCCAAGAAGAGCAGGCTGAGCTGCTCAGAATAAGCGATCTCATCCCGATCGCCATAGCCATAGCCGGTATTGCCAATCCAATTGACGCCGTGCCCGGCTTCGGCCTGGGAAATGTCAAAGCTGTGGGTCGCCATGCCTTCAGGCACGTTCAGCCCGCTGTGACAGCCAACAGAAAAATCGAGGGCGCCGCTGCGATCGGCGAGCCCATCGCGAATATTTTCGGATGTCACCACACCACCTGCTATTTCGGCGGGCACAATTTCCCAGTGGCTGAAATGGGCGTTGATGGAGGCCAGTTCATAGAAGGTCCTCAGCCAGGTGACATTAAGTTGGGATGCCACCCAGTAGTTGTTGATTAACGAACTGGTATTTAGATTGGCAGCCACCATTTTTCCGTAGATAGCAGTGGATTGGTCGATGAGGAAATCATAACCTACAACCAACCCGGAAGTGATTTCATACTCGGGGTTGGCCAGGTAGGCGTCGATCATGGTATTAATCTCTTCGGGAGTCTCAACCAGGCGTCCAATCGACAGATCGGTCAGATAGAGATAACGCCCACGATAGGGGACCATAGCAGAAAAGCTGGCATAATAATCGTCGGACAGGTAAAACTTTTCTTTCAAGGAGGTGCCCACTGTGCTGCTTGGGAAGATGTCACCTGTGTATTGGGCTTCATTCGAAAGGTTTGATTCATCAGGTACTCGGTAGAAGGGGACAACCGAATCGCTCCCCACGACGACCAGGTACTGCAGGTTGGGGTAGGCTGGCCGCAAGGCGGTTATGAGCGCCTTGATGCTGTTAGCGACGAAGTTGGCGCTGGCGGTATCGGTTGGATTGGCATCCCAGCGGACATAGGCATCATGGATCGCGGGATAGGCATCGAGATCGATGATCTGCCCATTAACGTGCGGGTCAGCAGCCAGGCGGTTGAGGTTGGTTTGGAAAGCACTTTGGTTGATGCGAGTGAAGTTGGTCAGGATGAGGGTCTGGATGTTCGGATCCGTCGTATCTGGCGTGGTGAAAACGGGCAGGATGAGCCCGCTGTGCTCGTTCGTGGGGCCGGGTGTTACGGTAACCGAAAGAGTGTATGGATTGGGGTCATTGGCTCCATTGTATCCAGCTACCAGGATAAAATACCACCCGGAACGGTCGAAAATCTCCACAGAGACCGATTCGGGGGTGGTTCCGGTGTTGTTTCCCAAGCCCATCATGCGCGGCAAGCCCATCATGCGCGGCAGGCCCATCATCCGCGGCAGGCCCATCATCCGCGGCGCATCCAGCAGCCTGCCGGCAGAATCGAGCTCTGAAAGGCCCATCATCCGCGGCATGTCTGCCAGTCTATTTGGAACCTGTCCTTTTTCATACTCCAAACTGCTGAAGACGAACAAGTCGTAATCGCGGGTGAGATTTGTCAGGGTGACTGCAAGGGTGACGTTGCGTTCGCCGATCGGTATTTTATACCAATCCAAATCGCGATAATCGCTGAGGGGGGCTGAAATCACTCCAGGGTTGACCGGGAGGGCGCTATTCCAAGAGTTATTGGCCTCCTCGCTGGTTTTAAATGGGAGGTAGCGGACATTGGAGCTGACTGCGTCTCCGCTACCGGGGTTCGTTGCACCAGCTCCGCAGGCATCGGCTCCTGAAATTACATCCTTTGGGCCATCGGGACTACCCCACCAGGTATTGCGAGCATCCAGGCAGGTGGGGGTGAGATTGTCGATGGCATAGGTGGTATTACCGGCAAAAGACATGTTTTGCAGGGTCAGATTACCGCCGACGTACATCAAGCCATCTTGCAGACAATTGGCAATGGTGACATGATCCATCGAAACGTTGCCGGCAACGCTAACACAGGTATCAGCAGAAGACACAGTGGTATGCGTCATTGTGCCGCTGCTGCCCGGGCCAAACACGATACCTTTCCAATCCCCTGGCAGGGGACTGGCGTAGCTTTGCGGAGCCCGGAAGGTGACCTGGGCATCGCTGGTCCCTAGGGCTTGAAGCGAGCCATATATCTGGGCATAACGGTTAAAATCAAACTCGACGCTGACACCCCCCTGCACTGATAGCACAATCCCTTTGGGCACAACCAGGTCGTTGGTAATGATCAGGTAGGTGTCCAGGCCGCTGTTGGGCGACCAGGTTGTATTTGACTTCAAGCTGCCACCGATGAGCTGGATGTAATGGATATCGCCAGCCGTGAAATCATTTTGCTGCAAATCGATTTCGGCGTTGACTTGAGATGGATTCTGATTAAACTGGTTTTCAAAACTGCTGGTGATAATGGAACCGGTACAATTTTCAATCAGTAAATTGGTACCATTGTTCGTAAAACTGGAAGTTTGGACCTGAAGATCTGAATTCAAGGGCGTCAATACCGGCAGCGTTATTCGACAGGGTGGAATGGCTCATCGAGATCTGGCTTTGAATTGCAACAAGAGCCCGCCCATGGTTGTTTTGAATGGTGAAATGAGGGAGGATAATACCCGTCGAGCTTTGGACCTGCAAGGCATCCCCTAGATTGGTTTCCATGATCAGGGTGTCTATAACCGGGGTGGCCGAGTAAATATCCAGTCCCCGGGCCAGGCTCTTGCGGATTGCGCTGTTCTGGATGGTGGGGTTGAATTCGCAGATGGCGATTTCGGCAAACACATTCCGGTTGTGGCAGGCTTCCCAGGAGCGTTGAGCGCCCCCATACTCTACGGTCACGTGATCCAACAGGCTGTCGGTGTCGCTGCTGTCTGGGGAGAAAAAGATCCCGGTCCACTGACCAGGCTGAGGAGTTCGAGCTGGCGGATGTGAAGATGATGGGTTGGGTGGCCGTCCCAATCGCCCGCAGTGACCCGGAGATGTCCAGGTACGCGCCGGAGGTAAAACTTAGCTGCACGCCGGGGTCGATCGTCAACACCGTGCCATTTTTTACAGTCAGGCCGGCAACTCCCAGGGGGAATGGATAGTTGGTGGGCAATATTGTCGATATCCCCATTGAACCCGCCAGCGCCAGCCCGTTAAACCCACCATTATTGCTTGCGCTGTTGCCAGTACCGAGTACAGGCAGGCCGCCACCGTTGGTATAGTTGAGATAAACCGCATTACCCGTGTTGCTATTAAAAATGTTACCCGACCACTGCAGGTTAAGAGAAGCGGAACTGCTGGTCTGAATGGTTACACCGTTACCCAGATTGGCGTGAATCAGGGTGTTCTGCATTGAAAATGGGGAATTATTGGCCGATAGTCCTCCTTTCAGGTTGTTCTGGATGGTATTGTTCTGCAGCTGAGGGGTGGAATCGACGAGCGCAATGCCATATTGGGCATTGTTCTGGATGGTGTTGTGCAGGAGTTGGGCATTTGAGTTTGTAAGGTAAATTCCATACGGGGCATTGTTCTGGATGGTGCTGTCCTGCAGCAGCAGGCTGGAATTCGTAGCACACAACCCGGAATTGGAACTGTCACTGATGGTGATGTTGATCAGAGTGGGTGAGGCGTTGATGGCTCCAACGACACCATAGCAGCCGCGAGGCTCCCCGGCATAGCGAATGGAAGCGTACTCCATCCGGTTGCGGGAATCGTCGCTGTCAGGCGTAAAGTAGATGCCGGACCACTGGCCAGGCTGCGGGGCGGCATTGGCGCTGGTAAAGGCGATCGGCTGAGCGGCTGTGCCGATGGCACGCAGGGCGCCTTGAATCTCCAGGAAACCCCCATTCCTGAAAAGAAATTGAGCTCCCGGGCTGACCGTCAGCTCCGTGCCATTATAGACAATCAGACCCCCGATGACCAGAGGCAGAGGATAGCTGGCCGGCCAGGTGGTCGCCATCCCCATGGAACCGCTGATGTACAGACCATTGAGGCCGGTATTGCCGCTGATCGTGTTCCCCGTGCCCAGCGTAGGAAGACCGCCGCCGTCGCTATAGCTAACGGAAATCGCATATCCTACGTTATTCAGGATCTGGTTATCCGTCCACGGCAAAGCCCCCAGAGCGATCTGAGATGATCGGATGGAGACCCCACCTGATTGGTTGTTCTGGATGGTGTTGTTCTGCAATTGAGGGGTGGAATCGACGAGCGCAATGCCATATTGGGCATTGTTCTGGATGGTGTTGTGCAGGAGTTGGGCATTTGAGTTTGTAAGGTAAATTCCATACGGGGCATTGTTCTGGATGGTGCTGTCCTGCAGCAGCAGGCTGGAATTCGAGGCGCACAACCCGGAATTGGAACTGTCACTGATGGTGATGTTGATCAGAGTGGGTGAGGCGTTGATGGCTCCAACGACACCATAGCAGCCGCGAGGCTCCCCGGCATAGCGAATGGAAGCGTACTCCATCCGGTTGCGGGAATCGTCGCTGTCAGGCGTAAAGTAGATGCCGGACCACTGGCCAGGCTGCGGGGCGGCATTGGCGCTGGTAAAGGCGATCGGCTGAGCGGCTGTGCCGATGGCACGCAGGGCGCCTTGAATCTCCAGGAAACCCCCATTCCTGAAAAGAAATTGAGCTCCCGGGCTGACCGTCAGCTCCGTGCCATTATAGACAATCAGACCCCCGATGACCAGAGGCAGAGGATAGCTGGCCGGCCAGGTGGTCGCCATCCCCATGGAACCGCTGATGCCCAACCCATTGACGCCGCTATTCCCACTTATCGTGTTCCCCGTGCCCAGGGTAGGCAGACCGCCGCCGCCGCTATAGATAACAGAAATCGCATATCCTACGTTATTCAGGATCTGGTTATCCGTCCACGGCAAAACCCCCAGAGCGATCTGAGATGATCGGATGGAGACCCCACCTGATTGGTTGTTCTGGATGGTGTTGTTCTGCAGCTGAGGGTTGGAATCGAGGAGATAAATGCCATACTGGGTATTGTTCTGGATGGTGTTGTGCAGGAGTTGGGCATTTGAGTTTGTAAGGTAAACACCATACTGGGCATTGTTCTGGATGGTGCTGTCCTGCAGCAGCAGGCTGGAATTCGAGGCGCAAAGCCCAGAGGTGGAACTTTCGCTGATGGTGATGTTGATCAGAGTGGGTGAGGCGTTGATGACTGCCACTGCACCAGAGCAGCCGTAAGGTTCCCCGGCATAGCGAATGGAAGCGTACTCCATCCGGTTGCGGGAATCGTCGCTGTCAGGCGCAAAGTAGATGCCGAACCACTGGCCAGGCTGCGGGGTGGGATTGGCGGTGGTAAAGGTGATCCGCTGAGAGGTTGTGCCGATGGCACGCAGGGAACCATTGACCTGCAGGTAGCCACTATTGGAAAGCAGCTGAGCTCCCGGGCTGACCGTCAGCTCCGTGCCATTGTTGATCGTCAGGCCCCCAATGACCAGGGGAAGGGGATAGCTGGCCGGCCAGGTGGTCGCCATCCCCATGGAACCGCTGATGCCCAACCCATTGACGCCGCTATTCCCACTTATCGTGTTCCCCGTGCCCAGGGTAGGCAGACCACCGCCGCCGCCATAGATAACGGAAATCGCATTCCCAACGTTGTTCAGGATCTGGTTACCCGTCCACGGCAAAGCCCCCAGGGCGGTAGTTTTCGATTGAAGTTGAACCCCGCCGTTCTGGTTGTTCTGGATGGTGTTATTCTGCATTTGAGGGTTTGAATCGACGAGCGCAATTCCGTAATTGGCGTTGTTCTGGATGGTGCTGTCTTGCAGCAGCAGGCTGGAATTCGAGGCGCACAGCCCGGAGTTGGAACTGTCGCTGATGGTGATGTTAATCAGAGTGGGCGAAGCGCTACAGGCTACTATTCCACCTCTATAATATTCGCATTGTGTAGACCTGCCAGCATAGCGGATAGAAGCGTATTCGATCCGGTTGCGCAAATCGTTACTGCCAGTCCGGAAAGTAATACCGGACCACTGGCCGGGCTGCGGGGTGGCATTGGCAAGAGTAAAGGTAATTGGTTGGGCGGGCTGTACCAATAGCGCGCAGGGCACCATCAACGATCAGGCCATCACTGTCATTTGTGAAAAGCACCTGAGCTCCCGGACTAATTGTCAGCTCCGTGCCATTGTTGATCATCAGGTAACTAGTAATCAGGGGCAGGGGATAAGTGGTTGGCCAGGTGGTCGCCATCCCCAGGGAACCACTGATGAACAGCCCATTTAGGCCAGAATTCCCGTTGATCGTGTTACCCGTGCCCAAAGACGGCAGCCCGCCGCCGCCGTCATAGATCACAGAAATCGCATCCCCAAAGTTATTCAGGATCTGGTTGTCCGTCCACGGCAAAGCCCCCAGGGCGGTAGTATTCGATTGAAGTTGAACACCGCCGGCCTGGTTGTTCTGGATTGTGTTGTTCTGCAATTGAGGGGTGGAATCGCGTAGAGAAATGCCATACTGGGCATTGTTCTGGATGGTGCTGTCCTGCAGGAGCAAGCTGGAATTCGATGCCCTTAGCCCGGACATGGCGCTTTCACTGATGATGCTGTTGATCAGGGTGGGGGAAGCGCTGCAGGCAGTCAGTGCACCACCGTAGCAACTGTTACCGTAGTAGGTCCCGGCATAACGGATGGAAGCATATTCCATCCGGCTGCGGGCATCGTCACTGCTGTCCATGAACGTGATACCGCCCCACTGGCCGGGCTGCGGAGTGGCATTGGTGCTGGTAAAAGCGATCGGCTGAGCGGCTGTCCCGATGGCGCGCAGGGCGCCTTGAATATCCAGGTATGTCCCGCTGGTAAAGCGGACTTCTACGCCCGGCTCGATGGTCAGCAAGACGCCGTTGGCAATGGTGATACCGGAATCCACCAAGTAAGGGCTGTTAGCCAGGGTCCAGGTCGTGTCTGTGATGATGGTACCGCCAACGTTGATACTTGATGGATGCGCAGCAGGTAGGGTATATTTATCGGGAAAAGGATCTATTTCTGCAGCTGAGGCAAGGAAAGTGGAATACCAAAGACCGAAGAGAACCAGGACCATGCTCACAGGAAGACAATGCTTACTTTTCGAGATCATATACCCTTCCAGTCTTGATACTCTTTTAGGTCCCAATCCGGTTTTCCCTGCCAGAAAAGCGGCAAAAATCGTCAGCACGGGTCCTAATTAATCTTCATCTAGTAAGGAGCGTGCATCAGTGGTGTCTATCTGGGCTCCTAGTTCTTCGAATACCTGTTGAGCCTGGCTGGCATACTCCCGGGTGAGGGCTGGCTGGCCGAATTGGCGCAGGAGCTTTGCCAGCGCCAGTTGGGTGCAGGCTGTCTCGTAGCGGCTGGCAGTGGTTTCTGGATTTACTAACACTTCTTCGAGTTTGTGTTTGGCATCGGACAGATTTCCTTTAAGCCCCTCGGCCTGGGCAGACAGGCGCGCTAGAGCGATGGATTCCTGCCCCAACTCCTCATTGCCCAATAAGTGCAAGGCAGCCAGTTCCGCTTCAGCCTTTGGAAGGTCACCCAGGGACAAGTAGACCTGCGCCAGCCAGCGGCAAATGGCAGCATGAAATTCGGTATCCTGCAATTCCTCTTCCAGGCGGCGTGCAGCGAGCAGGGTCTGTTCTGCAGAAAGGTAATCACCCCAACGCCAGAGCAAGGTAGCCAGGACCGTCTGGGCGAACAGGACGCCTTCGGGGGCGTCGAGCTTTTGGAATATCTCCAGGCCGCGGCTGGCGAATTGAAGCCCTGGCTCCAGGTCACCCAGGTGAAAATAGAGGTCGCCCAAATTGCAGCACGTCATAGCCAGGCTGGTACTGGTCACCGATCTTCTCCTGCAGCTCAAGGGCTTGCAAGTAAGCCTGGCGGGCGAGGTTCCAATCATCCATTTCCAGGGCGATGACCCCCAGGTTGGCCTGGTCTTTTGCTCTTCCAATCAAGTCATTTAACTCGTCGCAAATCGCGGTTGCCTGGTGGCAGTGACCCAGGGCGGAGGCCAGATTGCCCTGAGCGCGCTCAGAAATGCTGGCCAGGCGGTGGGCCAAAGCCAGCTCGGGCTGCGATCCGGATGTCTCAGCGGTTAACAGGGCAGCTTCTATCTGAGGGTTGGCACGTTTAAAATCTGGCCAGCGGAGACCCACGATCCCACCTAAAATATGCATTAAGGCCATTTCAGCGGAATCGGGTCTGCCTGATAAGATCTGCAGCCCTTTTTCCTGCCAAGAAAGTGCAGTTTCAAGGTTTGCATGCCCACCCTGGCGCTCAAAAACACGGCCAATCTCATAACAGATGCGGGCGCGCAGTAAAACGGCATCTTCATCCATATCTTCAGAAAAGCCTGTCAAAAGCAGTCTCAAAGTGAGATTGGGCTTCTGCAAACCGGCCTGTCAAAGCCAGCAGCCTGGCCAGGTAGACATGCGCTTGAACCAGGTCACGCCCGGGCTGGGGTGATTTCTGTGATATTTCAAGGGCGTGTTCGAGGTGTGCCAGTGCGGTGTCATTGGCAAAGGCCTGAGCGTCGGACTGCCCGGCCAGCAAATGATAATGGAAAGCAGCTTCCCACTGGCAGCCTGCGTCAAAATGGTAGGCCAGCAGGGCGGCAAAGCGAGAGTTTTGATCATCGCTCTGGCTGTGTTTGTTTTCCAAAAACCGGCCGATCACGGCGTGGTATTCGCTTTGCAGGCTGGCAGGAATATTCTCATAGGCCACCTGCCGTACCAGGCTGTGACGAAATTCATATTCAAGTGCAGACGGGTCTTTCCGGTCTTTGAGTGGCACCCTCTCAAGCAAGGCGGCATTCATTAATTCTTTTATCTGGTTTGAATAATCCTGGCGTGTACGGCCGCTTGACTGGTAGACGTGCCAGAGCAGCTCTTCGCTGCTTTCTTCGCCGGCGGTCGCGGCAATCCACAACAGGCGGCGCGATGCCGGGGCAGGAAAAATCAAGCTGGTCGATGCGGTTTTGAATGATCTGATAAAGCGAATCGGGCACGTTTATCGACTGTTTGTCGTCCGTGAGCTGCCATTGTCCGTTGACCGAACGAATGAGGCCGGATTCAATCATGGTATTGAGAAGCTCTTCAATGTAGAGTGGATTGCCATCGGTCTTCTTCTGAATGAAGGCCTGGAAACTGACTGGCAGCTCGGCGGCAGACAATAAGTTAGAAAGCAAGATACCGGCGTCGGCCTGCGACAGCTCAGAAAGTGCCAGGGTGATGCAGTTGGGGTTTTCATTGGTCATTGACTGCCAGGCGGCAAGCGCAGGATTCTCTTTCAAACTTCGAAAGACCAGGCAGAACATAACTGGCAAGCTAAAGTCAAGCTTCTTGACCACATATTTCAACAGCTCGAGCGATTCGACGTCGGCCCAATGCAGATCGTCGAAGAGTATGACCAGAGGTCGGCGACGTGCCGCCTGGGTTAATAGTTCACACAGCACCTGGCGAGTGTTAAATTTTCAGCGATTCGGCGTCCAACGGCCGGATGCGGGCTGAAAGCCTGGGCTGATCTTCCAGGTTCAGCCCCAGGAATTGGCCGAGATAAGCCTGTTGGTCCAGGCAAACTTGCAGCCAGCCTTCAGTATCGCTACCAAGAAAGTCCTTCAAAGTATCAAACAATCTGTCCAGGCGGTCGCGGCTGGAAGGCACTTCTTCCCATTTCAAATATTTCTCGAGCAGCTCTATGAAAATACCATTGGTTTTCTGACCGTAAGAATGAGCCGTCACCTGGATCCAGGCAGCTTCTGCAAGCGGGCGGCACTGTTCCATCCACTCGCGCACCAGGCGGGACTTGCCCACCCCGGCCTCGCCTGTTACTGCCAGGAGGGTCAGGCTGTGATCTATTACCGCAGTCTCAAAGGCTTCGCGCAGTAAATCCAGGTCGGGTGCCCGACCAACGAGAGCAGCAGATCGCCCGTGCGAAACCAGGCGCTCCAGTTGAATGGATACTACCTCACCCAGAGTGACGGCGGGGTAGATCTCCGAACTCAGAATCCACCGGCTGTGTGGTAGACAGCTGACCTTTGAAATTGCCTTGGACTGCGCGCCAGACTGCCTGGCTGGCTAATATCTTGCCTGACTCGGCAGCCGACATCAGTTTTTCTGCTCCCTGAACGGTTTTACCCAGGACAGAATATCCCCGTTGGGATACCTGGGAAGAGCCAAACGTGCCTGTGAAGGCAAAACCGGAATGGATGCCAATCGACAGCGTAATCAAGCTCCTGATATCGGAAGGCAGGCGCTGGATGGCATTCTGCATACTCCTGGCAGCCAGGCAGGCGCGCAGGGTGTCTTTTTCATGGGCAAAAGGAGCGCCAAAAACGACGAGAAGCAAATCACCGGGGTTGTAGAGATCCAGACTTAGGATTGTTCCGCCATAATAAACGACTTCATCCTGCATGGATTTGAAGAATAGATTCAGGACCCGGGTGATTTCATTCGGATAGCTCGTTCCATACCCCTGGATCAGCTCGCTGAAACCGGTGCAGTTGACAGCTACAGCTGTGACCTGGCGGTATTGGCTCACTAGGGGAGGGTCCTCAGGGTCATAGACGAGCTGGGCCAGGATGCCGGCAGGCAGATGCGGTGTTACGGCGGCCAGCGCATCCACCAACCTGGGAAGATCCTCCCGAAGATTGTCCACCCTGGCTTTGATGTCTTGCAAATAAGAGTAGGATGTCTCATTCGGTTCGTTGAGCAGCTCAACCGCTTTCATAAAGATTTGAGAGTTGGGAACAGCCTGGACGGTCAGACTGCCTTGAATAAGGTTAAAAGTTTTCTGGCTGATCAAAACTTCACCCTGTTCCTGCGTTTCCTGGGCTGGAGGCGGAAATTCGATCAGACTGCCGGTAAGGATATAGTACAGGCGGTCGGGTGTGCCGATAACAGCTGAAAACAGGCTGCCGGATGATCCACCTACGTGAAAGTCGAGCGGTGTTATTTGCTGTGTGGTATCAATCTGCCATTCGGACAGCTTCGATTTCATCTCAAAAGCTGCGGCAACCGCACTCAGCGCTCCATGCGGAGAATCTGGAAATAAACACAGCAGGGTATCACCATTGAAACGGATAAAACGGCCTTCAAAACGCGCCAATATGGGCAAGATCAACTCCAGGCAGCGGCTTATGATGGATGTCACCGCTTCAGCCTCTTCCTTGGGGCTTTGAGCCTGAGGGAGTAAGGCAATTAAAGGTTCGGGGGAAAGCTGCGCAAATAACAGGATACCTTCCAGAAACTCCCCTTTCACTTGCTGTTCGGGAGGAAGGGGATTCTCAAGCAGGTCCAGGGCAAGGTGAGGGGGCAGGAAAGTGACCACCGTTTGCAATAGCTGGTGCAGGCGGGCAAGGCTTTTCGCGGAGCGCTCTTCAGGAGTAAGCTTTTGCAGCTCAAGTAATATATCTGAGGGCAGGTATGACTTTAACCTATCCCAATCTTTGAACTGGCGGGATGGTTCCGAAAGTGCTTCCAGCTCGATTTCGAGCTGCTCCCAGGCGAGGGTCTGATTTTCACGGGCGAAGTCAATGTAATTAAGACGGACGAAGTTCAAGGGAATCTGGCAGTCTTCCAGGCGGATTGGAACCAGTTTCTTATGATTGGCTACCGCCAGATCCAGCTCATCTTTGACATGATTGGAGCGCACACCGTCCGCTGAGAAAAGCCCAATCACAACATCTGAGCTCAGCACAGCCTCTTCTACGTGGTCAGCCCAAGGCTCTCCCAATGGGAGCTCAAATTGGTCCATCCACGGCAAATGCCCGATTACCTGCAAGCGTTGGTATAGAATCTTGGCAAACTCAAAGTTTGTGTGGGAATAGCTGATAAAAACCTTCAGTTTTCGCATTGGTGTACTCAATCTTCACGTACACTGATAACCGCTGAGACTGACAACCTGATTTATGAGACCAGCGAACGTTCTTCAATATGAACCCCACGATAGTTCGCTTTCGAGTATAGGTAGATCTACTTTTATACCTATGATTTATTATAGCATTCAAATATGTTAAATTTTTTTATGATAAGTTGATTGAAGCTAAGGTGATTAGACGATTTTTTCTAATGGATCCAAAATATAGCTGCGTAGCCGATCGAGAAGCCTTTCAAATACCTCCCAAAAGTGACTAACAAGAGCCATTATTTAGGTTAAACAACAAACCAACGTCCGTTCGATAGCGTGGAAGCAACAGCTGGAGTTTCACAAAGGTCGCTCAGGCGCAGCGAAACAGCCTCCTTGAGTGCATTGCGCTTGGCTTTCAGGTCGCTGAAGGTCGGGCTTACGAAGATGCAGAAGGTTCGAAGCGATTTGAACCATGTCAAACGCCTCCTGACTATTTATCTCCCATTTGATCAAAATGCTCATAGCTAACCGTCCCCTGTTCCTCGCCCAAACTGGTTGGAATGTGCGTCCCAGGCAGTCGATTACCGGTGTGTATCCAAGCCAACGGCAGGCTGCGCTGGCGGGCTGCCATGGCCAGCTCGCCGGTTCCGCCCGCACCCTGGGCGGGTTTACCATCCCATATCACCAAAAGCATGTCGCAGTGCTCTAGAACGAAATCGTTCGCAGCCTGAAAAGCGGTAAGACGCGTATCCGCCATTGGCAGCTCAAACACTTCTGTTGCCACTTGAAGCATTTTGTCAAATTCCTCGCGAGAATTCTCAGACTGAAAATTCTTCCGATATACCTCTCTCGTCATTGGGAGCACAGCAATCAGGTTTGCAGATTGAACCTGAAGAATTTGCCTTACCAGCAACTGTTCTGCTCCCTCGCTGAGCGTGGAAAGCAGATACCACTTCTGTGTTAATTTTTCAACCTGGATGCGCTTGATCGCGAGGTTAATGCCAATAGAGAGTCGATCGACATCGCGGAGAATGCGGTGTCCTCCTAAGGCCAGATGGAAATTGCTTTTTTCTGACCAGTTCTTTGACCTGGTTGTATTCATTAGAGCAGACTTATCTAGGCTCTAGCTTTAGAATTGCATAACCGGCTTTCTCCACAATGAGTGGAATTGCTCGGACCAATTCGCGGTCTTTTTCCTTCTCCTCATCTGGCAGCAGCTCCCTACCGATGAAATCCAATGCGTTTTCTCCGAAAAGACCTCTCAATTCATTATCGGATAGATTACGCCACGGGAGCAGACAGGGGTTAGTTTTAGCAATAGGGTCATTTTCGGGGCCATAGCGCCAGCCGGGAGCCAGCTTCGCTTGCAACCAGCGGTTGTGCTCTTGTTCTGCCAATAACTCCAAGTCTTCTCCAGGAAAGCTAAAAGGCGGCTCGTCGCTGCGAGCCGGTGTCATGATATATCCCGCACGAGCCAGCTTATCTGGGATATCCCGCACAAATTCCCTGTTCTGTGCTTTAAGCTGGTCCGGAAGCTCCGCATAAGAGACTATTCGCGAGGATATCTTCTGCTCGGTATCATCACAGGGTCCATAAACAAAACCCTTCTGGGTTTGCTGTGAACAATAGAATTCATGAGCGGCTATTGCCATCTTCTCCAAAATCTCCCCCTCCAGCTCAAGCTTTTGCACCAGGGCCAAGAATTCTCTTCCATGGACATGTAAATCGAGCTGGGTTTCCGATGGCAGGCTGGAACGCTCGAACGAAGTCTTTCCAGTTAACTGGCTCATCGCGATCAACGACTCGATTGAACGGGCACCGTGGCGATATTCTGAGGTCGCAAGTAAAGCACGTAAGACTCCCTGATCGATATTCAAACGGCCTTTGCCATCACCGCTCTCAAAAATTTGTGGGACGCGTATGCTGAGAATCGAACGCAGTAGGATTGCTCGCCGAAGAGCGAAATAGCTGTCTTGAGGAGAGGTACGGTTCGGTCCAAGGATATTGACATAGCCTTTCAACCGGCTGACGAAATCCGGCACTTTCGCCGCTCGGTAGGCTTCTGGAGAGATGCCTTTACCAAATTGCTCCAAGGCATGACAGGTACCTCCGGCAAATACGAAAATGCAGCGTCCAATGGGGTGGACAATCTGACCTTCCTGGAAAGCCCCATCCTGCATAGGCGCCAGGAAGTGGCGCAGCCAGCCCAGAGGCTGGCCAAGCAAGCTGGTGTCGAACTCATCCCAAAAGACCAGGGGCAGCTTTCCGCTCAGGCTAACATCCCTGACTTGATGCAACGAGGAGAGAAGGTCGGCCTCATCGCTGAATTGAGACAGGTTGAACTCCTTCACATCAATTTGCCCTGGCAGGAGTGAACTGGCAATCTCTTTGATCCCGAAAGATTTGCCTGAGCCGGGAAATCCAAACACAGCGATCGAAAGCGGGCGGTTAAGCTGGCGTTGGCGGGAATATTCTGCTACAAGGCTGCGAATGCTGCGTAAACTTTCGATCTCGCGGCGATCGATCGTCAGCAGCTTGCCGAACTGGCCAAGCGGGACATCGTGCAGCGCAGTTTCAGGACCATCCATGACAATCTGGCGTCCTAATGCACCAATTTCCTGCCGGTATACTTCCTGCAGGAGAGTCCAATATCCCGAGACAAGTGGGGTCTCTGGCAGAGGTTGCTCATCGATTGAACGGACAGGGTTCTGGATGTTTACATGGGCGAAACAAGAAGGTCTCCTCGCAAACTCCCGTCCTGAGCCAGCCATATCATCTTTGCTTGTTGAGCAAAGATCATCAGCAATCCGAGCTGCGATTTTTTCCAACGGGTAGCGCAGCACAGCAGAATTCCTTGTCCAGTTCATAGCCAAGCAGGTGCAGCATGCGCTGTGCTTGAATTCCAGATTTTACCCCTGCAGCGATATCAGGATTAAACGGATCTCTCATTACCGCCCCTGCCAGGCTGGCAGTCATGCAGTTATCATAGCCAACCATGCCACCAGGAAAGCTGCTTTCCCACCCGCCTTCGATATATTTCGGATCAAAGATCAGGCTGAACCCAACTGACGTCCCTACTTTTTGACGCCCACGACCGAGCACTGCCCCAGTCCCCGGGAATACAATCACCAGCCAGGCACAACGCGAGATCGCATTTATGCAGGGGTTGTATACCAATTCCCAGGCGACATCCTGGGCAGTTCTCTCCCAGCTCAACTCACGACTGATCTGCACTTCACTGTGACGCAGATCATCCACCGATAGCAAGATGATTAATCTTTCGGCATGGTTTTCCAGGAGATGATTCCATAAGCTTCCCTGCGCAATGGGATTTGCCATTCTATAGACGACCCATGGATGACTGCCCGGTGTGGTGATGGCAGCTGGCCAATTATCGGGCTTATCCCGAATACCCTGTCCATCACCATCTAATACAACCAGGGTTGCCTCGGGAGAATCCTCGTAAACAGGGGAATTGGCCGGCTCGGAGGCGCGATCGATACCCAGGAATTCGGAAACACGCCAGGCAATTTTCGGCGCATCTTCAGGCGGCCGATCGCCGTTCGAGAAAGGTTTCCAAATCGTGTAACGATACGGCCAGGCTTGATTTCCAGGACAAGGAGCCTCTATAATGGCTTCTGGAGAATGAACGGCCCATTCCTCTACGCCGAGCCGATTGAATTCCGCTGATATCCCATGGAGTAAATCTGCGGTGAGAAAAGCCCCCGCCCGCTGCCAACAAGCTCGCAAAGTCTCCTTCGATCGAGATACTAATTGGTTTTCTTTTCTACTTTGAATTTGAAAAAAATTCCATGCAATCATTGCATCACCATGAACAACTACTTCCCGCCTCAATTTATTGCTTAGTATCATCTCGCCCTCCCGATCGGTGCGATTACTAATATCATTATACGGTATTGAGATTGTAGATTCAATAACATGTTTCGCAGCGTGGATTCCAGGAATGGTGATCAATTTCTATCACAATCTTACAATACCCATCCTACTGGATCGTGCCTGCTTTTTTGCCAAACACAAACCCCCGCCAGTATCAATCCAGATGGTCCACCCTCACGCGTGTAGGGAAAACACAGGCTTCATCTGCTCTAGCTGGTCGATCCAGGTCCACATCCACGCGTGCGGGGAAAACTCTGGAAACCATGGACAAATCAACGGGAACTTCGAACCTTCTTAACGCGAGTACACAAATAAGCTGGTGCAACTAGAATTGCAAATCGGCGGCACATTGAGAGGGAGCGGGTATACGATGGATTAGATACGGGTTATGTCCAAGGATTTGTCGGTGGTCATGCGCGGCAGGATGCAGTGGGTAGAGTGCGCCAATCGCATCCTGCCGACGCCAAGAGAGGCTTGAACTTTAGGATGATATGGACCATAACCAGCCGCGTTGTCGATATCGCTGGCTGAGACTCTGTTCTCTGCTTTAGATGGGAAACACGGTGTTACACTGCGAGTATGAGGGCATTTTGATGCTTTCGGCTTATGGCGGAAAGCGCCGTCAAGGAACGATCAGGGCTGACTCTATTGCTTGAGAGGCGATATTGGTCACTATCAGGTCTGGGTTTTATCCCAACTTCAAGAATGTCAGCTTTGGCGTAGCCTTCTCCAGCGAGCTGGCCTCGGAGGTTCCAACCAACCTGGCAGCGGAGAGGAAGTGGAACATCTGCGCCACGACGGCTCGCCGCAGCTCAACCAGCAGCGCCCCGTAAGCACTTGAGGCTTTGCGCTTGTAGACCACCAGCGGGTCGTTGTGGGCCATCCCTTCCAGACGCACCTCGTAGCGCAGCTCTTCCAGGTGGGTCAGGTATTCTACCCAGCGCTCATCGATGCTTGCCAGCAGCAATTGGCGGTAGGATTCGTTCAGAGTTTCCACACCCAGGTCGTCTTTCAGGGCTTGCTGCGCTCCCAGCAGGTGCTCCAACGACTGCCCAGCAATCTCGTCTGAGGGTGTATTCGCCAGCAGCTCGTCGGCCAGGAAGATGTAGGTCAGGCGCGGAGCAGCAGACGCCGCAAAGGGGAGTGCTGCTTTATCGTCTTCTATCGCCTGGCTCTCGTCCGTCGCCGGCAGTTTGCCTTCCGTCGTCCGGCTAACATCTCCCATCCTCATGACTTCCAACAGCGCCAGGCTGCGACTCTCACCGAGCGGACCCTCCAATTCAGGTAAGGCGGCTTCCAGGATGTGAGCCAGCTCGCCCTTGGGACCGATAAGACGCTTCCAGCGGGCCTCGAAAGCAGCCTGCACGGCGGCCTGGGCGCGACCCGGCAGTTCCTGCGGGTCGGTGAGTGGGGGCTCGGCCGGATCAGGCGCGGGGCGTCGACCAAGCAGGCGCTCCAGGACAACCGATACGTGCGCCGCGGCGCTTTGCAGAAGAGAGGTTTCGATCTGGTCTAATACCTCTATGGCGGCGATGCGCGTATCGTCCTTCAGGGCTTGCAAGCCTGTTTTTGAGAGCTGTATCGGCATACCCACGGCATCGGAGATTGCCTTCAGCGCTTGAACTGGCCGGCGCAGGGCTTGATCGGCATCCAAACCCTCCAGTGTGGCCTCCACCAGCTCCATCCGCCCGTCGACAGCTGCGTACATCTCTTCCAGCGCCAACCGGCACTGCCGCCCGGCTTCTTCCAGGACGAAGCCTTGCTCGGCCAGCAAGGCACGCTCTGCCAGCGCCAGAAGGGCTTCGCGCACCTGGGCAGCATCATCCTGCTCTGGCAGGTCCGCCAGAGCCCGCTGGTGAACCACCTTCAGCGGCCAGGAGGGATATATGCCGCCGTTTGAGCGAACCAGGCTTGGCTGCAGGCGTCCGACCCAATCTATGAATTGCCAGGACTGGCCGTCTTCCGTCTCCTGTATGCGGTTTACCTGGGCATCCAGCTCGGCTTCCAGCATCTCGGCCAGGTCGGCGCTCAGGTCGGGCTTTCCAAGGATTTTATCCCGCTGCGCGTAGATCGCCAGGCGTTGGGCATTGATCACATTGTCGTAATCCAACAGGTGCTGGCGGATTTCGAAATTCTCGTTTTCCACCCGGTTTTGAGCCGCTTCGATCACTCTCCGTCCGGCTTCTGTCGGGCACGGCAGTAACGGGTCGCCGCCGCGCAGGTCCTCTTGTTCTAATAACGCCTCCGCTTCGAGGCCGCCGAACCGCTCCATCAATTCGTCTTCCATCGAGACGAAGAAATGCGAACTGCCGGGATCGCCCTGGCGAGCTGCCCGGCCGCGCAGCTGGTTGTCAATCCGCCGGGCCTCGTGATGCGTGCTGCCGATCACGTGCAGGCCGCCAAGCCTCTTAACACGTTCCATCCCGTTCATATAATCCAAGAAGAAGTCAACTTCCGCCCGGTAATCGCTGGACTGCACCGGGGAGAGCTTTTGCAGAGCCTGCCTTCGTTCGGCCAGGGTCATCGTGTACGGGTAGGTGATCCCGGCTCGCTCCAACACACGGTTTATCGCTGCCAATACCTCCTCAGCCAGCTCACTGCCCAGCTTGATATCCACACCGCGCCCGGCCATGTTGGTTGCGATAACTACGCTTCCGAAGGCCCCGGCTCCGGCGATGATCTGGCTCTCTTCATAGTGGTAACGGGCGTTCAGCACTGTGCTGGGGATGCCGTCGCGGAGAACTGCCTCCAGGCCAGGCTGGTGTTCTGGCTGCAGGTCAAGCAGCTTGAGCAGCTGCGGGAGATTCGTTAAGGGGTTGGGATCCAGCTTCAGGCTGGCACAGGCGCGCTCCAACCTCGCCGGGCTAACCAGCCCCAAGGGAGCATAAATGAATTTCAGCTCTTCAACCGGCAGCTCTGGGTGCATTTTGGGGTTTACTTGCAGCCAGGCTTCTCTCAGCAGGCGCGCCTGCGCCAGACGGATCAACAGCGGCGCTTCAAGGTAGCGGGCCAGATCCTCGGAATCGGCCACCGAAGTAGTGCCTACCAACAGCGGCCTCCCGGTGGCATGATAGCGAAGGATCTCCCAGACAACCGCCCGTCGCTTGGATTCGCTGTTCAAATAGAGCACATCCGGATAGTCCACTCGCTTCCAGAACTGCGGTTTGGCCTGCGGGTCGTCCTTGTGTATGAAATAAGAGAAAGCCTGCCCATTTGGC
The DNA here is from genome assembly GCA_963788305.1 of uncultured Chloroflexia bacterium. Lineage (GTDB taxonomy): Bacteria > Chloroflexota > Anaerolineae > Anaerolineales > UBA4823 > UTCFX2. Next base: position 398,611 of record CAWBGK010000011.1, read on the forward strand.
TCCCGACCGTGGCGTTCCAGAATCTCGGCGCCCTTGCGAAGGGCCTGGTATTCGACGTGGGTTGGGATTGGATGCACCTGGAGCTTGTAGATCTTCTCAAACTCCTTGGCGGCCGTCAGGGCGGTGCCAGTCATGCCTGAAAGTTTTGAGTACATGCGGAAGTAATTCTGCAGGGTGATGGTCGCGAATGTGATCGACTCGCTCTGCACCTCCAGGCTTTCCTTCGCTTCCACCGCCTGGTGAAGACCGTCCGTCCAGCGCCGGCCGGGCATCATTCGCCCAGTAAACTCATCCACGATCAATACTTGATTGTCCTGGATGATATATTCGCGGTCACGCTGGTGTAAGAAGCGAGCCCGTAAGGCTTGCTCCAGGTGGCCGATCAGGTGGCGCTGCTCCAGGCTGGCTTCCTCGGGGTGGCGCGGGTCAGCCAGCGGACCGCCAAGGAGGGCGGTTACGTGTTTTTCTCCACCAGGCGTGAGTGTGACTACCTGATCGCGCGAGTTGATCTCGACTTCGTGCTGGCCAAGCTTGCGCACCACCTCGGCCATGCGGTTGTACCACTCGATCTCGCTTCTGTTTTCACCCGAGATAATCAATGGAGTCCGAGCCTCGTCGATCAGGATATTATCGACTTCGTCGACGATCGCAAAGTGATAACCGCGTTGGGCCTTCTCCGCCGGATGGCGCACCAGGTTGTCGCGCAGGTAGTCAAAGCCGAACTCGCTGTTGGTGCCGTACGTGACATCGACTTTGTAGACCTCCGATCGGCTGACGGTGCGCAGCAGGTTGAGGCGCTCCTCAGTGGCGGGTCGTTCGGGATCGAATAGATAGCCTATGCGTACTGCAGAGCCGGGCTCATCAGCCTGCAGCACGCCCACGCTCATCCCCAGGATGTGAAAGATCGGCCCCATCCAGCGGACGTCCCGGCGCGCAAGGTAGTCATTGACGGTAACCAGGTGAGCGCCTTTACCCTTCAGTGCATTCAGGTAGAGCGGCAGGGTCGCAACCAGTGTTTTGCCTTCGCCGGTGCGCATCTCGGCAATTGCGCCGCGCTGCAAGACGATCCCGCCAATCATCTGCACATCGTAGTGACGCAGGTTGATGGTGCGTCGGGCGGCCTCGCGCACGGCCGCAAACGCCTCCGGAAGCAGCTCTTCAAGATCAGCGCCTTCCTGTAGGCGCACCCGAAACTGGTCGGTGCAGCCACGCAAGGCAGCATCGTCCAGCTTGCGGTACGCGGGCTCAAGATTGTTGATTCGGGCAAGAATGGAGGCATACTGCTCGACTTCGCGACGGTAAGCATTCTGATCGAGGAAGGAAACAAGTTTTCGGAACATCATGATTTACCGTGGGATTTATGCGATCACCGGATCTGCCAGCTGGCCGAATATTCTGCAAACTCACCTGTCAGCTCGAGGCCGGGATCGTGTTTTTCCCACTCCCCTTCCAGCCCGATTTCCCTGGCAGTCAGTTCGAAGTGGCACATGGCAATGCCCATATCAATGCGCTGCAGGTCGGCCTGAGTGAAGAGACGGTTGAGCATCCCCTCCCGATAGCCCGGCGTGCGCCGCAGATAAAAATGCCAGCGCTGCCCCTGGCGAACGATCCGCCAGGGCTGCTTGTTTGAAGCGGATGGCGCAAGCCGGATCATCTCCAGAGGTAGGGCATACTCACCTGCTGCATGGCGAGAGAGAGCGGCTGCCAAACCTCTCTGCAAAGAAAAGCCGCTCCCAACCGAAACGCCGTTCACCCTGGGCTCCCCGGCGGATGAGGTGATCGATCCCTCGAGGTTTTCGGGCAATATGTCCGGCAGCAACCACAGCCGGGATCAGCTCATCATGTCGGGCAGAGATCTTCCGGGCAAAGCTGCTTTTGGTGAAAGTGCCGCCAAGCCAGCAGGTGCCCAGGCCAAGATCGGTGGCGAGCAGGACCAGTCGCTCCATCTGCCAGCCGAAATCCTCCAGTTTCTCCTCTCCATCCTGGGTCGCGCCGACGAGAAATCCGGTTGCGCCTTTGGTAAAACCGTAGGTACCGAGCTGGCGCAAGTCCTTCCGGTCATCTTCCTCGGCCGCAACTAACTCGAAACGGGCTTTACCGCCAAACGGACCCGGTCCGAGCGCGGCGGCATATTCGACGATCCTCAATTGAAGGTCAGGCTCGATTTGCCGCTCCAGGTAGGTCCGGCAGGAATAACGTTGGCGAATAATTTCGGTAATCGGTTTTGAGAACGTTTTCATGATGAATCAGTAGGAAATCTCATCTGCATTTTGTCGGTCCACTCCAAAACATGTAGGGAAAACGTTTTCTGGAGAAAAATCCGATTCTCTGTCTTGATTCAATTATTAATTCACAAACGGGCTGATGATCTTATGCTCCCTCACATCCACTAACCCGAGATCTGTAAGACCTAATTCTGGTACCGTCGGCAGCGAGATAAACGATAGAGACATAAACGGCGCCGGTAGGATGCAGCCCAATTCGTGAGCGGCAGATGTGATCCGAGCTAAATTCTCGATCACTTCGCCCGACAATCGGTCGCTCATCAATCCGCCCAAAGGTAGAGCTAAAGACCCTGACACTTCATTTCCGCGTGCCACAACCAATCCGCCATTCAGGGCTTCCACTGCTCGCACGCACGTAGCCATACTTTCTTCGTCTACTCCAACAATCATGATGTTGTGATGATCATGAGCAACCGAAGAAGCAAGCGCCCCATGCTTTAATCCAAAACCGCGCACAAACGAAATCCCGATGTTTCCATTCTTTCCATAACGCTCGACAGCAGCCAGTTTTAACAGGTCTTGCTCTGGATCAGACACAACATTTCCGTCCCGAATATCCAGGGTCGCTTCCCCAGGCCGATTGATAATCTGGTCAGGGTAGATCTCGATAACGCGCATGGTCGCATGGGAACCCGGAACTGATAGGACGAAATCTCCAGCAGCCTTACCGCGTATTACTGTTACGGTATGTCGAAACCACTCAGGGTAGTTCGAAATGATGGGTGGTCTTATCAAGCTGCCATTTTCTGCAACCAGTTGACCCTGGTAGAAAACCTGGGTGGGGATAATCTTCTGTAAGTTCTCACACAAGATGATATCCGCCCAGCGACCAATTCCCAGGCTTCCCAGCTGTCCTTCCTGGTGAAAGTGCTCTGCGGCATTGATGGTCGCCATCTGGATCGCCTGAAGCGGCGGCAATCCTAACTCGATAGCCCGGTTGACCATGAAATCGATATGGCCTTCAGAAAGGATATCATCCGGGTGCTTATCGTCCGTGCAAAACATCAGGTGCCTGGTTTCCAACCCATCGCGCAACACCCCATTAATAATCAAATCAAGGTTGCGCTCCGTGCTGCCTTCACGGATCATCACCGGCATACCAGCGTGAAGGCGGAGAAGGGCATCCGAGTAATCCACACACTCGTGATCGTCAGCCAGACCTCCGCACATATATGCCTCCAGCTCGCGTCCGCTCAGACCAGCCGCGTGGCCATTCGCGATCTTCCCGAGGGAGTGCGCGGCTTCGACTTTCATAAGATATTCGTCCCTCAAACCAAGCACCTTCGATGGGTCCAATTCTCCCAGGCTGATGCAGTTCTCCCTTTCCAGGAGGCGGCGGACTTCATCAATACCCAGCTCCCCTCCCGTAGTTTCAAGGCCGGGGGCAGTGGGCACGCGTGACGAGACTTCTACAAAAAGGTGATAGGGAAGGCTTGATTCCGATTGAAGCAGCGCTTCTAAACCTCGTAAGCCGCCCACATTTGCGCTTTCCATTGGGTCAGCGAACATCGCAGTTGTTCCAAGAGGGGTAATCAATTCTGAAAGCGCCTCAGGAGTAAGCAAGGTCGAATCGATATGGACATGTGTATCAATAAAGCCCGGTATGGCAAAGTTGTCGCGTCCATCAAGTATTTGAACACTTTCCAACCCATCCGCATGAAGGGACACAATGCAGCCGGCGAGGATGCCGAGACTGGTTTTTTCAATCCTGCCGGTATATACATTCACAAGGCGGACATCCTTTAAAATCAAGTCAATCGGTCGACGGCCGAGGGCGGCTTCTATCAGTTTTTTTCGGTTTTCCACTGGTATCATCTGGTTTTTCCTCCCAAGGGGAACTTCATCCGATCATAGGATTAATTATGACCCTGAATCGGTACCCGCTGATTTAGCACAACGAAATCCGACGAAAGGCCGGGTTGTCTCCGGCAGATAACGGCTTCGGTTGGCGCTACGCACGCTCCAAAGATCGCTCATCCAGGATCCGCCGCGCAAAACACGCTCAGTACCATACGCAGGACCGGTTGGATTGGAGCTGCTTGCTCTTGAATAAGCCGCACGATCGTACCAATCAGACACCCATTCCCAAACATTTCCTGCCATATCGAAAACGCCGTAGAAGCTGGAACCTTCAGGATAAGCGCCGACTGGTGCTGTAAATTTATACCCGTCATTGTCCTTCCGGCTGTACCAGCTGAAACCGGTATGCAGGTCGGCATAATTCAGGTAGGTTTGCCGGAGGGGTTTCTCACCCCATGGGTATAGGTTTTCATCTGGCCCCCGAGCTGCCTTTTCCCACTCTGCTTCGGTAGGCAGCCGACGACCAGCCCATTCGCAATAGGCCGCTGCATCCTCCCAGCTCACATTCACCACGGGGTGGTCTTGCAACCCAAGTGTGTTGCTTTCTGGACCTTGAGGGTGATTCCAATCTGTACCAGGGACTTCGCTCCAGCTCGGAGCTTGATATACTATTGAGCTGCCTTTCGTCTCAGCCCGAGTCTGGAATGCAGTCTCATTGATGAAACGGGCAAACATCGTATTCGTGACTTCCGTCCGGTCAATCCAAAATGCGTCGAGATACACCTCCCGCTGAGGCTTTTCGTCTGGGGAGGCATTTTCGTCTGTTTCAGCAGACCCCATCCCGAAATGTCCGGCTGGGATAAAAACCATTTCCATCCCATCTTGTTCTGACCCAGCAGGAGCTATCCTTGGCTTAGTCTGTGGCGACGCGCCGATACAGGCCTGTAAGGTCATCGCCAGGATCGTCAGACCTCCAAGCAAAATTTTTATGGAGCCTTTTATTATTGGGTCTTCTGCTGAGCCAAGGAATTGATGTGACATAGAAGATTAGCAATTCGTTCAACATTCGCTTCGAGAATCAATCGACCGTTTTCGGCGGTTGCCTCTTTTGCGTCCCCTATCACGCCGCTCCTGGTCATATCGGCAAAATGAACCGGCCAATAGAAAGGCTGAACTTGATCAAAGTCATAGGAGATCAGCGGTGAGGGATGGCGAATGTGTTCATTCACTGCATGATCCATGTGAACATGCTCTGGATCGATCACCAATTCAATCGAGGTCTCCAGCTCGCAGGCGTGCCCCATCCCTCCAGGTCCGGAATTTCTAACGATTGCTTCAGGCATAGTCCATACACTTCCGATTGCGATAAAATCCGATTTTGGAAATGCTTCCTTTAGATCTGAAACGGCAACATTAACGGTGCCAATATTGCCAACACAGCCGTTCAAGAAGACGACGTAATCAAAGCCGGTTCTGACCAGTTGTGTGCCGAGATCCTTTAAAACAGCCATATGTGTTGATGAGCGAAGGTGTAAGTGGCCTGGCCAATCCATTTCCAGCGTGATTCCAAAGGGCAAGGCTGGAGCGATCAAGCAGACGGGATGTCCAGACTGTTCTCGCGCTTTTCTAACGGCGTGCTCCGCCAGATATTCAACCGTCGCCAGATCACAATCGATAGGCAAATGTGGACCATGCTGCTCCAGGGAACCAACTGCCATCAGGGCAATCTTGACAGTCTTAACAGCCTCCCCAATTTGAGGAGAGGTCATCTTGCGTAAGAATAATGGCCATTCCCCTGTTTCAATTATATTGTTCATGATGGCACTCCTTTCTTTCAACTTCCCGTCAAATCGCGGCCGGGCCGATCACTGTATCCACAATTTCCATACGATCCGAATTTATCAATCCCTTATCGGTTATTCCCATGTGCGGGATATTCGGAAGGCACAAGAAGTTCATTTCATAGAGCGGATGGGGTTGGATTTTGCAGTCCAACTCCTGGATAATCGCCCTTTCGAAGTTCGTAAAATCAGAGGCGATTGCCTCAACGGATTTGTCGGAGATCAGGCCGGCGATCGGGAGTGCAACCTCTGCGATCACCTTCCCCGCCTTTACAGCCACATGGCCTCCGCCCAGCGCGACAAGACGGTTTGCGGCCAGCGCCATATCTGCGTAGCTGGCGCCTACCAGGAATATATTGTGCGCATCATGGCTGACCGACGACGCGACTGCACCACCCCGAATACCAAATCCCGTCACAAATCCTTTGCCAATCCCCATGGTATTCGAGTAGCGGTCAATTACCGCAACGCAAAGAACATCCTTCTCTTGATCTGGAATGACAATCCCATTCTCGACTGCTAATACAGCCGAAGTCTCTTTTTTCGGCATTCCGGGAATGATCACCCTCACGTGTGCAGCCTGACACTCGCCCGAATATTTGACCTGCAGGTCTTCAGGTTTTACCAGACGCGGGATATGGATTGTTTCCTTTGACCATTTGGGATATTCATAAGGTGCAGGAGTCTTCACCAGCGCACCCTTCTCCGCAGCTAATTTTCCGTGTACGAGGACTTTATCAACTTTCACCTTATCCAGATCATCCAGGATTAAAATATCCGCAAATTTTCCTGGAGCCAAGCTGCCGTAATCTCGATCGATCCTGAAATAATCCGCCACGTTGAGTGTCGCCATCTGGATGGCTGTCCTGTGGGTATGTACCGGAAGTCGAATGTCCTAAGTGCAAAACCATGAATCCAATAACCAGTGATCAATGCACTAATTGCGGATACAAAGCCCCGAAGATGCCTCCCCCTCCAGGCCAGGGCGGCGGAATGGCTGGCCCAAAGGTTCCTCCTCCTCCAGGAACTCCTGGTGGAGTGTTGCCACCCAAAGCGCCTCCGGCACCACCTGCGCCACCAAAATCTCCACCGATCCCACCCAAAAAAGTGGCCGAATAAATATTCGGGATTGCAATTACTAAGGAAGGGGCTGCCGACAAAAAAGGATCAACCCCTTCCTTAGTATTTAATGAAAATATATCAGGAATAACTCAACACCGGGTCGATGATCTTCTGCTGCATCACATCGACATAGCCTTTATCGGTGATCGAATATGCCGGGATCGCAGCCAGGGTTATGAAGGACAGGAACATGAAGGCATCCGATACGATGCAGCCCATCTCTTTGGCTTTCCCAAGCAGCTCCATCCGCTTTTGCGCAAGCGTCCAGGCGTCCATATCTGTGAGCAAACCCAGGATGGGGAGCGGTATCTCGTCGATGACCTGACCATTGTCTACCAGCACAAGCCCACCCTGCAGCTCAGCCACCCGGTTTACTGCCACGGCCATATCAGCTGGATCAACTCCCAGCACAACAATATTATGGTGGTCGTGTCCGATGCTGGAAGCCATCGCACCGCGCTTCAATCCCATTCCACCCAGGAATGCCTTTCCGATATTACCGGTCTTGTGATGGCGCTCGACCACAGCAATGTGCAGAAGGTCCTGCTCTGGATCGCAGGCGATAAAGCCATCTTTGATCGGCAAATCTGCTTCTCCGCCCTCGGTGATCGGGACCCAGGGCATTGTGCGCATGATGTGCATATGGGCTCTCTTCTTGCCTTCTATGGCTGGGATGACCAGGTCAGAGGCGCTGACAGCATTTTTCAGATGGAATGTGTTCAGCAGAATATCATGGTGCTTTGCCAGCGGGATGGATTGGGTCAGCTGGAGGTCTTTTGCAACCAATTTGCCGTTAGCGATCGTCGCCAACACTTTAAAATCTTCCGGCCCATCGACTATATTAATGTCCGCAAAGCGTCCTGGTGCAAGCGAGCCAATCTGGAAGTCTTTGTGGAATGCCTGGGCTGTATTGAGCGTCACCATCTGGATGGCAGTCGTGAAATCCACACCCAGCTCGAGCGCAGAACGCACCAGGAAGTCCATATGGCCTGCCGTGGTCAGCATGACCGCGGTGGTGTCGTCTGTGACCAGGCTGGTCATGCGAGTGTCAATTTTGTTCTCAGTGATGGCCGTGATCAGTGCCGGGAGAGTCGGGACGATCAAATTATGGCGCAGCTGAGCATTGACGCCGGTTCGGATGCGCTGCAGGATTTCCTCGGCCGCGAGCGACTCGTGATCGTTCGTCGCACCGCTGGCGACAAAGGCGTTCCACAACGGTCCGTGCGTTTCGGGAGCATGTCCGCAGACAATTTTATTCAACCTGGTGGTCGCATCGATCGATTTCATCAGGTCTGGATGCTCGAAAGCGACGTACAAGGCTACGACTTCCCCCAGCCCGACCGCGTCCTCGCGCTTAAGCGCTTTCTCGATGATCTCGAAATCGATGTGTCCACCACTCGTCTCCAGCCCGGGAGAGAAGGGGACATGCGACGGGACGATCCAGTGGAACTTCAGCGGGGTCGACTTTCCTTCTTCCAGCACAGCGCTCATTGCAGTCATCCCGCCTACAACGCCGACCTCATGCAGATCGGTGAAGATGCCTGTCGTTCCATGGCAGAGGGCGACCTCGGCGAAGCGCGTCATGCTCAAGTTTGCGCTCTCGGGGTGGATGTGTCCATCCAAAAAGCCTGGGGTGATGTATTTTCCTTCGGCATCGATCACTTGTGTGGATTCGCCAATGGTGTAATCAACATCTCCAAAAGCGGCGATCTTGTCCCCGGCGACAGCTACTCCGCCAGGATAAATCTCACCGCTGTAGACATTGACAATCTGGCCGTTCTTGACAACCAGATCCGCGGGTTCTTTTCCCATTGCTACGTTGAACAAATGTGGGTCCATCAACAGCCTCCTGATCCTAAATGTGTTGTCTAATTTTTTATGATGCTTCCAAGTTTCGCAGGAATCGAGCCCCATAATCACGAGCTGCTCGAACCATTGCGTCGATGTTTTCTTCCGGGGTTTCATAAGGGATTTCGCACGAAGATCCAAGCGTGTAGCGCCCACCCTCAGCGGCTTTTTCGATGCAGCGGCAGGATTCTTCGTAGATTTCCTGGGGAGAAAGCCGGGCAAGATTCCAGGTTGCTACATTGCCCGATATCCCAGCACGCCCGGCGACGATCCGCTTCGCTTCTGCCAGGTCGACCTGCACGTCCAGGCTGAGGATGTCTGCGCCGATTTCTACCATCCGGTCGAGCAGGCGGGTCGTGTCGTTGCAGATGTGCAGAAGCACAAGCACAGCACATTGTGAGATTTTAAATGGCGAATCAGCTTTTCCAGGTAATGGAATGAAAACTCTTCTACCATCCGATTGGAGACCATGGTCGCCATCGGCTCGTAGATATTGACTGTCTTCACCCCTCCTTTGGTGACCTGAGCCTCACCGAATGCCCTGGTGGCTTCCAGTCCCAAAGCCAGCAGCTCGTGGACCATTTTTGGCCGATCCATCAAATCATAAAGGATCTGCTGCGGCCCACGCAGGTTAGCCGCAAACGAAAAGGGGCCGGAAAGCCCCCCGTTGACGCCGACATGATCTCCCAGCTTTTCAACCAATATCTGTTCGCATTCGATGATCACAGGCATGCGCCCATCTTTCAGCGGGTCGGGCAGCTTGAGCTTTGAGACATCTGCTTCAGAATGGACGACGAAATCCGATACATAAGTCTGCTCCCAGTCGCGGATCACCACCCGGCTTCCCATGCTTTCAGTACCGTGACCATAATCTGTGATCGGGCTACAGCTGTCATGGCCGTGCCTCTCAACGGAACGGATGACAACCTGTGCCATCAGCTCTGGATTCCAGGCTACGTCTGTCATCGGCTGGCCCGCTTTGATCGCAGCATAATGACCGATCCCGGGTGCAACCGGCACACAGTCCAGAGGCTGTCCATTACCAGAGGCAATTAGCCTTTCGAGTGAGTTCATGTCGTGTTTCAGGAAGGATTCCTATTTCAACAATGCCCGTATGTTTTGTAATGAGGCTTCCATCGAGCCGACTTCGTCGAACTCAGGGGATGCAACAAAAGGCAGGTTCACCAGGCCGCGTTTTTGAAGCTCGTCTTGAAGCACCTCACAGAAATTTCCTTGCCCGGGCAAGTATTCTGATTCGGGCACATACCATGCCATCCCGCCCCAAAGAACATCGTTCTTCGGGCGCGGCGTTCGGTTCAGACCGCACACCGGGCTTCCGTCCATCATCACAAAGCCAAGCACCTGATAGCCGCATTGGACGTAATTTTGGACCATATCCACGACCCCTTCCGCCAGCCGCTGGCAGTGCCTCCTGAACATGGGGTTGTTGTACTGGTCCTTCACCTGTCCCCAACGCATATTTCCCAGATAGGTCATTTCAGGGCAGGGCATCTGGTACATTCCAACACCGTTTTCTAATAACAATTCGACCAGAGGCTGGATCGCGCCGGGATATTGGGCAATTCCGCGCACTTTTGCATTCTGGTTGAGACAGCAGTGGCTGAGAAAGATCAGTTTTTCGCTGCGTTTATCTCGTACTGCCGGATAGATCATGAAAAACCTCCTCATATTCTCAGAGTATATAATCCGAAATATTAATGCGATCGTTCCCCAGACCTTGGGATGATTTTATCAAATCAGATCCTTCAGCTACAGTGTCTAATGTCACCGATCGATGGGTATTGAGACATATCCCAACTGAGCCTGAGAGCTTTCTCATTGAAACAAATTCCAGGCACCAGCAGAATCCAGGTAGAATCAGGATAGATGGATCGCAAGAGGATCGATCCAATATAAACTACCAATTGACAAATCACTATTGACAATTCCTGCCAGTCAGCGCAGAATCGACACAGGAAAGGAACAGCCAGATGGCACTCACAATTAAAACTGTAGGCGTAGTCGGAATATTAATCGGCCTGCTGTGTTTGTCTGCCTGCGGCGCTTCGACCCCGACAAGCACACCAACCACCGACCTGAATCCAGTTCGCACAGAAGTGGCTTCAACAGTATTTGCACAGGTGACCCAGGATTTGGCTCGGACCCCATCCGCCACTCTGATCCCCAGTCAGGCTGCAAAGGCAACAAAATCTCCGCTGCCTCCCCTGACAGCCAGCAGTACGCCCAGCCTCGAAGCGACGATCATTACCGGAACACCGGGTGTGGGAGCAGAAGACCGGGCTGAATGGGTCTCTCAAACGATCGCTGACGGCACAATATTTACCCCGGGCGAGACCTTTACGATAACATGGCGAATGAAGAATACAGGCGACTCGATTTGGACAGCCGCTTATATCCTGCGGTTCTACAGCGGCGAACCTTTTGGAGCTCCAAACGAAATCCTGCTCGGCCAGATCGTCTTGCCAGAAGAGACCGTAGACATCTCCATTCGTATGATTGCTCCAGGCAGGACGGGCGAATACCGAACAGATTGGGTCCTCTCCAACGAAAACCGGAGCAACTTCAAAGAACCTGTCTTCCTGAAGATAACTGTCGCAAATCCCCCTACGCCCACCGCGACCGCAACACAGACACCAAAACCATGATCCCAGATCGCGGGATCATGGTTGGTTACTTGTTAACCCGGGGGTTAATCAGGACGTGCAGGTGTCCTGCACGAATGGATGAAATCGTCATGCTGCAAATGCTGCCAGTTGGCGCACATAGTCCAGGATTGTGCGGCTGTTCCAAAGCGTATCCCGCCAATCTGTCCGGATCATGTCCAGACCATAATAGGCGCCCGCCAGCTGGCCAAATACAGCCCCAGTCGAGTCGGCATCATCCCCCAAATTGACCGCCTTCAGGACTCCCTCATTAAAGCTGTTTGAATGATGGAAAGCCCAGAGAGCTGATTCTAGGCTTTCTACTGCGAGACCGCCCCCCTGGATCTGAGGTGGTTCTTTCTGCTTATAAGAACCCTCAGAAATTACTTTTACAGACTCAATAAGAGGAACTCGATCCCATAAACGATCAACTGGAGCATATCCAGGCTGGAGCAGAATCTCTTTGCTCACCCCGCGCAGAGCACCCACCAGCAGCGCCCCAAATAAGCGGCATGAATCAACGCATTCCTTGAAATGATGTGTGGTCTTGGCGCTTTCCCCACACAGGAAAATCGCAACCTCAGGATCAGCAGCGAAACCCATGGCCACAGGTGCAAGCCGCATGATTGCTCCATTGCCGCCTCGAACGCCCCGATATTCCCGAAATGGTAACCTGGTTCGCTCGAAATCATCCAGCGAAGCACGCGTGGTATTTCCGATATCAAAACAGAACTCCATTGGTGCTGTGATAACCTTCATGATACCAGCGCACGTACCGATCCAGCTGGTCCGAAGGATCGAAAGCTTTCGTTTCCAGAATGCTTTCGGAAAGACACAGCGCCATTGCCGTATCATCTGTGTACTGCCCGCGCTCGAGCTGAAATGGCCCACCGGAAATCATGTCCGTGAGCGGCAGAAACGAACCTGGAGGAGCGAACTCGATGGGGGCGCCCAATGCGTCTCTAACCGCCAGCCCTATCAGGCAGCCAAGATATCGGTTTTCCGTTTCTGAAAGCAAATTAAAACCCTGCAGCCTGCATCCGCCTCAGTCTTCGATCCCAAGCAGCTTATTCAGCTTGTCGACATCAAAATTCACAACCACGGCGCCGCGCACATTAAAGGACGGAGTAGTCTCGAACCCGCCCGTGAATGCGCGCACATCAGCCGCAGCTTGGCGGTCCCGTGATATGTTGACCTCACGGAATGGGACGTTATTTGCCTTCAAGTAGGCTCGCGCCCGCCGGCAAGCTGGACACCAATCCGTGCAGTACATCGTCACTACAGGTTCTTCGCTTTCGACAGGCTGCTCTGCGGCAGCCTGCGGAGAGGAAGCGGGCTGAATGACCTCCTGTGGGACCGGCACACCTTCGATATCCGCCAGCACGCGGAAAAGGACTTCATTGTCCGGCTGTTCATCGATATTATGAACATCTACATATCGGATCACGCCCGTCTTATCAATCACAAAAATCGCCCGCTCACTTTTCCCGTCTTCTTTCAACACACCATATTTCTGTGCCACCGCCCCATGCGGCCAGAAATCAGAAAGCAGCGGGTAAGTGATTCCTCCAAGGCTCTCTCCCCAGGCTCGCAAACAATCCTGACTGTCAACACTGATACCCAGGACCTGGGTATTTACCCGCTCGAATCGGTCCATTGCGACCTGATACGAGGGGATCTGCGCCGTTCAGATAGGTGTCCAGGCTAACGGAAAAAACGCCAGGACGACATTTTCCTTTCCAAGGAAGTCGCTCAGGCGGGTTTTCTCGCCCAGGTGGTTATCCAATGTAAAATCAAGTGCATATTGTCCTTCTTTCAGCGCCATATTATTCTCCTTTGAGAGTAAAAAAGAATTTTCTTGTACTGCAATCTCATCTCACACGATCCATCAAGCGATCAGTGCATTTCCAGTTCGTTGATAAATTAACTTTGTGACCTGTTCCATGATCCGCTCAGCCGCTTCAGCCTTTGCCAGGAGGGGCAGCGCCTCAATGCGACCATCAGGGTAAATCAGCGTGATTCGATTTGTGTCAACGCTGAAACCAGCGTCCGGCGCCTGGATATCGTTGGCTGCAATCAGGTCCAGGTGCTTGGCTTTCAGTTTCGATTGGGCGTTTTCCAGCAAATGCTGCGTTTCAGCTGCAAATCCTACAGTGACGAGCGGCCAGCCCTGCCTTTCTCGAAAAACTGCGACTCGCTTCAAAATATCTGGTGAAGGTTCAAGCTTGATCTGCGGAATTCCTGCTTCTTTCTTGATTTTTTCAGTTGCTGGAGCAGCCGGACGGAAATCGGCCACCGCCGCCGCCATCACCAGCGCATGGGCTTGCGGCAGCTCGTTCAGCACCGCATCCAGCATTTGATCTGTCGTCACTACATCTTCTCGCCGCGCACCAAATGGTGTTTCCAACGCAGCTGGACCGCAGATTAACACGACCTGGGCTCCCAAATCCAGGGCAGCCTGAGCCAGAGCAAAAGCCCTGCTTCCCAGATGAACGGTTGGAGACGACCCGCACCGGATCGATTGGCTCCTGTGTACCTCCCGCCGTTACGATCACTTTCATTCCTGCCAATAGACCGCCGCAGGCCAAAATTTGCCTTATTTGACCTAGGAGCGCGCTGGGCTCAACCATCCGCCCTTTTCCACTGAGCCCTGATGCCAGATGGCCCTCAGCAGGGCCGATGATGATCGCTCCGCGGGTACGCAGGATATCCAGGTTTGCCTGCGTGGCAGGGTGTTCTAACATCCCTCCATCCATGGCGGGCGCAATCAGCAGCGGGCAGCTCGCTGCCAGCGCAGTGACGGTCAGCAAGTTATCTGCCAGCCCATGATGCGAGCTTCGCGATGGTGTTTGCAGTTGCCGGCGCGATCGCCATAAGATCGGCTCCTCGGGCCAGCCCAATATGCTGAATATGACCTTCAGATCCCCACAGGTCTGCATCAAGGTAGGCTCGCCGGCCGGTGACGGATTGAAAAGTAAGCGGTGCAACAAAGTTCGCCGCTGAGGCGGTCAGGATCGTATCAACCAGGCCACCGGCCTGGGTCAGTTTCGAGGCCAGATCGGCGGCTTTATAGGCTGCGATCGAGCCTGTGACACCCAGGATAATGCGTTTTCCTTGAATCGGGTTCATCCCATCCAGCCTCTCAGCCCATATACCCACAGGCCGAAATATTCCTTCATCATTCGTGTCGTCAGGCTCAGGTTGCTGGCGCTCGGGAACAGGTTTAAAAGAATAGAACGCCAATCCCCTCGCCAAAGCTGGTCCCACTCCATTTGAGTGACATTATAATCTGTCGGCAATGGAATCACCTCAAGACCTTGGGCTTCAAACAGCATTACGGCGCGCGGCATATGCCAGGCCGAGGTCACCAGCAGGATCCGATCAATCCCTTTTTCATTCAGGATTCTGGAAGTATACAAGGCATCCTCATAGGTATTGCGCGATTCTCCTTGCAGCAAGATCGCTTCCGCCGGCACCCCCATCCAGACCAGCAAGTCCGCCATGTCCTCTGCAGGTGTGGTTCGACGAGATTCCCAATCTAATAAGCCACCGCTTACCAGGATTTGCCGCGCCATCTCTTCCCGGTACAGCTGGGCGGCATAGATCACCCTGTCGCCAGCGCTGTTTACTTCAACTAGCTCTCGGGGAGGGTCAGGAGCATTTGTCCCACCGCCTAAAAGCACCAGGATTTCAGCTTTTGGGATTTCACCAGGTCTTGGATATCGCTGTTCAAGCGAGCGGGCCAGCCCATAGGACACCCAGCGGTTTCCTCCCAGCCAGAGCAGAGCTAGTGACAGAATCAGCAGCACGCGCTGAAGCTTCTCTCGCCGGGTAAGGAACAGGGATAGGATGATTAGGAAACTGGCCAACCCAAGCGGATAAACCAGGGCAGGCAGCAGCTTGGAGGCAAATTCAAACAAGTCTAACCCTTTATTCTCTCCAGAATCAACTTCTCTGACGGAGCATTTACGTTCATTCTCTGGATTGGATGCTTATCAAACGATCAAATCCTGCCAGATCCGGCAATACGTCAACAGCAGCGAATGGAAACCTGGCAAGAGCATGCTGCTTTCACAGCCGCCCCCTGCCTGGCTTCGATCTCCAGCAAGGCCAAACCACCTGCCGCGAGCCTTCCGGGAAGCTGGTCAAGCAGCTTTTTGATCAGGCGCAGCCCGTCTGGACCGCCGTCCAGGGCAAGGCGAGGCTCCCATTTTACCACTTTCAATCCGTCCAAGTCCTGAGAAGGGATATAAGGCAGGTTTGCTGCAATCAAGTCAAAAGTATCAGCCACAGCAGGAATCAAATCCGCATGCACACAGCAAATCCGCCCATCCAGGCCGTAGCGGGCAGCGTTGGACCGCGCAACTCTCAAGGCTTCGAAGGAGATATCGGAAGCTGTCACGCTCAGGTCAGGGCAGTTTGCAGCCAGGGCGACGGCTATACACCCGCTTCCTGTTCCCACATCTGCGGCACGCCTGCGGCCTGGATGATCTTTGAGCCAGCCGAGGGCACGCTCGACCAGCAGCTCAGTTTCCGGGCGCGGGATTAGAACCGCCGGAGAAAGGAAAAAATCCAATCCATAGAATTCCCATTCCCCCAGGACATATGGGAGCGGTTCGCCTGCTTCCAGGCGCTGCAGCCATTGATTTAGCTGATCTTCCTGGTCAATCGTCAGGCTGAGTTCCGGATGGGCAAGCACCCAGGAACGCGAGCGCCCCAGCAGGCGCGCCAGGATCACCTGCGCATCCAGACCAGCCGAATCGCTAAGGCCTGTCAGACGATCTCTGATTTTTATTTCCCAGGACATCAGGGGTTCAATAGCCCGCCTTCGACGGGCTTACTCCGTCGCCGCAGCCAGCCGATCGGATTCGTCATGCATCGTGAGCTCATCGATGAATTCGTCGATATCGCCTTCCATCACCGCAGGGAGGTTGTAATTGGAGAGATTGATGCGGTGGTCGGTGACGCGCGATTGGGGATAATTGTACGTCCGGATCTTCTCCGCCCGCTCCCCAGAGCCCACCTGCGACCGGCGATCTTCTTCGCGCTCCAGGCGCATTCTTTCCTGCTCGAGCTCGTAAAGACGGGCACGCAGGATGCTCATCGCCCGCAGCCGGTTCTGGAGCTGCGAGCGCTCGTCCTGGCAAGCCACCACCATCCCAGTCGGGATATGGGTTATACGGACGGCAGTGGCATTCTTCTGGACGTTTTGACCACCTGCCCCGGCGGATTTATAGACGTCTGTCCGGAGATCGCTTTCGGGGATATAGACCTCAACCTCTCCCACCTCGGCAAGCACGGCTACTGTCGCCGTAGAAGTGTGGATCCGCCCGGACGATTCGGTAACCGGCACGCGCTGGACCCTGTGAACGCCGGATTCGTACTTCATCCTTGAATAGACGCCGTTTCCCTTGATCAGGAAGATGATCTCTTTATAACCGCCGATCCCGATTTCGTTTGCCGAGAGCACCTCGACCGACCAGCCCTGGCGCTCGGCGTAGCGGCTGTACAGGCGGAAAAGATCGGCGGCAAACAGCGCGGCTTCATCGCCGCCGGTCCCGGCTCGAATTTCGACGATCACATTGCGCTGGTCGCGTGGGTCTTTTGGAACGAGCAGGGTCTTGATTTCGCTATCAAGCTGTTCGAGCTTAGGCAGGACTTCGATCAGCTCTGCCTCCGCAAGCTGCCGCAGCTCCTGGTCTTCGCTTTCCTGGAGAAGCCGGGCTTCTTCCAGCTGCGAAGCCGCCTGGCGGTACTGCCGCGCTTTTTCTACGATTTGCTCCAGGCTGGCGCGCTCCATCCCAAGCTCCGCGGCGCGCTGGTAATCGTTGCCGACTTCCATTAACTCCCGATTTATTTCTTCGTATCTTTCTTCAATTCCAGCAATCTTATCTAGCATGGCTTCCTGGGTCTAAATCTGCCGGGCTCTTAAGACCCGGCAGATTTGGGTAACAGAGTGTCGTTCAACCCACAAATTATACCAAAAATCAGGGCCCTGCTTTCGCAAGGCCCTGAAACTCTTACTCAATCAGCCTGGGTTCAGATTTAGTACTGGTACCGGAAGGCGCAGCCGACGGGGGTGTAGTAGGAGCGAATGCGATAGTAGTACACACCGCAGCCGTAGTTGAAGAAGCCGGCATACACGAAGGCATAGTGCCAGTTCGGGCGGCGAAGATCAATGGAGGTCTTGAAGGGATACAGGTACTTGAAGTAAGTGACCTTTTCCATGGTGGGCTCGCCAGCGGCGACGCGCATCAGGTTGGAGTACGGGCCTACGAGCTGGCCGCACTTGTTGGTGTAATAGCGATCCACAGCCTTGTCCCAGTGGAGGGCACAGGAGGCCTGGAAGCAGGGGGTGAAGGTCAGGCGGAGGTTGCTGCTGACGACCAGATCGCCGCTGCTCTGGACACCATCGCACTGCCAGGTGGTCCGCTTGTAGACGTCGCTCATGAGCGTGAAGACCTTGACTTCTGGGGTTACTCTTATCACCCGCCGGAATGGTCAGGTAATAGAACTGCTCGGTGGCTGCGGAGCCTTCGAGTTTGATGTAAACATCATAGCCGGATTTGTTGATGACGGTCAGGCGGACCATAGCGGTCGGGATTGCTGCCATCAACAGCGTGGAGGCCAAAATGGCCAACAGAACGAGCAAAGAAACTTTCTTCATCTGTCATTCTCCTTTTTATAAGGTTTGTTAAATTTCCCTTCATCAGGGTATCGAGAGTATAGCACAGCTCTTAATAGGAGTCAATACTTTTCGTAACCAATTTGGTGTATATTCTTAACTGTTTCTTAACCTGATGGCTCTTTTTCGCCGGAATTCGGCTGATTCGACCGCCTCAAACCCTTCGTTTTATAAAAAAAGCCTCCCAAATCTTTAAAAAAGCAGAAATGGGAGGCCCTGGTGGTGAAAAAGCGAGATCAATCTAATTGAACGATTATACCGATATTATTCAAAAGGAGTTGGTGAAGGACCCGGAGTAGGCGTGGGCAGTGTCGGAATTTCCTTGATCAGCCCTTCCGCGATCTTCGTCAGGTCCTCTTCCTTGGAGAGCTCGAGGGCTTTTTGGGCGTCAGCCAACGCCTGCTCGGACGTCCCCAAAATCGGAAACAGCAGTGCCCGTTGAATAAAATACTTCGTGCCTTCCGGATTCAGCTCGATCGCTTTCGAGAAATCCTCAAAAGCCCTGACCAGGTTTTGTTTAAACGACTGGCATAAGCCGCGGTTGAAATAGCTTTCCGCGTTCTGGTCGTCAAAGGCAATCACCTGATTAAAATCAGCGATGCATAAGTCAATGTAGGAATTATCGTTGATGCTGTTATAGGCCTGCATATACGCCTGGCCGCGGTTGAAGTACGCCTCGGGATCGTCCGGGGTCAATTCGATCACCTTGGCAAAATCGGTAAGCGCCTCTGCAAATTTCTGAGAAAGTATATTGGCAATCGCCCGGTTGGTATATGCTTTCGTGATAATCTGGTTGCAGCTCGATCGATTTTGTAGTGATCTTTAATTGACTGGGCATACTGGCTTTTTGAGCCCAGGCGACGCCGCGGGCGTTATATGCCTTGGCGGACGTAGGGTCATAATTGATCGCGAAGTTGAAATCCGCGATGGCTTCGTCCTGTTTGTTGACCGTGCTGTAGACAATCCCGCGCTCGATATAGGCTTCCGGATTGGTGGGGTCCATCTGGATCGCTTCGGCAAATTTAGCAATCGCTGCGTCCACCTGTTCATCAATCCGCAGCTGGATGCCCTCGAAGATCAAGGTGTCGTAGGGGCTCAATGTTTCCGTCGGCGTCGGAGCTGCGGTCGGGATTTCAGGTTCAATTGTCGCCGTCGGAATCGGACGCAGGGTGGGGGTCGAGACTGGGGCCGCTGGTTCTTCTTGCCCTTCATTCGGATCGATAACTATTTCCTGTTCAGTCGGTTTTGCGTTCGAGGCCCCTGAACAGGCCGAGATCAAGAGGCTTACCATGATCAAGAACACAGTAAACCGGAATCGCTTCTGTTTCATCATAGCTGTGATGCTCCTAATTTAATTATTTATTGATTTTCATGACGACCTCTGGATCGATCGCTTTCTCGAACAGGTCTCATATTATCCCACCAATGATTGGTGATCGCAAGGGCGGTATCATGAGCCCGAGATGAACTCATGATTAAGAGAGAAGCCAGCTTTCACAGTAGAATTTTTAAAGCAAAGGAATAATTCACGCCATTAGAATAACTGGAGGACCGCCTGGGCTGCAAGGTAAAGCAACGGCGCCGAGAAGATGCTCAATAACACCACACCGATTGCGCTGAGATAAGCCGTTGCCTGTAGCCAGGGCTCTCGCCGCACTTCAGGTTCTCCAGCACGCATGTACATGATCACCACCACCCTGCAGGTAGTAGTACGCCGAAACCAGCGAAGTCAGCACGCCTATCAGAGCCAATCCTACGATAACCGCCTTCTAACACTGTGCGGAACAGGAAGAACTTGCCGACAAAACCCAGCGTCGGCGGGACGCCTGTGAAGGAGAACATCGCTACAGCCATAACCGCCGCCAGCGCCGGATGCTTTTGACCCAATCCAGCGTAATCCTCCAGCTCAAGCCCGCGTTCGCCGGACTTTTCGAGAGCTATTACCACCGCCCAGGCTGCAAAATTAGTAAACGCATACGCTACCAGATAGAAAAGCGCCGAGGCGACCGCGTCTGCCGAGACATTTTCTTTTCCTAATGGGACAAGCGCCATCATGATGTAACCGGCATGCGCGATGCTGGAATACGCCAGCATTCGTTTGATATTCCGCTGGGCAATCGCCGCAAAATTCCCCAGAATCATGGTGAGGGCGGACAGCCCCCACAGGATCGGGATTAAATCCTCCGATAAGACCGGAAAGGCCAATCCAAACACCCTCAGCAAAGCCGCAAACCCGGCTGCCTTTGCACCCACTGCCATGAACGCGGTAACCGAGCTAGGCGCTCCCTGGTAGACATCCGGGGTCCACATGTGGAACGGCACCACAGCGACCTTGAAACCCAAACCAACCAGGATCAGAGCTGCCCCAGCCAACATCAGTGGAGCGCTGTACTGCCCGGCCTGGACCGCCGAGACGATTGCTTTCAACGAAGTGGATCCGTTTGCCCCATAGACCAGCGCTGTTCCGAAAACCAGAAAGCCAGATGAATAGGACCCCAGAAGGAAATACTTGATTGCAGCTTCTTCGGAGCTTTCCCTCGGCACAGCGATTCCCGCCATCACGTAAAGCGGGATCGAAAGCAGCTCCAACCCCAGGAATATCATGATCAAGTCTGAGGACATGCTCATCAGCATCATCCCTGAGATTGAGAACATCAGCAGGACATAATATTCGCCGCGCTCGATCTCGATCCGCTTGAGATAATCGTAGGATAATGCAATCCCGGCCAGGCCGCTGCCAAGCAGCAGCAGGCTGACAAAGTTGGCGAAGTCATCCACGACAACCATCCCACCAAATCCCTCAGTGGGACTGCCGAATCTGGCTATCACAAAGAACGCACTGACCAGCATCCCGAGGGCAGCCAGGGAAGCCGTGATCCATTTGCTTTGCTTTGGGACAGCCAGGTCAACCAACACCAGCACACATGCCCAAACCGTCAGGATGATGACGGGTAGAATTGCCGCAATGGAAACCTGTAGGTCGTTCGTCATAACGCTGCTCCGCATCTACTCCCAGCTCAAGGGACCATCGCGACTGCACCTGCCTGAATGGCTGCAACAAGTTGATCCACTGCAGGAGCCATCAGGTTGAAGAAGGGCTTGGGATACAGGCCGATCCAGAAGATTAAAATAAGCAGAGGCAGCAGGGTGACGATCTCACGCCAGTTCAGGTCCTTTAAAGTTCGATTCTCGTCCTTTGTTACCGGTCCCAGGAACAGCTTCTGGAACATCAGCAGGATATACACCGCCGCCAGGATCACGCCAACCGCAGCCAGCGCAGCAAACCAGGGGGTACCCAGCGCTCCTCCCGGCTGCCCTGCTCCCCACGCCCCCAGCAAGATCGTGAACTCGCCCACAAAACCGTTCAGCCCGGGTAAGCCCATCGAGGAAAGCGCCACGATCAGCGTCAGAACAGCCATAAACCGGCATCACCTTCCAGAGGCCTCCAAAGGCATCCATGTCGCGGGTGTGGCGCCGTTCGTAGATCATCCCGACCACGAGGAACAACGCCCCCGTGCTCAAGCCGTGGTTGATCATCTGCAGGATTCCACCCTGGATACCCTGGGGATTCAACGCAAAGAGACCCAGCATCACAAATCCCAGGTGGCTGACCGAGGAATATGCCACCAGCTTCTTCACATCTTTCTGCGCATACGATACCGCCGCACCATAGATGATGCCGATTACTGCCAGCCCTGCCATCCAGGGCGCTAACCGCACCGCTGCCTGCGGAAAAAGCTGCAGATTGAAGCGCAGAAAACCGTAGGTGCCCATTTTCAGCAAAACACCAGCCAGGATAACCGAGCCTGCCGTGGGCGCTTCAACATGAGCATCCGGAAGCCAGGAATGCAGCGGCCACATCGGCACTTTGATCGCGAACGCCGCCGCAAATGCCAGGAAGAGCCAGAACTGCAAGTCCGCCGGGATGCCGCCTTTGGCAGCCAAATCCGGCACCAGGAACGTCCCCTGGTAGATCCCCAGCCACAGGATTGCCAGCAGCATCAGGATCGAGCCAGCCATCGTGTATAAAAAGAATTTGACCGCAGCATACATGCGGTTCGGCCCGCCCCAGATGCCGATCAGGAAATACATCGGCACCAGCGTAAACTCCCAGAAGACATAGAACAAAAACAGGTCCTGCGCCAGGAAAACACCGACCATACCGACTTCGAGCAGCAGGAAGAAGATCATGAAGTCTTTCACCCGATCTTCTACTGCGGTCCAGGTCGCAAGGATCGAAATCGGAGCCAGCAAGGTTGTCAGTAAAACCAGAAGAATGCTCAGCCCATCAACTCCCAGGAAGTAGTGGATCTCCCAATTGGCGATCGGAATCCAGGGAAGGTCAACAACAAGCTGCAAATCCGGGTTGCTCGGCTGGAACTGCGCCAATACAGCCAGCGAAATCCCAAATGTGATCAGAGATACGACCAAGGCCACCCAACGCGCCAGGTTTTTCTGTTCCGACCGTAAAAAAAGCAGAATAAGCACACCCAACAGCGGGAAAAATGTGACCAGGGTCAACGGGTGCAGGAGATAGTTCATAACTGTTCCTCCAGAGTCCTTCCCCTTATCCCTGCTGTTTTCCCAAGATAGGGAAGGCTTGCAGCAAGGGTAGGGGATCAGGATCGAAGTTACCTTAATAGCAGATATCCTAGAATGATGACCACGCCAAAAAATATCGACAAGGCATAGTTACGCACAAAGCCGGTTTGAACTCGCTTCAATGCGGTCGCAGACCGCCTGGTCAGCTCGCCCAGGCCGTTAGCAGTTGCGTCGATGATGCCCAGATCAATCCTTACCGCCAACAGCTGGGTCAGCAGGTTAAAGCCTCTCACCAGCACCCGATCATGGAACCAGTCATGCCAGAAGCGCCAGTCGATCACATCCGCGAGGAAGCGCGAGACCGCGATGTAGGGGTTCAGAATCACCGTCCAGTACAGCTCGTCCACCCAGTATTTATTCTTCCACAGCTCGTAGATTGGACCCAGATACTTGCGCAACGGGTCATCCGGTCGGCGGCCGGCAGGTTCTGCCCAGAATGCCTCGTAGCGCCTGGGATTATAGAGCCACCAGCCCACCCCGATTGCAGCCAGCGCCAGGACGATGCTGATCAATGCCACGAGCACCACAAACTCACCCGCATGGACCACATCCCCAAGGGTATGTTCTATCCAATGGGTCAATGTGTGCGTCCACGGCAGATTGAGCAGCCCTCCCAGCGTCGAAAGGACAGCCAGGATGATCAGCGGGAAGGTCATCACCCCCGGGCTTTCTTTTGCATGTTCGGCTGCCAGGCTGCGCGGTTTGCCAAAAAAGACCATCAGCACCTGGCGGGTCATATAAAAAGCCGTGAAAACTGCCGCCAGGGTCAGCAGGATATAGACAGTCGGATACAACTTTCCGGATTCAGCCAGGATCTCATCTTTCGACCAAAAACCCGCCAGCGGCGGCAGACCTGCAAGCGCAATCGCACCAACCAGGTAGACCCAGAAAGTGGTCTTCATCCGGGTGCGCATCCCGCCCATGTTGCGCATATCCTGCGGGTCGAATTCATGACCTTGTGTTTTGGCGTGCTTCCGTAATTTCGGGTCGTGAACGATATGGTGTTCGCCGCGCTCCACACCCTGGATCACAGAGCCGGCTGAGAGGAAGAGAAGCGCCTTGAAGAAAGCGTGCGTCACCAAATGGAACATACCCGCCACAAATGCGCCCATTCCTACTGCGGCCACCATGAATCCCAGCTGGCTGATCGTCGAATACGCCAGCACTTTCTTAATATCAAACTGCCCAACTGCGATTGTTGCAGCAAATAGGGCTGTCAGCGCGCCTACGATTCCAACGACGTTCTGCGCCTGCGGCGCAAGCACATACAGCTCCGCCGAGCGTGCAATCAGGTACACACCGGCTGTCACCATCGTAGCAGCATGGATCAGTGCCGACACCGGCGTAGGGCCCGCCATCGCGTCCGGAAGCCAGACATACAGCGGAAGCTGGGCCGATTTCCCTGTGACACCGATCAGCATGAACAGGGTAATCATCAGGATCAAAGTCGGTGCAGCCGCCGCAACTTCGGGCGCTTTTTCAAAGACGGCATGAAAATCCAGCGTCCCAAAGGCCCAAAAGATGCTGAAGATCGCCAGCAGCAGCCCGAAATCCCCCACCCGGTTCACTACCATGGCCTTCTTGGCTGCGAGCGAATTCCCTATGCCATCCTTGCCCTTTTCGTACCAGAATCCGATCAGCAGGTATGAGCAGAGTCCAACTCCTTCCCATCCAACAAAAAGCATCAGATAGTTATCGCCGCTCACAAGGATCATCATCATTGCGATGAACAGGTTCATGAAGACAAAGAAGCGCCGGAAACGTTTGGGGTCGCCGTTATGACGCACATCTTCGTGCATATAACCGACCGCATAAATATGGATCAGAGTCCCAACACCGGAGACCACCAGCATCATCAGTGCCGACAGGGTATCCACCTGGAATGCCCAGCGAACCTGCAGGTCTCCGATCGTGATCCATTCCGCCAGCGGCACAACCGTCCCCTCCGGATGGCCAATCAGCGAGATGGTCAGTAATACTGATATGACAAACGCAAGGCCTGAGGCAGTGCAGGCAATCCCTCCAACAATTTTCTCGCCTGCCGTTATACCTTTACCATTTGCTCCCCACTCCAGGATCTTCCCACCGAATGCCATATTGAGCAGGAGCCCAATCACTGGAAAGAATACGATCCAGGGAGCCAGGGAGAAAAATTGTGGGCCTTTGGAGACAATCTCTTCGAAGAGCATAAGCAGTCCTCTCTCGTTTTAGATCTCAGCGCATCCATTCAGAAATCTAAAATCGGATTTGAACAATCCATCATCCCTGCAGTTTGTTGAGCTGATCGACATCGATATTATGCTTGGCCTGAAAAATTGCCACGATCAGCGCCAGGCCAACTGCAACCTCGGCAGCTGCAACAGCCATCACGAAAAAGACAAAAATCTGCCCACTCATCGACCCATAAGATCGCGCAAACGCTACAAAGACCAGGTTGGCAGAGTTGAGCATCAGCTCAATTGACATGAAGATGACAATCGCGTTGCGCCGAATTAAAACCCCCAGCGCTCCGAGGGTAAACAGGACAATTGCCAATCCGGTGTAATATTCTACAGGCACCATCGTGTCACCTCCAACTTTTTTCTTCCCAATCCTTTAACCCGATCCCTTTCCTTTAACAAATAAATGGGCAGCAGGATAGGTGTCATTGTTTCGCAGTGTTCGCTTTTCTTTCGCGTTTTTTCGTCAGCACGATCGCGCCGATCATCGCCGCAAGGAGCAAAATCGAGATTACCTCAAACGGCAGCAAGTAGGTGCTGAACAAAGTCTCACCGATCGCTTCCGGCGTGCCAAATCCAATGGGCGCCGCGCCCGCCGGCGCTCCACTCCCCAATCGGAAGATGAGCAGGATTCCCGCCTCCAGGATCAGGATTCCGCCCAACACATACGCCAAAGGTCGCTGCCAGGCCAGTGAGCCAGTAGTCCCCAGTTTCTCTGCCCCTAAAAGCATGATCACGAATAAAAACAGCACCATGATCGCCCCGGCATAGACGGCAACCTGGGTTAAGGCGATGAATGGAGCCTCAAGCAGCAGATAAAAAACTGCGACCGCAGTAAAGTTGAGGATCAAATTCAATGCTGCATATATTGCGTTCTTGCTCAGCAGCAGACCAATCGCAGATGCGACCGCCACTAGAGCCAGCCCGAAGAACACGATGTAATCAAGGGTCATTTGCCTACTCCGTCATAACAAGGCTGCTGCTTATGAATTTTTGTTTCTTCCGTCAGCTGGCAGCTCTGCCGCCTCTAATCCTTTGGATTTTCCATCACCGGTATTGAGCGTGTAAAGATCCCGGGCTCAACCTTCTGTGGAGTTGGTTGGCTGCCCTCAGGTACAGGTTCGATCAGCATATTCTTGTCATAGATTGTGCTGCGGCGATCATAGAAGGAAAGCTCGTAATTGTCGCCCAGTACGATCGCTTCAGTTGGGCAGGCATCCTCACAATACCCGCAAAAAATGCATCTCATCATATTGATCTCATAAACCCTGGCGTAGCGTTCTCCAGGCGAATAACGCTCATCATCCGTATTGTCCGCGGCTTCTACAAAGATCGCGTCTGCCGGGCAGGCTGCCGAACATAGTGAGCACCCGATGCATTTCTCCAGGCCATTTTCATAACGCTTCAGCACATGACGACCTTTAAACCGCTGGCGCACAGGGCGCTTCTCTTCCGGGTACTGGATGGTCACAGGTTTGGAGATCATCTCTCGAAATGTCGTCGCCAGACCACGGGCAATTTCCTTAACAAACATTGCTTTCCTCCAAAAACTTACACGTATCCGCGAATTTTCTTCGATATTCGCACTTTTTAAATACCATTAAGGAACCATTCCAAACAAAAACATCACAACCGCAGTCAAGAAAACGCTAAAAAGTGCTAAAGGCAGCATGACCTTCCAGCCCAGCTTCATCAATTGATCATAGCGGACGCGCGGCAGTGTTGCCCGCACCCATATGATCCCATAAAGCAGCACAAACACTTTAAGGAACAACACAATCGGTCCCATCCAGGGCCATCGATCGGTGATAAATGGAAAATGAAAGCCTCCCAGGAAGAGCGATGCTGCAATTGCGCTCACTACGATCATCTTGGTATATTCGGTCAGCATGAACAGGGCAAACTTCATCCCGGAATATTCAACATGATAGCCTGCTGTCAGCTCCTGTTCGGCCTCGGGCATATCGAAAGGCGAGCGGTTGATCTCTGCCAGGGCAGCAATCAGGAAGATCACAAAACCGATTGGCTGATATAGCGCAAACCATCCGACGCTTGCCTGTGCATCGACAATCTTCGCAAGGCTTAGTGAACCAGCCATCATCACAGGGCCAACAAAAGCCAGGCCCAAAGACAGCTCGTAGCTGATCATTTGGGCTGTCGAGCGAATCCCACCCATGGTTGCATATTTGTTATTAGAAGACCAACCTGCCAGCACAATCCCATAGACCGAAATGGATGTGACTGCTGCGATGTAGAGTATGCCAACATTGAGATCGCCTGCAAGCGAAAGGTCGTAGGTCTGCCCAAACAAGGTGACCGAGCCTAAGGGAAGAACGCCAAGGATGACCCAGGCTGGGACTGCCGTCATGATCGGGGCCATAATAAAGATCAGCTTGTCCGCCTGAACAGGGATGAGCTCTTCTTTGAATATTAATTTAATGCCATCTGCCACCGGCTGCAGAAGGCCTAGAGGTCCAGCTCGGTTAGGCCCATAGCGGCTTTGAAACCGGCCCAGCAGCTTTCGCTCCATATAAGTCAGGTAGGCAAAGCCGGTCAGCAAGACCACTATTAAGACCAGCGCCTTGATGATCCATTCAATCCATACGACAGGGTCCATCGTAATCCTCGATCGTCAATATCCCATTCCAGGCATCCATTTCAGCTGCCAGGTTTGATCTCGATGAGTGCGGGAGAGCTGATTGGCAGACCGAAGCTGCGTGGGATCAGCGCCACCCGCTCAGGCAGGTTCTTATCCAGGCGGGCCTGAATGATTGTCATCTGGTTCGAATTGCTGAAAGTGACTTTCACCATCGTGCCTTCAGCTACTTTCAACCTCCCGGCATCTTCTACATTCAGCAATATGAAAGGCTCTCCAATTCTCTGCCGGAGTAAACCGGAAGGCGTCAACGTTGAACCGCGATCAAAAAGGCGCGTGATCGGGAAAGCCATCAAGCCGAGCACAGGCAGCTTGAATTCCTGGACCTGCGGCCAGGCAATTGAGGGTTGGCTGACCTTTCCACCTCGTAGATGCGTCCCCTGACCCTGCTTGTTTTCATAGCTTGTCCCGCCGTAATACAAATCTGATCGGCCGATGATCGGCCACTGTTCATCGCCTTCCGACAGTTGTTGATAATGAATCCCTTCGAAAGCCGGGTTTTCTTTCTCAATCTGATTAAAAACTGCAGCCGCGCTCCTGCTGGCAATCCCATCCAGGCCAAGCCGTTCGGCGATCAACGAAGGGATTAAGAAATCCATCTGCGGTCCAACCAGAAATGGGCTGGTTTGGGTCAGAACAGCGGCATCGCGCGTCCCGGGTGCTTCCACTTTCTGCGGCAGTGCTGTCGTCGCCTGCACAGCCGGGTAATAACGCTGCAACTCGCCTCTCGCTGGATGTGTAGCTGCCTTCCCTCTCCATCCAGGATTGGGCTGGAAACACGACATCTGCCAGCCGGGCTGTCTGAGAAAGGGTCAGGTCCTGGACAATGACAAATTTATCACCCCCAAAGGCGGCCTGGAAAGCCGGATCGTCGCTTACTGGATCTGCGGCGATGATATACAGGGTCTCTGCCTGGCTCATACTGTCCATCAGGTCGTTTCTGGGCATCCACCCCAGCTCCCATGCGCCCTGGTCATTTGCGCGCGGCCAGACTCCCAAAAGCCCATTGTTCGGTTTGCCGACATGATTGGTTTCGAGCAGCAGGTTGGCGCAGGCATTCGCCAGCAATTCAGTTTCGGCCAGGCCCATCCCATCGCTTCCAAACATGACAACTGCATTTTCGGCTTGGGCGAATACCTTAGCAGCGGCTCTCAGGTCCCTTCTTGCCGCCAAATCCCGGACCGATTCGGGCAAATCGATCGGATTCTGAAGAAGCGCATTTGCCATTGCCAGAACTGCGGCTGCCGCCGAGCCAAATGGATAATGAACTGAATATTTGGCAGCTCTATCCAGCTTGGTCTCCCGCGAGTTCAAAACGATCAACGCAGCCCCCCGATCAGCTGCCTGCTTGACTCGCAGCCAATAGATCGGCGCCTCTTCTTCGAGGTCGCACCCAACCACCAGGATCGCATCCGGTTGATCTGGATTTGCCCCATTTCCAAATTCTCCTAAATTCGTCCCTGGGACAAAACCGACTTTGGACGTCAGCTCACCACCGGCCATGTGGGTGTAGAGAGCCGTGGAGCCACCCAGGCTCAGGGTGAACTTCCGAAGGTTGAACAGGTCTTCGTTGGACAGACGCCCGCCAGCCAGCGTAAGCAAACCGGCACTGGATGCGCGCAGACGTTCTGAAACCAGATCAAGCGCCTCATCCCATGAAACCTGCTCCAGCTCGCCATTCTTGCGCACCAACGGCTGTTGCAGCCTTTCGGGGCTTGCCTCTGCATAACGATATCCAAAACGGCTCTTATCGCAAATCCAGATCTCATTTACTGACTCGTTCTGGCGCGGCATCACCCGTTTGACGACCCACTCTCCCCCTGAGACGGCTTCCCGGCGAACATTCAAGGTCAGATTGCAGCCCACCGGGCAGTGGCTGCAGATTGAAGCTGCTGCTCGAAGCTCCCATGGCCGGGCTCGGAAGCGAAAATCCATGGTCGTCAACGCGCCGACGGGGCAGATGTCCGTGGTGTTGCCGGACCAGTATGAGTCAAATCCCGGTTCAGAACACGTCATAATCTCCAAAGACCGCCCGCGCTGCGAAAAACCAATCACAGGGTCGTCTGCTATGTCTTTCTGAAACCGCACACAGCGTCCGCATTGGATGCAGCGCTCGCGGTCCAGCATGATCAGCTCACCGAGTGGGTGATGCTTGGCCAGGTGTTTTTTTTCATCATAAAAATAACGGCTCTCACCGGGACCGTAGCTCAGTGTCAGATTCTGGAGTGGACATTCACCGCCCTTGTCGCAGACCGGGCAATCCAATGGGTGGGATGTGAGCAGGAACTCGAGGATATCTTCACGGCCGGCCTTCACTTTTTCGGTGGCTCCCAACACGACCATCCCCTGCGAGACAGGTGTTGTGCAGGCCGTCTCCAGCTTAGAACCGAATTGAACCTTTGGGGAGCCATCCGGCTCGAGAACCGCGGCTCCTGTCGACCGATCCAAGACTGGCCGTCCAATCTCTACCAGGCACATCCGGCACATCCCCACCGGCTCCATCTTTGGATGGTAGCAGAATACCGGGATATCAACGCCTACCTTTTTTGCCGCATCCACCACAAGCGTCCCTTCTGGGACTTCAACAGGGATGCCATCGATTTTCAAAGTGACCAACTTTGCCATAGTCGTCCTTTATCTCTCGCCCGATCTATTGTCAGTGATATCCCTAATCAGCGCTGACAGCCTGCACCTGGCCAACTGCTGCCTCGAAATCTCCACGAAATCTCTCGATTCCGGATGTAACTGCCTCGATTGAAAATTCTCCTAAGGCACACAGGCACTTCCCGCGCACCTGGCTGGCGACATCATAAAGCAGCGCGACATCCTCGGGTTGCGCTCCTCCGCGGCTGATCCGCTCCGTAAGATGCGACATCCAGAATGTCCCTTCCCGGCAGGGCGTGCATTTACCGCACGACTCATGCTTGAAGAAATGCATGGTCTTTTCAATCAACCAGGGAATGCTGACCGAGTCGTCAATGATGATCACGGAAGCGCTGCCAAGCTGACCGCCCACGTTCGGAACACTTTCATAATCCATCGGGGTATCCAGCGCCTGTTCATTTGCTACAATTAAAGTGGAGCTCGCACCCGCAGACATGATCGCTTTAATCGTCCGTCCCTCGGGCAATCCGCCGCCATGTTCGTAGATCAGCTCTCGAAAAGTAGCTCCGAGCGGAAGCTCATAGTTACCCGGCCGATTAATGCATCCCGAAAGCGAAAATATCTTTACGCCCGGACTTTTTTCAGTGCCCATCGTACGAAACCAATCTGCGCCGCGCAAGAGGATCAGCGGCAGATTTGCCAGAGTCTCGACATTGTTCACAACAGTGGGCTTGCCAAAGAGCCCAAAAGACGGTGGGAAAGGTGGACGCAGGCGCGGCTGTCCCAGCTTACCTTCGAGTGATTCCAACAGCGCCGTCTCCTCTCCACAGATGTATGCACCTGCGCCAAGGTGGGTGTGGATGCGCAGCGAGTAATCGCTGCCGAAAAGCTTCTTACCCAATATCCCCGCCGCTTCCAGGGCTGCAATCTGGCGGTCCAATCTTTCAGCCAGCTGCCAGAACTCGCCTCGCAGGTATACATATACTTCATATGCCTGGACCGCATAGGCGCAGATCGCCATCCCTTCGAGGAACTGGTACGGATTACCTTCCATAATCTCGCGGTCTTTAAACGTCCCGGGCTCTGATTCATCGGCGTTTGCGACGACGTAATGGGGCCAGCTGCGGTTGTCAATAAACGACCACTTCATCCCGGTTGGGAAACCTGCACCGCCGCGGCCGCGCAACCCGGATGCCTTGACCATTTCGGTCACTTCGCCAGGCTGCATCTTCGTCACAGCTCGTTCGAAAGCCTGAAAGCCTTCGTGCTGCCGATAGACATCCAGGGTATCGAGATCCTGGATATCACGATGGCGCAGCAAAATCATCTCATTCTCTGCCATGCCCGTTCCTCCCTTGCCTGCGCGCCGCGTCCAGGCGAAGCTGTTCGATTAAATTCAGGGCATTTTCGACCGTTTGATTTTCGAAATATTCCAACCCTGCACCCGACTGCAGCTGGAACATCGGCGCCTTATCGCACGCCGCCAGGCACATCACTGGCTCCACTGTGATCAAACCGTCTGCGGTCGTCCCTCCCGGTTGAATTCCAAGACGGCGGCAGAGCTCATTAAAAAAATTTTCGGCTCCGCGTAAAGCGCAAGGAAGGTCTGTGCAGACCTGGATGTGATATTTCCCCTTCGGCTGATCGTAATAGAGACTGTAAAAACCAACAATTGATGCCACTTCCGTCGCGCTGATCCCGAGAATCTCTCCAATTTCAACCATATCGGCCCGTGTTACAAACATCTTATCGCGCTGAGCCAGGTAAAGCAGCGGCATTACGGCCGAGCGGCGCTGCTCCACGGGGTATTTTTCCAGGATTGTTGATATCTCTTGTGCGTATTTTTCGGCCAGCATGATTGCCTCCGACCTCCAGTCTGTCCTAACGGTCCGTATCTCCCAAGACGATATCAACCGTCCCGATAAGTAACACCAGGTCCGCCACAAAGTGGCCTTTTGCGAGAACCGGAAGGATCTGCAAATTTGTGAAAGATGGCGTACGCCAATGCACCCGGTAAGGCTTAGGTCCACCGTCACTCTCCAGGTAGACTCCCAGCTCACCGCGCGGCGATTCAGTCGCCACATAAACAGAACCTTTTGGCGGGCTGAAACCTTCTGTCCACAGCTTAAAATGATGTATGACCGCTTCCATGCTGGTCCCTAATTCACTGCGGGGCGGAGGCACATATTTGCGGTTATTACTGCGAACTGGACCCAACGGAAGTTTATTCAGCGCCTGCTCTACAATCCGCAGCGACTGGCGCATTTCTTCAACCCTCACCTGATAGCGCGCATAGAGGTCGCAGCCTTGAGATGTAACTAAATTAAAATCATAAAGCTCGTAGCCCGAATAAGGCTGCGCTTTGCGGAGGTCATGGGCGACACCTGAAGCACGCAGCATGGGGCCCGTCACACCATATAGAAGCGCAGTTTCCGGCTGCAGAATCCCAATCTCTTTAGTCCGGCGCAAGAAGATTGGGTTTTTTGTCAGCAAGCGCTCGTATTCGTCGACCCGAGCCGGCAAATATTTGAGAAAACTGCGCACCGCCTCTTCAAACTCCACAGGGACGTCCCGCCATAAGCCGCCCGGGCGAAAATATGTAGTCATCATCCGCTGACCGCTGACCATCTCGAAGATATCCAGGATATGTTCGCGCTCGCGGAAGCAGTACAGGAAAACCGACATCGCGGCTGCATCGAGTGCATGGGTCCCCAACCAGATCAGGTGGGAAGAAATCCGCTGAAGCTCGGTGAGCAACACACGGATCGCCTGGGCGCGCGGCGGCACATCCAGCTCAGCCAGCTTCTCGATTGCCATGCAGTAGGTCAGGTTGTTTCCGAGGTTATTCAAGTAATCCAGGCGGTCGGTCATCACCTCCGCCTTTTCATACGTTTTCGCCTCCATGTTCTTCTCGATGCCCGTATGCAAGAAGCCAATATCCGGGATGCAGTTGATCACTTCTTCGCCGTCCAGCTCCAATAAAAGCCGCAGAACGCCGTGTGTGCTGGGATGCTGTGGCCCCATATTTAACAGCACGGTCTCTCCCTGGATGGCGCGCTCGGAAATCAAGTGCTTGATCTCATCCAGCGAATCGGCCGTTAAGGTCGTGTCAAGGTTGGTTTCCATACTCGCTCACAATCTCAGATCCCTGGCTTCCTGAAGGCGAAGGCTATTCCTGGGCATACGGTTTGCGCTGGTCGATTTCATCGAAGTTGAAGGAAAATTGGACTTCTTCATAGCCTAACGGATAATCCTTGCGCAGCGGATGACCAACCCAATCGGCAGGCATGACCAACCGCCTGAGGTCCGGATGGCCGTCAAAGCGGATCCCAAACATGTCCCACAACTCGCGTTCAAACCAGTTGGCATTGGCATAAACCCCACACAGCGACGGCATCATGGGGGCATTACCGTTCAACGGTGCACGCAGACCGATGATTTGATTGCGTTTCAGGGACCGCAGGCGATAGATAACATGAAAGCGCGGCTCCTGCTCCGGCCAGTAATCCACTGCAGTCTCTTCTATCAGCAGCTCAAAATCGAATTCGTCCCTCAAAACCTGGCAGATCGTCGGGATATGTTCCGGCAGAAGGAACAAAATAACCTCGCCGCGAAATTCCTGCACTTCGGCTGAAAACCGTTTTTGCAGATCGTCCACAATTGGTTGAATTTCTTCGTTCATTATCTTTCGCTCTGTTCACTCGATATCAAATGGGCTGAGATGGGCAGGCATCCCCTTCAGTTTTAGCTGCAGAATTATGCCCAATCCTTCATCTTTTCTCTTTTGATCTTTTCATTCAGGGTGATTATTCCATGGATGAGCGCTTCTGGACGAGGCGGGCAGCCCGCTACATAAACATCCACAGGGACTACTTCGTCTACGCCCTGAACAATTGCGTAGTTATTAAATACACCACCGCAAGAGGCGCAGTCTCCCATCGATATCACCCACTTCGGGTCGGGCATTTGATCGTAAAGCCGGCGAAGCACCGGTGACATCTTACGCGAAACCCGACCAGCAACGATCATCAAATCTGACTGGCGGGGACTCGCTCGCATCAGTTCCATCCCAAATCGGCTGAGATCATAATGAGAAGCCTGGGCGGCCATCATCTCAATTGCACAACAAGCCAGACCAAACAGCATAGGCCAAAGGGCATTCGAACGAGACCAATTGATCGCATCTTCCAATCTTGTGGTCACCACGCCCATGTTCCCAAGTTTCTGCTCTATTCCCATTCCAATGCTCCTTTCTTCCACGCGTAAACGTAGCCAACCAATAGGACCACGATGAAGATGAGCATTTCCACCAACCCAAAAAGACCCAGCTTCTTAAATACCACTGCCCATGGAAGGAAAAAGATGATTTCTATATCAAAAAGGATGAATAAAACCGCGATTAAGTAAAAATGGACCGGCATTCGCCTTGCCCCAGGTCCAATTGGCCTCATCCCTGATTCATACGGCTGAGACTTGCGCAGGGTGGGGCGCCGGGGACCAAACAGATGCCCAAGCAGAATAACCAGCCCTGCCAGACCTGTTGCTAGGATAATCAAGACAGCAATCGGGAGAAAGTCCTGCACCATAATTGCCTCATTTATGTGGTTGATACTGACATGTTTTAATTAGCTGTTTTACAGGGGGCTATTCCAATTCGTCCTCTGCAATCAGCGATAGTTTATCATATCCAATAGACAGCGTCAATTTTCACAAAGTCAGCAGGATTTATCTTAAATAGTCTCGTAAATGACGGCTGCGAGTCGGGTGGCGCAGCTTGCGAAGCGCTTTCGATTCGATCTGCCGGATACGCTCCCTGGTCACATTAAAATACTGGCCGACCTCCTCCAAGGTATGGTCTTTTCCATCCACAAGCCCAAATCGCAGCTCCAGCACCTGGCGTTCTCTTTCAGAAAGCACCGCCAGGGCGTTCTTGACCGATTCGCGCAGCATTTCACGGGCTGCCGCGTCGATCGGCTCCTGCGCATCCTCGTCCTCAATAAAATCCCCAAGCTGACTGCTCTCCTCGGATCCAACCGGGCTGTCGAGTGACATCGGCTCTTCCATTGCACGCATGATCCGGTTCACTTTTACAGCCGCTCGATTCCAACGCCTGCGGACATCCGCCTCCACCGGAGTAGACTCTGCCTGCGAGCGTAAGATCGCCTGTCGATCTCTCGGTTCAAGATATCCTGCCTCCAGAGCAATGTCTTCAACGGTCGGCTCTCGCCCCAGTTTCTGGATCAGCTCTCGCTGGATTCGTAACAGTCGATTCAAGGACTCAAAAATATGCACCGGAATGCGGATCGTGCGGGCCTGATCTGCAATCGAGCGGCTGATGGATTGGCGAATCCACCAGGTCGCATAAGTACTGAACTTATACCCTCTTGTTGGATCGAATTTTGTGACAGCCCGCAAAAGTCCGATATTCCCTTCCTGGATCAGATCCAGAAAATAGCTGCCGCGCCCAATATAACGTTTGGCAACGCTGACGACCAGCCGCAAATTTGCACGAATGATCGCGTTCTGGGCATCCTCGCTGCGGGTGATGATGCCTTCGATCTCACGCAAAAGCAGGTCTTTATCAGGAAGAGAATTCAAGAAGATTTCTTCTCCCGGGAGAGAGTCGGTTTCGGCGACATGAACCTTCAAGCTCTCGCTTGTCTTTTCCGGCAGCATATAAAGATATAAGAATACTGTGAATGCAATTCTGGCAATGTCATTCCATAACGGATCGATCCCCCATAGTCCGTTATTAAGGTAAGCTCGCAAGTAGGATGGAACCAAGCTTTGCCAGGTTGTGCGCAGCATCTGCGCTTCGCTGATGATCAGCACAAAATCGGGACGATCAAATGCCAACCGCCGGGTATCTTCAATCACACGCGACCAGGATGTCGCCAGGTCTTCATAAAGCGCCCGATAGATTCGCCCGGCAGCATCCGGGTCTTTCAATGCCAATCTGGGATCGTGTGTTTTGACCTCTGCAGTTTCGGGCTGGCGCGCCAGCGGGTGCTGGCGGCTCAACACATTCAGGCGGCGGAATGCATCCAGGCGTGTCGCCAGCCAAAATTCCTGGTCTGATGTGAGCAGATCGATACTCCCGATCTCCTTGAGGTACAACCTGACCGGATCTTCATTGATCTCTGAAAGCACCCGTGGATCACGAAGTATTTCCAGCGCCTCTTCTTTTACCAGGGTCTCAATATCGTCAGTCTCCAGACTTAAGCTTTCATCATCAATCTCATCTCCGGGTAAAAGGTCTTCATCCAGGTCCAGCAGATCATCCATGCCATTTCTGGAACTATCTTCCTTGTCTTCGACGATGTTTTCAACCTGGAAATTTTCGGTCTCGCCTTGATCCGGGTAGGATTCCGAGATCGTTTGTTCGTTATCGGGTGTTTCGGACATCGCGATTAAATCCTGGCATTGGTTGTTATCTTAAACTTGTCAGAAGCAACTCTTACCATGTTCCCCTGCAGGCCAGTTAAGACCGTCCTCCCGGCGTGCGGCTGGTATATTTCTTCATCGCTCGGTCGATATGAAAACGAATTCCTGATAGTTGTAACATAGAATGATTGTATTGGGAGGAATTGCCACCACTCTGGTTCTGAGCATCCTCCATGAGGAACCTATGGTATTCAATTTCCTGGTTTATTTTTGTCCGCCTTAAATCAAGCAATCCGCGCATCAGGTCTTCCAGGACACGATCCTCGTTTGGGTCAATCCTGGTTGTCCTTTCAAGCAGGCTGTCCGCCAGCTCCATCAGAGGCAGCGAAAGGTTATTGAAAACATAATTCAATGGCTCGGCAAGATCTTGATCTACCGCCTCCTGAAGACGGCACAAGATCGCCTGATGATCAGAATGGTCGAAATCAACCGTCGACAGCCTGGCCAAACCTTCCTCCTGGAGCCGGCGATCGACCTGATAAAGCAAACCCGGACGTCGCAGCAAAATTCCCATGCAATGAGCTTCTAAGGCATAGCTGTTCAGGGATGTTGTCTTCTGCTGCACCGGCTGAGGCGTATCAGCTGATGCTGGAGAAATCTTCCGACTAGTTTGGCGGCGGCGTTGCAGCTTCCCAGGAGAAATCTCATCCAATGCCCGTTCATTTACACGCAGCAAGCGCGCAAGCCGCTGTCGGTAGGTATCACGCTCGATTGGGCTGGGTACATCCTCAATCAAGGGGATAACCTGGGTGGCAATCTCATTTTTTGCTTTTGGATCATCCAAATCGCGGTCGGCTGCCAACGTTTCCATGACGTGGATGACAATTGGACGAGAACTTTCGACAAGCCGCTGCCACTCCGCGGGGTCTCGGTTGACAACTTCATCGGGATCCATCCCATCTGGGAGAGTTGCTACCCGGATATCCGCCTGAAGACGTGCTTCTTGCCTCAGTAATCCGCGCGCATCAAAAACTGGTTCGCTTTCGTGATCCATTGTTTGCCGGGCGATTTCCAGGCCTCGAAGCGTGGCTTTGCTGCCCGCCGCATCCGGATCAAGCGCCAGAACAATTCGACGGCTGTGGCGTTTCAGCAAATAAAGCTGGTGTTCCGTAAGCGCAGTCCCCATCGGCGAAACCGCGTTCTCAAATCCAGCCTGGTGAAGGGCGATAACGTCCAGATATCCCTCCACGATAACCGCTTGATCCTGAGTCCGGATTACCTTGCGAGCCCGATCCAGACCATAAAGCAATCGACCTTTGTCAAAAACCGGCGTCTGCGGCGAATTTATAAATTTAGGAATGTCATTCGGATCAAGAACACGCGCACCAAATCCAGCCATCCGTGTGCGCATATCCCGGATCGGAAAGATGATCCGGTTACGGAACCTGTCATATACATCCTCCCTCTTGAGCCGACCCTTCTGTTCAGCAGAACCCGGTTCCCGCTCAGTCACAAGCCCTGCCGCCAGCAAATCATCAATTCGGTGGCCTTTCGATGAAAAGAAGCTGACCAGGGCATCCCAGGATGCCGGCGCATATCCCAGACCGAATGACTCTAGCGTCTCATCCCGAAGACTTCGCCTCTGGCGCAGATATTCCAGCGCCGGTTTCCCGGCTTGAGAATGCATCAGCTGGTGCTGAAAGAATGTGACTGCTTCTTCCAATAAGGCTCGCAAGTTGTCGTGTTCTTCTGCCGCAGACTGTTCTTCACCGGAATGTGGTTTGAGCTGGATTCCTGCCCGGTCTGCCAGATAGCGCAGCGTTTCTGAAAAATCCCACCCTTCTTTTTTCATTACAAAGCGGAAGATATCACCACCCTCGTTGCATTGCCCAAAACAGCGCCATGTCCCACTATCGGGAAAAACGACGAATGCAGGCGTTCGCTGGTTGGGGTGAAAAGGACAAAAACCTGTATAGTTCTTCCCTGAACGGCGAAGCTGAACGGACTCTGAAACCAGATCAACAATATCAATCCGGTTTTTTATCTCATCGACATCGGACATTTCTTCTTAATACTCCAGCATCAGACTATGAATATTTTTCGATCAAACCCAACTCATTCAACGTTCCCCCTGTTTCTTTTAAAAGAGGAGGTTGATCATGCTTGGTTTACCGGCAGCCACACCTGGAAGGTAGAACCTTTGCCAGGTTCGCTTCGTACATCTATTTCACCCCTGTGAAAGTCAATAATTTCCTTCACGATTGCGAGTCCCAACCCGGTTCCATGCATCTCCGATTGGCGAACATTTCCGCCGCGAAAGAACCGCTCAAAAATATGCGGAATGTCCTGCGGATTGATCCCAATCCCTGTATCCTGAATCGTCATGCTGACCCCACCATGGTTGCAGGAAGTTATAACCTGGACCTCGCCTTTGGGCGAGTAGCGGATCGCGTTGGTCACCAGGTTGGTAATCATCCGCGCAATCTGGTTCTGTTCTGCATAAATTGCAGGTAAGGTCGGGTCAGGGATGAATACCAGACGCACCCCAGATGCTTCGGCGAGCGGCATATAGGCTGTAAGTACCTGCTCGGTCAAACCATTTAAATCAGCGCGATTGAAGACAACGGGTCTGGACTTTGAAGCTGTCAGACGTGAGAGGTCCAGGATATCTTCTACCAGTTTTGTCAGGAGCTCGCTCTGCTCCTTTACAACGTTCAAAAAGCGGTTGTGCCGCTCAGGAGGCGTGGACTTCAGCAGTTCAATATAAAGGCTGATATTGGTGATCGGCGTCCGCAGCTCATGGGATACATCCGAGATGAACGTGTCCTTCATCCGGTCAAGCTCTTTTTGGCGGGTGATATCCGTTTGAGATCCAACATACCCAACTGCCTGACCCTGGCGATCATGGATCGGAGCAATAGTGAATTGGATGTTATATTGTCCACCAGACTTGCGCCTGCCGATCAGCTCATCGCTCCAGACAGCCTCCTCGATTCAGCGCCTCTTGGATTGCGGTCACCCGGGCAACTCCGTTTTCTGCAGCAATCGTCTGAAAGAGATTATCACCCCGAATTTCTTCGGCGTGGAACCCAGAAAGCCTCTCAAATGCCTGGTTCACAGTCAAGATGGACCCATCCAGATCGATCACTACCACGCCATCACCAACGCTGGCCAGAATAGCTTCCACCCGCTCTTTTGCTTCGTAAAGCTCGGTTGTCCGCTCCTCAACACGTTTTTCCAGCTCGCTGGCGTGGTCTTTCAAATCTGTCAGTAAATGAATATTCTCAATGATCGGACTGATCTGCTGGACAACCACCCTGAGGATATCCATGTCATCGCCGCTGAAAACATCTCCCCCCATTTTGGGGCCCAGCGCCAGCAGACCCTGAATTTGACCATGACCGATGATCGGTATCCACAGGTGGATTTGTTCGGTGTTGAGCAGTTGCAGCTCCTGAGGCGTCAACGTAACCTGCGAGAGCTCCTGCATCAAAGCCGTTCGATCCGTTGCACCGATTTTCAGCAGGTAGGTCAGACTGGATCGGGGCAGCACTGGAAAATCTATTTTTGGGCGATCCCGTCCGCTACCGCTGAATGATGTTTCAACCACCGAGAAATCCCCGCTCTGATCGCGTAAAAAAACAACGGCTTCTTCCAGGCGCAATGTGGCGACCAGCCGCGCGCTGACAGTCTGAGCAAGCGTTTCCAGTTCGGTAATCTGGGAAAGGTTTTCTGTGATTTGGCGAATACCGATCCGGTAGTCATACCAGCCGCCATAAAAAACCCGGTCAACCAACCTCTGTACCCATCGGTGAAGCGGGATGAAGATGCTGGCAAGCACTAAAACCAGAGTGGTATTGATCAGCGGAGTTGTCCCCACATTCTCGGGCATCCAGCGGTTCATAACGGCATAAAGGACAAGATAGAAAGCACCCAGGGTTGAATAGACCAGGATAAGTGTTGCCCCACGATTGATCTTTTGATCGAACTCGATCAGATGGAAGCGAAAGATTGCGTAGGCATAAGTAAGCGGCAGCAGCCCAAGCAGGAAGAAGGCAAACGAATAAGGGATCAGAGGCTGTTCGAACAGCACTTCCGGGAGGATAGTAAGGATTATGAACGAAAAGGCTGCAAGCGCAGCGCCGAAGAGCACCAATCTGATCCGCCCACGCACGCCAGGGGATTCTGCATGCCTGTAGCTGTGTACCAATAAACTGACCACAATGATCAGGTTTGCCGATAGAAAGAGCCGGTTCAAAGCCAGGTAGCTCGGATACCAGCTGAAGGACATCCTTTGAGCAGGGTCGAAAAACAGAAACGGCACTATCCCTAGAAGTGCGATCAGGTAGAGTGTTATAAGGAAAGCCTTTTTGAATTTATGACGGACAACTTGCGGAAAAAGCATATGGAATTGGACCGATACCGGTCCCAATATCCAAACCAGGCTGTAGAAAAGAACAGTCGCCCAATCCAGGCGCATCGTTGAAGCTGCACCAGCTGTAAACGTCGCTGCACTGGTATAGAACCAGAGCGAATAGATATTGCTCCCTTTATCAGAAGGCTTAAATGCCTGGATTACCAGTCCAATCCCCCAAAAGACAAGGGCGACAAGGATTGCGACCAACCGGCTCGCCAGCAAGGGGGGAGACGGCTCTTCAAGGGTGATTAGTACCTTCGCTTCTTCTCCATCCCGCAAAACAAGGAACTCAATTTTATCCCCACTGGTTTTATTCAACGCGGAATAATTGATTTCGGTTCGCACGAGAGGCTTATCGTCATATGAAACGATCGTATCCCCTTCCTGCAATTTACCTTTGGAAGGCCCATCGGGGTCAAGTGAAACAATTACCCTGGACGAATTGAGTCCATCGATTCCATCGTCCGGGTAGGAAATGAGCAGTCTTGTCGTTACAACCATTAAGATGAAAACTGCCAGGGGAATGATAAAAGGTATTATCGTCGCCAGTTGGGACTTTTTATATGCAGGGGAGACGCGCGCAGCCTCCATAATGATTAGATTCTAGCACAAAGGCATATTAATAAAAATAATGCCGTCTGAAATAGCACAATTCGGCTGGTTCTGAAGAGCAAGGGAACACTAGACTGATTTTTTCGCTGAAGTGTAAACCATCCAGAAGGGCAATTAATTTGACCTTTCGCCGGCTGCTGAGCCTGAGCCTTCTCAAGGCCTTCCAGGCCGAGAAAATAATGGAAATCCTGTTCTGCGAGAAGAGACATCGTACCGCCAAATTGATCGATCATTCGAAAGATTTCTTCAGCATTCTGATTATCTTGACTTTCAAGCTGCAGCCGACGCAGAAGCACTATTTTTTCTTCTTCTGAACAGGTTTCTAAGACCGAAACGACCGGGAATGAGCGGATCAGGTTGGTGATTTTCTGCGCGGCTGGGTCAGCATTTAGCCGTTTGAAGTCCATGAGGTCGTCCGACAGCTGAACCAACAGACCCATCTGCTTACCATACTGTTGAAAGCCATCCAGGATCTTCGAACTCGGTCGGTTGCAAGGCGGGCGCCCGCCCAACACGCCATCGAGAAAAAAGTACCCGATTTGGCAGCAGCTATTCTTTGATATTCCTCCAGGTTCGGTTTCTCTACCATAAGATCAAGGTGTTGACCGCTGCACATCTCCATGAAACGGCTCAGCATACCCGATCGTATCTCCCTGGCTGCCGCTTTGATCTTCCAGCCACAAATCCAGGCGGCTTAACAGTAAGCTGGCAGTGAAATATAATCCCGTCGCTGCAGATATCGCCCCCCTTGACCCGATCTCCGCCCACCAGACATCAGGATCATCTCGATCCTCGACGTCATCCATAACTTTCGCTGCCGCATAATACAACAGCCATGCAGCCGCAATGGGGAGCGCAACATCTGGGGCTCCGCCAGCAGCCTGGCAGCAAAGGCCTGGGAGCAAAGCCCATTCGCGATTGTCATTCTCCCCATTCAGAGCATTTAACGCAAAGCGCATAGCCTGAACTATCTCAGGCCATGCGCCAATTTCATTCCAGATTTGATTAATATACCCCTGGATGGACTTCAGCCGTACCTCCAGGTTAAAAAAACAGGATTATGCCCAGTCCCGGAGTTTGTACATCAAGTCCGAGAGTCGTACCTCAGTCGCCTCGCGGCGTTTCAGCCCCACTTTAAGAAACGCAAGTTCCTCATTTGTCAGCCTCAACCCCTGCTTTGCCAGCGTCCCCTCAGGATCAGTTTTCCATTGTGCAGCAAAATCATGATCTGTCGAGAGTTGATGTACAACTTTTCCGAGTGACATTGTTCCTCCTTCGAGCAATAACACCTGTGCCTGCTCGAACCAACACTTTACAGTTTTGTAATGTGATCCACCTTGCATTTTTGTAAGGTGGATATTGTGAATAAAATAACACGCTTTCGAAAGGATGTCAAGATGATTTCTACAGGCACGAAAACAAACCCACCCCCATATATGGGGGTGGGTTTGTTTTCGTAGTTTTCTTGTTTGTTAAAAAGAGGTTTTGAAAAAACCGCTCAGATTATCTAAGACTTAACAGCAGGCATCCAACTCAGAAGCCTTCCAGGCGTGAGGCGTCCACTACTCCTTTAGACAGCTCCACGATCCGTTGCAGCAAAGCCAGACGGTTTCGGCGCAATTCAGCTTGTTCCGCCATTACAAGTACCTCTTCAAAAAATCGGTTGACATCCGGGATCATCGGTTGGAATGCTCTCAGGAAATCGTTCACAGAACCAGCCAGGCGCGGCAAATTCTCCGCAATCAGCAGTACTTTGTAAAGCTCAGCTTCAGCCGGTTCTCTAAAATCCGCTGGGTCTATTTCGAAACGCTCATCCAGGTCCCGTGTAATCCGAACACAACGGGCAAACGCTGGAAGGATCCTGTCCCAATCGGGTCGCCTTACCCACGCTTCCAACATCGTTAACCGCACGGGCTGCGCGAGCCGGCAGTTTACCCTGTGCTGACAGGACTGCATCCACGACATCGAAGCGATTCCCCTGCTCGAGAAGGACGTTTCGAAGCCGTTCAATAATAAACTCTAAAACAATTTGCTGGCTCTCTGGCGGAACCGGAATCGACTGGTGTTCGCCGGCCGATTTTAAACCGATCTGCAGGTCAAAATCCAGATCCCAGGCAATCAGATTTTGAATCAAACCAAGCGCAGTGCGTCGTTGAGCAAATGGGTCTTTGTTGCCAGTTGGAGCCAGGTTGGCGGCAAATAAGCCTGCCAAAGTATCGAGACGATCCGCCAGTCCAACTGCTAATCCTGGAAGGCTTCCCGCCAGTTGGTCGCCTGAATATCTCGGCAAGTAGTGATCCAGGACCGCCTCAGCCACAGCTTCTGATTCACCAGACTTCAAGGCATAATATCGACCCATCTGTCCTTGCAGCGAAGTCATTTCGACGACCATCTTCGTCCCCAGGTCAGCCTTGCATAAAGCCGCGGCTCGGCGAGCCGTTTGCAGCTGGGTTTCGTCAAGCTCCAACTGGGCAGCAATGTCCTCAACCAGAGCCTGAATTCGATGGACTTTATCCAACATCGTCCCCAGCCTGGTTTGAAAAGTCAGCGTTGACAGCCTTGGGAGGTATTCTTCCAGCGGCTTCTTAAGATCTTCCTGCACAAAAAAGTGGGCATCGGCAAATCTTGCTCGAACGACATGTTCATTGCCGTCAGCAACCAGATCCAACCAGTCCCGATCACCGTTGCGGACCACGATGAAAAATGGCAGCAGCTCTCCTGCTTTTCCATCTGCCGCAGGCAAATGTACCGGGAAGTAGCGCTGGTGCTTCTTCATCACAGAAATTAATACTTCAATGGGAAGGTTAAGGTGCGCTGAATCAAACGATCCGCGCAGTGCTGTTGGCGCCTCAACCAGATTTGAAACTTCATTCAGCAACTCCAGATCATCCTGGATCATCCCGCCTGCCTCTGCTGCCAGCTGCTTCACCTGAACGCTGACACTCTTCAACCGCTCCGAAGGATCCAGAACGATCCCTTGACCGTCAAGGTAATCGAAATATTCTTTCGGAGTGTGGATCTGCTGCGATAAGGGTTGGCGGAATCGCAGCCCCCGGCTCGAATCTCCTGCCGAAAGACCGGCATATTCAAAGG
This sequence comes from uncultured Chloroflexia bacterium, assembly GCA_963788305.1. Classification (GTDB taxonomy): domain Bacteria; phylum Chloroflexota; class Anaerolineae; order Anaerolineales; family UBA4823; genus UTCFX2. The sequence goes on from CAWBGK010000011.1 coordinate 443,442, forward strand.
GTATCACATGGCTCTCTCCTTCAGCCCCATAGAGAGCAAGAAGCCAGCGGATTGGTCGCGAAAAGACGACGTTGCTGTGGTTCCAACGCATCGGTTTCTCAAAACGAAGGGAGGCAATCCATCCAGGCAGGGCTTCGGCAAGCACTTCCAGCGTTGGACGGCCCGCCTCTCGAACAAGCGCAGTCACGTAGCGCCCTCCATCGATTTCCCGGATCTGCAAATCAGCAATGGTCAATCCTTTGCTACGTGCAAAACCTTCTGCCGCCTGGGTTGGCGAACCATCAGCACCAAACGCCCGATTTTCCGGAGGGCCCTTGACAACCTGCTCCAGGTCATTCTGTCGGGAGGCAAGGTCTTCAACCAGCACGACAAGACGGCGCGGTGTCCCAAGCACCCGGGCATCTCGATACGGCAAGCGCAAATCAGTTAACAACTCAGGTATGCGCACCTGAAGCTGCCTCAAGGCAGAACTCAGATCTCCAGCAGGCAGCTCTTCAGTTCCAATCTCCAGCAGCATCCAGGCATGGGCATTTCCCTTCCCTTCATCACGATATGCCAGAGTTTTTTGAACCGCAGCAAACCCGACTTCACGTTCAAACTCGATATCTCTCTTCAACCAGGGAAATTCCAGCCGCCTGCGCTGGTCAAGGTAAGTTTCCGCTACACCTCGGGCGACCTCGCGCATCCGCCCAAACATAGCCTGCCGCTCGGTTACTCCGACCGCACCGCGCGTGTCCAGCACATTGAACGTATGGGAGCATTTCAACAAATAGTCATGTGCTGGCAGAACAAGCCCTTTGGCAATGCAGTTTTTTGCCTCGCTCTCGAACAGGTCGTACATCTGACGCAGCCGCTCAATGTTCGCTTCTTCGAAATAATACTTGCTCTGCTCTTGCTCGGCTTGCAGGTTCACATCGCCGTCGGTCAGCTCTGTGCTCCACTGGATGTCGCGGAAGCTGCTGACCTGCTGCAGCGCGATCGCAATTCTCTCCAGGCCATAAGTGATCTCCACCGAGACCGGGTCGAGCAAGATGCCTCCAGCCTGCTGGAAATAGGTGAACTGTGTAATCTCCTGGCCATCCAGCCAAACTTCCCAACCTAATCCCCATGCTCCCAGCGCAGGCGATTCCCAGTTGTCCTCAACAAAGCGAATATCATGCTGGCGCAAGTCAATCCCCAACGCTTCGAGGGACTGCAGATATATCTCTTGAGGGTTCCCCGGATCGGGTTTCAAGATCACTTGAAATTGATAGTGCATCTGCATCCTGTTTGGATTCTCGCCATAGCGGCCATCATCCGGGCGGATCGAAGGTTCCACATAACCGACATTCCACGGCTCCGGCCCAAGCACGCGCAGGTATGTCGCTGGATTAAATGTCCCGGCACCCACCTGGGTGTAATACGGCTGCCAGATCAGGCAACCCTTCTTCGCCCAAAAATCCTGCAAAGTCATGATAATCGATTGAAAATTCATCGGTTCAGTCATAAATCAAAAAGCCTTTGGAATGAAATGAATTCAGCACGTGAGCAGTTAGTGTAACCCCCACAGGTTATTCTGTCAATTTGGATCACAGGATAAAAAAGGCTGCAAAACCTCTGGTCTTGCAGCCAAATATCATCGAAGAAACGGCACACGGCCGATAGGTTCAAAATCCTCAAGTACTGCCTGTGCTGCAGGACGAACTTACGCTGGAACCCAATGAAAAACTTCCCAAACTCGAGATTTTTGACGCAAATGTTGATATTTTCTTTGTGATATTTTTACTTCCGCAGGAAGGACAGCTTATTTCATTGGCCTGGTTTGAACTGCGCACAAGCTCTTCAAACGGTTCGCTGCATTCGCTGCAAGTGAATTCAAAAATCGGCATTTTTTGCTCCTGAACAGTTAAAAGTGATCATCTCAAGGTTTTGATGCCAGCAAGCAATAAAAGGTTACAAATCCGCTTGACACAGAGAGAAAAATGATCTATAATAGAACATAAGTTCTATTATAGATCGGAGGTTCCATGTCTATAAATGACAAATCTCTTCTCAGCCATCTACGACTTTTCGAAAAGTTGCAGTGGCAACCGCTTCAACGGTCAAACCGGAGTCGGTATTCTCCTCCGGAGGAAGACCTTCCAATGCAGGACTTCAGCAGATGATCATTCCATATTATCATATGCTTAATAAGGCAGGTCCGCATTGGTCATCCTTCCTTGGCCAACCTACGCTTGCTGACGCTCTAAATGGATTGAACCTGGATAACCTGCCTGAACATGCCGCGTTGTTGGGGGCTTGCGAGGATGGACTTCCCTTCCTGATCGATCTGGCAAATCCGGTCCCAGGAGCAATTTTGATCGCCGGAGATACTCGCAGCGGCAAGACAGCTCTCATCCGCTCGATCCTTGCCTCTGTCCAGGAGATGGACTCTCCTGAGCAGGTCATTTTCACGATTTTTACTGCCCAACCAGATGAGTACCGCCTTTTCAATGCTTCAGCCAATTGCCAGATAATCCTCCCGGTCGAAAGCAAGGCGATAGCAGGTCAGATTGCCAGTCTGAAAGAGGCTGCAGAAAAACGTAAACACCTGGGTCCTGAGGACCCTTGTCTGATCCTGGCGATCGACGACATATCAACACTGCTTTCATTTCTTGATGAAACAGGTTTTGCCAGCCTGTATTGGCTGATTTGCCACGGACCGCGCTACCGGATCTGGACCATCGCTTCGATAGATTCTGACCAGATTGGCCGGATCGGGCATCCATACCTGTCTGCCTTCCGAACTCGCCTGTTCGGTTTCATGCGGTCAGAGCAAACCGCCCGCAACCTAGCGAAAGATCCTTCAATCGCCACACGCGAAATTCCGGAAAAAGGTCTTCAATTCCTCGTGCCTTACAGCGGGGAATGGCTTCGTTTTTGGATTTGCGAACCAGAATTTGCTCGACCAGAAGTCGAATTTGTCACCGGAGGTGTGTCATGAAAATCGGAATGCTCTGGTTTGACAACGACCCGAAATCCAACCTGGACCTTAAGATTGAGCGGGCAGCGGTTTATTATCGAAACAAGTATGGATGCAGCCCAACCCTGTGTTTTGTGCACCCAAGCATGCTCCGAAACGGCAAGAACAAGGACGAACTCCCAGACGTCACAAATCTCAACCCTGCGTCGGATAAGAAATTTTCGGCCTGTGGGGTAGAAATCCGCTCCAATCAATCTGTGCTACCGAACCATCTCTGGATCGGCGTCAACGGATCGAGCTGAACTCAGGCGGCTAATGAAACGATCAGCGTCTCGAGAGCCAGTTCGTCAGGCATTTTACTGGTTTTGACTGATCTCGTCCACATTCAACAGCTGTCTGTAGATTATTTTCAAATCACTTAAAGTGAAATGGCGCGCCTGGGAGATCACCTTCTCGGCAATAAATTTGCTTTTGATGAAATTCATGATTTCGCCTATTCCGCCCCCCTCATCGAGTATTTCACGGACCTGAACGAGCAGGCGAAACTGGCGCACGACCATCCCAAAAATTGAATAATAATCCTGATATTCCAGCAGACGCTTCAGCATCGCAAGCGCTTTGCGACCATCTCGCAAACCAATCGCGTCGACCAGCGCGAAGATATCACCTTGCCCTACATCGGCCGTCAATGCTGCAACATCATCGGCCTCTACAGGTCTGAGGTAGTTCACATATGCCAGGAGTTTGGCAACTTCCTGGTGTGCGAGGCGCACATCCCCGTCCAGTAATGAGTAGAGCAGTTCGGCAGCCTGTGGTGACATCTGCCCGCCTGCTTCTTTCGCCATCTCCTGAATTTTCTTGCGCCAATCCGCGCCCCTGGGCAGCTCATATTTCTTGATGTAAACCCTTTGGGGATTTTGTCCTGCCCACACTTCAAGGAAATTTATCTTGTGGTGCTTTTGATCCTGATCTGAGGTCAAAGCGTGGTTTTCAACCAGGATCAGAGCGGTGGACGGTGGAATTTGCTCAAGCTGCCGGAGAAATTTTTCCTGGGCAGACTTTTCTTTCTGCCGTATCGGGGGATTGGTCAGGATGACCAGCCGGCGTGAGGCAAGAAAAGGCATTGCGCCGGCTATTGTGAGGAGCTGATCCATCTGAAATACACTTCCATCCAGGCGGATTGTGTTGAGCGAGGCCGTTTCCGGATTCCCCAGACGTGCTTCAAGCTTTGCAACTTCGTGAGCAATCTGGAATTCATCTTCTCCGTGGAAGATATAGACGATCGGCTTCCCATCCGACATACTCACCCCTCAGTCACAATCCTGTGAACAGTAAGCGCCCCCGATCCGCGTGGCTGGACCTCCACAACACGCAGTCCACCAGGAGCGCCTGAAGTGGTTACTCGCTTCTGGAGCTCCAGCCCCAGCGGTTGAGCGACGACGAGAGCCATAGTGGCAAGCATCACAGCAGTTGGCAGACGATTAAAGTTATCTCGAGCGCGCTTTCCAACACCATACATCGCCACACCAGCCGCCAACCCGGCCAGAATGCCAGCAGTGGCGAAATTCGTCCCGCAGTTCGGGTGCACGGCGAGCTTGACTTCTCCGGATTGGAGACGATTGAGCGCATCCCCAACCGCCTCGCAGATCTCCTCGGAAGGAATATCTCCAGCAATCCAAAAACCGCGCTGGTCCGAATGCCCTGCCATCGGCTGCCCCGGGTGGCGTTCGGCAAGGACATGCAGAGTGGCATGCTCCAGTCCATGGTTGCGGCGAATCCTCGAGATCAACCCGGTATCTAACAAACCTTGAAACTGATGTGCAAGCTCAGACATAATCGCTCCTGGATCACCCGTGAACTATTCGTGCAGCGGAAGTCCTGATTTTTGGAAATCTTTTTGGTTTTTTGTTTCAGAACCTCATTATTTACTTGAGAGTTCTTGTAATTCTACCCTGTTAACGCAAAGATCATAACCGAGTGTCAGCCAGGATGGTCCTGGATACTCTCGCGCACCCAGGTCTCCATGAGCCCCGGGTGTTCGGGGGCATGATCAACCACCTTCGCCGGATATTGCAGCGCGCTCGATCAGAGAAGGCGGCGCTTCAGCCTGCCTGCGGAATGCTTCTTCGTCAATCCTCCGAAGCAGGATCAACGAAACAAGCATTATCACGGCCATCAGGCTGAAAACCGTTACGTAGCTCACCAGAACGTTTCCTGTAATTCGAGCCACCAGGTCGGCGCACTGCGCCGGCGATCACCGACCCAAACAGCCGCGAAATCGCATTCGCCATCCCCCAGGCACCGATGAACAGCCCTACTTTATCTGAGGTAGTCATGCTGAACATCAGCGACAGATTGGAGACCGTAGAAAGACCGGTGCCAACACCGAGCAGAACCACGCCGCTGAAGAACACACCCTTATTCACCAGCATCCCGCTGGCGGCGATCATCCCAAAACCGACCAGCGCCACGATTCCCCCTATCTGCACGACCCTGCGCCTTGAGATGCGGTTTTCCAGGACCCCTGCAGCTAGAAGCGCAGCCAGCACGCAGCCACCCCATATCGACGTGATCCTGGTGGTCTGTTGGACCGTCAGACCGAAGGCTTCTCCCCCAAACGGCTCCAACAGAATATCCTGACCTAGCAGCGCTGCCAAAAGGACCACCAGGTAAACAAAGAAAATCTAGCCTGACGGTTCTCCAGGATAAACCGCACAAGTACACCCCACGAGTAATCCCGCCCGCTGCTTTTTTGCAGCCTTGCAGGTTTTTCAAGCCCCAAGAGACCCAACAATCCTATGATCAAAGCAGCCAGGCCTACAACATTAGAATGATCGAATAAGCGCTTCAGGAGAGTAAGGATCGACCATCTCACTCAATCCGATTGCGGTCAGGATGATGCTCGTGATCATCATGAACCACATAATCGCGATCGTCCTCCCATGACCTTTTTCCCCGGAAATCTCTGATGCCAGCGAGAGATAAGATACGGTTGCCAGGTTGAAGCCCATCCCCCAGGCCCCAAACGCCAGGACGCCCAGGATCAACCCGACCAGCAGATTTTCCGAAATCTGGAAAGCAGCCTGTGGAGAAAGGACCAGACCTAAAACGCAGAGCAGCAGCCCCAGGATGATATAAGGGCTGCGCCGGTACCCAAACCAGGGGTGCCGGTCTGAATAGGCACCGATAGCAACCTGAATGGGCGAAAAAAGATAAGGAAGCGATGCCAGGACAGCCACCAGGGTTGCAGAAATCGCCAGTTCCTTTATCATCACCCGATTGAGTGTGCTGTTGATTGGTACGAGCGTCATTGCGACCGCGACATGGATCAAGCCAAGCCGAAGACGCTTTGAAGTATTGGGTATCAGAAATCCAGGGGTTCACAAGATTTCCATCCCCGGACAATGTATTGAATTACATAGGTTTATTCGAGAAGCAGATGAAACTGAAGCTGAATGGAAGCTAGCATTTCCAGAAATTTCCAGGGCTCTCAGAAGAAAAAAGCTCTTTGCGTTGTTCTGGAGGGAATCCCACGGGTTGAGATAACGACTGGCATGCTTGCGGAATAAAACCATCCCCTGCGTCTCTCCATAGAACGAGACCATACTCTGCAGGTGGTGCATCATCGTCTTTCGAACCTGCTCTTCGGACACTTGGCCGCGGTCAAGCCGAGCAAAAATCCAGGGGTTCCCGATCGCAGCCCGACCGATCATCACCGCATCGCAGGCTGTGTGATCTTTGATCCGCTCGATATCCGCAACCGTTCGCACGTCTCCATTGGCAATCACCGGGATCGATACGGCTTGTTTGATCTCTGCAATTGCATCCCAATCGGCGCTGCCGGAATAACCCTGCTCTTTGTCCGTCCGTGAACGGCGATCAACGCCCCACCGTTTTCTTCAATCGCTCGGGCGATCTCTCTATAGTTGCGGGTATCCGTCCCAGCCCAGGCGGATTTTTGCGGTAACTGGCAGGTCCAGGGCGCGGACAACATCGATACCATCATTGGCCACAATACATGGCTCGCGCAGCAGCCCAGCACCAGCCCCGCGCCCAGATACTCTGCGGACCGAACACCCCATATTGACATCGATGATATCTGGATTATATTCTCGCAGCCGCGAGCGGCCTCAAAAAGGCGAGCCGGGTCGCTGTCAAAGACCTGGTACACGACCGGTCGTTCTTCCTCCAGAAAAGCCAGTCTTCCGTGAAGGCGCCGGATCTTGTGGAGCACGTCCAGGGCATTGATAAATTCGGTGTAGCTCATCGCCGAACCCATAGCTCGGCATAGGGAGCGAAAAGGTTGGTCGGAGAACCCATCCATCGGCGCCAGGATCAGGTCTCCATAGACCGGTATCTGATTAACAAGAAGTGTTGGGGATGTGGGGATGGTCGAATGGATGCCCGGCGTAGGCCTGCTATAGCCCGGTCTTTTCTTCCAGCAGGGCTGCCTCAAGCGCCTGGCGCAAGTGAACGCACTTCAATCACCTGGATTTCTTCCGGCCACGGCTTCAAAATGGCGCAGCCGGCGTGGAACGACGGCTGTCTTGAAGCCAAGCTTGGCGGCTTCGCGCAATCGCGGCCGCCATCTGCCCGACCATGCGCAGCTCTCCTGAAAGTCCAACTTCACCGATCAATACGGCATCTGCTCGCACCGGGAGACCACGCGGGAAGAGGCGATTGCAGTCGCAACCGCCAGGTCAGCGGCGGGTTCGCTGATCTCGATCCCCCCGACCACATTGACAAACACATCCTGCTCACCCAGATGCAACCCCAGGCGGCGTGTGAGGACAGCGGTGATCAGCAGGAGCCGGTTAAAATCCACCCCATTGGGCGTCCGGCGTGGGTTCCCGAAAGAAGTCGGGCTGGTGAGCCCCTGGATCTCAACCAACAGCGGGCGGGTCCCTTCCATGGTGACGACAATTGCCGAGCCAGGAGCATTCACCATGCGCTCAGCCAGGAAAACTTCGGATGGATTGACGACTTCCGTCATCCCCCCTTCGCCCATCTCAAAAACGCCGACCTCGGAGGTCGCTCCGAAGCGGTTCTTAACCGAGCGCAGAAGCCGGTAGGATTGGAAGCGATCTCCTTCTAGATATAAGGACGGTGTCGACGATGTGCTCGAGCACCCGGGGGCCGGCGATTGCGCCTTCCTTGGTCACATGCCCAATCAAGAAAACCGCGATCCCAGAGGATTTTGCCAGCTCGCGCAAGCGGGAGGAGTCTCGCGCACCTGGCTGACCGATCCCGCCGAGCTGTCCAATTCAGGCAGGTAGGTGGTTTGGACCGATTCCAGGATGAGAAGCTGGGGTTTGACCTCCGCAAGATGCTCAAGGATCACGCCCAGGTTGGTCTCGGTAACCAGGAACAGGTTCTCAGGAATACTGCCAGACCCGTTGCTGCTGGATCGATCCACCTGAGCATTGCGCAACAGGCGCATGGCACGCATCTTGATCTGGCGTTCTGATTCCTCTCCCGAAACATATAACACGGTGATCCCCTGGGCCATTTCCAGCGCAACCTGTAATAGCAAGGTAGATTTGCCAATCCCCGGGTCGCCGCCAATCAGCACGATCGAGCCCGGAACTACACCTCCCCCAAGAACGCGAGCAAACTCACCGATGGAAAGCGGCAGGCGCTCGTCTACATCCCCGCCGATCTCGCCCAGGCGGCTAGGCGATCGAGCGGCTCCAAGCTCGACCTGGAGCTTGCCGGCGTGGGTGGACACCGGCTCGACGACCACCTCTTCAACCATGCTGTTCCAGGCTCCGCATTGCGGGCAAGTGCCCCATCTCGCGGGCGCTGGTCCGCCCGCACTGCTGGCAGACATAATGGAGTGTGATTTAGCCATGCGAGTTATTATAGTTTAGGTTATCTCAGCCCATCAGCGCTCGCGGACCGGGATGTAGATCCAAAATTGGGACCCTTCCTTTTCGGGATCAAAGCTTTCATCATAATATTCAAAATCAATTCCCTGGGTATACTCAAATTTTGATTGTGGGAGCCAGGTCTCAAGGCATAATGATACGTTGCTTTTAATGTATTGAGCGTGCATGGAAATACAGAATACTTCTGATCTGGCACTTTCCAGACCTCCATCCCATCAGGGATTACCGAGGCATCTGAGACGGCCATCGCAGCAAGATAGCGGAAGGCGCCGCTCTTGTCAGCCGGCTCGCACAACCCAAACGCTCCGTCTACAATATGGCGGATTTCCTTCATTCTTGGATTGAACTCTCCCCAAAGCTGGGAGATTTCATACTTCTCGTTCTTACCATAATACAGCATTCCTACTGCCGTGAGCTGGTTTTAAGGATAATTTTTGGTTCCATCCTTCTGTACTCCTCTTTATCAATCATTAGAATTGGGGATATCTTCGGCTTGACAGGAAACTGCACTTCTGTCAACAGGACTTCGAAGGGATCCTGTTGAGAAACCTCTCGAAAATAAACTTCTCGGCTCGGTCCAGAAATCCGATAGCTGTTGGTATCTATCCAGGTCATTAAATTTTGGTAGGTCTCGGTTAATCCCTCGAAGCATCCTTGATGGACAATGCAAGCCATCACCTCCTCGGCAGGAAGATCATGAATGCTTAAAATGATCTCCAGCACAAGGTGCTCCATCAAACGGCAATGCCGCTTCAACGTCTAAATCTCGCTCTCTGTATTCCGTATTGTAATAGATAGCCAGACGCCATCTGGCCGATCCTAATGCTCCTTCGCAAAATTGAACCGCCTCTTCAAGTTCTGAAAACAAACCGGAGATGGAGAGATAGGATGGGACTTTTGGCGGATGCCGATCACGCGCTGGACAGGGATCGATTTGAGTGCGACCTCATAAGGTGGAAGCATCCCTTCCTGCTTAATCTGGCGCATTCTTGCTTCGACTTGCAGGAGGCTGGGCATTCTGGTCGAGGATTTGACTTTCAATCTCGAGGCGCTTCAGGTGCATCATCCCCCTCAATTCTGAGGCCGAAATATCCTCGCTAAAGAGCCTGTGAATCTGATCCAGGGAGAAACCGATATCTTTCAGCGCCATATTGTTCAAGTGGGAGAACTGATGGATGGAGAAATATCGATAGCCGGTAAAGCGATCAATCCAGGCTGGAGTTGCAACAAATCCTTTTGGGCGTAATGACGGAGAATTTTCACTGTAGACCGGCTTTGAAAAGTCGCCAATCTTTAGCATTCGGATCTCTTTATGAATATCAGCTTACCAGAAACACTAAGATTGTATACCCTCCCATTAGAGGAGAATGAAGAGCAATCTCGACCTTTTCTTTTGCGTTGTATCCGATTAAAAAAGAGAGGCGAATTGGGATCGTGGTGATGGTAGTTTTTCCAGGCGTGCTCGAAGTTGCGGGTGGCATAACAGTACTGGCACGGTTGCGATTGCTATTCCTATGCTGGTTGGTTTTTATGTCCTGTTTTGGTTAAAGGTTGCCCAGCAGTGGGACAAAGCTGTTTTGCTGCGGTTAGGGTAATTTTCGCGGGCTGCGGGGTCCGGGAACATTTTGGTATCGTACCGATAATTGATACCACACCAAACTGGATCGACCACCGGGTCATGGTTACTCCTTTCTCCGCAGAAAAGACTCTGACCTCCGACACAGTGCCGGTTGATGTCGACGCCGTTCTGTTCTGGATGGTTTGGGATGCTGAAAAGGCTGCGCTTGAGGTCAACGATTACCAGGTTGCAATTGGCTGGGCAGCCCAGACTGCACTGCGCGAAATCATCGGTCAGATGACCTTGGCAGACATCCTGATCGGCCGGGCAAAAATGGACTCCGATCTGCAGCAGATCATCGACGAGCGCACCACACCCTGGGGCGTTTCGGTGCAATCGGTTGAAATCCGGGATGTCGTCATTCCTCAGGACCTTGAAGATGCGATGAGTCGTCAAGCCCAGGCTCAGCGCGAGCGCCAGGCCCGGGTCATCCTGGGAGAGTCTGAGAAGCAAATAGCCCATTCGTTTGCCGAGGCATCGCAGTCATATATCAACAACCCAACTGCACTGCACCTGAGGGCAATGAACATGCTCTTCGAAGGGCTTAAGGGAAGGGAGCACTGGTGATTGTCCCCAGCAGCGCCGTTGACACCATAAATCTCGGGGGATTGAGCGGGATCGCCGCCCTGTCCCAGACTGTTCAGGCCGGAACTGGCGAAAAGCGCGCTCCAGAAATCAGCAACATAGAAAGTGATATCCAATGATCAACCAGGTTTTCAGGCAGAAAAGCCTTGTCGTATTTCTAATTATTGCATTCGCAGCCGCCTGGGCGTTGTTTCTGCTCCCTTTGGCGTTTGGTGCGCCCGTTTCGCCTGCCCGACAGACAGTGTCTTTGATAAGCTGGTCGATTGCGATGTGGGCACCTGGCATCGCCGCCCTTATAGCTGTCAAGCTGGTCGAGAAGAAGCCCGTGAGCAGCCTGAACTTGAGGCGGTTGGGCAACTGGCGGACCTATCTTTGGGCCTGGCTGGTTCCAGTATTCCTCACGATTGCAGCCGGGGCGCTCACCTGGATTTTTGGCGTCGGGAAGCTGGATCTTGAATTCAAAGCGATACAAACTGCGATGGCAAGCACCAGCGGCGCACAGCTACCGCCATTAATGATCGTCGGTATCCAATTGCTGGCTGCACTGACCGTGGGGCCGTTGTTTAACACGCTTTTTGCCTTGGGCGAAGAACTCGGTTGGCGAGGATTCCTACTCCCCAGGCTGCTGCCGCTCGGCCAGTGGAAAGCAATTGGGCTGAGTGGGATCGTCTGGGGAATCTGGCACGCCCCCGTGATCCTGCAAGGCCACAATTATCCACAGCATCCAATCGCCGGTGTGTTCCTGATGATTGTATTCTGTGTGCTGTTTGGGACGATACTGAGCTGGCTTTATCTGCGCACACGCAGCCCATGGGCGCCTGCATTGGGGCACGGCAGTTTGAATGCTGTCGCCGGATTGCCGATCTTGTTCATGCCAGCTGTGGATCTGGCCTTTGGCGGCACTTTATCCAGCATCATCGGTTGGATTCCTATGATTGCTTTCATCGGTTGGCTCGTATGGAGCGGAAGGCTCCCCGTTCGGGACGAGCTTTCGGTGGAGGATAATCCAGCTGCCAACACCAAGGCTACCCTAACCCTTTAACCCGATTTTGTTTCACGTGAAACATTCGAGGGAATAAAGAAAAAACCAGGGCGCCTGATTGAGGCGCCCTGGTGGAATCGTTTCACGTGAAACATCCATTCAACCTTCCCAGGCGCCGTTTTCCTCGCCCACGATTCAAGCGTCTCCTCCACAAGATCCAGATACAGAATCAAGCGCGTTTACCCGCTCCTCCAGCTCCGATCCAGCGATCCCCAGTATTCCCATCGTCCAACTCCAATCGGAGCGCTGTGTGGAATTCTCTGGATACAGTCCGGCCAGCTGCGTCCAGGTCGAGACAAAAGGCCAGAGCATGAGAGCTGGCTGGTCACTCTCAGCAAATTCCTGAAAAGCAGACAGATAATACTTCATGCGAAATAGCTGAAATTTAACCGGCACTTCCTGAGACGTCAGTGACCGATACGCTTCTGTCCAGGTCTTTCAGCCAGCTGGTTAACAATTCCCGCTCAAGACGAGGCGAACCCAGCAACCCCAAGAGCCCATGAAATAACCCTGGGCGACCCAGGGCTTCAGCCCTCGCAGGGAATTCCAGCAGCAGCCGGCGTTCAGGTAGCGGTGCTCCGATCAGGCTGGCTATCGCGTTTGCTGCATTTTCAACTGCGGTCAGGTATTCGTTGACCGCAGCGGGGCTGCCATCGATCGAATCGCTTTGCAGATGGAACCAGATTTCCCGCGCTTTATCTGCCTGCACCCGGGCCCTTTGAAAGACATGGTCCGGTCGACCATATTGCCCTCGCACACTTGCCTGGATAAAATCCAGGAAATGCTGTGGGTCGTATAGGATTTTGCAGGCATTCAAGCTAGGTCCCAACCACGGATGGACACGCAAATGGCGAGTGTCTCGATAATCTTGCTGGCAATGGTGCACAATATCAAGGTGGATATCGTCTGTCATCCGGAGCAGCTCATGCTCAAGCTCGGGTGGATCGAGGTGGACAAAGAACAAATCTACATCTGCTGAGCCGCCCAATGCATAGTTTTCCCCCAAGAATGAGCCGCAAAGAAATACTGCGAGAACATTGCTCCCGGATCTTGTCCTTCGGTCTACGGTCTCGAGGATAAATTTTTGAATGAATTCTCGGTTGATTCGCATGCAATTCCTCTTTTCGAGGCGTCAACACTCCTGTATCTGGAGGTCATAACGGTAGTTCCGTCTGGAATGGGGGCAGCTTTAGGGTTTGGCGAATGCGGTTTTCAACCCAGGCCAAATCCTCCAGGTTGCGGACAAAATCAAGTTGGTTTGTATCGATCCATAACACCGGCGAACGGCGAGTCTGACCATCTGAAAAAAAATCGTCATATGCCTGACCCAGTTCTTTAATATATTCTCTCTCCATGTTGCGCTCATAAGGCCTGTCGCGCAGCGCTATCCGCTGCATTAATACATCCGTATCAGCTCTGAGATAGACAATCAGATCTGGTGGGATAATTTTTTCAGCGAGGGCTTCGTGGACGCGGTAATACATATCCAGTTCATCTCCGCTCAGGTTTATTCGCGCAAAAAGAGCATCTTTCTCGAATGTATAATCCGCCAACAGGTGGGGTTGTTGGGAAAGCATTTCGGTTACTGTCCGGCGCTGCTGATGATAACAACTCAGCAAGAAAAATATCTGGGTTTGAAATGCATAGCGATTACGATCTGAATAGAAATCCGACAAAAATGGGTTTTCCTCAAAGACTTCCAACAGCAAGCCGGACCGGAATGCGGGTTTTAAAGTTCGAGCTAATGTGGTTTTCCCAACGCCAATCACGCCTTCAATCGCTACATACATACTTCATTCTCTCATTATACGTTGCTTTTTGTGTTAATTTTACATAGTTTATTGCTTGTCGTCTGCTCGAAATTTCATGCTCCCCCAAGGATACCAGCGTTTCCGTCAGATGACAATGTAATGGGGTGAACTAGCTTCTCTTGACAAGTACCCGACTCGCGCTAAACTGTGATCAGAATTTCGTCTGCCGATCTTTTTTACATTTACCAAGGAGTAACAATGCCCGCTCTCAATCGCGTCCAACTCATCGGGAATCTAGGGAAAGATCCGGAATTACGCTTCACCCCAACCAATAAGAAGGTATGCCGTTTCAGCGTTGCGGTAAACAGGCGCTGGACCAGTTCCAATGGCGGTCTCAAAGAAGCAACCGACTGGTTCAATGTGGAAGCATGGGGAAGGCTGGGAGAAATCTGCCAGGAATACCTGAACAAGGGAAGCCTGGTTTACGTCGAAGGGCGACTGCAAACGGAACAGCTCGAGCACCAAGGCGAGAAACGGTATTTCACTAAAGTGGTCGCTTCCAACCTGCAGATGCTCGACCGAAAATCCGAAGAACCCGAGCTTTCTGCACCTCCTTCTGCGGAAGACGAGGAGTTTCCATTCTGAGGGCTCGTCCAACTCCAGGAGCCGCCAGCCAAATAATCTTGTTCGGTCTAATTGACTGGTATAGGTCAGACAGTCTGCCCTGGATTAGCTTGTTTCATCGCTTCCAACAATGCCCGGAAGGCGATCATCCCTGACAGACGCCTGTGGGAAATTTTTCCCAATGGGCTGGCAGAGGCAGCGGTATCTGCTAGAATTGCGATCCTATCACTGCTGTGATGGCGGGCTTGAAAATATGCCACCCCAAAATCGAACAGCGATCCCATATCCAGCGGATTTCCAGATGGATCTTTCCCTTCTTCTACTTTGCTCCAGCCTGCCAGCCCTGTCAACAGTGCTTTTAATATTTCAGCGGGTCTCGGCTGAGATTCCTGGATATTCTCTTGCGCTGGATTCTCCTCTTCTAAAATATTCTGGACGAAAGAGATCAGCTCGTCAAGCGAGATTTCATGACTCCGCATCTGTATCGCGATATGGCGCAGGCCTCTGGAATAGGTCTGTGCAGAGCCATTTGAGATCCTGCTTTCAAGCAGATTCGCCGCATAATCCATCTCTTCAGCCAGGCTTTCTCCTCTTTCTCTTTTGCGGCTCCTGTGGCAATTTGGAAAACCTCGATCATGTGGTCGCCGTGATTGGCATTTACGCGATCGGCTTGATTCAGATTTTCCCGGTTCTGCAGCAGAGCGTTTCCTACGGCTTCGAAAAGCGGCGCGAGTTCCACAGAAGGGTGTCTTGTGATCACTTAAGGAGCTTTCAACGAAACTAAACTAAGTCTAATTGGTCGATCAGGCCGGCGATCACATCAAAACCACCTTGCCAGAAGGTCGGTGAATGGATGTCGATCCCCGCAGCATCGAGGATTTTTTCAGGTGATTGAGACCCGCCCGCAGAGAGCAGCTTTAGATAGCGCGGTTTAAAAGGATCGCCTTCAGCTTTAAATTGACGGTAGAGGGACAGCACAAGCAGCTGCCCGAAGGAGTAAGCATAGACATAGAAAGGCACGCGGTAGATATGCGGAATTGAAACCCATTCCCAGCGGAACTCTGGGGCGATTTCTACAGAATCACCTAACTGTGCATCCAGATTGTTCATGTATTCATTAGAAATGTCCTCCACCGTCGCCCCCTGCAGGACCATTCCGTGGGCCTGGCGCTCAAATAAGGCGAAGAATGCCTGGCGCATGATCGTTGCATATGCATCATCCACCTGACGGAAGAGCAGTTCGCGCCGAACTGTTTCATCATCCTCCTGTTCCAGGAGCCGGTCGATCAGCATGATTTCTCCGAAGGTGGAGGCCGTCTCGGCCAGAGGTAAACTGGGTTGCTGTGTAAAAAGGTTGCGATGTTCAGCCAGCATCGAATGGACAGCGTGTCCCAGCTCGTGGGCGAGGGTCGCAACATCATCCGGATTTCCTTGGAAGTTGACCAGCACCCAGGGTGTCAGGTCAGGACCAACCGTATCACAAAAGGCTCCACCTCGTTTGCCCTTTCGAACTTCGCTGTCAAGATGACCTTCGTCGAAAACCCGCCGAGCGAGCTTCTCCAGCTGTGGATCAAATCGGTTGAATAAATCAAACACTAAATGGGCGGACTCATCGAAGGAATATTTCTTTTGCGATTTTGCTAACGGTGCATAAATATCATAACGGCGCAATTGCTTCATCCCCAACATGCGGGCTTTAACCCGAAAAAACCTCTGAAAAAGGGGAGCGTTCTGCTGGCAGACATCCAACAAGGTGTCAACAACCGGGTCAGGGATATTGTTCAACAGGTTTCGAGCGGCAATAGGTGAAGCGAACTTCCGCAAATCTACCTGCTCGCTCTTCCAATCACGCACCAGAGTCTGGTAAATCTGTCCGAGGATCGGACCATCCTGCTCGTAAACCTTGTAAAGCTCCTGGTAGGCAGCTGCGCGGAGGTCAGCCTTATGGCTGCGAGCATAAATCATCAGCTCCCCGCGCGTCAGTTCCTCAGTGTGCCCATCAACATCAATCCGAAAGAGTGTACCGGTTCGTGATCGAGTCATAGAGATTGATCAGCGCATTAGACCCTGTCGAATTCTTGATGTTCACAATTTTCTCTTCTGGCTCAGTGAGGGTGTGAGGCTTAAAGAGGCGAATCTGCTCCAGCCAATAACGGAAATCCCCGGAAGCTTCTATAAAGACGCAGCAGCAGCGACTTGATCAATCTCCTTCCACCACAGAGAGAAGAACATGATCCGGTTTTCAAAACCAGCCATGATCTGCTGGACCTCTGACATGGAAGGCCTGGGCGCCCTGATCTTGGGTATTTGCGGAAAAGCTCAGACCGGCAAATTCGTTTATCTTATAAGCCAGCCTGTTGAGAGATTCGAGCTCATGAACTATTTCCATGAAATCCTCAGCGGCTATGTCCACCGTAAGCATAGCTCGCCGCCTTTCGAACCTGGTCGATGCTGATTCGAGTTCCGCCAGGGCTTGCTGCATTTCTACGCTTTTCTGCGATGGATACAGATCTTCCAAACTCCAGCTTGATTGCAGATAGGTTTCCATTTTGTCCTGTCCCTGCCGTGTTACAAATTGAACCGCACATGCATAATCTCGCCGTCCCGGACGAGATAGTCTTTTCCCTCCAGGCGCAGCCGTCCGTGAGAGCGTGCTTCGACCAGACCGCCCAGGGAGACTAATGTATCATATTCCACAACTTCAGCTCGGATGAAACCTTTTTGCAGATCGGTGTGAATTGCTCCAGCCGCCTCCCAGGCGGTTGATCCTCTCCGCACGGTCCAGGCGCGGACTTCGTCTTCGCCAACAGTAAAGAAAGACTGCTGACCAAGTAAATCATAAGACTGCCTGATCACTTTTTCAAGGCCCAGTTCGTCTATTCCATATTCAGCCATGAATAATTCCGCCTCGTCAGGGGCAAGCTGTGCCAGATCCATCTCAAGTCTTCCCTGGAGAGGCAGGACAGCGCTTTTCTTGTGCAAATAATCCAGCTGCGGTGGTGTCTGCCCATCGGCAAGGTTGAGAAGCACCAGCATCGGCTTCAGGGTGAGCAATCCGAAGCCAGAAAGAAGTTTTTCTTCCGCCGGATCGATTTCGAGATCGCGTAAGGGTGTCCCACCAGATAATGTCCTTTGGAAAATCTCGAAAAGACTGTTTTCCCGGTCGATCAGGGATTTTTCACGGCCTGCACCCTTCTTCTTTTCCTCAGCGAGCCGTTCCAGCTTGCGCTCAACCGCGATCAAGTCATTCAATGCCAGTTCTGCATCCATCCATTCCAGGTCGCGGCCTGGATTAACGCTGCCGGCTGGATGAGGAACGCTGGGGTTTTCAAAACATCTCACCACCTGGACGAAACCATCCATCTGGCTGAGCTGGTTTAACAGCTGTCCTGAAATGGCGCTCCGAGCTTCGTTGTTCGCACCACTGCTCCCCTCCAAACCAGCGATGTCAGCATACGTGACTTTTGCATAGGTGGTTTTAAGGGGATTAAAGAGAGCCACCAATTTCTCAACTCGCCTGTCCGGGACATCTACAACGCCTGTCCGCACTTCGATCCGTCCACCGCTCATCGTGATCGGCTGATCTCCACGTGTCAGTGCATTGAAGAGGGTCGTTTTTCCGCTCTGGGGGAGTCCAATAATACCTAATCGCATGATCTCTTCCTGATTACTCCTTCTACATTCGCACAAATCAAAGGGCTTCCCCTTGCCGGGAAGCCGCAAGGATACAATTATACTCTACTATATCCAGGACTCTGCCTGCAGCCTTTCTTCTGGCAGTCTCCATGAACGACTTGACCTTCAACGTGGTTTTCGTTATACTAAGGTGCACTAAGCCGGAGTGGCGGAACTGGCAGACGCGCACGACTCAAAATCGTGTTCCCTCGGGAGTGTGGGTTCGATTCCCACCTTCGGCATGGTTATTCATGGCTAAGATCACTGGTACCGCTCGCTTAAAGCGGATTCCGGTGATTTTTTCGTCTGATTAGAGGTTTATTTATTTCCACGTCCCCTGCTGACTGGAAACAAGACGGATTGCGTCCTCGCATTGTGACCTTTATCACGTGTGCAAAATAGATTCTTTTGATATAATTTGTGGGAAATTTCACTATTGGCCCTATTAAGGAGTTAGCAGTGAGCCTCACAATCTTGAGGAAAAAAAACTTGAAAGCGTTTGTCGCCGCTCTCATCTCTCATTACCGAGTAGGCGGCCCAGTTGAGTTCAATGGCTCCTTTGCATTCAAAGACTTACGGGACCCAGATGAGCTTAGACTGGATTATCCAACGACCATCTTGCCGCCCAAGAAATATCTGCTGCCAGTTCGGGAGACCTTATTTCATTTCGATCAATCCCTGCCCGGCATGATTGAGGAAGCCGAGATGGATCCTCCGACCGTGCTGATTGGTGTCCACACCTGTGATTTGCACGGGATCAGGCTTTTGGATCGCGTCTTCAACAGCGGAAATGTAGATCCAAACTATGTAAAACGCCGCCAGCAGACTTTTATTATCAGCATCGAATGCCTTCATCCATGCGATGAACATTCCTTCTGCAAAAGCATGGACACACTGACCGCCGATGAGGGATTTGACATCCACATGGTGGATTTGGGCGATGCTTATGCGATGGACGCGGCCACGGAAGCAGGAGAAAATCTGCTGAAGTACGCCGATGCCGAGCCTGCATCACCGGAGAATATCCAGCGCCTGAACACCGTTTTTAACGAAAAATGGGGACACTTTCCCTACAGGTTAGATTTTGATGTCAGCGAACTGTCTCCCCTGCTGAAGGTCAGCATGAAGAACCATCTTTGGGAGGAACTGGGAGAGCGATGCCTGGCCTGCGCGGCTTGCACCAACGTATGTCCCACCTGCTTCTGCTTCAATGTGAGAGATGAAGTTGAGCTGAGTCTGACCAGCGGACAGCGGGTGCGCAACTGGGACTCGTGCCAGCTGGACGATTTTGCCACCGTAGCAGGCGGTCACAACTTCCGTCAAAGCCGGGCGCTTCGGCAGCGCCACCGCTTCATGCGCAAAGGCCGATATATTCCTAGCTCCCATGATTTTCTGGGCTGCACGGGCTGCGGCCGCTGCGCGCGGGCATGCCTGGTGGATATCACCCCGGTCAAAGTGTTCAACGAGCTCTACCGCCGGAGAGAAGCCGGAGGTCAGTCATGATCGCCAACCTCAAAAAACATCTCATCACCTTCAACCGATACTACGGAAGAGAATCGGCTTTATTTACCCACCATGGCGCGCATCACCAGCACCCTTTCCATGACCAACCTTGAAAAATTGTTCAAGCTTGAGCTTCCGGAAAACTACTCGCTGGGTCACCGACCGGGGCAGTTCGTAGAAGTCTCAATCCTGGGTGTGGGCGAAGCGCCGATCAGCATCAGCAGCTCCCCAAGCCGCAGTAATGGCAGCTTTGAGCTGTGCGTCAGGCGAGTCGGTGATGTCACCAGCGCCATGCACAAGCTGGATTCCGGGGCAATGGTGGGCATTCGCGGTCCGTTTGGGCGCGGTTTCCCATACGAGAAATTTCGCGGCAAGGATGTTCTCTTTGCGCCAGGTGGATTGGGATTAGCCCCCCTGCGCTCGCTGATCAATCAGGTCATCGACGAACGGTCTTCCTTCGGGCGCGTGATTATTCTTTACGGAGCACGAAATCCGTCTGAAATACTTTTCAAGCAAGAGCTGGAAGAATGGGCAGGGCGCAGTGATCTGGAACTTCACATTACTGTGGACCGCGGCGACGAAAACTGGAAGGGCAACGTTGGCGTGATCACAACCCTTTTCCGGAAGATCTCGATTAATTCTCGCAATACGGTGGCAATCACCTGCGGACCGCCGATAATGTACCGCTACGTGTTGATGGAATTGCTGGGCAAAGGCATATCGAACGGGAATATTTTCCTTTCTTTGGAGCGTCATATGAAATGCGGTGTGGGCAAATGTGGGCATTGCCAGATTAATCATGTCTATGCCTGCCAGTCTGGCCCCGTGTTTCCTTACTCAGAGATTATGGGTATGGAGGAAGCGCTATGACAGCCAACGGCAGACCCAAGATCGCGTTTTTTGACTTCACCTCCTGTGAAGGATGCCAGCTAACTGTTGTGGACTCGCTCCAAACCCACCCAGAGCTGCTGCAGGTTGTGGAGATCGTCCAGTTTCGCGAAGCAATGAGCGAAAAAGGTGAAAACTACCAGATCGCCTTTATCGAAGGCTCATGCACCCGTCAGAGCGATGAGCCGCGCCTCCAAGAGATCCGCCAGCAAGCCGCCGTCGTGGTTGCTCTCGGCACCTGCGCCCATTTGGGCGGCGTTAACTCTCTGAAAGCGCTGCACCCTCTCGAAGAAGTACGACGGTATGTTTATGGAGACCAGGCCGAGCAGTACGAAACTTATGATGCCCGCCCGATCGAGGCTGTCATTCCGGTGGATTTTGCGATCCCGGGCTGCCCGATCGACCGCGACGAATTCCTTGCCTGCGTGAAGGCGCTCTTGCTGGGAAAGAAACCGCCGATCCCGGATTATCCGGTCTGCGTTGAATGCAAGCTCAAGGAGAACACCTGCCTGTATCACCAGGGCAAGACCTGCATGGGACCCGTAACACGGGCCGGCTGCAAAGCCATCTGCCCAAGCTACGGCCAATCATGCGAAGCCTGTCGAGGCTACATCACGAATCCCAATGACAGCTCGATGCGGCATGTGATGGCCCAATACGGCATGACACCTGAAGAAATCACTTCCATGTATACGATGTTTACCACTTACCAGGTTCGCCAAAAATTGATGCAGGGCAAACCCTGAAAGCAGGACCTATGACCAAGCAAATTGATGTACATCACATAACCCGCGTTGAAGGCCACGGCAACATTTTCGTCGAAGTTGCCGACGGTGTGATGAAAGAATGCCGTCTCGACATCGTTGAAACACCACGGTTTTTCGAAGCAATGCTGCGCGGTCGACCTTATCTGGAAGCATCGCACATCACCAGCCGAATCTGCGGTATTTGCGCCACGGGGCACGCGACTGCATCACTGCGCGCCTCCGAAAAGGCTCTGGGCGTCCAGTTGAGCGAACAGACAGAACTTCTGCGCAAGTTGACCTTCCATGGAGAAATCCTGGACAGTCACGTTTTACACGTCTATATGCTGGTCGTGCCAGATTTCCTTGGCGTTGGCAGCGTTATCCCCCTTGCGACAACTAATCCAGATGTGGTTCTGCGGGCCTTACGAATGAAGAAGCTTGCCGGCGATATCTGTGCAGTGGTAGCCGGTCGCCATACACATCCCATTGCAATGACGGTAGGCGGATTCACTCATTTCCCCAGCGCTGGCGAACTGAGAGCGCTGCGCCAGCGTCTGGTGGACAGTCGGGAAGATGTCGATGCTACAGTTGATCTGGCAGCTCAGCTTCCATGGCCGCATTTTGAGCGCGACACCGAATATATTTCGCTGCACAAGCCTGATGAATATGCCTTTATTGACGGCGAAATCCTCAGCAGCGATGGACCGCGGATTCCCGCTGAACGCTACACCGATGTGACCAATGAATACCTGGTGCCGCATTCGAGCGCAAAACACACTCAATTCCAGCGTTCGTCGTACATGGTGGGTGCGCTTGCCCGTTTCAACAACAACTTCGACCAGCTCAACCCGCGAGCCAAAGATGCCGCAGCCAGACTGGGTTTAAAGCCAAAAGTTACCAACCCCTTCTTGAATACTGCCGCCCAGGTAGTCGAGATCGCCCACTGCGTAGAAGATGCGATCCAGGTGATTGATAAGCTGCTGGGATCGGAGATAAAACCAGAAAAGCCAGCCCCGGTGCACCTGGAAGAATGTCAAGGAGTGGGCGTATGCGAAGTGCCGCGCGGCATGCTGATCCACCATTACTGGATCAATGAAAGCGGAAACATAACCGGCGCCAACTGCATCATCCCCACCAACCAGAATCTTGCTAATCTGGAAGCCGACATGAAAAATCTGGTTCCGGCTATCCTCGATCAACCGGTAGAGGCGATGCAGCATCAGCTGGAAATGCTGGTGCGAGCCTATGATCCGTGTATTTCGTGCTCTGTGCACGTATTGAAGGTCGAGCCCCGGTGACATCTTTGTTCCAGGAGAGTACCGAGGACTTTTCCGAAGACCTGCAGCAGGTTAATACGCTCGTCCTGGGAGTAGGCAACAGCCTCTGTGGGGACGACGGGGCAGGTCCCCGCATCATTGAAATCTTGACTGAACGCGGCGTGCCTCCAGGCACCCAGGCACGGGATGCTGGCCTTCCTGGTTGGGGGCTGCCAATTTGGCTGGAAGGATGGTCTTCGGTTTTGCTTGTAGATGCCGTAGACATGAACCTGGAAGCAGGATGCTGGCAGCGTTTTCAAACAGAAGATGTAAAATTATGGTTGCAGGCTGAAACCCTGTCACTTCACCAGCCAGATCTGGCTTGCGGGTTAGCCTTGGCCCGAGCATTGGATATAATGCCAGAGCATCTGTATATTTATGGAGTCCAGCCTGCCCATACTACTCCAGGAGCGCCGCTCAGCCCGCAGGTAAACGCCTGCCTTCCTGGACTGGCTGATCAAATCATCCTTGATATAAGGAAAATAAAGCATGACACAAAAGCAAATCCTCATAGTTGACGACGATCCAGACCAGCGCCTGACCGTTCGCCTACCGTTAGAAGCCGCCGGTTACACAGTTCATGAGGCGATTAAACTTTGATGAAGGCCTGGCTGCCGTCAGGCAGTTGAAGCCCGATCTGATTATCCTGGACGTGATGATGGATTCTGCTACCGCTGGATTTCAGCTGGCACTTTCGCTGCACAGTCCGGATCCCGATTCGGAATTCAAAGAGTTCCGCAGTACGCCAATCGTCATGCTAACTGCCATCCACAGCACGACATCTCTGCGCTTTGGCCCGGATGAGTATTACCTTCCTGTGGAAGATTTTCTAGACAAGCCCGTCAATCCAGAGATTTTGCTGGCGACCGTCCACAAGCGCCTTGAGTAGTCCAGGGGACAACTATGAAAGATCCGGTTCGTGCCAGGGTAGAGCGAGATAGCCTGATCCACCTGGCCGACGCCAGCCTGACGTTGGCCGAGAGCGACCTGGCTTATAGTAATGACTGGTTTATCCGTCTGCGTTGGATTGCTGGCGCGGGTGTATTAACTGCCGCCTTGCTGGCTACTTTAATCCCAAGAATTGGTTATCCATCCCCCCCTTTGTGGCGGATTGGAGCCTGCATCCTGTTATACAATCTGGCTTTTTTGCTGATTGCACGATGGATCAAGACTTCAACCCAGCCATCAAGCGCCTATCGTCGGCTGGCATATTCTCAGATGATCCTTGACTGGCTGGCAATCACGCTGCTGGTCCAGCTGACCGGCGGGATCGTCAGCCCGCTGACTTACTTTTTTGTCTTCCATGTCGTGATTGCCTGCATGTTCTTTTCGCCAAGGACCAGCTTTGCCTTTACATTCCTGGCAATAGCATTATTCACCACAGTCGTAATCCTGGAATACTTCTCCCTCTTGCCACATTATTCGATCATTGCATGGAGGAATTACCCTGTATATGTCCATCAGGATTTGATCTACATCACCACGGTCTGGTTCTCCTTCAGCTTCACCCTTGTGATCCTTACTTACCTGGCTTCCGGGAGATCCGAGCGCCTTCGCCAGCGGGAAGCCGAAGTACTTGGATTGAGCAAGAGGTTGAGGCTTAATTCCGAAAAACTCCAGGCGCTGAACGAAAGCGCCCAGACGGTTAATTCCACGCTTGAGCTTGGAGAAGTGCTGGACCATCTGGTGACCAATACCGCAAATGTTATGCATGTGCGCGCCTGCTCGATCCGGCTGTTGGATAAAAGCGCCAAACAGTTGGTACCAGCTGCGGCTTATGGTCTGAGCCAGGAATACCAGGGTAAGGGTCCGATCCAGCTAGCCCACTCCCCACTCGATCGGGAAGTGCTGGAGGGCAAGGTAATTAATATTCCAGATGTGCGCGAGAGTTCGCTGCTTCAATACCCTGATTGGGCTGTGCAGGAAGGCTTTGTATCGATGGTCTCCGCTCCATTGATGGGCAAAAATGGGCCTTTAGGCATCCTGCGTGCCTATGATAACCGTGAAGACCGCTTCACACCCGATGACGAATCCTTTTTGTCTGCCATCGCGGCCCAGGGCAGCATCGCCATTGAAAACGCCATGGCTTATCAGACGATTGAAACGCTGGACGCCACCAAGGCGGCCTTTATCAGAGTATTCACGCATGAGCTGCGTTCGCCGGTCAGCGTCATCCGCAGCCTGCTGCAGACCATCCTTTCCGGCTATGCAGCCGAAATCAATCTACAGCAGCGTGATATCCTGGAGCGCGCCGTGCGGCGGGTCGATTTCTTACGCAAACTGATCGATGATCTGCTCGACCTGGCCAACGGCAGAGTTCCGCAGAAAATCAGCGATATGGAACTCCCAATCTCGCTGGAAGGTGTGGTGGAGAACGTGGTCAGGCGCTTCGAGCTGCCGGCGCGCGAAAAAGGTCAATCGCTGGAATGGCAAACCACACCACAGGACGGCGAAAGCATGGTGCAGGCTACAGTTGAAAGCCTTGACCGCATTTTTAACAACCTGGTATCGAACGCAGTGCGGTACACGCCGCAGGGGGGTAAGATATGCGTTTCGATCAGGCGAACAGCCAAAGAGGCAATGGTTGAGGTATCAGACACAGGGATCGGCATTCCTGAGGACGCCATGTCGCACTTGTTCGAGGAGTTTTTCCGGGCACCCAATGCCCGCCTGGTAGAGCGTGAGGGCACTGGGTTGGGATTGTCTATTGTTCGCGAGACGGTGAACAACCTGGGCGGGCAGGTTGCAGTGCAGAGCGAGGTAGGCGTGGGTACATGTGTCACAGTGACGCTACCTCTTGCCGAGCACTCGGGCAAATGATCTTTTTTTAAAGAAATACACGATACAGTCCAGACTGGATTCACATCCTTACCTCCTTACGCATTTTTTAATATCGCATATAATAGAGTTAATATGTCTGAGTTTCAGCCGCGGATTCGTGTTGTTTTAGCCGATGACCACGCCGTCGTGAGAGCGGGGACGCGCCAGTTCCTTGAATCTGGCGGTGATATCCTGGTAGTAGCCGAAGCGGGAGACGGAGAGCAGGCAAAAGCCATGATCGGGGACTTTCAACCGGACGTTGCAGTGCTGGATATCCATATGCCTGGAGCCTCCGGGATTGAAGTTACCCGCTGGATCCACATCCATCATCCGGAGACAGGCGTGCTGATCCTGACAGCTTACGACGACAGGCCTTACGTTATGGCTGTGATCCAGGCAGGCGCTCACGGTTACGTTTTAAAAACTGCCCCACCCGAGGAGGTAGCAGGTGCAGTTCGAGAGATATTTGGTGGCAAGCTGGTAATGGATCCAAAAATCACCCGCAAGCTTAAAGAGCAGCAAATAACCATGGAGGAGTCGCTGATTGAGCAGCTTACGGAACGGGAAATGGAGGTATTAACGCTAGCCGGGCGCGGTTATACCAACAAAGCCATCGCAGTTCAATTGAGCATATCTGATCGGACAGTGCAAGGACATCTTGCACATATCTTTGCGAAACTGCAAGCCACCAGCCGGACAGAGGCGGTGATGCGCGCGGTATCATTGGGTTTCTTACCAGCGGGTCTGGGGGAAATAAATCCCCTGGTTGATCCATGAAGTACACAGCCCCTTTCTCGCTGCGAGGGCTGACAACCCAGCTTTTTTTGTTTTTTGTGCTCCCGCTTTCAATCCTGTTGCTGATCATAACAATCGGTGGAGTTGCACTGCATCAGAGAGAAATGCGCACTATGGTAGGAGAACGTGACCAGCGTGCGGTTGAGGCTGTTTCAAAAGCCTTGTCCAACGAGCTTTATCACCGCAGAAGCGCCATTCAATCCCTTGCGCAGGCAATCGAAGTTCAACCAACCGAAGAAAACCTTGAAGAAATCCTGACAAGGTTTCAATTCATTCTGCCGGATTTTGAAGGGGGGTTGGCTTTGCTCTCCCCGGATGGAGAGGTCCTGGCAGCATCCGGCGACCTTGACACCTGGACGGAGCTGCAGCCGCAGATGAATGCACAGCTTCAGGAAATATTCACCAGTGGTGATCAAAATTCTGCAATCTTAAAAGTCTTGCTGCTTGGGGACAAACCTTTCATGGTCAGCGCGGCACGCAACCCTGTTTCAGGAATCATTGCAGCAGGTATTTTTTCGCCCGAGTTGCTCATCCAGCGCACAATCGTTGAGAGCATAAACCCGGCTCATGGCGGGAGAGCCTTTATTGTTGACAGCCTCGGGCAGGTGATTTATCAATCGGGAGAGCACTCCGAAGCGGATGGTATTGCTGACCATCCTGGAGTGAGTGAAGCATTAGATGGGGGCAGTGGGTCGCTAATCATCCCCAGCCAGAAAACCCACGTGACAGCTTACAGCAAGGTGCCACTGACGGATTGGGCGTTGGTGCTCGAAGAACCCTGGGAAAGCGTATCCAGCCCAACCTTGCGTTTTTCCGAATATGCCCCGCTTTTATTGCTTCCACTTGTGGTGGCGACCTTAATGGCACTTTGGTTTGGGACGAATAAAATCGTTGAACCACTGCAGGTGCTTCAATCACGGGCAGCTAAATTGGGTTGGGGAGATTATTCCGCAATTGAAGAACCCATCGGTGGAATCCGCGAAATTCGCCGTCTTCAAGAAGAGCTGTCCCACCTTGCTCGCAAGGTCCAGTTATCTCAGCAAGGGTTATCCGATTACATCGGAGCCATGACAACCGGTCAAGAAGACGAACGACGCCGGCTGGCAAGAGAGCTTCACGATGACACCTTGCAGGCATTGATTGGACTAAACCAGCGGCTTCAGCTACTGCGTAAAAGAATGATTGGGATTTCGAGTGAGACCGAATGATCAATGAAGAGATCGACGGTCTCCAGGAATTAACAGATGAGACAATTCAGAACCTTCGCCGGCTCACTCGTGCCTTGAGGCCGACATACCTTGAAGACCTTGGCCTGGTCACAGCTCTGGAGATGCTGGCAAGCGAGAACAGCAACCCTCATTTGATTGTCAGGCTCAAATGCAGCGGAAATGTGATTCGCCTGAGCATTCAAGAAGAACTTGCCCTGTACCGTATGGTACAAGAAGCGCTTAACAACGTTGCAAGGCACGCAGAAGCGTCTCAGGCGGAATTAAGAATTGTTTTTGAGAAAGATACGTTAGATCTAAGTGTAATTGACGACGGACAGGGCTTCACCCTGCCTGAAAGTCCAGCGGCTTTTGCTCCAACCGGTCATTTTGGCCTGCTTGGGCTGCACGAACGGGCAGAGATGATCGGTGCGAAGCTGTCGATTCAATCCGAGCCAGGCAAAGGGACAAAGGTTACTATCGTGCTGCCAATCCATTCGGAGAACATCAATTCGTAGAAATTTGCCTGATCCAGGGGGAAAATAGGCAATTTGGCTCTCTTCTTTCAACATTTGCAGGACTATCCTATTCCCATTGTGGAATTTTTTTGAGTTTCAAGTTCATAAGGTAAAAAGCATGGAAAACCAAGTCGTATTACCTATTCTGGGGATGACCTGCGCTAACTGCTCTGCGGCTGTCGAGCGCAGCCTACGAAAAGAGAGAGGGGTTAAGTCGGCCAGCGTTAACCTATCAACGGAAAAAGCCACCGTTGAGCTCGAGGAAAATCTTGAGATGTCTCTGCTGGTTGACCGCGTGAGGCGAGCAGGTTATGACGTGGCCATGGGAGAAGCAACCTATCTGTTGGAAAATCTGAGCGATAACTCGGACGCACTGGTGATCGAAAAGCGTTTCAAGGATCTCCCCGGGATTTACAAGGTTCAAATCAATCTCTCCAACAGTTTGCTTCGGATCGAATATGTACCCACGGAAATTGAAGCGAACGAATTGACCAGGGTGCTGCGTGAGCTTGGCTATCGCTATTCCGAAAATGTCACCAGCGAAGATGCTGAAGCCCAGGCGCGGAAGAAAGAGATCGACCTGCAGCGACATTACCTGACCGTGGGGCTAATCTTCACGATCCCTCTGTTTGCGCTCTCGATGGCGATGGATTTTGGCCTGCTTCCTGCAAGCTGGGCACATTCCAGCTGGATCAACTGGGTCATGCTGGCGCTTGCAACACCCGTACAGTTCTATGTCGGGAGGGAATTCTACAGTGGAGCGTATAAATCAATCCGAAATGGCTCGGCGAATATGGATGTCCTTGTTGCGATGGGATCATCGGCGGCATATTTTTATTCGATCCCTGTCACGCTCGGATTGATGCGCGGGCACGTATATTTTGAAACAGCTGCAGTGATTATCACCTTGATCAAGCTTGGCAAGTACCTGGAGGCTCGGGCGAAAGGGAAGACGAGCGAGTCGATAAAGAAATTAATGGGGCTGCGCTCGAAAACCGCCCGGGTCATGCGCTTCGAGCAGGAAATAGAAATCTCGGTAGACGAAGTTGAGATTGGTGATATTGTAATCGTCCGTCCAGGCGAGAAAATCCCGGTCGACGGCAAAGTAATAGAAGGTTCATCCAGCGTAGACGAATCGATGTTAACTGGTGAATCAATGCCCGTAGAGAAAAAAGTTGGTGATACAGTTGTCGGGGCGTCGATCAACAAGAATGGTTTGCTGAGATTCCGGGCAACGCAAGTGGGTAAAAACACCGTTCTGGCACAAATTATCCGTTTGGTCGAGGAAGCGCAGGCCAGCAAGGCTCCGATTCAAAAGCTGGTTGACAAGGTTTCTGCTGTATTTGTTCCTTCAGTTATTGTTATAGCCGTCCTGACCTTTCTTGGCTGGTATTTCTTCGGCTCCATCCCGGTGAACTCTGATGTCAACCAGTTCACTTACGCTCTAACCAAGATGGTGGCTGTTTTGGTGATTGCCTGCCCCTGTGCGATGGGTTTAGCCACACCAACAGCAGTTATGGTTGGAACGGGTAAGGGAGCGGAGCTCGGCATCCTGATAAAGTCGAGCGAAGCGCTTGAACTGGCTGGCAAAATAAAGACAGTGGTGCTGGATAAGACCGGCACGATTACCCGCGGAAAACCGGAAGTGGTCGATATTATTGCCACCAATGGTATTTCGGATCGAGAGGTCCTGCGGATCACTGCCAGCGTGGAAAAAGGCAGCGAACACCCATTGGGTGAAGCCATCGTTGGAGAAGCCAGGCGCCTGGATCTCGGGCTGGAAGAACCGGAGGAATTTTTTGCATTGTCCGGGTACGGCGTGGAAGCCATGCTGGAAGGACGCAGCATCCAGGTAGGCAATACACGGCTTGATGGAAAAGCATGGTATTGAAATTCAAGAGCCGGTGCTTTCAAATCTTTCGCTCTGGCAAGAAAGCGGGAAAACCGTGGTTCAGGTAGCCGTGGAAAACAAGCTCGTGGGAATGCTCGCGATAGCTGACGCAATAAAGCCGGATTCCATCCAGGCTATTCGGCAGCTTCAGGAAATGGATATTGAAGTGGTCATGCTCACTGGAGATAACCAGAATACTGCACTGGCTGTTGCGAAATCGGTCGGGATCAATTCGATTCGAGCCGAAGTGCTGCCGCGCGATAAATCCAATGAAGTAGCGTCCCTTCAACAGCAAGGCAAAGTGGTGGCGATGGTCGGGGACGGGATAAACGACGCGCCGGCGCTGGCAAAAGCGGATGTGGGCATCGCAATCGGAACGGGTACAGATGTGGCGATTGCGTCCGCTCCAGTGGTGCTTGTTGGCGGAAGCCTTAACGGCGTCCCGCGGGCGATTAAACTGTCCCGCCGGGTAGTGCGTACGATCCACCAGAACCTTTTCTGGGCATTCTTCTACAATATCATTCTTATCCCAGCAGCGGCTCTGGGTTTTCTGAGCCCCATCCTGGCAGCAAGCGCCATGGCTTTCAGCAGCGTTTTTGTGGTATCGAACAGCTTAAGGCTGCGGAACTTTACCCCTCAATAATCCGGTTTTTTACTTTAAATCAGGAGATCAAGGAATGAAGAAAACCTATTTAATGATTGGTTTGACAATTCTGCTGGGTTCACTCATTTCGGCATGCAGCCGCACCTCAGCGCCAAATTTTGCGGAGATTCCCGCTGGTAAGGCTTTCGCCGACGGCGAGGAAATCTTCTTCTCGCATACCGAAGTTTCAGATGCAGCTGTTGCAGAGGTATTAACCACGATGATGAAATCGCCAGTACTTTTAGTCCCCTCTCTGGCTGAAATCCCGGATTCGTCGTTAGCCAAAGTGTATGTTTTCAAGAATGGCGTTGCTGGTTCAGGACCGTTGAAATTTCAAGCAGATGTGTTTCCAAACCAACCAGGTGATCCGGACTATTCACCGCTTCGCAAGATAGTCTTCGTCTCCTGGACGAATGAAGGCATTGCCGAGATATTGAAATCTGAGGAAGAAATCAATGCACGCCTTGAAGCAGGAGCGCTAACCCTGGAGGAGTTGGATATTGTTGTCAATATGCCGTTCATGACCTGGAATGGTGGGCAGCGATAATGGAGAATGCCGTCCTGGTTGCTTTTATTACTGGCCTAACTGCCGGGGGTCTAAGCTGTTTTGCTGTGCAAGGCGGCTTGCTCTCTGCTTCGATTGCCCAAAAACTGGAATCAGAAAGTTTCAATACCGGGAGAACTGCTTCACCCCAAAATAATGGGACGACTTCTGTGCAGCCATTCACAGTCGGGATGATCCAGCCAATCCTGCTTTTTATGATTGCAAAGCTGTTTGCTTATACCATCATGGGGTTCTTCTTGGGCTGGCTGGGGTCTATTATCGCTTTCACCCCAAAAATGCAAGGAATAATCCAGCTTGCTGTTGGCATCTTCCTGGTTGGAAATGGTTTGCGGATGCTCAATGTTCACCCCATCTTCCGTTATTTTTCGTTTGAACCACCCGGACAAGTGACACGCTATATCCGGAAGGTTAGCAAGCACAGCGAAAGCTGGATAACTCCACTCTATTTGGGCGCCCTTACCGTATTGATACCCTGCGGTGTCACTCAAGCGATGATGGCTGTTGCAATCGGGACAGGCAGTCCATGGTTAGGCGCCGTAATCATGTTTGCCTTTGTGCTTGGAACAAGCCCAACTTTTATTGCTATTTCCTGGTTGGTAACCAGCCTGGGTGGATTGTTTCAAAAGTATTTCTATAAAGTTGTCGCAGTGATCGTCCTGGTATTGGGTCTCTATGGATTGAATGCAGGCTTGACGCTTGTAGGCTCGCCGGTATCGGCGTCCAGGATCGTACGAACCTTTCAAGATGAAAAATCTGCCGCAAAAGCTTCCAGCGCGGAGGAAATCGGTTCCAGCAATCCAGCTGTGGCAGCCACCAATATCCTAACAGAACCTTCTGAGACGCCATCTACCGGTACCGCGCAGCACACACCTGGCCTAATCTCACCGGTCGTGGCGGCTGCAGTAGAAGCAAAAATTAACGTTCAGAATAATGGTTACTCTCCAGAACTGGTTTCTCTTCCAGCTGATCAACCGATTGAGCTACATCTCGTAACCAATGAAACCCACTCCTGTGCGCTTGCTTTTGTGATCCCCGAGCTAAATATTATGGAAATCCTGCCGGAAACCGGCGATGTCGTAGTGACTATCCCTGCGCAGCCAGCTGGTAAAACAATTGATTTTATGTGTTCAATGGGTATGTATACTGGATTATTCCAGTTCAATTAAGCGAGGCAACATGAGTTCGAATCAAGCTGACTATCCCAAATATGATTTGCCCTGCTTGCGTAATGCATCTCGAAGAACTGGAAGATGAACTACCCGGTATCCTGTTCATCAAGGCGAATTATCACTCGCAGAGTATGAATGTTGAATTTGATGAAAACCAGATCAGCGAAGAGGAAATCCATAAAGCTGTTGAAGGGATCGGTTATGAGATTGCCTGATCTTGGATCACCAAATCGTTTCGACGGCTACTGCAGAGACATCAAATTGTGGAGGCTGTTCTAAGTGCTTTTTTACCGCACAGAGTTCTGCGCTTTTAATCAACGCGGGTAAATACTTCTCAGGAAAGGTTGGCGGAACTTGAATTTCAAGATCAATTTTTCCGATCATACCGTTGCTTGAATTTTGATACATTCTTTGGATAATCCGAATGCCTTCGCTAGGAAGACCTCGCTGCTGGCAAAAACCTAAGACGTAAATCCCGGCACAGGTTCCAATTGAAGCCAGGAAGGTTGCAAAAGGCGATGGGGCTGTTGCTGATGGCAGCTGATCCGTGTACACAGTGAAATCCCCAAAATGTGCATCAACGCGTGAACCGCCAGGGAAGTCAATGACCATTTCCATAAAATTCTCTCCTCATTATCGTATAAATAACTATAGAAATTAGATGCACCTTTTTTGGATCGGTTACATCTCTCTAAGATATTTATTCTATTTCCTCAAAAGAACCATTATTAATCAGCCTCTTTCATTGGTCCGCTTTGCACCTACACGATTCTGCATCTGTGGATAAGTGCCGAAAAACTGTGGATAAAAAATGAATATTGGGGATAAATGGCTTATTTGTTCGAAAAATCTTCAATATGTTTTCTCTCTTTGCCCTTTTTTAGGAATATTCAATATACCTTTTTTTCTCCTAAAGAATATCGGTTAATACAGACCGTACATCCACATGAAGCGGTTGACAGTTTTCTATCAGAATGCCGCTATATCTATTGCGAAGACGATCTCAAGCCCTACGGGTACGGGATAAGTTTCCCTTCCTTCAGCTTATCCACATATCCACAGGCACTACTACGACTACGAATATAGAATAATAAACATTAAACAAATATCAAAGGGGAAAAAATTCCAGAAAC
This sequence comes from uncultured Chloroflexia bacterium, assembly GCA_963788305.1. GTDB lineage: Bacteria > Chloroflexota > Anaerolineae > Anaerolineales > UBA4823 > UTCFX2. The sequence continues at coordinate 476,758 of CAWBGK010000011.1, forward strand.
GGCTCGACACAAATCGATATTCCATTCATTCACCAAAATTCCATCAATTTAGGTGTTCATCTCTTCCCGAACTTTCTGGTAGAGCACTTCAGCTTTCAGCTCGCTTAACGTGTAGCAAGGAGCTTTGAGGTGTTCGGCCAGGTTTTGGGCCAGCCCTTGATCAAATGCAGCATGCTCCATATTGATGACAACACTGCGAATTTCATCTCCAGCAATGCGGTCTGCGAGCCGGTTGGATTCTTCATGAGGCGGAATGTTTGTCAGAGAGACGTTTCCGGCGCCGTCTGTCAATAAGATGATCAGGGGGTTGACATCAGGGTGGATGATGCGCTCTTTCAGGATCACATCGTGTGCCATAAACAATCCAGCAGAAAGGGGAGTCTTTCCACCGACGGGGATATCGGACAGGGCGCGTTTGGCAAGCTGGACCGAATTCGTAGGAGGTAATATTAAGGTGGCTCGGTCTTTCTGGAAAACCACCAGACCCACCCGGTCGCGGCGTTGGTAGGCATCTGTGAGAAGCGAAAGGATAGCCCCTTTGGTCGCAGCCATGCGTTCGGCGACAGCCATCGACCATGATGCATCCACGACAAACAGAATGAGGTTAGCAGCTTTCTTCACTCGAACTTTGCGCTGAAAATCACCCTTTTGAATGGCGAAAGCTATTTTTTTTCGTTGCTCGATGCGATCTTTTTGGAAAGGGGCCGCGGCGCGCAAGGTGGCGTCAAAAGCCAAATCATCCGTTTTACCGTGCGCCGGCCTGGATTGGATATAACGACCCCGCTTGCGTTCTGTTCGAGTTTGCGACCTCCTGCCTGCATATCGGCGGGTGATGCGGTCGATAGGATTCTGGATTTTTCTGGGGAGAAAGGTCTGCCCAATCTTGACCTTTTCTCCACCCTCCCACCAGTTTGCACTCAGCTGATCGAAAACATTCTGATGGGAAGGCTCGGTTGGTGGTTGGCTGGAGGTCTCGTCAGAGATCTCAGCTGTTACCCCATCTTTTTTTTTTCGCTGGCTTCTTCGTCTTCTGGAACAGGTTTTACTTCGCTCTGATCCGGCGTGGCACCCTGCAGCTGTTCGATGCGTTCTTGCAGGTCTTCCATGGACATTTCCGCCTGATGGAAGGGGCCGCGTTTGATGCGGTGAGGTAAAGCCAGCTCTGCAGCCAGGGCAATATCGCGCTCAGAAATTTCTTTACGACCCTCGAAAGCTGCATGTGCTTTTGCGGTCTTTAAAATCACAAGATCAGATCGATGACCGTCAACGTTCAGTGAAGATGTTAATGATGCGATGGCGATCAGGTCCCGGTTGGAGTATGTTACTTCATCCAGCAGGGTGATCGCCTGTTCGATTTGATGGGAGAGTTCTTGCTCCCGAATAAGCCACTGCTGATAGAATTTTTCAGGGTTTTCCTCGAATGCCAGGTTTCGCTGCATGATGACAACCCGTTCCCGGGTATCGCGGATGCCATGAATTTCAACTGAAAGGGCAAAACGGTCTAACAGTTGGGGTCGAAGATCACCCTCTTCCGGATTCATCGTGCCGACCAGGATAAACCGGGCTGGGTGGGAAAACGAGATACCTTCCCTTTCGACAATGTTGACTCCCATCGCGGCAGAATCGAGCAGCAGATCCACGACATGGTCGTCCAGAAGGTTGACCTCATCGATATACAACAGGCCGCGGTTAGCAGCCGCAAGCACGCCTGGCTCAAACCGGCGTTCGCCTTTTTGGATCGCCTTTTCGATATCCAGGGTTCCAACAACACGATCCTCGGTGGCACTGACCGGCAGATCCACAAAGCGAATTTGTCTTTCCGATACTTCCATCTGCCTTTCGTCTAAAAGCTGCTTCTTCACCCAGTCCGACCAGGTATTGGGTTTGTCCGGGTCGTCATTGAAGGGAGAATCGTTAAATACTTTAATTTTGGGCAGAAGTGCGGCCATCGCTCGAGCGGCTGTTGACTTTGCAGTACCGCGTTCGCCCCGGATAAGAACACCACCAATCCGCGGGTTAACCGCGTTTAAAACCAGGGCGCGTTTCATACGTTCCTGACCAACAATTGCCGTAAATGGATAAATTGGAGGCATAGTTTCCTCATAAGTACGCGTGCTCTCCGCATTTCCCACGGATATTCAGGAAATCAGAGTGCACGCGCCAGTGATTGCGCATTCTGGTATGAATTCTATCCTGAATATAAAGGTTGTCAAGTTGCCTTTTCACCTTTATAATACACTCCTAAAATTAATGTTCAACCGGAGATAGCAATATTATGGAACAAGACGGCGCCCTATTTGGGCAAGAGGGTGGGACTGAAGAGAAGGAGTTGATGCAATCGCTCCTCGACGAAGGCCTCAGCCTGGATCTTCCGAACCAAGGTGAAATTCGCCATGGAACTATCGCAACAATCCGAGAAAACGAGATTCTTGTCAGCATTGGAACCAAATCGGAGGGAGTCATATCCGGCCGAGAACTCGAACAGATCCCGGATGAAGAAAGAGTAGCACTTCGCGTAGGGCAGGAGATCCCGGTATTTGTTCTCGCTCCTGAAGATCCCAACGGAAACGTTGTATTATCCTATCTGCGCGCTCGAGAAGAAAAGGATTGGGATGATGTCCAGGCGCTGCTTGAGTCGAACGAAGAGCACTCAAGTAAAATTATCGGGTACAACAAGGGAGGTCTTATCGTCCCGATTGGCAGTTTGCGTGGATTTGTACCTGCGTCCCAGATCAGCCTCACTCGCCGACCTGGCGGAGAAAATCCCGAGCAGCGCTACGGAAAGATGGTCGGTGATCCGATTGTTGTCCGTGTGATAGAAGTCGACCGGGACCGCCGGAGATTGATCCTCTCGGAGCGGCTTGCGCTTCAAGAGACTCGTGAGACTTTGAAGGACCGCCTGCTGGATGAATTGCAGGAAGGCGATGTTCGAACCGGAAAGGTCACAAGCCTCGCAGATTTTGGTGCATTTGTCAATATAGACGGTGCAGACGGCCTGGTTCATATGTCGGAAATATCATGGGACCGCATCCAACATCCCAACGAAGTTTTGAAGGTTGGCGATGAAGTCAAGGTGAAAGTGATCAGTGTTGATCGCGATCGCAAGCGAATTGGGCTCTCAATCCGCCAGCTACAGCGCGACCCATGGATGGAAAGGGTTGGTGAGCTGAAGGAAGGAATGCTCATCGAGGGGACGGTCACCCATCTGACTAAATTTGGGGCTTTTGCCCGAATCGGCGAAGACCTTGAAGGTTTGATTCACGTCTCAGAATTGAGCGAGCAGCGGGTCAATCACCCGAAAGAGGTGGTTCGCGAAGGCGAAGTAATCACCCTGCGGATCATCAAGATCGACGAAGATCGGCATCGTATCGGCTTAAGCCGCCGGAAAGTCGATTCAGCCGCATTCACGGATTTGGATTGGAAGCTCGCCTTATCTGATGAGGTAGTGAAACCGGATTCTGACGAGGATGCGAGCGAATCTGCTGTAGAAGAGACAGAACAGAGCAAATCGGAAGCTTAGATCGTTTCCGAAGAGATCATCTCATCTGCTCATCCTGAAGGTTAATCGTTTGAGCGTGCCTCTGAAAAAGGTACGCTCTTTTATTTACCTAAGAGTTTCGTTAACTTATTTTTTACAATAATCTTAAATAAGTGGTCTCTAACTAAACTCTGGTAGAATCCAATCGGATAAATAGTCTCATAATCGTGAAGATGAAGGTTATTCGGCTAAGATATCCATTTATTTTATATTGGTTCAATGGTTAGGAGGATTTCCGTGTCTGGCATGGAGCGTTTTACGCAGAGGGCGCGGCGAGTACTCAGCCTGGCTCACCAGGAAGCTGAGGCAATGCGCCATAGTTATATCGGGACAGAACACCTGCTCCTCGGGCTGATTCGAGAGGAAGGTGGTGTTGCCGGACGCGTTTTAAGAGAGCTGGGTCTTGAAGCAGACCGTGTGCAGGAAATTGTCGAGCGGCTGACCGGGCCGGGACAATACCAGGGTGGTAAACTTGACCTTTCTCCAGGGACGCAGCAAGTTTTGGAATTTGCAGTAGATGAAGCCCGGCGAATGGGCCATCACTATATTGGAACGGAACATCTTCTGCTTGGGTTGGTTCGCCTCAATGAGGGGATCGCGATGGATGTGTTGCGAAAGCTTGGCGTGACTGCTGAGCAGATTCGCCGGCAAACCCGCAGGGTGCTCCAGGAAAGCAGCTCCCCCCAGCGTTCTGGCACCCCAGCTCCTCCCGAAAAGCAGAAGGCTGCGCGCCAGAACCAGGAGCAAAGCAAGGCAAAAACCCCGATGGTCGACCAGCTAGCCACCGATTTGACCACGCTTGCCGAAGAAGGTAAGCTCGATCCAGTCATCGGGCGCCAGATGGAAATCGAACGCGTCATCCAGATTCTTGCCCGCCGAACAAAGAACAACCCAGCTTTAATCGGAGAACCCGGTGTTGGTAAGACAGCCATCGTCGAAGGGTTAGCCCAAAGAATCATAGACAGCGACGTTCCTGCGCCGTTACTTGATAAACGCGTCCTTCAGCTGGATGTTGGATCGCTGGTCGCAGGAACAATGTATCGCGGCCAGTTTGAAGAACGACTTAAACGTGTGATTGATGAATTGAAAGCCTCTGGGGCAATACTTTTTATTGACGAAGTTCATATGCTTGTCGGAGCAGGCGCAGCCGGCTCATCGGTTGACGCAGCGAACATCTTAAAGCCAGCACTTTCGCGCGGCGAGCTGCAGGTAATCGGTGCGACCACATTGGAGGAATACCGCAAGCATATCGAGAGTGATGCAGCGCTTGAACGCCGCTTCCAGCCTGTGGTTGTGGAAGAGCCTTCGATTGTTGAGACGATCGAGATATTGAAAGGGGTGCGCGGCGCATATGAGGAGCACCACCGCCTGAAAATTTCTGACGAAGCCCTGGATGCCGCCGCTCAGCTTTCGGCGCGCTACGTGACTGAACGGTTTTTGCCGGATAAAGCAATCGATCTGATCGACGAGTCATCTTCGCGAGTCCGGATGTATAAAAGCCCCTCAGCCAAGGTATCCAAGGACTTGATGACTCAGCTCCGCGAACTGCGCCAGGGCTATGCTCTGGCCCAGGAGGACGGGCGAAACGACGATGCTCAGGACTACCTGACCCGTCAGGAAGCGATAGAAACGCAGCTGGAGCGCCTGCGCTCGGGCTGGGATCGGGCTTCCAGCCCCATTGTGACCGCGGAGGATATTGCTGAAGTCGTTGCGATGTGGACCGGTGTACCCGTGATGCAGATCGCTCAAGAAGAATCGCATCGCCTGCTAAAAATGGAAGAGGACCTCAAAGCGCATATCATCGGCCAGGATGAGGCGATCCAGGCGATTGCAAAGGCAGTACGGCGCGCTCGCGCCGGTCTGAAGGACCCGCGCAGACCAATCGGGTCTTTCATGTTCCTGGGGCCAACCGGAGTGGGTAAGACAGAGCTGACCAAAGCCCTGGCTCGCTTCATGTTTGGAAATGAAGAGGCTCTGATCCAGCTGGATATGTCCGAGTTCATGGAACGGCATACAGTCAGCCGGCTGGTTGGCGCACCTCCTGGGTATGTAGGGTATGAGGAAGCCGGACAGCTGACTGAAGCGCTGCGGCGGCGACCTTATTCGATCGTTGTGTTTGACGAGATTGAAAAGGCTCACCCGGAAGCGCACAACATGCTGCTTCAGATCATGGAAGAAGGTCATCTTTCCGATGCGAAGGGCAGAAAGGTTGATTTTCGGAATGCGATCATCGTGATGACTTCCAACATTGGCGCAGATATGATCAAACGCCAGTCATCGCTGGGGTTTGCACTCAAGCATGATGAAGACACCGAAGAGCGCCTCGCGTATGAAGAGATGCGAAAAAAGCTGATGGACTCGCTTCGACGGGTATTCCGTCCGGAGTTTGTGAACAGGCTGGATTCCGTGATCGTTTTCCGCGCACTCAGCAGGCAAAATATCACTGAGATTGTAGAGCTCGAATTAAGGAAAGTTGCACTGCGGTTGGAGGAGCACTCGATTGAATTGGAGGCTACTCCCGCCGCCTTAGAAAAGCTGGCAGACTTAGGTTATGACCCTGATATGGGCGCCAGGCCGCTGCGCCGCGTAATCCAACAAAAAGTCGAAGATCCGCTTTCAAATTCGCTGCTTTCAGCTGAGTTTGAAGATTGCACGCAGATCCTGGTTGATCTGGAAGGAGATGAGATTGTCCTTCGGAAGGGCGAGTCATTGATCAGTCAAACAGAGACATCCGAAGAAGCTGTAACGGCTGCCTGACCAACGAACTGGAGATCAGTAAAAAACAAACCTCAGGCAGTCACTGCCTGAGGTTTGTTTTTTGTCAAGTAGGCCGCTGAAACTGGAATATGAAGGATTGATCGAACACTTTCAGCTTGTATGCAGTCGAGCGCATGGATTGCAATCGATACCTGCGCATGGTAGAATGATTCTTAAGAGGATCACTCACGATAAATCACCGACGCCAAGTCGGTTTTAAATTGGAGGCAAGAAATGGAGCAAGAAGTAGGTACCTTTATCGTCAAAAGAGGCCTGGCTCAGATGCTTAAAGGTGGGGTCATAATGGACGTGGTGACCCCTGAGCACGCACGAATCGCTGAAGAAGCCGGCGCGGTCGCTGTGATGGCGCTTGAGCGGGTCCCTGCAGATATTCGCGCCCAAGGTGGTGTGGCCAGGATGAGCGACCCAGAGCTGATATTGCAAATCATGGATGCAGTTTCGATCCCGGTCATGGCAAAATGCCGGATTGGCCACTTTGTCGAAGCCCAAATCCTCGAAGCAATTGGCGTGGATTATATCGATAAATCAGAAGTCCTTACCCCGGCAGATGAACAATATCACATCAATAAGCACAATTTTAAAGTCCCGTTTGTATGCGGCTGCCGGAACCTTGGCGAAGCGCTCCGCAGGATCGGAGAGGGAGCTGCGATGATCCGGACAAAGGGCGAGGCGGGGACCGGAGATATAGTCGAAGCTGTGCGCCACGCCCGGTCGGTTTTAGGTGAGATTCGCCGGGTCCAAAACATGCAAGAAGAAGAGGTCATGCGCTACGCCAAAGAAATCGGAGCGCCTTACGATCTGGTGATGGAGACCCGTTCCTTGGGTCGGATGCCGGTTGTTAATTTTGCGGCCGGCGGTGTGGCGACCCCTGCAGATGCGGCATTGATGATGCAGCTTGGTGTGGATGGGGTGTTTGTTGGCTCGGGCATCTTCAAGTCAGGAGACCCTGCACCTAGAGCGGCTGCGATCGTAAAAGCTGTCACCCATTGCAACGACCCTTACATCCTGGCGGAAGTCAGCCGCAATCTGGGAGAGCCTATGGTTGGGCGGCAGGTTTCGTCCATCCCTGAGGCAGAATTGATCGCAGGCAGAGGCTGGTAATCGTTATCAAACGATATGAAAATTGGCGTTCTCGCCTTGCAGGGCGATTTTAGAGAACATATTACGGTTTTGCGCAGAATTGGAGTTGAAGCTGTCGAAATCCGCCTGCCAGCATCACTGGAAGAAATAGACGGGTTGATCATTCCAGGCGGAGAATCGACGACGATCGGAAAGTTGGCTGTTTCGTACGGACTGATGCAGCCTTTACGCCAATTCGGGCAGCACAAAGCCGTCTGGGGTACTTGCGCCGGTGCAATCTTTCTCTCGAAGGATGTGCAGCGGCACCAACCGCTCCTTGAATTGATGGATATTCATGTAGAACGAAATGCGTTTGGTCGTCAAGTAGATAGCTTTGAGAGCATGATCGAAGTTTCGGCGCTGGAGAAAGTCGCTCCTGCGGGGGGAGGCTATCACGCAATTTTTATCCGGGCTCCATTGATTCAATCGGTTGCAGATCATGTTCAGGTGCTGGCCACATTATCGGATGGAAGGATCGTCGCAGCCCAACAAAATCGCCTCCTGGCAACATCGTTCCACCCGGAGCTGACCCTGGACGATCGTTTCCATCGATATTTCATGACCCTTGTGGATTGAAGATCGAGTGGGCGCAAGTTCGATGAATGTTCGCTTGTTCGACTGGAGAGATATCGCTTCCCTACGCCGCTGCCGCAGCGAAAGCGTTTTTCTGGATAGCGAGCTGCTTTTAACTCGCGGCTCATTGATGGTCCCAGGCGTTTTGTTCTCGCTTTTGGCGTCTACCATGGGTATTTTCACCTGTGTCACCGAGTCGGGAGAACAAGCCGATTTTCAGCTGATCGGCCAATTCATACACTCAGCAGGTAGCAACCTCTCTCACCTGACCTTTCTCACTCCTCAAAAACAGCTCGAATCGGTGCTTGTTTGCCCGCTGATCGAACGTATGATGGTGATTTCGGGCGAACGTGGAGCACAGAGGCTCCTGGCAGATGCGGATGAAGGCTCGCTTGCGTTTGATTCGCTTCGAAAATGCGGTTTTGCGGTCTATACCCGTCAAAGGATTTGGCAGCTTGCGGGTCGGATTGGAAACACAAGCCGACCCCGGAGCTGGCGAGCTGCCTCGGATCAAGATATCATCCCGATTCGAACGCTGTATAACAACCTTGTTCCTGGAATGGTTCAGCAGATTGAACCGTTTTCAACCCAGCGTCCGCGCGGGATGGTCCTTTACCAGAACGGCGATTTGCTTGCTTATGTGGAATTGAATCAAGGCCGCCGCGGCATTTGGGCTCAACCATTTTTCCATCCGGATGTGGAGGAGGTTTCAGCCTATCTGCTGGATATGATTGATAAAATCCCTGCCCATCGATTTCGACCCATTTACATCTGTATTCGATCGTATCAATCCTGGCTTGAGCCCTGGATTGAAGAGCTGGGTGGGGAAGTGGGTCAACGCCAAGCGGTAATGGTCAGGCAATTGGTCGTCCAACAAAAGGCAGCGCGTGCTTTTAGCTTACCTGCTTTGGAAAGTGGACAGGCAGAAGTCACTGCACCGATGGTGCATCTGGAGAACTGAAGAGCGATATGTCACAGAAAAAAATTACCGATGACCTGCATGCCTTGATGGCAGTCTTACCGCTGCCGGTTGTGGATGCGGTCAGAAAGGCCAATGACAGCGACAACCTGCTGGAGGTGATCCTGGATTTGGGGCGGCTGCCAACGGCTCGATTCTTTGACCGGGAGGTCGTCCTTCGCCAGGTGGAGGTTTCCCACGAAGAAATTGACTTTGTGGTCGAGCGGATTGGAGAGTTTGATGCAGATAATCGAGCAGGGTTGGAACGTTCGCTGCATCGGATTTCAGCGATCCGGAATCGAAGAGGTTATATCGTTGGGCTGACCTGCCGGGTAGGTCGAGCAGTTTACGGCACGACAGATATCATAAAAGACCTGATCGAGAGCGGGAAAAGTTTGCTGATCCTGGGGAGACCAGGCGTAGGCAAGACAACCATGCTTCGCGAGGCAGCTCGAATCCTGGCTGAGACCAAACGGGTTGTCATCGTGGACACATCGAACGAGATCGGTGGAGACGGCGATGTCCCTCATCCAGCAGTGGGTCGAGCCCGTCGAATGCAAGTCGCCACGCCCTCCCTCCAGCATGAGGTCATGATCGAAGCCGTGGAGAACCATAATCCAGAGGCGATAGTGATCGATGAGATCGGGCGGGAACTGGAAGCGGCAGCTGCGCGCACGATCGCTGAGCGTGGTGTCCAATTAATAGGTACCGCACATGGAAACTCTCTGGAGAATCTGCTCCTGAACCCGACGCTTTCTGATCTGGTGGGGGGGATCGAATCGGTCACCCTTTCAGACGAAGAAGCACGCAGGCGCGGGACACAGAAGACCGTCCTGGAACGGAGATCTCCACCCACGTTTGATGTGTTGATAGAAATCCAAACCCGCGATCGCGTGGCTGTCCATATTGATGTCGCCGCTGCGGTTGATTCGCTGCTGCGCGGTTATCCGCTGCCCGCCGAAATTCGCTCCCGGATCGGCGAAGACATCCGCATCGAGAAGGCTTCGTCCCCGGCTCGCCAGCAAGGCACCGGTCAGCAGGGCTACCGAAGGCAGAGCGTTGATGGAGGTGGGGAGCGATTCTCAAGACGTTCGGAAGCCATTGAGCCTGGAAACGCCAGAAGCGCGGTTGATACCGTGCGTTCTGAGATGGGCAGCGAGGTGGATCAGGAAATTAACCGGCCAACCCGAGATCGGGAGGGGTTGAAGTCCATTCGAATTTATCCGTATGGTGTGGCTCGAAATCGGTTGAACCAGGCTGCCAGGAGGTTAGGCGTCCCTGCCATCTTAGCAGACCAGCCGGCGGATGCGGATGTCCTGGTTACATTGCGCTCTTATTACCGCAAGCGGCAGCGGACGATCACGGATGCCGAAAACCGCAATGTCCCGATCTATGTGCTCCGCTCAAACACAGTCAACCAGATGCAGCAATTTCTGGGAGACCTTTTTAACTTATACACGGATGAGCTCCGCAACGCCGGGATGGATTCGATCGTCGAAGAGACTCTGGCGGCGATCAACGCCGTGAGGAACGGCGAGAGATGGGTTGAGCTTCAGCCGGCTGCATCTGCAATGCGTCGATTGCAGCACCAGATGGCGCGAGAAGCCAACCTGGTTTCGCACTCCTATGGAAAAGAGCCGAACCGGCGGGTCAGGATTTTCCGTGAAATGTAAAGGCAAGTTCATCACCTTCGAAGGACCTGAGGGCAGCGGCAAGACCACGCAGATTGCAGCCCTGGCAGAATTCCTGCGAGCAAAGGAGCACACGGTCATTACTACCCGTGAGCCTGGCGGTACGCCAATTGGCGACGAAATCCGGAACGTGCTGATGGGATTGAAAAACACGGAGATGCAGCCGCGCACGGAGATTTTGCTATTTCAAGCTTCCAGAGCCCAGCTTGTCGAGCAGGTAATCATTCCCGGTCTTGAGAGAGGCGATATCGTTCTCTCGGACAGGTACGCAGATTCGACTCTGGCTTATCAAGGCTACGGATACCAGCAGTTTTCGTTGGATGATTTAAAGCCGTTGATTGCTTTTGCGACCGGCGGGCTGACGCCCGATCTCACTTTACTGCTGGATATCGAAGCGGAATCTGGATTGAATCGACGGCTTCAGCATGGCGGCTGGAACCGCATGGATGCTTATGAGATTTCTTTCCATCAGCGGGTTCGGAATGGCTTTCTGGAAATGGCCCAATCTGCTCCTGAGCGGTGGACAATCATCGACGCCAGCGAACCCATGGATCGGGTCCAGTCGCAGATTCGGCGAGTGATCCTGGATCGGTTGGAAGGCGATAAAACGGATGAAAGCTAGAAATCGTCAAAGCCGCTGTCGTCCGCAATTCCCGATCCCAGATCGGGCATAGTGGCTTCGATGTCCTCGGGGTTCTGGCCCGCTTCCAACCGGTCAATCACCTCATTGAACTCTGGCCCGATGTCCTCGCCCATTTCCCGACTCATTTTGCGCATCATTTGTCCCAGGGCGCGCGGATCATCGTCCAGTCCTTCGAAATTATCCAGGTCCGAAAGGCTCTCAAGGCGGCTGTCTTCCGATTTTGCAATCCGTATTCGGCTGATCCGGCGCTGGACATGTTCGCTGCCGCAGGATGTACATACTACCGGGATGGTCCCATATTCGCTGTAGGACATCACAATCTCAAATCTTTTTCGGCAATCTAGACAGCGATAAGGGTAAATCGGCATAATACCTCCATGGACAATTCGCGGATTATCAAGAATATGAAATTATAATCATACCAGTCCAGATTGTGTTGCGAAATGAGGAAAGCGTGTGTTCAAACGATGAGTTCTACAGGCTCCACCCCAAACCCCTCCTGATAGTTATCTCTGGTCCATCTGGGGTAGGGAAAGATTCGGTAATTGAAAGCATGCGGGCACGCGGTATGCCTTTTCATTTTGTGATCACGGCAACGACGCGCACGCCCCGTGCAGAGGAGAAACAAGGGGTCGATTACTTTTTTCTCAGCAAAGACGAGTTTGCCGAGATGATCGAGAACGGCGAGCTGCTCGAGTATGCAATCGTCTATAACGACTATAAGGGCGTCCCTAAAAAGCAGGTTCGCGAAGCTTTACAGAGCGGCCTGGATGTCGTCATGCGCGTCGATGTCCAGGGCGCCGATTCGGTTCAGAAGCTTGCGCCTGAAGCGCTGTTGATCTTCTTGACCACCCAGAACGAAGAAGAGCTGGTTAAGCGGCTCAAGGCCCGTCAAAGCGAAGACCCCCAAGGACTGAACTTGAGAATCGCCACTGCCCGCCAGGAACTTCGCAAGATAGATCAATTCGATTTTATTGTTGTGAACAAAGACAAAGAGTTGGAAGAGACCGTGGACACTATTGAAGCTATCATTATTGCTGAACACCACCGCGTCTGTCATCGAAAGGTTGAATTATGACGGAGGAGTATTCTGCCTTTCCTGGTGAAGACCAGACAGAGCCATTGGGTGCCCCAGCTGCCTCTCAGAAGGCCTGGCGTCCGATTGTGACCCAGGTGCTCATGGCAGTTACGATTGGAGTTTACCTCTTGCAGCTGCTCACGAAATATGCCTTTGGCACAGATTTACCGGCGGCTCTCGGGATGAAAGTGAACGAGCTGATCATCGCAGGCCAGTATTGGCGGTTGATCACACCAATGTTTCTGCACGGATCCATCCTGCACCTTGGCTTTAATATGTACGCCCTCTATGTCATTGGTACAGGTCTTGAACGTTTTTATGGTAGATATCGCTTCCTTGCGCTCTATTTGCTGGCGGGCTTTGCGGGGAACGTGAGTTCGTTCCTTTTCTCAGATGCCCCCTCTTTAGGAGCCTCGACGGCAATTTTTGGACTGTTAGGCGCCGAAGGTGTATTATTCTATCAAAACAAGGAAATATTTGGACCGATGGCCCGCCGTTCGCTCACGAATGTGATCACGATTGCCGCGATCAACCTGGTGATCGGCCTTTCTCCAGGGATCGACAATTGGGGTCATCTTGGCGGTTTGGCAGGTGGAACTCTATTTGCCTGGTTTGCCGGACCGCGTTTTGAGCGCAGAGGGCTTGTCTATCCACCCGCTGTTTACGACACGCGCGATTCTGGCGACGCCGTCCGGGCTGGGATCATGGTGGGAGTTCTCTTTGCTGTGCTGGCAGGCATAAAAATCTTTGCCAATTAAATTCTGTTTAACTGAAATAAAAGCCTTTCAGGAGCCACCCACCTCATGGGCTTTCGGAATGAATTCATCAACAAATTAATGAAAAAAGGACACGTCTGCATTTTCACTTGGCGTGTCCTTTTTGTGGGAGTTTTACGGCAATTTATTGTCCCGGAAAATCCAGGTCATCGGGGAAATCTTCATCATCCCCAGTATCGTCGTCCATGTCGTTATCAACGTCGAGCTCGTCCATGTTGATCTCGAGCCGCACCCAAAGCAGCAGAACCTGACCTTCATCAACTTCGAGCGTGCGCGCTGCAAGGATCGGCGCCTCGCTTTCCAGGCCGCTTGTATCGCGGTATTCAAGATGGATCGTATTCTTATGACGCCAGGCCCGGTGGCAGCGTTCAAGCAGGCTCTGACCATTGAATGTCCGCAGGCGAGTCAGCCCGACATTAAAGAGCAAAGGGCTTTCGTTAAGGCTGAGCGCCCAACCATCATCAACTGCCTCAAATGTAGGTGGAGGCCCCTCGATAATTGTTATTTTGTCTTCCATCTCCTCATGCTCCAATACCACTATTTTAACGGAGCGAATCATACCATAAAGCGCACAGAGGGTTTGAATGATTCCTGCGGCCTGCTAGTATAATGGGCCAGGACCATGAAACATGTTTAAGCTGGTGATATTGATCGCTCAACAAGAAAACTGGTCGCAATTTGATTCGGAATGGCCGGGATTTCTTCGGCTGGCAGAATCGATGCCGGGTTTGAAGAGGGAAGCAAGTTCCCGGGTGGACCAAATGCTTTATGGGGATTCTGCGTTCGGGCAAATGCACGAGCTGTTCTTCAGCTCGTTGGCAGAGGTCGAGTCTGCCCTGGCATCACCACAGGGCCAGAAAGCAGGGATGGAGCTCCAGAGGATTACCAGAGGTCGGATGATGCTCTTTATCTCCGATCATAAAGAAGATGAAATGGCAAATATCCGCAAATACAGGCGTGCAGAAGAACCGCTTGATTGATTAAGAAGGTGATTATTGTCGCGTTATATCCTGGGTCTATTCATCATTTTTTCATTACTGGTGATGGTTGGTTTGGGGTTTTGGCTGTTTAGAGACGGCGGGAAGATTGTCGATCGATCGGCAAGGTTGATGGATTGGCTCAGGAATCCGCTATCCCACCCGGATTGGCAGGTGCAGGCGTTGCAACAATGCGGGGATGCCCCTTTCTTATTCCCTACCCAGGGATACGTTGGTTTTCTTTGGGATGATTCTTTTCGGGTCGGCCATCGCCATCAAGGGATTGATATTTTTGGCGGGACGGAGGGCAATATCACCCCAATTTATGCAGCATACCCCGGCTTTCTGACCCGGCTTCCGGACTGGAAGTCTTCAGTGATCATCCGCATCCCAGAAGACCCGCTCCAGACGGGGCGCCAGATCTGGATCTACTACACACATCTAGCCGGTCCAGGTGGCGAATCTTACATAGAGGGGAAATTCCCGCCTGGAGCTTTGGAGATACCTGTCCAGGCCGGGGAATTATTGGGTTATCAGGGAAATTACTCTGGAACCATTGGGAATCCGACTGGGGTCCATCTTCATTTTTCTATCGTCAAAGATGACGGAAAAGGTAAGTTCTTGAACGAGCTGGAAATCCAGAACACCCTGGATCCGACGCCGTATCTGGGTCCGCCGCTGAACGCCAAACAGAATCCTGATGCGATCCCAGTCTGTCCTCAATAACGGCTGTTCGGAAGAAGGCTGGAAGGGAGAACGATGATCGAACCCGGGGAGTTTAATGGGAAGGTCGCCCTGGTTACCGGAGCCGGGCGAGGGTTGGGCCGATCCATAGCAGTAGCTTTTTCTGAAAGCGGAGCAAAGGTCATCGCCAACGATATCACCCCGATCAACCTGGACCTGACCTTGCAGGAAATCCACGAATGCGGCGGGCAGGCCTGGGATGCCATAGCCGATATCTCCAAGTCGATGCCCGTCCAGGTCATGCTGGATCAGATCGTTGATCAATTTGGCCGGATCGATTTCGTCTGCAACCATGCTTCTGTCCAGCCGCGAAAACCGCTGCTGGGATTCGATGAATGGGATTGGCGGCGGACGATAGATATCAACATAACCGGGGCGTTTCTACTCACACAGCTTGCCAGTAAAATAATGATCCAGCAAGGAGGAGGGACAATTATTCATATCGCCCGAAACCAGCCCATTGAGACCTCCAAAGCAGACACAATCGGTTTGACCAGCCGAATGGGACTGATCGGATTTACAAGGGGGGCAGCGAAGGAGTTATCTCCGTACAATATTCGCCTCCACGTGATCTGTCCGTGGGATTTGAACGGGGGGAGTGACAGGGATGTGGAAATAAAGATGCAGCAGTCGATCGTCAAGCTGTGCCTGAATTTATGCAGCGAGGCTGGTGCTGATTTGAATGGATTGGTGATCGATTCGCCGGACAGGGCCCCATTCTTTTAACCGAGCTTTCTCTGTGAAGCTGTTATCAGGACTGTAAAGGAGGAGGCTGGAAAGATTTGGGAAAATGCGGTTGGACTTAAGGGTGCAAGTCATTCATCAGGATTGCGGCCAAAAACCCGAAAGATCTCCAGGTCCTTTCGGGTTTGTCGCACAAAGACCTGGATAGTTCCCAGGAGGACAGAATGGGCATGTATGAGCTGGTGGCTTTAGAAACGCGCGGGCTGGTCGGCCTGGTCCGATTGAATCGACCTCAGGCGCTCAATGCGCTGAACAACCAGATGCTACGGGAGCTGATGGACTCTCTGGCAGCATTTGATTCGAGTGATCACATTGGAGCGATGGTCATCACAGGAGATGAGCGGGCTTTCGCTGCCGGAGCGGACATCAAGGAGATGGCTCAGGCGAGTGCAGTCGAAATGCTGCAGAGCGAACAGATTGCCCAATTCGACCGGATTCACCAGATCAAAAAGCCTGTCATCGCGGCTGTCTCAGGCTGGTGTCTGGGAGGCGGCAACGAGTTAGCCCTATCATGCGACATGATCGTGGCTTCTGAAACGAGCGCGTTTTGGTCAGCCAGAGATAAATATTGGGGTTATCCCAGGTGCAGGTGGAACGCAGAGGCTGGCGCGCGCAGCTGGCAAGGCGATCGCGATGGAGATGGTTTTGAACAACCGAACACTGACCGCGACCGAAGCTCTGCAGTTAGGTCTGGTCAATCGAGTTGTCCCAGTCGAGAGCTATCTGGATGATGCCGTAAGCCTGGCAGGCGAAATTGCCGCCAGGGCACCGATCGCCGTCCGGATGGGTAAAGAAGCCGTAAACTATGCCTTCGAATCTGCTCTGGCAGACGGAATTGCCATGGAGAGAAGATCTTTTTACTTCTTGTTCAGCACGCAGGACCAAAAGGAAGGGATGAACGCCTTCATAGAAAAGCGCAAGCCGTCATGGACGGGAAAATAAACGCTTTCGAGGCTCATTATCTTCCTTATTTTTGTTCTTGACGGGAGAAGCACCCCATTTCTGCTTCGCCATATCCCGGATTTAGAGAGTTGGTAAATCCGCCCACAAGGTGGTTCCGCTTCCGAGCTGACTGCTGACGCCAATCTCGCCGCCGTGTCCTTCGACAATCGATTTGGCGATCGCAAGCCCCAGACCGCTGCCACGCGCCAGCCCGGGCCGCGGGGGATTGGTCTCTGCTCGATAGAATCGCTCAAAGACGTGGGATAAGTGTTCCGGTGCGATCCCCGGGCCGGTGTCGCGGATCAGCACGCGAACGGTACCCGGGTTAGGTCCTGAACGCAGGAGCATTTCCACCTGGCCTCCAGGAGGGGTATATTTGATTGCATTCTCAAGCAGGTTGTAAAACACTCGTCGAATTTGATCCTCATTTGCATTAACCTGGGACAGGTTTGGCTCGATCTCCAGCTTCAGGTTAACTTCAGCACGGGTGGAGCGGATCTTGAAAGTTTCGTAGACTTCACGGACGATCGTGCTCAAGTGAACCGGACCGCGCTTTCCGGATTCCAGCCCTGCTTCCATCCGAGAAAGGTCCAGCAGATCATTAACCATCCGTACAAGCCGGTCGATCTCGGTTTCGATCTCTTCAAGGAATCGTTCTGCCACTTCTGGGTCTTCAATCGCGCCTTCGCGCAGCGCCTCGGTGCGCAGCTTTGCAACGGTCAGCGGAGTACGGAGCTCATGGCTTGCGTTCGCGACAAAAGCTCGCAGCTGATTTACATTGGATTGAAGTTTATTGGCCATGCTGTTGAACGCTTCTGCAAGGCGGTGAAGCTCCTGGGGTCCGGAAGGCTTGACGCGCACCCCCAGGTCACCATGCCCCATGCTTTCTGCGGCGCGAGTTAACACCTGGATCGGCCGCGCCAGGTTGTTTGCCAGCATCCAACCGAAAAGGCTGACGCCACCGACAATGAGAAGTGCGACGCCCATCATGACCAGAAAAGACCGGCGCGCCGACTCCTGGCTGGCTTCGATCGGCACCGCCAGTCGAAGGATCCCGATCACTTCGATCTCGCGCTGGATCAGAACAGCCATGAACATGTAGCGCTGGCCGTTAAAGTCGCGGATATTGACCCCACGCCCGATATTGCTCTCCAATGCATCCAGCACTTCCGGGGAGTTCTCACGATTTACCCTATCCGGCAGGTCCTCATTACTTCCAATTAATAGCCGGCGATCGGGATAATAGACTGCAAATTGTATGCCCGGATTATCAGCCAGCAGGCGGGCGAGCAGCTCTCGAATGAAGGTCGCTTCAACGCGTCCTTCTCGGACCTCCTGGATTGGCATTTCGATTGCATTTCCGGCTGTAAAAGCCAGGTCCTGGAGGTTGTGCTCCAGCTCAATATTTGCTGACCGGAAGATAAATTGGCCGGTGTAGATCGACATCAGGACGATGCTGACCAAAGAGACCACCAGATGAGAGATCATCAGGCGGGAATTGAGAGAGTTGCTTAACTTGTGGTAAAGACCGGCGAGCTTAGCGCCGACTCGATTAAGGAAGTTCTTCTGGTCCTGCAAATCGGTACCCATAACCTCGGACAGTCTGAATATATTGTGGGCTGGCGGGGTCTTCCTCGATTTTCAGGCGGAGCCAGCGGACATGAACGTCCAATGTGCGCGGATCACCCACCCAATCGTCGCCCCAAACGAGCTTGATCAGCTCATCGCGGCTCATCGCCCGACCGGCGTTCTTCATCAAGACGGCAAGAAGGTCGAATTCGCGGGTGGAGAGCTGAAGCTCATGATCTCCTTTAAACATCCTGCGCGCGATCGGGTCGAGCTGGAGGTGGCGGGTGGAGATCGGTTGAGGCTGCGTGGTTTGTCGATCCAGCTGAACACGCCGAAGCATCGCCTGGATGCGCGCTAAAAGCTCGCGGAAAGAGAATGGTTTTGGCATATAGTCATCGGCGCCGACTTCCAATCCCAGGACGCGGTCGATTTCTTCGCCGCGGGCAGTGAGCATGATCACGGGTGTGGTCGTGAAGGTGCGCAGTCGCCGACAGACCTCGAAGCCGCTGATATCTGGTAGCATCAGATCCAGCACAATCAAATCCGGCTCAAGCTCTTCAGCTGTTTTGATCGCTGAAATCCCATCGGCGGCGATCGCCACTTCAAAACCTTCGCGCTTCAAGCTGTATGTCAGCGAATCGGTTATCAGCTGTTCGTCATCCACAAGTAATATAAGTGTCACGGCAGGCCTCCCGAACTGTCCATCTGAGCTGTGAATTTCAGGTTGATTCTATATTCTGCCACCAATGTCGCAGCCGTCATATAGTATAGTCAATAAACTATCGAATGTTAAGGGATTAAGGATGTTCTAATCCGCAAAAACCCGGCGCTGAAGCTCTACCAGATGGATTGACAGTCAGGCAGCTGTAATACTTCTCACTGAAGTGGTCTATTACCGGGATGCCCAGCCGCAAAACTGATAAAATGGAATGCAGGCAGTCCCTCCGGATTTTCAACCCGTGTAGGATTCTACCGAAGGCAGGAAGTTTCTGTTTTTCTCAGGAGTGGAAAAATCCTGTGCCGCTTCTCTGGCTTTCCCTGGCGTTTTTGTGCGGCGTAACAGCGGGGTGGTTGCTTGGGTCGCCGGTTCCTGCCTGGCTGTTCCTCGCAACGGAGAGCAGCGCCGTGCTGCTGCTGTTCTGCCATGTTGCGGCTCGCTCGCGCAGGTTTTCATCCTTGCCGATTGAACGGCTTTTTATTCGCTGGCCTGCGGACCGCGAAAGCCTCCTACCGGGTTTCATCCTGCCTCTCCTCCCGATATTTTTTATGCTGGGCACACTGCGCTTCCGGGCGACCGTGCCTGAAGTCGATCCTTCTCAGCTGGTCTGGTATAACGACCGGGAGGAGCGTCTTATGGTTGAAGGCGTCATCTCGACAGACCCGGAATTCCGTGATGCATATACTCTGCTCCACATCACCGCTGACCATCTGAGCCTGGCGGAGGCGGCTGGCTCGATCCCGCTCGAGGGAAATCTTCTCGCCAGGCTGCCGCCGGGTGGCGATTGGCGCTACGGGGACCGAATCCGGCTGGACGGTCGGCTGCGGACGCCCTCAGAGGTCGGGGACTTCTCCTACCGCGAATATCTGGAGCACCAGGGGATCCTGACGACCCTGAGCTGCTATTACTGCCAGGACTGCAGCGAGCCTCTGGCGCGGGAATGCGCCTGGCTGGTCGGGCGCGGCGAGGGCAGCTGGTTTTTGGGGAAAATCTACGCCCTGCGCCGGGCAGCCCTTGAGACGATCAACGACCTGTTTCCGGATCCGGAAGCGGGTCTGCTCGCCGGCATTTTGCTCGGGATAGAGACGGGCATCCCGGACGAGCTGCTGCAGGACTTCCGCCAGACCGGAGTTTCCCACATCATCGCGATCAGCGGGTTTAATTTTGCGATCGTCGCCGGCCTTTTTGTGCTCGTTTTTGGCCGGCTTCTCGGCCGCTGGAAGAGCCTGCCGGCAGCCTGGATTGGGATCGGGCTGTACGCGCTGCTGGCAGGGGCGAGCCCGGGCGTCATACGGGCGGCGATCATGGGAAGCCTGGCGGTCTTCGCGGTCCGGCTTGGACGCCGTTCGAGCGGGGTGAACACGCTTTTTTTCGTCGCGATGGTGATGGCGGTTTTGAACCCGCACGTGCTGTGGGACGTCGGCTTCCAGCTATCTTTTATGGCGACGCTTGGCCTGATCCTGTACGCCGATCCGCTGGAAAGGAATTTCAAAGAGCTTGCCGGGCGCTGGCTTTCGCCGGAGGCGGCGGGCAAGGTGGCAGGTCCGGTGAGCGCATACCTGCTGTTCACGCTGGCTGCACAGGTCACCACGCTGCCGCTGATCCTTTATGTTTTCAGGCAGGCCTCGCCGGTTTCTTTGATCGCAAATCCCCTGGTACTGCCGGCTCAGCCGCCTCTGATGGTGCTGGGCGGGATGGCGGCGATGATCGGCTTGATTTCGAGACCGCTCGGGCAGCTGGGTGCGTATTTTGCCTGGCCGTGGATCGCCTATACGATCCGGATTGTCGAGGAGCTGGCTGAGACCCGGATCGCGGCGTGGACCATCGGTGGGATCGGCTTTACGATGATGATCGGGTTCTATGTCCTGCTCTTCGGCCTGACCCTGTTTGGAAGCCGGCTGCGCGAGCTGGTCGGGCGGAAGCTCGATCTGTCGGTTCCGCGCCTGGGCTGGGGGCTGAACCTGGGACTGGCGCTGCTGGTGATCGTGGTCTGGCAGCGGGTCTTCGCCTTGCCGGACGGGCGGCTGCACCTGACGGCGCTCGAGGTGGGCGGCGGGGAAGCCTTGCTGATCCAGACGCCGCAAGGGAGAAACCTGCTGGTGAACGGCGGACCGAGCCCAAACGCTCTGGCGGAGGCGATCGGCCGGAGGAT
>CAWBGK010000012.1:0-154213 GCA_963788305.1 uncultured Chloroflexia bacterium
GGTGGACCTTTGATTTCGATGGGTAAGCGCCAGGATTTCTTCTGCATCGTTGGCGGCGGCCCGATCACGCCGGAATGGACTGAGAAGGTTGGTGCGGACGGTTACGGCCGCGATGCCAAGGATGCTGTTGCGCTGTGCCTCAAGCTGGTTGAAGGCGGCAAGCGACATCCCTTCGACAAACCGATCCTGGAAAACGCGCTGCTTTCTCAGTAGCTCGCAAACAGATAAAGTGGAGATATCAAATGCAGAACAAACCAGATATTTATGAAATCCTGGAGCGGGCTCATAACGGAGAATACTGCACAGGAAAAGATTGGGACCTGAAGAAAGTCCGCGGCTCAATTCGGCGGATTTTGAAGGATCATAAGCTCGAAAACACCTGCGATGTCAATAACCCGGTCAACACCGACTACGCACTGGCGGACCGTTTTTACCAGGCTGGTTTCGAGCTCGCTCTCGAGCTGGGCTACTGGGTGGACGACACCGAGCGCATCATCCGGGTTTCGCAAGAAGAGCTGGAAAACGCCCTGAAATTCGCCCCATCCGAGGTTTTTGTCGGTGAGGGCAAAGACGGCACCTGGATCAAATCGCGAACGCCGGGCGACCCTTATCCTTGCAAGCAGGCTTGCTCTCTTGGCATCACCCTCTCTGAAGACATCTACCTCCCGCTTGTCACGAACATCGCCCGCGAGAGTGAAGTGGATATCCTCGAGGCCGGCTCGCTGACCACCGTGCGCGGCCATGAGGTCCTCTCCGGGACTCCGTGGGAGACATTGATGGGTTATGTCCACGGCCAACTGCACCGTCAAGCACGCAACCTGGCAGGACGGCCGGGCATGGGCGCAATCGGCTCGATCTCAGCGGTCACCGAGTACGGACAGTTCGGTGCATACGGCACACCGGGTGGCTTTCTTCCCACCGATCTTGCCTTGATCCTGTTCCCTTCTGAGATGAAGATCGACTACCGCACGCTTAACAAGGTCGTCCATACTCTGAATATGGGTGGGATGATCAAGGCCAATTCTCCGGCGATGATTGGTGGTATGCCAGGTCCTGCCGAGGGTGCGGTGATCTCTAACGTCGCCTGCTCAATTCTTTCGTATGCCATCCTGCAGAATCACGTCGGCGGAGGTGAGATTTACGACGCTCGCTATCTGGCAAACGTCAACCGCGAAGGGTTGTGGGCTCTGAGCATGGTCACCCAGGCCTTGTCTCGCAACACCCACATCCTGATCCATAACATAGCCAATGATGTCAGCGGTCCTTGCACGCGCACGTTATTATATGAAATTGCTGCTGGTCAGGCGACACTGGCGTGCAGCGGCGCCTCTGTTTCGACCGGTCCGCGCACGGCCGGCGGTAAGCTGAACGATTACATCACTCCATTGGAGTGCCGCTTCACTGCTGAGGTCACGCATAAAGCATCTGGCATGGACCCGCACCAGGTAAACGAAATCGTCAAGCAGCTTCTACCTCTGTACGAGGGTAAACTCAAAGACCCGGATTACGGCCTACCTTATCAAAAAGCTTACGATATGGCGACCCACACTCCTACTGAAGAATGGGAGCGAATCTACCGCGATGTCAAGCAGGAAGTCCGCGAGTTGGGCATTCCGCTCGATAATTTCTAATCCAACCACTTTCAGGCGAGCGCTCCAGCATCAGCTCAGGCGCTTGCCTGAAAGTTCTTTTTGTGAAAAGGCGTTTTCTCATGCCGGAAAACATAGTTCGAATTGATTTTGAGCCAATCGGACGCCGCGTGGAAGTCAAAGCGGGCACCACCATCCTGGACGCTGCCCGTCTTGCCGGTATTGAGATTGTTGCAGTGTGTGGAGGCATAGGGACCTGCGAACGCTGCCAGGTCCAGGTTCTGGAGGATTCCTTTTCAAAGGTAACCCTTGTAGAAGAGGCTGCCTTTGCATCGTCCGAACTGACTTCGGGATGGAGGTTAGCATGCCAGACCGAGGTCCTCGCTTCTGCCAAGATCCATATCCCGCCGGGTTCGCTGACTACACCGCAGCGCTTGCAGCTTGAAGGGGTTGAGGTCAGCCCGTTTTCGGACCAGGCTTTTATATTCTGCGACCTGGAACTTGCACCGCCTGATCTTGGTGACCTGCGCTCGGATGCCTTAAGGTTTGAAGATGCTTTGCAGAAACAACTGGGACTGAGCTCAGAGCAGGCTGGTTCATCCGCTGCGATCCCATATTCGATCCTGACATCACTTTCCGATCAAATCCGAGAATGGAAGTGGAAAGCCCGCTGCGCAGTACGCGATGGGGAAGTGCGTGCTGTCCTTCCACCTGGTTCTGAATTCCTGGGACTGGCAGTGGATATTGGCACCACGAAAGTGGCTGCTTACCTGGTTAACCTGGCGAGCGGTGAGATCCTGAAACGGCAGAGTGCGATGAATCCGCAGATCCACTTCGGCGAAGATGTAATCAGCCGGATATTCTACTGCATGGAACACGTAAAAGGGCGCTCCACGCTTCAAGAACGGATTGTAGAAACCCTGAATACCTTGACTTCAGAGATGTGCGAAGATGCGGGTTTCGTTCCCGAACAGGTCATCGAAGCCGTGGTGGTGGGAAACACCGCCATGCACCACCTGTTTGCAGGGCTGCCTGTGCAGCAGCTGGGATTGCTGCCTTTTGTTCCAGCGGTCGAGCGCGCCGCTGGAAATCCATGCCCAGGAGATTGGGCTGAAGCTGGCGCCAGGTGCATCCGTCTATCTACCCGCTAACATCGCTGGATATGTCGGCGCGGATCATGTCGCCATGGTCCTGGCAACGGAAGCTTATGACGCCCAGGATACCGTGATGGCCGTGGATATCGGCACCAACACCGAAATCTCCCTGGTCCATCGGGGGAAAATCAGGTGCTGTTCATGCGCCTCGGGACCGGCTTTCGAAGGTGCGCATATCCGGGAAGGGATGCGCGCTGCAGAAGGCGCCATTGAGAGCGTGAGGATCGATGGTGAAGCAGTTCGGACATACACCATTGGAGGGCAGCCTCCGGTGGGGATCTGCGGCTCGGGCGTCCTCGATGTCGTCGCTGAAATGGCACGCACGGGGATCATCAATCGCCGGGGTGTCATGGCTGAAGGTGCGCCTGGTGTGCTGGGCAGCGGCAGACAGTGTGAATTTGTGCTGGTTCCAGCAGAAAAGGCCGGCACCGGGCGTGCAATCACGATCAACCGCAGGGACATCCATGAGATCTTGCTTGCTAAAGCTGCAATCCGCGCCGGTGTTGAAATCCTGCTGGTTGAGGCTGGGATCGGATACGAACAGATCGACCGGTTCATCGTCGCAGGGGCTTTTGGGACCTATCTCGACCTGCGCAGCGCAATCGAGATCGGCATGTTCCCCAGCCTGCCGCTTGAGCGATTTTCTCAGGTCGGCAACGCTGCGGGTTCGGGCGCCCGCCAGATCCTGACTTCAGCCCAAGCTCGCGAGACGGCGCAGGATTTCGCTCGACGGATGGAATACGTCGAGCTGACCGTCCACCCCAAATTTAAGGACGTCTTTTTGGACGCGATGGACGTCCGCAATGATTCGTTTATTGATAAGGATAAGCGCGGCGGTGGACCACTCCAGAAAGGTTAATGTGATAGCGTTGTTCGGTGCGCCTCACCAGTTCGGCGGAGCGACGGTTATGCTCTCGGACAAGTGCGGGCAGGTCGATCCCGACCAGCTCGCCGTCTTGCACGCGCAGCTGTCCGTTGACGATCGAAAGGTCCACGTGGTTCGCATCACAGAACACCAACCCGGCGACCGGGTCGTGAAAACCACCGGCAAAACCCAGCTTGCGAGTGTCCAGCCCGATGATATCCGCAGCCTTACCCGCTTCAATTGCACCGATATCCGTCCGGCGAAGCAGCTTTGCACCGCCGGTGATCGCAAGCTCAAGCGCTTGTGTGGCCGACATGGCGTTCCCTCCGTAACGCACCCGCTGCAGCAGCAGCGCATTCCGCACTTCCGCCAGCATATTGGAGGAATTGTTCGCCGCGCTGCCGTCAACCCCCAGCCCTACGATAGCCCCGCGCTGGAGCAGTGGTGTGACCGGGCAAATACCCGCCGCGGTGTACATGTTCGAGTTGGGGCAGTGCGCAATTGCCGTCCCGCTTCGGGCAACCAGGTCAATTTCCGCCTCGTCCAACACCACACCATGGGCATACCAAACGTCTGGTCCGGTCCATCCCCAGTCCTCGGCCACGTACACAGATCGCTTCTGGTAGGTTTTCAGCATGTATTCGTGGTCTTCGGGGCATTCTGCCAGATGGGTGTGGTTTCCGACCCCGTACTTTCGCGCCATTTCGATGCTTTCCCGCATCAGGCGCGGCGTAACCGAGAATGGCGAGCAGGGTGCGTTGTCAATCCGCACCATCGCGTTCGGGCTCGGGTCGTGGTAGGTCTTGATCAGCCGTTCCGTGTCGGAAAGGATATCTTCTTCTTTCTCAACGATGTGATCCGGCGGCAGCCCGCCTTTGCTCTGCCCGATCGAAAAGCTGCCGCGCGCAAGGTGGAAGCGGATTCCCATCTCCTGCGCCGATTGGATCTGGGTGTCGAAGCGCATATCGTTGACCTTCAGGTAGGCGTGGTCGACGCTGGTGGTGCAGCCCGAAAGCAGCAGCTCAGCGTGGTTGATCTTCGAAGCGAAGAAATAGTCTTCATCCCAGACTTCGCTCATCAGCAGGTACATGAAGTGAAGCCAGCTGAAAAGGGTGACGTCCTGCAAGGCGGGGATATTTCGCAGCAAGCACTGGAACAGGTGGTGATGCGTGTTGATCAGCCCGGGCAGCACGACGTAGCCTTCAAGATTCATGCGCCGGTCCGCCTCGGGCGGCGTGACGGCGTGGGTGCCGAGCGCCTCAATCTCGTGATCGCGCACCAGAATCCAGGCGTTGTTCAGGCGAGTGCGCTGGTCATCAAACGTGGCCAGCGTATCAATATGTTCGAGAAGCAGGGTTGTCATCGATGAATCCTCTGCGGCTAGATGATCGGCCAGTTGGAGTGGATGTTCAGGCCAGAGCGTTCCATCACCTGGCGAGCACGGCGGCGGGCCTCGTCGAGGACCGCTTCTTCATCCAGCGTCTGCAGCTTCCGACCCTGCATCAGCACCTTGCCATCCACAACCACGGTGTCCACATCGCTTCCGTGGGCCGCGTAGACGACCGTAGAAACCGGGTCAAAACACGGCGTGAGGTGCGGCTTGTCCATATCGATCACGATAAAGTCAGCCCGCTTGCTGGGCTCGATCGATCCGACCAGGTCTTGGAGACCCATGGCGCGCGCGCCTCGAATCGTGGCCATCTCCAACACTGTTTCTGCCGGGATGACGGTGGGGTCTTTTTGAAGCAAGTTAGCCAGATAGCTAACCATGCGCATATCGCGGATCATATCGTAGGTGTTGTTGCTCGGTCCGCCGTCGCAGCCCAGGGTGACATTCACACCGGCCTGGAGCATTCTGTCAATCGGAGCAATTCCGGTTGCGGTCTTAGAATTCGAAGCAGGGTTGTGCGAGATATGCGTACCGGTCTCGGCGGCAATCTTCCAATCGGCAGGGTTCGACCAGACATAATGTGCCAGCACGGTGCGCGGTCCCAAAAGTCCGTGAGCCTCGGCAAACTCAGTGGGCGTCTTGAAACCCTGGCTGAGGGCGTATTCGATGTCCTCCCGCACTTCCGAAAGATGGATCGTGATGCCCATGCCGCGTTCCTTCGCCAGGGTGCTGATCCAATCGTAAAGCTCTGGGGTGACCCCTCCGGGAGTGCGTGGTCCAAACCAAATCTGCACCCGGCCATCGCCGGTGCCATTCCAGCGCTCATAGGCTTCCAGCGTATTCCGCACGCTGGTTTCACCGTCTTCAACCATCCCGGGGTGCATCACGCCTTCCGCTTTGGCGTAAGAAGGCAGGTCCATTACAATTTTTCCGATCGCAGCCCGCATCCCAGTTCGGATCACTGTCTCGACCACGCCGTCTATCCCATACCGTTCGGCGAGCATCGATTCAACGAAAGCTGTAGTGCCCGATTTGATCATCTCGAGCTGGCACAATTCAGCGCTGGCACGGCCGTCATCCGGGGTGTAGTTTCCCTGCATCACCCAGACGCGCTTCGTCAGCCAGTCGATCAAACCCAGGTCGTCTGCGCAGCCGCGGATCATTGCCTGAGCCTGGTGAACGTGCGTGTCGATCAGCCCGGGCAGAAGCAAGTTCCCATTACAATTGATTCGTCTTTCTTGAGGGTACTGATCGAGAATATCCTTACTCTTCCCGACCGAGAGAATTTTATTCCCAGAGACGACGATTGCGCCGGAGGCGATGATCTGGCGTTCTGGATTCATGGTCAGGATGACCGCGTTATCGTAAATCATAGCCCTTTCACCTCTGTTTTTGTCAGTATATTATTCGTTCATTCCGTGGACTGTCCCATTATACCGCTCAGAATTCTAAAAAAAATAAAACCCCAACACAAGGAATAAATTTTTACTATTCAAAAGAAGGAGTTTTTCATGCAAAACAAACCTGACATTTACGAAATTCTTGAACGTGTGCACAATGGTGAATACTGCTCAGCAAAAGATTGGGATATTCGCAAAATCAATCGCACAATCCGACGCATTCTACAGGACCACAAGCTCGAAAAAGTCTGCGATCCGGCGACTCCAGTCAATTTTGACTATGACCTTGCAGATCGTTTCTATAAAGCTGGATTTGAGGCAGCGTTGGAGCTCGGCTACTGGTGCGAGGACACCGAACGGATCGTCAAGGTCAGCCAGGAAGAGCTGGAAAACGCCCTGAAGTTTGCCCCAGCTGAGCTGGCTTTTGGCAAAGGAAAAGACGGTACCACGCTGAAAACCCGCACGCCTGCCGACCCGTATCCATGCAAGGTAGCTGCGTCGCTCGGTATTACCGTAAGTGAGGACATCGCCATGCAGGTTCTTTCCGGCATCGCGGCCGAGCGGGAAGTGGACATCCTGGAGGGGATCACGCTGACTACCATCCGCGGCCATACCGTGCTGACCGGCACCCCATGGGAGACCCTGATGGGCTATGAGTATGGGCGCATGCACCGCGAAGCGCGCCGCCTGGCGGGTCGTCCTGGGATGGCTGGCTGGGGTTCCATCTCTGCCACAACGGAATTCGGTCAATTTGGGGCTTACGGCACTCCCGGCGGCTTCGATCCTGCGACGGACCTGTCGCTGATCCTGTATCCATCGGAAATGAAAATTGACTACCGGACCCTGAATAAAGTCGTCCACACGCTGAACATGGGGGGCGCGATAAAAGCCGATTGTCCAAGCATGATCGGCGGTATGCCCGGACCAGTGGAAGGGGCGGTAGTCTGCGAGATCGCCTGCTCGATCCTGTCATACCCCATCCTGCAGAACCATGCCGGCGGCGGGCAGATGTATGATGTGCGCTACCTCAGCAACGTCAACCGCGAAGGCTTGTGGGGGTTGAGCGTGGTCAACCAGGCTCTCTCCCGCAACACCCACACACTGCCGGTTAATATTGCCAACATCGCTTCTGGTCCTGTGACGGAAAATGTGCTCTACGAGATCGCGGCAGGCCAGGCTGTAATCGCCTGCTCAGGCGCTTCTGCATCTATTGGACCGCGAACTGCAGGCGGTAAGCTGAACGACTACATTACACCGCTCGAATGCAGGTTCACCGCCGAAGTGACCCATGCCGCATCCTCGTTGGAGCCAAAGGCAGTCAATGAGATTGTCAAGCAGATCGTCCCGCGCTACGAAGATAAACTAAAAACCCCCGATATCGGCAAACCGTACCAGCAGGCTTATGACGTCCAGACTGGTCAACCGACCGAGGAATGGGAGTCCCTTTACCGACGTGTGAAGCAGGAAATGATCGATCTGGGCATACCGATGCAAGCCTGAACTTATTGATAAACAGATCTACATCCCCGAAAGATCTTCGAAGTCTTTCGGGGGTGGGTTGAACAAAAACGTAACTGGTATTAATACATCGCTGGATGTGTTTTATAAAGGATTGAATATGTGGAACCAATATTATCTTGCAGCGAGTGTTGATGATGCTCTTGGGCTTCTATCAAAGGAGCCCAGACACACTCGCCTGGTAGCTGGCGCAACAGACTTAGTGCTGGAGCTGGAGCGGGGTGTCCGCACAGGAATTGATACTCTCATCGACATCTCGCGCATCCCAGAACTGGATACGATTGCAGAAGATCGGGATGGTGTGATCCATATCGGTCCACTGACGACACACAACGATGTGCTGGCTTCGCAGCTGCTGCGCGAGAAGGCGCTGCCGCTTGTGCAGGCCTGCTGGCAGGTCGGCTCGCCTCAGATCAGAAACCGGGGTACGATCGTAGGAAACCTGGTCACTGCTTCGCCCGCTAACGACACGATCAGCCCGTTGATGGCCCTGGGTGCTTCACTGCGGCTGAAGTCAGTTCGAGGGGAGCGGTTGGTTTCCCTGAAAGACTTCTACACTGGTGTGCGTAAGACCCTGATGCAGCCGGACGAGATGGTGGTAGATGTCAGTTTCCCGGGGATGAAACCAGAACAGCGCGGCTGTTTCGTCAAGGTGGCGCTGCGCAATTCCCAGGCGATCTCGGTCTTGAACGTCAGCCTGCTGATTGGACTTCGTGCCGGCGTGGTGACCTCCGCCGCTATCACTCTGGGAGCCGTCGCCCCTGTCATCATTCATGCCGCGGACGCTGAGACCTACCTGAATGGCAAGCGCTTGAGCGCTGAAGTGATCCAGACCGCTGCAGATTTAACCAAAAAAGCCGCCCGACCGATCAGCGACATCCGTTCATCGGAGATCTACCGCGCTGAAATGGTGGGGGTTGCTGCTCGCCGAGGGCTGCAGTCCCTTGCAGATGGGAACGAAATAGTCTCGGTTCCTATGAATCCTGTGCTGCTTTCCACTGCATCCGAACCGGCGCTGGTAGGGAGCGGTTTCTGCCATGGTCGACCGATCCGGGCTGTCAGTCAACGGTGTGGAGCGCAGCTTCACAAGTGGACATCACAAGACGCTGGCAAACCTGCTGCGCGATGAGGGCGGGCTGACCGGGACGAAGATCGCCTGCGGCGAGGGCGAATGCGGCGCCTGTACGGTATGGCTGGACGGCAAGGCGGTGATGAGCTGTCTTGTCCCCGCCCCGCACGCCAACGGCGCCCGGATCGAAACCGTCGAGGGGGTGGGGCAGGAAAATACTTTGCATCCTGTTCAGGCTGCATTCGTCGAATATGGGGCAGTTCAATGTGGTTTCTGCACACCGGGATTTGTGATGTCGGCTGCCAAGCTGCTGGAGGAGAAACCCCATCCCACACACGACGATGTTTTATATGCCATCTCCGGCAACCTGTGCCGCTGTACCGGCTATTATAAAATCATCGAAGCCATCGAACATGCGGCAGGAATTGTCACTTCGGAGCTGCCATCATGAAAAGCGAGGAGGCTGCAATGACTTACATTGGACAATCTACCCTGCGTGTAGACGCCGTGGCTAAAGTGACGGGTGAAGCACAGTTTGCATCAGACTTCAATCTCCCTAACCAGGCTTTTATGAAAATCCTGTTTGCGGGCAGACCGCACGCGATCATAAAAAGGTTGGATGTCGCGTGTGCCGAGGTGTATCCTGGAGTCCTGGCGGTGCTGACGGCCAAAGACGTGCCAGTCAATGAGTTTGGATACTACACAAAAGATCAACCGGTACTCTGCGGACCTGGTTCTGCTACGGCCTTCGCAGATCACGTCCGTTATGTGGGTGATAAGGTTGCGCTGGTGATTGCTGAAAGTGAAGCAATCGCTCAGAAAGCGCGCAGCCTGATTGATGTTGAGTTTGAAGATCTCCCGGTCGTAAGCGATCCCGAATTTGCAATGCAGCCGGATGCCCCCATCCTGCACCCAGCGCTAGGCAGCAACCTGTACGCCCATCGCAAGGTCCGTCGAGGCGACTTCGAGAAAGCGTTTGCCGAAGCGGACGTCGTTGTTGAAGGTGTGTACCAGACCCCAGCTCAGGAACATGCCTTCTTCAATACAGAATCGGGAGTAGGGTTCATCGATGAGCAGGGTCGGGTGGCGATGATTGTGACTGGTCAATGGGCGCACAAGGATCGGAGCCAGATCGCCCATTCCCTTAACCTGCCTGAGGATCGGGTCCGGGTCTCATACCCGGTGATCGGCGGGGCTTTTGGCGGACGCGAGGACATTGGCGTCCAGATCGTGCTCGGCCTGGCGGCGTTGAAACTGCACGAACGCGGGATCAACCGTCCAGTAAAGGTTGTGTTGACACGCGAAGAATCGACCATTGACCACTGCAAGCGTCATCCATTCAAAATCTATGCCCGCTGGGGTGCGAAAAAGAACGGCAAGGTGACGGCAGCAGAGGTGAAGCTGATCGCCGACGGAGGAGCGTATCTTTTCACAACCCCGGTTGTAACCTCTGTTTCGTCATTAAACTGTATTGGACCTTATGATATCCCGAACGTCAAGGTGGACACCTTTGACGTCTACACTAATAATGTCCCACGCGGTGCGATGCGCGGCTTCGGCGGTCCGCAGGGTGTCTATGTAGCCGAGATGCAGATGGCAAAATTGGCGAAAGCCCTGGGCATCGATCCTGTGGAGATGCGGATGCGAAATGTTGCTGTCGAAGGCACCCTGATGTCAACGGGATCACCCTTCCCCCCGGGCGTCAGCATGGTGGAGACGCTGGAAGAATGCGCATTGATGGCAGGCTGGAAGAAAGCTGAAAACGGATGGCACCGGCCTGAAGGGTATGCCCATCTTGTTCCTGGCAAACCCAACCACCGCCGCGGAATCGGAATTGCGTGTTCCTTCAAGAACTCGGGTTTCGGATACGGATATCGGGAATTTTGTTGGGTGACAATGGAGTTGTATGGAAAAGCATCCATAGATCGGGTGGTTGTCAAACATACTGCCACGGAGGTTGGACAGGGCGCTCAGACTGTGATTTCCCAGATGGCGGCTGAAGCGTTGGGAGTGGACATCAACCTGGTTGAAGTGAGCAATCCCGATACAAACGAATCAAACGACAGCGGTGCAGTGTCTGCTTCTCGCATGACTTTTATGATTGGGCATGCGCTGCGTGAAGCTGCTGAGCTGGCCCTGGAAGAATGGAAGAACGAAGAGCGCCCAGTTAAAATCACTCACAAATACGTGGCAGTTCCGACCACTGCTGCCGATCCAGAGACAGGTCAGTGCGACCCAATGGTCTCGTTGGCGTACACCGCTGAAGCTGTTGAAGTTGAAATCGACCTGGAAACAGGGCATACTCGTCTGCTGGATGTGGTCTGTGCAAATGATATCGGCAAGGCAATCAACCCAGTTCAGGTTGACGGGCAGCTCCAGGGAGGACTGATCCAATCTGTAGGTTACGCGCTGATGGAGAAATTCATCGAAAAAGATGGGGTGGTTCTCACGCCAAATTTTTCGACTTATTTAATTCCCACCGTATTGGACTTGCCGGATAGACTGCGCTTGAAAGTGCTTGAAGTTCCAGACCCGCGCGGCCCATGGGGAGCGCGAGGGGTTGGTGAGATGCCTTCCATGCCTTTTGCGCCAGCCGTAGCTGCTGCAGTAAAAGACGCGACAGGGCTATGGTATAATGATTTTCCGCTGACTGCGGAACGCATATGGACTGGACTGGGGAAAAGAAAATGAAGTGCCATGTGCGTCATATGCCTGGAGGCGCTTGCATTAAATTAAGTAAGAGAAGGAGGCCTCAGCCCATAGCTAACTGACTATTTCCCTCTTAAAGAATAGGTTTTTCAAATACTCTAATCAATAAATTAGGAGAAGAATGATGTTCAAGAATACCATGAAGATATTTGCTCTGCTTGCGGTGATTGCCATGATGCTGGGCGCCTGCGCGCCAGCCGCAACGCCAACCCCTGCTCCTGAGCAGCCTGCAGCAGCGACTGAAGCACCTGCAGCAGCGACTGAAGCTCCAGCGGCAGTTGAACAACCCAAGGAGCTGAAAATCGCGATTTTATCGACCACGCCTAAAGAAGAACCCTGGAATACCGTTTTGCTTCAGGCAGTTGAGCGTGTTATCGCTAAAAACCCCCACGGGATGAAAGTAACCTACACTTTTCAGGAATCAGTCGATACACCTGATGGCGAGCGCGTTATGCGCGAGCTGGCAAACAGCGGAGAATACGGCATCGTCTGGGGACACAGCGTTTACCCGGATGCCATGCTTGCTCTTGGCCCAGAGTTCCCTGACATCGCCTTTGTCGGCGGTGGTTCAGGCTTTGAACCGATGGGTGGGAATCTTTACTGGGTGAATATGTATGTTCATGAAGCCGCCTATCTGGCCGGCATCATCGCAGGAAAGATGACCAAAACGAACATCATCGGTGCTGTTGCCGGTTTCCCTTATGAAAACGTCAATATGCCCATCAACGGCTATTTCGATGGAGCCAAGTCGGTGAACCCGGATGTCGAAGTAAAAATGGCATACATCGACAGCTGGTATGATCCGCCGAAAGCAAAAGAAGCTGCCCTATCGCAGATCGCTGCCGGTGCAGATTTCATCTACGCCGAACGCTTCGGCCCGTTTGAAGCTGCAAAGGAAAAAGGCGTATATGCAATCGGCCATTACATGGACCAGAATGAGCTGGCTCCGGAAACCGTTGTCACCAGCGCCCTGGCTCTCTGGGATCCGTGCGTCGAAGCGATCATCGATGCCTGGTGGGAGCATACTGTAAATGGTGTGGCTTATAATGCCTCCACAACCGAAGCGATGACTTTCTTTATGCCGGCCGGCGGTACGGATATCGCACCTTACCATGGCTTTTACAGCATCATCCCGCAGGATGTAAAAGACCTGGTGGAAGAAACACGCCAGAAGATCCTGTCCGGCGAACTGGTCATTACACCAAACGGTGAGCAGGTGACCGGCGACTGAGCAGCCGATAGAAGAACAGGTGATTTTGAACAGCTTGCTGTTCAAAATCACCTTCGGTTTTTTACTAAGCAGGTGCTATGAACATATCCGCTCAATCAAAAGACGCCTCGCCTTTGCTGCGCGTTGAACATCTCACCAAGTCCTTTGGAAGCCTCGTCGCGAATCATGATATCAGCTTTGATATTCGAAAAGGCGAAATCCACTGCCTGCTTGGCGAGAACGGCGCCGGGAAATCTACGCTTTCTGAATGTCTTTACGGTTTCTACAAGCCCGATTCAGGTCATATCGTATTCAAAAGGAAGGCATTGAGCCTTAATTCGCCTCGAGATGCCATCAATGCCGGGATTGGAATGGTTCACCAGCATTTTATCCTGGCAGAGCCAATGTCTGTGGTAGAGAATATTGTGGTTGGCACAGATATCCCCGGCATCAGGCTCGACCTGAAGCGAACATCAGACAAAATTTTGAAGCTGTGCGAGGATTATGATGTGGATCTGGACCCCAACGCACGGATCTCATCGCTTTCGGTCGGACAGCAGCAATGGGTGGAGATTCTAAAGGCACTGTACGTCGGGGTGGATCTGTTGATCCTGGATGAGCCGACCGCTGTGCTCACGCCTCAGGAATCGGAGAAGCTGTTCAGCATCCTTAAAAAAATGACTCAATCGGGACTGGCTATTCTGCTGATCACCCATAAACTTTATGAAGTGCTGAGCATGTCGGATCGGGTTACCGTGCTGCGAAAAGGCAAGCTGGTATCGACTGTCAATACCTCCGAGACAAACCGGGACGACCTGGCTTGTATGATGGTTGGCAGGGTGGTGAGTTTCAAGGTGGATAAAGAGCCGCTTTCGTCAGGTGATCCCATTTTGGAAATAGAAGATCTGCACCTGACACGAGAGAATGGTGTGAAAGCGCTGGATGGATTTTCGCTTTCGGTACGAGGCAGTGAGATCATCGGCCTGGCTGGGGTTGCTGGAAATGGTCAAAAAGAGCTGTATGACGTGATTGTTGGAGTGCAGAAACCTGCCCTGGGACAGGTTCTGCTGGCTGGCAATAACATCACAGGTAAAACACCGCTTGAAATCAGTGAAAAAGGTCTCGCTGCAATCCCACCCGACAGAATCCACGAAGGCTTATTGATGGACTTTTCGGTAAAAGAGAACCTAATTCTCGGGATGCACCGTTCAAATGATTTCCAGCATTTTGGCCTGTTCAATCCCAGTGCAGTGGATCGATTTGCAGAAAAGTCCGTTCAGGAGTATGACATCTCTCTCCAATCCGCCGACCAGCCTGCCCGTAAATTATCCGGGGGAAACCTGCAAAAGGTGATCCTGGCTCGAGAGCTTTCGCACGCTCCGCGCTGTGTGGTTGCAAGCTCACCGACCCGTGGGTTGGATGTCGGCGCAATGGAATTTGTCTATTCACGGCTGCTTCAGCTCCGTTCTCGTGGCGCTGCCATCCTGTTAATTTCTGAGGACCTGGATGAGATTTTCAATGTAGCCGATATCATCGCAGTAATTTTCAAAGGTCGGCTCGTGGGTGTTTGCAAGGTTGAAGAAACTTCGAAAGAACAAGTGGGCCTGCTGATGGCTGGGATTCATGAGGGTGCCAATGTCTGATGATCCGTTACTCATGCCTTGTGATGATCCCATCCAACCTGGCTCGGAGCGACCTGCGAATCCGGTCAGTTATAAGTACAGGTTGGAAAAGCGCGAAGTCGGCATTTGGGCGCAGAATTTATCGATCGTAGTGGCAGTGGCTGCCGCATTGCTCGTCAGCGCAGTGATCATGAATGCATCGGGTATTGATGCCGGAGGGGCGCTGCGCGCTCTTTTCAACGGAGCCTTCGGCAGCCGCGATGCCGTCCTTGAGACCCTGGTGCAGTCTACTCCGATCATGTTGACCGGCCTGGCGATGGTGATTGCATTTCGCGGGAAGGTTTGGAATATTGGCGGCGAGGGCCAATTTTTTGCCGGTGCGTTAGCGACAGCCTGGGTGTGCATGAATTTTGCCCAGCTTTCCAATCCAGTTTTGATCGTTGTGATCATCCTGGCGTCTTTCCTTGCTGGCGCACTCTGGGCTTTCATCCCCGGTTTCCTGAAAGCCCGGTTCAGGATCAGCGAGATCGTAGTTACTGTCATGATGAACTACATCATGCTGGGCATTGTTTCGTATATGCTCAGCGGGCCGTGGCAAGCAGCTGGTGACCATTTCCTCCAGACTCCTCGCTTCGAGCGCACGACTTACCTCCCAACGTTCTTTGACAGCCGAATCCACCTGGGATTTTTCCTGGCAATTTTTCTCGTGATCGCCGTCTACATCCTGTTGTGGAAAACTCCGTTAGGCTTTGAAATCCGCGCAGTCGGTGAAAACCCGGTCGCTGCAAAACATAAAGGCATCCGAGATGCTGTGATCGTGCTGATCGTTATGCTGATGAGCGGAGCCATCGCCGGATTGGCTGGGGGCATGGAGTTAGCCGGACTGCATCACCGTTTGCGGCTGGATATCTCGACTGGCTACGGCTACACCGGAATATTAATCGCCCTGCTGGCGCGGTTGAACCCGCTCGGTGTGATCCCGGCCTCGATTTTCTTCGGCGCGCTTGTGAACGGCTCGACCTCGATGCAGATCAAATTCTCGGTGCCGGTTCCGATGGTCTATACCATCCAGGGCATTGTGTTGATCTTTTTGCTCATTTTTGACACCCTGATCCGCTATCGGGTGAGGAGAATCGAAGTATGGTAGAGAATATCCTGCAGCCGGTATTTTTCATCAGTCTCGTCGGGGGGATGATCCGGATTGCCACTCCAATCTTGTTCGCGGCCCTTGGAGAGCTGGTGGTGGAGCGCGGTGGCATCTTGAACCTGAATGTAGAAGGCGCCATGACTATGGGTGCTTTTATGGGATTTGCGATTGCGCGCGAAACAGGATCGCTTTGGTTAGGAGTGCTTTTCGCAGGATTTTCCGGGGTATTGCTGAGTTTGCTGATGGGTTTCTTGACTATCACGTTGAAACAAGATCAGACCATATCTGGATTGACGCTTAATATCTTTGCTGGAGGATTAAGTTTTTATATTTACAGGGTGATCTATCAGGATTTCCTGGGGGGGAATATGCCGAATGTCTCCCCATTCGTCGAAGAACCCATCCCACTGCTTTCGAAGATCCCGGTACTCGGCCCGTCTCTTTTCTCGCAGCACGCCCTCTCCTATATTGCATTTCTAATGGTCCCGGCGATTTTCATATTTTTATACCGGACCAAATACGGCCTGGCATTGCGCTGCCTGGGCGAGAATCCCCGCACAGTTGATATGAAAGGTGTCAATGTGGGTTTGTATCAATATATGGCATTGATGTTTGGGGGGCTGATGTCCGGGATCGGCGGGAGCTTCCTGACGCTGGCTTCAGCCGGGATGTTCGTCGATGGGATTGCCGCCGGGCGTGGCTGGATTGCGATTGCGATTGTGATTTTTGGCGCCTGGCGCCCCTGGAACATTCTGGGTGCCTGCCTGTTGTTTGCGTTTTTAGATTCATTCCAACAGCAAATTCAAACTGCAGGATTTAACCTGATCCCGTATCAGTTCATCCTGATCCTGCCGTATGTTGTCACAATCTTAGTGTTGCTGCTCAGTCGTAAGAGACCGGGAGCGCCGATGGCATTGGGAAAAATCTATACCCGCGAGTGAGCTGCTGGTGATTCATCAGCTCCTGCCCAGGTATTTGCATATCAAATCAAACCTGACCTGTCCGTTTGGCTAAGAATCGGGCTGTCCGTACAGTCAGGTTGATACTAGCCTGCTAAACTCCCAGTGCGGTTGTTGCCCACAGGGAGTTAAATTGCTAAAATACCCAAGGATGGATTGGGTGAGATCTTCAGGGTGCGGCATTGCTATTTTGCTGAATCGAAATCAGGTCAATTTTTTGATTAAGGAACATCACGATGCGCGCTTCTTTTCTTAACTTATCCCTACTGCTGATCCTATTATTTATGCCGATATTTGCCGTTCAAGCACAGGGCGACCCGGAAGTCCAGGAGTTGTTCGGCACCCTGGCGCCCGGTCAGAGTGATGTCTTCCTCCTATCTGATTTAGAGGAAGGTCAAATCCTTACGGCTTTCATGGAGAACAGGTCTGGAAACCTTGATCCGATCCTCTCGATTTTACAAGATGATGGGAATCTGGCTGCCAAGTTGGAAAGCTTTAAAGAAGACTTGGCTGAGCTGGCAGCAACTTCAGACTATCCGTTGATCGAGCTACCAGCCCTGAGGGATCAATATGCCCTGGCCTGGGATGACGACGGCGGTCCTGGCTACTCTTCTGCGCTGCAGTTTACAGTACCAAAAAATGGCGATTACTATCTGCTTGTAAGCAGCTCGCTATCTGCAGCGGGTCGTTCGACGGCAGGTGAATACCGCTTGCTGTTAGGCATAAATGCTCCACAAGTATTAGAAGGGACCGCGGAATCAACGGGAGCGCTCATCGCTGTGCAGAACCAGGCAGCTCTGGGATCGCATCTCATCCAGGAGCTGAGCGGCAGCTTGATTGTGGAAAAACCTGCCGTTTCTTTCACCCTCGGTGACTTAGAACCGGCTGACAGATTGTATGTCGATTTAAAGGCGACCAGTGGGGATCTCAAACCCGTGCTTGTCTTGCGTGATTTTGGGAAAAAGCCTATTCGGGTTGCTAATTTAAACGGGCAGACGGGTTCTGCAGCACTTGAGCAGGCTTTTCCGGAAGGCGGCCGAAACTATACCCTGGAAATCAGCGCTGCTTCACCCGATGGGCAGCTGACCAGTGGGGACTTCACGCTGCGGGTGGGAGTCAACGCGCCTGAAGTCCTGGATGGAGAAGGAGCTCCAAACACCGAGAGCCTGGTCAAACTCGCAATCCCGGTAAAAGTCGGCCTTAAGCTTCAGCAAATCGTCAACATTGATCAACCCAACGAAATTATGAATGATGTCGGCACCTTGAAGCTCGAATGGACAGATCCAGCCCTGGCGTTCAATCCGGACGAATGCGACTGCTATTCCCGGATATATACGGAAAACAGCTACAATAAGTTCCTCGAAGATGTCAATGGAAAGTGGCCCGATTTCACCTTTTTAAACCAACAGGGCAATCGCTGGAGCCAGAACCGGCTGATCGAAATTGAACCGAACGGTCATGTCACTTTCCTGGAAAGATTCTCGACTAACTTCCAGATCGATTTCGATTGGACAGCATTTCCCTTCGACACTCAGGATTTTTATATCAAGATCGATATGCTCTTCCCCGAAGAGGAATACATCTTTGCCCCGATGGAAGGATTCAGTGAAATAGATCCTAAGCATGGTGAAGATGAGTTCATCTTGACAGATTTTGACACGCAAATCAGCTCTGAAATTTCTAGCACGCAGACTCCGATCTCGCGCTTCACATTCCATTTCTCTGCCCCACGCCACCTGGATTATTATATCTTCCGCGTGCTTGTCCCCGTATTGCTGATCATCCTGGTATCATACATAACCTTCTTCCTGAAGGATTACACCCGGCGAATTGAGATTGCAACTGGCAACCTGCTGCTGTTCATTGCTTTCAGCTTCAGCCTGGGAGACAATTACCCGCGCATGGGCTATCTGACTTTCCTGGATGCGATTATGGCAATCACATTTATCATCAATACATTGGTTGTCGCATTAAATGTTTACTATAAGTGGCTGGAACAAAAAGGAGATCGTGAGAAAGCTGATCGCCTGGAAGCGCCGATGAATTACGTCTATCCGATCGCCTACCTGCTTGCCTTTGGCCTGGCAGCGGTGATATTTCTGTAGGGTTTTGCCCTGATGCTACCTAATGGAACTAAAAACTAAGGAAATATTCTGATAATTACTGTGAGTGATCTTGAAAAGCCGTTCTTTTCTTAATGATTCACGCAGGATTACAGAATTCTCGATTTTTCGGTGCAAGTGTTTTTAAATCTAAGGACAGTAAAGTTCGATTGAAAGTATAATTATTTCTGCTATTGCCTTAATTATATTCCCGACCCACATCAATCATTAATGGTGTAATCGATCAAACTATCAAACTGGAAAACGGGACGATTTCCTTTTCCTGAATAAAAACCGGATGGGCTTATGCAGACAACAGATGATGATTTCCCCTATTCCAGCGATGACCCAAGCCTCGCGCTTGCAGAAGAAACCAATACCGGCTTAAGCCTGAATTCGCAACAGCTTGATGATCTCAAGGCGACCATGAGGCTGGTTGTTGGATCTGCCTTGAATGGAAGAGATGCCTATATCCTCAGGTTGAGGCGAGTGCAGTCAGCACAGGAATCTGTCCGACCAGAAGGTTTTGTTATTGAAAAAAATGAGAGCTCGTTAGAACAGCTGAGATATCTGCTGCTAGGGATGTTGTTTGAGACACCAGATCTCATCCAGCGAGGTCTTCAGTCTACAGAGAGAGCATCAACAAAAGTGTACCGGTTGTTCTCGAAGATGCTTTCGCCAATAACTAATCGCAGGGTTTTCAATCCAGTCAGAACGCAATATGAAAAAGCCGCGGCACGGGGTGAAAACGCGATCGACCGCCTGATTATGAAAGGCCGGATCGAAGAACAGAACAGCCGCCAAGTCCTCCAACAAAAGAACATTGATGATTTGGTAAACGAATTGCTCGAATACGTCATCCTAAAAACCGAAGCTGCAGAGATCATTCAAGAAACGGGGGTTGGGGTGGCTGGAGGCGTCCTTGATGATTTCCGTGGACAAAGCGCAGCGGTTGACTTCGATCCTGGAACAAAAACTAAGATCCATCTTTCGGAAGGGTGCTGATTTAAAACCTGAGACACCACCGAAAAGCCTGATAGAGGGGGGGTAATCAGAAATGGCATCCACAATCCCATCACACGCTGAGCCTGGAACGCTTTCACTGAAGATAAATCCATCCTATCCAGCTGGATTTTTCAGCCGTTTAGAGGCTTTCGTCATTGATCTGGTCATAATAAGTATTATTCAGCTAGGAACTTCGGCTTTCATCCAGGCGTTCCTTCGATTTTTCAGACTCTCAACCATTGCAGCTAATCTGCAAGCGATCTGGGCGAACTCGGCGATTAATTTGGCTGTGGGGGCTACTTTCTCATTTCTCTTTGTGATCGGGTATTTCGCATTTTTCTGGTCTCTGGTCGGCTTCACTCCTGGCAAGGCGGTATTGGGACTAAAAATTGTGCGAAAAGACGGCGCAAAATTGTCTTTTCGCCGTTCAGTATTGCGTTTTTTTGCCTATTGGATTTCGGCGATACCACTCTTCCTGGGTTTCTTCTGGGTCTTATGGGACCCAAACCGAAGGGGCTGGCACGATAAAATTGCGGGTACGCAGGTTTTATTCACGCCAAAAATCCCGCGCAGATAGCCGCCCCCATGAATAATGATTTTGAACTGTATAAGGAAAGGCGCTCTCCTGGACTGGTAACTCGTTTCTTTGAGACCTCTATCCAGCTCCTTGGTTTATCTCTGGGAGGCGGCCTGGATTACGTCCGCCAGAAAAAAGAGCTAGGAGAGCACCGCTCGATAGGGGTTTTGATCCTGCGCATTTTCCTGGCGCTGACCTGGCCGTTCCTCGATAAAAAGATCATAAACCTGCCTTTCTCGATCCAGTTCAGGCTGAGGATGGAAAAATTAGGGCCAACTTACATAAAACTTGGCCAGATACTCAGCCTGCGCGAAGATTTACTCCCAAAAGCCATAACTGACGAGCTAAAAAAGCTGCTTGACAAGCTTCCTGCAGTGACATATGAGCGATTTAAGGAGCTCATCGTTGAAAGCCTCAACCTTCCGCTCAATACGATGTACCGCTGGATTGACCCCGTTCCCTTAGGCTCGGCTTCGCTGGCTCAGACTCACCGCGCCAGGCTGATCACTAACGAAAAAGTCGTTATTAAAGTATTAAAGCCGGGCGTGCGCACACTCATCGAACGAGATACGCGCCTGCTGAGATTCTTCGGAAGGTTCCTGCAGATCTTTCTGGCGCGCTACCAACCCGCACGCATCATCAATGAGTTCTGCACTTACACCTTGCGTGAAGTGGATCTGCGATTCGAAGCCGACAATGCAGAAACTTTCTCAGCGTACTTTAAAGACGAGCCTGAGGTGCGTTTTCCAAAAATTTATCGGAAATTCAGCTCTCGGGACGTCCTTTGCATGGAATATTTTCACGGCATTAAACCGGATGAAAATGCCTTGAAGAAGCTGACTTCTGACCAGCGCCGCCAGGCGATTGACCTGGGGATAGGCGCAGTTGTGCGGATGATCTATCGCGATGGGTTCTTTCACGCCGATTTGCATCCAGCGAACCTGATGATTTTCAAGAAACCGGGCACGAAAGAGATCAGCGTCGGCTTTATCGACCTTGGAATGGTCGGCAGGTTCACGCGCGACATGCGCAAGCGTTTGTTTTATTATTTTTACTCTCTGGTCAGCGGTGATCCGGACAGCGCAGCGCGCTATCTTGCTTCGCTGACGATTCCCGGGAAAGGGGCAGATATCGAAGGATTCCGCCGGGCAGCTTCTGATCTATATACCCGCTGGCTGACCGCCCCCAATTTTAAGGATTTCTCACTCGCCCAGGTGATTCTGCAGTCCATCCTGCTTGCCGGCCACTACCATATCCAGTATCCTGGTGAAATCATCCTGATGGTCAAAGCCCTGGTGACAATCGAAGGCGTAGGCTACATCTTTGACCCGGAGATCGACATCCCTTCCGCTGCTCGCAAACACGTTCGGTCTATCCTGATTCAAGAGTTTAATCCGGTGACGATGGTTCGTGAAAGCGCGCTGATCCTGCCGGAAATGCTGGATGTGCTTCGAAAGAGCCCATTAATATTAAGCGAAGGGATGAAGGTGTTGGAAACAAACCTCAAGAAACCTCCATCTGGCCCGCTTAACGGTGCCCGCGGTACGATTCTCGCTGGCTTCTGTCTTGTGGCAGGAGCATTGCTCCTGTCTTTTAATGGCCCGTGGTTCGTCTGGGCAGCTTTGTTTATCGCAGCTTTCTTCCTTGCACTTCGATCTTGAAAGTTCGAATGGATGAGCACAATCTTTGGATTCAAACAAGTCTATTTAAGGGGATCAGCTTGATGGATTATTGGTTAGGAGCAACCCTTTGTCAAAAACTCGTC
Source organism: uncultured Chloroflexia bacterium (assembly GCA_963788305.1). GTDB lineage: Bacteria > Chloroflexota > Anaerolineae > Anaerolineales > UBA4823 > UTCFX2. The sequence continues at coordinate 22,082 of CAWBGK010000012.1, forward strand.
TAAATAATGTAGATTTAGCCTGGCTTCGCATGGACAGTCCAACCAACCCCATGATCATCACGGTGGTTATGGAGTTCATGGGTCAGATCAATTACGACCAGCTGATTTCTATTATGAAGAGTTCTCTAGGACGCTACCGCCGTTTTCGGCAGCGGATCGTCATACCTGGTCGTTTGTTCAGCCGGCCGTTCTGGGAAGATGACCCTGATTACCGGATTGAGAGTCATGTGGAACGAGTGAACCTGAAGGATCCTGCGGACGATGCTGCGCTGGAAGAATTGGTCAATACCAAAATGAACACGGCGCTGGACTTTTCCCATCCACTTTGGATTATCACCCTAGTTGAAAACCACCCTAGAGGCAGCATGATCGTCTGCCGCGTCCACCACTGCATTGCGGACGGGATTTCCCTCATGCAGGTTTTATTACAGATGACACAAGCCTCTCCTGATCTGCCTGTGGACCATGTCCTTGCTGATAAAAATAATCATCAAACGATTGAGGGTTCTGGCGGAAATCCAATGACTGAACATGTTCCGCTGGCTGAACATCGCCACGATTTGAACACAGCACTTTCTCAATCCGATCCGGTTGCTCCACCTCCAACGCACAGCCAGTCTGAAGCCCAAAGAAATCCTCATATAACCGAAATCCTCGCAGCGGCACTCCGGATCATATTCCGCTCTGCTGATCCGTCGACGATGCTTAAAGGGCCGCTTGGAAATATCAAGAAGGCGGTCTGGTCTGAGCCTTTGGGTCTATCTGAGATAAAGCAAATTGCCCGGAAACATCAAGCGACTGTGAATGACGTCTTCATGGCAGTCGTTTCTGGGGCCATCCGGCGCTATATGGATTTTCATAACGATCCTCGAAAACGGAACATTCGAGCCTTTAACCTGGTCAACATGCGAGGCCGCACGTTTGATGAGGAACTCGGCAATAAATTCGGCCTGGTGTTTCTTACCCTGCCTTTAGATCAAGCCCAACCCCTGGATCGTCTTGCCGCGATAAAAAAAGGTATGGATAAATTGAAAGCGTCTGCAGAATATGTAGCCTCCTATACGATCCTCAATATCCTCGGTCAACTGCCCAGGTGGATTGAAAACCTGGCGATAAAAATCCTGGACATGAAAGGGACCGTTGTCGCGACCAACGTGCCCGGACCACGCCATCCGGTCTACCTGGCAGGGGCGCAGATCACCTCATTAAAGGGTTGGGTACCGCAATCGGGCCGGATCGGAGTCGGATTGAGCATTATCAGCTACAATGATCAGGTCTACTTTGGACTAAACGCAGATGCAGGGCTTATCCCCGACCCGGAGCGGTTTCTTGGTTTCTTTCAGGATGAGTTTAGAACCTTAAGAGCTGCTATTTAAGCGATTGCACTGGTTAATCTCTTTCTGCATCGTTATGGTTTTTTTACGCAAGCAATGTTGATGGTTGGCTAAAATACCATCAAAACCAATTTTATTCTTTGGAAATATGAGAGATTTCGCGCTGTCCAGGTCAACAGGTGCCGAAATATTCATAAATTTGGTTTTTTCGAACCAGCCTAAAAAGGCAGGCGCGGTTCGAAAGTTGCAACGACAACCTCGTATTGAACTGACGCATGGTTAAAAAGGTGGATCAAGGGAAACAACCCTGGGCAGCGAGAGCCCAAAAGGAGCTGGAAAATGGACTGGCCAATTTTCTTATTAGGGATTTTGATCGGCTGGATATCCGAGTGGGTTGTAGACCTGCTTTTCTGGCGCAAGCGCCAGAAGAAATGGATGGCTGCCGAGTCCGAATATCTCACCCAGCTCGACGAAGTAAAAACTGAGCTGGAAGTTCAGAAATCGAAATCTCCTCAGCTCGAGGCAGCAGAAAGCGATCTGGAGTCTCAAGATACAGATATGGAGTCTCTGCGCAGCGAGCTGGCCGCCGCGGAAGCCGAACGCGAAGATCTGGTTGCGCTGATGGCCAAGATGGAAGCAGAGCGAGGGGTGCTGGAGGAACAAATCAGCAGCTTAACCGCACCTGCCGGAACGGTCCCGCTTGCGGCTGGCGTTGGCCTGGCGGCAGCGACACGCAGCGAGCAGGTGGTATTGGCGCAGCTGAATGAAGATGTGGGGGACGACCTGACGATGATTGAGGGGGTCGGTCCAAAGATTTAGGAGCTGCTCTACCAGAGCGGCATCCATACCTACTCTGAGCTGGCAGAAAGCGACGTCGAGCAGCTGCAGGCGATTCTCGCTGGAGGAGGGTCGGCCTTTCGGATGGCGGACCCAACCAGCTGGCCGCGCCAGGCGCGCCTGGCCGCTGCCCACGATTGGGTTCGGCTACAGAATTTGAAGGAGCAGCTCTCAGGTGGAGTGCGCCGCCCGCAGCCGCCCGCACTAGAGGATGACCTGACGATGATTGAGGGGATTGGTCCAAAGATCTCCGCCAGCCTTAAAGAGCACGGCATCCGCACCTTTGTCCAGCTCTCGCGAGCCGAGCCAGACCGTTTGCTGGAGATCCTGGCCGAGGCTGGACCCAATTTCAAGCTGGCTGCGCCTGCAGTAGTGAGCTGGCCTGCACAGGCCCAGCTGGCAGCAAAGGGAGACTGGGATCAGCTTCATGCTTTCAAGGACTCCCTCATAGCCGGACGCGGGCAAACAAGATCATCAATACCAGAACCCGAACTTGTGTCCGAGTTTTTACCACGTATTGAACCCGAGCTTGAACCTGGGCCTGAGCCTCTGCTCGAGCCTGAACCTGAGCCCGAGCCTCTGCCAGAGCCAGAACCTTTACCCGAGCCTGAACCCAAAGCCGAGCCTTTACCCGATCCTGAACCCGAGTCTGAGCCTGAACCTCAACCTGAGTCTTTACTCGAGCTAGAACCTTTACCCGAGCCTGAACCAGAGTCCGAGCCAGACCCTGGAAAGGTGGATTGAAATGAACGAAGATCGGTGGAGTACGCGCAGCTTTGACCTGATTAAAGGCGCTGTGCTGCTGGGTCTGCTCCTGTTTTTTGCGACCTCCTTCCTGAGAAGCTCAAAGACGGATGCACAGGTGTCTTCCCCAACGCCCGGGACTGCCCAGGTTCAAATCCTGGATCAGGTTGCGTCGGAAGATGGCTTGACCCTGTCTGGCAGCGCGGAAGCAGGGTCGACCGTAGAGCTATGGGCTGGTGAAACCAGACTTGCATCCGTCCCGGTGGATGCCTCCGGGATATGGACAACCACAGTCCAGACGGAATTGGGTGAAAATCAGATTGTAGCTCGTTCAGTGAGCATAGACGGTACAACCCTGAGCGAATTGAAAGTCGTTGTTCTTGAGGACAGTGAATCCACTCCGCAGACTGCTTCCGCCGACTTAAAGATCGAATCACCCATTGTGTCGCCGGGTGGCGAGGTAACCCTTTCCGGGACAGCCGAAGCGGGCTCAACGGTTGAACTATGGTCGGGTGAGGAAAAACTGGCGGTTGTGCCTGTGGATGCGGAAGGGAACTGGATTTATACCGGCCAGCTCAAACCTGGCGATTATCAGATCCAAGCACGGGTTGTCAGCGTGGACGGCCAGGTCTTAACGGTATCTGAGGCTGCAGTTGTAACGATAGAAGAAGCTGCCCCTGTGACTGAGGTTCCCGTCATAATCATCGAAACTATCGATATCGAGCCTGGCGGCGCTGTTTCGCTTTCAGGCACCGCACCGGCGGGATCGACCGTCGAATTGTGGGCTGGTGAGATCAAGCTCGCTTCCGTCCCGGTCGATGAGAATGGTCAGTGGTCGTACACTGGTCAGCTTGAATCGGGCGACAATCCAATTGTCGCTCGCACCGTCAGCTCAGATGGAGCAGTACTGAACGAGTCGGCAGTCGAAGTGATCACAGTGCCGACAGCAGTTCCGGCGACAGAGATTGCAGTCGAGACGCAGGTTACGCCCACCGCTGCAGCTGTGGCGTCGGCGGAAGGCGGTCAAAGCTATATCGTCAAGCGCGGGGATTGGCTGCGCCAGCTGGCGCGCCGCTTTTACGGTGACGCCGGGCGGTGGGTAGATATCTATAACGCGACGAATGAGATCGCAGCCAGAGACCATTCATATCACAGAATATGGAATCCCAATTTACTTATGCCCGGATGGAAGATCTGGATCCCGCAACCTTAGCCATGCGAACCTCTTGACTTCTGGCACCCGTGGTGCTATACTTTTTTCGACGCAGTGCGTCATAAAAACGGACAAAAATTTTTATCAAATTCCATTTGTTTGCAGGAGGAATAGAATGCCCACCAAATCAAAAGTTGAAGATGTGATCATGGAAGAGGAAGAAGAGGTCCAATCTCAGATGTTCGGAATGGTTCGGAAAATGGCACTGGCGACAATCGGCGCTGCAGCCATCGCACAGGAAGAAATCGAAGCGCTGCTGAAAAAACTGGTCGAGCGCGGTGAGATCGCCGAGCAGGATGCTAAGAAGCTTCTCCACGAGATGATGGATAAGCGAAGGAGCAAGACGATCAAGATGGAAGAGGACTTCAGCAAGAATATCGAAGATGTTTTTGAAAAGATGAGCGTCCCGACCAAATCGGATTTCGATGCGCTGAGCCAGAAGATCACAGCCTTGTCAAAGAAGATCGATGAGCTGAAAAAACCATAAGCCGATGGTTTTATGCTCGTGGTCGTCATCGAGATTATTTTGATCGATAACAATCCCATTTAACATTCCGGTCATTTAGCCAGCTTTTAAGCAACAGGCGACCGAAATCTGGGAGAGGCTGTCCCTTAAGTGGGGACAGCCTCTTCTGAGGGTGTTGAAGAAACTACATTATCAGCTGAAGCTGGCCTAAGAAGATGATTTTTGCCAGCGATCAATGCGGTATTTGCATCTTATCGACTAGAAATTGACCTTTTATTGGCTCCTTATTGTCTGCTTTCGGGCAACACTGACAATTCACCCCTGGCTAAGCATTGGAAACAACCTGTACTTTGAAGCCCACACCAGTCACCAATTTTATGATCCGTTTGAGATTGAGCATAATAGCAGTCAGAAAAGCCTGCACCGCAAATCCTGCTTTCCCCACATAGCGACAGCGTCCCAAGCCATGCCCCTGCTTGGCTTCACCAAACTTACGTTCAATCTTGTAACGCTCCTTCAATCCCTGCCGATATTGCGGCGTTCGCTCCAGGTCCAGCCAGACCTGCTTGTTATGATCTTTCTTGTGCGTACGAGTCTTCTTAAGCCGGATCGCTGAATGCAGCTGGTGTACTTCCAGATAGTAGTGATTGGCGCCATCATCATAACCTTTATCCGCTGTGTAGGTCTCTAGCGGCAGATTCTGTTCGAGATCATGATCCACCAGCGAACAGAAGTGATGACCATCGTAAACTTCGCCGGAGCTGGTCTCCAGGCTGGTGATCAAACCATTTTCGGCATTCAGGCTAACATGGGCTTTGTAGCCGTAGAAATACTGGGTTTGCTCTTCTTCTTTCCCTTCTCCATTTGTGACTTTACGCTTGTGCTTCACACCCCACTGGGCATCCGGATCGTGCGGGCCCTTCCCTTTCTTCTTTCGCCGGTGCTCTTTATCCGTGTTGACATTTGCAGCGCTGTGGACACTATCTACGATCTGGATTGAGCCAAACTTGATCCCGCTTTCAAGCGCAATCTGTACAATTTCATCCAACAGCTCTTGGAACACTTTCAGCTTGCCGCGCTGCAGCAGCCGTTCTCGAAAAACAGTCAGCGTCGAATGGTCTGGTGATTTCTGATCTACCGCTAATCCTACAAAGTATTTTGCTGGCAGGTTCTCATTGATGTACGCTTCCACCTGTCGTTCAGACAGGTTGTACAGATAGGCAATCAATTCAACCTTCAGAACCAGTGCCGGGTCGTATGGCGGTCTGCCTACCAGGCCTTCCCCTTTGTACAGCCTGATCAGCCTGCGAGTAAATCGTCCCCAATCGATATCTTGTTTCAGCTTGCGCAGAAAATGATCTTGAGGGACCACCTGGTCATATAAATAATCACCGAAGAAGGAATCTCGACCTGTTTCTACAAACCGCTTCTTCTCCATGAGCTGCTCCTTGTCGAAGTATGCTGCGATTGTATTAAACTTCTGCCTAAAGGTCAATTCCTAATTTGTTTTTCAACACTCTCCTCTTCTGTTATTTTTTATCCCATGATAAGATGATTTCAGATGACCAACCTGAGGACTTTTGCCAATCTTGAATTGAAACAGGAGGAACACTGCCGTGAGGGACCTTAATAACACATTATCCGGTAAGCGATTGACGACGCCGAAGGCGGCAGCGATTGCAGGTATCCTTTTTGGATTGCTTTTCACTGCCAGCATTGTGCTGATCCGGATATCCCTCCCCACTGGACCATTGGATCAACATGTCTGGCATGGAAATGAGGCCCGACAGATAAATCTCGCGTTGAGCCTTATGCCATTTGCCGGAATTGCGTTCCTCTGGTTCATGGGCGTCGTGCGAGACAGGCTGGGTGCGTATGAGGATCAATTCTTTTCCACGGTTTTCTTTGGGAGTGGGCTGATCTTCCTGGCGATGGTCTTTTCAGCCAGTGCAGTTGCTGGAGGAATCGCGGTTAATTACGCCATTAACCCCGAAGAGTATGCGAACAGCGATGTTTTTAAATTCGGACGGGTCATCATGAGCCAGCTTTTTACGATTTATGCCCTGCGAATGGCCGGAGTCTTCGTGATCTCGCTGGGGACAATTTGGCTTCGTACCGGTGTGATGCCGCGCTGGTTAACAGTGATTACGTATCTGTTTGCTATCATTCTCCTTCTAAGCACAACTCTCTCAATCTGGATGGTCCTCGTATTTCCCACCTGGGTATTAATTGTCAGCGTCTATATCATGATCATCAACATGAGAAACAAAATTCCAGGAACGACGGATGGTTTGACAGTAGGTCAGCTGGATCATTTGTAATCTCGATCCAGAAGATAAGCGTCAGCAGCTTCGACCGTCTGAGAAAGGAATAATTCTATGCCGCGGAAAATCCATGCCATCATAAATCCTGCTTCCGGCCAACCCCAACCGATATTACACACCCTCAACAGCGTTTTCCATCCGCTCGGGATTGATTGGGATATCTTCATCACCAAGGAAAGCGGCGATGCAGAGCGCTTTGCCCGCCTATCAGCAGCCTCAGGCGCAGATGTCGTGGCAGCCTACGGCGGTGATGGGACGGTGATGGAGGCGGCACGCGGTCTGCGCGGCTCGCAGACGCCCCTGGCGATCCTGCCGGGCGGTACCGCTAATCTGATGTCGGTCGAGCTCGGCGTCCCGAAAAACCTGGCTCAAGCTGCCGCGGTCGCAGCCGACCCTAAAAGCAAAGTGAGGGTGGTTGACGCCGGCCTGTTAGGCGGACAAACTCATTTCCTGCTGCGCGTCGGCCTGGGTTTTGCGGCGCGCAAGGTCGAGATCGCCGATCGGGAGCTGAAGGACCGCTTTGGAATCATGGCTTATTCGATTGGGGCGCTCAAAGCCCTGACCGAAACAGAGAAAGCTCATTACCGCCTTACCCTGGACGGAAAGCTTCATGAAACCGATGGCTTTTCCTGCCTGGTGGACAACGCCGGCAACATCGGTTTTGCCGGCCTGGGATTAAAATCGATCCTGATCGATGACGGACTTCTGGATGTGATCGTCATTCGGGATGCGCGCATTCGCAGCTGGGTCGCTGTCGGCGCAGGGCTTGGCGGCGCAAAGCTCAACCCGGAGTATATCCGTCACTGGCAGGCACGCGAGATCACGATCGAAGCCGACCCGCCCCAGCCCGTCCAGATGGACGGCGAGCTGGCCGGACAAACGCCGGTGAGCATCCAGGTGGTACCCGGATGGGTGCGAATCCTGACCCCGGCCTGATCGTACGTTGAACGAAGCGCCGGGAAGGTTTTCTCCGAACGACCGGCAGTCCGACAAACCAATTACGAGCGAATAATGATGATAGATTCAAGCAGTCCAGATGTCTCTGAAATCACGGATTACCTGTATATCTCAGCCTGGCCGCGCGGCGACCATGCCGAGGAGATCCGCGCTTTGAACGTGCGCCTGATCCTGTCCATGCACTGGATCAAGCCTTCGGTCATGCTTGGTCAACCACCGGTCAAGCTGCTGTGGCTGCCGACCTTCGATAACCCGCTGGCACCAATGCCGATCCGAACTTTGCAGCGGGGCGTGGAAATCCGCACTGCCGGTCATCGAGGACGGCTACCGGGTGCTGGTGCACTGCCGGGCCGGGATCCACCGCAGCGTGGCGATGGCTTGCTGTGTTCTAATCGGCAAGGGGCTGACCGCCGATCAGGCGATGAAGCTCGTTGTCGAAAAAAGACCCGTCGCCGATCCGCATATCGGGTACATCGAGCGCCGCATCTGCCAGTTTGAAAAGCACTGGCATGACAAGAGCTGAATTTCCCAGGATCAAATCCAGAAATTCTCCCATAGGATGAAGAACCCGATAGGTCAACAGGACGGATCGGGTTGAAGGCTGCTTAAGATATAAATATTTTTCTAAAAGACGTTTCCACCCTGGAACAACATCTGGATATGATAAGTCATCTCAGATTACCCGCGCTATTCCTGGCTTTGATCGCCGCGCTGCTTCTGTGGTTTCCTGCGCTTGCGCAGGAGGGCGATCCGCCTGCACCGCAACCGCTCGTACTCACCGATGAAAGCGGGAAGACCATCCTGGGAAAATACATCGATATCCTGGAAGATCCAAGCGGTGAGCTAACGATCAATGATGTTACAACTCCAGAAATCGCTTCCAACTTTCAACGGAGCTCAGCAGACGTGCCGATTTATGGTTTTACAAATTCCACGTTCTGGATCCGGATGCGGTTTCGAAACGAGACCAGCCTGACCCAAAATTTTCTGCTGGAAGCCAATTTCCCCAACCTGAATTATCTGGATCTCTATTTGCCATCGGATAACGATGGATATTTTCTCAAGCAATCCGGTGCGCTGCTGCCGTTTGAAACCCGCGATATCCCTTACTACCACGTTGTATTCGAGCTCCCACTGTCAAGCCAGGAAGAGCAGACATTTTTCCTGCGCTGTCCAGAGCGGCTCATCCATGACCCTGGCATTCACTTTTTGGCAGCCGGAAACCTTTGCGGCAGAAAAAATGACCGACATGCTGTTGAACGGCCTGTTTTACGGTGCTTTATTGATCATCCTTAGCTTACATCTTTTCTTGTATTTTTTTTTAAAGGATATCATCTACCTGTATTTCTCCTTTTTCTTGACCGGCTCGATCTTATTTTTTTTCACCTATGAAGGACTTGCTGATCAATATATATGGCCTGGCTATTCCCAGAATAAACTTCCTTTAATTTTGATAACGATGTCGATTTTCAACATGTTTTCCTTGAAATTCAGCGATGAATATTTAGATCAAAAATCAAAGGCGCCGCATTTCCATAAGGTTTTTAACATCCTTATTGGCATATGGGGCTTGATGATCGTCATAATGCCGTTTTTCAGCTATGGCTTTATGGGTTTGCTCACTTCACCACTGAGAATACTGACGCCCTTATTTGCATCGATAACCGGGATATACCTCTGGAGAAAAGGGCATCAACTTGCCGGGATTTATCTCATTTCCTGGCTTGGCTTCTTCATCGGGCTTATCTTAGCAGAGTTAGTGCGGAGCGGTGTTCTACCAAGTACTCCCCTGACTGAAAGGTTCTACCATGCCGGGCTGATCTGGCTGGTGCTGATGTGGTGTCTGGCGCTTGCAGACCGGATCAACCTGCTTAGAGCGGAGTCTAAAGACGCCAACCGCTTGCTGGTTGAGAGCGAAAGCCGCCTGAAAAAATTTCTGGAAGCCATGCCGGTGGGGGTGATGGTTTACGACGCCAATCAAAAACTTAACTTCATCAATCAGCGCGCCAGAACCCTGCTTAAAGACCCAAATGAAAAGCTTAAGCTGGTTTTTTCACCTGACCAACCGCTGGATGAGATCATCCCCACGATAAAATTAACGGAAATCGGGGGCGATGAACCTTACCTGCGGGAGCAGCGACCGACGGTGAGAGCTTTTCAAGGTGAATACGTCGAAAGCATGGATCTTGCGGTGCATATCGGCGACTATCAGGTGCCGCTTGAAGTCTGGGCCAGGCCGATCGAGGACGCAAGAAACCAGATCGAATACGTGCTGATGACTTTCCAGGACATCACGAAGCGCAAGCTGACCGAAGCCGAGCTCATGGAATACCACCACCAGCTGGAGCAGCTGGTCGACCAGAGGACCGCAGAGCTTAGCAGCGCGAACAAGCTTTTGTGGGTAGAAATCGGCGAGAGGCACCAGCTGGAAGAAATACTGCGCCTGCGGCTCGAATGGATGGTGCTGAGCAACCAGATCGCTCAGAACGTCTCGAATTCGGACGACCTCACCCAGGCATACCACCAAATTGTGGGGATGATTAAAAAATTGTTCGGTGCCGATGAAGCTCTTCTCGCTGAATTTGACACGCGAAGTAAAGAACTGGTGCTGTTGTCTCACACGCTCCACAACGATAATCATCCGGATTTAATAGGAAAACCATATTCACTTTCAGATTCAATCCTGACTGATCTGGTCCAGCAGCCCGGTCAGCCGATCTATTTCCCGCTCAAGCGGTTCGGCGACCTCGCAGGTTCATTTGGCGATCACCTGCGGGTTTCAGGATTCAAACTGCTTGTGTTCGTAACCCTCCACGATCAAGAGAACATCCGAGGATTGTTAGGTTTGGAATACCTGCAAACAGAGAAGCTGTTTTCAGCCAGCGAATCAGCCCTGGTTGAGAAAATCTGTTTAGATATCACCCAGATCCGAGAAAAGGTCAATCAATCCGAAAAATACCAGCTCCTTGTTGCGGCAGAAGAGCGCAACCGCCTGGCGCGCGACCTGCATGATTCAGTGACCCAGGTGCTCTTCTCGGCGAACCTGATGGCGGAAGTGCTGCCACAGATCTGGCGCCGCGATCCAGAAACAGGGCTGAAAAGCCTGGATAACCTGCGCCTGCTGACTCGCGGTGCTCTGGCAGAAATGCGCACCCTCCTGCTGGAGCTCCGCCCTTCTGCCTTGATCAAAACACCCCTTGGGGACCTGCTGGCTCAGCTCACTGAGGCGATCGTCAGCCGGAAAATGCTGCCGTTCCAGTTATCGATTCAACAAGTCCCAACGCTTCCGGAAAATGTGCATTTGAGCTTCTACCGGATTGCCCAGGAAAGCTTGAATAATATTATTAAACACGCTGAGGCCAGCCAGGTTGCTGTCAGCCTGAGCGCAAACCCGATGTCGTCCAATTTCAATGATGATTGGCAGGGTGAGGTGATTTTGAAGATAACAGATAACGGACGCGGCTTTGCTGTTGAAGAATCCGAAGCAAATCACCTGGGCCTGGCCATCATGCGCGAGCGTGCCGAAGCGATCCATGCAGACCTGTCCGTTGAGAGTCAACCTGGTCGTGGCACTACGGTTACTTTAATCTGGCACAATTGATTTGAGGAATCCGATATGACTGATTCGCAACCCATCCGCATCCTGATCGTCGACGATCACGCCATGGTACGCAGCGGTTTGAAGAATTTTTTATATGCATACGAGTGGATGACGCTGGTCGGAGAGGCTGAAAATGGTGCAGGAGCCGTGGCTTTCTGCACGACCCATGAAGTAGATGTGGTCTTGATGGATCTCATCATGCCTGAGATGGATGGCACCGAAGCCACAAAGAAAATCGCCGCATTGGGTAAAGGGATCAGGATCATCGTTTTGACCAGCTTTCACGAACAAGATCAGGTTGAGCAGGCCTTGCAAGCCGGTGCAACCAGCTACCTGTTAAAGAACGTCTCAGCCGAAGGACTTGCACAGGCCATCCGGGCCGCATATTCCGGGAGATCAACACTGGCGCCGGAAGCCGCCGAAGCCTTGATCGCCGCCACCCGTCAGAAATCAGGGTTGGGATCCGATTTGACTGTCCGGGAGAAGCAGGTGCTGGCTCTGCTGGTAAAGGGCAGCTCAAATTATGATATCGCCAGCCAGCTCGATATCAGCATGGCAACCGTCAAGTATCACCTGTCCAATATTTTCAGCAAATTGGGGGCTCGGAGCCGGGTTGAAGCTGCAACTCTGGCCATGCAATACAGGCTTGTTGAGAAAAATTAATCTTCTTCCCATGCTGGTCGCCTGTCCATTTGGATAGGTGGAAATCCTACCATCGGGTTAGGATCAAACTAAACCTCTAAACTCCCTGAGCGGATGTTGTCTTTTGGGGGTAAATTTGCTTTAATCTACTCAGGTGCATCGGGCCGAAATATACTCATCTGATTCTCGTCGTCTCCAGGAAACCCCTGACACGTTGAGATTGAAGTGCATGATCATGTTTTTTATGGTCATCCATCCGGATTGATGTGTCGATGCAAGATTGTCGGCTTAAGTACTCCGCAAAGGCATTGTTTTGGTGATGATATTTTGGATACCATCTTTTTTTCAATGTTCAACAGCAGTTAGAAACGAATATCATGCGCATTATCCTTGCAGATCACCATACCCAGGCACTCTGGGCGCTAAAAACGATGCTCCTGGAGAGACCTGCGTTCGAGTTTCTCGGTGAAGCGGTCGATTCTGATGGTTTGCTTGCTCTGGCTGCATCCAGCTCCCCGGAAATAGCATTGATCGATTGGGAGCTTCCAGGCAAATCGATCAAAGAGTTGATCGCGGCGCTGCATCGCTGCAAGCCCAAACCCTACGTCGTGGTGATGGGCAGTCAACCAGAATATGGGAGGTTGATGCTGAAAGCCGGCGCAGACGCCTTCATCAGCAAGACAGACCAGCCCGAATGGCTGATCGACACCCTGGAAGGGTTCACCCAACACTCGAAGGCATAACAGCCTGGCAAATATGGTTCCGATTAACATATCATGGCGCACGATGTTTAGGAAATAGTCAAAAATCATTCTGTTTAATTAGAAGGAGATTATGGAGATGGCTGCTAATAAAACCAAGAAGAAATTTACTTTTCCGTCCGCATTCACAATATTATTTCTGCTGCTGCTCGTGATTGCACTTGCCACCTGGTTAGTCCCGGCGGGCTCGTATGATTACGACGAAGAAGGCGCGCCCGTACCCGGCACTTACCACTCTGTGGAGCAAAATCCTCAGAAGCTGCTGTCCAGCGCGCTTAAGGGGCCGATCAACGGCATGTACGGGATCGAGGCGGAGGATGGGAGCGTCGATGTGTGGAATTCTGGCGAGCTGTTCGGCGCGATCGACGTCGCGATGTTCGTGCTGATCATCGGCGGTTTCTTGGGCGTGACGATGAAAACCGGTGCGATCAACGCCGGGATCGCCTGGGTGGTCGGAAAACTCAAGGGCAAGGAAAAATGGATGTTCCCAATCATGATGACCATCTTCGCGATTGGCGGCACCAGCTACGGAATGGCGGAGGAGACGCTGGCTTTCTATGCGTTAATTATTACGGTGATGCTTGCCGCCGGGTATGACGGTCTAAGCGCTGCAGCCCTGATCCTGCTGGGCGCCGGGATCGGCGTGCTTGGATCGACAGTCAACCCCTTTGCGACCGGGATCGCCTCGGGTTTCGCCGGGTCGACCCTGAGTGATGGGTTGGTCGGGCGATTGGTCCTCCTGATCGTCGGAACGATCATGGGCATTTTCTTTGTGATGCGTTATGCCGAGAAAGTGAAGGAGAATCCAACCAAGTCGCTGATCTACGATGAAAAGGCCGAAAACGAGAAGCAGTTCCTATCCGGCGGAGCAAAGGGCATGGATTTCGGCAAGTTCACCGGGAGGCATAAGGTCATCGTGGCGCTATTCTTCCTGGCTTTCGTCGTCATGGTGTACGGCGTGATCCCGTGGGAAGACCTGGGCATCGCCATCCCCACCTGGTGGTGGTGGTTCCCGGAGATGACCGCCAGCTTCCTGTTCTTCGGCATCCTGATCGGCATCGTCGGTAAGTTATCGGAAAAGGACCTGGTGGGAACTTTCGTTGATGGAGCCCGCGATATGTTAGGCGTGGCGCTGATCATCGGCGTGGCGCGCGGCATCACCGTGATCATGAACAACGGCCTGATCACCGATACCGTGCTTTACTGGGCGGAACAAGCGGTCGCCGGGTTGAGCAGCGTGGGTTTCATCATAGTCACCTACTTGCTGTACATCCCCCTGTCGTTCCTGATCCCCTCAACATCCGGTTTGGCGACTGTTTCGATGCCGATCATGGCCCCGCTCGGAGAATTTGCAGGCGTGGCGAGTTATCTGATCGTCACCGCATACCAGGCTGCCAGCGGTTTGGTGAACCTGATCACCCCGACTTCGGCGGTCGTGATGGGCGGTCTTGCCATCGCACGGGTCGGGTACGGCACCTGGTTGAAGTTCGTCTGGCCGCTGCTGGCGTTGTTGGTGGTCCTGTCCATCATCGTGCTGGCCGGAGGAGTTTAATCTAAATGATCGATATCCTGCCTCAATCCACACAAAGCTGCCTGCTGGTTCATTTCAGCGGCAAGGTGTCCGGCGCGGAATATCAGCAATTTCTCGATGCGCTGGGTCAGCGCTTGAAAACCGGAGAGAAATTCGCCCTGGTGATCGAGTTCACCGGTTTCGAGTTTTACGGCGACTTCGAAGCTGCCAGGATGGACCTGAAGTTTGGATTGGACGAATACAAACACATCCACCGGGCGGCTTTTGTCGGCGACCAGAAATGGATCGCCTGGTTTACCCGCTTTGTCGGTCCTTTCACCCGGGCGGAAGAAAAGCATTTTCCTGCAGGTCAAATCGAAGCAGCGTCGGAATGGGCTTGCAGTTCATAAGCCCTTGGCTGGCAAATGCTTCAATGTTGATAAAATAACTGGATCAGAAGTACGATTACTTTCAGAAAAGGAGATTTAACCATGGCTTTCAATTTACGCAACCGCAACTTTCTTAAAGAGCTGGATTTCACGCCTGAAGAGCTCAAATTCCTGCTCAAACTGTCTGCTGATCTCAAAGCAGCCAAGTACGGCGGCTACGAGCAGCAAACGCTGAAGGGCAAGAACATTGCCCTGATCTTTGAGAAGACCTCCACCCGAACGCGCTGCGCGTTTGAGGTCGCGGCTTACGACCAGGGCGCCAAAGTCACATACCTGGGACCGTCCGGCTCGCAGATCGGCCATAAGGAGTCGATGAAAGATACCGCCAGGGTGCTGGGACGCATGTACGATGGGATCGAGTACCGCGGCTTCGGCCAGGAGCTGGTAGAAATTTTGGGAAAGTACGCAGGCGTGCCGGTCTGGAACGGCCTGACCAATGAGTTCCACCCAACCCAGATGATCTGCGACATCCTGACGATGATGGAGCACAGCGACAAGCACCTTAATGAAATCTCCTACTGCTACCTGGGGGACGCCCGCAACAACATGGGCAACTCGCTGATGGTGACCGGCTGCAAGCTCGGGATGGACGTGCGCCTGTGCGCACCCAAGGCGCTCTGGCCTGAGGCAGCGTTGGTTGAGACCTGCCGGAAGGTCGCAGCCGAGACCGGCGCCCGCCTGACAATAACCGAGAGCGTTGAAGAGGGCGTCAAAGGGGTAGATTACCTGTATACCGATGTGTGGGTCTCGATGGGCGAGGCCAAAGAAGTCTGGGACGAGCGCATCAAGCTTCTTAAGCCCTACCAGGTCAACATGGATGTCGTTAAAAAGTCCGGCAACCCCAAGGTCAAGTTCATGCACTGCCTGCCAGCCTTCCACAACCGCGAGACGAAAGTTGGCGAGGACATCTATCAAAAGACTGGCATGGATAGCCTTGAGGTGACCGAAGAGGTGTTCGAATCGGAGATGTCCATCGTCTTCGCCCAGGCCGAGAACCGGATGCACACCATCAAGGCGATCATGGTCGCCACGCTGGGAGACTAGATTTGTAATGCTAATTTGTGTGTACATTGTGAGCTGCACCCACAATGTACACACAGCATAAAAATAGGATTTATGGGTGTATCTGGAGGAAGGCAATGCTCGAAAATATTGAGATCCATCTCGAAGCCCAACAGGCGCCGCTAAAAACCGCGCTGATAGATCTGGTTCGGATCCCCAGTGTCTGCGATGAAAGCGACAGCAGGTTCCCATTTGGCGAAGCCGTAGATCAGGCACTTCGAAAGACGCTCCAGGTCGCCGGCGAGCTTGGTTTCAAGACCCATTACGGTGAAGGCGGATATTACGGCTACGCAGATGTTGGCGAGGGGGAAGAAATGCTGGGCATCCTGGGGCATCTCGATGTTGTCCCGCCCGGGAAGCTGCAGGACTGGGACCGCGATCCGTTCGACCCAATTGAAATGGATGGGATGATATACGGTCGCGGCACTCAGGATGACAAGGGCCCGCTGCTGGCATCGCTCTTTGCTGTTAAGGCGCTGATGGACGCAGGCGTGAAATTCAACAAACGCGTCCGCTTTATCTTCGGCACCGATGAAGAGACCCTCTGGCGATGCATCAAGCGCTATCTAGAAAAAGAAGAAATGCCGGGCTTTGGATTTTCGCCTGATTCGAGGTTTCCGGTCACCTATGCCGAAAAAGGATTGCTCCAGCTGCGTTTGGAAGGTAAAAACGAGAGCGGGATCAAGCTGACAGGTGGTTCAGCATTTAACGCAGTGCCTGACATGATTTTTTACGAGGGCGAGCGGCAGGATGATCTGGCGGATAAGCTCGACCAACTGGGATTTGAGTACGAGTGGAACGAGGACGGCATTGAGGTCAAGGGCAGAGCTGCCCATGCGATGATCCCCGAGGAAGGCATCAACGCCATCACCCGCCTGTGCATCGCGCTGCACGCGATCGGCATCCATTCCAAAGCGATCGATTTTATCGCCCAGGAAATTCGAGAAGACCCCAACGCCGCGCGCATCTTTGGCGATTGCACCGACGCGCCCTCCGGCAAGCTCAAGTTCAACGTCGGGATTATCGAGCTCGGCGGAGTGGAACAGCTATCGATCGATTCCCGCATCCCGGTCACAGAATCAAAAGAAGAGATGGTAGCCAGGCTGAGTGCAACCGCAGCGAAATATGGGTTGAAATATAAAGAGTTCGATTGGCTGGCGCCGATCTACCTACCGCTGGATCACTTCATGGTAAAAACTCTGATGGAAGTCTACCGGGAGCGAAGCGGAGATTTGGTCACTGAACCCAAGTCGTCTGGTGGGGCGACCTATGCCCGCGCGATCAACAACTGCGTGGCTTTTGGCGCGCTGACCGTAGACGAGGAATTGACTGAGCACCAACCCAATGAGCGGGCGGTGCTCAAGAATTTGTTCAAGTCGATGGAAATTTACGCTTATGCGGTCTACAAGCTGACCCGATAATATTGTGAAAACAAGGAGAACAGTTTTATGTTGCGAAGAGGTGGAGGCCTGGCTCGACCAGGCGGAATGATCAGCCCGATGGCGGCGCCGGCGGCCCAGCCGACGGCAGGACCCCAGACACCTGCAGGCGTCAACCGTTACATCATGCGCCAGCGGATGTTTGCCTTTGGGCAGGATTTCTACATCAATAATGCTGCCGGGCAGCCTTGCTTCAAAATCGACGGAAAAGTCCGACTGGTTAAAGAGTCGTTGAAATTCCGAGACATACAAGGGAATCTCCTGTATAAGCTGGATGAGAAGGTGCTGCGCATCCGCGAATCCTTCGACATCTTTAAATCCGGATGGTTCGCTGGCAGCCAAGGTGCACAACGCCATCATTGATCCGCTGCGGGAACGCTTCACAATCGAGATCCCCGGCGCCGAAAACATGATGACGATGGGCAAGGTCATCTGGGCGCAGTACGACATTTTACGGGGCGGAATGCAGGTGGCGAAGATCTCCAAGCAGTTTTCCTGGATCGGTCGCGATCAATATGTGGTCGACGTTCTTCCTGGTCAAGACGACTGCCTCATCCTGGCGATCACAGTGGCTATCGATATGATGGTCAGCAACGGGAGGTAACCATGACAGTCGGGCCAGTGCAAGTCATCGTCTTTGGATTTGACCGGACCGACCAGTTCCGCGGCGAAGTGCTGGAGGAGCTGGCAAACCTGCGAGGGCGCGGGATGATCCGGTTGCTGGACCTGTTCGTGGCGCTCAAAGATCCCTCCGAGGATATCGTCGCTGTTGAATTAAATGACCTGACCGAGCAGGAGTCTGTGGAATTTGGCAGCGTCATCGGGAAATTGCTGGGCGTCTCGAGTGTAAGCGCCGAGGAGCTCGCCGCGGGCGCGGTGGAGAACATCCTTGCCGCCGCCTCGAATTCGGTCGGGTTGGATGAGCTGAGTTTGCGCCAGGTAGTGGAAAACCTGCAGCCAGGAAAGGCTTTCGGCGTGCTGATGTTTGAGCACACCTGGGCGATCCCGCTGCGAGACGCCATCCGCCGCGCCGGAGGTGTTCCCCTCGCTCAGGGCTTCATCACCCCCGAGGCGCTGCTCATGGTTGGTGAAGAGCTGCGGGTGATTGGTGAGGCAGAGCGAACGATCGAGGTCGCTCAGATCGTGCAGAGTGCGGCGATCCTGGATACACTCGCGACGCTTGAGCAGGCAGAGGCGGTGAAGACCGCGATCGCGGCGGACGTGGTCCGGACCCTGGCTCTGGCAGAATTGATCGAGGAAGAGGCTATGGCAGAAGCGATCGAGACGCTGGCCGTGGCGGGATTGCTTGAAGCTGAGTACCTTGAAGCAGCTGTAAAGGCTGATCAGCAAGAAGCTGCTGAGGACAAGGAATATTTCACGGCTGCAGCATAAGCAGATAATTTTATTCTGGTATGTGTGGTGTCATACCGAACACGCCTTTCAAGGCAAATCAGCCTTTAAAGCAGCGAAACACGAGAGAGAGACAAAAGGGCAGAGATCATCTTGAGGTTGGATCATGGCAGAATATTCGGTTGAGACTGGAAGTGCATCTGAAAAGAAATCCTTATCTCTTCGCGGGGCGGTTTTTCTTGGGATCGGTTCGATGGTCGGCGCAGGCATCTTCGCCCTGTTTGGAGAGGCGGGTGCGATCGCCGGCGCGGCAGTCTGGGTGTCTTTCCTGATTGGCGGGATCATCGCCCTCTTGCAAGGCTATTCCTTTGGGAAGCTCGGCGCCCGATATCCATCTGCTGGCGGCATGATCAGCTGGATCGTGCGCGGCTATGGAAAGGGATTATTCACCGGTGGTGTGGTCATGCTGGGCTATTTTTCCGTGCTGATTGTGACCGCCATGGTGGCCGTATCCTTCGGCAGTTATGCGACCAGCCTATTCCTGGGGGAAGAGGCGCCACAAATCTGGGTAAAAATCTTTGCCGCCGCCATCGTTATCCTTTTAACTTTTGTAAATTCCATCGGCGCAGAAGCAGCCTCTAAGGCTCAGACGGCGATCGTGACCATAGTCATGATCGTCTTGAGCAGCTTTGCGATCGCGATGCTGTTAAATATGGACGTCTCGATGCTGGCGCCGGTGTCATACCCCCCCATGAGCTACATCCTCGCCAGCGTCGCCCTGACCTTCTTCGCTTACCTGGGTTTTGGGGTGATCTCTTTTTCGGGGGGAGACATCGAGAATCCCAAGGTCAATATGCCCAGGGCGATGTATATCGCCATCGGATTTACCTTGCTTCTTTATGTTGCTCTGGCGATCGGCGTCTTCGGTACCCTGACGGTTGAAGAGGTCATTGCCAACGCAGACACGGCCCTGGCTGTCGCGGCGCTGCCGATTTTCGGCGCGTTTGGCTATACCATGATCTCGATCGCGGCGATATTCGCTACGACGGGCGCGGTCAACTCCCAGCTGTATGCTTCGATTGGCGCAACCTATTCCATGGCAAAAGACGGACAGCTGCCGCCAGTTTTCGGGCTGAAGCGCCGGCGGAGGGAACAGGGTACTCAAGGTTTGGTGATCTCTTCCTTGATCATCATCCTGCTGGCCGTATTTGTTGACGTCTCTGCGATAGCCTCGGTCGGCAGCGCGGTTGCTCTTTCCATCTTTGCTCTAGTCACAATAGCCCACCTGCGCATGACGGATGAGACCAGGGCATCCAAGCCAATTCTCTGGCTGACTTTATTGGCTACAATCCTGGCGATCCTGCTGTTCTGCTGGTATACCCTTCTAACCTCACCGCAGACTTTCGCGTTCCTGGTAGCGACGATCGTCCTGGCCTGGGTTGTCGAAGCCGTTTGGAGATATATCAGCAAGCGAGAAGTAAACACGGATAAATAAAATTTGTTCGATCGGAGAAGAAATGGACGCTGACCTGCCTGGAAAAGAAAAAGTAATCCGCGAACCTTCGTTGGTCGATGCGCTGATCCCGCTGCTCTTTATGATCGCGCTGCTGGCGACCTCGATCGTGCTGTTCGGGCTCGACGCAGCCGTCGGTCCGCTGCAGGTGGCTTTACTCATGAGCGCAGTGGTGGCGGCTGTTGTGGCCCACAAGAATGGGCATTCCTGGGAGCGGCTTGGCGAGGAGATCGTAAAAGGCATCTCGCTGGCGATGACCGCGATCATGATCCTGCTGATGGTCGGGGCTTTGATCGGAGTCTGGAACATGTCCGGCACGATTGCCACGATGGTTTATTTCGGTGTCAAATACATCGATCCATCCTGGTTTTACCTGGCCGCAGCGTTGCTGTGCGGCATCGTCGGGATCGTGACCGGCAGCTCCTGGACCACTGCTGCGACGCTGGGGGTTGCTTTTGTCGGCATGGCCAATACCATCGGCGCGTCGACCGCGATAACGGCCGGGGCGGTGATCTCTGGGGCATATTTTGGCGATAAGATGACCCCCCTGTCAGAGACAACCATCCTGACGCCGCAGATCGTCGGCAGCAATGTATATACTCACATCAGCAGCATGGCGAAGGCGACCATACCGGCTTACCTGATTTCTCTCGTCATCTTCTTTTTCATTGGGAGAAGCAGCGCCACGGGCGCTCCGCCGGTCGATACTACTGCCGCCCTAGGGGCACTGGAGTTCTTCCTACAACATCAGCCTGTGGAACTTGCTGCCTGTACTGGTCTTGCTTCTGCTCGGTATGAAGAAGTTTCCGGCATTTCTCTCGATCCTGATCGGAACACTGGCAGGCGCTTTGGTTGCGGTGGTATTGCAGCCTGCGGTTGTGGTCGCATTTGCCAATGACCCCAGCCTGGGCTACGGGCTGGCCGCGTTGAAAAGTGTTTGGATGGCGATGGCGACCGGCTTTACCTCCTCGACCGGGTATGCGCAGATCGATACCCTGTTCTCGGGCGGCGGCATGGACAGCATGCTGGTCACGATCTGGTTGATTTTGGGAGCGATGTCCTTTGGGGCGATGATGGATTACGGAGGCTTCAATGCCCGCCTGATCACGCCGATCATCGGAAAGGTAAAATCTGTCGGCGGCATGATCGCGATGGTGATGTGCACCGCTTTAGGGTTGAATATCGTCGCCGGCGACCAGTATATTGCCATCGTTTTGCCGGCTCGCATGTTCATGGTCGAGTTCCGCAAGCGCGGGGTCCATCCGGAGACTCTGGCGACAGCGGTCGAGAACTCAGGGACGGTTACGTCCCCCTTGATCCCGTGGAACTCCTGCGGTGCATATATGTCGGCGGCGCTGGGTGTCTCTACGTTCGTGTATTTGCCCTATTGTTTCTTTAATTTTGCGAATTTCCTGCTTGGGATGATCTACGGCTTCATGGGCATTAACATCATGCGTTTAAAACCAGAAGAAGCGCTCCCAGCGGAACCGTTATCAGAAATTCCAATGGTCATGCAGGATAGATGATGGAAGATATGGTATTTCCGAAGGATATTGAGCGCGTCATCGTATGATGAGGTAGAACTGCTTGCATGCCTTCGGAAAATCGGTAAGGGTCTGATCGCATCAGGCGTTTCGGTTGGGGTGGTTGAGAACACCCTCACCGAGATTGCCCAGGTATACGATATGAATTCCGAGGTCATGGCTTTGCCGAACTTTCTAATGATCAAGTTAGGTCAAGCTTCTGAGGTACGAGTAGACCTGGCCGTTCAACGCCTGACTTCCTTGCAGCTGGATATCGTCTCTGAGTTCGGGGTAATGGTGGACCGGGTGAAGAATAAGGAAATCCCTTTGGGGGATGCTGTCCGAGAGATGGATCGCATTCTGGCGAAAAAGCACCGCTTCGGTCCGGTGTTGATCGTTCTGGGTTATGTCCTTTCTTGTATTGGTCTGACGATGCTTTTCCGGCCTGAGCTCCGGTCGATGATCATTACCGGCGCAGCCGGCATCCTGGTTGGACTGATGATGCTCTGGTCTCAGAAACAACCTCGCTTCAATTTGCTGCTCCCCATATTTCGCGGCGATCGTTGTCTCGACTTTGACATTTCAGCTTACCCGAATGGGCGTTATTTATGGGTCTGCAAATCTGCTCATCACGCCTTTGATCACGTTCCTGCCTGGAGCTCTTTTAACCACCGGGATGATTGAGCTGGCTTCGATGCATATTCTTTCAGGATCAGCACGATTGATCTACGGTTCGACGATTCTTCTCTTACTATTTACAGGCATCTCAATCGGCCTGTATTTTTCCGGGTTGTCGGATTATCAGGTGTATGCCTATGAGGCAGCAGTCTTTCCCTGGTGGGCGCCAATCTTAGGTACAGCGTTGTTTGGCTTTGGAACCTTCATCCGGCTATCTGGGGCTAATCGCGATCTGCTCTGGATGGTGCTGGTCTTATATATCGCGATGATCGGCCAAACTTTCGGCGAGAATTATATCAATACATATTTTGGAGCATTTTTGGGGGCGCTGCTGATGGCCCTGAGCTCTGAGATTATTTCCCGCTCTCCCCGGCGCACACCCGCGATTGTCTCACAAACCTTAGCGTTTTGGTTTCTGGTGCCAGGCGCAAGAGGGTTGTTGAGCGTTACCAGCCTTCTACGAAAAGATATCGAGAGCGCTGCGATTGGTCTTGGAGAAATGGCGATGCTGATCATTTCAATCGCTTTGGGGGTCCTGCTGGGGACGTTGGTGGTCTCTCCCCATAAATTTGTTCCGGTTGCCGTCCGCAACAATCCACAAGAAGATCAAAGGGTATAAACAGGTGCTGACTACTATTCTCTATATCATCCTGACAATCCTGATACTCACAACGATCTACGTCGTTGTGCGAACGATCCTGTTTCAATGGTCATATGGTGCAGTTGATCTGGTAGAGGGAATCGAGGTTGACGACCAGCAGATTGCCGAACACCTGGCAGCCTGCGTGCGATGTCCGACAGTTCCATTAGACGAGAGAGGGACTCCAGACCCTCTGGCTTTTCAACAGCTGCATCAGATGCTGGCAGATACTTATCCGCTGGTGCACCAGAAGTTGAAGCGGGAAGTAGTGAACGGATACAGCCTGCTTTACACCTGGCAGGGCAGCCGGTCAGACTTAGAACCGATCATGCTCATGGCGCACCAGGACGTCGTCTCAGCCGATCCAGCCGATTGGACTCACCCGCCATTTGAAGGTGTAATCGATGATAGATTTATCTGGGGCCGCGGCACGCTGGATATCAAAAACCAGCTGATCGGGATCATGGATGCTGCTGAAGCGCTTCTCCAGCAAGGCTTCCGCCCGGAGCGCACCATCCTGTTTGGATTGGGACATGATGAAGAAACCGGCGGTGTGAACGGCTGCAAAGTAATGGGACAGATGCTGAAGGATCGAGGCATTCGCCTGGCCGGGATCGTGGACGAGGGCGGCGGGATCAGTGCAGGATTGGCGGCGGGCGTGCGCGGCGCGGTGGCGTTGATTGGGGTGAGTGAAAAGGGCTATCTGACGGTAGAGTTCACCGTCAACAGCCAGCCGGGGCATTCCTCGACCCCTCCATCCCAAACTTCGATCGGTATCCTCGCGAAAGCCCTGGCTCGATTGGAAGCCCACCCGATGCCAACCCACCTGCGCCGGCTGCGACCGCTGTATCGTGGGATTGGCAAGGCGACCCCAATCTATCTTCAGGTCGCGTTTGCCAATATCTGGCTGTTCGGCCCATTGTTGAAACGCTGGCTGGTTAAGAACCCAGAGATGAATGCGAGCATGCGCACCACGACGGCCTTGACCATCATCACCGGCGGGGTTGAAGACAACACCATTCCAGCCGAGGCGAAGGCAATCGTCAACTTTCGCCTGCTTCCTGGAGATTCGATCGCAGATGTGTTGTGGCATGCAAAAAAGGTGATCAAAGACGAGCGGGTGAAATTTAAACCGGTCGAAGGAAAATTCAACGAAGCGCTGCCGATTTCCCCTCAAAACAGCCCGGCTCACAAAGGTCTCCAGACTGTGATCCGTCAGGTTTTCGATAACCCGCCGGTCGCTCCATTCGTCATGTTGGGCGGCACCGATTGCCAGCATTTTGTGCCGGTGTGCGACAACATCTATCGGTTTACCTCGCTCGTGATGGATGAAAGCTTCCGTGGATTAGAGCACGGGATTGACGAGCGCATTCCAATTGATGGAATGGCGAGGATGGTGAAATTCTATGCCCAACTGATGCGAGTTTGGGGCACACGAGAGATGACCGTAAACGCAGAAAGGAGTAAAGGATGAGAATAGTTATTGCCTTAGGTGGAAACGCTTTACTCAAGCGTGGTGAGCCGATGACCCACGACGTCCAACGGGCGAATATTCAAGTTGCAGCTCGCGCTTTAGCGCCTGTTGCCCAACGGCACCAGATCGTATTGGCGCATGGCAATGGGCCGCAGGTGGGGCTATTAGCGCTCCAGGCTTCAGCCTATAAAGATGTCGAGGCATATCCCCTGGATGTATTGGGGGCGCAAACCGAGGGCATGATCGGCTATATGATCGAGCAGGAGCTCGGCAATTTGCTGCCCTTCGAGGTGCCATTTGCCACCATCCTGACTATGGTAGAAGTCGATCCAAATGACCCTGCTTTCCAGAACCCGACCAAGTTTGTCGGCCCGATATATGAGAAAGAAGAAGCCGACAGGCTGAAGGTCGAGAAAGGCTGGGTTTTCAAACTAGATGGAATGAAGTGGCGCAGGGTTGTGCCATCCCCGCTGCCCAAGCGAATTTTTGAGATCCGCCCGGTGAAGTGGCTGTTGGAGAAGGGCACGGTGGTGATCTGTGCTGGCGGAGGTGGGATTCCCACCATGTATAATCCCAATGAAGAACGTTGGTTAACAGGCATTGAAGCAGTGATCGATAAAGACCTTGCCAGTGAATTGCTGGCACGAGAGGTAGGAGCCGATCTGCTCGTCATCGCCACCGATGTTGACGGTGTTTATCTGGATTGGGGTAAACCGGAGCAGCGCAGGCTGGACCAGGTGACCATACAGGAGCTGAGAGCTTACCCATTCCCGGCTGGATCGATGGGTCCCAAGGTTGAAGCCGCCGTCCAATTTGTTGAGAAGACCGGTAAACGCGCTGCCATCGGGTCACTGAAGGATATCGAGAAGATTGTGAACGGTGAAGCCGGAACGAATGTCTATCCATAATCGACTGTAATCCAGTCGATTCAACCGGAGTCAGACCAATTCATGTTCAAGCGATCTAATATCGAGGAAAATTAAGGAGATGATAAAGATGAGTAACAAATTTGGAGTTCATTCTGAAGTTGGCAAGCTGCGGAAGGTGATCGTACATCGACCGGACCTCAGCTTGAAGCGTCTTACACCGAACAATCACGACGAGCTGCTGTTCGATGATGTCTTGTGGGTGGAAAGAGCGCAGTGGGAGCACGATCAGTTTGTGAAAGCGATGCGCGATCGCGGAGTTGACGTGTATTACCATGTGGATCTGCTCGGTGAAGCGCTTGCGGCATCAGATGAGGCTCGCAAGAATGTCGTCGAGATGGTCGCGTCCGAATACACTGTCGGCTGGTCGCTGGTCGATGAGGCGCGCGAGTTTTTGATGAAGATGAAGCCGGACATGCTGGCGAAGCATCTGGTCGGCGGATTGACGGTTGGAGAGATGGAAGGTGGGGGTTTCGACCTCGGGAAATTCAGAAAGATCTCTTTAGGTGCAGCTGCAGTGGATGATCCGGGATTCTTCGTGCTTCCTCCGGTTCCAAATTCGCTCTTCCAGCGCGATCCTTCCTGCTGGATCTACAACGGAGTGACGGTCAACCCGATGTTCTGGCCAGCTCGCCGGCGGGAGTCCCTCAACATGCTGACGATATACCGCTATCACCCCATGTTCCAGGAAGCCGAGTTTGATTTCTGGTATCCGGAACAGGCTGACGATGGAGGCTTTAACATCCAGGACTTCGGTCGGTCATCCCTGGAAGGCGGAGATGTCCAGCCGATTGGTCACGGCACAGTGGCGATTGGCTGCAGTGAGCGCACCCAGGCGCGCATGATTGAGATGGTCGCCAAAAAACTGTTCGAGGCAGGCGGAGCCGAACGCGTCCTAGTGGCACTGATGACCAAGGATCGAGCCCATATGCACCTGGACACCGTCTTCACACTTCTGGACCGTGATATCGCAACAGCCTTCCCCAAGGTGGTTAACAACATCCGCGCCATCAGCCTGCGCCCGGGCAAAAAACCAGGCGATTTTCATGTAACCGAGGAGAAAAGCTTTGTGGATGCGGTTGCGGATGCGCTGAAGATTAAGAAATTGAATATGGTTGAGACTGGCGGTGATGAGTACCAGGCGCAGCGCGAGCAATGGGACGACGCCAATAATACCGTGGCGCTGGAGCCGGGGGTTGTGGTCTCTTACGAGCGCAACACCTTCACGATATCCAAGATGCGCCAGGCCGGGGTAGAGGTGGTTGCGATTGCCGGCTTCGAGCTCGGCAAGGGACGCGGCGGTGGACACTGCATGACCTGCCCGTTCTTGCGTGACGGAATCTAATTGATCAAGGAGGAGTAAATATGAGCAACACTTGGCGTTGGATTATCGGTGTTCTTGCAGGTCTGGCCCTGATCGGTTTCCTTTTTTATGGGAGATCCGAAAGGCAGGCCTACCGAGCTGCCAGAGGAGCTGTTGAAGCACGGGTCGAATTATCCCAGGATCGCATCGACGCAGCAACGGAGATGGCGATGGCTTCGGTAGACCTGGCGCTTAAGTTGGCTGGCGACTTGCCTTCGCAACAGGCGAAAGCGGACCTTGTCAAGCATGATATCGAGGAGGTCAGCAGCCGGCTTACTGGAGCATCAGAAGCTCGCGGCGACCTGGCGATCGAAAGGCTGGATCTGGCCATCGAGCAGTTTAACAAAACGTTGCAAACTGTGGAAGATGCGTCCAAAGAGGCCGAAACCCCGGTTGTAAAATCTGTCCTGGATCGAATCTACGGCATGCTGGAAGCTACCAAGGAGCAGCTTGTTCAAACCATTTTGGACAGGCAGCAGTAGAGCGCTTGATTTCCCTGTGGCTTTGGCGTTACGCTGCCGAGGCCACGGGGTTATTCTTAATCAGTAGAGATTGGGTTGAGTTTGGATTAAGAGGTTTTGCATATGTTGTCCGCAATCTTATGGGGCGGGCTTGCTGCTGCCTCGCTGCTCATCGGATATTATCTTGCCGCCCGGGGTTTAACTCACCGGACAATCGGCTTGATCATGGGGATTGGCGCGGGGGCGCTACTCAGCGCGATTGCCTACGAGCTGGTGCCTGTGACTGCCCTGGGTGGAGGGCGAATGGCTTTACTTTTCTGTTTGGGGGCATTCACCTTCTTTGGAGCAGATTGGCTGATTGACCGTCGAGGCGGTGCAGATCGCATGGATATCGCCGGTGACCAAGCAGGCGGCTCGGGCTCAGCCATTTTCATTGGCACGCTTCTAGATAATATCCCAGAGTCGATTATATTGGGGATGAGTCTTTTTCTCGGCGGAGCGATCAACCTGGCCTTTCTGGTCGCTGTTTTTATCTCGAACTTGCCGGAAGGTGTGGCAGGTACGCTCAACCTTGAGGGTGCTGGGCGCTCGCGTAGAACCATATTCTGGATGTGGGCATCCCTTGTGATCATCTCTGCTGCCAGTGCCGGGCTGGGATATATGATCGTATCCAGGCTGCCTGAACTCGATGGTCGGTTGGCCCAGGCTTTTGCTGCCGGCGCGATGCTGACCATGCTGGCGGATGCGATGATGCCAGAAGCCTTCGAACACGGCGGCAAGCTGGTCGGGATTGCTACTGTTATGGGTTTTTTAGCGTCGGCGATCCTTTCGGTTCTGAGTTGATATAATCTACTTCAAGTTAATGATGAATTTGAACGCAATAACGCAGTTTTTCTATTAATAATTATGGTATGTAAAAAGCCAGAGAGAGGAGACAAGTAACATGGCAAAGGACAAAGGAAAGAAGAAAGCAAAGAAGGTGAAAGAGAAAGAGAAAGAGGTGCTAGAGACAGCTCCGGTTCAAAACCCGAACGAGACTGGAGAGAAAGTCAGGATCAGCCGTAAAGAGTTTGACAAGGAGATGGAGAAGCTCCAGGTCGAGCTGGTCAAGCTGCAGGAATGGGTAAAATTCACTGGAGCAAAAATCTGTGTGGTGTTCGAAGGACGCGACACAGCCGGCAAGGGCGGTGTGATCAAGCGCATCACCGAACGGGTCAGCCCGCGCGTCTTTCGTGTTGTTGCGTTATCAGCACCCACAGAGCGGGAGAAATCGCAGATGTACTTCCAACGCTATATGCCCCATTTGCCGGCAGCCAGTGAGGTCGTGCTCTTCGACCGCAGCTGGTACAACCGGGCCGGTGTCGAGCGGGTGATGGGCTTTGCGACCCCCGAACAGGTGGAATACTTCCTTAAATTTACTCCTGCAGTTGAGCGGGCTATCATCAATTCCGGTGTGTACCTGATCAAGTACTGGTTGGAAGTGGATATGGACGAGCAGGCTAAGCGGTTCCAGGAGCGCAATGAAGATTACCGCAAGATCTGGAAGCTCAGCCCGATGGATCTTGAAGCACAGGCTCGCTGGTACGATTATTCCCGGGCGCGCGATGCCATGTTTGCCGCCACAGATACCGTGGAATGCCCCTGGTATGTGGTGCCTTCCAACGACCAGCGTCGGGCTCGTCTGAACTGCATCACACACTTTTTAAGCCTGATCCCTTACGAAGAAGTGCCGCGCGAACCGATCAAGTTCCCCAAACGACAGGCGAAGGGCAACTACAAAGAGTCGAAGCATCCCTTCCGTTATATTCCCGAAATATATTGAGAGGCAGGTAATTGATCATGGCAGATAGTGCAGAGAATCAACAATTATGGTACACCCTTCCAACTGAAGCGGTCGCTAAAGAGCTTCAGGTCGATCCGGCTAAGGGACTAAGCTCAACCGAAGCGCAGCAGCGCCTCCAAAAATACGGGCCAAACCAGCTTGCCGGTAAGAAAAAGGAACCAGGCTGGCAGGCTTTCCTGCGCCAGTATAAGGACTTCATGCAGATCCTACTGCTTGGCGCCGCCATTGTCAACATCGTCGTCACCGGAGAATGGGGCACCACCCTTGTGCTCATTGTCCTGACGATATTCAATGCAGTGTTAGGCTTGAATCAAGAATCCAAGGCTGAAGCCAGCCTGGCTTCGCTGGAAAAAATGATGAAGAACATCGCCCGCGTCCGCCGGGATGGGCAGGCGATCGAAATTGAAGCGGAGCAGCTGGTGCCCGGCGACATTGTGCTGATGGAGGCGGGCAATCGCGTCCCGGCGGATGGTCGCCTGTTCATGACGGCTACGGTGGAGATCGAAGAGGCCGCCCTGACCGGTGAGAGCGTCGCTTCACCCAAGGATACCGAGACGATCGCCAAGGCCGATGCCTCCCTGGGCGACCGTCACTGCATGGCTTACATGAACACCGCGGTCACGCGCGGGCGTGCAGAGATGATCGTGACCACCACCGGGATGGGCACCGAAATGGGCAAGATCGCCACCCTGCTGAATAAAACTGAAGCGGAAAAGACCCCGCTGCAGAAACAGCTCGATCGACTGACCATCACAATTGCTGGCCTGGCAGGCGTCGCTTTCCTGCTGATGCTGATCATTGGAATGTCGAAGGGCAATGAGTTCGCTGTCATTTTTACGGCTGGGATTGCCCTGGCGATTTCGGCGATCCCATCAGGCATGCCGGCAGTCGTGACGACCATGTATTCGATGGGCACGCGCGTCCTGGCTGGCCAGAATGCGATCGTCAAGCGCCTGCCCTCCGTCGAGACATTGGGCTCTGTATCCGCGATCTGCTCCGACAAGACCGGCACGCTGACGCTGAACAAGATGACGGCGCGCGAGTTTGGCATCCCTGGCCAGAATCACTATAAGGTGACTGGAGAAGGCTACAGCACACAGGGACAACTGCTCCACAATGGAGGAAAACAGCTCGATCTGAGCGAAGTGATGCTGCCAATGGCGTTGTGCGCTGACGCTCGCCTGGACGGCGAGAACCTGATCGGCGACCCAACCGAAGGCGCGCTGATTGTCCTGGCCGAAAAAGGCGGTGTCAGTATCGAAGGCGCCCGCCAACGCTATCCTCGCATCGCCGAAGTGCCTTTCGACTCGGACTACAAGTTCATGGGCACTTTCCACAACATGACCGACCATCAGGGCAAACCTGTGGTGCGCTGTTTCGTCAAAGGCGCTCCGGATGTGCTGATCGCACGCAGCAGCAAATACTGGATGCCTGGAGGCGAGGAGCTGCCAATTACAGATGAGAACCGACATTTTGCGCTTGAGATAAACGACCGCATGGCTGCGGCAGGCGAGCGCATCATGGTGGTAGGGCGGCGCGACTTCGACCCGCAGACCTTCGATCCCAAAGCGAAGCTGATTGACTTTATGAAGGATCTGACCTTCATAGCAATGGTTGGCATCGTCGATCCGCCGCGCACCGAGGCCAAAGAAGCCATCGCCAAATGCCACAGCGCCGGCATCCAGGTTCGCATGATCACCGGCGACCATGCTGTTACGGCAGCCGCCATCGGGCATGAGCTGGGGATCGAAGGCAAAGCCTTGACCGGCGCCCAGTTTGCCGCAATGAGCGACGATGAGCTGATTAAGGACCTGGATAATATCGGTGTCGTTGCCCGAGTCGCCCCTGAGGACAAGATCCGCCTGGTCGACCTGTTGCAGCGAAAGGGAAATATCGTCGCCATGACTGGGGACGGCGTCAACGATGCGCCGGCCTTGAAGAAGGCTGACATCGGTGTCGCGATGGGCATTACCGGCACGGAAGTCTCTAAGGGGGCGGCGGTGATGATCCTGACCGATGATAACTTCGCCACGATCGTAAAAGCAGTCGAATACGGCCGGGCGATCTACGACAACCTGGCCAAGTACATCCGCTACCAAATGGGCATGCTAACGGCGTTCATCATCAGCTACCTGGGCGCCACGATTTTCAGCATTCTGGGAGGCGTGCCTTTTTCCACGCTGGCCGTACTGTGGATAAACTTCCTAGTCCAGGTGCCCATTGCGATGGCTCTTGGCTTCGATAAGCCTTCGTCGGGCTTGATGGAGCGCAAGCCGCGACCGCTAAGCCAACCCGTGCTTTCTCGCTCGCAGTGGGCGCGCCTCGTGTTCACCGGTTTACTGATTGCGATCGGTACCCTGGTCATAGAGGCGCTTTACCAGCCTGTTGATTTCGCCGTGGCAGCCACCATGGGATTCGTGGTCTTCTCATTGTTCAACATCGCCCTGGGTCTCAGCGCTCGTTCTGAGACAGGCACGGTTTTCAACCGGGATAATGTCAGCGACCGTCGGCAGCTGGGACTATACGGGTTGTCGCTGCTGTTTGTCTTACTTCCCGTAGAGTTTGGGATTGGCCAGCGCATCCTGAATTCGGCTCCGATAAGCGGCGAACAATGGCTACTCTGCATTGCGTTTGCCATTGCGATGCTGCTGATCGATGAAGTGATCAAGTTCTTTATGCGCAGACGACGCAGCAAGTAGAGAACCAATATCATAGTGCAGTGGTGGGTGAGACCTCACCCACCACTACTAGAATGCAGAAAACCATAATACTTGAGTAATGGGAGATTATATGGCACAAGCAAGGACATTACAAGCAACCAGTGCAGTCCGTTTCAACCGCTTCCTGGCCCTCGTTTACCTGGTCATGGCGGTTGGGATGGCTATCACAGCCTGGGTGGCCACATCGGTCAGCACGAACGAAGAATTAATGAAACGGATCTTGTATGATCCGTGGTTCACGTTTGGACTATTCATGCTGCAAATTATTGTCGTGGTCTGGTTGAGCGCGGCGGTGATGCGCATGTCGCCGGGTCTTGCTTTTCTATTGTTTCTATTCTATTCAGCACTGACTGGTCTGGCGCTTTCATCCATCTTTATCTACTACAGCCAGAGCGCGATCTCCTACACTTTCTGGGTCGCAGCCGGGATGTTCTTGTTCAGCAGCGTCGTTGGATTTTTCATCAAGGGCGACATGAGCGGGGTGGGCAGGTTTTTGATGCTCGCGCTGTTGGGCTGGTTATTCGGATGGATTTTTACGCTGTTCTTTCCGTTTTCGCAGGGTCTGAACCAGGTGATGAATTTCACCGGCATCTTGCTGTTTGCTGGCTTGACGGTTTGGGACACAAATCGCCTGAAAGAGCTTTCAAAGCAATTGGAAGGTAAACAGGGGATGGGCGGATTGGTTGTAATCGGCGCGCTGGCGCTCTACTTGGACTTTATCAACCTGTTCCTGCTGCTGCTGCGCACCTCCAGGCGATAATCCGGGTTAAGGACATGTAGTCATAAACTTAAAAAAGCGCCTGAAGAGTAGGGATCAGGAATATGAATGCTAATCTGAATACAGTCGGTTATGAGTTCGAGCCTTCCAGATACTCCTCTGGTCTGGGCTATTCAAAGCTCAGGGTAGTTATTTCCACAAAGCCAAAAGAGCGCTTTTTTGACGTCAAGGTACTGAGGATTCCCGCGTTCGATGGCAGGTTTCTTCATCAAAAACAGGTAACTCGCCACGAGCTGGAACCAGATGAGACCTTTCAGGCATGCCTGGGTGAAATTAGCTTAGAAACTCATGGGGGAGAAAAGCTCCATTTGTTCTCGTTCGGAGGGACTCTGCATACCGCTGTCGAAACCGATGATCTGTATTGTGATATCTCTTCGACGGCACCAATCTTCAAGCTCAAAGACATATCGGGTGTTGGAGGCGGGTTGCTTGCGGATGAGATCATGGATATGCTGGCTGAGATGAAAGCCGCTCTTGCTGGTCACGGCGATGAGCTTTATTCCAGGCTGGCGAGATTCGACCCTTACCAGATTTTCCTCGCCTGCATGGTATCGCTGCAGAAACGCGTTGACCGCGTTCCAGTAGCTGCTCGGCGAGAGGGTTATCACAAGGTGGTTTCAAGCTTAAAACGGGCAAAGCAAATTGTCCGCGAAAAGGATGGTTGGGATGAAGGCTCACCAAGCCTTGAAGAACTGTTGGCCATAGGAGGTAAAAGTAAGACAAACTGAAATGTTTCCTGTTACAATTCAACTGTCAGTGATATAACGCAATAATTGTGTGCGGGTGGGTTTCTGCATGCGGAACATACCCTAGGTCTTAATCCATTCTATTCAAGTAAAGGAGAATTATTGCAATGAAAACTCTAAAATCTGTTGATGTCAAATCGTTTGTCCTGTACGGCGCCATTTTAATGGCTTTCTGGACTTTCGCCTTTGGATTGTGGTATTGGATCCTTGGCTGGCTGTTTGGGGCCCAATCGTGGTGGGTCGATATGAACCTTGGCAACTGGACGGCTTACACGCTGGCTACATTTTTCACAGTAGTCTGGCGCAGCATCGTTAATGCTCTGGGCGGCGCGCTGGCCGGTCTGGTCGTGGCGCTGGTCTATAACGCCGTGGCCGGGCTGATGGGCGGGATTAAACTCAAGCTTGACTGACTGAGCTCGTCAACATGCGTTCTGTCCCTGGAATTGAGTTCCAGCTGCGACAAAATCCCGGCTGGGGCTATTCCGCGGTTAAATGCTATCCGTTGAGATGGCAGATGGGCGGCAGTGAGGATTCCAAACTTGAGATGTCCATCTGGGATTGGATGCATGAATGCCAAATTATTGCATCATTACGATCTCGTCTCGATTTCCGAGATGGCGCCTCATCCATGGAAGGAGGATCTAGCAGAAAGATTAATCATCGTCGGCTATTCGAAATTCAACTTTAATCATTCTAATTCTTAAGGAGAAAATGCAATGAAGAAACGTCCATTTGGTGTAACTGTTCTGGCAATTCTGGCCGGGATCGCTGCGGTATTGGCCGCGGTCCACGCTCTGCAATCGATTGGGCTCTTTCCATTCATGATAGGTCCATTTTCGGTCCACGCTTTCAGCTTCTGGTCGTTCTTGATGTGGGCGCTGATGGTCTGGGTGTGGGTATGGTTGGTCAAGATGCTGTGGAATCTTGATAAGGAAGCATGGTTGTTCCTGGCAGTGATCACAGTATTCAACCTGGTATTGGATTTCACCGTTATGCTCAGCGCAACAACAGACTGGTCAGATGTCAGCCTCAGCGTGATCGTCAACTCGATTATCCTGATCTACGCGATGCTCCCCGGCGTTAAAAAAGCGTTCGAAGTTAGCTAAGTCAGTCACAGCAGAAATGGGTACAACTCTCGCCTTAGAGTTGTACCCTAAATCGTGCTATAAAAATGGAGTATGGCTTCAGCGCATGTCGTATCGCTGGAGGTGCAGAGTCAATTGAAGGGGGTAAAATCGTCGTGGATGACAGCGGTGTTTATGGTGGGCGTTTCTTTGCCACAAAGGAAGGTTCTATGGTCGAAGGGATGTCAGTGGACCAGGAAGGTGTTGAGCACTTCGTCGTTGCAGGCTTAATGGAAGAAGTGTCCGACGACGAAAAGTCGGTTGAGAAGCGAAGACACTGTTTAGGGTGAATAATCCGGATCGCCTGATTTACCTGGTCAACCTGTATTCCCCAATATTTCACCGGGTCAAGATGCAGGTTCCAGGTTTCACCTTGTACTTCTGAAGCGCAGGCAACTATTCTCAGCCGGATGAGATGATTGAAGTATCAGGAGAAATGAAATGTCCAATTTAGTAGTACTCACCTTTGATGATACGGAGCAGGGGGTGCAGGCTTTTGAGGCACTTAAGCATGCGCAAAGCGGCGGCCACCTCAAAATTGATGACGCAGCAGTCATCGTCAAGCAGGAATCCGGCAAAGTAGAAATAAAAAACCAGCTGGATACCGGGGTAAAATGGGGAGCAGTCGGCGGTGGTGTGCTTGGACTTATGCTGGCTGGTCTTTTCTTCCCATTAGCTGGTCTCGCAGTCGGGGCGATCGGTGGCGCGCTCATTGGCAAGGCTTTGGATCTGGGTGTGGATAAGAAATTTGTCCAGGACGTCACGGAAAACCTGAAACCTGGTTCGTCGGCGCTCTTCGTGATCGGGAGCAGCGATACTCCGGCAGTCGTTGCAGGCGCCTTGCGCCCTTTCCAGGGAACAATCTACCAGACAACTTTGCCATCCGAATCTGTTGCAGCTCTGCAAGATGCTCTTAAGAAAAGAGAGTAATCAGCCAGGTGACAATCACCGTTCGTATGATTGTCACCTTTAATTTCTCACGGAGATATCAGGATCAAATCACAAATGCCTCGCCCATCTATCCTGAAGTCAGTTCTAATCGCGGCCAGCTCGGTGATCATTCTTGCAGCGATGCATTTTGCTGCTTCGAGGGTTGCGCCGATCCTCTTCGCATTTTTCATCGCTGCACTGCTGACGCCGATATTTCGCCGTTTAAAACGGAAAATGAGAGCTCCTCTAGCTCTTTTACTCAGCATAACCGTGCTTGCACTGGTGGCATTGTTCCTGCTGCTCCTGGTCGGCAGCTCGGTGGATACGCTGATCAGCAACCTTGCAGAATACGAGGATGCGCTTGGCCAACGCCAGGATGAATTAGAAGCTATTGCCGGTGATATCGGACAGTCATCACCGGGTCAGACGGTCCTTTCCGCTCTCGACCCTGAGACCCTAGCAGGTGTGATCAAATTCTTCCTGAACACGCTATACAGCCTTTTTAAGAACAGCATATTGATCCTGTTTGTGACGATTTTTGCTTTAGCCGAAGGACCAGTGTTCAAAGCGCGCATGATCAAGACATTTGGAGCCGAACATTATCTGCCTCGAAAAACGATTACGTCTTTGGATAGTACGATCAGCTACTTTAGTCTGCGCGCAATTGTGAACTTGATTGTCGCGGTTTGCACTGCGCTCATGCTGTGGTGGTTTGGGATCGAATTTGCGGCATTGTGGGGGGTGTTAATTTTCTTTTTGAGCTTCATCCCTTATATTGGAGCCTTTGTTTCAACAATTCCACCAGTAATTTTGGCTTTTGCACAAGGTGGTCTGGAATTAGCATTGATTATCATCATTTTCACTATTCTCATCAACAGCTTAACTGAGAATGTCGTTTCACCACTTGTAATGGGCAAGGGGCTTTCGATTTCACCAACTGTTGTGTTCCTTTCCTTCGTTTTCTGGATGTTTATCCTGGGTGGTTTGGGCGCTTTTATCGCCATGCCGATTACTTTGACGCTTGTATTGTTTATGGGTGAATTCGAAGAGACACATGATTTAGCGGCATTAATGGTCATAATCCCAGACCAACCAGAATTGCTTTCGACAGAATAAAAGTGAATCACCAGATTGGAGAATCTCATGAATATTACTAGTAAGAGTTGGATCCGGATCATCTACGCTGGTTCAGTACGGGTGCTCGCTGGCTGCCTCCTGATTGGGCTGGTGTTATCAGCCTGTCTGCCGCAATCACCTCAACCGCCAGCGCCTCCGGAGCAGCCACTCCCGCCATCCACGGAAGCGGTTGCGACAGATTCACCGGTAGAACCAACCCCTACGCCCGATCTGGCTGATAAATTGGTCGATCAGCTCTGGCTTTTAGTCGCATATGGCGATGCAGCAAATCCCACCGTTGTCGAAGAAGGCACCTCTGTCACTGCAGTTTTCAGCACGGATGGTACGCTCAGCGGATCCGGGGGCTGCAATAACTTCAGCACCACCTACCAGCTCTCTGGCGACCAGTTTACTGTCGGCCAGATTGCCTCCACGATGATGGCTTGTGATAAAGGTATGGAGCAAGAATCCGCCGTACTGGCAGCACTGCAAAGTGCCCAATCCATCTACTTTTCGCCGGAAGGTCGTCTTGAAATTTCTTACAATTCTGGCTCCGGGATGGAAACCAGACTGATCTATGCGCCGGGAGAAACGCCTCTGGTGGGTACGGTTTGGGTGCTGCTCTCTTACGGTGATCCCAACAACCCCACTCCTGTCGAAACAGGCACATCCATCACTGCTATCTTCTCTGAGGAAGGCAGTTTGAGTGGTTCTGGCGGCTGCAACAGCTATTCGGCTGGCTATACGGTTCAGGATGACACCATTCAAATCTATCAGCCTATCACAACATTGATGGCATGCAGTCAGGGGATGGAACAAGAACAGACCTATCTAGCGGCGATAGCGAAGGCAGAGAGCTTCGTGATTTTTGGACCTCGACTTGAAATCAATTACGACGGTGGGAAGGGAAAGCTTGTGTATACTGGACGCAGCCTGACACTGGAACATACCCTCTGGTCCCTGGTCACGATGGACGGACAGCCTGCTAATGCAGGGTTGCCGGCGACGGCGCTGTTCGTACCAGGTGAAGACCCATCCAAGGGAAGTGTTGGCGGTGTGGCACCGTGCAACAGCTACCAGGCGGGCTACAGCGTTGATGGCGACCAGCTGGTCATGGAACCGGCAGCTACCACCCGAATCAGCTGTCCAGAGGCTGTGATGGAAGCAGAAACTCGGTTCCTTCAGCTTATGGAGACAGCCCAAAGCTATCAGGTGCTCGGGCAGACCTTGACGATCAATTCTGAAGGTGGAGTGCTCATATTTGCAGCGAACCGGGCAGCCTTGGAGGGCACGAATTGGAGGCTGACCGCCATGGGTCCTGCTGAAGCGCCCCAGGCGCCTGTCCCGGGAGCGGATTTCACAGCAATTTTTATCCGCCAAGGAAATGTGCCCTCAGGAAATATTGCTGGAGGAAGCGGTTGTAATGATTACAACGCAACCTACACGGCTAACTTGAACGAGATCAAGGTCAATCCACCGACAAAGACGAATAATTCCGGCTGCATGCCGGGCTTGCCTGAACAGGAAGCCCAGTATTTTTCTGCTTTGAATGAAGCCCGCAATTACCGCATCCTTGGCGACAGGCTGCAGATCCCATATGGAGAAAACCAGCTGCTTGAATATACTGCATTTATACCAGCGCCGCCATCGGAAGGCGGGCCATTGACTGTGCTGAATGGATCGGAATGGTGGCTTGTTTCCATGGGCAGCCAGACGCCGCTGCCTGGAACCCAGGTCACTGCGAAGTTCCAGATCAATCCCGATGGCGTCACCGGCCTGGTGGGTGGCTCAAGCGGCTGCAATTCTTATAAAGCGTCTGTAACAGGTGTGTTTACGGTTGGTCCTGCTGCTACCACGCGCATGTATTGCTCCGAACCGCAGGGAGTAATGGAGCAGGAGACAGCCTATCTTGCAATGCTGGCATCCTCCCAAAACTTCTCCGTCGCAAACAACCAGCTGTTGATTGGAACAGCTAGCGGTGTGCTTGTGTTTTACAACGCTCGAAACGCGATGGTTCCAGTTGAGCCGAGCCAACCGACATCAACACCTCCTACGGCTGGACCCAGCCAGCCAACTGTCACACCTCCCGCAGTCGAACCGGAACAGCCAACAGCCATACCACCGACAGAAGAGCCGAGCCTACCGATTGCGACTCCCCCAACACCTGAGCCACCTGCACCTCCTACAGCAGCGATCAACGGTCCATCTGCAGCTGCGGCTGGGCAGGAAGCGACCTTTGATGCAAGCGGATCTACGTCTGAGGTTGGGATTGCTCTGTACAAGTGGGACTTTGGCGACGGGAATAGTGCTGAAGGCGTCAAAGTCGCTCATATTTTCAACGCTCCCGGCACGTACAAGGTCACCTTGACGGTGGTCGATGATTTGGGGCAGACCGGAGCTGCAACTGTCCAGATATTGATCACATGAACCCCCTCCCCTATCCTGGCGATTTTATGATATCCTCAACAGTTGAGGATTGGATGAATATTCCAGGATGTCTAGAAACGGAGGTTTTTATTCAGTAAATAGATACCACCTGTAACAGTAGAATCGGCAAGAACTCAAATTTTTTTGCAAACATCATTTTACTTGAGGAGATATAGATATGACTGCAGAAGCAATGGCAATTGAAACCAAACAAACCCCCTGGTGGGTTATCTTGATGGGCGGCATTCTTAATATCGTCGTCGGCATACTTTTGTTAACCTCTCCAGCAAAGACCGTTTATTTGCTCGTGGTTGCATTCGGAATCTACTGGATCATCTCGGGCATCTTCATGCTGGTAGGGATGTTCATCGACCATTCTGCCTGGGGATGGAAGCTGTTCATGGGTGTTATCAGCATCCTCGCCGGCGTGGTTATCCTGCGTTATCCGCTGATCAGCGCTATGACGATCCCATCGATTCTCATCCTGCTTCTGGGCATCCAGGGAGTGATTGTGGGTATCATCAGCCTGATCATGGCCTTCAAGGGCGGCGGTTGGGGCGCTGGTATTCTTGGCGCACTCAGTATTGTTTTTGGCGTCATTTTGATGGCCAATTACACCTCCCCTGGGATGGTCGTGACGTTCGTTTGGGTTGCTGCGATCTTTGCTTTGATCGGTGGGATTGCTCAGATATTCCAGGCTTTCCGCCAGAAAACTGACTAAGCCTTGCGGAAGCTTATAACCGGGCTCCTCGGAGGAGCCCGGTTTTTAGATATCCTGATTCATCCATAAAAACTTAAGAAAAAAATCCTGATGTGCTGCTTTTTTGCTTCTCTCGTTTTCTTTGGCCCTCGCCTTGCTTTCCTGATTTATTGGTTGATCGCGCCGGTAAGAATCAATGCTTCTTTTGCACAGTTCAACCTGCCCTGGCTTGTCGGATTGATGGGCTTAATCTTTACTCCCTGGACAGCTCTGATGTATGTCCTGGTGTTCCCCCTGAATGGTTTTGATTGGATCTGGCTTGGATTTGGAATTTTCGCGGATGTCGCTGGCTACATGGGTGGATATCACAACCGCAAGCAGGTGCCAGGATATCCAGGACAATAATTTTCATATCTGGGCAGCGGACTTTCTTCCAACCGCCGCGATTTTTGTTTTTTGAGAATCTATGGATCGTTAAGTTCAGGCATGCTTTCCAAAACGCGGGTGGACCTTGATAATGTTGGTGCGCATCCTTGAAATAGAAGTTGAAAAGGCGCTGATGATTATCAGCAGGTCTGAGAAATGAATGATCATCGGATTTCAAACACCTTGGAAATTTGAATGATACTCGATCGCGAAAAGATGATCGATCCCCTTTCTCAATTTGGCAGCAATCCGAATGTTTTTTGAAAATCTGAAGTCAGGGAATCAAAAATGTGGATAGCATTTATTGGACTCTATAAAATTTTCCGCAGAATGTGGCATGAACCCCCATTTCGAGCGCTGATGATTGTGGAAAGCTTGCTGCTTGGTGGCGGGATGGTTTTTTACCACAACGTAGAGGGCTGGGGCTGGCTGGACGCAGCTTATTTTTGCGTAGTTACTGTCGCGACGGTTGGTTATGGGGATTTACATCCCGTAACACCAGAGGGTCGTTTCTTCACAATCCTTTATATTATTTTGGGTGTTGCCATGTTAGGTGTGTTTATCCAGCTTGCCGGGAAAACCGCGTTTGAAGGCTTGCAAGAAAACGTCTTACGGCGGCAAGCGGAGAAAAAGCAATCTGATAAAAATCATAAACTGTCAGGTTCACTAGATCATTCCCAACCAATAATAACCGTGATCGGTCAGGAGGAATCTTTATGTACGATAAACCTTTGCAAACGTATGAAACCAGAGCTCCATCGCGCCCTACTCCAACCTGGGCGCTGGTTTTGATCAATGGGATCGCCGCTGTTGGGCTCGGCCTGATTTTCCTCGCCTCACCGGGGGCGTCGCTCAAATTACTCATGAAATTCCTGGGGCTCTTTTTCCTGATTGGCGGTTTTTTCTCGCTGTTTAGTATTGCGTTCAGCCCTGAACATAAGCTTTGGAAGCTGATTGCAGGTCTTGCAGGAATAATCGGCGGTTTGATCGTCATGGAGCACCCCGCGCAGAGCGCCATTCTCGTGGACACTGCCCTGGTATACGCTCTGGCCGGATTTGGGATAGTCATGGGAGCTGCCCAAATCATACAGGCTTTCAAGGGGGGCGGATGGGGAATTGGCTTTCTCGGTATCCTGATCCTTGGATTTGGATTGATCATACTCTTCTCTCCGTTGATCGGCGCAGTGGTATTGCCTTTCGTTCTGGCTGTATTCGGGATCGTTGGCGGGCTCATTGCCATATTCATAGCTTTTCGATTACGCAGGCAGGATAAGGAAAAGACTGCGGCAGCAGTAAAATAACTTGGTAAGGCAGTTTCTTAAAGAGCTGTATGGGATTTGGATTTCTAAACGACCAAGTCT
Organism: uncultured Chloroflexia bacterium; assembly: GCA_963788305.1. GTDB lineage: Bacteria > Chloroflexota > Anaerolineae > Anaerolineales > UBA4823 > UTCFX2. Next base: position 63,520 of record CAWBGK010000012.1, read on the forward strand.
GCTTGCGGCCATTAATCGCCCGACTGTGTGCGCCAATCCTTTTAGTTCTGATCAATGACCTGTTATATGACATATTTCTTGAGACAAAGGTCGCCTGGAGTGTTGCCTGGCCTGGCGCATTGATTTCGACCAACCTGATCATTGCTGAAGTGGTGCCGGCTGGTTTTTTCCTGGAGCAATGCTCTCTTAACTCGGGTCTGCAGGTCGCTGGCGCTTTCACCTCGCTTCTGGTTGGCTTCTACTATGTGGCGCAGATTTTCCTGCTTTGTGCGATAAATTGCTGGTTTTTTTCCGCTAAATTAGGATCGAGGCGCAGCGAAATTTTTTCCTAACCCTAATGTAGTCAGTTTATGATAGCGATCATATCCGTATTTGTACCCTAATCTCTAGGATTATTAGGGGAAAAACTCATTTATAAAACACACTGATTTGCAATGAAAGGACAGTATATATTATGGGAATAACCGGCCGCAGAATCTGGTATGGAACTGCAATTTTCCTGAGTGGGCTAGTCTTGCTGATCAGTGCAATCAGTATTGTTGGTGTGTGGCTGACGGAACGCAATCTGGTGAAGGCTTCGGAAGAAATCCTGGATTCAGTCCAAAAAATTTCGGAGAGCGTTCGCGGGACTGCTGCTGAAATTGATCAGAAACTGGAAAGCATGCAAGCCACAACAACTTTTATTTCGACTGCGAATGTAAAACTAGAACAGAAGGTAATCGATGAGGGCTTGATTTTACTTTTACTCCCTGAAGAAAAAGAACAAAATCTTGTGGACCTTTCCAGGTCGGTCAAAGATACTATCAATCCATTCCGGAATACGTTGTCGGCGAGCCTTGCGATGTATCGATCTGTGAATCGACTGCCGTTCGTCAACCTGCCATCTCCAAGCCAACAACAGATGGATCGAATTGAAGAGTCTGCTGGAGAGATAAATGCTACAGCAGACCGCCTGGAGTCCGAAATTTCGGCTTTTCGATCCGGTGCGAGCAATCAAATATCAAGAGTTGGGAATGCTGCAGATTTACTCACAACCCAGCTGAATAAATTCCGGGATCGGCTTGCAGAACTTGACGCTCGCCTGGCTATCGCCCAGGAAACTATAATTCAACTGCAGCAGAATATCGTCACTGCTATCGTGTTATTTTCTGTGGTGATTACCCTGCTGCTCGCCTGGATCATCTGGAGTCAGGTAGAGGTGCTCCGTCTGAATATTCATCGTTGGCAAGCATCAGGAGAAAACCCGGAATCTGATCCTATATCGGATCAGGAACATGACTTAGAAGCCGAGGTTGCAGAATATGATGGCTCGTCCGATTTAGAAGGTGCGCTGAAAGAATAAGGCAGCAGATTGATACCAGAATAGAGGCCTTATCTATTATTTGTATGTTGACAGCCGATTAAATTTATCATTGAGGTCGCTTTCTCCCTCATGGTCGGCTGCAAGATGGACGCTCAAAGATGAGGATCATATTTATCGCGTAGGCAGAGCTCATATTGATACAACTAGAACAGCGGTCAACCGACCTCCTTTCTTTGAATTCGAACTATGATAAAATCCATTTTCAGCACTTCTATCCTATTCAGGGAGTATTCGATGTCAACCAAATCAAAAAACAAGAAAAAGGGCAATACCGTTTCTAATTATAAAAAGAAAGCAGTAATCCGGCATAAGGAACGCGGCACAATCCTGACGATCTTATTGATTATTATGGCAATTCACGGTATTTTTGCTGCCTACCTGTACTCAACCGGAGCCCCAGAGGTCCAGCGTCCATGGATCATTGGGATGATGGTTGTACATTCTCTTGCGGATATTGCCGCTGCCGTAGGTATCTGGTATTGGAAAAAGTGGGGTTTATACGTTTATGCGGCATCGACCGTTCTTGCTTTAGTTGCGGGTTTGCTATCAGTTGGAATATGGTCGGTTTTCTACATGGTGCTTCCACTTGCGATCATAGGTTGGGTACTGCGCAGTAAATGGGGGTACTTCGAATAAGATAATCCATGAAATTTGAGATCATGTATATTTATATGATCTGGTCATTTCTCATTAGGATGTCTTCCCTGATTGAGACGCGCTGACAAGGGACCATCTTCCTGCTTCTATTCCACGAGATCTGGATGGTAAATAAATTGCAAACAATATTAAATAGTAGAACAAAAGAGATTTCGATCACAACAGATGGCCCCATGACCATCATTGGAGAAAGCATCAATCCGACGCGGCGGAAGAAGCTCACTTCGGCATTGCTCGCGCACGAATTTGATTATATTTTTGAATTGGCCGCAGCCCAAATCAACATGGGAGCGGATATCCTGGATATCAATGTTGGGGCGCCAGGGGTCAATGAAGTGGAAATGCTGCCAAAGGTGGCATTGGCAGTGGCAGAACGGTTTGATGTCCCAATTTGCCTGGATTCGTCGAATCGCGAGGCTTTGATCGCAGCTTTATCTCAGATGCCAGGAAAACCGCTGGTCAATTCGGTCAACGGTGAAGAAGCCTCTTTGAATGCTGTTTTACCTATTGTCAAGGAATATCAAGCAGCTGTTATTGGCCTGACGATGGATGAACAGGGTATTCCAAATGATCCCGAAGTCCGCCTGAGTGTTGCTGCGAAGATCATAGAGCGGGCGGCAAAATTGGGGATCCCGATAGAAGATGTGGTGATCGATCCCCTGGTATTGACGGTAGGCGCAGACCAGAAGGCAGGAATCATTACACTGACCACGATAGAAATGGTCCGTAGGGAATTCGGGGTCAACATCAATCTAGGAGCCAGCAATGTCTCATTTGGTCTGCCCGACCGACATACTGTCAACCAGGCTTTCCTGGCGCTCGCGGCTGGTGCAGGTGCAAGCTGTGCGATCACAAATCCGGAAAAGCTGACCGCCACAATCCGTGCAGCAGACTTGTTGCTTGGCCGCGACTACTATGCCAGTCGCTACATTGCTAATTATCGCGTGATGGTAAAGTCAGGGCTGATCGAGGATGCCAGATCTGGAAAACCTCAGGCTTGAGTTTGATCTGGATGCGGTCCTGCGCGGACAAGGCGCGGATCCGTCAGTTTTGCGCGCCCGCCGACCTGCGCTCGTGCAGCTGGCCGAACAAGCCCTTCAGGAAGGGCTCTCCTTAATTGAACCGCTGGTAAGCTACAAAGAATATACAGTCAAGGCGATCCAACATGACCGAATGATTTTCAATGAAGGTGGGTTTTTAACCGGCAAATTGCCTGTCCAGCACCTTGCCAAAGCTCAAGTCATTTACGTCGTACTTTGCTCAATCGGTTCTTCGCTTGAACGGTATTCTTCAGAAATGTGGGACTCGAGTGCGACCTACAGCCTTGCGCTGGATGGTGTGGGATCTGCAGCGGTCGAAGCTTTAGCGAACGCGGTCTGCCGTAATCTCGAAGATAAAGCCGCTGAGCACGGCTGGAAAAGCTCGATACCACTCAGCCCTGGAATGATCGATTGGTCTGTGATGGAGGGCCAACCTCAGATTTTCAGTCTGCTTGAAAGTGAGGACCTCTCTGTGAAGCTATCTGAAGGGTTCATAATGACCCCGCGCAAATCGCTGACTATGGTGCTCGGCGCGGGATTGGACCTGATTACCCAGGGTAGCACCTGCGATTACTGCAATTTGCGTGATGTCTGCCGTTATAGAGAAAAATTCGCTCTTGACAGCAAGAACTGATTAATGATAAACTCGTTTCGCTTAACAAAATCTTAACAAGAAAGGACGCACTCGATGGTGAATTTGGTTTATCGAACAACTTTCAACAGCCTAGCCGTTTCCAGCGGTTCGGTTGTGTTGCTTTCGCGGAGTGCGCCTGTCGACCGGTAGATTTACCTCCTGATGCAGGAATAGCCACGGTGCGCTCCAAAGCCCGTGGCTGATTTTTTTAACCGTCACCTTTCACCAACCAGCCACGGGTCGGATTTGTGGCTGGTTTTCTTTTTTCGCGGAACGATTGGAGCTTGAAATGTCTGCGGCGGTTGATGTAATGAATGTGACGAAAAAATTCATAAAGCCAGGGCTCTCGCGCCGGGAGTGGCGCGGGCGCCCGACAGGCAGCTTCAAAAACGGGCAGTTCCTGACAGCAGGCATGGAAGAAATCACCGTTTTTGATCGTTTGTCATTCCAGGTGGATGAAGGTGAGATATTTGGGATTACTGGACAGCATGGTTCAGGAAAAACCACTTTGATTCGGCTTCTGGCGGGTTTGCTGAAGCCGGATGCGGGTGAAATCCGTCTATTTGGGAGTTATTTTGGTCTGCATCCTATACAGGTACAACCCTGGATCAACCGTGTATCCGTAGAAGCGAGCTTTTTCAAACGGCTTTCTGCGCTGGAAAACCTAACTCGAGTACGCGAATCAGGTTTTCGTGGAACTGAGGTTCAACAGAAGACCATTGAAATCCTGATGCGGTTAGGGATGGATGCCCTTTCCATGCACACACCGATGGAAAATTTAACTCACTCCATGCTTCAAAAGGTCTCCATCGCGCGAGCCCTGCTTTCCCGCCCGCGGCTTCTTCTCCTGGATGATCCAACCCATGATTTGGATGCGGAATCACAGGTTGTTTTTCAACAGCTCCTTGTTGAGCTGCGGGAAGAAACTGGAGCGACAGTGCTGTTGAGCTCACAGAAAATGGCTGAAGCTGAAAGCCTGTTTGACCGTTATATAGTTTTGGATTCCGGAATTGCTGTCATCAGACCGTCTTTTGCCGTCGATTCACTTCAAAACACGGACAATATCCTCGTCCTTGAACCCTGCATATAGAAAGAAAGATCAGGGTTTCAACGATCAACGATGAGAAGAATCACGAAGGTTATACCAAGGATCATGGTACCATTTTATAATCCCCATGGAATTGTTCAGTTTAAGAGGAAAGGCTAAATCGAATCATGAGCATCAGCAAGCCGCTATTTTTAGCCGAGCATATTGCTTTGGGTCCAATTGATCATGATCTGGATGCCCAGGCAGTTTCACGTTGGACGCATGACCCGGATTATTTGAGGATGCTTAATGCTGGTCCGGCAATGCCTCAGTCGGTATCCCAGATTAAAAAACGTTTCGAAGCGATCGAAAGCGCCCTGCTTGAAAAAGATGAGCGCTTCTATTTCACGATCCGGATGCGTGAGGACGACCGGATCATTGGATTTGCTGAGATTCCATGGATTGAATGGTCGAATACTTCTGGCTCAGTCCGGCTTGGGATCGGTGAAGTTGGTGAAAGACGTAAAGGATACGGGAGTGAGGCATTAGATTTACTACTTCGTTTTGCGTTTGAGGAATTAAACCTTTTCCGATTATCGGCTGAGGTACCGGCATATAACACCCCAGCTATGGGTTTGCTTACGAAATTTGGTTTTGTTGAGGAAGTGGTGCGACGCCAGGCGCTTAATCGGGATGGGATGCTTCTGGGATCTGTTTGAGCTGGGCATCCTATCCAAAGAATGGGAAGATTCCCAGGCTTTGATGCCTGGAAATCCAGGCGTCGAAAGTGAAAGAAGATAACGATGAAAGACCTCTTCACAGGCAGTTTGGTTCGGTTGGAAGCGGTTAATCCGCAGCGTGCGGCTGAGGCTTACAGCCGCTGGTATAGAAATTCTGAATATTCGCGCTTGCTAGATTCTGTGGCTGCGCGCCCGCGCTCGTTCAAAGCGGTCAAGGAATGGATCGAAAAAAAAGCCGAAAAAGATCCGCCAGATGAATATCCGTTCTCGATCTACACGCTTGAAGAAGACCGATTGATTGGTGAGATTGGATTGGATGGAATCAAATGGAATCACGGAGAAGCTTTTGTCGGCATTGGACTCGGCGAGCGGGATTGCTGGGGCAAAGGATATGGGACGGATGCGATGCGGTTGATCCTTGGCTTCGCCTTCAATGAGCTGAATTTGCACAGGGTGTCTTTGACGGTGTTCGAATACAATACCCGGGCAATCCGAACTTATGAAAAAATCGGATTTGTCCACGAAGGACAAAATCGCGGCATGTTGCTCAAGGATAGAAAACGTTTTGACATGGTTCATATGGGGATATTGCGCCATGAGTGGGAAACGACCTGCCGACAGGGTGATTTGCATAATGTAGAAGGACCAAATAAATAATGGTCGATCAGAGCGTTAGCTCCAGTTTTGTAATAACCCTTCCAACAGGTTATTGGATGAGACCTGCCAGGTATGAAGATCTTGGGGAGGTTGTGCACGTTTTAAACCTGGCTTACCAGGATCTGCTGGGAACAGACCGTTTTTCTGAAAACGAATTGAAAAGCGATTGGGGGATGCCTGGTTTCGATCTGGAGCAGGATTCGCTCGTCGTTGTCGCACCGGATGGTCAGATAGCCGGGTATCTGGATCTTTTTGACCTGAACCCACCCCATGTTCGAATCAACTGTTACGGCCAGGTTCACCCAGACCATAGAGGAAGGGGGATAGCCTACGCGTTGCTGAGCTGGGCTGAGCAGCGAGCGGGTCTCTCGATCTTAAAAGCGCCGGAGAATGCGCGGGTCAATCTGATTACTTATGCTTTGTCCATCAACAGGAATGCAGATCGAGTCATCAAATCCAGAGGTTTCCAGCTGACTCGCTATTCTTTACAGATGGTGATTGAGCTTACCGATAATATTCCTCATCCTATCTGGCCGGAAGGGATTAATCTGTGCACATTTGTCCCAGGTCAAGATGATATTGCCCTGGTCCAGGCCGAAAGGGAAGCGTTTTCCGATCATTGGGGACATGTAGAATCACCTTTTGAGTCTGAGCTTGCCCGCCACCGCCATTTCTGGAAAACAGACCCGGACTTTGAACCCGAGCTTTATTTCCTGGCGCTGGACGGCGATCGGATCGCCGGCATGTCGCTGTGTCACAAAAGAATCGAGGAAGATTCGGATATGGGCTGGGTTGGCTCGCTGAGCGTCCGGCGTCCATGGCGGCGGAGGGGACTGGGTCTGGCGCTGCTGCTTCATTCGTTCCATGCCTTCCAGGAACGTGGCAAAGCCAGGGTGGGATTGGGCGTGGACGCTCAAAATCTGACAGGCGCCACCCGATTGTATGAGAAGGCAGGGATGCGCTCCGATCCGAGAAGGCAGTGGAGTGTTTATGAAAAAGAGCTCCGCCCTGGGGTAGAGTTAAGCGTCCAAACAATGGAGGATTGAGATGGCGCCAATTACGACGATAATTTGGGATTTAGGGGGTGTGCTCGTCCGCACGGAAGATTATGCTCCACGCCAGGCGCTGGCTGACAGGCTTGGGATGACCCGGCTTGAGCTAGAAGCTCTTGTTTTTGGGAATGAGGCTGATTATCGAGGTCAGCTTGGCGAGATCGACAGCCATGCCCAATGGCTGAACGTGCTCCAACAACTTGACTTGAGTATGGACGCTCTGGAAAATATCCGCCGCCAGTTTTTTGGTGGAGATATCGTCGACACCTCGCTTGTGGAGTATATCCGTTTGCTTCGCAGTCGCTATAAGACCGGACTTCTCAGCAATGCATTGTCGGACCTTCGCAACATAGTGACCAGAAAATGGCAGATTGCAGATGCGTTTGACGATCTTGTAATCTCAGCTGAAGTTCGGTTGATGAAGCCCGACCCGCAGATCTACCAGCTTGCACTTGAGCGCCTGGGAGCTGAACCTCAGCAAGCAGTTTTCATCGACAATTCCATCACCAACGTGCTGGGTGCTCACGGGGTCGGGATCCATGCGATCCATTTCCTTAATCCCGGACAGGCAATTGGAGAGCTTAATGCATTGCTGAACGGAAATCAATGATGGATAGAATCGACATCACATCCCTGACCCTGGTGGACGCAGCTGCGCTTATCCGTAAGAAGCAGATTTCACCGGTTGAGCTGACTGAAGCCTGCCTCAGGCGAATTGAAGGTTTGGATGGCGAGCTCAACTGCTTCATCACGGTCACCTCCGATCTGGCTATGGAACAAGCCCGTCAGGCTGAGGCAGATATCCTGCGAGGCTCGACCATCAAAGGGGGACCGATCAGCCCCATTCATGGGACGCCAATTGTGCTGAAGGACTTATTTGAGACCAGGGGGATTCTGACCTCTGCAGGTTCCAGGTTCTTCTCCGATTATTATCCGAAGGAGGATGCCGAGGTCGTCCGCAGGCTGAGCGATGCGGGAGCGGTGCTGATCGGAAAGACCAACTTGCATGAAATTGCTCTGGGGTTGACCAGTGTGAACCCGCATTTTGGACCGGTGCGGAATCCGTGGGGAAAAGAGCGTGTAGCCGGGGGATCATCCGGCGGCTCGGCGGCGGCGCTTGCAGCAAGGTTTTGTCCTGCGGCGTTGGGGACCGACACAGGCGGCTCTATCCGTGTGCCTGCTGCGCTTTGCGGTGTTTCCGGTCTCAAGCCAACCTTTGGGCGTGTAAGCAGACGCGGGGTGGTGCCGTTAAGCTGGAACCTGGACCATGCCGGTCCATTGGCTCGCTGCGCTCGCGATCTGGCGGTCTTGCTCCAGGTCATCGCCGGTTATGATCCGCTGGATCCGTATTCAATTCACGTGTCTCAGGAGAATTTCAGTGAGTCAATAGATGATGGTGTGAAAGGCTGGAGAATCGCCCTGGCGGATGGTGAATTCTTTCAGAAGACATCAACACAAATTGTGAAGCGAGTCAACGAAGCAGCCCGAGTTTTTGAGGCACTAGGTGCACAAGTTGAGCTGACGCCATTTCCTGGGGCTTATCCCGCTGCGTTAGCTAACGGGTTAATGGTCGTAGCAGATGCGGCTGCGTTCCACGCTGACCGGCTCCGCGAACACCCGGAGAATTTTGGAGAAGATGTAAGGCAGAGGCTTGAAACAGGCGCCAGGTTGGATCTGGCGGACTACATTCAAGCCAGGAAAACACAGACTTTGATGAGAAGAGAGTTCGAGGCCTTTTTTGATCAGCATGATCTGCTGCTCATGCCGACGACTCCGGTAACAGCGCCGTTAATAAATGGACCTGATGCAGTCGAGCTTGCCAGGCTGCTTTCCCGCTACACCGCTCCATTCAATCTGACTGGTCTGCCAGCTATCAGCATCCCTTGTGGTTTTTCTGATGATGGATTGCCGGTGGGTTTACAGATGATCGCCCGCCCCTGGGGAGAGGCATTGCTGCTCCGAGCAGCATTCGCTTTTCAAAACGTGACCGATTGGCATTCCCGGCAACCTGAACTATGAAGAAGATGGATGCCTTACGCGTCTATATAATCCAGGAAGGCGTCACAGCCTTCATGTTCTCGATGATCTTCACCGCGAGTGCAATCTACCAGGTTACTGTCGTTGGTTTGACTCCGCTCCAGCTGGTGCTTGTCGGAACGACTTTGGAAGTTGCGGCATTTATTTTCGAGATCCCAACAGGGGTTGTTGCGGATGTTTACAGCCGGCGGCTCTCTGTGATCATCGGGATGTTTCTAATCAGCCTTGGTTTCATGGTCGAAGGCTCGTTTCCACTATTTGGTTTCATCCTGGCCGCCCAGGTGCTTTGGGGTCTGGGCTATACCTTTACCAGCGGCGCCTCCCAGGCCTGGATAAGCGACGAGATCGGCGAAGACTCTGCCGGAAGAGCTTTTTTGCGCGCCAACCAGGTTGGCAACCTCACAGCATTGGCGGGTATCGCAAGCGGGATGCTGATTGGAAGCCTGCGGATCAACCTGCCGATCCAGCTGGGCGGAGTCGGGATTGCTCTCCTGGGTCTATTCCTGGCATTAAAGATGCCTGAGACGGGGTTTAAGCCTGCAATACGAGGAGACCGCAGCTCATGGTCGAATATGAAACAAACTTTCCTCGATGGAATCGGTATGGTCCGCCGGCGTCCGGCGCTGGTGACGATCCTCAGTATCGGGCTGCTTTACGGGCTCTACAGCGAAGGGTTTGACCGGCTTTGGACCAAGCACATATTAGACCAATTTGCTCTGCCGCTGGCGGATCAGATCCAGCCGGTGGTCTGGATTGGATTGCTGCGCGGGACTGCATTGCTGCTTGCGGTCGGAGCTACAGAAGTGGTGACGCGTAAGGTAAATACATCAAGAAGCCTGGAGACTGTAAAAGCTCTAAATATGATCACGATCCTGTTGATTGTGGGATTATTTGCATTCGCTCTCTCGAAGACGCTGTTCCTGGCCGCGGTCGCTTATATCCTGGTTTATGTCACCCGGAATGTGATTGGGCCGATTTATACTGCCTGGGTGAACCAGCGATTGGATTCGAAAGTCCGAGCAACGGTGATTTCGATGAGCAGCCAGGCAGATGCAATTGGGCAGATTGCTGGAGGTCCGGTGGTCGGCTTGATTGGAAGCCTGGTTTCAGTGCAAGCTGCCTTACTTACTTCAAGTGCGATCCTGACACCTATGCTGGCACTTTATCGTTTTGCGATTCGAAACGGAGAACCAGAAGAGGAAATCATGGATGACTGATGTCGTCACGACAGGTGGGGAGGATTGAGGCTTGGGGGTAAGGGTGACAGTTTCGACATCAAAGGCTATAATTTGGCCTCCTGAAAATGCAAGAGAAAACTGACAATAAAGACGTTCTAATTCATGAACCACCACCGATCAGTGATGTCGATCTGGAGGACAATCGCCCATTTTGGGCGCGCCTTGGACTGGATAAGGTTGTCTTTTTTCTGATCAGCATAATTCTCTTCATTCTGGCTCTCATATTGATGAAAAATGGGGCTGAAGCATTTTCTCCTTTGATCCAAAACCATTTTTCGATCGACACCATCGCGAACAGCCTGGGATTTGGGTGGTTCTTTGCATATATCTTGATGAGCGGTTCTCCGGTTGCAGCCGCGGCATTGACTTTTTTCGACGCCGGGATCCTTAATAAAGTCAATACATATTTCATGATCACAGGCAGCCGGTTGGGCGCGAGCTTTATCGTTCTGTTTGTGGGTTTCGTTTATGTATTCCGCGGTCGGAGTAGAGCCAGCAGCCTGGGGATGGGGCTGCTCTCGTTGATTGTCACAGGCACCACATATCTGGCGGCGCTGCTTGTTGGAATCTGGCTGTTGGGAAATGGAGTGTTGGATGGAATCCGACTGCAATCAGGGGCGAACCTCAATTCAGTACTCGACATGATCTTTGGACCGCTTATCAATTTCTTGCTTTCTCGCCTGCCACAATGGTCGCTATTTGTTCTTGGGATGGGCTTGATCATTTTCAGCTTCAACCTGTTTGATAAAGCCGTCCCGCAGATGTCACTGAGCGAAAGCCAGATTGGAAAAGTAGGTCAGCTGGTTTACCGACCGTGGGTTATGTTCATCCTCGGCGCTTTGATTACCTTGATCTCGATGTCAGTGAGCGTTTCACTTGCGATCCTGGTCCCGCTTTCTCAAAGAGGCTTTGTGCGCCGTGAAAATGTCATCCCTTATATCATGGGAGCGAATGTGACGACTTTCGTCGATACATTATTCGCGGCGGTGCTCTTGAACAACCCGGCGGCATTTGAGATCGTGCTGGTGCAAATGGTCAGCATCACAATTGTTTCGCTGATCATATTAGTACTGGATTATGGGAGATTTCAGCACGAAATCCTTCGATTTGTCGGCTGGATTAGCTCTGGAAAGACCCAATTCGTTGTATTTATGTTTTTTATTCTAGTAATCCCGCTGGTGCTATTATTGATATAAATGAAAGGATGTATCGGATATGGATCAGGAGACTTGCGCGGGTATGAGACTGCTTGTCGCTATTAACGACCCAAATTGCGGAGATCTTATTGCACGGACAGCTGCTTCGATCTTGCAGGTTTCTGGTGGCGAGGCGACGCTTCTTGCATCGGCAATGAAGAGGCAAACCCTGAATAAGATTGAGAAGTTATTGGATGAATTGAAAACGCTGATCGAACCCTTTCCTGTCAGCTTGCAAAGCAAGATTGGGGGTTTCGGCGATGTCATCACCGATGAAACTGCAGGCGGCAGTTATGATTTGGTCATCCTGGGGGAGCAGCCGGATAACGTGCTCTTGAGATATCTTTACCCGCACCCGCTCGAACGTGTCCTGAAAGAGCTGACTACCCCGGTTCTGTTCACACGCCGATATAAAAGATCGCTGCGCCGCTTCCTGATCTGCGAAGGTGGGCAATCTTCTCGGCTGATGCCTGCGATCACCGGCGGACTGAAGCCGCTGATGATCACAGCCGAAAAAATTACGCTTATTGCATGTGATGTCGCAGATCAGTGCTTCACCCGGCTTGCAGGGTTGGGAGCTGGGGGCTAATGCAGACGAGCTCATCGGGCACCACACTCAAGAGGGGGAGCAGCTGGAATACGACCTCGCTTCCCTTAAATTGCTTGGCATGAATGTGGCCGTAAAGGTTAGACATGGGGTGGTTGTCGAAGAAATCCTGTCAGAAGCGGAGCAGGGTGATCATGACGTGATCGTTCTCGGCTCACCTCGGGCGACCGGGTTTCAGCGCTATCTGGTCGATGATCCGATCCATAAAATTTATCTTCACAGCCGTAGGCCTGTAATCGTCGTTTAAGGAAGGCACTTTCAATTGCTAAGGGCTGTCATATCCAGGCGGCCGGCTTCTCTCAGCACATATAGCGCTTCCACCGTCACAAATGGATTCATTCGCTGCTGACTTGTCCCACCCCAATCGACCAGCGAACGCCCCGTGGTTTTGCGTTCGGATACCTGGTAGTACTTGCTCTGGGCAGGAAAACCTCCGTCTTGGAGGCGTTTGCTTTCCAGCAGGTCCAGGGCCTCCGGCAGCGTTCGTCGTTGATCAGACTGGCTTCAGCAAGGACCTTCAACCCAAACAAGAAGTCATAATGCCAGTAGTGGGGGTAGTGCAGGCGGACAAAATCAGTTTTTATGACCTGCCCGTCGCTCTGACGCCTGAAGAGCCGGCGCTTGAGAAAAATCTCGGCAGCACGTCCTGCTGCATCTGCTGAAACCCGATTTCCTGTCAACCGGGAGTGCAGGGCCAATGCGCGTAGCGGGATCAGGCTCTCGTGAAATGAGGAATTGTGGGCGGCAGGATTCTTGTCGCAATTCCAACCTCCGTCTGGCCACTGCCATTCGACCAGGCGGCGGGCGAGCTCGTCACAGCGCTCGTCAGCCAGCCCAAGGACGAGCAGTGAATAGAGCGGATTGGCCTCGATCGATGCGCAGATGCGGGTCCTTCCGGCGATCTGTCTGATCCAGGTAGTATGGGCCGGGCTGAGCAGCCAATCTAAAACTCGCTCACGAAGTGGAATTAAGCCCAGGTCGCCGGACGGGTAGCCGATATCAGCCAGCAGCGAGAGAATCCAGTGCGCTCCAAGCCATTTGTGATATGGAAATCGCGGGATCGTCCCGTCAGGCAAGCGTTCAGAGAGCAGGGTCTGGACACGGGAAGATGGAGGAATCTGAGCCTGGGCACTAAAGGCTTTGGGAGAGTTGGGGGCAATTCCGAGAACCCGGGTGAGTGTCAGGTAGCGGATCGAGGGATCTTCGGAGTCGAGCAGGGTTTGAATAATTGGAAGGGGCATGGGTTTTGATTTGTAGTTTTTGGTTATTTGTTGTTAGAATATTATGATCTTATATGGATGATTAACAGTGTAATTGAGATTGAGTCGAAGGTCAAGCAGGGAGTTAAGTCTCGGGTTTACTGGTGGAATGTAAAAGGAGAATAGATTTTGATAAAACATCTGTCCCGTTATTTGTTGCTAGCAGTTCCGCTCATGCTGCTGAGCTCAGCATGCCAGCCGGAAGCTAATTCGATCACAACTCGAAGCGTACCGTCAGCTGAGACCCAGGTGAGGTCTGGAAACCATCAGGATTATTTCCCTGGCAGATCCAGTTCAGCGGAGAAATTGACAAGCAGGTCGAGGCTATCCTGTTCGATCTGGATGGATATGAAACCTCCAGAGATGAGGTTGCGCAGCTCCATTCCCAGAACCGAAAGGTAATTTGCTACATCAACGCTGGCGCCTGGGAAGACTGGCGACCGGATAAGGACCTGTTCCCGTCTGAGATCATCGGTCGCGATTACGCCGGTTGGAAAGGCGAGCGCTGGCTGGATATCCGCCAGATTCAAACCTTAGGACCGCTGCTGATTTCCCGACTTGAGATGTGCCGGCAAAAAGGGTTCGATGGTGTTGAGTTTGATAACCTGGATGGATACGCCAATGAAACCGGATTCCCGCTGACACCCGAGGATCAGCTGAGGTTCAACACCTGGCTTGCCGAGCAAGCTCATCGCTTCGGTCTTGCTGCGGGCCTGAAGAATGACCCCGAGCAGGCAGAAGAACTTGCACCTTTTTTTGATTTCGCAATTTCTGAAAGCTGTTTTTATGAAGGTTGGTGCGAAGAGATGAAACCACTCTTGGAATCCGGCAAACCTGTCCTGGCGATCGAATATACCGATGAAATCCGCCACCTGGGAGACAACTGCGCCCTGGCAGAAAACCTGGGCATCAGCCTGATCCTGAAACACCGTACCCTGGATGCGTATCGAAAAAGCTGCGATTGATGATCATCGCAGCTTTTTTTTAGGTTGAAATCCTTCAGGTTATTTCAAAATGATCGGCAAGTAAAGTCCAAAACCAGGATTAATGACCTCGATTTCCTCGATATCCAAATAATTTACCGGCTGAAGTGAAGATACATTAATTTGACCCGGCAGGCTGGTATAGGGGAGTCCTCCGGCATCGACGATCAGGTTGTCTCCTGCTGAATGTCCGCCTCCGTCGATCGTGATGACGGTCGTCGGCGAAGGACTGACCTGGATCAGCTCATCATCCGGCGATCCTATGAACGATAGGTATTCGATCTCACCTGTATAGGCAAGCCCTTCAGCTGCGGAAGCAACCTGGGATGGGGTGATAAGCCAGTTTACAGAAGTATCTGGTCTAAAAGGAATCAACGCTCCAGGCGCTTTAGCCAGGATTAAGTCGGATCCTGCCAATCCCTTGTCGTCGATGGATAGGGTTGCCAGCAGGTTGCCGAAGTTTACTTCGTAGGTGTCGCCGTCCTCACCGCCATCGAGCATGGTCGGCTGTTCGAAGTGGTTCACAGTCATCGTGTCGCCGCCCGGACCGCCGAAGAAGTCGACGGTGAAGCGGTCGCAGAGCAGCAGGAAGAGGTCTTTCCCGTCGCCTGCCAGGATGGTGGCAGCTTCTAATGTATCCGGATCTACGAACTGGATCGTTTCGGAGCCGCTTTTCAGGGAGTAGTGAGCCAGCTCCATGCTGTCGTCCCCGGTCGTCCCATTGGCGGTCAAGGTGTCGGTGCCGGAAGTGCCTTTATCGTCGATAGATAGGGTCGCCAGCAGGTTGCCGAAATTTACTTCGTAGGTGTCGCCGTCCTCACCGCCGTCGAGCATGGTCGGCTGTTCGAAGTGGTTCACAGTCATCGTGTCGCCGCCCGGACCGCCGAAGAAGTCGACGGTGAAGCGGTCGCAGAGCAGCAGGAAGAGGTCTTTCCCGTCGCCTGCCAGGATGGTGGCAGCTTCTAATGTATCCGGATCTACGAACTGGATCGTTTCGGAGCCGCTTTTCAAAGAGTAATGAGCAAGCTCCATGCTGTCGTCCCCGGTCGTCCCATTGGCGGTCAAGGTGTCGGTGCCGGAAGTGCCTTTATCGTCGATAGATAGGGTCGCCAACAGATTGCCGAAATTTACTTCGTAGGTGTCGCCGTCCTCACCGCCATCGAGCATGGTCGGCTGTTCGAAGTGGTTCACGGTCATCGTGTCGCTGCCCGGACCGCCGAAGAAGTCGACGGTGAAGCGGTCGCAGAGCAGCAGGAAGAGGTCTTTCCCGTCGCCTGCCAGGATGGTGGCAGCTTCTAATGTATCCGGATCTACGAACTGGATCGTTTCGGAGCCGCTTTTCAAAGAGTAATGAGCCAGCTCCATGCTGTCGTCCCCAGCTGTTCCATTGGCGGTCAGGGTGTCGGTCCCGGAAGTGCCTTTATCGTCGATGGATAAGGTCGCAAGCAGGTTGCCGAAGTTTACTTCGTAGGTGTCGCCGTCCTCACCGCCGTCGAGCACGGTCGGCTGTTCGAAGTGGTTCACAGTCATCGTGTCGCCGCCCGGACCGCCGAAGAAGTCGACGGTGAAGCGGTCGCAGAGCAGCAGGAAGAGGTCCATACCGTCGCCAGCCAGGATGGTGGCAGCTTCTAATGTATCCGGATCTACGAACTGGATTGTTTCGGAACCGCTTTTGAGGGAGTAGTGAGCCAGCTCCATGCTGTCGTCACCTTTCGTCCCATTCGCAACCAGGCTATCGACTCCGGTTTTTCCACTGTCAAGGATAGATACAGTCGCAAGGAGCGAACCAAAATCAATCTGGTAGCTGTCATCTCCATCTTCTCCGTCCAGAAATACTGCCGCAGCGATGCTATCAACCTGGATGTCGTCAGCATCCGAACCGCCGTACACAGAAGTCGAATAAGGGACATCCACCAACAGAAAAAGATCATCTCCGCCGTTGCCTATCAATTCATTTGCTTCAATACCTGGATCAAAGGAAACGGCTGCGCTGCCCAGGGTGATGTAGAGCTCGTCGGTTGAAAACTGGTCTGATAAAGAAGTGCCTATCACCTGAAGCTTATCCGTACCTGAGGATCCGCTGTCATCAACCAGGACAAGAACAGCCTGGGTGGGATCGGGCTGCACGTAGTAAATGTCGCTGTCTTCCCCTCCATCCAGGTTATCACTGCCGTAGCCGCTGAACAGCACATCATTTCCTTCTCCGCCGCTGAGAATCTCAGGACTGGACCCGCCGTAGATCGTATCGCCGCCGCCTAAACCCACAATAATGATTTGTGTTACTGACGCTATATCGCTTAACGAAAGGCTGCTGACGTCGATTGAGTTGTCTCCGGGTCCACCGGTGATGGATATCCCTGTCAGTTTATCGCATTGGAAAGGACCGCTGTCTGGATCGAAACCGTTGATCAGGATCGAATTGCCCACGCAGGTGATCGCGATGGCATCATCTGCATCGCTGCTAACATTCAGAATGTTGGACGCATCGACATAGGAGGTCAAAGCCGCCTTCACTGGGCTGACGCCAAAGAAAAAAACTGCAGAAGTTAGCAATATTAGGGAAATAAGTTTGCCCATCGACCTACGAAAGATGTTCATTAACAACGAATTTGACAGAGTCCTCATAGCTAACTACCCTCCAAGTTTTTCAGATGTGTAATTTTCAAAATGCCACGGAAAGTGCATTTGATTATACCGTACTCTATTTTTTCAGCCCTACTGAGTGAACAATCATTCCAGTGCAATCTTATAAACCTTGGTCGCACAGTACTATGGGCCGGTCCGTTCATGGTTGTCTCTTGGAATCAGCCGAGAGAGGTAAAATAGCCGGATGGATCAAATCCTCCCCTTGACGCTAGGAGTAATAGCTGACACTCATATACCTGACCGGCGCAGGATGCTCGATGCGCGCATCCTGCCGACTCTTAAAGAGCGGCAGGTGAAAGCCATCCTGCATGCGGGTGACGTCTCTGCGCCATATGTGCTGGCTGCGTTTCAGCAAATCGCCCCCGTTTTTGCAGTGCGCGGGAACAGGGATTGGCTTTGGCTGCGCAACCTTCCGGAGGCAAAGAAGCTGGAGTTTGGAGGGGTGATTATTGGCTTGACCCATGGACATGGCGGCTGGCTGACCTACCTGCTTGATCGGCCGGCTTTCATGCTGCATGGCTACTATCATGAGCGCCTGCTGCCGCGCCTGACAAAACAGTTCCAGGAGGTCGATGTGATCGTCTTCGGACACGGACACCTGCCGCTAAATTTGCGGATTGATGGAAAGCTGTACTTCAACCCTGGCTCCCCTCATTTCCCGGCCCGGAAACAAATCGCCCCCAGCCTTGGATTCTTAACCATCCCAAAAGAGGGCGAGGTCTTTGGCGAGATTGTCGAGCTGGATTAGCTATTGTGAAGCACCTGACGCTTCCGGGTAGACAGCGACCAGCCATTTGTTATAAGCAGGCAGGCGTCCATAGACGGCGTCGCTGAATGCTTCCCGAAGCCGGGTCGTAATTGGACCCATCACTCCATTGCCAACTGGACGATAGTCAACCATCGTCACCGCAGTGACCTGGGCAGCTGTGCCAGTCATAAATAATTCATCGCAAAGATAAACTTCCGTTCGATCGATAGGACGTTCGATGATCTCATGACCGAGCTCCTTTTGAAGCAGCTCGATCGCAGTTCGGCGCGTGATGCCCTCCAGGATGTTTTCGGTAATCGGTGGTGTGACTACCTGTCCATTTCTCACCATGAAAACATTCATCGCGCTGCCCTCTGAAATGTGACCTTCCTGGGTCAGCACCAGGGCTTCGTCAAAACCGGCTCGGACCGCGTCAGTCTTGATGAACGCGGAATTCGCGTAAGCCCCGCTGATCTTACCGCGTGCAGGGACCATATTATCATCGATCCGCCGCCAGGAGGAAATGGTCACATGGGCGCTCGTATCGTTGGTGATATACCGCTCGAAGGGGATCGAGACAATGGAAAGATCGTGCTCCAGGTTATGAAGGCGGACGCCAATCACTTCATTGGATTTATAAGCAAGGGGGCGGACATAAACATTGCATCGGTAGCCTTCAGCTAGGAGAAGCTCCAATGTGATTTGGGTCAGGCTTTCTGGAGAGTGGTCGAACTCCATCAGCATCAATTTCGCTGAGTTTAAGAACCGACGGTAATGGTCGAATGGGCGAAAAAGGAAAAGCTGTTCTCTCTCGCTGTTCCAATAAGCACGCAGCCCCCCAAATACCGCAGTACCGTAATTCAGCGCATGAGTTAGAACGCCCACTTTCGCTTCGGAATAGGGGACTATTTTTCCAGAGAAATATGCAACCGATGGAAGATCCATTGTGAGCCTCCTTAACTTTAGGCGATTATAACATTTCGCAGTTAGCATAGAAAATCAACGATAGCTTGCTGATGAACGCGCAAGCCAGAATATGCCTTTTTGGGGAACATTTTTTAATCTTGTGGATAGTGATGAGCAGGTTTTTTAAACTGGATACTACCCTCGCGCTCCCATGGCTCGGGGGTTTCGAAAAATCAGGGAAAAGAGTATACTCTTACTCGGTTTTCTCATTACCCATTATTGAAAGAAGTCATTTCAAAAAAACAGGAGTAAATATGAAACGTGCGGTCAGTATTAGCATCGGCTCGTCAAAGCGGAATAAAGCCGTCGAGGTGGAGCTGTTAGGGGAAAAGGTATCCATTGAGAGGATTGGGACAGATGGGGATATGGAAAAAGCTGCCCAAATGTACAAAGATCTTGATGGCAGAGTGGACGCCTTCGGCGTCGGTGGAGCAGATTTAGGGTTGCAGGTGGACGAGAAGTGGTACAGGCTTTATTCTGTTGAGCCGCTGATTCGCCATGTGCACCTTACTCCAGTAGTGGATGGGGCAGGATTAAAGAACACATTGGAGAACAAATTAGCTCCCTTTATTGAAAATCAAATTGGAGACTACGTACATCAACAAGGGAAAAAAGCCTTCATCGTAAGCGGTGCAGATCGCTGGGGGATGTCTAAATCTTTTATTGATGAAGGTTACGAAACCGTCTTTGGGGACTTGATGTTTGGTTTAAGCCTCCCGTTCGCAGTTCACTCAGAGAAGAGTTTGAAACTGCTGGCGGCGATTCTGCTCCCGGTGGTGGGCAGGCTTCCCTTTAAATGGGTCTATCCGACAGGGGAGAAGCAAGAGACGCGCATTCCAAAATGGGAGAAATATTACCAATGGGCGACGATAATAGCCGGCGACTGCCTCTATGTGAAACGTCACATGCCGGATCAAATGGATGGGAAGGTGATTGCGACGAATACCACCACCGAAGCGGATGTTAAGCTGTTTCGTGAGCTGGGAGTCCGCTACCTGGTTACCAGTACGCCGGTATTAGATGGACGTTCATTTGGGACGAATATGATGGAAGCTGCCCTGGTCGCTGTCGCAGCAAAAGGTCGAGCGCTGACCCGCCAGGAACTTAGCGCAATGCTGGACCAACTTGGTTTTGTGCCGCAGCTTCAACAATTAAACAGCTAGGAGCGAGAGATGGACGCACTCATCACTGCAGGCGGTCTGCCCGAAGTTGGGGACCCGCTTTATCCATTCACCAACGGCATTCCAAAAGCGATGTTAGATATCTGTGGAAAGCCGATGATCCAGTGGGTCTTAGACGCGCTCGAAGGGGCAGAGACAATCAACCGGATTGTGATCGTCGGCATCCAACCGGTTGATGGGCTCAGAAGCACCAAACTGCAGCATATCCTGCCGGATCAAGGAGGAATGATCGACAATATCCGGGCGGGTGTATTAAATATCCAGGCGGGGAACCCGGAAATCCGGCACGTGGCGGTTGTGTCGTCCGATATCCCGGCGGTTCTGCCGGAGCAGGTTGATTGGGTTGTGAGAACCGCCCAGGAAACTGACGATGATATTTATTACAATGTCGTCACAAAGGAGGTCATGGAGAAACGTTTCCCAGGCTCCAACCGTTCGTATATTCATCTAAAAGATATGGATGTTTGTGGTGGAGATTTGAATGTGATCCGTGCTGCGCTGGTCAAAGGCAGTGATGAGCTCTGGGAAAAAATTATCGCCAGCCGAAAGAACGCTCTGAAACAGGCAGCGCTGTTGGGATACGATAATTTGCTGCTGTTGCTTCTGCGCCAGATCAATCTCGAAAATGCGGTACGAAGAGTAGCCAGGCGGTTGAATCTGACAGGGCGCGCCCTGGTTTGTCCATATGCTGAAATCGCCATGGATGTTGATAAACCACACCAGCTGGAAATCATGCGCGCTGATCTGAGCAAACGGATTTGAATCAAACCAGGCAGTCCGAATCCACTCAGGAGAAGCTGCTCGGATACGATTTACGCCTCTCGCGGAAGTTTTGGATCGCAGAAAATCCCGGCTTTCTCCGAAGCCTGGCGATCGTTCTGGCGCATTCGGGCGATTCGTGGCTTATCGGGCTGGGGTTAGGTCTGCTCTGGCTATTCGGCACCAGCGAGTGGAAAATTATTTCAGCGTGGATGCTTCTGGGCGTGCTGAGCACTGCCCTGGCTGTGTTCGCGATCAAATTCTCTGTTCGTCGGAGACGTCCCGAAGGGCAATGGGGGCAAATTTACCGACGGACGGATCCCCATTCATTCCCATCTGGACACGCGGCAAGAGCAGCGATGATCGCTGTATTAGGCATATTGTTAGGTCCTGCCTGGCTGGGTTGGATGTTAATGATATGGGCGCCCATGGTGATGGTGGCTCGAGTCGCGATGGGATTACATTATGTCTCAGATGTAGCTGCCGGCGCGCTGCTGGGGATCGGGATGGGGGCAATCATCTGGTGGGCTATCCCATCGATTTCAGCTCTGTTTTGAAGGATTGCAGCACTGCAACCGGGGTAGGATCAATGCCATAGGCGATGCCCAGATAATAGGCCACGTAATCCCCAAAAAGAAGGCATGTCCATTGGTTTTCAAGGGCAGAATCGCCCTTCGCGTCAAAAAAATCGGTATTCAGCCCTTCCAACATAAAGGCTTTCCTTGTGAGATCACTTCGCAGAAGGTTGCGCGGATGATCGGATTTACCCTTTAAGAAAAGGGCTATTAAATTGGATAGCGCTCCTTCCGGCTGAAGAAGGCCCTCCAGGGTGTTATGGTCGGCTTCCGGGAGGATTTCAAACTGAGCCCAGGCTTTTGCCAGCTCATTGATTTGAGTTTTCCAGCGTCGGGCGACCGGTGCGAGAACACCGGAGCCGAACACTACCACATATCGTCCCATCAGCTGGCCGGCCACGCGTTTTGCCGGGTTCAACGCCGCTGGTACAGAAGGTATCAGCTCGTGCTGCTGCTGCTTCATCGCTTCAACGGCAGCAAAAAGCTCAGATTTAGGATCGGGAATCAAGTGGAGGCGGGTAAAAGCGGCAAGCAGCAGCCCGAAGGAGAATCCAACGGCGCTGCGAGGCTGGCCTGAATGTTGAAATTTCCATACAGGCACCTGCGCTGTGCTGGCAATCTGTTCCAGCAACCCTCCGGTGGTTATCGCCAGGCATCGACAGCCGCGTTCGAGCGCTTCCCGGAAAGCCTGGAGGGTCTCCTCCGTGTTGCCTGAATGGGACGAACCAATAACCAGCGTCTGCGGACCATTTGCCCAGGCAGGTAAGGGATAATCTCGAAGGATGGAAATCGGAATGGTGCAGATCGGGGCAACATAAGAAGATAGTAGATCGGCCCCGACAGCTGATCCGCCCATCCCTGCGATCAGCACTTGCTGGATGCCGGACCAGGCCGGCAGTTCACACGAACCGCTTGTCTCCCATGCCTCAAGAAGCTGATCAGGCAAGGAATTCATCTGGGCGAGCATATTCTGCGGATCGAGTCGTTCAATGCTGTTCAAATCATCAAGAAACATCGTCAATCCTTGTAGGCTTTTCAGCGATTAACTTGTAGATTTCGCGGCGAGGCCAGCCGGATTGGCCTGCGATTTGAGCTGCTGCTTGAGACGGAGAGCGGCCTTCTGCCAGAGACGCATCCAGCGCAAACTGCACTTCTTCAGCTGACCATTCAATCTTCCTTCGATTTCCGGCCACGACCAGCGTGATCTCACCGCGCGCAGGTTCATTCTCGAATTGAGAAATGGCCTCCGAGAGGCTTCCCCGGAAGATCTCTTCAAACAATTTTGTCAGCTCTCTGGCTACAGCTGCCGGACGATCGCCCAGAATCAGGAGAAGATCTGCTAATGAAAGCTTGATCCGGTGTGGGGATTCCAGAAAGATCAGGGTGTAAGGCAGAGCACAGACTTCTTTGAGTAGGGTTTTGCGTTCGCTGGATTTGCGGGGCAGATAACCAAGAAACAAGAAAGAATCCGTTGGAAGTCCAGAAGCAACCAACGCAGCAATCGGGGCGCTGGGGCCAGGGATCGGGCTGACAGTGAAACCTTCTTTGAGTGTGGCTCGGACGAGCTCATATCCTGGATCATTAAGCGCCGGTGTCCCGGCATCTGAAACCAATGCAACATCGCCCAACGATAGGGCGCCCAAAACCTGATCCAGACGGGAGATTTTATTGTGCTCAAAGTAGCTGATCAGCGGCGTGTGGATCTGAAAGTGGTCAAGAAGCTTATGAGTATGGCGCGTATCCTCAGCGGCGATCAGGTGCACCTGGGAAAGGATTTTCAACGCCCGAGAGCTGATGTCTTCCAGGTTTCCGATCGGTGTGGCAACCAGGTAAAGCGTACCCACGACGGTCAGGGATTCGACCAGGTGTTCATCTGAATATTTAAAGTGCCGGTCGTGTCATTATAGCTGAGGACGCGGCTCCAACCGTACAACCCCTGATCTGTGCGATGACAGATGTACTGTCCCTGCGGGACGTTTCGCATAGCTACTGACACAGGACCAGGATTTGCTGAAAGGCATTGGGCGTAGGATGGCGCACTGTTTCCAAAACTGACCATACCGGCGCTGCCCAACGTGGATAGAAGCAGCCGACCCTGGGCATTCGGGATCAGGGTGATATCTTCTCCACCGTTGTTCGTCAAATTTGTATCAAGGTTGAGTTTGTCATTCGCGACCATCACGTTAGTGCCGCTCACGAGCACTGCAGGATCGTTCACCTGGGTTGCTGCGTCAGGGGTATTGGTCACGGGTGTCGCCGTGCCGGGTGTGCCCGTACTGCCCGAGACAATGATCCGAACCCAGAACGGCGAGCTGCCGCCAGGACCGATCCCAAACCATGTACCTGCGGCATTCCGCAGCTTCCAGTTACCCTGGTAGCTTCCGGCTGATGATGGAGCGATCAGATCGACTGAAATATCTACGGTTTGACCGGGGTCAATCTGCTTGGGCACAGGGACGCTGTTTGGAGCGCTCATTGGCTCGCCGGAGAAGACCGCGATGGAATAATTCTTCGACCACGAACAAGTTCCAGCATTGCGCAAACGCCAGACCTTGGTAAATGACTGACCTGGAGACATGCTGGTATCATCCGGTATGGTCACATCGATAGGGGAGCCTGCTTCTGCCTGGTCGCAAAGCCGGGTCGCAGTGGTTGGAGAGGTGGTCGATACCGGCATTTTTGTGGATGTTGGAGGACCAGCTGTCGGAGTACTGGCTGAGGCTGGTGTGTCCGATGGTTTAACAGTCGGCGAAGCTGGGGGAGTCAATGTTGCTGCATCCGTCAGGCGCGCCTGGATCGTCTCATACGCCTGTGTCACATTGGCAGTTGCTGAAGCACTGCCTTGAAAACCTGGCATATTGCATCCGCTCGTTAGAACGACAATGATCAATGCAGCTGAGATTGCATGCTTGAGAACGCTTGACTTCTTTAAAATAATTCGCAGGTCAGAAATTGAGAAACCATGATCATGGTCGCTTCGGAATCGATAAGAGGTTTTTCTCATCCAATTTCCTCTTTGGGTTGAATTGTTTTTAGCCTCCGGGCGAGGGTCCGCCGGGTGAGGAGGACGCGCCGGCCGCAGCGCAGACACTCTAAACCGATATCTGCCCCCAACCGAACGATTTTCCATTCATAACTGCCGCAGGGGTGCGGTTTTCGCAGCCGAACCTGATCCTCCAGATGTAATTCCGGCAACATAAACGGCATTATAACACGCACCTGCACTGGCAATTCGCCTGAGACCGGATGGTATAATGAGCCGCGGAGGAAATCTATGTTAGGCTTGGATCCAGCAACACTGATCTCAAGAATGATCGTGCTGATTGTCGCATTCACGATCCATGAATTTGCGCATGCCTGGGTTGCGACACGCTATGGGGATACCACACCGCAGCAGAACGGAAGGCTGACACTGAATCCGCTTGCCCACCTCGATCCGATGGGCTCGCTTATGCTCCTTTTCGTTGGGTTTGGATGGGCAAAGCCTGTGCCTGTAAATCCATACATCTTGGGCCGACGCTCCTCAGCAGCTCTAATGTGGGTTTCACTGGCTGGTCCCCTCTCGAACCTAGGAATGGCTGTCCTCGCAGCGATCCCTTTCCGGCTGGGTCTGGTGTCACCCGCCGGAGCTTTTTTACCGAGTGAGACATTTTTTCCGAGTCTTGAGAAAATTCTCTATGAGTTTGTCACGATCAATCTGCTTTTGATGCTGTTCAACCTGATCCCGCTCGCACCCCTGGATGGAGAGAAGGTTGCAGAATATCTCTTGCCGCCGAATCTCTCCAGGCAGTACGACCAGATTCGACCCTATGGGCCGATAATTTTGATCGTACTTGTCCTTGTTGGCCCGATGGTCGGGCTTGATATCATCAGCTGGATCATCCTCCCGCCGCTGAGAGCTTTGTTTGGCTTACTGGTAGGTTGAGGAGTTGCGCCCGATTTACCGCGCTCGCCAGTTCTGGAAAACCCTGAGACCCGCTCCTCGATCGAAACAATTGGAGCGGGCAAAAGACCACTTAACACCGGAGCTGATGAACCTTTTTTTGAAACAGCACCCTAGCGAGCAAGCACATAGCCTTCACATATTTAATAAGCTGTGTGAATTTGATGAAAAATCGCCGGATTTGCTGGCTGCTGCGCTCCTACATGATGTTGGCAAAAGCCGGATACCAATGGCGGCATGGGAACGGGTGGTTGTAGTTGTGGGACAGAAGCTGTTTCCCGCTCTGGCTCAACGCTGGGGGCAGTCGGAACCGATAGGAATGAGACGGGCGTTTGTAGTTGCCAAACGGCACCCGGAGTGGGGGGCAGAAATGGCTCGTGAAGCTGGGGCTTCGAGATTGTGCGTTCGATTAATTCGTTATCATCAAGAACCGCTTAAAGCTGATCCAGGAGCTGATCCCTTAGAATACAGCTTACTCTTGCGCCTGCATCAGGCAGACGACGAAAGTTGAGGAGAGGATATGCCGGTAAACATCGTTATTGTTGGGTTAGGGCAAATTGGAGCATCATTCGGGCTTGCGCTCGGCGAAAAGAAAGATTTGGTCCTGCGTACAGGACACGACCAGGACGTCAAAACCGCTCGCCAGGCAGAGAAATTAGGGGCAGTGGACCGAATTGAAAAAAACCTGCCTAAAGCAGTAAGGGATGCTGATCTTACGCTTGTCTGCCTCCCGTTAGACCAGATTCGCCAAACGCTGGAGATCATCGGCCCGGTACTTAAAGAAGGCGCGGTGGTCATGGACACTGGGATGGCAAAAGAGGCAGCGGCTGCCTGGGCAAAAGAGCTGCTCCCTGCAGGGCGATTTTATGTCGGATTGACACCTGTAATCAACCCGGACTACCTGCATGGAACGGATTTTGGGATCGAAGGGGCTCGTTCAGATTTATTCAAGAAAGGCTTGATTGGGATCGTGTCCCCTCCGCAGACCGATTCCGGGGCGATCAAGCTTGCAGCCGACCTGACACGCCTGGTAGGGGCGGATCCGCTTTTTGCAGACCCGGTTGAGATTGATGGATTAATGTCAGCCACCCATCTCCTACCGCAGCTTTTGGCTGCAGCTATGCTCAACGCAACGATCGATCAACCCGGTTGGCGTGAGGCGCAAAAGCTGGCAGGACGCGCCTTTGCAGAAGCAAGCGAGCCGGTTCTCGAATCAAGCGAAGCGCCTCCGCTTGCTAAAGCTGCGATCTTGAATCGCGAAAATATGCTGAGGCTGATAGACAGCCTGGCTGCCGGGCTGCAGTTAATTCGGGGCGATATCGATGCTGAGGATGAAATCTCCCTCACTACTCGCCTGGAAAGAGCTCGTCAGGGACGGCTCAAATGGTGGGCAGATAGAAAATCTGGGAATTTAATGCTAGAAACAATGTCTGATGTAGAGCTCCCGGAAAACCCTGGAGTGATGGATCGGCTGTTTGGGATACGAAAAAGACCTAAGATAAAATAATGATTGATGAGCTGAAATTGAAGGAAAGGACCTATGTCTGCAAACCTGCAATGGATTGAACGCGAGTTGAATAATCTGCATGATGCCGGACTCTACAACCGGATCCGCACGCTGGGATCGCCGCAAGGCGCCTGGCTGACGGTGGATGGAAAAAGGGTCCTGAATTTTTGCTCAAACAACTATCTTGGTCTGGCAAACCATCCGCGCATGCTGGAAGCTGCCCGGGCTGCAATGGAACGCTTTGGTCTTGGTCCTGCTGCGGTTCGAACGATTGCGGGGACGATGGAGCTGCACCTGGAGCTGGAAAGACGGATGGCTGCGTTTAAAGGGGTCGAATCTACCATCTCGCTCCAATCCGGTTTTACCGCGAACCTGGCAACCATCCCGGCTTTGGTCGGAAAAGAAGATGCGATCTTTTCAGATGAGCTGAACCACGCCAGCATTATTGATGGCAGCCGGCTTTCAGGGGCGCAGATCATCCGCTATGCCCACTGCGATCCATTGGACCTCAAGCGCCTCCTCGAAGAACAGCGCAGCAAATTCCACCGCGCTCTGGTGATTACCGATGGGGTATTCAGCATGGACGGGGATGTCGCTCCGCTCGATCAGATCTATGATGTTGTTAAGCAATTCGATGCAGTTCTGATGGTGGATGACGCCCACGGTGAGGGGGTGTTGGGAAAAGGCGGTCGCGGTATCGTGGATCATTATGGATTGCACGGCAAGGTAGATGTCGAAGTCGGCACACTCTCGAAGGCTTTTGGAGTCGTCGGTGGAGTTGTGGCTGGCAATCCGCTGGTCGTCGAGTGGCTGCGCCAGCGCGGCCGTCCCTTCTTGTTCTCATCCGCGATGACCGTCCCGGATACAGCAGCCTGCATCGCAGCCCTGGATATCCTCGAGGAATCAACCGCGCTGGTGGATAAATTATGGGAAAACACTCGCGTTTTCAAAGCCGAGATGAAATTGATGGGTTTTGATACCGGTAAAAGTGTCACTCCGATCACGCCTGTGATGTTAGGCGAGGCATCGTTAGCCCAGCAGTTCAGTCGGGAGCTGTTCGAGAACGGAGTCTTTGGTATGGCTCTTGGCTTTCCTACCGTGCCGAAAGGCAAGGCGCGCATTCGGGTGATGATCTCAGCTTCCCATGAAAAAGAAGACCTGGAACGGGGGCTGGAGATATTCCGAAAAGTAGGGCACGGATTGGGTGTGCTTCAATAGCTGGATGAATTAATTACGGCCGGATGAAATAAAGGTGGGCGGCTGGAAAACGGCCGCCCACTGGCTGTGCCCGCCTGGATAGGCGTTGGTGAATGGACCGAGGGGATTAGAGCAATTCACTGAAAGGATCAATTGCCGGGTTCGTACCAGCCCACTGGCAGCTCGCCCGATCGTCCTGGTTGCAATCCATGCCCTGCGAGCAGCGGTGAGCCAGGACGCGCGGCGCTGGATCGGGTAAAAAATCTGCCGGGTGAACGACCTGAGCTTCAAGGGAAACTTGCTGGTCGATATGTTGGCAGTGACAGGTTTTCAACACTTCCCAAGTTTTCGTCGACATCAGGCACCTCCATTTTTGTATGGTTAATAACTTAATTATAACCGCTGATTATGGCTGCCGGAAGTGTCAGCGGATATTTCTTACTATCGGTGTGGAAGTAAATTGATTGTGGCTTAGAAAAATAGACGATTTAGAATCTTGACAGGACTGCTCCCATACGTATAATCGAATGATATTTTTGGTCGAATCCTAGAAAATATGTTACGATTAACCAATTAATCGAGAGGAGGTGGTTGTTCAGCACGGAAGAGGAACGATCCGTTTTTGGACCAGTAATTTGTGGTGAATTAAGGATGAGCAAACGATTTATTCTGAGGAGGAGAAAGATGATTGGAAAGAAGCTATACACTGTTGGGGCATTTGTGCTGCTGTTCAGCATGGTCCTTGGCGCATGCGCGCCTGCAGCCACGCCAGCCCCTGTCATGACCGAAGCTCCGGCTCCGGCTGCGACTGAACCGCCTGCGCCGGCAGCGACTGAAGCCCCGGTAATGACCGAAGCGCCTGTGATGACTGAAGCGCCGGTGATGACCGAAGAACCCGTAATGGAAAAATCCACTTTCATTTTCGGACGCGGGCCTGACTCTGTTGGTTTAGACCTTGCGATTGTGACCGACGGCGATTCTACTCGCGTCGCCGGGCAGATCGTTGAGGGTCTCTACACCTTTGCTGATGGAACCACTGAACCAATTCCGGCGCTCGCTGAAGAATGCGCGGCGAATGAAGATGCAACAGAATGGACCTGTAAGCTGCGCCAGGGTGTCAAATTCCATGACGGCACTGATTTTAACGCCGATGCAGTGATCTTCAACTTCGAGCGCTGGCGTTTCACGACCAACCCCTATCACTTCGAGAGCCAGGTTTTCGAGTATTATGAGGCCATGTGGGGTGGTTTTGATGATGCCAGTATGATCACATCGCTCGAAAAAGTTGATGACTCCACGGTCAAATTTACACTGAGCGCATCGATGGCGCCTTTCCTTGCGAATCTAGCAATGGATTTCTTCGCAATTTCCAGCCCTGCTGCGATCGAGGCGAATGGTGAAGACTACGGCACACCCAGCGTCGGTGCTGTTGGAACCGGCCCGTTCAAGTTCGTCGAATGGGTGGAAGGCGACCATATCACTGTCGTAGCTAATGAAGAGTATTGGGGCGGCCGGCCCAAGCTGGATGAGATCATCTGGCGTGTGATCCCGGACGACTCTGCTCGCTTTCTGGCTTTGAAGTCGGGTGAAATTCATGGACTGGAGCAGGTAACCTCAGAAGATCTTGGGGCTGCCCAGAATGATTCTGACCTGCAGGTGCTTTTTAAGCCGCCTCTGAACACGGTCTATCTGGCCTTCAATTATCGCGTCAAAGAATTACAGGATCCGAAAATCCGCGAAGCAATTGCCCACGCGATCAACAAGGAAGCCCTGGTTGAAAACTTCTGGGGTGTTTCTGGACAGGCTGCAAAGACTCTGATCCCGTCCTCGATGTGGGGCTTTAACGATGCAATTGAAGATTTTGCTTATGATCCTGAGCTCTCTAAGCAACTGTTAGCTGAAGCGGGCTTCCCGGATGGTATCAGCGAGCAGACGATTGCTGAAGATATCACCGATGCGGATGGAAACGTTGTGTTCAAGGCTGGAGATAAGATGCCTTTGCGGTTCTACTACATCCCGGCAACCCGTTTCTACATCTCGAGCCCGAAGGAAGTCGGCGAAGCAATTGCCGCTGACCTGGCAAACGCTGGGATCAACGTCGAGCTGTACCTCGAAGGCGACTGGGCAACCTATCTTGGCGCTCGCCGAGAAGGTCGTTTGGCTGGAATGTATATGTTGGGTTGGGGCGGCGACAATGGCGACCCGGACAACTTCACAGGATACTTCTTCGGCGGCGCAGCTGAACCGATCGCACGTGAAGGCTGGTATCAGAATCCGGCATTGGCTGATTTGCTTCTAAAAGCCTTGACTACACCACTGCAGGCGGATCGCGAACCCATGTATAAAGAAGCTGACCAGATGCTGCATGATGAAATCGCTCGTGTTTGGTTGGTTCACCAGGCAACTCCGATCATCTTGAGCGCGATGGTAAAAGGCTACCAGCCTCAGGCAGTAGATGCAGACAACTACAAGAACATCGAGTTCATTAAGTAAGATTGCAGATTATCTAGCCAGATGACTGCAGATTATCTAGCCAGCGTAAGCGGTTAGATAGAAGTAAATCAACTCTATGGGGGATGGGTTCTCCATCCCCCATAGATATTCTCTAAGGGAGGCGCCTGTGGCCCGTTATATTTTCCGGCGGCTACTTTCTGTAATCCCAACGCTTATTGGTGTAACTTTTGTAATATTCATGTTCCAGCGCCTGATCCCGGGCGATCCGGCGGTTGCAATGTTAGGCGAGCATGCGGCAAAAGAGAACGTCGAACGTATCCGCGAGCAGCTTGGCTTAAATCGACCGGCTTTTCTCGATCGCGATGCGCTGGCTGAAGGTGATATCTCTAAATTCTTTGACACCCAATACTTCCGTTACCTTGGTCGATTGCTGCGCTTAGATCTGGGCGATTCAATCCACAGACGAATCCCAGTAGCAGAAACACTGGGTCTGCGCTTCCCGGCGACGGTAGAGTTGGCGCTGCTGGCTATGTCCATCGCCATCATCATCGGTATCCCAGTGGGGATTGCCTCGGCTGCAAGACGCAACTCTGCATTAGATGGAGTGAGCATGGTAGGCTCGCTGATCGGCGTCTCAATGCCAATCTTCTGGTTGGGGCTGATGGAGATTATGTTGTTTTCGGTAATTTTGGGGTGGCTGCCTTCTGCCGGAAGATTAAGCGCGGGGATCGAGATTACTCCGATTACGAATTTATACCTGGTTGACAGCCTGCTGACAGGGAACATAGAAGGTTTTATCGACGCCTTCAAACATATCATCATGCCTGCGATTGCCCTTGCAACGATCCCGATGGCAATCATTGCTCGAATGACTCGATCGAGCATGCTGGATGTGCTGCAGGAAGATTATATTCGGACTGCAACAGCCAAGGGCATGGATGAGCGGGTTGTCCTTTTTCGGCACGCGCTGAAGAATGCTTTTTTACCGGTGATAACGATCATCGGCATCCAGGCTGGCACCCTGATGGCCGGTGCAGTGCTTACCGAGACGATCTTTGCCTGGCCTGGGATCGGCAAATGGGTCTATGACGCAATTCTTGGCCGCGATTACCCGATCGTACAGGGTGGGACGCTGTTGATCGCAATTATTTTTGTTTTCGTTAATTTACTTGTTGATATTTCATACGCGCTGCTGGACCCGCGCATCCATTACGATTGAGGCAATGGCATGGCTGATATCATCCCCCTGGACATTGAAATAGTTGATTTTGCGGTCCGCGAACATCGATCTTTATGGGTGGACGCCTGGCGCAGGTTGATTTCGAGCAAAACAGCGCGATTGGGGATGTTTATCGTCGCAGTGTTTGTACTCACAACCACCCTTGCCCATTTCTTTTGGCCGTATAATCCCAAGACGGATCTTGATTACGCCCTGAAGCTGAAACCTCCAAATCTGGTTCCAACCGAAGAAATCCCATCCATCCATCCGTTTGGTACGGATAAGCTTGGTCGGGATATCTTCACACGAGTCGTTCATGGTGGATGGAATTCTCTGCGAGTGGGACTTGTTGCGGTGTCGATTTCAATGTTGACCGGCGTGTTGCTTGGATTGTTAGCAGGTTTCTATGAAAGTATGGAGATCACGACATTGGAAGAGGTTTTTCTTCAAGCGCTGGTAGGTTTGTCGCTTGGAGCCTTGATCGCCTGGATTGCGGACCAATGGATTATTGCAGCGCTCTTTGGTTTGCTGGGGATGGTTTCGGTCTTTCTAAAGAAAAAGCTGCCCAAGAAGCGAGCACGCAGAATACTCTTCGGTGTTGCAGGCGCTCTAATTGGTGGTGGGATTGGTTTTTTGGGAGGACCTTACGTTGCGCTGGTCTGTGGCGTGCTCGGCGCGATCGTTGGTTTCATTCTGGCAGTTCCTTTGAGCGGAAATTTCTTCTCAAATGTAGTGATGCGCGCCATGGACATAATCCTGGCTTTTCCAAGCTATCTGCTGGCAATCGCAATTGTGGCATTCTTGGGTCCCGGTCTGGAGAAAGGTATGATTGCGATCGGTTTGGTAGGCATTCCGGTTTTTGCCCGGCTTGCTCGCTCGGCGGTTTTATCGGTCGCTCAGAAAGAGTATGTCCTTGCTGCGCACTCGGTCGGCGAAGGTCATGGTCGGATCATTTTTAGGCATATCCTGCCGAATATCCTCTCACCAATCATCATCCAGACGACGATGGGGCTGGCAGCGGCAATCCTCTCGGCGGCGGCGTTGGGCTTCCTGGGGCTGGGCGCGATCCCACCGGAGCCGGAATGGGGCTCAATGCTGGGCGACAGCTATAAGTACCTTTCCAGCGGGTCATGGTGGGCGGTGGTTTTCCCGGGTGTGGCGATCATGCTCAGCGTGCTGGGTTTCAACCTGCTGGGCGACGGCTTGCGAGATGCGCTGGATCCGAAGATGCGAGTTTGATT
Organism: uncultured Chloroflexia bacterium; assembly: GCA_963788305.1. GTDB lineage: Bacteria > Chloroflexota > Anaerolineae > Anaerolineales > UBA4823 > UTCFX2. The sequence continues at coordinate 96,446 of CAWBGK010000012.1, forward strand.
AAAATTACTTAATATATTTCATACCTGAACTCAAAATAGGTATTTCATGACTGAACCATTGATGGCAATCACAAATCTAAAAGTGCGTTTTCACACGGAAGACGGAACGGTTAACGCGGTGAATGGTGTTTCCTACACCGTACCGCCGGGAGGTATCCTGGGAGTTGTGGGGGAGAGTGGATGCGGAAAAAGCGTGCATGCTCTGGCGATCATGCGCCTGATCCAGATCCCACCCGGGAATATTGAAAGCGGTCAGGTGATTTTTGACGGACGCGATTTACTGCAGTTATCCGACGCGGAGATGCGCCATGTCCGCGGCCGTGATATCGCGATGGTTTTCCAGGATCCGATGTCTTCGCTCAACCCTGTCTATACAGTTGGCTTTCAGATAATGGAAGCGCTGAAGCTCCACAAAGGCATGGATGATAAAGTTGCCCGAGAGCGTGCCGGTGAATTACTGACACTGGTTGGGATCCCAAGTGCTCGAAATCGACTGGATGATTACCCGCACCAATTTTCAGGCGGGATGCGCCAGCGGGCGATGATTGCGATGGCGCTATCGTGCGAGCCGCGCCTGCTGATTGCTGATGAGCCGACGACTGCATTGGATGTGACGATCCAGGCCCAAATTATTGACCTTGTCATGCGTCTCCAGCAAGAGCTTGGGATGGCGGTGATGTGGATCACGCATGACCTGGGAGTCGTGGCAGAAATGGCCGACAACATCAACGTGATGTATGCCGGTTATATCATCGAACGCGGCCAGGTGCGTGATATATATAAGAAGACCCGTCATCCGTATACGCTTGGATTGCTTAGATCTTTACCCCGGATTGATGAGCCTCCAGGCACGAAGCTGGTTTCAATCCCTGGTCTGCCCCCGGACCTGTTGGCGCTGCCTGCCGGCTGTCCATTCGCGGTGCGCTGTGTTTATCGGCAGCAGCGCTGCCTGGATGAGAATCCAACCCTGGAAGACACGGATGGGGTGGATCATGTTGTGGCATGCTGGCGTTGGGAAGAGATCGCCGGGAGGGCTGCATGATGGCCGAAGAAAAGAAAATCCTGGTGAGCGTCAGAAACTTGAAAAAGTATTTCCCTATCCATCAGGGAACGCTTCTCCAGCGGCATGTCGGGGATATCAAAGCGGTGGATAACGTGAGTTTTGATATCTATAGCGGAGAAACCCTTGGATTGGTAGGCGAGACGGGGAGCGGAAAAACAACCGTAGGGCGAACCATGCTGCGACTGTATGAGCCGACTGCGGGTGAGATTACATTTGATAAAATTGATTTGACAAAACTTCAGGGCAACGATTTGCGCCGAATCCGGGCCAGGATGCAGATGGTTTTCCAGGATCCTTACTCCTCGCTCAATCCGAGGATGACTGTTGGATCGATCCTCTCGGCTCCGCTCGATGTTCATGGTTACTGGAAGGGGAAGGAAAAACGAGACCGGGTTGATGACCTTTTGAAGATGGTCGGTTTAAATCCGGATTTTGTCAACCGCTACCCCCATGAGTTCTCTGGCGGTCAGCGCCAGCGGATTTGCATTGCGCGGGCTTTAGCTCTAAACCCGGACTTGGTGATCTGTGATGAGCCGATCTCATCATTGGATGTGTCGATCCAGGCCCAGGTAGTAAATTTGCTGGAAGAGCTTCAGGAACGGTTGGGTTTGACCTATTTGTTTATCGCCCACGACCTGAGCATGGTCCGGCATATCAGCGACCGGATGGCTGTAATGTACCTTGGTCAGATTGTAGAGCTGGCTGACCGGGATGAGATCCATATTCATTCGCTGCACCCCTATACCCAAGCGCTGATGTCTGCAGTTCCAGTTCCCGACCCTGACCTGGCGAGAGGACGCAAGCGGATCATACTGGAGGGGGATATCCCCAGTCCGGCAAATCCTCCGGTTGGCTGCAATTTCAACACCCGCTGCCCGGTGGCAAAAGAGATTTGTTTCAAAGATGAGCCAGAATTCCGGGAAGTTAAAAAAGACCATTGGACTGCCTGTCATTTTGCTGAGGATTCTTTATAACCGGTGAAACTCCAAACTGCTCTTGTCATCTCGCTCCTTGGCGGGTGGATGCTTTCAGGTTGCATACCTTTGGGGGGCGTTGGAAAATCTGGAGCTGCACGTCCAGCAGAGGCGGAACCCACATTACCGCCTGCAACTCCCAACATGATGTATTCTGAGGCTGTCTCAACTAAGCCAGCAGCACCAGAGGTCTTAGAGTCGAACATTCCCTTTACACCACTAGCTCAAAAGGCTGAGGATTGCGCCTATGGGGGCGATTTCAAAGCGATTGAGGCATTGGATCCATTAACGGTCAGGTTTACACTCTGCGGTCCGGACCCAGCTTTTTTGAGTAAAATCGCCTTCCCAGCATTTGGGATCGTCCCTGGTGCATGGCTTGACCTTACAGGAGGCGGGGGGAAGGGCAGCCTGCTGCTTACGCAGCCGATAGGAACCGGACCGTACCGGTTCACCAGCTGGATGCCGGGCGAAGAAATGAATTTTTCCGCTTATTCGGAATATTGGGGAAGATCGAAGGCTTTGATCCCGAACCTGGTTTTCCGTTGGGAACTTGACAATTCTCTACGCCTTTTGCAGCTTCAAACGGGTTTAGCACAGGGGATTGATAATCCCAATCCGCTGGATTATTCAACGATTCAGGATGATCCAGATTTGGTTTGGCTCAGCCGCCCACCGCTCAGCACAGCATACGCCGGGATGAACAACACCTATTCGCCGTTTGACAACCAGTTTGTCCGGCAAGCCATCACGCTGGGTCTTGATCGAAAGGCGATCCTCGAGGCGAATTTCCAGGTGGATTATCAACTGGCCAATTACTTCACCCCATGTGTAATCCCGAACGGCTGTGTGGGTGAGCCCTGGTATGGTTATGATCCGGAAAAGGCCAGGATCCTGCTCGCAGATGCTGGTTATCCAAATGGATTTGAGAACTCAGATATCCTATCGCGATGTCGTTCGAGGATACCTGCCGCATCCAAAAATTGTGGCGGAAGCGATCCAGCAACAGCTAAAAACAAATCTGAATATTACTGCCCGCCTCATCCCGATTAATTCAGATGATTTCACTCAGGCGGTTGATGAAGGCCTACTACCAGGACTGTTTTTATTAGGATGGGGTGCAGATTACCCGGATGCCTCGAATTTCCTGGATACACACTTTGGCGCCCAGACATCCAAGATGTTTGGGAACCCTTATCTGAAAATCATCGCACCACTGAATCAAGCATTCCTGCAGGCAGGAGATGAGGCAAGACGACCGTATTACGAGAACGCAAACAATGCAATATTGGAACAGGTTCCATTGATTCCATTGGTACATGGAGCCTGGGTGTTCCCGGAAGGGCTTGCCGCGGTCTTCAACAGGGCGATCACGGGGGCACATGCCAATCCTTTTGGATTTGAGCGTTTTGAGGAGATGTCCGTCGATGGCGCGGAATCAATGACCTGGATGCAGAGTCATGAACCCCTTTCGCTTTATTGTGCAGACGAGTCCGATGTCGATACATTCCGCGCCTGCTCACAAGTAATTGAGACGCTCTACCGTTTTACTGGAGAAGGTGCAATCCCAGAACCGGCTCTTGCCGAAAGTTGTGAACCGAATAGCGACTTAACGGTTTGGACTTGCAGGCTGCGTGCCGATGTCAGGTTTCACGACCAGTCTATCCTTATTGCGAATGACGTTGTCAAGTCCTTCCAGGTGCAGTGGGATGCTGCCAATCCGCTTCATAAAGGACGCAGCGGTGAGTTTGCCTATTTCAAGAGTTTTTGGGGAGAGTTCCTTAACTCAGGCACTTCGCAGTAAACGCATTCCAGAAGCAGATACCTTTGACATTCTGAGCCGCCCGGAATACAATGGAGGCGGAGTAAGCTCTCGACCACTGGAGGATTCATGGGCGCCTGGCCTGGAAAGTATTTGATTGGCCTGACCGGGAATATAGCGACTGGTAAGAGCGTGGTGCGCAAGATGATTGAGCACCTCGGCGCCTATGGTATCGATGCGGATTCACTTGCCAACCGGGTACTTGCAAAAGGAGCCCCTGGGTACCAACCCGTCGTCGATTTTTTTGGAAAATGGATTCTTGGGGTTGACGAACAGGTCGATCGAATGAAATTAGGTCGGTTGGTTTTTTCTGATCCTGATGCGCTTAAGCAATTAGAAAGTATGATTCATCCGCATGTGATCAAGGCAATCGATATCTTAGTTCGAAGGTCCGCTCAGCAAGTGGTGGTTATTGAAGCGATCAAGCTGATTGAATCTGGCCTTTCGGAGACCTGCGATACAGTTTGGGTGACTGCCGCTCCTGCGGACAAGCAATTAACTCGGTTAACCCAAAAACGCGGGATGAGCGAGGAATTGGCGATGGGACGAATAATTGCCCAATCCGCCCAGGAGCTGAAAATCCAGCGGGCTGATGTCGTAATCGAAAACACAGGTTCCTTTGAAGAAACCTGGAACCAGGTCATGTCGGCATGGGAGCGATGCGTACCCAGGGTGGAAGGTGTTGCCAAATCAAAAAAGATAGAAAAAAGCTATCCCGGTGAGTTGATCGTCGAACGTGGACGGCCGCGGGATGCGGACGAAATAGCTGCATTCATCAATGAGGGTAGCCATGGAAAACGAATTGAGCTGCGAGAAGACATCATGGCGGCTTTTGGAGAGAAGGCTTTCTTGCTTCTCAGGGAGAATGGGAAAATCCGCGGGCTGGTCGGTTGGAAAATTGAAAACCTTATCGTCCGAACAGATGAGATAATCATCGATAGCGGCTTGCATTTTGCCGATGCTCTGCGGTTACTGATGAACGAAGTAGAAGACGTCGCTCGCGAATTACAATGCGAGATATCATTACTTTTTCTGGAAGCGGATCTTGTCGGTCAGGAAGCCGGGTTGATCTCGCAGGGATATCAACGCCGGACAGTTCAGAACCTGGGTGTTCAGGCCTGGGAGGAAGCCGCTCATGAATCCATGAGCGAAGGCTCGATTCTTCTGTTCAAGCAGTTGAGGAGAGATCGAGTGCTCCACCCGGTATAGAAGTTAGGAAAAAGGGATGGCAGATTTTTTCGATAATTTGGCTGCCAATTTAGCCTTCATATTCGAAAGGTTGAATCTGCTCAGCGCAGTAGATATCCTTCTGGTCGCGGCTGTCTTCTTTGCTGTATTTCTACTTTTACGCGGTACACAAGCTGTAGCGCTTTTGAGGGGGATCCTTTTCCTGGTTGTGCTTGTAGGGCTGCTGACTTCTTTGGAAGTCCTGCCAGCGTTTTCCTGGCTGATGAGAACAGCGCTGCCAGCTTTATTATTTGCAATACCAGTAATTTTTGCCCCTGAGATCAGGCATGCACTGGAGAAGCTTGGTCGGGCCGGGCCAAGCAGAGCGAATGGTGCGACTGCGACAAAGATGCAGGATGTGATCGGTGATATTGTGTCTGCGACGGTGCGACTTGCAGAGCGCCAGCATGGAGCGCTTATCGTGCTGGCGCGCAGTGACCGATTAGATGATTATATCCGGACAGGAGTGCGGCTGGACGCCCGGGTCACACCAGAACTTCTACTTCAGGTGTTCTATCCGAATACCCCATTACATGATGGCGCAGTGGTGATTGTTGGAGAGCGGCTTGTCGCAGCTGCCTGTGTGATGCCGCTTTCTGCAAGCGGCGTCCTGACGCCGACGCCGGATCGTCAGATGGGCTTGCGGCACAGAGCAGCTTTAGGGATTTCTGAAGCCAGTGATGCGGTTGCTGTGGTCGTTTCTGAAGAAACCGGCCAAATATCCGTAGTGCAGGGTGGGAAAATGATCCGACGACTTGATATGCAGCGTTTGGAGAATATCCTGCGAGCCTTCTTTAAGCCATCGGAACGCACAGGATTTATAAAAACACTGAGGCGGTCTTTCGCCGGTTTTATTTCTAAACAGGAGGAGGATCGATATTGATCCAGAAAATCCTGCGATGGTTAGGGGAGCATTTGAGTACGTTGCTGCTGGCGTTCGTGCTGGCGGTTGCGGTTTGGATATCAGCAGTGGTTGCTGCAGATCCAAATGAGCAGCGAACGATGCGTCCGATCGATCTTCAAGTATTCGGGCAGTCGCCCACGCTCGTGATTGTGAATGAAATCCCTGACCAGGTTCGACTGACCTTACGGGCGCCAAAGTCAATCTGGAGCAAATTGAGTGAGCATCCAGAGCTTGCAAAGTCCTGGGTTGATCTCACTGGCCTTGAGCCAGGGGATTACTCGGTGGAAGTGAAAACCCGGGTAGATGTCAGCCCGATTCAATTCGTCGGTGCAGATCCTCAGGCCGTTGATATCCGCCTGGAACCCCTGGTCAGGAAAGAAATCCCGATCGACCTTGTCGTAACCGGGGAGCTTCCCTTGGGATATCAACGTGGAGATCCTGAGATTAATCCAAATTCAGTCACAATCTCCGGCCCAGAATCATCGGTATCTCGTGTAGCCCAGGCTCGAATCAAGCTTAATATTTCAGGAGCGATTGAGACAATCAATCGATCGGAAACCGTTGAAATCCTTGATGCAGACGGTGAATCAGTCTCTGGACTATCTGTATCCTCCAAAGAGATAGAAATCTTCCAACCGATCAGCCTGCTGGGCAGGTTTAAAAACGTAGCTGTAAAGATCGTGACCACCGGACAGGTCGCGAATGGTTATCGATTAACAAATATCAGCGTATCACCGCCCACTTTCACAGTGTTCTCAGAGGATCCTGATCTGATTAATGATACCCCGGGATTTGTCGAGACAATGCCAGTCGATCTGGAGGGGCTGACCGAAGATGCAGCAATTTCGGTGGACCTTAACCTTCCGGAAGGTTTAACCACCGTCCGGGATCCGAATGTGCTTGTTCAGGTCAGCCTGGCAGAAATTGAAGGCAGCTTAACGCTGACCTTACCGGTGGAGATCGTGAATCTTACTCCTGAATTGGGGGCGACGATTTCGCCGGAAACCGTCGATGTAATTATTGCTGGGCCATTATTCGTGTTAGAGCAGCTATCACCGGATAATTTTCAGGCAGTTATCGATGTCAGCGGATTGCCGCCGGGCATCTATCAACGTGAGGTTGTCGTCGAAAAATTGCCAGACCAGGTGAGGATTCAGACCACAATACCGGAAACGGTAGAAGTAACTATTGTGATCGCGCCGCCAGTCAGCGTGACACCGGTAGTTTCAACGACTGCAACCCCATTAGCCATCGATCGAACTGCAACCATCACGCCCAAGCCGAGTGCTACACCGAAACCTTAAGGATAAACTATGCGAAAACCTGTCGTCGCCCTGGTCGGGCGTCCAAATGTAGGTAAAAGCACGCTCTTTAATCGGCTTGCAGGTGAGCGGCTCGCGGTCGTTGATGATGTACCCGGGACTACGCGCGATCGATTGGTAGCGGAAGCGGATTGGAATGGTGTTTTCTTCGATATCGTCGATACGGGGGGAATTGACCCGGTTCCTGGAAGCGCCGGAAAACAACCTCTTTCGATAGGGTCTGCGGATTTTATCGATGCGATCCGGTCTCAGGCTGAGCTGGCGATCCAGGAAGCAGATGCTGTCTTGTTTCTTACGGACGCTGAGACCGGAGTTACCCCTGCAGATCAGGAAGTGGCTCAGATCTTGCGCCGTTTTCAGCGCGAACTTAATGGAAAGCCCTGGCCGCCTGTGCTGTTAGTTGTCAACAAAGCAGACAGTCAGACTCGGCGAGACATGGCCCTCCAGTTTTACGAGCTGGGAATGGGCGAACCGATACCGATCTCGGCGTTTCATGGGACCGGAACCGGCGACATGCTGGATGAGCTGGTGGCTCATCTTCCAGAAAGCGAAGAACAGGAAGAAACCGAAAGTGTAAAAATTGCGATCGTTGGTAAGCCAAATTCAGGGAAATCCAGCCTGCTGAATCGCCTGTTCGGTCAGGAGCGGGCGATTGTGAGTCCAATTCCCGGTACAACTCGTGACGCAGTGGACACAATCATGGAATATCAGGGCGTTCCCATCACTTTAATTGATACGGCTGGAATTCGTCGGCGCGGAAAGATTGAACCTGGTGTCGAAAAGTACAGTGTGCTGCGCTCCCTGCAGGCGATTGAAAGAGCAGATGTTTCACTGTTAATGGTGGATGCTCAGAGTGGAATCACATCTCAGGATACGCATATCGCGGGTTTCATTCTGGATGCATGGAAAAGTGCTGTGGTCCTTGTCAATAAATGGGACCTTATCGAGAAAGATTCCTTCACAATGGACGAATATTCGCTGCGTGTCAAGCAGGAGCTGAATTTTATGGATTACGTTCCTGTCCTTTTTATTTCAGCGAAAACCGGACAGCGAATTGATAAAGTGCTTCCATTGGCGCTTCAGGTCCAGGAGGAGCGACTTGTCAGAACTCTCTACTTCTCAGCTGAACCAGATCATCCACAAAGCCCAGGATGCTCACCCGGCACCTTCTTCAGGTGGGAAACAGTTCAAGATGTACTATGGTACGCAGGTTCGCAGCGATCCACCGACATTCTTGATCTACGTGAATGATCCAAAACTTGCACATTTTAGCTACATTCGCTACATCGAAAACCAACTTCGTAAAGAATATCCTTTCCTGGGTACACCAATCCGGCTTGTTTTTCGTCCGAGGAGATCTTCTTGATAAAATTGTAATGAATGAAAGTACTCTCATCTGCAGACCTTGATAGTCAACCGGAGCAGTTTTATAATCTGCAATCGCATGGAAAATGAGAATCTAGAATCCTTAAATATTGAAGATACTCCTCCAGGTCAGGAGGAGCTGCCTCAAAAACGCGGCTCGAGCATCTGGCGTTTCTTGCTGGATGTTCTCGAGACGATCGTTTTATCAGTATTATTGTTTTTGGTCATTAATACTGTATCGGCGCGAATTCGTGTAGACGGTTTCAGTATGGAACCCACACTTCGAAATGGCGAATTTGTCATCGTAAATAAACTTGCATATAAATTGGGTGAACCCACAATTGGGGATATTATCGTTTTCCATTATCCTCGTGACCCTGAGCAAGAGTACATAAAGCGTGTGATCGGTCTTCCGGGTGATCATGTTCGGGTGATAAACGGTCAGGTGATGGTGAACGGGAACCTGATAGAGGAACCCTATATTGCCGCTCCGCCAAGATACGAGACTTCCTGGGAAGTCCCGCAAGACTCTTTTTTTGTCCTTGGCGACAACCGTAACAACTCATCCGATTCACATAATTGGGGACCTGTCCCTTCTGAGAATGTGATCGGAAAAGCTCTTTTAGTTTACTGGCCGCCGGATGAATGGGGGCTGATAAAACACCCGACTGCGGCAAGCGCCGCACCGTAAAGGATTGTCATGAATCGTATGGACGAATTATTAGCGAAGGCCGAAGCCTTCAGTAAAGAGCTTCCAGCAGCGCCTCCAAGTCTGCTCCTGCCGCAGGGTAAGCAGATTGCTGCCTGGATTGATCACACACAGCTCAAGCCCGAGGCAATCGCGGACTCGATCAAGAAGCTGTGTAACGAGGCGCGCGAGCATGGTTTTGCGACCGTATGTGTGAATTCAGCAAACATCCCCCTGGCAGCGAGTTTGCTCGAAGGAAGCGGCGTCCTGGCATGTTCAACAGTGGGATTTCCGCTGGGTGCCATGCTCACTTCGGCGAAGGTATACGAGGCCAGTGTCAGCCTGGAGGAAGGCGCAGAAGAAATCGATATGGTTCTGAATGTTGGCGCATTAAAAGGCGGAAGCTACGATTTGGTGCTGGCCGATATTCAGGATGTTGTCGAAGCGACCCACCGTCAAAAACGAATAATAAAGGTCATTTTAGAAACCGCACTGCTAACCCGCAAAGAGAAGATTATCGCTTGCTTGATCAGTAAACAAGCAGGGGCAGATTTTGTCAAGACATCGACTGGTTTTGTCTCGGGTGGGGCGACCGTGGAAGATATAGACCTGATGTTCAGAGTTGTGGGGAATGACATGCGAGTCAAAGCGTCGGGGGGCATCCGCGATCTCAAGACAGCCCAGGCGATGATCTGCGCTGGCGCTTCCCGCCTGGGAGTCAGCGCAGGTGTTCAGATTCTGAGGAATCAATCAAGGAAGCTGGAATCCACTGATGGATAAAGAAGAGACCAAGCAGAGTCCCCAATTTTTCAACCTCTGCCTGGAATGCCAGACTGGGATTCTACGGAAGGAATATCTGACTTACTTTACTTGGTTGAACGATGAGCTGATCACAGTCCCGAATTTTCCAGCCTGGGTATGTGACGTATGCGGCCGAAGGGAATATGACAGCCGTGAGGTTTCCCGGCTAAATACGTTGCTGAGCTCAGAAGGCCGCCGTCCGGCAGCTAGGCGCGGGAGCCGCCGTTCTGGTCCTAACCGCATAGATCGTCCGCGGCCTTAGGCGTCAGGTTTAATTAATCCCAGACGGAGCAAATAAGGTTTGGCCCAAAATAAAGCAACGATCGATTTGGAATCCTGAATTTTGCCTGACTCTGCCAGCAAGTAAGCTTCGCTGGCAGAGATTTTTATAACTTCCAGGATTTCATCTTCATCGCAGGGCAGGGGGGATGGGAATAATTCTTGAGCCAGGAAGACGTGCATAAATTCGTTTGAATAACCCGGCGCCAGGTAAAAAGAGCCCAGCTCATCCATCTTTTTTGCACCCATCCCGATTTCTTCGCGCAGCTCGCGTCGGGCATTTTCCTGGGGATTTTCACCGGGCTCTGCGACGCCGGCTGGCAGCTCAAGTAAGAAGGTTCCGATCGGCTGGCGGTATTGTCGGATGAACCAAATCTGCCCCTCGTCATCCAGGGGCAGAATCGACACCGATCCGCGGTGATCGACGACATCAATTTGTGCGATCTTCCCATCCGGAAGCTCGATGAAATCTTGACGGACCTGAAAAACTCGGCCGCGATAAACCGAAATGCTGTGCGATACCCTGACCTCCATGGCAATCCTTGAGGTTAAGGTATATTGAGGACCTGTCCTGAGCTCACTCCGGAATTCGGTTCCAGCCCATTGACATAAGCGATCATATCGGGATCGACATCGCCAAAAACGCAGGCAATTGTGAAAAGCGTATCTCCTGGACGGACTGTGTAAGTTGCAGGGTGCGGTTGAAGAGATCGGTTACCCGGGAAGGCAGCTGCGTTCTGCGGTATTGTCAACTCCATCCCGGCGAAATAAACCGAATAGCTGTTCAAGCCATTGGCTTTAAGCAGTGCGCCAGGATCAACATCAAACCGGCGGGCGATGCAGAACGGAAATTCTCCGGTTCGGAGCTTATAAGTAGCTGGACGGCCAGGTGTTGCTGTTGGAGCAATGATTGGCACAGGTGAAGGAGTGACTTCAAGCGGCGGTTCAATCACAGCCTCAGACGAGACAACCCCAGGTGTCAAGGATGTACCGGTTTCCAAAGAAGCTGGGACGCCAGTAGTCAATCCCTGAGTTGCCAAAACGGTCTGGGTTGCGAACAGGTAAATTTGTTCCATCACATCTGTTGCACCTGCTGGTGGACCACCTGACCCATCCGTAGACGATTGAGTTTCATTTGTTGTGCCGGGGATCGGCCGCACACAACTGACCAGGCTGATGACCAGAAGCACCGCAACCAGTAATGCAATCGAGCGATAGGTTTTCATTCCTGTCTCCTTGTGTCGATTGTGACCGCCCGGCTTGCCTGGACCGGTATTTCCGGGAGAAGCAGGCAAATCAGCGTTAGTATCGTACTTTGCAATGATACTAGCATAAACCGGGATTCACGTCAAGTTATTTGCACTGATGATCTTAAGATGCAATAGACATACCAGCCTTCATGTTTCAAATCTATTGAATGGCAATGTATAATCTTGATATCATGACATCAATAAAAATAATTAAAGACCGATCCTCTCTTGAAAAGCGTTTATGGGCAGACCTGACTTTACTTTCCGTAGCGATCATCTGGGGAATTGCTTTTGTCGCCCAACGGATCGCTGCGGCAGAAATAGGCACATTTACATTTAACGGTCTCCGCTTTCTTGTAGGAGCGATTGTGCTTCTGCCATTTCATTTTGCGTTCAGTTCAAATGGGGCGCAAGTCCTGGGTGTGCCTACTTCTAAAAGGAACCTTCAAGGTCTGGCTGCGGCAGGTTTGTTATTGGTGGGTGGATCCGCTTTCCAGCAGGCAGGTCTTCGATATACAACTGCCGGAAATGCCGGATTCATAACCGGTTTGTACATCGTATTGATTCCAATCTTCCTGGCGGTGATCTGGCACAAGCAGCCGAGAGCAGTAGTCTGGCCGGCAGCCTTGATGGCGCTTTTCGGCCTTTTCTTATTGAGCACCGGGGGTGAATTTCGGGTGAACCGCGGTGATGGATTGGTTCTGGTCAGCTCAGTGTTCTGGGCGCTGCATGTAATTCTCATCGGTTGGATGGTGGGTCGAATGAATATCTTTTCCCTTTCAATCGGACAGTACCTGATCTGCGGGATTGTCTCGCTTTTTATTGGATTGCTTTTCGAGCCGCAAGGTCTGCGGCCGATCCTTGAGAACTGGTGGATCATCGCCTACACAGGTTTGATCTCTGTCGGAATGGGATATACCCTGCAGGCGTTTGGGCAGCGGGTAGCCCCGCCAGCGGACGCAGCGATTATCCTGAGCATGGAGGCAGTCTTTGCAGCCTTGGCAGGCTGGATTTTTCTCCACGAAATGCTCACACCAATCCAGATCGGTGGGTGTATTGTGATGTTTCTGGGGATGCTGCTAGCTCAATCGGATGTAATTTTCCAAAAGAGGGGTTCTCTCGCATGAATCTAAACTGGCTAGAGAAAGAATGCCGTCTGAAATCTTACAGGAAAATCAGGTCAAAGCTCCTGTCTTTGCTGATCGGCTTCGTGTTCGCAGTTTCGAGCTGCAATTTTCCGGGTTTATATTCTCCCAATGATGATGTAGATATTCATGAGCTAAGGGAGACGCTGGATGCGCTTTCAAGCCAGATTTTGAGTTCACCGACAGTGCTGAGCTCCAGCGAGCCACAAATGACAGAGATTTCGGCAGTCAGTATTTCGACCGAAGAGCCCCCGATTCTTGTTTTGCCAGTGAGCACACCTGAACCAAATCCGGATATTTATGATTATGTCTCACAACCAGGCGACACGGTCGCCGCGCTCGCAAACCGGTTTAATGTCGACCCATTATCCATTGAGTCTGTGTCAAATCTTCCAGAAGAAGGATTGATTCCACCAGCTACCAGCCTCACCATCCCCAATCGGGTTGGGCAAACCCAATATCATCAACTGGCGCTTCCGGATGCTGAGGTGATCAATTCTCCGACTTCGCTGGATTTAGATCTATCTACTTTTATCGACAGCAGCGGCGGCGTCCTGAGCACTCATTCAGAAATGGTACAGAAGCAGCTCCTCTCCGGAAAAGAGATTGTTGCGCAGGTTGCGCTGGAATCCTCAGTCAATCCGCGTCTGCTGCTTGCGCTGCTGGAGCTGCGTTCTGGATGGGTCCTGGGAAAACCGGACGCAGTCTATCCAAATAAATACCCGATTGGATTTCATATCGGCGCCTGGGAAGGGTTATACAAAGAGCTGGTCATGACTGCCACACATCTGAATGCTGGTTATTATGGCTGGCGAGAAGGTACGCTGACGGAGATCCAATTTTCAAATAGCAAAAAGATTCGGGTAGACCCGCGCCTGAACGCAGGCACGATAGCTGTTCAAAACCTGTTCGCAAAATTATATGGGCAAGAGAAATGGGAATCGGCGATCTATGGACCGGAAGGCTTACTTGCAACTTATCAGATGATGTTTGGCGATCCATGGGTGAGAGCCGAGAAATCTGGCATCCTTTTTCCAATGGGCCTGGTTCAACCGAAGCTAGAACTGCCCTTTGGTCCCGGTGAGCGTTGGAGTTTGACTGGAGGTCCACATCCATCCTGGAAAACAGGAAGCCCACGTGGTGCAATAGACCTGGCTCCAGTTACCGGCGAAAGAGCCTGTACAGTTTCTTCCCGTTGGGTGACTGCACCAGCGGCAGGTCTCATTGCCCGGTCAGCTCGCAATGTCGTTGCGCTTGACCTTGATGGAGATGGGAATGAGCAAACGGGCTGGGTTTTGATTTTCATGCACATTGCGGATCAAGAGCGAATTTCAGAAGGGCTCCAAGTGGAAACTGACACTCCAATAGGGCACCCATCCTGTGAAGGAGGCACATCAACTGGCACGCACTTTCACGTTGCAAGAAAATTTAATGGAGAGTGGATCTCAGCAGCGGGTGGTCTTCCGATGATTCTGGGAGGCTGGAAGGTTTTTGCCGAAGCGAAAAATTATCAAGGCGGGATGAATCGAGGGGAACTGCAGGTCGTCGCGAGCCCAGTTGGGCCACGCACCTCGATTATTGTCCGATAGTATGTTCAAGCGATTGCAGAAGCTCCCAGGTGAACTCAAAGGTTTTGTTCAGGTCCATAGGGAGAATATTTTCAAGCCTGTCACTCATTTGATGCCAGTGAGCACTGCTATCATTTCCAGAGCGGGGGGCTGCACAAAGTGTCAGTGCGATTAAACCCTGGCGAGTGGCTTTTAAGGCATCGGTGTACGCAACTCCGACCCCCTCAAATGCCTGCAAATCTGGTCGGCGAGCGGATGTCTTCCGGGCAAGCTGTAAAGCAAGCGGGTGAGTACGGTGTTTGATCAGCAAACCGTCGGAAGTAAGATATTTGATCTCCCCGGCACCCACCTGGTCGATGATGATGTAATGAGCTTCTTTTCCGAGTTCGACGGCATGGGCATCTAAAAAAGCCTGCATCCCCCAATCTCCTACCTCTTCACACCCGGAAAAAACCAGATGAATTTCTGTTCGATTGAGAGGCATATCTTTAAGGCGCATTGCGATTCCGAAGAGGATTGCAGCGCCGGATGCATTGTCGTTTGCCCCTGGTGAAAATGGGGTGAAATCAGCATGAATGCACATCACCAATGCAAATCCCTGGATCAGGCAGATGGCCAGATACAAGAAGCGCAACCAGCTCCAGCCGAGGATTAATCCAGCTCCGCCGGCTATCGTGCCGATTAACATGCTCAGAATCGCGGCACCGGTCAGAATGGAGAAAGCTTTTTGCCAGGCATGCGATGAATAAAAAATCGGAGTCCGGTGAGTATCCAGATGGGCGCAAAGAACGACTTTTGTCCGTATGGTACCTTTAGCCGGTATGCTCGCCAGGACGTTCTGGCTCTGGGCCCTCGGCAGAGAACAAGCGCATCCAGCTGGAGATCAGCTCGATCTCAGCAGCCATCCCGATAAAACCCAGAAAATTGAACAGAATCGCAATTATCAACGGACCTCTTCCCCCAAAAAGCAGGCAGGAGAATGATCCCGCTAGAGCAATGCCTAGAGCCAGGCTGTAAGGCCAATACGTGGATGGGATCGCTTGAAATGGTTCGATAAAAACAGAATGAACTTCATGCATGCGCAGCTGTTCGGCAATGTAATCTGCTGCCTTGCGCTCATTTGCTGTGCAGCTTCCTCTTCCACCAATGGTTTCAGATAAATATTGGATCACATGAAGCATTTGATTTTCATAATTTGGCATATGTTGCTTTCAACAAAGTACTCTATCATCTGAATGTAATTGAAATATTGATAAACCGCCTGGCAGTGAATCCAAGAAGCGCTGATGCGCTTTCATTTTAGCAGATAATGGATGCCAGGAAATCTGGTATAAATGCTGGATTGAAATCGTTTTCGAATGAGAGGCTTTAATGGCTCAAATTGGCGTATTGGAACACTACCATGATTTACTGAATGTGCCTCAGCATATCCGAGAAGTGACGCTTTTAGAAGGGGGAACACCGTTGATCCCGCTGCCGCGCCTTGCGAACGAACTTGGAGGCGGTTTTGAATTATGGGTAAAATTTGAAGGGATAAATCCCACGGGTTCATTCAAAGATCGCGGTATGACGGTTGCAATCGGCGAGGCGGCTGGTAAAGGCGCACGCACGGTGATTTGCGCTTCCACTGGAAATACTGCCGCTTCCGCAGCCGCTTACGCGGCGCGCGCTGGGATGCGTTGCGTCGTACTGATCCCCGATGCAAAAGTAGCAGCTGGAAAATTAGCTGGCGCTGTCGCGCATGGTGCCCAGGTGCTCCAGTTGAAGGGTTCATTCGATGACGCCCTGGCGCTTGTTGTTGAAATCTCGCAGCGGCAGCCAATAGCGCTGGTCAACTCTTTGAATCCCTACCGCCTGGAGGGTCAGAAAACAGCTGCATTTGAGATTTGCGACACTCTGGGGGAAGCTCCGGATTGGCTCTGCCTTCCGGTTGGAAACGCCGGGAATATCACAGCCTATTGGATGGGATTTCTGCAGTATCATGCTTTGAAATCAAGCGGGCTACCTAGAATCCTGGGAGTGCAGGCAGCGGGGGCGGCGCCGCTTGTGATTGGTCGCGTTGTCGAAAATCCCGAGACTATTGCAACGGCAATCCGGATTGGAAGGCCGCGCGCGGTGAACAGGCGCTTGAAGCCGCTGAGCAATCTAAAGGCCGGATCATTTCCGTAAGCGATGACCAGATCCTGGCGATGCAGCGCAGGTTAGCTGGAGAAGGCGTCTGGGTGGAACCGGCATCTGCGGCAGGACTGGCAGGTTTAGCCGAACAAATCAGAATTGGGCAGATTGACCTTAAAGGATTGCGTGTAGCAGCTGTATGCACAGGTCATGGATTAAAAGACCCCGGGATTATCACGAGTTGGATGGGTCCTCCACGATTAATTCCACTGAGCTTTCAGCCCTGGAAGATGCGATCAGGTCCGAATAAATGCAATTTGGACGTCGGGAGTCGAAGATATGGAGCACGAAAAAATCAAGAATACTCCCCCTCAAAGCTTGAAGCAGCCTACCCTGGTGATGAAATTTGGGGGGACTTCAGTAGGGACAGCTGAGGCGATTTCTCAAGTGGTGAAGATCGTCCGGGATGCCCAGGAAACCTGGCCGCGCCTGGTTGTCATCACCTCTGCTCTGGCAGGTGTGACAAACCTTTTACTGGATGCTGCGAAGAACGCAGAGAACGGTCAAATTGATCGGTTAGATTCTATCAGAGCAGAGTTAACCATAAGGCATACTGCAATCCTTAAGGCGCTTATTCATCTTTCTTGTCGTCGAGCTCTTGTCGAGAATCAAATCGAGAGTCTATTGGATGAATTTTCCAGCCTATGTAAAGCAATCAGCGTATTAGGAGAGGCGACGCCGCGCACTCTCGATGCAGTCTCTGGATTGGGCGAAAGGATGAGCGTAAGGTTGCTCTCAGTAGCACTTGAAGAATCGGGGGTGGACGCTCAATCAATTGATGCAACAAATCTCATAATCACAGATGATTGTTATCAGAATGCCCATCCGGACTTCAATAGGTCGCAGATTCAAACACGGCAGATCCTGAATCCTCTTTTTGAGAAGGGATTGGTTCCAGTAGTAACCGGGTTTATTGCTGCGACTCAACAGGGGATTACGACGACCCTTGGCCGGGGTGGGAGTGATTTTTCTGCCGGGATACTTGGCGCGGTATTACCAGCGGATGAGGTTTGGATTTGGACAGATGTAGACGGTGTGATGAGCGCTGACCCTCACGCGGTGCCAGATGCTCGCACCATCCCAGAGCTGACGTACCGTGAAATTGCGGAGCTGGCTTATTATGGCGCAAAAGTGCTGCATCCTAAGACAATCCGTCCGGTGGTTGAAGCAGGGATCAAGCTGAGAATCTGCAATACATTTAACCCTTCCAATCCTGGAACCAGGCTGGTGAGCGATGCTCCCGAAAGCCGCAATGGAGAAATCAAGGCAGTGACGGTCATCCCATCCCAGCGCCTTGTAACGATTGAAGGGCGGGGAATGCTCGGTGTTCCTGGTGTAGCCGCGCGCGCCTTTGCAGCAGTGGCGTCAACTGGAACCAGCGTTCCTCTAATTACTCAGGCATCTTCAGAGCAGTCGATTTGTTTTGCGGCGCCGACCAGCTCGACAATGGGAGTTATCAAAGCATTGGAAATGGCATTTGCAAATGAGCTCGCCCAGCGCGATATCGACCGAATTTGGGCAACGGATGAAGTTGAGATCATCACCATTGTTGGAGCTGGGATGATCCACACTCCTGGTATCGCCGGTCGGATCTTCAGCGGATTGGGGAATGCAGGTGTCAATGTGATCGCAATTGCCCAGGGTTCTACGGAAGTTTCGATCAGCCTGGTTGTTGATGGGCGCGATTCGGCTGCGGCGGTACAGGCAATCCACCGACTGATCGTGCAGCCACCCTGTGATATTCGGATGTAGAAGATGATGAAATCATTTGGTCCCACCTCGATCTCGACCTTTGTCCAGGACCGGATCGTCTACCGGAATCTAAGGGCATATGACCGCTCTCTGCCTGATCTGCAGGCGATCTGCAAGAAAATTGGCAGGGAGATCGTCTCCCCTCCGCGCAAAATTGAGCCAGAATATGCACAGGTAGTCCTTGAGCTGGTTCGATACTGCCGCCAGCAGGATCAGCCCGGCGGGAGAATTGAGTGGATCATCTATATCGGTGATACGCAGTTGTTAGATGGAACGGCGTTTTCAAATCTCTGCAGGGTCAGCGGCTGGCCGGGGATGGCATTCATCGGTTCAGAGGATCGATTTCCGGCGGCGACACGGGTGATCCAGAGTGATGTAAAAAGCCAGATTATGCTCGCTAACCGCTGGTCCATGCTGACGGAGTTCAATAGACAATGTACTCTGAACGGTCTGCCGATAGAAGAAGGTACGGTCGTTGTCATGGATATGGATAAAACGATGGTTGGGGCGAGAGGCAGGAATGGGCATGTGATCGATCTGGCGAGGATGGAGGCAGTGCAGGAGACGGTCACCAGCATTCTCGGAAACAGCTTTGACCCAACTGAATTCCAAAAGGTTTACCAGCCGTTAAACCAACCCGAATTTCACCCATTTACGAGCGACAACCAGGACTACCTGGCCTATATCTGCTTGATCCTGGGTAGCGGGATGTATCCATATTCGACATTTGTGGATGATGTTCGATCCGGGCGGATGAGTTCCTTTTTTCAGCTGATCCATGAGATGGATTCTCGCTCTTCAGATATGCCAAAAGGATTATTCCCTATCCATCAGGATATATTCGCCAATGTTATGGCTGGTGATCCAACACCCTTTAAGCCATTTCGGCGCAACGAGTATCGGCTCACTTTGGATCGTTTTGGACGTTTAGAGGACAGGGCTCCTGTTGACCAGATGTTAGAAGAGGAGATCCTTATTACAGAAGAACTCAGGCAAATGGCTCAAATCTGGAGGGAAAGAGGCGCGCTGCTCTTTGGCTTATCAGACAAACCGGATGAGGCTTCCCTACCATCCGCAGAGCTTGAGAAAGTGGGATGCAAACCCCTGCATAGAGCCGTAACGCATTCGGTTGGGGAGGGATGAACCCCTTCCTTCTGGCGAGAAGCAAGCTTAAAGTATGGGTTAAAACTTCCAATGATATAATCTTTTAAGAATTCCTTTTGCCGGGTGATGGTTCATCAAATGTGTTGATTCTAATACCGTGCCGAAGGCTTGGAAGGATTTGTTGATATGGCAGAAGGCAAAGAAATTAAATCAAAACAGAAGACTGGTGATGACCTGCCAGTTCCATGGCAACGGATTCAATTGGCAATTTGGCTGTTGGGTTTGGCATTAATCGCCTGGCAGGATTGGTGGTGGCCTGGTATTTTGGTCCTCGCAGCGTTCAGCGGGCTGGTCCAGGCCGCAATCCAGGTGTATCTCTCCCGACAATTAGAAATCAACGAAGATCGCGTGCAACAGAATACGCTCAACCTGGAGCGAGCGGGGTGGCTTCCGGATGTTTGTCCAAACTGCGGTGGACCAGTCAGTGTGGGGACTGTAAATTGGACGGGCTCCCATACTGCTGACTGTCCGTACTGCAAGGCTAATCTTAAAAAACCGGTTTAACTCTTGCAATATTAAGAATAATTGAGGAATCCAATGGCACAAGAAAATATTTCCCCAGTCTGGTCGCGAGCTTTTCCGCTAACTGTTTCACACGGTGAGGGTTGCTACGTCTTCGATACAGAAGGAAAGCGCTATTTAGATTTCACTTCCGGGATCGGCGTGACCAGCACCGGACACTGCCATCCGAAAGTAGTTGCAGCAGCGCGCGATCAGATTGGGAAGATCATCCACGCCCAGATAAACAATTACTACCACCTGCCTCTTCTTGAGCTGACCGAGGCGATGTTGACGATTGTCCCAGATCCGTCATTTAATTGCTTCTTCTTTACGAACTCCGGAGCAGAGGCAGTTGAAGGCGCGATCAAACTAGCACGCCATGCAACCAAAAAACCGAACATCATCACATTCCAGGGGGCATTTCATGGTCGCACCAATCAGACCATGGCGACGGACTCAGGGAGTACGATTTATCGGGCAGGGTATGCCCCGCTGGCCTCAGGGATCTTCATCGCCCCCTTTCCATACGCTTACCGCTACGGCTGGGATCCGGAGACGACAAGCGAATGGTGTTTGAACGAACTACGACACATGCTTTACACTCAATCCTCGCCAGCGGAGACTGCTGCGCTGCTGATCGAGCCCATTCAAG
Source organism: uncultured Chloroflexia bacterium (assembly GCA_963788305.1). Lineage (GTDB taxonomy): Bacteria > Chloroflexota > Anaerolineae > Anaerolineales > UBA4823 > UTCFX2. The sequence continues at coordinate 117,095 of CAWBGK010000012.1, forward strand.
GAGAAGGCGGGTACATCGTTCCACCAATCTCGTTTATGAAGGGTCTGCGTTCGCTTTGTGATGAGTTTGGGCTGTTGTTAATCGCCGATGAGGTGCAATCTGGGTTTGGAAGAACGGGAAAATTCTTCGCAGTCGAGCATTTTGGAGTTGTCCCTGATATTATCGTGGTTGCAAAAGGGATTGCCTCGGGATTCCCGCTGGCTGGGGTGATGTCAAATCGAGAACTTATGGAAAAGTGGATTCCTGGGAGCCATGGGGGTACTTTTGGCGGGAATGCAGTATCTTGTGCGGCTGCAGTAGCAACGATTGGGGTCTTGAAGGACGGCCTGGTCGAGAACGCAGCCAGAATGGGCGAAACTTTAATAAGCAAATTGAAACAAATCCAGCGCAGCTATCCAATTATCGGGGATGTTCGCGGATTGGGATTGATGGTCGGGGTGGAATTTACAGAGCTGGATGGTCGGCCTGGCTCGAATATCAGCGACAATGTGAAGAAACGCTGCCTGGACGATGGACTGCTTCTGCTCCAGTGCGGAACGTATCATCAAGTGATCCGCTGGATCCCACCACTGATTGTTAATCAAGAACAGCTGACCGCCGCTCTCAAAATCTTTAAAAAGGCGGTTGCAGTCTCTGGATAAGTCTGATTTAAATCTCTGTAAGAGAGATCGCGCCGTTCTTGGCACGGTCTCTCTTTTACAATAGATACGGCAGAGCGATATTCCGTTGGAAGAAATTTTAAGGAACATCTTGCTTGGGATCACCCTGGCTGCGCCGATTGGTCCAGCAAGCGTTGCAGTGATTCGGAACGGGCTGTTTGGAGGATTCCTGCGAGCTTTTCTTACCGGATTAGGGGTAACTGCTGCGGATCTCACATATATGATGGTGGTTTTCTTTGGAATTTCGGAATTTACAAAAATCCCGCTTGTTAAAGTCATAATCTGGAGTATGGGAGCGCTGGTCCTTTTTTACATAGGATGGCAAAGCATCCGTGATGGTGGAAAAAGAATCCAATTTGACGTCCCAGATGTACCCTTAAACAAGAACCCATTTCTCACAGGATACCTGGTAAATATCTCGAACCCGATGGCTGCAGTTTTTTGGCTGGGTATTTTTGGCTCGCTGATCAGCATTGGTGCTGAGGGGACAAATCCAGGATTAGAAGGTCTGGCGCGGGGCATTTCCATCCTGATCGGGATTCTGTCCTGGCATACCATTATGTCGATATTGACCCAATGGGGAAGACGGTTTATCAACGACAAAACCGCTCGTCTGATCTCGATCGCTGCAGGGATTTTGCTGATTATTTTTGCAATGCGGTTTGCTTTCTTTGCCGCCAGCACTTTTATCACAGGATAAGATTTGAAAGATTAAAAAATGAAATCCAAATGATAATCTTAGAATCTATGATATAATCCTCGAGCCCATAAAGCGGGTTTGTGTGAGTCTGCCGCCGAACCGATTATAGGTTCTGGTGGCTTATTTTATTCTGGCACGTGGCCAGGGAAACAGGACAGGAAAGAAGCAGATGGAAGTTAAATTGTATGTTGGAAATCTTCCTTTCACGACAACTGAGGAAGAAATACGGGCCTTGTTTGAGCAGGCAGGTCAGGTGGCTGGCGTTGATCTAATCAAGGATCGCGACACGGGCAATTCGAAAGGTTTTGCCTTCGTCACCATGGGAGCCCAGAACGAAGCTGAGAAAGCAATCAGCATGTACAACGGCTACAGCCTGGGAAATCGAGAGCTGAAAGTTAATCCGGCCCGGCCGCGTGAGGAATCGGGACGAGGAGGATATGGTAGTCCTCGTTCGAACCAGGGTGGTGGATATGACCGCCGGCGAACCGGTCCCCCGCGACGTGACAAACGCGGCGGAACCAATCGCTATTAGTATTTTTTTAGAATCAGAATTAGAATTTTGTTTTTCAGAATCAGAAACGGAGAATCTTGTGTCTAACAATCGTGTCATCGGTACAGTAAAATGGTTCAATAACAGCAAGGGTTACGGCTTCCTGGCCCAGGAAAACGGCGAAGACATTTTCGTCCATTACTCCTCGAATTTCAGGGTAGCGGTTACCTGAGCCTTCAGGAAGGTCAGCGGGTGGAGTTCTCCATCACGCAGGGCCAGAAGGGCCTCCAGGCGTCAGAAGTTGTCGTGCTGTAATCGAACCAGCATCTCTACCTGACAAAAAAACCAAACCCCGGTTTCACGACCGGGGTTTTCGATTTCTATAAGCCAGATAGTTATGAACGTCCTTTGACCCGCTGCATGCACAATCAAAAATCCGAACCACTTGCGAATTTATAAAATCATGCGTGAGTGTTGGTGTGGAATGTTAGAGCCCCAATTTCTCCAGGAAATACGGCATCATTTTTCGCCACCATGGCCAGTCATGATTGACATCGCCTCCCCAGATATCGATCCAGGCTGGCACGCCTTTGGCTTCAAGGAGGCGTCCGAGAGCGCGGGTATCTTCCAGCATCGCGTCTTCCCAGGCGCCCTGTCCGCAGCATATTATGATTGCGCTTTGACGGTATTGGTCGAGATACCACGGATCGCATAGATTGGAAAGGTATGCGAGTGGTGAATTGAAGTAAGTTCGTTCGTCCATAAAATCACCGACGAACAAGCTCAGCTGATACAGCCCGCTGACTGAGATGACGCCATCGAATAGATCAGGATGTCTGAAGAAAATATTAGCCGAATGGTAGGCGCCCATGCTGCAGCCGGTTGTCAGGCATTTACCTTGATAACCGCCGCAATGCGTCCGTATGAATGGAACCACTTCCCGGGTAATGTAGCGGTCATAATCATCGTGGCGGCGCGCTCGATCTGCAGGATGCGCTTCCCAATTTGCCCAGGATTGAGAGTCAATGCTGTCGACTGCAAAAAGCTTGATTTTTCCGGCATCGATTGAACTGCGCACCGCCTCGACCATCCCAAAATTTTCATAATCATAGAAACGCCCACTCTGCGCAGGAAATACGACCATGGGCTTGCCGTAATGCCCATAGACTTTCAATGTCATTTCCTGCGTTAAAGCAGGGCTCCACCATTGATGCTGTTCAATTAACATTTGGTCAATCCATCTGGTGGATGAATGCTGCCATCTGGTGAATTTGTTCTAACTCTGGAGAGCGAACCAGGTAACCATAGTCACCAAGTGCAGCGCTGAATACCCCGCTCATCGTGTCGTGGTATACGATATTTCCCTCGAATTCTTGGAGCACTTCTTCATGCGAGTGGGCGTAATGCCGGTTGGATTTTCTCCCAATATAAGAGCAATGATATTTACGCTCGTATTTCGCTGTAAAGCGGTTATGGACAATCACCTGTGCCCATTCTTTATATATATCGATATCATTCGCAAAATTGAACATATCGGTGGTCAATCCACCCGGCGGGCGGATGTTGACCTCCAGGGCAACTATCTGACCTTCGTTAATCGTGCGGAAGAATTCGAAATGGAAAAATCGCTCTTTGACACCAAACGCTTTGAGGACTTTCCGCCCGGCTTCTTCCAGGTCCGCAGGAATATCCCGAAGGGAGTAGTAATAGATCACCAGATCGTGGTTTACCGTCTCCATAACCCCATGGCTGAATTCATGCGCTGTGTAAAATACCAGCTTACCGTCCTTATCGGTGAGGCCGTCAAACGAACAGATTGAACCATTGATAAATTCTTCCAGGATATAGTCGCAAGGAGGTTTGATCTCGAAGAAGGATTGAAGCTTCTTGATCATTATGGATCTTGTAGGTTTCTGTTGCGCCGACCCCGATATCCGGTTTGGCAACGATTGGATAGCCTGTCTCGGATATCAGCTTTTTTGCTTGAGCCATTGTATAAATGACCCGCCCGCGTGCGGTTCGGACGCTGGACTGATCATAGACCTTCTTCATCAATGACTTTCGTTTCACTCTGGCTATCTCGTCCGCTTTTAAGCCAGGAATATTGAAATCAGTCCGCAACTGCGCTTCGGTCTCCAGCCAATATTCATTGAGAAATTCTATTCTATCGATCTTTCCGTACCGGTGGGTGAAATATCCCAGCGATCGCAGAAGTTCCTCGTAGCTGTGCATATCTGTGACGCGGTAGTATTCGGTCAGCGCATGCTTCAATCCTGGACGAAGCATATCATAGGGTTCATCCGCGAGGCCGAGGACATTCGTTCCTAAATTATATAAATGAACACAAAACTGGTAATAATTAGGTGGAAAATGTGGAGAAAGGAAAATGAAGTTCATAAATAATCGCTCTCAATAAGGAAAATGAATGCTGCAAACCCGTGAAGATATACCCGTTAGAACAACCAGTTCCAAAATTATCCATTTATACGACAAATTACCTTAAAAAGCAACCAGGAAATCCGTATCGTTTGCGGAGGATGAATCGTTACGCACCGGATTTTAGTAAATAATTTGAGATAAATCTATAAGCAGCCGAAGATGGTATAGTATAATCCTGGCGATCTCACCTATGAGATAGGGACGGACTGTTCGATGAAAAATGCCTCCGCTGGAAAGAAATTTATAATATATTCTCTGGTTTTTTTCTCGGGCTTTGCCAGCCTTGCAACCGAGATCATCGGTCCCCGGTTGGTTGCGTCGCTTTTTGGCTCAACGACAGTGATCTGGGCGATCATCATTTCTGTCACGCTGATCGGAATTTCAGTTGGGTATATGCTGGGCGGGCGGGTCGCTCCTGAGATGGTGAGGCGAGTATTTCCGGTCATCCTGATTCTGAATGCGGTCTGGCTGTTGCTCTTGAGCTGGTTCATTTGGGAGATCCCTGCAAATCTTGCAGCCGTTGGATATCTTTCGATCGGTGTGATCTCGATGATTTCATTTTTCCCGCCAGCCGTGTTGTTCAGTATGACTTCTCCCATGGCGATCAGCCTGTTTTCTACTGAAACACCGAAAGAAAAGATCCCCCGCAGTGTCGGGAATATTTACGCGCTTGGGACCCTGGGAAGCGTGGCAGGTGCGCTGACTGCAGCTTTTATTTTGATCCCGTATGTCGGGCTGTCGCTATCCTTAAAATTATTTGCTTTGATTGCAATCATTTATGCGATGATTTTCCTTACTTCCAGGGCGAAAATTATCGGTGCTGTTTTCCTGATTGGAGGCCTGTTGTTCCCTCTCCCGGTCTATCGTTGGGGTGAAGACCTTGGATTGGTTTCATTAGCCCAGGCTGAAGGTTATTATCAAACAATTCGGGTATTGACTGACAACAGCAGTTTCATCCAGATGAACCTGGGCCCAACCTTCCATACCCAGATGCGTCTGTCTGATAAAGAACCTGTGTTCGGTTATGCGGCGAGAATGGTTCATTTAGCCGGAGACGTCAAGGGAAAGCGAATCTTGATCATTGGCGGTGCCGGTCATACGCAGGCCAGGTCGCTCGAAAAGCGAGGCGCCGATGTCACAGAAGTTGAGATTGACCCTTTCGTCGTCAAGTTATCAGACCGATTCTTTGGAGAGATCGCTGGATCCGGTGATCGTAACCGATGGTCGGACGTACCTTGCTCAAAGGCAAGAAGAAAAATTCGATCTCATACTTGTGGACGCCTTTGATAATCTGGCTTCAGTCCCTCCCCAGCTGATTACCAAGGAATTCTTTGAAGCAGCTAAAGCAGCGCTAACTCCGGATGGCAGACTGATCATGAACTTCATCGGCGTGCCCCAAGGGCCAAAATCAAATTCATTTCGAGCTGTCTCCGCGACTTTACATCATGTGTTTGCCGACACACGTGCTTCGAACCTTGAAGGGGATCAGCTTTCGAACGTTATCTTGATTGCATCCTCCGTCTCGATGCCGGATATCGATTACCCATTGGCGCCTGCGGCGGGACCGTGCTGACTGATGATCTGAACCCTGCTGAAATTTACTTCGAGCAGGCTAGAGCAGGTTATTACTTTCATTAATCTCCAGACATCCAATCTTACCTATTGCGTTATTTGTTTTATTCAGACCAAGAGATTGTCACTTCCCTACGAAACTTTTGCTGTTGTCCATGACGATATAAAGTAACAAATCCAGCTCCATAAATATTCCAAACCCCATCGCTTCCATCATTTATGATACCGGTCTCTTCATCGATCCCGATCAGAAAAATTTCCGGGAGCAGGGATGCAAGTCGATTTACCCACTTTTTGCCAATTTGATTGTGGTGGGGGATAAGGCAAACCCCTGGGAGAAGGCTCAATCCGTCTCTGATTTCCCCGCTCTCGGGGTCGAAATACTTCTCACAAAGCACCATTGCGCCAGCGCTGCTCCCTGCGATGATGGCTCCATCATGGTAAACATCCAGGATGGTTTGCCAGGACGGGCTGTCAGCGAGCGTTTCGCATAGGTACCCGGGAAAGCCTCCTAAAAGATAAATCAACCTGCTCTTGCGTATTAATTCGATCACCTCATAAGCTCGAGCTGATGCATGGTCGATTAGAGGAACAACGACAGCATTTCTGGATCCCAGATAGTGGAACCAACGCAGACCATTTTGCCCGGCGCGATGATGATTTTTATCTGGTGCAGCCGCAGTTGGGATGATAGCGATTGGGGATTCAAAACCTCCAGCCAGCTCGATCGCTCGAATATCTGGCTCAGCCATCCTGCCGCTGAACTCTGAACCGCCTTCAAGAAGGATATAACCGCTCACTCCTGACCCGCCTGGATTTTGATCGTATCTTTAATAATTTTCCTTTGTAGAGAGGACTTTTGGTCAAAAATTCTCATTTTCGTTTTTTTTTTAGGGATCACAATCCTAGGCCGTTTGAAAAGCAGCGCTGACAAATTGTCATCAATTATTTGTTGCGAAGCCTGAAGTGGATGGTTATATTTTACCTTTCGAATCAAGGAAAATTGGATATGATAAAATGAATCCGGAGGGTGAAAAATGGACGAGAAATCAATTACCGATCTAATAACCGACCTGATCCCCGATACAAGTGAACAGAGTAGAGGCATTACTTCATCTTCTGAAGATGACCAAAACTCTATCTTGATCGGGGTTCTTCGCATGCTGGTGGACCAATCTGGAGAGCCGATGCAGCGAACTCTGGAAGATTTTCTTGGGGGGAAGGGTGAGCTGCTTGAGGTGACCCGAGCCGCCTCCGGAGGAAGAAAGAAATCAGCAGAAGCTGAGATTGTAGATGTTTTTAACGAATCAAATGAATATATCACCCACGATCGCCAAAATTATCGCGCCGATACTCCTGAAGCTTGTCCCATCGATCCGCATTCCGTCGGAAACGCAAAGCGGAACCAATGATTCGGAAAGAGAAGAAAAACCTCCAAAGAAGCCGAGTACTAAACCAAAGCCTTCATCTCGTCCGAAAACCGAGGCGAAAACCAGCACGAAAAAGCCGAAAAAGAAGACACCTGCAAAACCTAAAAAAACAACATCGAAACCCAAGAAGACGGTTTCAAAACCAAAAACCAGCTCATCCAAGAAGCAATCAAAAAAGAAATCCTCTTCCAAAACTGCTCAGAGCGGGAGAAAAACCAGCTCTAAAGCAAAGTAAGCCTCTGATCCATGAAAGGTTCAGGCTAAGTACTTTTTACGCCATTCGCATATCGCCCTGGTGTGGATCGGATAATGGCTGTACGTATCCAACCTCAATCGGTGTCGAAAACGCGTCTCAGAAATAAAATACTCGTCCGAAATGGTGCGGACATATTCAACCAGTCTTTTATGGGTTTGATCGAGCTGGATAATTACATCGGCGAGCAGCAAAGCGCGGTATTTTTCTGTCATGATCGCGTTAAAGGCATCGATCCCACCATACAGCAAGGAATAACGAGGCGGGCGATTTCCCTGCAAGATATGGGGTAAATACTTCAGGGCTTCTTCTTCCCAGCAAATCACGTGGGCGAGAATATCTTTCACAGACCAATCGCCGGTTACGCCGGGCTCCATCATCTGAGCTTCGGTTAAGTTGGAAAACGAATTCAAAAAATCTACCCAGGACTTATCAAGTTTCTCCAGCAGTTTTGCTTTCTTCATTTCGATAATCCTGGTTGATCATCCTGTTGAAATAGAGCAAGCAGCGGCAGCAGGTGATCGATATGGTGGTGCTCAAATGAACCCTGAAGCACTGCAATTAATGGGTAGCCTTTGAGCCATGGGAATTTTCCGGGTACAAGCATGTTTTCTTCGGAGGTACTTTCTGAAAGCTCCAGAAAACGGGAATAACCGATTTTCCACTCTGAATGAACGGAAGACCAGTCTTTATTCTGATAGTCCTGGTATATCCAGGAATTGAATTGATCCGTGTAATTCTCCAAATCCGGATCCAGTCCGTGAAGCCACCCAGGCAGCAGTGGGTCGCAGTTTTGCTGAGCAGCTTCCAGGCGTGCGATGGAAACTTGCTGCCATGCTCGCAGATGGGCAACGACATCTTTGATTGATAAATTGCCAGGAAGGTCAGCAGAAATGATTTCTGATTCACCCAGGTTGGCCAAAAAATCTTCCCAACGAGCAAATTCTTCCCTTAATGCTGAGATGATCTGCGTTTTATTATCCAAATTATTCTCCTTCTCAACCATCCTATTTTCCTATAAGTACAACCCCTTGAGAAATTCTGGGATCACTCGATGTTGGCAGCTTTTAGACAATTACCGTATATATCAGAAACAAGTGCTGTTATTTTACCGGGAGAATCTGGTAGACGAATGCATAACCATTTGCTTCTGCGGTATTCTTAATTTTCAAGCTAATCTCCTGGAAATCAAAGCGGAAAGAATAATCCTTGCCAAACAGATGGGATTGCTCCTGGATCGTTCCCTGGCGGTTACCCTTTAATGTGTTGTAGCTTTCGGTTTTAAAACCAAAACTTCCTGAACCGACATCATCCATACTCCCACCGGTAGAAAAACCAGATCCTGCTTCTATCAACATTTCTGAAAAATGTATTGTTTTTGCGAGATCGTCGACCTTCAGCTTTACAGAGTAGTTTAATTTCTTTGTGGATAGAAATGCTTTCCGCTCAGCGATGGTTACAGAGAAATCCCAAACGCCTTTCTTTTCATTCCACTTTCCATCATAGTTGTGTAGGTTTTTTTTGATTTCATCGATAACTTTCGCCTGGGTCATTTCGTTCTCCGATGTATTTTCATTTTTCATGTGGATGTTCTCAGGCATCTTCTTGAGCAATGTATGAAGAATTACCCTTCAATTCCTGGAGTATAGCACAGTAGGAAAAGGTGCAAACCTCTCTCTTAGAGCTCCATTTCGGGCTCTGATCCCGGATTGTGCAGCTCCAAATCCTGCCAATAATCTACGATTGGCACCTGGCGGTCAAAGCCGACGCTCTCGTAAGTCCTGCGGGCAGGGATATGGGCTGGATCCAACCCTGTGTCAACATGCGCAAAACGGAGTCCCTCATTTCTGAAATGCTGGAGGACATGCTGATACATGAACTTTCCCCAGCCTTTCCCGGTAAAATCTGGATGGACACCGTTGTTGTCGATGTGACCGTAACCCTGCTCCTGGAATAAATAAAAAGTGACAAAACCGATAATTATTCCAGAATCTGACCAGCACCCAGACCCATTCCGGGTGTTCTGCATAAAGCTGCGGATTTTGTCTCGTCTTGCGCTCTTCCCAGGTCAGCTCCGGATTATGCCTGACACGTTCATAACATTCCAGTCCCAGCATTTCCACATAGCTCTTCTGGATATTTGTGTAGCATAAAATTGTGATTTCATCGATCTGTGGGAAATCCTTCTCAATTGCCAGCCGAAGGATAACACCTTCCCGGTATGCAATGATCCCGTCTTCTTTAATCATTCTAATTATCCTGAATCTCACAATGGAAAAAAAATGCTATTGTTCTGGCGAAACCTTGGATGTAATAAAAGTTCATCCCGCGGCATTTTCTAATCTCGGATGGCCCTGCCGATAAATTCTTCAGAGTGCCCAGCCGAGTAAGACTTCGGCATTATCGAAATGGGAGTATCCCAATTCCAGGGTTGATCGGAGTGCAGATGAAGATTCTTCATCGCATGTCATATCGGGTGTATGCTTCCCACCAATTGTCCAGGTTCCGAAGCCAATTTTGGGGATTCGCAGGTCTTTCTTAATTTCGTATCGCATGAGGACATTATAGCATTTCAGGCAGGATGACGATCTTTCACCGATTTCTTGACAACGTTTTATGCGACTGCTCGGGAAAAAGCTGAATATGCAATCGTATTGTTCAACCCCTGTGACAAAAAAAGCGCCTCCACTTCAGGAGAGCGCTTAGTTATTAACCTAATTGATGGAAATATTAGTCAGCAGCAGCTGCGGCATGAGATAACACTGGTCGGAACTTATATCCATACACAATCATGCCGCGCTCGTCGCCGTCCTGGCGCAAGCGACGGGTGACCATCTCGACCGGGGCGCCGATTTTTACAGGTTGGTCGCCAAGGTCGGTCAGCTGGGCAGTCACGATAGGTCCTTCTTCCAATTTGACGAGTGCGACGGTGTAAGGAGCAGACTCTTCATAGCCAGCCGGGGGTTCATAGATCGTTGTGTAAGAGTAAACTTCGCCGCGTCCGCTGAACTGGTAAGGGGTGCGGGCTTCACCGCCGCATTCGGGGCAGACATCGCGAGGCGGGAATAGTTTAGCCTCACAGTGAGGGCAGATTTCACCAACTAATGCATATCGTTGCTTGCGTAAGCGCCAATGGCGAGAGATTTCCATTCCAAGTTCTCCTTGTCAATCATGATGACATCTTCACGATCAACCCTAAGTATATGTGAATGGGCTATCAAGAACTATCAGGCTTGGTTCTTTTTATCAATCCAGCGCTTCCAACACATGAGTGGCGACTGCAGACGCCGGTCCGCCCAAGGATTGGATCAAAGCGCGTCTTGGATCAGCAAGCTGATTATTACCAGCCTGTCCGCGCAGCTGCATCACAGCTTCAACAGCCTGATAGACGCCTGTTGCTCCGCCAGGGTTGCCGCGTGCCTTCAAGCCGCCGAGAGTGCTGATCGGCAAAGAGCCTTGAAGACTCACGGCAGCGGGAGACGTATCCTTCTGGGTCAGCTGCCAGCCTTTGCCGCGCTCGGCAAAGCCGGCAGCTTCGAGGGATAGTGCTGCGAAGATCGAATAGGCGTCAAATAGCTCGAAAAAATCCACTTGAAGCGGCGTGATACGAGCTTTTTTGCAGGCCCCTTCAACGGATCGACGGACTGCATCCAAATACAATAGGTCTGGACGATCATGGAGAGCGAGAGTATCTGTAGTCAAGTTCGAACCGGCAATTCGCACCAATCGATGCGGGTATTTTGGTGGGAGAACATCGCGGCGGGCAAGCACCAAAGCTGCTGCGCCGTCCGCGTTAGGAGCAATATCGAAAATGTTCAACGGATCGCAGACGATCCCTGCATTTGAGTAAGTCTCTTCCCGGATCGCTTTCCGGAACATCGCATTCGGATTGCCAACGCCGTTGGCGTGGGCGATGAGCGGAAATCCCGCGAAAGACTTCCGTTCAACACCATATTCGAACATATAGCGGTTCATCAGGAGGCCTGCCTGCGCAGCAGGTGTCAATCCTTGCACGGCCTCATAATCCCCGTCTTCGCTCGTGGATAATATCGCTTCCACCTCCGGTCCGATCATGTCCGAATACTTTTCAATCCCGAGAACCAGTGCTACGTCTGCCTGTCCGGAGGCTATCGCGATGAAGCCTGCTCTCAATGCTGCGCCTCCAGACGCTCCGGCTGCTTCCACCGTATAGGCCTCGATCCCGGTCATCCCGGAAAAATCGGTGATGAGCGCGCCTAAATGAGCCTGATGGGAAAGCATGGGGGAAAGCATGTTCCCGATAAATAGCACCTGTGGTTTTAATTCGCCGCTATTGTCCAGAGCTGGCTTGATCGCGGCGTATGCAAGCTCGCGTAGCGATGTGTCCCACAGCTCTGAGACTGCAGTTTGTCCGATTCCTGCGATTACGACATCTGGCATCGACATGGGTATCTTATTTCATGACCAACTTGCCGCGCATCCTGGCGTATTGGGCGTAATCGATCTCCGTTCGGCGGGCGATATAATCCTGTGTACGAGGGGCAAGGTCCCGGCGTGGGGTGATGAGATCTGTGACGGTGATTGCAAATGCATCGGAGCCGGCTCCTGAACCGAAGGACACCAGTAATATCCGGTCACCGGGTTCGGCGATATCGAGGATTGCAGTCAGTCCAATGATCGCCGCGCCAGCGTAAGTGTTGCCAATCACCGGGACGAGCAGACCAATTTTGATCTGGTCTTTGCTGAAACCCAGGATTTCGGCGGCGCGCTGGGGAAATTTTGCATTCGGCTGATGAAAGACCGCATAACGATAATCGGCCGCTGAAGTCTGGGTGGCGTCCATCAAAGTTTTTGCAGCTTCGGTGGTATGGGTGAAATATGCCGGCTCGCCGGTAAAACGCTGGCCGTGTTCCGGATACTTTGCATACTGCCGGCGCCAGAAGTCAGGAGTGTCTGTGACGTATGAATAGGTAGCTTCGATCACAGCCAGAGAATTCTCTGCCGGACCGAACAGGAACGCTGCCCCGCCTGCTCCAGCGGTATATTCGAGCGCATCACCAGGACGACCTTGGGCGGTATCCATCCCAACCGCCAGGGCGTAATCGGCCATACCCGAGCCGACAAAACCAATTGCAGCTACCATCGCTTCGGTGCCTGCTTTACAGGCGAACTGCCAATCAGCGGCCTGAATGTGTGGGACGGCGCCGATTGATTCGGCGACCAGCGTGGAAGTTGGTTTCACAGCGTAAGGATGTGATTCTGAGCCAACCCAAACAGCTCGAATTTTCGTTGGGGAGATTTGAGCCCGGTTAAGCGCGTTGCGGGATGCTTCGATTGACATCGTCGCCACGTCTTCATCCAAACCTGGTACGGATTTCTCTTTGATCGGCAGGGCAGCCTGACCCTCTGTCCAAACGCGGGCAACTTCACTGGCTGGCAGACGATATCGGGGGACATACGCGCCGTAGCCGCAAATTCCTACCGGACGATTGGGTTTTAATAAATATGCTGTTGGTTGTGTTCGATTCCATGTTTCAGCCTGATTATTATATTTTTCTAACCTTTAGATCATTCAGCGATTTTTTTTGCTCGCCAGGATTCCAGGATCGCCTGGGCGCGGTCAATTCGGATAATTTTCTCCTCAACCAGTTGACTCGCAAGCTTTTCGATCTGATCGTCTTGCGCTCCAGCTGCGATGGCTACCTGGCGGGCATGCAAGCCCATATGACCGCGCTGGATGCCTTCGGTTGCCAGGGCTCGAAGCGCAGCCAGGTTTTGAGCCAGGCCAACGGATACGATCACTTCGGCGAGCTGGCTGGCAGTCAGCAATGTCCATCAGCTTCAGGGCGGCCTTTGCCGTTGGATGAACTCGAGTTGCCCCGCCGACTATCCCGACAGCCATCGGCATCTCAAGCGTTCCTACCAGATTCCCGTCTGTGTCAGAACCCCAGGTGCTCAACGATGAATAACGCCCTGACCTTGCTGCGTAGGCATGTGCTCCTGCCTCGATCGCGCGCCAGTCATTGCCAGTAGCGATCACAACCGCATCGACGCCATTCATGATCCCCTTATTGTGTGTAGCCGCCCGGTATGGGTCGACTGCAGCAAAAGCCCAGGCAGCGATAATCCCATTGCGAACTTCTTGCGCGCTAAATTCTGCAAATGCCAGGTCGGTCAAGGGGATAGTGCAGCGGGCGCTTGCCAGTCGCCTATCTGCCAGGTTAGTCAGAATGCGCAGATGGACCCTGCCGCCGGAAAGTGCTGCCAGGCGAGGCGCCAGGCTTTCGGCGGCAGTATTGAGAGCGTTTGCACCCATTGCATCGCGAACGTCAATGATCAGATGAACGACCAGGAATGGACCGATTGGAGATTCCTCTATCAGCCTGACCTCCAGGTCGCGCGGCCCGCCGCCAAGCTTTTTCAAGATTGGATCAATCTCGAGGACATCATCAAGCAAAGACTGTTTCTCGGCCAGGATAGCATTGCGAGCGGATTCCAGGTCTCTTACATCCAGGATTTGGATTTGTGCAATCATTTCAGGAGGAGTGGTTGAAGCGAAAAACCCTCCCCCCCCTCGAGCAAGCTTTGCCATGAAGGAAGCGCCAGCAACGACCGAAGGCTCTTCAATTACCATTGGAACGAGCACTTCCCTGCCGTTGATCAGAAAATTCAACCCGATCCCGAGCGGTAAGGCATACAATCCAGCCACATTTTCGATCATGTGATCAGCCTGCCCAATGGTCAGCCCGCCTAAGCCACTTAATGCCCCAAACTCCTCAACCGATAAATCGACCCTGCGGTTAAGTTCCTCCAGTCTTTCTTCAATTCCTAGCTTGTAAAAGCCAGGAATTCTTGATCCGAGAGTCTCAGAATTTATGCCCACGATATATTCACTCCGATTGTGTTTATATCCTCTGTCGGCTGGCAAAAACTATCAAACTCAGACAAAATAGGGTAAAATTACGCCGAATTGAGGATTTACTGATGGTTTTATTGACCCGGGAACAGTTAGAGGAGAGATTAGCGGCGCTTCATCGCGCCAGCCTGGAGCTGGTGAGCGATCTCTCTCTAGCGAATGTTTTAGAGCGCATCGTTGAACTTGCCCGAGAACAATCGGGAGCGCGATATGCAGCTTTAGGTGTACTGGATGATGATGGGGATCTGGTTCAATTTATCCCGATGGGAATGTCTCAGGCGGAGATTGATCAGATGGACCATCCACCCATCGGAAGAGGGCTGCTTGGCGCGATGCATGAAGAACGTAAGCCGGTCCGAATTTTGGAAATTCAAGATGACCCGCGCAGCATTGGTTTTCCTCCCAATCACCCAGAAATGCATTCATTTCTGGGTGTTCCAATCTTTCAAGGGGATCGACTGCTGGGTCAGATCTACCTGACCGAGAAGCAGGGTTATTATGAATTCACTGAACAAGATGAACGGGTTCTTGAGATCCTGGCGGCATATGCCGCTGTAGCGATCACCAATGCTCGGCTCTACGATCAGCTGCTCAGGCGTGATGAGGAGCTTCTTTATCGAAACGACGATCTCAAGCTGCTCAATGATGTCGCCGCGACGCTTACAAGCTCGTTGGACTTTGACGAAATCCTGGATAAGACCCTAGATCTTGTCCTGGATTATTTAGGGTTCGAAGTGGGGGAAATTTTCCTGCGCGAGGATAACGAACAGGAGCTCTATCTGGCTCTTCACCGCGGCGACTTCGAAGATGGTTTCTCCAGCCTCGACAGATTCCGGGTTGGTCAGGGTTTCATCGGGATGGTGGCTTCAACCGGTAAAATGTTGGTGAGCCGAAACCTGGGTCAGGACATGCGCTATCTCCGCCATGAAGTGTTGGAAGCAGGTTTCCGGTTTATTGTTTGCATCCCACTGAGCTCTAGCGGTAAGGTCGTCGGCGTGATGAGTGCTGCAACCCGCTTAAACCGCGATCTGGACGAGCGGGAATTGAACATGCTACATGCGATTGGGACCTGGGCAGGAATCACAATTGAGAATGCGGGCCTTAATCGGCAGTCTCGACGGTTGGCGGTGCTGGAAGAACGCGAACGGATCGGAATGGATCTGCACGACGGGATCATCCAATCTATCTTTGGTGTTGGTCTGGCGTTAGATTACGCCCGGATATCCATCGATGATGATCCGGTCATGGCGCGCAAGAAAATTCAGGAATCAATCGATTCATTAAACAGCACAATCCGGGATATCCGAGCTTATATTCTTGATTTACGGCCGCGCCAGTTCCACGGAGAAGACTTGAAACAGGGTTTGCAGCGTCTGGTGGATGAATTTCAAGCAAACAGCACCACCCGCCTGATCCTGGTCGCAGCAGAAGACGGGTTGGTCGATTTTCCGGCGCTGAGCTCAACAGCATTATTTCACATCTGTCAGGAATCCCTGGCAAATATTGCAAAACATGCCCGCGCTGAACAGGCCGAAGTTCATCTCTGGACAACCCGCGATCGGGTTTTGTTAGAAGTGTCAGACGATGGTCGCGGATTCGACACGCGCAAAATGAATGTTATGATTGGGCACGGTTTATCGAATATGCAATCTCGAGCCAGAAAAGTCGGAGGGGATGTCGAGATAACTTCCACGGTGGGAGATGGCACGGTAGTACTGGCCTGGGTACCCAGGCGGGCATCGCAGTTCTATGGAATGGATCAAAAGCCGAAGCAATCCGAAGATTAAACTGGTGCGGTCTCTCCACCAGCAGAAAGCCAGACAGGAATACCGCCTATTTCTGGTTGAAGGAATCCGTCATGTCGGGGAAGCTGTCGCGTCTGAAGCCTTCCATAGAAGCAATTTATTACGCACCGGAGCTTCTCAAGAGCAAGTTCGCATTCGATCTCATCGCGAAGGCGTCCACCATGGGAACTCCATGTATTCCAGTTGCTGCGGATGTGTTTGAGTCTGTTGCTGAAAAGGAGAATCCTCAGGGGATCCTGGCAGTTGTTCATCAATGGGAGAACCGGCTCGAAGAATTATCTCCAGACAAGTTCCCTTGGGGCGTGGCGCTGGTTGCACCACAGGACCCTGGCAATCTTGGGGCGATCCTACGGACGATCGATGCTGCAGGTGCGAGCGGACTGATCTTGCTGGACAGCAGCGTGGATCTCTATCATCCCAGCGCAGTGCGCGCAAGTATGGGAGCATTGTTCTGTTATCCGGTTGTTATGTCAAGTTTCTCTGATTTCGCAACCTGGACAGGTCGCGCATCATTATCATGTCTATGGCAGCTCAGCCCGGGCAGATCGCGATTATCAAGAAGCGAAGCCATACCGAACCCCACGGATTTTGTTAATGGGGAGTGAACGAGATGGTTTGACCGACGAGCAGAGGAGTATCTGTGAAATGGTGGTGGGGCTTCCGATGAGGGGAAGGTCATCTTCGCTGAATTTGGCTGTTGCGGCTGGAATTTTGCTTTATGCAATGTCCGAATAATTTCGGTTAATCCTCACAATTCAAAAAGTGTTCCGACGAGATGGATGAACAGACCATACTGGAAGAATGCCAGCCCATGCAGCGCAGATTGTCTGCATGGGAAATTTCGGAGGCAAATAAGGTCTTTGGAAATCGGCTGGATTATTCACGCGTGAAGGTTCATGAATGTTCTACATGGACAAACTTCATGGACCGACTGGGCAGAAAATTACGAAGCCTGCCTGCGCCTGTTGTTCCAAACGCGATCACGATTCGGAACTCCTGTTATTTCCCGGTACAGATGCTTTATGGTCCTGTCCCGATCTGGCACCCGGATCATTACAAAATCTCCTGGTTGATTCATGAATTAACCCATGTCTGGCAGTATCAGAAGCTGGGGATCAGCTATATATCAAAGGCACTCGGAGCGCAGTTTCGAGGTGGTGTTCAAACTTATGATTTCGGGGGAGAAAATGGACTTCTGGAGTGCAATACCCTTGGGAAAAAGTTAGATTCTTTCAGCCTGGAACAGCAGGGTGAAATTTGCCGATCATACTATAACAGGCTGGTGCGCGGGGAGGATATCAGCGCCTGGCTGCCGTACATATTAGAAATCCAATATGGTTGAGTTGAACGCTGATTTCGGAATAAAATTCCAAATCCTTGTCAGAATTGGATGAGCGAACCTTAACTTGCCAGAAAGATGGGCTTGCGGTATGCTTAATCCCTGGGAGTGGTAGGGTCCCGGTGGGTTCCCCGGTCTTCAAAACCGGTGACGGGTCGCGGTGCGGGCCGTGGTGGGTTCGACTCCCATCCACTCCCGCCTTTCTGTTTAATATTCTGGATTGCGATACATATAACCTAAAGCAAATTTGATAGAGAAGCGAGCAATCTTTATTGATAGAAATATCGTCGGTGGAGTGAGATAAACGATATGGTTGAGATCGAAGTCCTGACCCAGATTGTCGGAAGGGTGATGAGCATCGAAGACATCACCACCGGCGATCCATCGAAGAATTACATTGTCCGTTATCGAGGCCAAATCCAAGGGGACAGCGCCGAAGCGTTCGATCGACTTGCCGCTTCTCTGCGTACGTATCAAATCACCCCTCTTTTTCGGAATGATGCTGACCGACATGCTGTCCATCTGCTGGAAGGCGTCGTTCAACCCAAACCGTCAAATCCTTGGGTGAACCTGATTCTATTTCTAATTACCCTGGTCAGCATGATCTTTGCCGGGGCTCTTTACGCTTATAACGGCCCGGATCCGCAGGATGCTCCGTCAATTTGCGGCTGAGCTCCTGCGCAGCCTCCCGAAGGGCGTGCCGTTTGCGATCAGCCTGCTGGCGATCCTGGGAACGCATGAGTTCGCCCACTATCTGGCAGGTCGTTCTCACCGCACCCATGTCACGCTGCCTTATTTTATCCCTTTTCCATTCAGCCCTTTTGGGACGATGGGAGCATTTATTCAACTTAAAGAACCGCCGAAAAACAAACGCGTCCTGCTGGATATTGGTATTGCCGGACCGCTCGCCGGGCTGGTCGTTGCGATCCCTGTGCTGCTTTACGGTCTTTCCCTTTCAGAGCTTCAGCCAATTACGATCAGCAGTGGGCAGATTTTTACTCTGGAAGGCAATTCACTGCTTTATTTGCTTGCGAAATTTATCATGTTTGGAAAGCTTCTGCCTGCTCCAGTTAGCTATGGGGATTTGTCCCCCCTTTTGTATTGGATCCGCTATTTCTTTACCAGCAATCCGCTTCCTATCGGCGGAATGGACGTGATCATCCACCCGGTAGCCTGGGCAGGTTGGGCTGGGCTGTTGGTGACTGCGCTGAACCTGATCCCTGCCGGACAACTGGACGGTGGCCACGTGATGTACGTGCTGCTTGGCAAGCGCGTCCGGATGCTCTGGCCAGTGATTCTCCTCGTGCTTGTGGCGCTTGGTTTTGTCTGGTCCGGTTGGTGGCTATGGGCTGCGCTGATTTTCTTTTTGGGACGAATATATGCCGAACCGCTGGATCAGATCACTCAACTTGACCCAAAACGCAAGGCGGTAGCCTGGCTGGGGATTTTGATCTTCTTTCTGGTCTTTTCGCCAGTACCGCTTGTGCAGGCTGTTGCAGGGATGTAGCTGGAAAACCTCAAATTCAATCTGATGAAATTGTAAAGAGGCGCCCAGAGCATCTGTGCTACACTTTTGGCTGAGATATGCCAGAAGATGTGATGCTCCATGAAGCGATCGAAGCGATCCGCAGGCGCCAACCGGCGCGCGCGCGAGATATCTTAACCCGCCTTTTGCGCTCTGATCCAAATAATCCCGTCTACTGGATCTGGATGAGCTCAGTTGTTGATGCGGTAACTGAGCAGGCATATTGCCTGAAGACCGCACAAAAACTGGATCCAAATAACCAGACAGCCGCACGCGGACTCTGTCTCATCGGGGAAGGTTCGACTTATGAAAATGTCCAACCAATTCCTCCAGTTCGACGTCATTGGAGTGTTGCGGAACGCGATATCCATGAAATGTCAACCTTCAGCAGGCTGTGGGCAAACCCGATTCTTAGGCTGACAGTACTTATCGCTCACAGCGCTGCTTGTGATAGTGCTTTTCGGAATTGGCTTTGCCTTTCAGGGCAGGCGTCGTGTCCCAGTGATGGCAGTAATCCCCACTCGAACCCTGGGGCCTACTCCAACTTATACCTTAACGCCAACAGCAGTCAACGAGAAACCCAACGTCCCAACTGCTCGCCCGGTAATAACCGGAATGGCACCGCTTTGGGCATTCCTCGAAGAAACCTACACACCAACACCTTTTTATGTGAATACGCCGCATGCTGCCAATGAGTTCTTACAACCTTGGACAGAGGGCATTCGAGCGCGGCGACCTCAAGGCAGCCCTCTCAAACCTGAGCCAGGCTGAAGCAGATGGATCCTGAAGCAGCCGATATCCCATATCTTATGGGTGAGATATGCAGGCTGCAAGGCGAATGGAAGGCTGCTGCGGAGGCATATGAGAAATCGCTCCAGATCATGCCGGGATTTGCTCCTGCACTGCTAGGACTGGCGAGAGTTAGTCGGTATATTAATTTACGAGAGGATGTTGGTGAGCTGATCCATGAGGCGGTTGAAGCAGACCCAGAATATGGCGAGGCTTATCTCGACCTGGTAGCGTATCAGCTTGAGGTGGGAGATATCGAATCGGCGCTTGAAACGCTCCAAAAAATCGAAAGAAGGTTGGATGGATCACCGGTCTATTATTTACGCCGCGCCCAGGTCGAGCTGGCACAGGGGAAGTTCATTGCTGCGTATGAAGATGCTCGCCAGGCAAATCAACTCGATCAAACCTTGCTCGAATCATATCAAGTTCTGGCAATTTCATCTGCAGCGAATGAAGACTACAAAACCGCTATCGAGGCCGCTCGAGTATATTTGAAATACAGGTCAGACGACCCAGATGTTTGGTTCGTATTGGGGAAATCTCTCTATCGAACAGGGAAACTATTCTTCTGCTAAAACAGCGCTAGAAAAAGCGCTTGAAGTTGATGATGAACTCTTCGAAGCTTTCCTGTTCAGGGGGCTGGTAACGATCGAATTAGGGGAAGGTCAAAAAGCGGTCAACGATATCTATCGTGCCTACCAGAAAGACCCCCGCTCTTTTTTCTTGAACCTTTCTTTGGGGAGAGCACTCCTGGCAGCCGGACGGTTAGGAGATGCACTTGCACAGATGAACCGAACTTATGGCATGGCTGGTGGCGAGGCTGAAGTTGGGGAGGCGCTTTTCTGGCGGGCTCAGGTATATCAAGCAATCGGAAATCCAATTTCCGCCATCAAAGATTGGAATAGTATGCTGGAACTGCCTGCTGGGAGCGTCCCGACCATTTGGTTAGAGACCGCTCAAGCGAGTATTCGGCTTGCAAGCACTAAAACCCCAACAATCGCGAAAACTGCTGTGCCGACCCGCACTCTAACCCTCACACCAACCCGAACTCCCACAAAACAACCAGCTCCTTCATATACCCCGACGCTTCAAAATGCGAGTTTGCCTTTCCCAAGTCCCAACCCATCATTGGGGCAGCATCCCTCAAACTCAGCAGAGCGCTGATCATGGGACTATAAGAAGTTTATTTGAAACCCGATCCCATCCCTTGTCAGCCATTCTCATCAAGGCTATAATCTCATGTTGCAAAATGCCTGACTTATGGCTTTGCAGAGGTGAATAATGCCGGTATATAGCTATCGATGCACAAATTGTGGTTTTGTATTCGACCAGCAGCAGAAATTTAGCGATTCTACACTGACGCGCTGCCCTGAATGCGATAAAAAGACTCTTCAGAAAGTATTCCAACCTGTAGGAATTGTTTTTAAGGGTTCTGGTTTTTATGCCACGGATCACCGCTCACCATCTGGACAGGGCAGGATGTCAAATGCAGCGAAATCAAATGAGGGCGGCGAAAAACCTGCCGTGACCGAGACAAAAAGCGAAAGCCCGAAACCCAGTCCGGCAAGCGACTCTTAATTACGGTTTTTAAATTTTATAAAGGAGAAACAAAAATGCCTCCACCTGGAGGCATTTTTGTTTCTCCAATTCTCTATCTAGCGAACAGCAACCCGGGTATAAACCGGATAGCTGTTGCCGTCAAGATCCTCTGCAATAAAACCGACAAGATATTCACCGACTGCAGCATCCAGCTGGACATATTTTAATGTCTCCCCGCCAAAGGTAAAAGTCGCACCCTTTTGAACGGCGGTTTTGGCCTGTCCGTTTGAGTCAATGTCCATCCAGGTTTCAAGGATGGTGAACTGGTCGCCTGGTGATGGGATGATCTCACGAGGCGCCCCGGTTTCATTATCACCGGTAAATCCGACGACCTGCCGCAGGGCACCGTTGGTGAAATACAACCGGGCATTCCTGGTATCGCCGTTGTCTCTGAAGGTATAGATGCCGTCCACAGAATATACAGCTTCTTCATAGGACGCCCCATAGGCGACCGGTTTGAGCAGCGCACTCACACGCTGTTGACCATCGTCGATTGCGAAAACGATCGGTTCCCATTCAAATTCAAGCGTAAATTCGCTTCCATCCCCCCAATCCGGGTAATAAACACCGTTGATTTCTCGGGTATCGCTGCTTTCCAAAAAATCAGTGTCGGCTACGTAGATTGAATTGGCAGAATTATCAAAATATCCAACGAACAGGTAAATGTGGCCGATGTTTTCGCCGGAGACATCCGTACTGAGCAAAATTGGCTTGCCAGGGGCAGCGGTTTTGCTGTCGACGACTATCGGAGATAGCGTTATCTGTCCCTCACCAGGAGCACGCACGGCTGCATTGGCGGCAGGAATTACTGCCCCTGTGTCTTGCGGTTCGAAAACCCTGCCAGTGTAGTGGAAAGCCATGAAATCATCCCACAGGCTGGCTTCAGCGAAACGGTTGGCTAAGGCTGTATAGGAGCGAGGTCCTGCTTCAGGGGTCTGGTACACTTGTGAATTCGGAAAGTAGATGGCGATCCCGGCTGCTCCGGGTTTCTTTGAGCCGTGCTTCTCAGCAATTACTGTGCCTTCGATTGCTGAAAGCAGCTGATCAGCGCCCTGGATGACATCTTGATCGCCGGATTCTTTCGCAAGCAGCCTGGTGAAATGGGACAGGTCGATATAAGATGGTGGGATTTTTGACCCGAAAATGCTGGTGAAGGACTGCGCATAGGCGCGGGCATGTGCGACTTGCGCCTGGCTTGTGTTCTGCAAAGTGTATGAAAAGCGGTTGAGCTCTTCCACAAGCGAAGGAATTGTTGTCAGATCAACGGCTGTCAGCGTACTGTCCTGTCCCATCTGGCTGACCAGCATCTGAGGGCTCGGCTCTCCGAACAGCCCAAACATGCCGCCCATACCGCGCAGCATTTCACTGCGGGCCTGGGAATCGACGATGCGTTGATCATCTTCAATATAGCTTTCCACGACCAGTTTTCCAAGCTCACTTGGAGATAGATCCGGATTAGCCGATAGCTCACCCAAGAAGCTGGTGTAAGCCCAACCGAGGGCTGGCTCAACCTCTTCAGAAGCTACTGCAATTTCGGCATGCGGGGCAAGCGCACTGAATACTTCCAGCTGAGCCATCAGACATGCGTCCAACCCTATGAAGTCTAACCTTGCCAGGCCAGTCCGCTGGCGGATTTCCCCGAGCGCATCATCGAGCTCGTTCAAATAAATTTGATCGCCGAGTTTGCTCGCGAGCGGCACATTTGTACCTGATCGTTGAGCGGAATCACCGTCGCTCCATCCACCCGGCCAGCCCATACCATGGTCAGAAAGGATCAATGCATATCGGTCAGCGGGGTATGTTGAGACTGCCCAATCGACGAAGTCAACCAGAAGTCTCTGCGTCGGACATGTTAACCTCACCCAGGTCAGCCACCACTTCGGAACGGACGCGGTTCAGGTCTGAATCCTGGGTGATATAGAAGCGCTTTGCAGAAGACCAATCGCCGTCGCCCTGGTAGCCGGCACGGTAGCGGTCAAATTGAGCGACAATGGAAACCCGGTCTGACGAACCGATTTTCTCGGCTTCATTCAGGTCGATATAGATATCCTGCTCGAGAATCTTATCGTCGGCGTCTTGGTAGAGCATCACAAGCCAGCGTTGGTCGCCATTGGATGCCGGTATTGAGGCAGCTGTTGTCTCCAATGCGCTGGGTGCAGTCTTTGTGGGTGCTTTTCGCGGCGTGTTGGTGGGCTCTTCAACCGGGAGGATGTTGAACGCTTCGGTAGGAGCTTCATTATAAACTGGCTCCTGGTTGATCTGTTGTGAGGGTTCACCCCCGCCGCCTAGCTGTTGAATCGCGACGAAAACGCAAACGACGATCAGCATCAAGATGATCGACATACCAGATTTCTTTCCAAAAGGCAGGCCGCCCATACCAGAAGGGCGCTGGGTTCCTCCCCCACCTGACCCGCCAAAACCTCCGCCTGAAGAAGAGGTAGGTTGGGATGTTTCTCGCCTCTGAGGGGTTTCGGCGCGCTCGCGCCCGCCGGATGGCTGCTCGGCGCGCCTCCGCCGCTCTGCGCGGACAGTCGGCTTTTGGTCTGGGTCTTGATTCGAGAAGAATAGGAATGCTGAACCAGCACCTGTCGCGGCAGCCAATTGCGGCACATTGCAACCAATTTGAAAGTATACGTACAAATTGTATTCGTTTCATAGTTTTTCCCGTCTGGTGTTTCATAATCGTCTGAAGAAGAGAAAAAATACTTCCCCAATATTTATGGGGTTATTATATCAAGGATCAAATTCCTGGCGTCAGGTTCATTGAGAGAGATGCTGGAAGTCCTTTCCTTTGCCAGAATTAGTATTCCTGTCTGCTGCAGTTAAGTTGGCTCTTTTGTAGAATGAATAGAAGCAGAAGAATCGAATCCAAACATAGGTTGGGACGCATCAAAATGATTACTTTATATGCATCTGGTCAATGAGGTGGAATAGAACAGGTTTCAGCCAGATCAAAGTCAGATTGGGCTAAACGATTATCCTTTGAAAGAATGACCGTGAAATTATCAATACTGCATGAAATAAGACAGTCCGATAAATAATCCTGAGCAAGCTGTTTTCCTTCTGTCCCCCAAAAAATGTATAAGGTGTCACTTTTTGATTCGCAGTTCTTAAGTCCTTCAAGGACCGACTTATTGTAATTCTCGAATTCAATCTGGTTCTCACGGGCAAAATATCCCCAGTTGACCGTCATATGATTATTTCGGGCAAATGATGCAATCAATTCGTAAACTGGACGGGCTGGAATGGGGATCAGGACAGTATTCTTGTTTGTTTCTGCTGCATCCGACCAAAATTCTGATTGGAGCTTTGTCTCGTAATGGACGAATCCATTCATTTTCTTTGAAGAATACAGCGGTTGTATGTCGACGACCTGAAGAAATATCGCAAGGGCCAAAATCATCAGCGGGAAGCGCATGTTTCGGATGATGCTGATGATGC
Organism: uncultured Chloroflexia bacterium; assembly: GCA_963788305.1. Lineage (GTDB taxonomy): Bacteria > Chloroflexota > Anaerolineae > Anaerolineales > UBA4823 > UTCFX2. The sequence goes on from CAWBGK010000012.1 coordinate 142,031, forward strand.
CAAACAAGACGATCAAATAAAAAACCGGCCAGATGAAGCGCCCACTCGCTCGGAACATGGATAGAAGTTCTTCAAAATATGTCGGCAGCTTGAAAGACCATATTATTTGGTGGTTGATAAATGCCTTGTTGGTCGCTGCTATTAGTGAATAGAGGGATGCGGCTATTCCAAAGGGGATGAGGAATTTCGCATGATTTGAGTGGTAATCTTTCTGCAAATAGAGGATCAATCCAATTGGGATGATAAGAACATTAGTCCTAAACCAAGATAGCTGTATCCTTCGTACTGGCCTTTTCTACCCAGCGGCAGCGCTTTGAAGAAAACTGAAGAGGCGTTCAATGGATTGAGAAATCCGTTGAAATTCCAGGAGAAATATCCGTAACCATTTACCCCGAGGTTTTCAGTGGTGATGCTGAATAAACCAATGCTGAATCCGATAAGGACAAGCAGACCGATCACCAAAATGAAATCCAGGACCACTTTCCATCTTCTGCCTGCCCTCTTGGTATTTGAAGTATAAGCTGATCAGCCATAAAGGGACGAGCATGGGAACAAAATATAGATGAATTAATAACGGAGACCCCAAAGAGAATCAGCCAGCTTCCTTGCCATAATTTATTTTTATATTCGAGAATTACAAACCATATCCCTGCAAGAATGATCCAGTGAGCCAGCAGAGGGTCATGAACGAACGATCGAAAAATCATGGGAGGTGAAAATACAAGCAGTGAAGCCCCAAGGACACTGATCATGTAAGATGAAGTAAATTCTCTGAGGATCAGCAGACCGACCAGCATTTGACCGATGACACATAGAAGCCCCCATAATCCAAAATATTGAAAATCCTGACCTAAAAAAGGCGAAAGTATCTTAAAGATAAACGCTAACAATGGGATTGAGTCGGTGTAGGCAATAAATGTACCGAAGGGATAGCCGTAATTGACTATTCGCCCGAGTGGAAACCGCCAGGGCTCCTGACGAAACCACTCCCAACCAAGCTGATGCTGCATGGCATCATCGCCAATGGCATAAATCCAGTCGACATGTGAAAAGTAAAGAGGATACCGCCCGTAAAGAAAAATGTAGAAAAATAAACCCAAGGAGGCTTGCGATGCCGACGAGAACAAGAATTCGGATATATTTCGAGGAAATTATTGACTCGAGTTTGTTATGCAATTTATCACTCGTAATTTCAAATTCCATGCATAGGTTTAAACCAAATTTTAGCACGTAATCTTAAGCAGGAGCATTCTCATTGACCGGTCATATAAACGAATCGAATGCCAGACAATTAGATTTTCCATTGGAAAGAAAGCAGGCTGTACCAGGGGTGCAACTCTGGCCGTAACTCTGATATCGACCGTATAATGGAATTGCGAAAGCAGAAAGGACAGATCCTATAAAACAAAACGCACCCAAAAAGGGTGTGTTTTGTTTCAGCTCCTCGACCAGGACTCGAACCTGGAACCTAGCGGTTAACAGCCGCCCGCTCTGCCTATTGAGCTATCGAGGAATATGCCTATTCAGTTGGCGAATGGCATTATAAACGCTCCCCATGCAGGTGTCAAGCCGGGATGTTCAGCCGTGGATTTCTCAGCGTAATCAAGCTAACTAAGTTGTAGGGTCTTTCAAATGTCCTGGCAAGTATAATCCATTCAGCAATTCTCTTTACAATCCGGTTTCAGCATGCAAAAAAGAGAACCATATGGCACTCAAGGGAAACCTGCGCGATTTTACGATCACACAGTTGTTAAATCTGATTAACCTGGCGCGAAAAACCGGCACGCTGGTCGTGGAGAAACCAGACGAGCGCGTCCTGCTCAGCTTTCGGGAAGGCAAGCTGGCGTACGCTCAGATTGGCAAGGAAGATAACGGCCTTGTCGCGGTCCTTTACCGGGCTCAAAAGCTGACCGCCCACCAGGGGCGTGCCCTCAAAGAGCGTACCACAATGATGAGTGACAAAGAATTAGGGTTGCTGCTTATCAATGCCAATTACCTCTCCCAACAGGATATCCTGAGCAGCCTGCAGTCCTATTTCATCGGGATTGTCAATCGATTATTTGGCTGGGCAGAGGGGTTGTTCCATTTCGAGAATGACGCAATGCCTCCGGAAGGCAAGATCACGGTTCGGGTCGGGTTAGAGAATATCATTATAGAAGGATCGCGCCGGCTGCAAGAATGGGAGCGGCTTCAGGACGAGATCCCAAACCTCGAAATGTCGCTGAAATTTGCTGAAAGACCGGGAGCAAACATCCGCAAACTCAATTTGAGCCAGGAAGAGTGGCGGGTCGTAACTTTTATCAACCCTAAGAATTCAATTCGCCAGATTGCGAAGGCAACAAATCTGGGGGAAATGGAGATCCGCCGAATTGTGTACACACTGCTGCAAGCAGGTGTGGTCGAGCTCACCCGCCCGGAGGGGCTGAGACAGATTTTTCCACCCAGACCGCTGCCTCTCCACTCAGACTCCAGGCCAGAAGCCTCAGCAGAAAAGAAATCGCTGTTAAATCGACTGATCATGCGCATTCGCTCTTTATAAAAGGTTTGAAAGAATAAAGAGCCAGGAACACTTCGCAATGCAAACAGTCAAGATGGTCGTAACAGGTCCTTTCAACGCCGGGAAAACGCAGTTCATCCGATCTGTGAGTGAGATCGAAGTCGTTGCAACTGAACGGAAAATTAGCCTGGATGTCGAAAAAGTAAAAAACACAACGACTGTGGCGATGGACTTTGGGCGAATTGGAGTCGACAAAGACCTGGTGCTGTATTTGTTTGGCACGCCTGGTCAGAAACGTTTCGATTTTATGTGGGAGATTCTATCGGAGGGGATGCTGGGGTTTGTTGTGATGGTGGACAGCACCCGACCTGAGACTTTTCGAGAAGCGCGCAGCATTTTGGAAACGTTCCGAGCGTATGCACCGACCCCCTATGTGGTCACCGCCAACAAACAGGATCGGGAGGATGCCTGGGAATTGAGCGACATGCGAATTGCTCTTCGACTGGATTTGAAAATAAAACTGCTTTCCTGTGTGGCCACCGAAAGGGAATCGGTGAAGAACGTATTGTTAGAGCTTCTATACAGCATCATGGCTGAGATGGAAGTCAGCGAGTCGATGGCTTAGCTCGCGATATATCAGAATCGATGTGAGTGGACTGTGTCTTCATTTGTAACGGATCAGGGAATAATTCATTATGAGGTTTACGGTCGCGGAAAACCGGTGATCCTGCTTCATGGTTGGCTGGGATCGTGGGGTTTATGGCAAGAGACGATGACCCGGCTCGGCAGACATTTCCGTACCTACGCGCTTGATTTCTGGGGTTTCGGTGAGTCAGGACCTAAGCTCGACACCTATAGAGTGGCGGATTTCATCAATCTCGTCGATCAATTCATGGAGCAGCTTGGGATCGAGAACGCTCCGCTTGTTGGACACAGCATGGGAGGGACTGTCAGCCTGGCGGTGGCGGTCCGATACCCGAATCGCGTCCGAAAAGTGGTGGTTATTGGCTCACCTATTGTGGGGTCATCCCTCTCGTTCTTGCTCAAGCTTTTTGGACTGCGACCGATCGCATCGATCGTACACCATAATTTGTGGGGGCTCAAGCTGGGATTTCGGGTGCTTAGGCGCTCATATTCTCGCGATCCGCGCTGGCCAGAAATGATGAACCGGGATATTTCCAGCACGACTTTGGAATCATTCCTTCTCAGTATTGCTTCGCTGCGCAGGACAGATCTCCGCCCCGTCTTGAACCAGGTCAGGGCGCCAGTCATGGGAATGTATGGGGATCGAGATATCGTTGTGGATCCTAAGGAATGGGTTTCATTGAAATCAGGGATTGTGCATGCCCAAATCGAGCGCTTTCCCCAATCAGGACATTTCATCATGCTGGATGAGCCAAACCAGTTTGTTAATGTGCTGACAAGCTTTTTAGGCGAACCTGGCTAATCTCGAACCTAATCAGAATTTAATGTTAAAAATTATCCTGCAGGACCAACGCTACATCCACCCTTTCAATGAACCCGCCCGAGATTTGCGGATCCAGAATAAACCGCTCTGGCTGAACCAGCGCGATGTCCTTTCGCCTTATACTCATCGCGAAGTCGAGCTGAAGCCCTGGGAATCTCTAATTGAGACTCGAGAAGCGTGCCTTGTTTACCGGGATAACCTTTTCTTCGATGCCCAATACATTAAAGATTTCATAACGGCTGCCCAGCAGCGGACTCGATTGCCTTTCAGCTTGAGCACTTGCGTGAGTTAACTACAAATTCGGATATATTCCGCCATGGAAAATTAATAACCATAATATCTATCCGGCAGCGGGCTTTGCTGCACAAGTACTTTCCATAATGGACTCATCATCAAAAGAACTCGCTGAAAAACTTAAACGACGGATTCACGGGGCATTGATAAATCCAGACGATATGCGTGGGGATCGCGCTTGGAGCTCAGTGCGGCGACGCACTTTGTAACGCGTGGTTTAATGATTAGTTGGCCAGAAATGACCGGAATTGGTTCCTTTGACCTTTTAATTGAGGAACTTGGTCCGAATGGCCTAGAGGTCGAGTGTAAATCAATTTCAGAGAAAAATAAAGGTCGAAAAGTTCATAGGCGAGAAGCCTTGGACTTCTATGGCCTGTTATGGCCTCACTTAGAAGCAACGAGGAAAGGACTTAGCACCGGCCTTTCCGTTGTTATAACCGTTCCTGGACGGCTCCCCACAGAATACAAAGCTCGCATGGAATTGGCAAAACAGGTCAGTAAGCAAATAATTTGTGGGAAAAGCGTAGCCTTGCCAGACGGTTCGAACCTCAAAATTACTGAATTTGATGTAAATCAACTAGAATTTGTTCCTAACATATCAAAACCCAGTGAGGTCCGTACTGCATTAGACGAAGTAACCGAAACGTGGAATCGTGAAGCAATTGTGATTGGGACAAAGGGTGGCGGAGTGCTTGCGCTTGCTGTGCAAAGCGCTCAGGATGACACGCTCATTAAGACAATTTTTAACACATTGAGCGATTCAGCGAAGAAGCAACTGTCACACACTCGCGGCGGCATGTTCTTAGCCGAGTTGCGTGGAATAGACGGTGAGCAGCTCATTTCAATCGCTTCTAAGGATAAAGATTCATCACAACCACCGACGATTCTGAGTTTAGGCGTCAGCAAGTTTCTTTCTACGGTTGGGCGAGACTATGTGATTGGTGTCGGCTTTCTTAGCGAGAGTAACTTGCTGCCCGTGCAGAACAATCTTGTTTATTCGGGAGGAGGCACTGCCTACTTTTTCCCGAAGGTGGAGAGTCCATTTTGGTCTAATGATTTCAGCGGATTGTTCTCGCAATCAAGCAGCGTAAAAGAGAGCCAATCTGGCGTTTCTCAAAATGAATGACCGTCTCCTGAGGGTCGGGAACCGACATTGGTTTCCAGCTGCTGTCACTTTAATAGCAGTAATAATTTTTTATCTATCTTTAATTCCCAACAGCGATTGCGATGTCATTAGGGACAAATAAAATTTTAGGTTCGAGTTAATGCCTCCTAAGTAACACAAGGTACATGTGTTACTTAGCATGTAGTTGATTTATTTTACTTTGTCCTGCTGCACTGTTACTCTATGTAACACATAGTTAATTTAATAAAAAAAGAATACATAAAATGAACGCCGTCGACGCCGCCAATAAAGCGGAAATTGCCATGATGCACGCCGTCCTCGCCAACAAGTTTGGCCAGCTCTATGCGGATATTTGGAAAGTGGGCGTCAACTTGTCGCTGCGCATCAGTGACCTGCTCACCCTCAAGTACGCTGACTTGAATCTTGAGGAGCGCTCGTTAAAGCTGACCGAAGCCAAAACCGGCAAACTGAAGACGATTCGACTAAACTCCGCCGCTATCTTGGTCATTGTCAGAAGGCAACAGGAAAATCCTGCCGATACCTGGTTGTTTCAAGTCCATAGCAACCGGGCCAAAGACAAACCGGTGAGCCGGGTGTCAGTCAGCCGTGTCTTTAAAGACGCAGGGGAACTGTTAGGGCTAACCATCAACACGCACAGTATGCGCAAATCACGGGGCATGGCCATGTACAAAGATGGCGTGCCGGTTGAGAAAATTGCCAAGGTGCTCAATCACTCGAACACCACGTCAACACTGCGTTATTTGGGGATTACCCAAGAGGAAGTGTTAAAGACTTATGATGATTATGAGCTGTGAGTGCGAAGTGATCGACAAAGCCGGCATTGACAAAAAAGTCACGGACGCAAATTTATAGCCATGCGGGGCAGGAGCGGTTATCTAAATGGGTAGCCGATAGTTGAGGTGAGTTATGAATCGTATTTATCTTGTCCGGCACGATGCCGCCAAAAATATGCACCGGTTTTATCAAATGTTCCTAGCACAGGGTTTATTGGGCGAGTGGTCGCTAATCCGTGAATGGGGCAGAGTAGGGTCGCCGGGAACGGTGCGCAAGGATTGGTTTGAGACTGAAGAAGAAGCGATAACGGCCAGGCAAACGCTATACGATGCTAAACAGAAAAAAGGCTATCAAACGGTTTTGTGATTTTAGCGGTTAAAGAAATGGATGGCCTATATATTAAGGTATACGCTAAGATTGCCAACGAAGCACATAAACCGCAGTAGCCGTAATGGCAACCGAAGCATTTACCCTTAGCGCTGAAACAGACATCGTCCATAAACTGGACGACCTGGCCGGATCGCGGAATTATGAAGATCTGGAAACGCCTGCCTGGCAAGTTGAGAAAATCACCCAAGGCATAGCCTCAGCAGACCATGGTGAATTAGTTGTGCATGATGCTGTGATGTGTGGAATGGAAGACTTAATGAGGAATAAAAAATGAACGCAGTCGAATTTCAAGCCACCGTCCATAACGGTGTGATTACTTTACCTGACAATCAAAAATCATGGAACGGTAAAAAAATTAAAGTCATTTTGCTGGACGAAGCGAGTACCGATACAGCCGAACTATCAGCCAATGCATCAACGTCTGAAGCTGATTTTTTTAGCTGTGCAGGAATTGGGAAAACCGGGACATCAATCAAGAATCCATACGCGCTAAGGCATGGCCGGATCATCGCTGATGATACTTTGCGATACCAATATTCTGATTGAATTCTATAAGGCTAATCCATTCATCATACAAACCTTGCAGCATATCTGGCTGAACAGCGGAATATAAATCAAACTTCGTGATCAACATTCCCTTTATTTAATGTATTAAATATATGAAAAAGCTCGGCCGTAATGATCCCTGTCCCTGTGGCAGCGGCAAAAAGTATAAGCAGTGCTGCTTAAAGTCAGAGGAAATCCCAAAAAACAGCGATCGCTCCGAAGCGGTTCCCAAAGCGATACAGTGGCTCTTCACGAAATATGGCCAAATAGCCCGTGAAGCGCTCCATGAAGGGTTTTTCGGCGGACTCGATGACGATGAATATGCAACGCTTCAGGATCTGCCCGGCGATTCCTATGAAGGCATCATGGTCAATGCCATGGAATGGTTTTTGGCGGAAGGTGTTATGACCCTCAAGGGAGAGGATCATCGTGTTGCGGACTTGCTACTCGGCCGGGGCGGCCCGCTCTTCTCCGCCGAACAGCGGCAATGGATCAAGCTGCTGACGGCTAAGCCGCTCAGGCTCTACGAAATAATCGAGGTGATACCGGGCGAAGGCATGACACTAAAGGACGTGATGCTGCCTGAACGCCCTCCAGTCCACATCCTGGAAAAATCCGGATCACGGCAAGCGAACCCCTATGACCTCATGGCAGCACGCATCCTGCCGGTTGGAAATCATTTCGAACTGTCTGGTGCCGTGTATGCCTTCCCTCGCAATCGAAGCTGGGATTTGTTAGAAGACCTCCGGGATGAACTGGAAGACGTCGAGCCTGATTCGCCTCTTGCCAAGGAAATCACCAGCGTCATCATTCCAGATCAATGGCTCCAGTTATTTGTAACCGCCTTTGAAATACCCAAACTAATCGATCATGTGACGGGGGAACCGTTGTTGTTCGTTGCTGATCATTACCGGGTTCTGGACTGGGACGCTCTGGACCAGGCCCTGTCCGGTGAAGCGGATATTGAAGGTAGTCGCGCGGAGGGGTGGGGACGTATTTTTAAAGGGAAGGATGGTCTGATACGCCGGAGCATCGGCATTGATGTGGGCAAACGCCCGGATCGAATCAAAGTGTCTTATCGTACTCAACAGTACGCTGATGAAGGCCGACCTTGGTTCGAAGCAGTCGTAGGCACAGCCGTTGCCTTTATCAGCCGGGAAATCTCCGATCCTAAAGGGATACTCGCTAATTTGCAGCCAAATGAGAGCAAGGAAACGTCGGTTCCGGTGGAGCTGCCGCCAGAGATGCTGACCGAGCTCATCGAGAAGAGAATTCGGCAGCTTTATGTAAACTGGGCTGACAAGCCATTACCGATATTGGGCGATAGAACGCCGCGTGAGGCGATTGAAACGACGGAAGGATTGGAGCAGGTGAAATTCTTGCTACATACCTACGAACACGGCGAAGCACAGCAGGCCAAAGCTCAACACCGCGCACCGGTTTCCTATGAATTTCTTTGGCAGTCGATAGGGATAACACCATAGGTAAACCGTCGCCATCGGTGGATATCTATAAGCATTTGCTAATTTTTACCTTTTCGAGGGGATGGGCAAAAATAGCCATATTGGGGATATAAAAAGTGCACTAAAAAATCATGTCTATTAAATCGTTTTGCACCACATTAATAGACAAATTGTCTATTAATCGATTTTTTAGACAGTTTTAACATTGTTTTTTAGTTATATGATCCAATATTTTGGACTTCAGACTCCCAGAATAACAAAAGAAGCACAACAATGACTGGCTTGCCACTTAAGCCGGGACATTTAATAATTTCAAAGGGTTAGAAATTACACGGTTTCGGCTCTTTCGAGCAAGCGGAAGCTCTCCCATTTGTTCAAGTAACCAGGAAAACAGCTCCGGGTGTTCGGTTCCAAATAAGCGTCTCGCGGCCGTTGTACCATCTTCATGTTTGAGTCCGTAATTATGAATCACCGTTAAGGCTCTCAGGCGTTGCGGCGTCAACCCACGCCCATTGTGGTACAGCTGCGCCAGACAGCCATTACGTCCTTCAACTGCCGATGAACTCCGGTGGAATTGTCGTACCATCCACTCAGCCCAGGTTAGCCAGCGTTGTATGTCACTGTCCGGCAACGTGGCACTGAACGGGTGTGCTTCCAGGGTATGGCTGGCTTGCGTCCAGGCTTTGCGATAGTTTTCTCTGGCCTGACTGTTTTGGGTTTTGTGCAGCTGCTGATGCCAATAAACCACGGGCAACAAGGTTGTCGTCAGCCAGTCTTCCAAGTCTTTATCAACGGCTAAGCCCTGCAAGGTTTCGCTGACCCAACACCACCAAAAGCTGACCGAAACCGCCAACGGCTTTATTTGGTTACGGAACTTTTTCATCACGTCTTTGTGGTCGCTAATGTCTTGTTCGCCCGCTAGCTGTTCAATCGCTTTTGCCCTTGTTTCAAGTCCCTCTGCAACTTTTTCCGCATCGTTAGGGCTACTGTCGAAGAGGGAAAAAGGATGGATGGCATCGCTAATACCTTGCAGATTTTCATGATACGTCGTCTGGACTTGCCGGGCTTGATCGTAGTCCTTCCTGGCATTAAGGGACTGTTCTTTAAGTGTCTTGTAGTTCGGCCGTTGTTGTCGTTTCAGGCGCCTTTTCTTCAGCGGCTTGCGCCACGATGAGTTGTTTTTCAGCCGTTGCTGCGTGTCTGGCAAGCTTTGAACCCAGCCAGCGGCTTAGGTCTTGTTGGGCATGAAAAAGGTCGGCACCGGAATCGCATTCAAACCCCGTTACCGCTAGTTTTATCAGGGCCTTGGCGCGGTCGCTAATGGCGTGACTGACCTCAATTCCCAAGCGCCTCTAAACGTGGACTCGTTTTCGCATACCAGGTCTCAAAGCGCCGATCATCACTGATGTCCTCCAATAGTAAGTAGCCGGAGCTTAAGTCCATTAACACCAAAATCAAAAAGTCGCCGAAAAACGTTTCATCCATGGCGACAACCGCTTTACGCTTTTGTTTGTTGACCTGCTGTTCACAGGCCTCCTGAAACTGCGGCAATAAAAGTTCCATTTGCTGCATCCGGGTACGCAAGGCCGCCTCCGACACGCCAACATGATGATGAATCCGGATCAATTTGAAAAACCGCGACAACTTCCTGGCACCCACACCGCATTCCAATCCAAATAGGTATAAGACCGCAAAGACCAGCAATCTCAACCATGCACTGCCTGCTTCGGTCTCCCAAAAAGAACGATTCAGGATGCCGGTTGCGTAGCTTTTGCGCACGAAGGTGGCGATGCACACTGCTTTTTGCGCCATTAATAAGGTGAGCAAGTTTGCGAACACTTTGTTTGCCACCTCGGCCTATTTCAACGATAATCGCTTGGCTAGCTGCTCGTATTTTCTGTGTCGTTTTGTTTTTTTAGTCATTAACTCATGATACTAAAATACGGCAGTCTAGCTCTAATTTTGTCCCGCTTTAAGTTGATAGCCCAATGACTCAACAAAGCTTTAAGCACCATTACGTGCCAGTGTGGTACCAGCGGCGCTTCCTTAGCCCTGGTCAGACCACTTTTAAGATTCTCGACATGCATCCCCTGGTATTTCCGATACCTGACGGCACCAGACGAAAAGGAAGAGAGATTCTTGATAAAGGCCCAAACGCTTTTTTCTTTGAGAAAGACCTTTATACCGTTCGTTGGTTTGATCAACCAAATGACGACATCGAGCGGATGCTATTCGGAACTATTGATTGTCAGGGAAGGCGAGCTATTGAAGCTTACATTACACAGGACTGGGATACTATTCATCAAACCTATTGGGCAATGTATAAGTTTATGGATGCTCTGCGTTTGCGTACCCCAAAGGGATTGGAGTTTCTGAGGCATGTCTTTAAAACGGAGACTCAGGACCAACTGATGTTTCAGGATGCAACAATTGCGACGTATGCATTGCGTCATGTGGGCAGAAAGCGTGCTTGAGATCATTTCGGCTGAGCAGTCTTCAGTGAAGCTTATCTTTTCAGACCACCCTGTGACGCTATTCAATAGTTTTGTTTTCCCCAGAAGCATTGCCGATCCCAAAAGAATGGACCCTTTACTTGACTGGATGGGAACACAAACGCTATTCCCATTCGACAAAGACCGATTGTTCGTTCTAACACACCTTCAATCGGCCCGACAACCTGGCGGACCCAACAAAGCGAAGACCAAGCGCACTAATGCACGCTATTTTGACAATCCTCTAGTTCGCTACGACAAGTGCATACGTGAGCGCAGTTTGAGTGAGCAACAAGTCCGGGAAGTGAATTACATCATCAAGATGCGTGCGCATCGTTACATAGCAGGCAGCTCAGAGGATGATTTGTTTCCAGAGCGGCATTTGAAGACGCTAATGTGGAACAAACTCGGCAATTTTCTTTTACCAACTCGTAGACTTTATGAGTTTGGTGGCGATATGACAGTCATGATGAATAACGGCTCCTATTATTTTCAGGATGAATTTGGACAACGCCAAGAACCAAATCAGACCATGAATCTCTGAAGCAAGAAGCCAAACGCATGAAAGAACATATGGACAGAGTAATCTCCAAGCACAATGCCAAGTAAGCTAGGGCATCCCATCCTCACATGCTGCGTCATGCGTGTGGTTACGCCATTGCCGACCAAGCAGCAGACACACGTCTGATCCAAGACTATCTAGGGCGCCGGAACATTCAACACACCGATCGCTATAGCGCTAACAATTCGGCACGGGTTGAAAAGCTGGACGGTAGTTTTTAGAAAAAATTATTAGAATTGCAAGTCCTTTATTTTCTGGCCGTTCCGGTCTATCTAAAAAACCTTCTAATACTGTTGGCGAATTCCAGTTGGTGGGGAGAATTAACCAAAAACCGACTCGAATTCGCCGAAGATTGGGGCAGGATGCTGTTCAGTCTGCCAAATCGCATGGCTTATGGGGCGAAAACCGTTAAAAATCGAATTCGCCAACAGTATCCCTTCGTTTTTTAGACATGGGGAACATGTCAGATCATCAATCTCACTCCTAAGGTGTTTTCGAAAACGGATGTAATCGGCCTCTTGCGATTTATGTTATCGGGCCAGCAACATAT
>CAWBGK010000013.1:0-50637 GCA_963788305.1 uncultured Chloroflexia bacterium
GTGCCAGGCTCGCGTAGGTCGGGGCCAGTCCGATCAGACCGATACAGGTGGCGGTGACCGCCGGCGCCAGGATCACGAAATAGCGGAAGCTGATTTTATCCGCCAGATAGCCGATGAACGGGTTGAGCACACCCGGGATCTGCATGAAGGTCGTCAGCAGCCCGGCCTGGGTCAGGCTGAGCGAGAGCTTCTCGATCAGGACCGGAAGCAGCGGGGCAACGCTCGCGGTGTAGATGTCGTGGGTCACGTGCCCGACGAGCACAGGCACGACCTGCCCGGTCTGGAACTTGTCGATTTCTATCGGGCTCGCTGAAGTTGTTTCGGTCTGAATAGTCATGACCCCCTATTCTATCCCAAATAACGTTTTCGGGTTAAAAAGTTAGAACGTTTAAACTTAACTGTCTAAACGTTCTAACCATTTATTTCCGTCCTACTAATTGCTGACTGCAAACAAACAACAACCAGCCACCAACACCCCCCATTTTTTCAAGCGCCCATCTCGAGAACTAAAATCAACGCGCCCGTGGACTTATTATTAATAATGGATTAGAATTATTCAAATTCAAACGGCACAAAGCGCATATCATAACAGGAGGGATCATGCACCAGAAATTTGCTGCTTTCTTCTCACTGCTCATCTCCATTAGCTTCGTCATCGGTTTCATCTTTGCCTTCTCGAGCTCCGCCGCCTCCGCGAAGGAATCCGAGCCGCCGGTTTTCCCCACCACATTTCAAGCCAGCCTGGCATCCCAACCATCATCCGTCAGCGCGACCCCTTTAAACGTCCTGGTGCACGCGGTCGGTGCCGATCCGCAGGTGCTCGATCCCGCCCTGGCCTATGATGCGGCTAACGGTGAGGTGCTGATGCAGATCTACGAGACGCTCGTCGAGCTGAACCGCGAGAAAACCGATGAATTTATCCCGCTGCTCTCCACAGGCTGGACGATCTCGCCGGACGCCCGCAGTTACACCTTCAACATCCGCACCGGGGCAAAGTTCCACGACGGCAGCACGCTGACCGCATCCGATGTGGCCTATTCCTTCCAGCGCGGCATTCTTCAGGCGGGGACATTCACTGGTCAATGGCTTCTCACCGAGCCGCTGCTGGGGATGGGCATCACGGACGTCTGCAATCTGCTTGATCCGAGCGTCTGTAATGACCGGGCAGAGCTTCAAGCCTACCAAACGGCAAATTCCTCCCAGGTGGCGGGCGTATGCAATTCGGTAAAGAGCAAAATTGTGGCAGATGACACTGCCGGCACGGTTACATTCTATCTGACCAATGCCTGGGCGCCGTTCCTGAATACGCTCGCTGGTACCTGGGGGGCGGTTATCGAGCGCGAATGGGCGGTCCAGCAGGGCGCCTGGGACGGGGACTGCAGCACCTGGCATAATTACTACGCGGCGACGAATTCCACGTCTCCGCTTCGCAACTTCACGAACGGCACGGGTCCGTTCAAGCTCGACCACTGGATCCCCGGCGTCGAGCTGGTGCTTCGCGCCACAACTCCTACTGGAACACCGTCCCGCTCTGGCCCGGCGGACCCTTCGGCCCCGCCGCCTTTGAGACCGTCAGGCGGACGGTCGTCGCCGACAGCGCGGTGCGAGCCCAGCTGCTTCTGGACGGAAATGCCGATCTGATCCACAGCGTGCCCACTTTCTCGAGCGATTTCGACGATGCCACGTTGTTCCACTACTCGCAGCCGGACGGGATCACTCCAACGTTGGTAAACCCAGCTGGCGTCCTTAAAGAATTCACCGGTGGGCTGACGACTTCGGCGACCGATGCCTTCTTCACCTACGACATCGTCACCGGCGGGCCCAGGAATTACGTCGGCAGCGGTACCTGGGACGGGCACGGCATCCCGGCCAATTTCTTCAGCGATCTCAACGTCCGCAAAGCGTTCAACTATGCCTTTGATTGGGACGCCTACAAGAACGCCATTTACGGCGGGACTGGGCTCCAGCGCACCGGCCCCATCATCAAGCCTCTCCCAGGCTTCGACGAAAGCCAATCGGTGTACAGCTTCAACCCGACCCTGGCAAAGCAACATCTTAACTCGGCCTGGGGCGGGTTGGTCGCGACGCACGGCTTTTCGCTCACGGTCGCTTATAACAATGACAACCTGGCTCGCCAGAAGATCGCCGAGATATTAAAAACGAATATCGAAGATCTTGATACCAGGTTCCACATCAAAGTTGTCGGATTATCAACTTCAAATTTCAACGCCGACCAAGTTAACAGCCGCCTGCCCATTTTTATTACTGGATGGAATCAGGATATCCCTCACCCGCACAACTGGGTCGTCCCTTATCTGGACGGAATTTACGCCGTCCGCCAGAAGATGCCGACCGCGATGCAAAGCACGTACCACACCATGATCTACAACTGCCTCGCGCTGGTCGGAGACACCGCCCGAGAATGCTACGAGGACATCCAGGAGCAGACCTACCAGGACGCCGTGGATATCTTCCTCGTCCAGGCGCTGCAACGGACCTATGTCTCGGCGAATGTCCAGGGATATTACCTCAATCCGGGCCGGCAGGGTCCGCGCTATTACGACCTGCACAAGAATCCGCTACCGGAAACGGTGACCGTGGAGCCCACCGTCGAACAGACCCTGAACTTCACCCCAACCCTCGGGGTCACCGCCACCGCCTCGATCCCCGCCGGCTCTGTCACCCAGGAGATCCAGATCGTCGCCCTGCCAGAGATAAAGACCTTCGCCGGACCGTCCGAGTTCATGCTCGGCGGCGTCAACTTCGACCTGCAGGCCTACCTCCCGGATGGGACGCTGATCCCGGACATGGTCTTCGAGAACCCGATCACGATCACCCTCGCCTACGGTGCAGGCGCCTTTACACCCGAGCAGGAGGCCGGGCTGGTCCTGCTGTATTGGGACGGCGCGAATTGGGTCGACGCAGCCTCCGGCCCGTACGTGCGCGACCTGGTGGGTCACAGCCTCCAGGTACCCATCCTCCACCTGAGCACCTTCGGCCTCGCCGAGCCGAGCGAGCTGATCTACCTGCCAGCCATCCGGCACTGATCCAAGCCAGTTCAGAGCTGGCAGCCCAGTTTGGACTGCCAGCTTATGTTTTATTTAGATCTCTCAATAAATTAAACAATAATCTGTGTTCATCTGCGTTTATCTGTGGCAGATAGTACTTTGAGAATACCGAAAAAGGAATCTTCCCGGGAGGAACGATGGTCCCTCACAAATTGCTTTTATCGATGTTTGGATTAATTATCCTCGCTTCCTGCGCCCCGGCTGCGACCCCCACCCCCCGGGTCGTCGTCGTCACCCAGGAGGTCGTCGTCACCTATCAGGTCGAAACCCCGACGCCCACGCTCCTCGTCGTCACCCCCACCTCGCCGCCTACCGATACCCCTGCTCCCGCGACCCCTTCCCCCGCAGCCCGCTCCCATGACTGGACCGACTACGGCGGGATTTGCCTCCGCCCCGACAACCTCCCGCCCGGCACGGCGGTCAATCCGGATATGGCCGCCCTCGAATCGGCCCGCCTCCAGATCCTCCAGTCGCTCTGGCGCGTGATCGACTTGAGCGGATCGGCCGCCGAATTGACGCCGGGCTTCTCAACCTCCGAGCGCTTCGTCCAGGGCGTCCTCTCGGATGTCGCGCTGCGCGGGCCATTTGTACCGGTCGGCAAAACCCCTCCGCGCAGCGATCCCTGGAGCTTCTACCTGGGCGATGCGACCGAGCTCTGGCGAGAGGCGCATCCAGGCGAAAAATTCAATGGGATTGCGCTGGACGTGATCTGTTTCGAGTTGTTTGACCCGTTTGAATTTGAAGACCAGAAAAAGCTGCCGGGCAACCCGGATTACGTCCACATGGTCGGCGGCGTGACGCATGCGATCTTTGCGATGGAGCAGGTCTTTGGCGCGCCTCGCCTGGTGGTCAAGCTCTACAAAGACCCCTACGGCAAGAAAAAGGCTACCCTGACCTGCTGGGTTTTACCCCGCAGAACACTCCCGAGCAGAACGCCCTGGCTGCGAACCAGCACCTCGGCGCGCTCGTCGCCTCGCTGAATTATGTGATGTGGGGCAACTTTGACGGCGACGGCGTCTTCGAGGTCGGCTACGGCCCGAAGAACTCCGCCCCGCTGCCGGTGGAAGATTTCCAGACGTTGGAGATCTTTGTACCAGAGTAAAATCGCATGTACGGAATCTGGACTCCAGAGAAAACCAGGATTGCAAAATTGATTTTTCCCTGACCGAATCGAATTGGACAAAAAAGACGCGATATAATCATTCTTGTATATGCCCACTTTACTGCGAACGGGTCCATACCGTTTTTACATCTATTCATATGACTGCAGTGAGATGCGGCACGTACATGTCGATCGTGAAAAAAT
Source organism: uncultured Chloroflexia bacterium (assembly GCA_963788305.1). GTDB lineage: Bacteria > Chloroflexota > Anaerolineae > Anaerolineales > UBA4823 > UTCFX2. The sequence continues at coordinate 4,375 of CAWBGK010000013.1, forward strand.
GAGTGCAAAATTTTGGTTGGATCCAATCGTGACGTTGGAAGACAATCATGGTTTCAATCGTTCTGAATTGAAAGGTATCGAGCGGATCGCAGCCAGGAATCTGGATAACTTTAAGGAAAGAATGGGATTTTTTCTGTGATGGCAACGCTTATGCTGCCTAGAATCACGCATATTCGAGTGGATGACATTACCTTATCCGTCGACCTTGAAGATGGGCGCACAGTTTCTGTTCCTGTCGGCTGGTTCCCTCGCCTGGCGAATGGCACGCCGGAGGAAAAAGCCAAATTTCAAATCAGCGGCGCCGGATACAGCGTCCACTGGCCCGACCTGGACGAAGATATTGGCGTCGAAGGTTTGCTGTTCGGCAGGCGATCCGCTGAAAGCCCCACCTCGTTCAACCAGTGGCTCTCGAGACGTAAACCTCAGGGCGAATAACGTTAATTCCGAGACCATCCTGCCTGTGACAGTATGGACTTTTCCTCCTATACCAATATTTTTCCTGACCACTATCAACTGGTAATCGCTAACCTGTACCTGCCAACCTCTAACCCCCAACCGCCACCTGTCAAACGGTCAACCGCTAACCGCTAACCTGCTAACCGCCAACTGCTAATCGCCAACCGCTAACCGCTAACTGCTAATAGCTAATCACCATCCCCCAACAGCCTCATCACTTCCCCCCTCTCCAGCTTCTCCCTGCCCTGCTCGATCGCCTCGAGCGTCGCATGCGCCAGCAGCAGCGGGATCCGGCAGAAATCAAAAGCCGCCCCGGGGGGCAGCGAGCTCAGGTACTCGTCCGCCTGAGAAAGGTTGCGCCGGGCGTAAGCCTGCATCTCCCTCGCCTCCCAGCCCGTCGGGAAAAAATCGACCCCTCTGCGGAAGTCTTCCACCCGGTTGCGCAGGATATTGACCGCCTGCAGCCCGCGCCCGAAACCCCACCGCCAGCGTCCGGTCGGATTGAGTCCCGTCGAACCAGGCCCACAGGTCGGATAGCACCAGCCCGACGGCGCCGGCGACCCCCATCGTATAGCGGTCCAGGTCGGCCTCGCTCGTCAGCCGGAAGTTTTCGCTTGCCCAGTCGGCCATCCGGTCGGCCATCGTCGCGGTCGCGTCCCAGATCCGGCTTGCAATCGAGCGCGGCGCGATCGCGAGCCAATCCGGCAGCCTCAGGGTGACCTCCGCCAAGACCGGCCTGAATTCCGCCGCCTCGAGCAGCAGGTCCTCGACCCGCAGCCTCTCGCCCGACGACTGGATCACCCGGCTGATATTCCTCAGCAGCAGCGCCTTGATCTCTCCGGTCAGCAGCTTATGGTCCTCGATCTCGTCGATCGCCCTCAGGCAGAGATACGCCGAGCCCACCGCCTGCTGCAGCCCGCCTGGCAGCCGGCTGATTGGGATGAAGAAAGTCCGGCTGGTTTCCTCCAGCATTTGCAGCGCCTCTCGCTGCAATCCAGGGTCGTCTGTACCGGAACCGATAGTAGTGTATGCTGTCATATTTTCTTAGCCACAGATGAACGCAGATAAACGCGGATAATTCTTAAATTTCTCTATTCCTGGTTGATTGTATCTTCTCTGAAGACGAGTTGATGATTCTTTTTATCTCAAGCCTGGGTCTGAAGAAATTAAGCAGCAAGCAAATTTCCAAATTGCACGCCTTCAAATAATTCATGCATTGAGCCATATGGACGGATTCCAACCCTTTCACTACCTTCAGTTCGACCAGGATTGCGTCATTTACGAGTAAATCTGCGTAAAAATCTCCTACTAGTTCATCATCATACTTCACAGGTAGGGGATGCTGCTGCTTCGCATTTAAACCGGATTTTCTTAGCTCGTGCGTCAGCGCATTTTCATAGACTTTTTCAAGGAAGCCGCATCCAAGCGTATTGTGCACTGTAAACGCGCACCCGATGATTTTTTGGGTTAGGTTGTTGATTTGCTCAGATTTCTCGCCCATGACTTCCTTCTTTCATTTCCCAATCATCGATTAATTGGGTGATTTCTGATTAATTCTTCAAGAATCCAATCCATCTGTGTAAATCTGTGTTCATCTGTGGTTGATTCCGGTTCGTTATGTGTAAGAAAATCCGCAATAATCTGTGTTCATCTGCGGTTTATTCCCGTTCTTTTAAAAACCTCGCCAGCGCGAGCAGCGGGAAATAAATCCGATAAAGATCGTAGCGCAGGTAAAAAACGCGCGGAAAACCCGTCCCGGTGTATTCCGGCTCGTCCCAATCCCCATCCGCTGTCTGGCGCTCCAGCAGGTAGCTCACCCCGGCCTGGACCCTCGGATCAGCCGCCTCGCCCGCCGCGATCAGCCCCTGCAGCGCCCACGCAGTCTGCGATGCGGTGCTCATCCCCCTGCCCGCGCAGACCAGGATCGATATACGTCATGCAGCTCTCGCCCCAACCGCCGTCCGGATTTTGGCGGCCGAGCAGCCATTCCACCGCCCTGCGGATGTACTCCTGGCGCATATCCTCCCCGGCTGCCCTCAGCCCGCTCAGCGCCAGGCCGGTGCCGTACAGGTAGTTGACCCCCCAGCGACCGTACCACGCCCCATCGGCTTCCTGGGTTTGCTTCAAATACGCCACCCCTCTCCGGCGGCTCTCCTCGCCCTGATTGATCTCAGCCAGGAACTCCAGCGCATGGGCGCTCACGTCGGCGCAGGTCGGGTCCAGCGGAGACATGAAATCCGCGAACGGTGTGTGGCTCAGCGCCTTGTGGTCGTTGTCCCGGTCGAACGCACCCCAGCCGCCGTCTTTGGACTGCATCCGCACTACCCAGCTGAGCGCCCGCTTCACCGCCGCCGACCGCTGCAGCACCCCCTCTCCGCTCAGCTCGACCCGCAGCAGGGCGCGCGGGCACCAGCGCGCTGTCGTCCAGGTCGGGGTACCAGTCGTTGACGAACTCGAACGACCAACCGCCCGGCTCGCCATCCGGATCCTTCACCTTCCAATCGCCTTTCAGCTGGATTTCCTTCTCGAGCAGCCAGCCCGCCGCCTGCACCAGCCCCTTGTGCCCGGCCGGGATCCCGGATTCGCGCAGCGCCAGGGTCGCCCAGGCGGTATCCCAGACCGGCGAAGTGGCCGGCATGAACCGCAGCGTCTGCTCGTCCTCGATCAGGAAATCTTCGAAGCCCTCAATTCCTCTCGCAACAACCGGGTGGTCGAGCGGGTAGTCGAGGCTCTTGAGCGCAAACAGCGAATAGATCCAGGGCAGCAGGATCCCGCCCCAGCTCCCGTCGGACTCCTGGTGCTGGACGATCCAGGCCTCCACCATCCGCAGCGCCTTTTCGCGCCTCGGCGGCGCTTCCTGGCGATGCGAAGGACCGTCCCAGCGTTTGAACAGCCGGTCCGCGATCTGGAAGACGCCCCGCCAGGAGAACGGGTTGCGGACAGGAGGAAGTTTATATCGCTTCGGGCCGGGCGGCTCCAGGTAGAGCTCCTCCACCCCGCGCCCTTCCGGCACCTTGCAGACCGGCTTGCGGGTCAGCACCACCGTCAGCGCCATCAGCGTCTCGCGTGACCAGCTCGCAAACTCGTAGATGTTGATGTAGAAATTGATCGGCAGGAAGATGATCTCCGGCGGGGCGGAGGGCACGCCGCGGTAGTCGTACTGGCCGAAGACCGCCAGCCAGATCTTTGTGAACACCTTGGACTTCGTGATCCCGCCCTGGGAGCGGATGAACTCGCACGCCCGCTTCATGCGCACCTCGCCTGCAGGCAGCCCGCCCAGCTTCAGGCCGAAATAGCACTGGATGCTCACGTCCAGGTCGCCCGGACCGCCGAAATGAGTTGGCCACGAGCCGTCCGGGTTCTGCTTGCTCAGCACATAGGCGATCGCCTTGCGTTGCCGCTCGGGCTCGACCCAGCCGAACAGGAAGTACATCAGCGGGATATATCCCGCCGTGACGCTCGCGTCTGCCTCCAGCTCGCCCAGCCAGTAGCCTTCCGGTTTCTGTCGCTTCAGCAGCGCTGCCTGCGCCCGGCGGATCGCCTGTGAGGCTCGTTCGTTGTGGCTCATATCGTTGGCTTCGACCGGCGCCAGATTCATAGGTTGCTTCCTTATCATAATGCGGCGGGGGTAATTCAACTATTATAATTTATGGATAAGTTTTGTCAATATTTCTCCTCGAGGTTAAGCCAAAAGATCGGACAGTTCTTCAGAAAGGGGTCATCGCGCTGTGTCATTGCGCTGTGTCATTGCGAGGCGATCTGGGCCGAAGCAATCTCAGCCAAAGCAATCTCAGCCCGAGCCACTCAGGAGTTGCCTCGTCTTTGGTGCTCCGTGCATAAATTGGCCTGATGTATAATAAAAACAAGAATGCCTGCCCCTCTTCTCCTCTCCAAGCTGTACATCCCCCCGCCGCGGCCAGGAATTGTCCCCCGCCCACGACTGATCGAGCGCCTGAACGAGGGCTTGCACCGCAAGCTGACCCTCATCTCAGCCCCCGCCGGCTTCGGCAAGACCACCCTGCTCAGCGAATGGATCGCAGCCCTCCTATCATACCCCTCTCCCATCTCTACCCCCGCCGGATTTGGCAAGACGCCCATCACCTCTTCCCCTCTCCCAGTCGGGAGAGGGGTCAGGGGTGAGGGCAGCCTGGCTGTCGCTGGACGAATCGGACAGCGACCCGGTGCGTTTCAACACTTATCTGATCGCGGCGTTACAGATAATAGAAGCGAATATTGGCGCAGGAGTATTGGCAGCCCTCCAATCCCCTCAGCCGCCCTCCATCGAAACGATCCTGACCACCCTGCTCAACGAGATTTCCGCCATCCCCGAGCGCCTTGTCCTGATCCTGGATGACTACCACTCGATCGATTCCCAACCCGTAGATCAGGCCCTGGCCTTCCTGGTCGAGCACCTGCCGCCCCAGATCCACCTGGTGATCGCCACCCGTGAAGACCCGCCCTTGCCTCTTGCTCGCCTGCGCGCCCGCGGCCAGCTCACCGAGCTGCGCGCTCGCCGACCTGCGCTTCACCCCCCTCGAGGCCGCCGACTTTCTCAACCGGATGATGGGACTGAGCCTGAGCGGAGCAGACATCGCCGCCCTGGAAGCCCGCACCGAAGGCTGGATCGCCGGCCTGCAGCTGGCCGCCCTCTCGATCCAGGGACGGTCAAGACGCCGCCGGATTTATCCAGGCCTTCACCGGCAGCCATCGATTTGTGCTCGACTATCTGGTCGAAGAAGTGCTTCAGAAGCAGTCCGAAAGCATCCAGACTTTTCTGCTGCGTACTTCAATCCTTGACCGCCTGTGCGGCTCCCTTTGTGATGCCGTCCTGCGCGATCCCGCGATGCTCCGGGCAGGAAGCCGGTCAAGGGACCGGTCAGGAGACCTTGGAGTACCTCGACCACGGTAACCTGTTTATTGTCCCGCTGGATAACGAGCGGCGCTGGTATCGCTATCACCATCTCTTTGGGGATATTCTTTTCCAGCGATTGGGACAAAGGTTTTCACCCGTAGAAATTGCAGAATTCCATCTTCGCGCCAGCCAGTGGTATGAGAAGGTCGGGGATGAGGCCGAAGCTTTTCGCCATGCCATCGCCGCCGGGGATTTTGGGCGGGCGGCGGGGCTGGCTGAGTCGGCCTGGCAGGGCATGGATGACCGTTTCCAGACTGCCGCCTGGTTGGGTTGGGTGAAGAAGCTGCCAGAAGATGTGATCCGCCTCCGGCCGGTGCTCAACACCCAAATAGGCCTGTCGTTAATGGATGCGGGCGAACCGGAGGCCAGCGAGTCCCGGTTGCGGGATGCAGAAAGATGTCTGAATGGTCCATCAGACGGGATGGTTGTGCTGGATAAAGCGCAGCTGAAGCCCCTGCCAGCGATGATTGCCATGGCCCGCGCCTACAACGCCCAGGTTCAGGGGAATCTCTCAGATACGCTGAAATATGCCGAGCTGGCGCTTCAACACATCCCCGAAGATGACCTTTTCAGGCGCGCCCAGGCTACGATAATGCTGGAGATCACCCACTGGGCCAGCGGAGACCTGGAGTCCGCTCGCTCTGCCTTGGTTGACTGGATGAATAGTATGCAGAAGGAGGGCAACTTCGTTTTTGTTGTTGCCAGCGCATTTGCATTGGCGGATATCCTGGTTGAGCAGGGTCGCCTCCGCGAAGCCGAAAAAACCTACCAGCAGTCCTTATGCTTGCTGCACAACATGGCAAAGAAGCGCAGCAGATCACGGCACATCATTACTTGGGGTTGGCGATGCTGTATCATGAATGGGGGGAGGATGTAGCCGCTGCGGAATACCTGCAAAAGGCCAGCGAGCTGGGTGAGTACACCACGCTTGTCGATTGGGCTTTACCGCTGGAATCTTGCCCAGGCCCGGCTCAAAGAGTCCAGGGGAGACCTGGATGCTGCCCTGATCCTGCTGGATGAAGCCAGGCGCGTGTATGTCAAGAACCCTGTCCCAGTTACCCGTCCCATCGAAGCCTTGAAGGCGCAGGTGTATCTCAAGCAAGGCCGGTTGCCCAGGGCTATGGATTGGACGCATGAGCGCGGGCTGTCCGCTGACGACGAAATCAGCTACCTGGGCGAGTTCGAGCATCTCACCCTGGCCCGCGTGTTGATGGCCGAAGTTCAGAGCCGTCAGGGCAGGCGCTCTTTCCTGCAGGTAATCGAGTTGCTGGAGCGCCTGTTGAAAGCAGCTGAAGCGCAAACAAGGACCGGCAGCGTCATTGAAATTCTGGTGGTCCAGGCGCTTGCCCACAAGGGCCAGGGGAACCTTCCCCTGGCTCTGGCGGCCCTTGAGCGCGCCCTGTTCCTGGCTCAGCCGCAAGGTTATGTCCGAATCTTTGTGGACGAAGGCGAGCCAATCCGATTGTTGATTTTGGATTTTCGTTCGCAGATTGAAAAGCAATCGAGCGGCCAGGGCCATCTCGCTGCTCGTTTATGTGGAAAAACTCCTGTCTGCATTCGAGCGGGCGGGAGGTGAGCAGTTGACGACCAGTCCTAAAAAACCGGAGCTGATCGAGCCGTTGAGTGAACGCGAGCTGGAAGTGCTGCGCCTGGTCGCCCAGGGACTGACCAATAACGAGATCAGTCAGCGGCTTGTCCTGGCCTTGAGTACGGTCAAAGGACACAACCTGCGCATCTTTGGCAAGCTGCAGGCCCAGAACCGATCTGAAGCCGTGAAGCGCGCCCGCGAGCTGGGCCTGTTGTAATTCCCCCAAAAACAATACCCCCAAACAATACTTTTGGTTCTATCCGACAATACTGGATTGCCGGTATATTTCCCGTACATTGAGCAGATGGCATAAGCAGCCTGATGACTGCTGCAAAAGGTGCATGATTATGTCAAACCAACTCGATTAACAAACCGACTCCAGCCTACCCCCGCTCTATCAAATCAGGATAGAGGGTCATTTGGGTCAGCAGTGGATGGACTGGTTTGATGACCTGTCCATCACGCTGGAAGAGGACGGCGACACGCTTCTGACCGGCCCGGTGATCGATCAGGCCGCCTTGTACGGCTTGCTCAAAAAAGTGCGTGATTTAGGAATGCCATTGGTTTCGATCAATCACATCCAATTCAATGAAACTCATCCATATCGTTCAACAATAGGAGATAAATGTATGAATACAAACCTGAAAGAAACCGAAACAAAAGATAGGAAAGTAGTGCTTTCAACATTATGGATATTCGCGATCTTAAACTATCTTTATGCGGATGTTTTTACTTTATTCTTTAATCCGACGGCGCAGAATGAAACCTTAGCAATGCCGCAAGCGGCTGTGTTGGTTTTCGCGATTTTGATGGAAACCGCAATCGTTATGGTCCTCCTTTCCAGGTTCTTGAAATATGGAGCAAACCGCTGGGCAAACATTATCGCTGGCATATTCCATACTGCATTTGTTGCCTGGTCGTTGACCGGGGCGCCACAGCCACCTTTTTATCTATTCTTCGCAAGCATAGAGATTGTTTGCACCTTGTTCATTACCTGGTATGCCTGGAACTGGCGCAAGCCTGAAGGCCAGCCCGGATACCAATCCGCTCGAGTAAATTGAAATTTGGAGGATCTCATGAAAGCAATTGTATACACTGAGTACGGCCCTGCCGATGTCCTGCATCTTCAGGAAGTTGAGAAGCCAGCTCCGAAGGATCATGAAGTGCTGATCAAAGTTCATGCGACATCCGTCACCGCTGGGGACTGCAACGCCCGCGGTTTTGTCTTTGTCCCACCCGGCTTCGGATTTCTCGCGAGATTGATGTTCGGCTTGAAAAAACCCAAACAGCCTATCCTCGGCGCGGAGTTGTCGGGAGAAATTGTTGAGCTTGGCAAGGATGTCAGGCTGTTCAAGAAAGGGGATCAGGTCTTTGGCATAAGTGAAAAATATGGCGCATATGCCGAATATATCTGCATGGCTGAAGACGCCGGGCTGGTCTCGAAACCCTTGAATATATCCTTCGCAGAAGCTGCATCCATCCCATTTGGTGCCAACACCGCCCTTTATTTTTTGAGAGATATGGCAAAAATTCAGCCCGGGCAGAAGGTTCTCATCATCGGCGCTTCGGGTTGCACCGGCGTTTATGCTGTCCAGCTCGCCAAATACTATGGCGCTGAAGTTACTGGCGTGTGCAGTACGAAGAACCTGGAGCTGGTGCGGTCGCTGGGAGCAGACCATGTCATCGATTACACGAAGGAAGATTTCACCCAGAATGGCCAGACATATGATGTTATTTTCGATATGGTCCCAGGCAGGTCTTCGTTTGCCCGTTATAAATCCTCCCTCAAGCCGAATGGGCTGTATCTGGCTGGGGCAGGTGGTCTGGATGCATTTGCTCAAATGGCCTGGACTGCGCTGACCGGCGGTAAGAAAGTGATCGCCGCGATGGCGCCCGACCGTGCAGAAAATCTGGTTTTTCTGAAAGAGCTGATTGAGGCGGGGAAGATAAAACCGGTCATCGACCGGCGCTATCCTCTGGAGCAAACTGCCGAAGCGCACCGCTATGCAGACACAGGCCGTAAAAAAGGCAGTGTCGTCATCACGGTGGCAACAGCATAACTGGGATGAATGGGGTTGCGGCATTATAATGGATCTATGCCCGCCCCTCTTCTCCTCACCAAGCTCTATATCCCTCCTCCCCGTCCAGAGCTTGTCCCTCGCCCTCGGCTGATCGAGCGCCTGAACGCCGGACAGCACCGCAAGCTGACCCTCATCTCAGCCCCCGCCGGCTTCGGCAAGACCACCCTGCTCAGCGAATGGATCGCAGCCCTCCTATCACTTCCCCTCTCCCACCGGGAGAGGGGTCAGGGGTGAGGGCAGCCTGGCTGTCGCTGGACGAATCGGACAGCGACCCCACCCGTTTTTTGACCTACCTCGTCGCAGCGCTGCAGACGCCTGCCTCGAGCGCAAGCGAAAGGCCTGCCTCGGGAGGCCTGCCCGAGCGAAAGGCCTGCCTCGAGCGCGAAGCGAAAGGCCTGCCTCGAGCGCAAGCGAAAGGCCTGCCCGAGCACAAGCGAAAGGCCTGCCTCGAGCGGCGAGGCCTGCCCGAGTAAGGCCTGCCCCGAGTATAGGCGAAGGGCCTGCCTCGAGCGCAAGCGAAAGGCCTGCCCCGAGTATCGGCGAGGGGCCTGCCCCGAGTATCGGCGAGGGGATTTTGGCCGCCCTCCAATCCCCTCAGCCGCCCCCCATCGAAACGATCCTGACCACCCTGCTCAACGAGATTTCCGCCATCCCCGAGCGCCTTATCCTGATCCTGGATGACTACCACTCGATCGATTCCCAACCCGTAGATCAGGCCCTGGCCTTTCTGGTCGAGCACCTGCCGCCCCAGGTCCACCTGGTCGATCGCCACCCGAGAAGACCCGCCCTTGCCGCTGGCTCGCCTGCGCGCCCGCGGCCAGCTCACCGAGCTGCGCGCAGCCGACCTGCGTTTCACCCCCCTCGAAGCCGCCGACTTTCTCAACCGGGTAATGGGGCTGAATCTCTCGGCTGAAGACATCGCCGCCCTGGAAGCCCGCACCGAAGGCTGGATTGCAGGCTTGCAGCTGGCCGCCCTCTCATTGCAGGGACGCTCAGACGCCGCCAGATTTCATCCAGGCTTTCACCGGCAGCCACCGGTTTGTGCTGGATTATTTGGTCGAAGAAGTTCTCCAGCGCCAGCCAGGTGCGTTTCAAAGCTTCTTACTGAAAACTGCCATTCTCGATCGGCTAAGCGGTTCTCTGTGTGATGCCGTTACAGGTCGAGAAGATGGCAAAGAAATGTTGGAAACACTCGAGCGAGGCAACCTTTTTATCATTCCACTCGACGACCAGCGCCATTGGTACCGCTATCATCCCCTCTTCGCTGAAGTATTGCAGGCGCGTTTGACCGACGAGCAGCCGGATCAAGGATTCGACCTGCACCAGCGGGCGAGCGAGTGGTACCAGCACAATGGTTCAGCGGCTGATGCGATCCGCCACGCCCTGGCGGCAAAGGATTTCGAGCGAGCAGCGATCCTGGTCGAGCTGGCAGTCCCAGAAATGCGCAGGAATAGACAGGGAGCCGTGGTCACGGAGCTTGGCTGGCTGAAGGCGCTGCCCGACGAGTTGGTCTACTTCAGACCGGTGCTCTGCGTGGACTATGCTTACGCGTTATTTGGCGGCGGCGAGCTGGAGACCGTTGAGGCTCGACTGCGGGACGCCGAACGGTGGCTGGACGCGACGACCGACAAGGCGGGGATGGTCGTCGTGGACGAAGAGGAATTTCGCCGTCTGCCGGGTATGATTGCCCTTCTCCGTGGCGCGCAGGCCCTGGCAAGGGGTGATATGCCTGAGGCCGTAAAAAACGCTCGACGGGTGCTCGATCTCGCACCTGAGGACGCCCATCTGATGCTCGGTGGGGCAGCTTCGCAGCTGGGGCTCGCCGCATGGGCGAGCGGGGATCTCGAGACCGCCCGCCGGATGACTGCCGATGGGATGGAGAATGTCCGGCTGGCCGGGTACATCTCCTCCGCCATCGGCGGCGCCATTGTCCTGGCGGATATCCAGATTGCGCAAGGTCGTCTCCACGAGGCGATGACCACCTATGAGCGGGCATTGCAGTGGGCGACGGCGCCGGGTGCGCCAGCGCTTGCCGTACGGGGAGCGGCAGACATGCATGTAGGCATGAGCGCCTTCACTATGAGCATAACGATCTGAAGACCGCCACCCAGCACCTGCTCACAAGCCAGGCGCTGGGTGAGCTTGCCGGGTTGCCGCAAAACCCATATCGTTGGTGCGCCGCGATGGCGCGCATCCGCGCAGCCCAGGGCGATCTGGATGAGGCGCTCGACCTGCTCGACCAGGCCGAGCGGCTGTACAACAGCAACTTTTCCCCGAATGTGCGTCCGATCGCGGCGCGCAAGACCCGGTTGTGGGTCGCCCAGGGTCGCCTGGGTGAAGCCCTGGGCTGGGCGCGCGAGCAGGGGCTGTCCATTGAAAACGAGCTCAGCTACCTGCGCGAGTTCGATCACATCACCCTGGCCAGGGTGCTTATGGCCCGCTGTCAGAGCGACCGTCCAGACCGCTCCATTCTCGAGGCAGTCGACCTCCTGGAGCGCCTCCTGAAAGCCGCGCAGGAAGGGGGCAGGACGGGCAGCGTGATCGAAATCCTGGTTTTGCAGTCTCTTGCTCGTCACGCCAAGGCTGACCTCCCGGCTGCACTTTTGCCTTTGCAGCACGCTCTTGCGTTGGCCGAGCCGCAGGGCTACGTCCGCATCTTCCTCGACGAAGGTCCATTCATGCTGGAGCTGCTTCGCGCCGCCTCCGCGCAGAAAATCATGCCAGGCTATACAGCCAGGCTGCTGGCAGCATTCGAAGCCGAGCAGCGAATTGGCGAATTCCAAACCTGATCTATCCGGTTGCCAGGTCCCTTACTGAGCCGTTGAGCCCACGCGAGCTAGAAGTGCTCCAGCTCGTCGCCCAGGGGCTGTCGAACCGTGAGATCGGCGAGCGGCTTTTCCTCGCCCTGGACACGGTCAAAGGGCATAACCGCAGAATTTTTGAAAAGCTGCAGGTTCAAAGCCGCACCGAAGCCGTAGCCCGCGCCCGCGAGCTGGGTTTGTTGTAAGCTTCAATTATCCTCGAATTTCCCCTGATCGATCCAAAACAACACCTCTGACCGACACCAAAGTGTCTGTTCGATAACACTGTGCCGGGGATATGATCCTTGTATATTGAGCAGGTGGCACGGGCTGATAAAGACCGGCCTCAAAAGGTGAAGGGTGATGTCAAATAATTCAATCCCAAGGACAAATCCAGTTCAACCGGAGCTCTATCAGATCAGGATCAAGGGCCATCTGGGCTCTCAGTGGACAGGTTCCTTCGAAGGCCTGACCATCACGCTGGAAGAAAACGGCGAAACGCTGCTGACCGGCTCGGTGGTCGACCAGGCTGCATTGTATGGATTGCTCAAAAAAGTTCGTGATCTGGGCATGCCGTTGATTTCATTCAGTCCTGTTGAGCCTGGTAGCTCGGATATGCCGGATATCAAGGGGTAAATTTACTTGATACAGTGTCTGTAAAAAGAATTCAACTAAGAGGAGATAAAAAATGAGAATCAAACAGAATAAATGCGGTGATTGTTGGGGGGCTTTTTATCATTGGGACTGCAACAGGCGCCATTGCCGCCATGATTGGCACTCCAATCCTGGATTCGCCTGGCTATCTGATAAAAATTTCAGCGAATGAGAGCCAGATCATGATTTCGGCATTCCTCTTATTCCTGATGGGTGTCGCCTGCGCCGGGATTGGCCTGGCGCTCTATCCGATCATGAAAAAATACAGTACCGGCCTGGCAATCGGGGTGGTTGGATTCAGGGTAGCCGAGGGCATACTCGAAATCCTGGGCGGGGTTCTCATCATTGGCCTGCTGGCCTTGAGCCAGGAATTCGTCAAAGCCGGCGCTTCAGACGCCTCCTTTTTCCAGACCATCGCTGCCATCATTAAGGCCGCAGACGCGTGGCTGAGCAATGGAGCTGTGCTTCTGCTCTGGTCCATCGGTGCTTTCATGTACTACTCGCTCTTTTATCAATACCGGCTTGTCCCGCGCTGGCTCTCCGTCTGGGGGTTGGCTGGCATTACCCTGGTCACCGTCGGCGCCGTACTGGTCATGCTCCATGTCATCCCCGGTTTTGGTACCGTGCAGATGCTTCTCAATCTGCCGATTTTCCCGCAGGAGATGGTCTTCGCGGTCTGGCTCATCGCCAGAGGGGTCAATTCGTCCTGCAGTCGCGTCGCTGTCTGCGAGAACAGCGCCGAACGAGCTTATGAGCGCCTCATAGTTTTGCAATATGAGACATCAGCCTGTTGGGCTGTACACTTTTCAAAGGAGCTTCAAAATGAATTCAACTCGAAAGATTGCTGTAATTACAGGCGTGATCTTCATCGTTGCGACCCTAACCGGTCCCATCCTGGCTACGCCGCTTCTACCTGATCTGACTGGTACGGATTACCTCACCCAGGTCTCCACCCATCCGAACCAGTTGGCCGCAGGAGTGTTATTGTCGATCATCGCGTACTTCGCATGTGCCGGCATTGCCGTCGTGATGTATCCGGTCTTGAAGATGTGGAATACGGGTCTGGCGCTTGGATCGGTCGTCTTCAGGACCATTGAGACGGTCTTCTACATGGTCGGCCTCGTGAGCCTGCTGTCCCTGCTGACACTCGGCCAGCAGCTCACAACAGCGGGAGCTGCCGATCGTACGTCGCTTCAGGCGATCGGCAATATGATGGTGAGCGTACGCGACAACGCTGCGTTGGCGGCGGTGTTCGCCTTCTGCCTGGGTGCATTTATGTACTACTACGTATTCTTCCAATCACGGCTCATCCCCCGATGGCTGTCGGGCTTCGGGATCGTCGCGATCATCCTGATGTTGGTCGCTTGCGTGTTGGCCGTGTTCAGCGGCAACCGTATTACCAGCTACATCCCCCTGGCGGCTCCGATCGCCGTGCAGGAAATGGTCCTGGCAGTCTGGCTGATTGTCAAGGGTTTCAATCCATCTGCAGTCAGTTCCCTGTCTGTGAAAACAGCGACGAACGAGCTTCTGAGCGCGGCATAGATTTGCGATATCGGGGAGAGGGAGAGCTGAAGGCTCTCCCCCAAACCCCCTCGCCCGGGTTCATGGAAATGCTCATGGGATAGACCTTAATAAAGCAGACACAACACATTACGAGTAAACCCACAGCGCTCCGCGCACTTCATTCTGGAAGAAACATGTCATTGCGAAGCGGCGTTCCTGGCCGGAACAATCTTCTGAAAAATCAAAGGAACAGCTCGCAGTGTCGTGACAGTTTCTTAGGAGGAGAAAGCAAAGTGTTAAAAAAAGGTTCGATCGTACTATCAATATGGTGCGGCATCAACTTTATCCTCGCCTTTACCATATTGTGCTATGTCATCGTTTTTAAGAATGACTCCCCAATTTTGCAGGTGGCTGGTTTTTCAGAATCGGAAATCGCCGGCCTCAGCGCCAGGACCGTTGCAGCCCTCAATTGTTTTACGATCCTTTACAACTCTTGCTCGCTGGCTGTCTCCGTGCTGACCTGGCCGATCATCCGCAAAAACCTGGTCGCCGGTCAAAAATCGGCTTTCTGGATGTTGCTGTTTGTGATCGGCTTTGTGGAAGTGATGGCATTTATGGCTTCCTCATATATTGGGCATGGGCGCTGGCAGGTGAATGTCCTTCAGAGCACACTTTATGTTGTGGGAATTGGTCTATGTGGTTATCCCATATTCAAACCCAAAACAGAAGGCATGAATAAACAGCAGAATAAGGATGTGGTTCTCACATGAATGCGATCGTCTGTCCACAATACGGCTCCCCGGATGTTCTCCGGCTCCAAAAGGCATCACGGCCTGCCCCGAGCGGAGGCGAAGGGCCTGCCCCGAGCGGAGGCGAAGGGCCGCTCCAAAAGATGATGAACTCCTGATCAGAATTCGTGCGACCTTCATTTTACCGGAACAAATTCCTCCTTCAGTCCGTCATTGGTCTTGAAATAAAAAATCAGTTTCGCCTCGCAGAAAGAAGGAAGTGTTGAAAAGCATCTTCACAGCCATCATAATGATAGCGCTGACAGCCTGCACAGCGCTTTTACCTCAGCCGGCACCTTCACCTGCTGCTGAGGACAACCCTCAGGCGGGTTTGCCGAACCCCGCCTCGGTCTACTGCACGCAGAATGGGAACGTGCTCGAAATTCACACGGCTGCGGATGGCAGCCAGTCTGGATTATGCGTTTTTCCGGATGGCAGCAGCTGTGACGAGTGGGCTTATTACCGGGGAGAGTGCGGTCCTGCAGCGCAAAACAACCCGCCGCCTGCCCCAACCGGTGATCCAGCATCAAATGCCAGCGGCGGTTACATGCCGCCCGGTACCGCCGAAGAGATCGCCGACTGGTGGGGCGTCATCAAGCGTACCGAGCCCGGCGCCCAGTTTGATGACTATTTTGAGCGCCAGGACTTGGGCCAGGTGATCAACTTTGGCATCGATTCCATGGACCCGGCAATCCAGGCGCAGATCGAATCGCTGCGCGACAGCGGCAGGATCGTCCATCTTTACGGCACGCTGCTCAGCAACGTACCGGATTACAACGGCTCGCAGATCCAGGTGGATCGCATCGAGGTTTTTGATTAATTAGCCTTCTCCATCAAGCCGCTTCAATCCTCATATCCTTGGGGATTTTCCTCGCCTGCAAGCACGGCTTTAAAATCAGTCAGCGCTTCGGAAAATGCGTCGGGATCGAATTCATCAAAACTTCCTTCCCTCGGAAGCGTGATCGCAAGGCAGTGCAGCGCCATCCGGGCTCGCATCCGAGCTTGGAGCTGCTCGTCATCCTCGTAACCGGCGATTTCCAGAAACCTGCGCCTCAGCTCAGGCGGGTAATACCACCACAGCGTCGCGCCCAGGTCGCAGGCCGGGTCCTCCAACGACATCAGGTCTAAATCGATCAAATAAACATCCCCGGTCGAGCAAATGATCCAGTTCGCGTTGCAGATGTCGTTGTGTGAGACCACAAGCCCGGCCCCGCGAAAACTTTGGATTTGTCCTGCAAGCAGGTCAAGGCTCTCATCCACAAATTCAGCGGTCTCTGGGACCAGTGCCTTCAGGGATTCCCATCTTTCCCGAACCCGATTCAACCTCTCCAGTCCGGCGTCCCGGTATTGCTCGGAGCTCGGGCTCGGGAGGACTCGCCTCAATTCTTGGCTTTGATGGATTCGTTGGATCGTCGCAGCGATTTGCTCGAGGTAAACGCGGTAGTCGCTCCGGGTGGGTCTCCTGCCTTCGACGTAGGGCTGGACGATGAGCGAGGTGCCGTCTTCCAAGCAGCCGCTCGTCAGCACCTCAGGCGTCAGGTCCATCGCGGCCATCGCCTGGTACCTCTCGATTTGCACGCCCAGCTTTATAAAGTAGGTCCGGCCGTTTCCGGAGGCGAAATAAGTCTCGTTGCCGCTGCCCTTCGGAAGAGAAAACTCCCAATCGCCTCCTGCGAGCTGACTCTCAAGGAAAACCCGAACTTCCTGCAGGTGCTGCTGTCTGTCTCGCATCGATTCTGCCCCGAAATGGAAAACCTCGCCCAGGACGGCGAGGCGATTTTATGGCAATCTGGCAGGAAGGCTTAATCCCCTTCGACCCGTGCGCTGAGCGCGCTCTCGATCTCCTGAACGGCCTGCCCGACCGGGTCCTTCAAAGCCGAAGTCATCGCCAGCTCGTTGATCATCCGGATGGCGCGCTTGCGCTCGTCCTTGAAGATAGACCTGCTCCAGCAGGTAGCAGGCTTTCACCAGGCTGAGCAGGGCAATCTCGTGCAGGTCTGGCTCCTCCTGGGTCTGCAGCAATGTGCGCAGCCGCCTTCTGAGGTTGAATTTCGCCGACGCTGGCGGGACCAATTCGGCCGGGTAGGGGACTACCCAGCTGTAATCTTCATCGACATGTTTCAAGACGCCCTTCGCCGCCAGCTGTTCCATCAGCTGGGCTGCGAACTTCTTCTGCTTGAACTCGAAATCGTCCATCCAGAAGCCGACCTTTTTCGGGTTAGCGACCGCCTGGATTTTCTTGAGCGTCTCGTCCAGCAGCGGGTCGCCCGTCGGCTCAGGGCTCAGCAGGTAGACGCGGTGGTCTTCTTTGATCTGGATCCGGTTCTGCAGCGCCAGGTCCGATAGGATCGCCGCTCCCAGAAAAAAGTTCAGGCTGGCTGCCGATGACGGGCAAAAAGTCATTTTCTCCTCGTGGATGCAAAGCAGGAACAACTCCTCATAAAGCATTTTCATGGCGCCTTCCTTGAACGGGTTTAAATCGCTGAATGAATCGAAACGCGCGGATTATACCCGAAAATGGCGACCAGGTTCGCCTCTCCCGCGGAATTAATGGATTTTTTCATGCGATTAATGAGTTACTCCAGCTTGACCTGATCCGGTGTCGTGACCATGACCTCGTAGACCAGCCCGTCCTTCTTCAGCAGCACGACTGCCAGCCCATTCTCGAGGTCGATAAATACCTGATTCTTCCCGATCTCGTAGGCTGCGTCGTTCAGGTACGCCACCTCCGGATTTGCGTCCATGACCTTCACCGGCGTTTTGCCATGCCGGCATTCGTTCACGCTGTCGTCTGCATACAGGATCAGCACCCCGGAGGACGGCAGGTTGGCGTCCGCTTCGATCGCCTGGCGGTTCTCGATCAAATAGTACCTCGTTGCGTCGAGTGGGATTTTGATCACCAGCGTTTCAGGGTCATTGCTCTCCAGCGGGTCCAGCCGGATCGTTTTCGTCTCGCCGGGGTTCACCAGTGCGATCTTTGCCGGGTCGATCCAGCCCAGCCGCAGCTTCGTCCAGGACGATAACCCCGCCGGCGGCAGCTCCCGGTCGTAAGGAAAATGCGAGGATAACGGGTCCCAGTAGCCCATGTTGATCAGGATCTTCGCCCAATCCTCGGGGGCGTTGACCTTAGCCTGCAGGTCGTGGTCGTACAAACACGGTGTCATGCGCTGGTCGTCCACGACACCCCCGAGCATGTGCAGTGTGTCGTGGATGAACGTCCCCAGATGGGCGTTCTCGCAGAACACGACCGCGTTGCGGATCACCTCGCCGCTCTCTATTACAGCGATCCGCGCAGCGACGGACCTGTCCACGTACTCTGTGGAGCAATCCCCTCCGCCTCTCGTCATTGCGAGGAGTGGTACGACGAACCTGTCCACGTACTCTGTGGAGCAATCTCGCTGCTCTCTATCACTTCGATCCGCTTTTGCGAACCTGTCCTCGTACGATGTGGAGCAGTCCCCCTCTCCCTCATCCATATGTCCCTGCGAGCAGCCCCTTGTTCATGTCACTTAAACGGATTATTGGATGGACTTAATCAGTAATTACGCCTTCTCTATCTCCCTTTGAAGCATTGCCACCGTCTCGGGGATGAGAATCTTTCGGATTTGTTGAAATTGCTTATCAGGAAGTAGCGTATTAAGGTCTTGATTGAGGATTGTCTGGGTTACATGCATCCTGATAAAGTGGGCTAACTTTTTGAAATATTCCCTGCGGTTCAATCCTGTCCTCTCTTCAATTACCTGGGCATCATAGGAATACCCGTGAATAAAAAAGTGGTGGATATCGTAAAAGTCCCTCCCCGCAACAGCCTTGTGCAAATCATATCGCTCGGTAGCTGCAACCAATTTATTAGCGAACATTGTTTCCACTGTTTGGCAGGTCATCATCCTGTCAATCTCCGCCAGGTAGCGAACTTTATAGTGGTTCGCTTCAACCCTCTGGCTGTGGATGCTTAATTTGAGATTGTTTCGTTTCCCCGGTTCGCTGGGGTAGCGAAGCCGAAACATGAGGGTATTGTTCAGCTCCTCTAACACCAGAAGTCCGAGTTCATCCACCACTTGATGTAATCCTCTCCTGAGTTCTCCATCATCGACGTTTTTTATCAGGTCAAAATCCAGGTCAATTGAAAACCGGTCCAGGTACCCCAGCATCGCAGCACACGAGCCGCCTTTAAACGCGAGGTTCTGGGAGAATACCGGTCTATCAATCAGCTCGATTAAGAGCCGGTTTAAGTACGATTTGTGAAGTATGTCTTCTTTTCTTAAGCTCAGCATGGATAACCAATTTCCTTTTGGATTCGCCTGACCGTCTCGAAATCAATTCCTTCGGAGAAATCAAAATGATATTTGGGATTGAAGTAAAGAATATCTGCCGCCGCCCTTTCGATCGTGGCGCAAAAGTTCCCGTCGACAAATTCAACCCCCGTTGGATTGTATAGAAATTCGTCTTTGAGTTTTCGAAAATGGAATGAATACGTCCCGACAGTCGCTTTTTTGGATAGACTGCTGGCAAAAGTATAAGCGAAGGTGGCTTGTGCGATGACGCCCGCTTGAGCCAGAATCAATTCCGTCGTCAGGTAGGCAAATCTGTGAATGACTGCTCTGCCCAGTGCCAGGGGATCTAATTGTGATATTGGCACGGTGGAAAATAAGCCTTTGTAAATAGGAATCAGGATTCCTTTTTGGACGTACCGTTTTGTCGTCGTGTAAAGGCTGTTCTTATTCGAAATGCCCCACAAGATTGCCAGGTCGTTGCTGTGATAAATATTTCGTTCCGATTTAATAAGTTCATTCATCCTGTACATTATTGTACAGGATATACTATCACGCGATACTTGTCAAGGGGTTTGATGATTAGCTATTCTGCATCAGCCGCCGGAGGGCGGCTTCGCAATGGTTGCTGCGAATTCATTCGCCAGATACCTTCGCAGCGAAATGCATCGCTTACTTGAGTCGCTGGCTTGCGTCGCTGCACCGTCATTCTCCTAATGCCACGCGAGTCATTCTATTAAGAAATGCGTGAAGCGCTGTGGTTATCCTCGTAATTCCATCTCTCCGAATTCATTCCCCCGTTCCCCTCGCTTCAAGCTGAACCTCTGCCTCCATTTCTCTCGAAAATGGATAAAATAGGCTAGACCATCTTCCTGGAGACCGCATGCCCCTCTCCCCATTCAAGCTCGAACGCTACTTCGCCCGCTACGAGTTCAGCGCCGAATACCTGCTCTGCACCTCGGACTGCGAATCCCTTTCCATCGGCGAGCTGCTCGCCCTCGAGCCGGACGCTGCGGCGCGCTTCCACCAGCACTGGCTCGGCTATACCGAATCCAGGGGTGCGCCCTCGCTCCGGGCCGAGATCAGCCGCATCTACACCCGCACTTCCCCCGAGCAGGTCCTCGTCCACAGCGGCGCCGAAGAGGCCATCTTCCTGTTCATGCATGCCGTCCTCGCCCCCGGCGACCATCTGGTCGTACATTCGCCCTGCTACCAATCCCTCACTGAAATCGCCGCCAGCCTCGGCTGCGAGCTGACCCGCTGGCAGGCCCGCCCTGGCTTCGGCTGGTCGCTCTCCCTCGACGAGCTGCGCCGCTCGATCCGCCCGAACACCCGCCTGGTCGTCGTCAACCTGCCGCACAACCCCACTGGCTTCCTGATGCCCGCCTCGGAATTCGATGAGCTGATCCGGATCGTCGAAGAACACGGCCTTCTGCTCTTCTCCGACGAAGTCTACCGCGAGTCCGAGCACGACCCGGCCCTGCGCCTCCCCGCCGCCTGCGACCTCAGCGAGCGCGCCGTCTCGCTCGGCGTCCTCTCGAAAACCTACGGCCTGGCCGGGCTGCGAATCGGCTGGCTGGCCTCGCGCGACCCCAGCATCCTCTCCCGGGTCGCTGGGATCAAGGATTACACCACGATCTGCAGCAGCGCCCCGAGCGAGTTCCTGGCCGAGCTGGCCCTCCGCCACCGCCAGCGCCTCGCTCTCCGCAGCCTCGAGACCATCCTCGCCAACCTCGCGCTGCTGGACGAGTTCTTCGACCGCCATCCCGATACCTTCGCATGGCGCCGCCCCTCTGCCGGCCCGATCGCCTTCCCACGCCTGCTCACCGGGGATGTGGACCTCTTCTGCCGCGACCTGGTTGAACGCTCCGGTGTGCTGCTGCTCCCCGGCTCGGTCTACGACTACCCCGGAAACTACTTCCGGATCGGCTTTGGCCGCCGCAGCCTGCCCCAGGCATTGGAGCGGCTGGAAAAGTATTTAGAGCGGAATGGATGAATGAGCTTTGAGGTGAATTGAGCATTTAGCATTTAGCACTTAGCTATTAGCATTTAGCTTTAAATAATTGGCATTTAGCAATTAGCTTGTTGACTTTTGCATGGTGGATTTAGCTTTTTGAATTTGAATAGTTGTATTTAGCATTGAACATTTGGCTTAAAGAATTAAGCTTGATGCATTCAGCTCATAGCGATTAGCTTTTCGCTCCCAGCTAACCGCAAATTGCTAATCGCTAACCGCTAACTGCTAACCGCTAAATGCTAACTGCTAACTGCTAACCGCTAATCGCTAATTGCTAACAACCAACAACCAATAACTAACAACCAACCATCAACCAACAACCACCGGAGGTTCCACATGGACAGCGTATACAAGGTGATCGAATTAATTGGCACAAGCACGGAATCGTGGGAAAAGGCAGCCGTCAATGCAGTCGAGACTGCAGCCCAGACCCTGGAAGGACCTGCGAAAGGCAGAGGTCGTCGAGATGGATTTAATGATCGAGGCCGAAAAAGTCGTCCTTTTCAGGACAAAGCTGAAGGTCTCGTTCAAATACCGTCAAGGTCAAGAATAAAATCCCATCTGACCTCAGGTGTTGCAGGAGTCCGTCCGTGAGGGCTGGAAAATATTTGATTTAAGAATTAATAATTGAACCGTGAAGCGCCTTCAGACCTCAGAGAATAACCAAAAATCCGGGCTGATATCCACCCGAATCCATCACCTTCCAGCAACATCAATACCAAAAAGCCAACTGCCTTCGCAGGCAGACCGCTGCCTTCCAACTGCTATTTGCGAACTGCTAACAGCCAACCACTAACAGCTAAGAGCTAACAACTAACAACCAACCACCAACCCGCCTGCGCAGGCAGACCGCTGCCTTCCAGCTGCTAATTGCCAACTGCTAATAGCTAAAAGCTAATCGCTAACCGCTAATTGCTAACCGCTAACCGCTAACAGCTAACAACCAACCACCAACCACCAACAACCAATTCCTACTGACTCGATATCGTACAGGTCCCCGTCTGCATCAGCTCCCCGTCCACGAAGATGTACAATTTCCACGTCCCGGCATGGCAGGCCGCCGCCCTCATTCCAATACGTGTACCAGGAGAAAGTGCCGGATTCCCCGCCCTCCCAGTTTCGGACAGCCGTCACGAATTCCTTTCCGTTATTTTCCCAGCGTACCGTGACCTTCATGTCTTCATTCATCCCTGAA
The DNA here is from genome assembly GCA_963788305.1 of uncultured Chloroflexia bacterium. GTDB lineage: Bacteria > Chloroflexota > Anaerolineae > Anaerolineales > UBA4823 > UTCFX2. The sequence continues at coordinate 26,641 of CAWBGK010000013.1, forward strand.
AATGGGAACGTTCCGTAAAGCTTGGTGATCCCCTTCTTCAGCCGTGCCGAAGGATTAACAGGTTGGTCGTCGGCGTCCAGCTGGCTGGAGAATGCGATCGGGCCGATATAGACCCCCTCCTTAGTAGGCGTCGGCGGCTCTGTTGGGATGCTCGTCTCGGTCGGCGGCTCGGCGTTCGTAGCCGTCGGCGGTGGCGGCGCCGGGGTGTCGGTCGCTGCAGTCGCCTCCGTCTGGGTCGCGACGTTCGCCTCGGTCGCCAGGATCGCGGTCAGCGTCATCTCGACGTTTCTTGCGAGCTCGGTCTCGTCCGGCTTTTCATCAAGACCCAGGTCGACCGAACATGCCAGCGTAGCTAAAAGCAGCAGGGCTGCGGCCATAAGCAGCTTCGGGATCGCATTCGATGAATTTTTCATGGAATTCCCCTCCCAAACCAGGTTTCCTAAAATTTTCAGGCTTTTCAAGACCATCCGACTCTCGACCGTTTGAGGCCTCTCAGGATCTGCCTGTTGGATATATCTTACTGATTTCCGATCGAAAAGTCAATCACTCCGGGCCGAGTTTTGCTAGATCTTTCAGGATTGATCATTACCACTCCGATCAGAGTCGCAGCCAGCTTCTCCTTTGCCTGCTTTTCGCGGCATCTCAGTGAGATGATGATCTTCGGACAACATTAGGTAATACATGTCTTTGCGAGCCGCAAGCGCTCTTCTTGCGGCGTGGCAAACTCCTGTTTGGCCGGATTGTTATAAAAATACTCTCGCTATGATCCCTTAATGAAGATATGTCCAACTATTGTCTTACCCCCAGAGAGATGGAATTGACAGGCAGTTTCGAATGGTTATAATCAAGATATCGGAGCGGTTTGTTGGCTGACTCAACATCGTTCCTTCATCGCCTCCAGCAAGTCAGCGACTCGGGTTTTCGCACGCAGTGTTGTTAAGGATCGCTGAACGAAGGAGGTCATGATGAAGAAACGACCGGTCTATCCGAGCCGATTCAATCGATCACTGGCCCTGACGATCGGGATATGCATCCTGATAGGCCTCGCCCTCCTGGCATTCCCCTCCGCAGACGTGCAGGGTCGGATGCCGGGGCGCAACTTTTCCCTCTCAAATTCCATCAATCCGGACTGGAAACACCTCGGCATCACCTGGCGCGTATCGATTGCCAGCGATCGGGCGGAAGCCAACGGCTATTCGTTTTCGAATAACGCCATCTCGCCCGACGGCCGCTACGTCGCATTCTCGTCTTCTGCCTACAACCTGGTGCCGGGCGACCTCCAATATGCCTATGAAGACGCCTTCCTGCACGACAACCAGACCGGCGCGACCGAGCGCATCTCGGTCAGCACCTCCGGCGCCTCGGGCAACGACAGCACCTTTTACGGCATCGATATCTCGGCCGACGGCCGCTTCGTCGTCTTCTGCAGTAAGGCTTCGAACCTGGTCGGAACCGACACCAACGCGAAATGGGATGTGTTCGTGCGCGACCGGCAGCTGAATACGACCAGCCGCCTCTCGGTCTCTTCGACCGGGGTCCAATCAAACGGCAATTCCTGGCAGCCCCGCATCTCGGAAGACGGGCTTATCGTGGTTTACACGTCCGAAGCTTCCAACCTCGTTGCCGACGACACCAACAACAAATGGGATATCTTTGCCTATCACATGCCCAGCGGGCAGACAGAACGGATATCCGTCTCTTCTTCAGAAGCACAGGGGAACGGCGATGCCGGGGATAACAAGCCGCCTGCTGTCTCGGCCGACGGGCGCTTCGTGGCCTTCACCTCCGCTGCGGATAACCTGGTGGACGGCGACACCAATAACTTTCTGCGACAACGACGGAGGCGGAGTCTTCACAGACAACTGCTTCGATGTGTTTGTTCGCGACCGGACCGAGGGCGCCACGCTGCGGGTCTCGATCAACCAGGGCGCAGAGCAGGGGAACAACCTGTCGATGCTTCCCGCGATCTCCGGCGACGGGCGCTTCGTGGCATTTTTCTCATTCGCCAGCAACCTGGTTGAAAATGATACAAACACCTGTGATAGCCTTTTCTATTCCGCAGGGCCTTGCCCCGACGTATTTGTCAAAGACCGCCAGACCGGGGCGGTAGAGCGGGTCAACGTGAGCAGCCTCGGTGCGCAGTCGACGGTTGACCCGATCCACTATTTCTCGCCGCCGGCGATCTCGAGCGATGGGAACATCGTCGTTTTCGCCTCCGCCGACACGACCCTGGCGGAAGGAGCGACTAACGGCAAGCCTCAAATCCTCGCTCACGACCGCACGACTCACCAGACCACCCTGGTTTCCGCCAGCACCTACGGCTGGAAGGGGGATTTCAATTCCGAGTGCCTGTGTGATATCTCGGCCGACGGGCGTTACGTCTCCTTCCGTTCCCTGGCGGGTGACCTGATCACGAATGACGCCAACAGCCTCCCGGATGTTTTCGTGCGCGACCGCACCGGATGGACGTATGCCCTGGACGGCACGGTTCGAAACCTCCAGGGTGACCCGATGAGTGGGTTCACCGTCGGATACGGCTTTGGCGTCGGCGAGAAAAAGGACACGGACACGAACGGCGAGTACCAGCTCTACTTTATGCCCGGCGGGACCTATTCGATCAAAACCTTTGCCCCCGGCTATTTTTCAGACCCGCTCGAGAGGCTGGTAACCGTACCGCCGACCACCCTTGGGGTTGATTTTGTGATGCATGCGGCGAAGGCGAACCTCTTCTTACCCATCACCCGGCGATAAAAATCTCGCTTCTCGCTTGTCAGCAGCTCAGGTTTGATGGTATGATTGACAAAAAGGCAAAGACTGGAGAACCGAAAATGGCCGAAAAAGCCGCAAGCTGCGCCGACTGCCCGATGCGCAAGAAAGCCGAAGCCAACCCGAAAGCCTTCATGTCGAGGCTCTGGCGCTGGCACACCACCTGGTGCCCGGGCTGGAAAGCCTACCAGAAATCGCTCCAGGCAGAGAAATAAACGTTAATCGGAATGCTGAAAGCCTTCCAGCGCTTGTTGTCCATCCGCTGGCTTCTTTGGTTCCAAAATCCAATAAAGCTTTGATTCCTTCGATCCCTTTGCGCCCTTTGCGGTTCAATCTTTCCAGCATCCTCCGCCCCCATTGCATTTCAAATAAGCTTAAATTCCTTCGATTCCTTGGATCCCTTCGTGTCCCAATCTTTGTCAGAAAAAACCTTCGTGACCTTTACGCACTTCGCGGCCCCTTCGTCTTCTTCGTGTTTCAGATCCCTCGTGTTCCACTTCAAAAAAATCCTAGCGTCCTTTGCGCCCTTCGCGGTTCAACTCTTTCCTCTCTGCCTCCGAGCCTCGCGCAGTAAAACCGTGATCGCCTCCCGGAAGAATTCCGGCAGGCCCGGGTCCAGCTTCTCATACGTCGCCCGGTATTCCGGCTGATCGTTGAACAGATCGGCCAGCCCCAGCAGCAGCTCCACGTCGGGCTCGTAAAAATTGCGGATCTGGGCGTGCCAGCGGGCAACGGCCTGCTGCGCCTCGGCGCTCTCCGGTCCGAGCGGCATCGCCTCAATAAGGCTGCGCTGGACCTGCTCGCCTTCCTTCAGGATTTCCGCCTGCTTCTGCTTGCCGTAGCTGTCCCATTTCTGGATGCTCTCGCGCGCCGTGTCTCCCCAGCGCTCGACTGCCTCTTCGTTGTACCGCTGCTGCTGTTCCTCGCTGAAACCGTCAAAAAGCGCCTTTTCGTCCATCGGTAATTCTCCTCGTAATGTCATCATCGTCTGTTCCACGGTCTCGATCAGCGTTTCCAGCCGCTCCCGGCGGGCGAGCAGCCCGGCGTGGTGGAGCTCTAACGCCCTCAGCAGGTCGAAGCCCGGGCTGCTGGTGACCTGCCGGATTTGATCCAGGCTGAAACCCAGCTCCTTAAAGAACAGGATCTGCTGCAGCCTGAGCAGCGCCTGGCTGCCGTAGGAGCGGTAGCCGTTCTGTCCGACGGCCTCCGGCTTGAGCAGCCCGATTTCATCGTAATAATGCAGCGTCCTGCGGCTTACCTTCGCCAGGTCGGCAAGCTGTTTGACCGTATAATTTGTCATCATATTGGGCTGGATTATAAAGTATACCGTAACGTTAATGTCAAGGGGAAAAAGAAACAATCAAACTCCCCTCTCCCATCGGGAGAGGGGTCGGGGGTGAGGGCCCCTACTTCCCCACGTCCTCAAACACTACCTGTTCGGCCTCCACCGGGCTGTCCACCCACGCCAGCAGGTACGGGTAGGTCAGCGCGCTGATATTGCCTTTGCCAGGGTCGGGCTCGACCATCCGCCATTGCACCTGCATCGTCTCCTTCTGCGGCTCGCCCTGGACGGTGATCTCGTCGATCACAAGCCGGTACCCGCCGCTCGGTTTCTGCCCGCCGTAGATCAGCAGGTACAGCCCGCCGGCTCGCGGCTTCTCGATCAGCTCCATCGCCTGCTGTAGCTCCTTGGGCAGGTCTTCAGGCAGTTTCAGCTCGCGCTCCCCCGCCCGGAAGGCCAGCGTCAGCGGCTTCGGGCTGGCAGACGCCAGCGCCGCGCCTTCTGTGACGACCTCGAAAGCGGTTGGCTTTCCAGAGCCCGGCATCGGGGCTGGATACTCCCCGCCTGGCGAAGGATATCCCTCAACAGGCGGGAGGTAGGGGTTCTCTGTAGGTGGGTAAGGAGTGCCGTCGGTCGGCATCCATGGCTTACCGAGCACCGGGCTGGGCTCGGGTTCTTGCGGCGACCCCCCTGGCTGGGCGGCGAGCGGCTCGCATCCCGCTGCGATCAGCAGGACCAGCATCAGCAAAACCGACAACAACATGGTTCTTATCATTTTCTTCCCTCCAGGCGCCTGATTAATGGAATGGCGCCCAGCCTTAAAACGACGGATCTTCAAAAAAGTTCCCACCCGGCCTCGCAATCAAACAGCAGATCGACCAAATCTCTGTGTTGCTAGTATGATCAAAACAAAGGCATGGCCGACCGATCTGTGTCCAGGTAGAGAAGACCGTCACGGAGATGGCTCGCCATGCCTTCACCAATGGTATTATGCAAGATGGCGCAACAGACCGTCCGCAAATCGGTCCAGGAGACCGTCGCAGAGCAGAGGTTGCTGCGCCATCTCAACGCAATGCCCGAACAGTTGTGGGGACCTGGAGTTCGAATTCTGCTAGAACGGGCAAAGCAATTATAACCATGCGAGGGCAGAATGAAAATGAAAACCGAAGAAATCTATGTGGGGATCGATGTATCCAAAAAGCAGCTGGACTATGCCAGCACTGGAGAAGCAGAAATCTGGCGTGTGCCGAATAATGAAGCGGGGATAGAAGACATTATGCAGCGATGTCTTGAATTACAACCCCAGTTGGTGGTTGTGGAGTCAACTGGGGGTTTTGAAAAGAAACTGGTCAGTGAGTTATACGGGGCAGGGGTGCCGGTGGTGTTGATCAATCCACATCGGGTCCGAGAGTTCGCCAGGTCGATCGGGTTACTGGCAAAAACAGATCGGCTGGACGCGCGTCTGCTGGCCCACTACGGCCAGGCGGTCAAACCAGAGCCAACTCGTCTGCCGGATGAAAAAGAGCAGCTCCTGGCCGCATTGGTTCTTAGAAGACGGCAGTTGATTGAGAACCGCACAGCAGAAAAGAACCGCCTTGAGACCGCTCACAAGGCCATGCAAGGGAATATCGAAGCCCATCTGAAGTGGTTGGACGAGCAAATAGACGAGCTGGATCAGCAGATCGAGCAGTTCATCCTGAATGATCCCAATTTCAAAGCCAAAGATGAGATCCTACGAAGCGTCCCCGGGATTGGGAAGGTTACTTCTTCACTGATGCTAGCATCTTTGCCAGAATTGGGGCATAGTGACCGCAAGCAGATCGCTGCACTGGTGGGTGTTGCACCCATGAACTATGATAGCGGTTTCTTTCGAGGCAAAAGGCGCATCAAAGGAGGACGGTCGGATATTCGTACAGTTCTCTACATGGCAACCATCTCAGCCACTCGTTTCAATCCAGTGATCCATGATTTCTATCAACGTTTGCTCAAGCGTGGGAAGATCAAAAAAGTGGCAATTGTTGCCTGTATGCGCAAACTATTGACGATCTTAAATGCCATGATCCGAGATAGTCTGAGCTGGCGTTTCTCGGAAAGTCTCAGGATTACCGAAAATGAAAGACGAGAACTTGCCCTGATGTGAAAGGGCTATGGTTCCCGTCTTCCGTTCTGTGGGTAAAGTAATTCTACCAGCTTACCGAAATCACGTCATGCTTTTGAGGTAAGTTTATATCTTGACAGATAACACAGTTGCTCCGTGGTTCAGGTTCTACCTCCGGATCACCGGCAGGAAGATCAGGTCCTCGATGTAGATGTAAAACTCGCCGTCCCCTCCGTTTTCGTTGGAGACCGCCAGCCCTAAGCTAGTCCGCCGCGCCAGTGTTCCGGTACTGCAGCTTCTCCACCGCCGCAGGCGCCGTGGAATAGACCGAGGCAGCCACATATTCCGCTTTCGCCTTGGACCAGGTCGCATTCGATGCCGGGTCGGATTTGATACAGCCTCGCCTCCAGGTCCGCCGTGTTCGACCCGGTCGGGACGACCGCGACGATCCGGTTGGTGTTTGAGTAGAACCAGACGTCGAACACGTTCAGGACCGCGCTCCCGAGCGTAGAAGGGCCCGTAGATCCCGTTGTCGATAAAAGCGATCGCCTGGTTCGCGTAATAATGAGAGACGTTTCCGGTCCCGCTGTAGAGGTTAGTCCGGAAGAATTCGTCCGCAGATCCCCATTCGTTGCCGTCCACCATGATGAAATCGGTGTACCCGGCTATGTAAGTAGATACATTTCTCGTCGTTCGCAATCCCGGGTCGTCGAACCAGCTGTTCGAGGTCATCCTCAGGTCGTGGTCGGAGCCCGCGGCCGAGCGCAGCCCAAGCGCTCGCCAGTAGTAATTCACGGTCCTTTGTCCGGAGCCAAACGCCCAGTGGTAGCCCATCGCCGGTGCCTTGACGTCGGTCGCGAAATAGTTGACCGGTGTGTGCCAGCTGTCGCGCCACAACCCGGTCCCCAGCCATGTGCCTCCGGACCAGCTCCCGCTGAAATACGAAATCCTGAAGTTGTAGCTCCCGCTGACCGGCGCGACGAAGTCGACGATCTCGAAGTTCCTGAGGCCTGCGGCGGAGCCGGCGACGTAGGTCGTGTTATCGGGTTGGTAGACCGACAGGTCGATGTCCACCGGCTGCGGGTCGCTGGCGTAGTCGCCGCTCGGGTTGGAAAGCCAGCGCATCGCGAACCGCACCCGGTCGCCTTTCCAGGCGTACCCCTGGATTGTAAACGGGAACGTCGTGCCGCTGTCGATTACCTGGTCAGTGTAGCCGCCGCGCTCGACCGCCACCAGCGCCGCGCTGGCGTCCATCCCGCCGGTGCCGTCCTTCAGGCTTACCACCGCGCTGCCTTCGATGTTGTGCAGCGCGGTCGCCATCAGGATCGCCTGGATCGCCTCGGGCTTGTCGTTCAGGTTGATATCAGCGTCGATCATGTCCGCTGCCACCGCCGAGATCATCGGTGTGGCATAGCTCGTCCCCGAGCCGGTGTCGCCGGTCCAGGGATCAGTCCGGGTCGTGCTGTTGATCCCCCCACCGCTCGCCGCGATCTCCGGCTTCTGCATGCCAGAATTATTGTACTGGCTGTAGGTTTCCATCGAATCGTCCGACCAGCCGAGCGTGTTGCTGTCGTAATAGGCCCCGACTGACATCGTGTTGAACCCTTTTCCGGGTGAATTGACCGAGATCGACGTGCCGCACCCCGAGACTTCTGTAGTTGCCGGCTGCCACCGCGACCATGTCGTAGTTGTAGCGCGAGATATAATCCAGGTGGCGGTCGACCCCAAACAGCGCCGCGTTCGCCCCGCATTCGGCCGTCCAGTAGCTGTTGTTCAGCACGCTCGCGTTGGCGCTGCCGTAGTCCATCGCCGTTTCGAGCGCAGCGATCGTAGACCATAGTCGTCCCCGTTCGCGCTGTAGATCGCCGCCGCGGGTGCCAGCCCGCGCACCGTCGGGTGGTTGCTGGCGATCATCCCGCCGACCGCGGTGGGGTGGTCTTTAAAAGCGCGGCTTGCGTCGCGTGTCCCGGTCACGGTCAGGTAGGGGTTGGCGTTGAACATCCGCTCCCCCTCGACCACCGCCACGTTCACACCGCTGCCGTTGTAGCCGACTGACCGTATGCGCCCCCGGGATTTTCGACGATGTCGGCATTTTGGGAGGGTCGGGCGATGTCCAGCGCCGTCCCGCCGGGCAGCGAGGCGTCGTAGACCGCCTCCACGCCCTCGCTGAACCCGAGCTCCTCAACCTGCCCCCGGGTCAGCCCGGTCAGGAAGACGACCGGGGCGAGCTCGCTGGCGTACTGTACCTCGTAGCCATTACCCTCCGCGAAATCGAGGAACCTCTGGCGCGGCCCTGCGACCTGCGCCTTGAGGTGGTCCTGGTTCGCTAGGTCAAACGCCCTGGCTTGCTCCAGCGCTCTGCTGCTCTTCGGCTTGTTTCGCCGTTTCGAGCGCTGTCGGCGCGTCCGGCGCCGTCTTGTCCGGCTCAGCTTGCTCCAGCTTCTGCGCCTCAGGCAGCGCCCCGCCGAGCTCCTTCAAGACTTCCGGCGGCACCTGGTCCAACGGCAGCGGCTTTACGGGCGTCTTCGTCCCGTCCAGCGCTAGGGCTGCCGGTGGGATCTCTGCCGTGCCTCCGCCCGAGCCCTCTCCACCCGCCAGCTCCCCAAAAGAGAGCTTCTCAGGCTTGGGCAGCGGCTGGATATCCGCCTTCAGCCAGACCGAGACCGTGTATGTCTCGTCAGCCATGCTGTTATTAAGCTTCTCAACCAGCGGGTAGGTCAAGCTCCCGTGGGCTTTCCGCCATGCCGCGCTGACGCTCGCTCTCAGACGCGGCTTCGTCCACCACCTGCCCGTCCTTGAAGCTGGCGCCCACCGACCTGATGCGTCGACCCGGTCCATCGCCTTGACCCGGGTGACGGTTGAGCCGTCGATCAGGTCGACAGTCCCGACATCCGCCAGCTCCAGGACCGCGGCTGGATACCCCTTCGGATTCGGCGAGCAGTTCCAGGTACTGCACCTTCGTGGGCTCTCCGGCTTGAGCTTTTGCTCCTGCCAGTCCTTTAAATCCAATTGCGGGGTTGCCCAGGGATAAACCCGCGATTATAGCCAGGAATAGAGAAAACCTTAAAATCTTTCCCGTCATTCATGCCTCCATATTTTTGTGTTGATTATTGGATGAAGATACGAAGAATTGCGAGGTTATTGTATAGCTTAATCTAGAATATGTAAATAGGCTTATATAGATATTATTTATCCAATAATATCTTTCGTAGGTTTTCAAAATCCTTCCTTCCTGGACCTGCCGAAAAAAAACCCTGAGGTTCTGCAGGACCTCAGGGTTTTATGAACGCTTTGGTTATTCCCGGTTCTACCTTCGAATCACCGGCAGGAAGATCATGTCCTCAACGAAAATGTAATATTCGTGCGTTTCCACCGTTTTCGTTCGAGACCGCCAGCCCGTACCAGTCCCCTGCGCCAGTGTTCCGACCCTGGACCTTCTCCACCGTCCCGGGCGCGCTCGACAGGTTTCCAAAGGTCATATAATCAAATTTATCTCTGGACCAGGTCGCCTGTGAGCCCGGGTCGGACTTGAACAGGTTGACCCGCAGGTCCGCCGTGTTATGCGCCGGTCGGTACGACCGCGATGATCCGGTTGGCGCCTGCATTGAAATACACGTCAAACGCGTGCACGACCCCGCCATCAAGCGTGTACGGCCCGTAGATCCCGTTATAATCGAGCGCAATTTGCTGGGTCGAGTAGAAGGTGTTTACGCTCCCTGCTCCCGTTGTACACGTTCGTCCGGTACTGTTCCTGTGCGGCTCCCCAGTGGTTTCCGTCGACCATGATGAAATCGGTCCCGGTTGTGGAACCCGAGTATTCGCGCTCGACCCGCAGTCCCGGGTCGTCGAAGAAGCTGTGCGAAAACAGCTGCAGGTCGTGGTCGGTCCCCACCGCCGAGCGGATCCCCATCGCCCGCCAGTAGTTGTAGCCTGTCCATACGTTCGGGTCGTAGGCGATGTGGTTGCCCATCGGTTTTGAGGCGGGATCGCTGTAGAGCGTGTTTGGCGCGACGTGCCAGCCGTCGGCCCACCAGGCGCTCCCCAGGTATGTCCCCCCGGACCAGGTCCCGCTCCGAAATACGAGATCCTCATATTATACGATCCGGTGACCGGGGCGACGAAGTCGACGATCTCGTAATTATTCGAGCTGCTGTTAGAGGCAGTGACAAAGGTTGTGCCGTCCGGTTGGTAAACGGACAGGTCCAGGTCGACCGGCTGCGGGTCGCTGGTGTAGTCGCCGCTCGCGTTAGAAAGCCAGCGCATCGCGAAACGCACGTGGTCTCCTGCCCAGGCGCCCACCGGGATCGTCATCGGGAAGGTCGTGCCGCTGTTGATCGCGTCGGTTGCTAAAATTGCCGCGCTCGACACTTACCAGCGCCGCGCTCGCGTCCAGCCCGCCTGCCCCGTCCTGCCGGCTCAAAAGCGCCTCTCCTTCGATGTTGTTCAGCGCGCTCGCCATCAGGATCGATGCGATGATCTCCGGATCGTTATACCAGGTCGGGATTCGCGTCGATGATGTTCGCCGCGGTCGCCGCGACCATCGGCGAGGCGTAGCTTGTCCCGCTGCCGGTGTCGCCGGTGTACGGGGCGGTGCGGGTCGTGCTGTTGATCGCGACCCCGCTCGCTGCGATCTCCGGCTTGTACCGCCCGTCGTGGTTGTACTGGCTCCAAACCACCGCTGCGCCGTTCATCGCCATCGTGTCGTCCGACCAGCCGGGCGTGTTCTTGTCGTCGAAGGCGCCGACCGTCAGGGCGTTGAAGCCTTTCCCGGGGGCGTTGACGCTGATCACCGGGTTTCCGCCGCACGTGGTGTCGTTGAAATTCCCCGAAGCCACCACCGCCGTCTTAAATAAATTGCGCACCAGGTAGTCCATGTGCCGGTCGATCGTCGTGAGGCTGGTGGATGCCCCGCAGTCAGCGTAGAAGCTGTGGTTCATCACGTCGCGTTGGCGTGGCGCCGCTACAGCCCAGTCCATCGCGGCCTCCAGCGCCGCGATTGTCGCATAGTCGTCCCCGTTCGCGCTGTACATCGTCGCCCCGGGCGCCAGCCCGCGCACGGTCCCGTGGGTGCTGGCGATCATCCCGCCCACCGCGGTCGGGTGGTCCTTGAAAGCCCTGCTGGTGTCGCGCGTCCCGGTCACGGCCAGGTACGGGTTGGCGTTCCACATTCGCTCCCCTTCGACGACCGCCACGTTCACCCCGCTGCCGTTGTATCCGGTGGTGTGCCAGTCTGGGTCTTCGACCAGGTTGCCGTTTTGCGTGCTTCGGGCGATCTCCAGCGCCGGCCCGCTGGGCATCGAAGCGTCGTAGACCGCGTCCACGCCCTCCGCGTACCCCAGCTCCTCCACCTGCCCTCCGGGTCAGCCCGGTCAGGAAGACCAGCGGCGCGAGCTCGCTCGCGTACTGCACTGCATACCCCTTCTCGCTCGCATAGTCGAGGAACCTCTGGCGCGGTCCGGCGACCTGCGCCTTGACGTGCGCCTGGTTCAGCCGGTCGAATTCCGCGGCCCGCTCCAGCTTCTGCTGTTCCGCCTCGCTTTCCTCATCCACCCAGCGCCGCATTCTTGTCCACCTCGGTCCTGGTTTTTTCTGCCGAATCCGAAACGGGCGCCTCGGGCAGCGCTCCGGCCAGCGCCTTCAAGACCTCTGGCGGCACCTGCTCCAGCCTCAGCGGCTTTTCGATCACCTTTCCGCCGCTCGACGGTTTGGCCGCCGCTCCCAGATCGACCGGGTTTGCCGTCGACGGCGCTTCGATCGCTGGCTGCTGCGCTGCTTCATCGCTCGGCTTGGGCAGCGGCTCGATCTCTGCGATCAGCCAGACCGAGACGGTGAATGTCTCGTCCGGCAGGCTGTTGGTAAGCTTCTCCACCAGCGGGTAGGTCAGCCGGCCGTGGGCTTCCCGCCATGCTGCCGTGACGGTCGCTTTCAGCGCCTCTTCGTCCACCGCCTTCCCATCCCGGAAGGAAGCGCCCACCGCCGCATGCGTCGTCCGGTCCAGCGCCTTCACCCGGGTGACGGTTGAGCCGTCGATCAGCTCGAGCGTCCCGACGTCGGCCAGCTCCAGGCTCGCGGCCGAAACCCCTTCCGTTTCAGCCAGCAGCTCCAGGTACTGCGCCTCAGAGAGCTCCCCGGCCTGGGCTTCTGCCCTCCCCAAACCCTTGATTCCAGCTGCGGGGCTGCCGAATGCCGTGCCTGCGATGACTGCCAGGAACAGGCTGAACCTCAAAATCTTACCTGTCATGCTGACCTCCGTTCAATTGTCTTCAGGGTCCAGTGGAAATGAATCGATCAAGCTTCATTGTATAGATGAATCGCCCAAATGTAAATAGGGCAATTGTCCCGCGCCTCCCCGCCTCTGCCTTCTCTCTGTTTCTTTCCACCACAGAGCAACTGTGTTATCTGTCAAGATAACACAGTTGCTCCGTGGTTCAATTATTTCTCCGCCTCACCGCCTCCCCGCGTCTCCGTGTCTTCTTCCTATCCGTGGTTCAGTTTTTCTTCATCCACTCAGGTTCTATAAAATCGTTGACAATATAGAACAATTGTGCTACAATAACCCCCGATCATAATATCCATGGACCCACACTCTAAACCCAAACCAAAGCGCACTCGCGGCGCACCTCCCGGCAATCAGAACAACCGCAAGCACGGCTTCTATTCCAGGTTGTTCCCGGCCTCCTACCTCTCCGAGCTCGAAAAAATCTCCCTCCCGGACCTGACCGAAGAGATCTCCCTGATGCGCCTGCTGATCCGCCGCCTGGTCGATCAGGCCCCGGATGTCGCCGACTTATCCCAGACCCTCAACCTGGTTCGCACAGTCTGCCTGGCCTCCGCCAACCTCAATCGCCTGGTCAAGACCCAGCATTTGCTCGCCGCCAGCGTCTCAAAGATCGATGAAGCGTTCGAAAAAGCGCTCCAGGAGCTTGCAGAAGAAGGTTTTATTCCGCGGGATCCCTGAGTCATAGAGCCGGCTGTGTCCATCCGTGGTTAGCAGTTCTTAATAATCCCTTCCGATACGCCTGTAAAAGAGTAAAATGAATTGAACCGAATTGAATTTTTGGACTTAAATACCTTTGCGCCGCCTGCTTCCCCTCCTCCTGCTCATCTGCCTCCTCCCGGCCCGTCCGGCGTTCGCCCAGAGTTTCGGCGCCGGCGACATCATCGCCGCAGTTAACGCCCTGCGCGCCTCCCACGGCCTGGCCCCCTACACGGTCGACAGCGGCTTGATGGCCTTCGCCCTCGAGCATTCCCAGTACCAGGCTAGCATCGGTCAGAGCACCCACACCCACTCCGACGGCAATTCTCCAGGTGCTCACGGCGTCACCGAGAACATCGCCTCCGGCTCCGTTGAGTTCATGACCGTCGACCTCATCATCTCACGCATCTGGGCCGACTCGGTCCACATGAATACCATGATCGGCTACGAGACCGGCTCGGTGGGCGCCGGGGTCGCCGTCAGCGCTGGGAATGTCTATGTCACCCTGAACGTCCGCCGCGGCGCCGGCTCTGGCGTCTCGCCCGCTGGAACCGCCCTCGCCGTCGCTCCGGTTTCAACTCAGATCGCCCTGGTCGCCCTCGTCACCGCCGCTCCCGACCCAAACGGCGCGGTCATCCACGTCGTCGGCTACGGCCAGTCGCTCTGGAGCATCGCGATCGCCTACGGCGTCAAGATCGACGACCTCCGCAATCTCAACGGCCTGGTCGCAGGCTCGACCGACATCTACGCCGGGCAGCGCCTCCTCGTCCGCCCCGCCGGCTCTGCCCCGGCATCAGTCCGCACGGGCGAGACCCCGGCGTCTTCACCCACCCTCGCGACCCTCGCTCAACCTTCAACCGCAGCGCCTGCCGCCCCTGCCGCCCCCGCCGCCTCGGCCCTGCTTCCGCCAACCGCTGCCCCAACCCTCGCCCCGACCCTTTCGCCCACCCCCCTCCCCGCTCCAAACTCGACCCGCCGCCCGTTTGCGCCCATCGAAGACCTCAATCCCCGCCGGCTGCTCGCGATCGCTTTGATCGCGGTCGGACTCATCGGTCTGCTGGTTTTCCTCTTCAAAAGCTTCAGGAGATAGCCATGGAAAAAACCGCCGCCCCTGCCTCTTCGCAGCCTTCATTGACCCGCTTCGCCTGGCTGTCGATCGCCGCCGCCTTGCTGACCATCACGCTCAAATCCGCCGCCTACCTGCTCACCGGCTCGGTCGGGCTGCTCTCCGACGCGCTCGAATCCGGCGTCAACCTGGCCGGCGCGCTGATGGCGCTCGCGATGCTCACCGTCGCCGCCCGGCCTGCCGACGAGAGCCACGCCTACGGTCACAGCAAGGCCGAGTACTTCTCCAGCGGCTTCGAAGGCGCCCTGATCCTCTTCGCCGCCATGACCATCGCCCTGACCGCGATCCGCCGCCTGATGGACCCGCAGCCGCTCGAGCAGGTCTGGATCGGGCTGGTCGTCTCGGTCATCGCCTCGGCGATCAATTTCGGCGTCGCCTGTGTGCTCCGTAAGGCCGGCCGCGAGCACCACTCGATCACCCTCGAAGCCGACGCCCAGCACCTGATGACCGACGTCTGGACCTCGGTCGGCGTCGTCGTCGGGGTGGGCGCAGCGGCCCTCTCCGGCTGGCAGCAGCTTGACCCGATCATCGCCCTGCTCGTCTCGGTGAATATCGTCTTCTCGGGCTGGGGCATCCTGCGCAAGTCCGTCCGCGGCCTGATGGATTCCGCCCTCTCCGCCGAAGAGCTCTCCGAGATCGACCGGGTGCTCGCCTCCTACAAGCAGGAAGGCCAGGATTTTCACGCCCTCCGCACCCGCCGCTCGGGCGCCTGGCGCTTCATCTCGCTCCACGTCCTCGTCCCCGGTCACTGGACCGTCCATAAAGGTCACGCCCTGCTCGAGCGGATCGAAGCCGACCTGCGCCTCCTCGGTCCCAACACCGAAGTCTTCACCCACCTGGAAGCCAAAGACGAGCCCGTCTCCTACGAAGACGCCAGCTTCCGCAGCTCCTCCTGACCCATCCCGATTATTGCCAGCTCACGTCCCCCTCTACCTATACTTGAGAGTGACGACTTTATTCGTCCTCCCCATCCCTGGAATTGACCCCTCCCGTCCACCTCCCTCTACATGTACTTGGTAGTGACGACTTTAGTCGTCCTCCCCATCCCTGGAATTGACGCCTCCCGTCCACCTCCCTCTACATGTACTTGGTAGTGACGACTTCCGTCCACCTCCACCCATCTTGGTAGTGGCGACTGCCTCCCCCACTCCATGTATTTCGTAGTGACGACTTCAGCCTGCCCTCCGCAGGGCCTGTCCTGAGCGCAGCGAAGGAATGGCCTGTCCTCTTGACCTTATCCGCTCAAATAACTCGGCCGGCTCAACAGCCCCTGCAGCCGCTCGTAAAACCTCGCCATGTGGATCCCATCCATCAGCGAGTGGTGCGCCTGGACGCTGAGCGGCATCTTCCACCCGCCCTCGTCTTGAAAGATCTTCCCCCACGCAAAGCGCGGGAACGAGTCTGCCGGCGACAGGTGGATCGGGTGCATGAAGCTCGTGAAAGCCACCCACGGCAGCGCCGTCATGAACAGCAGGTCGTCCCGCCCGGGCTCGTCCGTCAGGATCGGCGCCCTCTTTGACTCCGCGATCCTCACCCTCGCCAGCTCCGCGAACCGTCCGAAATCATCGCAGTAGTCGATCATGCAGAAGCTGAACAGGTCGTCCGCCGCCAGAACAGTAAAAGACGGGTGGACCAGCTCATGTTCGACGACCTGCTCCCCGCGTATCCTGCAGCGGAACTCTGCGACGGAGTTCGCGGCGCGGCTGATCGCGTACACGATCCCGATCGTGACCGAAACCCCGCTCTTCTTGATTGCGGGAAGAAAATCGGTCAATTCCATGTTCGCACACAGATTGAAGTGGGGATAATCCCACCCGATGAACTTCTTGAAATGCTCCCGCCGCGGCCAGGTTTCAAGGTCGATCACGCGCATGGCTTCCTCCGGATAGTAGATTTTGATTAGATTATCGCGAATTTGGGGGCTGAAATCAAGAGCGAGACTGCTTCGTCGGGGCATAACACCCGCTCGCAGCGACAGGAAATTTGTCACTGCGAGCCTGTCCGCGTATCTTGCGGACGCAGCGGTTCAGTCCCCGTGTCACTGCGAGCCCAGCCCCCATGTCACTGCGAGCATCGCGAAGCAGTCTGTGCCACTGCGACCGCACCCCTCCTGTCACTGCGACCCTGACTTGGCAGCTCTTATGTCACAGCGACTGCACCCCTCCTGCCACTGCGATCGCATCCCTTCTGTCACTGCGAGCATCGCGAAGCAGTTTCAGCACTGGATCATCAGGAACATCGCCCGCTTCTCAGTGACTTCCCAACCTTTGCGTCCTTCGCGCCCTTCGCGGTTCAATCTTTTCAGCCCTCCTGTCACTGCGAGCCTGTCCGCCTGTCCGCGTTTTTTTGCGGACGGTTCTTGCGGACCTGTCCGCGTACTTTGCGGACGCATAGAAGCAGTCTCAGCGTCTGGTTCGCGGCAAGCAGCGACCGCTGGCTGCGCCATCGAGAGGATGAACATTAAAACGATCAGCGAAAATCCCGGCATTCGAAGCAGGTTCATGGATGATCCTTCCGGAATACCTGGCTGTTCAGTTGTCAGATGCTTGGTAGAGAAATTGCGCTTTTCCCCAGTCTGGTATGCGCCGTGGTGAGAGGCTGCGATTTTGAGGGCGTCCTGCCGAGGCTGGACTGGTCAAAAAACTATAAAAAGAATATAGGTAGCGGGGAAAACAAAGTCAATCAGTAGATTTTCAGCGACCCCTGGCTTTATTGTCATTAAATTGCGAAATGATTGACAGTCGCCCTGGTTCATGGTATTTTCTTTATTAATAAGAGATGACCGCGCCCACCGAATTCACTCCAATACCCGGTTTTGACCCTGCCTGCATCATGATCGATCACGATTCTCAGTCCTGGCCCCCCATAACCAACTAAATATTTTAGAAAGAGAGCAGATCATGGATACTCATACGCGCAATCTAATCAAGCTCTTGGCAGCTGGGCTGCTGGGTTTCACACTTCTGACGCTTGGTATGCTCTGGGCTTCAACCGGCGCCCGGGCTGGTGGTCTGCTCTATGCTGCCCCCACCCCGAGCGGCAGCGCGGACTGCAGTGCCTGGGCAAACGCCTGTACGCTCCAGACCGCCCTGGCATCCGCCGTCAGCGGCGACCAGATTTGGGTCCGGATGGGCGTCCATAAACCCACATCGACCACCGACCGCACGATCAGCTTCGCCCTCCAACCGGGGGTTGAGGTCTACGGTGGCTTTGCGGGTACCGAGGACGATCTCTCCGAGCGCGATTGGCAGGCCAACCTGACGGTGCTCAGCGGCGATATCGACGGCAACGACCTCGCCGATCCGACCGGCGTGGTGACCGATACCGCCAACATCAACGGCGCCAACAGCTACCATGTTGTGTCCGCCGGCGGCACTGTAGCTGAGACAGCCCGACTGGATGGCTTTGCGGTCACCGCCGGGCAGGCTGATGGCAGCGACTACCCTCACTACATGGGCGGTGGAATGATCAACGATGCCAGCAGCCCAACCCTCGAGAACATGACCTTCAGCGCCAACCAGGCTGGCGGGGCAGGCAGCGGGTGCGGCGGCGGGGGAATTTACAACTATGCCAGCGACCTTACCCTGCGTAACGTGACCTTCAGCGCCAACCAGGTCAGCGGGACGGGCGTTACATGCGGCGGCGGGGGGATGTACAATTACGTCAGTAACCCGATCCTGGAGAAGGTCACCTTCAGCGCTAACCAGGTCAGCGGGACGGGCTGGTGGACCGGCGGCGCCGGGATGTACAATGACGTCAGC
Organism: uncultured Chloroflexia bacterium; assembly: GCA_963788305.1. Taxonomy (GTDB): domain Bacteria; phylum Chloroflexota; class Anaerolineae; order Anaerolineales; family UBA4823; genus UTCFX2. The sequence continues at coordinate 44,650 of CAWBGK010000013.1, forward strand.
AACCCAATCCTGGAGAATGTCATTTTCAGCGGCAATCAAGCCGCCGGGACGGGCTCTGGGAGCGGGGGCGGGGCGATCTATAACATGTACAGTCACCCGAAGCTGGTGAATGTGACCCTGGCGGGTAACTATGGCTGGCCAGGTGCGGCGCTGTACAACATGGGCAGCGCGGGGGCGGGCAGCAACCCGACCTTGACGAACGTCATCGTGTGGGGCAATAGCCCTGAATCTGGCCAGATTTGGAACGAAGGCAGCAGCACCCCGGCAGTGAATTACAGCCTCGTGCAGGGCGGTTACACGGGAGTTGGCAACCTGGATGCCGATCCGCACTTTGTCGCCCCGCTGGATGGCTCCCTTGCCCCCACTGCAGCGGGAAACTACCGCCTGCTGCTCAACTCCCCGGCTATCGATGCAGGCGACAACAGCGCTGTCACCCCTGGCGTCACCTCCGACCTGGATGGCAACCCTCGCTTTGTAGACATCCTCTCAGTGGCAGATACCGGCAGCGGCACATCGCCCATCGTCGATCTGGGTTCCTATGAGGCTTTCATTGGGGTCCACTTTGCAGCGCCTGCCGCAGTCGGCAGCGGGGACTGCAGCGCCTGGGCAAACGCCTGTACGCTCGCAGACCGCCCTGGCCTCCGCAGTTAGCGGCGACCAGATCTGGGTCCGGATGGGCGTCCATAAACCCACATCGACCACCGACCGCACGATCAGCTTCCCCCTCCAACCGGGGGTTGAGGTCTACGGTGGCTTTGCGGGTACCGAGGACGATCTCTCCGAGCGCGATTGGCAGGCCAACCTGACGGTGCTCAGCGGCGATATCGACGGCAACGACCTCGCCGATCCGACCGGCGTGGTGACCGATACCGCCAACATCAACGGCGCCAACAGCTACCATGTCGTGACTTCCGGCAGCGGGATCACCGAATCCGCCAGCCTGGATGGCTTCGTGGTCACAGCCGGGTTGGCGAACGGAGCATCCCCGGACCATCGCGGTGGGGGGATCCACAATCTGGGTGGCGATCCGACCCTCGTGAACCTCATTCTGAGCGGCAATCAGGCTGACAGTTATGGTGGTGGCATGTACAGCGAGGGCTTGTCTAACAACGGCAGCTCTCCAACCTTAACTGGGGTTGCCTTCCGAGGCAATTCGGGGGGCAGCGGCGGCGGGTTAGCCAATATCTACTACAGCAGCCCAATCCTGAACGGGGTGACTTTCGAAAAAAATTCCGCCGTCAGCGATGGGGGAGGGCTGTACAACCGAGAGGAATCCAACCCAACGCTGACCGATTGCCTGTTCAGCGAAAATACAGCTGCCGCTGGAGCGGGCATGTATAACGACATATGGACCGATCCTTTTATGAAAGATGTCGTCTTTGATAGCAACCACGCAAGCGGCTCGGGGGGTGGATTGGTCGCATTCAACAGCTCGTATCCTGTTCTGGATGGAGTCACCTTTATCAAAAATACTGCATTGTATGGTGGGGGGATGTGGAGTTATTACAATGTGCAGGCATCCATCAAGAATACCCGCTTCATCGAGAATTCTGCTACGGATGGCGGGGGGCTTTACAGCAAAGAGACCCCTTATCATACCCAGCAAATTGTCAACACAGTCTTTTTTAGTAATACTGCTACGAGATATGGCGGGGCAATCTACCTGTTTCGATCCGGGATCGATTTGATTAATTCTACGCTTTCCAAAAATTCCGCTGAGGTGCGCGCTGGGGCTTTATACAACGATTACCAGTCAGGCCCTTACTTAAAAAATAGCATTTTTTGGGATGACCAGTCCCCCTCGGCTCCCGAAATTTATAACGACAACAGCACAAATGTGATCAGCTTCAGCCTGGTGGCTGGCTCCGGCGGCTCTGGCCTCGGTTGGGATTCTTCCCTGGGGACGGATGGCGGCGGCAACCTGGATAGCGACCCAAATTTCAGGGATCCTGACAATGGCGACCTGCGCCTGCTGCTCACTTCCCCGGCTATCGACGCCGGGGACAACAGCCTCGTCCCTGTCGGCGTCACCTCCGACCTGGATGGCAACCCTCGCTTTGTAGACATCCTCTCAGTGGCAGACACCGGCAGCGGCACCTCTCCCATCGTCGATCTGGGCGCCTATGAGGCTTTCATCAAGGTCCACTTTGCCGCTCCTGCCGCAGTCGGCAGCGGGGACTGCAGCACCTGGTCGGACGCTTGCGACCTGCAGACCGCCCTGGCGTCCGCCGTCAGCGGTGACCAGATTTGGGTCCAGATGGGTGTCCACAAACCCACTTCGACTACGGACCGCACAATCTCCTTCGCCCTCCAGCATGGCGTCGAAGTCTACGGCGGCTTCTCGGGTACCGAGGCCGACCTCTCCGAGCGCGAATGGCAATCTAACCTGACGGTGCTCAGCGGCGATCTCGACAGGAACGACCTCGCCGACCCGACCGGCGTCGTGACCGTTTCCACCAACATCGTCGGCGACAATAGCTACCATGTCGTGACTGCCGGTAGCGGGATCACCGAATCCGCCCGCCTGGACGGCTTTGTAATCACGGCCGGTGATGCCCATGGGGCGGCGCCTCACAACCTAGGCGGCGGGATGAGCAACACAAACAGCAGTCCGACGGTGGCGAATAGCCTTTTCAGCGGCAATCAGGCGGGTGAGGGTGGCGGCATGCACAACTTCCAGAGCAGCCCGACGCTGCTGAACGTCGTCTTCAGCGGCGGCAAAGGCTGCAGCTACGGCTGCGGTATGGCGAACGCACAGAGCAGCCCACTGCTGAACAGGGTGGTCTTTCGTAATAATGCTTCCTCTTACGGAGGCGCGATGGGCAGCGGTAGTAATAGCAGCCCGACGCTGATCAACGTGCTGTTCGCTTCCAATTCCGCTGCTGAAAACGGCGGTGCGATGGACAACTCCACCGGTACCAGCCCGACTCTTATCAACGTGACCTTCAGCGACAACAATGCCGGCAGATACGGCGGCGCGATCTACAACTACTACTGCACCCTGCTGACTATGACAAACGTGGTCATGTGGGGAAACCCCGATCTAAGCTACTACGAAATCTCTAGCATCAACAGCCCGGTTGTCGCCACCTACAGCCTGATCAAATATCCTGGAGGCTACCCTGGCACCGGCAATCTCAACACAAACCCGCTCTTCGCGGATGCGAATGGTCCTGATGACATCTTCGGCACCACCGATGACGACCTTCGCCTGCTGCCCGGCTCTCCCGCCATCGACGCCGGCGACAACAGCCTCGTCCCGGTTGAGATCACCACCGACCTCGACGGCAATCTGCGCTTCGCAGACGATCCGGACACGGTGGATACCGGCAGTGGGACCCCGCCGATCGTCGATATGGGTGCCTACGAGGCTGCATTCTCGGATATCGAGCTGGAGAAAGAGGTTTTTCCGGGAACGGTCGAGCCGGGTGACCCGATCACCTTCACCCTGTCCTTTACCAGCACCGGCGGCATCAGCGCAGTCCAGGTCGTGCTGACCGACACCATCCCCGCCTCCGTGCAGGTGAGCTCCGTGATCAGCAGCGGTGTGACAATCCTCGACAGCGTTCACACCCCCGCCTACGTCTGGGATGTGCAGGATATGGCTCCAGGCGCGCATGGTGTGATCACGATCACCGGGGTTCTGCATGCGCCCCTGGCTGCCGGTGAATATTCCAACATGGCTTCCATTTCCTTCGGGACTGGGGCGTTCCGGGCGGACCGATCGGATGACGCCTCCTGGACGGTGCCGAATGTTGCCCCGTATTTTTCATCCACCCCTCTCACCAGCGCAGCTCAGGATGAGCTCTATTCCTATTCGATCGCGGCTGCCGACGGCAACGGCGACTCAGTTGCGATCACCGCCCCGACCCTTCCCGGCTGGCTTTCCCTCACCGACAACGGCGACGGCACGGCCTCGCTCTCCGGAACACCGGGCAGCTCCGACGTTGGAGACCATGTGGTGGAGCTGGAAGTGGAAGACAGCGAAGGGTTGAAGGGCACGCAGGGGTTCACAATCGCAGTCGCAAACCTGAATGACCCGCCTGAATTCACCAGCGCCCCCGTCGAATCTGCGGACGAAGATGTCCTGTACACCTACAACATCACCGCCAGCGACCCCGACCTGGTTCATGGCGACACGCTGGTCATCACCGCCGCGACTCTACCCGGCTGGCTCACGCTGGTCGATAACGGCGACGGCACCGCGACGCTCTCAGGCACGCCGGACGCTGTCGACGTGGGCGACAATCCTGTCGAGCTTGAAGTGGAAGACAGCGCTGGATTGACCGATACCCAGTCCTTTACGATCGTCGTCGAGGCCGCGCCGTTGAAGGAGATCTACCTGCCCGTGATCCGGAGATAAACTCCACCTCCTCGCAGTGAGGCCCAATTTGTCGCAGCGAGCGCAGCCCTCATGTCACTGCGAGCACAGCGAAGCAGTCCCGTGTCACAGCGTGCACAGCGAAGCAGTCCCGTGTCACAGCGAGCACAGCGAAGCAGTCCCGTGTCGCTGCGAGCACAGCGAAGCAGTCCCGTGTCGCTGCGAGCACAGCGAAGCAGTCCCGTGTCGCTGCGAGCACAGCGAAGCAGTCCCGTGTCGCTGCGAGCACAGCGAAGCAGTCCGTGTCGCTGCGAGCACAGCGAAGCAGCCCTCATGTCACTGCGAGCACAGCGAAGCAGTCTCAGGCTTGCTCCACATAGTACGTGGACAGGTTCGCCGCTTCGTTCTTCACAATGACAGAGAAACCTTTGCGTCCTTAGCGCCCTTCGCGGTTCAAGCTTTCCTCCCTTCGCGGTTCCACTCTTAATCTGCTTCAGCGCCTGACGACCGGCAGGAAGACGCTCGTCACATCCGAGAGATACGCAGCCGAAAACTCCGAGCTGTTCCCATCCAGGTCGGTCGCGGTCGCAGTCAGGAAGCGATACGGCATAAACGCCAGCGTGACGCTGAAATCCCCGCCCGCTTCAGATATCCGTCTTCCCCAGGTAAAACCGGCCCTGACCCTCGTCGTCCGGGTTCCCAAAGAGCTCGATCGTCCGGTTCGCGCCCGAAACCCCGCTGACCACAACCTGATTCGCGACGAAATCGACAGATGTGACCGCCGGCGCCCCGATCAACTCATTTGCGCTGTCGACCAGGCAGATCCCGCCGGAAGTATTCGTCGTAGAAGCTGCTCTCGGTGACCGTCGTGTGGATCGTGCCGGCGTTGACGATGAAAGCCCCGCAGCCTATCCCGCCTGAGCCGTTGTTCGCAACCGTGTTCCGCGGTCCAATCCGGTTGTCCTGCGCGCCGCCGGAAATCCGGATCCCGTCCGAATCGTTCCCGATCCCCCTCAGGCTGTAGGGGAGCGCACCGATGAAATTGCCTTCTACCAGGTTCCGGTCGGAGCCGGGTTCCTCGATCACGATCCCCCAAAGACTGTTGCCGGCGATGATATTCGCGCCGCCCGTCAGCTCACCGCCGATCAGGTTGTCGGCCGCGCCGTTGCGCAGGTGGATCCCGGTCTGGTTTGGGATCGCCGCCTCACCCATCCGGTTGAGCCCGATGATGTTGCTCAGGATCTGGTTGTGGCTGTTAACCGCAAAAACGTCGCCGTCGCCGATCAGGATCCCGTCGATCCCGTTTCCGGAGATCAGGTTGCCCTGCAGGAAATCCGGCCCGCCGATGATGTTGTGGCTCGCCCCCTCCTGAATCCGGACCCCGTAATACATGTTTTTCACAGCCGCGTTGCCGTCGGCGTTCGTCCCGATGAAGCTCCCGCTCAGGCGGTTGTAGGATGTGCCCGGTCCGAGCATCTGCACTCCGTCGATCGTGTTGCCGGAGATCAGGTTGCCGGTCGAGAACAGCTCCCCGCCGATGACGTTGTAAGACGCTCCGGCCCGGATAGTTACCCCCGCGCCGAGGTTGGGGATTGCCGTTTCGCCGTCGACCCCCAGCCCGATCACGCTGCCGAGCACGGTGTTGCTGACCGTCCCGCTGCCGTAGA
>CAWBGK010000014.1:0-144683 GCA_963788305.1 uncultured Chloroflexia bacterium
ACGATGCACCGATGTGACACAGGTCACGTCTGCGTCGCCGACGTTTGCCCTGGTCAGAGCGACCTACGACTACCGTTATACCCGAGACAACTCGCGCACTACAGATCGATGACCATCCGTCGGCGAGTTCACCAGTCACGGTCAGGAGTTCGTCACCATGCGTCAGACGGCACGCCGCACCGCCGCCGCCCTCGCAGCAACCGTCCTCGCGATGGGCATCGGCGCCAGTGCCGCCCATGCCTCGGATACGACGGTCACCGGTACCGTGAACTGCACTGGATCCGAGACGGTGTACTCGACCGTCCGATACATGCAGCAGCCCGCGCGCTCCGATCTGTACCTGGCGCAAGCGGCGGGCGGGGTGCACAGCGGCTACAGCATGGACATCGGGACCTACATCGTCGCGACCGGAGTCGTCCACCGGGCATACTTCCTCAGCGCCGGCTGGTACGGCACGCACCAGTCGGGCAACAACGACGTGGTCAACACCCGCTTCCGTATGACGGCGAAGATGCACCAGGCGTCGTCCGGAACTGCTCGAACACGTGGTCGGGGACGCTGACGTACTGATGGCTGCTCGCATGATCACGCGAAGCCAGGCAGTGTCCGCCAGCGTGGGCGTCGCCGCCCTCCTGGCCGCCGCCGGTTGTTCGTCGCCCGAAACTCCGTCAGCAGCGACGGATCAGTTCGTCGACGAGGCTGGGGTGACCAATGAGTACGACGCGGTCGTCGCAGAGGCTCGAGTGGCCGCCGGGCTCGACGCCACCAGCCCGCTCGGACGAGATGGAGGGTGCGTCATACCAGGTGGGAGTCGGCGCGTCGGACGCGGTCATGGCGTGGAACTGCGCGTGGGGTCGAGCGTGGCTGGATGCACGACAGAGCGACCCCGCGGCCGCCGAGCGGGCCTTGACGATGTATGCCTCGATCGTCGACCGCCCCGAGTTTCAGGAGTACTTCGATCCCGGAGGGCGCGCCACAGGCCATTCGAGGGATTATCGAGGACGCCCAACTCGAAGTTCAGCGGAGTGGAGAACGACGTGTCGGCAAACTGTCCGGCCGACGCGTCATGAGAGTGGCGCGTCGCGCACGTGCAGTACACGCCGCGTGCGCGGTGGCCTTCGTTCTCGGCACGGCGGGCTGCACGGCCGAGGCGTCCGGCAGGCCGACCGGGCCTGCGGACGCCTCGGCACCTGCCGCATCGGCGACCACCACGGTCGTTCGCGCCGACGTGACCTCGGTGCTCGTTCTGAGCGGCACCGTCCGCTCGCAACCCACGCTCGCAGTGCGAGCGGGAAGCGGCGGTCCTGTCGACATCCTGGCTCCCGAGGGCGCCGAGGTCATCGCCGGCGCCGTCATCGGCACGGTAGGCGACGTTCCCGTCACCTCACCGGCGTCAGGAGTCCTCCGCCGGTGGCGTGTCACCGGCGGAGCCATGGTGCCCGCCGACCTGCCGATCGCGGACGTCGGGTACAGGCCGTTCGGGTCGACCCACGTACCGGTCGAGTACGCCTATCGCCTCTACGGCGTTTCCCAGGGCCAGCTCAGGCACCGCGAACGTCACCGGCGGCCCCGGTGGGCTCACGTGCCAGGTCGCCGCGCTCGGCTCCGACGATGGCAACCCTGCTGACGAGCAGAGCGCTGACCCGACGGCGCCATTTGCCTGCCTCCTTCCGGCAGACGCGGCCGTCATGGACGGCCTGCCCGCGAAAGTCGGGCTCGAGACCGCTCACTCGGATGGCGTCCTCACCCTCCCGCTCGAGGCCGTCACCGGTGTCGCCGGCACTGGTGTGGTCTCACGCGTGGACGACTCAGGGACGACCGAGGTGGCCGTCACCCTCGGGGTGTCCGACGGCCACGTCGTCGAGATTCGCGATGGACTGTCCGAGGGGGACCGCGTGCTCGCGTATGCGCCCGGGCTCGACCGCCCATGACCGACTCGCCCGTCCCTCGCGCACAGGGCCTGGGTATCGAGATCGCGCTCCGCACAGGCGGGGTGCTGACGCTCGGAACGGGGCTCCACCTCGATGTTCCCGCTGGTCAGAGTCTCGCGGTTACGGGCAGGTCCGGGTGCGGCAAGAGCACGCTGCTGGCGACCCTCGGACTCCTCCGACGGCCGTCATCGGGCCGACTCTGGCTGGCAGGCGGACGTGACATCGGTCTCAGATGCACGGGCCGCCGCGCTGCGCAACAGCCTCGTGGGGTTCGTGTTCCAGGACTACTCCCTGGTCAGCCATCTCTCCGTGCTCGACAACGTGCTGCTTCCATCAGTACGGCGCGCGCATCTCGCGCCGCACCGCGCGTCGTGCCGCGCTCGCCCAACTGGACGCCGTAGGGCTCGGGGATTTGACGCCGGAAGCCCGGCCAGCCTCTCCGGAGGCGAGCAGCAGCGCGTGGCAGTCGCGCGCGCTCTCGTGCGCGGACCGAAAGCTCGTCCTGGCCGACGAGCCGACTGGAGCGCTCGACATGGTGACCGGCGAGGACGTGATGCACCACCTCGTGGCAGCCACCTCCCGGTCTGGTGCTTCTGCCGTCGTGGTGACCCACGACGCCACGGTGGCCGCTTCACTCGACCGCCAGATCGAGCTGCGTGGCGGCACCATGCACGAGGTCGTCACCGCATGATCCGCCCGTTGCGGAGCGCGCTCCACGACCTGCGAGCACGCCCGCTGCGGACCGTACTCACCGCGCTCAGCATGCTCGTCGGCGTCCTGGCAGTCGTCGGCGTCTCCGCGGCGGATCAGCTCTCGACCGGATACGTGATCGCGGCGCACGACCAGCTGCGAGGCCGAGCGGCCACGTACGCACTCACGACGTCCCTGGCAGCCGACGAGGTTCCGGCAGCGGAGGAATGGCTCTCCGGGGTACGCACACGGATCGGCCCGCAGGACGCCTCAGCGACGCTCGTCGTGCAATCAACCGTCCGAACGCCGCCACCCGCCGGCGCGTCCGTAGTGCTCGACGCCCAGTGGGTCAGCGGCGAGGAGCTGAACGACCTCTACCGGCGCCCGGTGGTCACTGGCGGCTGGGGCGAGGCAGGTGCGACCGGCGCACTGGCGGTGATGCTGAACGAGGCTGCCGCGGGGCGCCTCGCGATCACCGACCTCACCGGCGACCGTGCCCCTCTCGGCGGGCGCGGACAGCAGCCACACCGCCGTCGTCACCGGCATCATCGCCGACGGCCTCCCCGCGCCGACGCTCTACGGGTATCTCACCGACGTTGCGCGCGACTGGCCCCCGGCGATCGAGGGCGGCGTGACCACGATGCAACTACGATGCGGTCACCAGCCCGTTGGACGGCGTGATCTGGTCGTACGGCGGCAGCCCTCTGGGATCCAGAGACCAAGATGGCCCAGGGCGTGATCAACTCCGAGACCAACGTCAAGGCGCTTGAGTATTACGCCGATCTGTTCCAGTTCATGCCCCCCGGCGCAGCCGGCTGGTTCTACGACGAAGTCAACAACGCAGTCCACACCGGCATCGTCGCGATGGCGATCAACTGGTACTACTTCTTCTTCGTCCACGCCGACCCGGCGATCAACCCCTACTCTGACAAGATGGGCTATGACGTCCTCCCCGGCGAGATGGTCGACGGCCAGCTCAAACCGCGGCATCTCCGTCGGCGGTCAGGGTCTCTCGATCTCTGCTTACTCGAAGAACATCGAAGAGGCCTGGAAGCTGCTGGAGTGGTTCATGACCAATGAAATCCAGTGGCAGTGGACCGAAGTCGGCGCACAAACCGGTCGGGTCGACATCCTCACCGATCCGAGATACGTCACGACCAAGCCGTGGAATGCGACCTTCCCAGAGTTCGATGAAATACGTCAACGACTACTGGCACCTGATCGAGTATCCTGAGCTTCTCGACATCTGGCAGAAGTACGCCAGCCTGGTTGTCTCTGGCGAGATGGGCGCGAAGGAAGCGCTGGACGCCGTCGCTGTGGAACATCAGGCGATTTTCGATGCGATGGAGTAATTCCTGACGTGTGAAACCGTCTCAGCACAGAAGTCTTCTGTGCTGAGACGTAAACTTGATCCCCGCTGGCTGCATCGAAGCCTTCATAATCATTGACCGGTTGGTGGTTGAGTCCATCACAAAGCTTGCGTTTCCCGATCTTCCTCTCAAATTCCATCCCTGCCAGAAGATCGGGGACGCAAGCCCTCTAAAAGAAATCTAGGTGGAGGCTGAAACTTGAATACTGCCCTTCCTGCTCCTTCAAACGAAAAACCCCAGGTAGTTAAACGACATGGGATGAGTGACGATGCCCTGAAGCGGATTTTGCTTGCGCCAGCTGTCTTGATCATCGTCGGGCTGGTGCTCTACCCGTTTCTGTGGGCCGTGCGGTTAAGCTTTACTCAATATTCGATTCTGAAAAATAAACCTCCCGTTTTCATCGGGTTCGACAATTATCGTTGAGCTGCTGCACGACCCGAATATTTGGGAGCGTTTCATTTTTACCGGAAAATTTGTATTCACTGTGGTAGCGCTCGAGCTGGTGTTCGGTTTCCTGATTGCTTATTTCATTCATTCGCAGTTCAAAGGGGGCGGCGTTTGGGTCACCCTGCTGCTTCTGCCGATGATGATCGCGCCGGTAATATCAGGGTTATTTTGGAAATACATCCTCTCGAACAACTGGGGGGTGATTAACTATTTCATCAAAGGAATTCTGGGGCTGCCTGAAGTCCAATGGTTGAGTACCAATACGGCAGGTTTCTGGTCGATTGTGATCGTCGACGTCTGGATGTGGACACCGTTCATGATGCTGCTCAGCCTGGCGGGTCTTTCGGCGGTTCCAACGTACCTTTATGAATCTGCTGAAGTCGATCGGGCGTCCTCCTGGTTTAAGTTTACCCGGATCACCCTGCCGCTCTCCGCTCCATTGATCCTGCTGGCAGTCGTATTCCGGACGATTGACGCATTCAAGACGACGGACATCGTCTGGGTTCTCACGGCTGGCGGACCCGGCTCTACCACAGAGACAATCGCATACGCCCTCTACAAGCTGGCGTTTGCGTTTTACAAGACAGGCGAGGCTTCGGCCCTGGCGGTCATGTTGTTGATCACGGTGATTGGCCTGAGCATTATCCTGGTGCGCGTGCTGAACCGTGCCAAACAAGCGACACAGTAGACGGAGCCTACCATGCATCATAAAAGCTTAGCAAATCGAATTCTCTCCTGGGTAGGGCTGATCCTCCTGATCGCAATCTTCATGTTTCCGCTCTACTGGATGGTTGCAACAGCCCTGAAAACCCGCATCCAGATCGTCAACATCCCACCGCTGTTTGTCTTTACGCCGACATTAGAAAATTTCCGCGGCGTCTTCTTCACCGATTCGGGTTTGGAGACGAACTTTAAAGAGTTCTTCAAGATGAGCATCATCATCAGCGCCCTGAGCACCTTCTTCTCGGTGATGTTTGGCGCCCTGGCAGCCTACAGCGTCTCGCGCTTCAAGATGAAGGGCAAAGACGACCTGATGTTCTTCATCCTGAGCACGCGCATGCTGCCGCCGATCGCCACGCTGGTGCCGCTGTTCTTGATGTACCGCCAGCTTGGCCTTTCCGACACGGTGCACGGCATGGTGCTGCTTTATACGATGTTCAACCTGGGCTTTACGACCTGGATGATGAAGAGCTTCTTCGATGAAATCCCGATCGAATATGAAGAAGCCGCCCTGATGGACGGCTACAGCCGCTGGGAGGCGTTCACAAAAGTGGTCCTGCCGCAGTCTGTCACCGGCCTGGCAGCTTCGGCTGTCTTCAGCCTGATCGCGAGCTGGAACGAGTTTGTCTACGGCTCGATCCTGACGACCCGCTACGCCCGCACGGTCCCCCCGGCGGTTGCCGTGCGCGTCGGCCACGAAGGATATGAGTGGGGCAAGATTGCCGCGACGGCTTTCATGTATGTGCTTCCGGTATTGATCTTCACCTTCCTGGTTCGGAAATCCTTGCTGCGCGGTCTCACCTTTGGCGCGATCAAGAAATAGGCCGAAGAGGATCGAATTCTTCAGAGAGTGAGAGACCAAACATGGCTAAAGTAGAATTACGTGATATTGTCAAAAGATATGGTCAAACGGTCGCCGTCAATCATGTCAACCTGACCGTCGAAGATGGCGAGTTTCTGATCCTGTTAGGCCCTTCAGGCTGCGGGAAAACGACCAGCTTGCGCAGTATTGCCGGGTTGGAAGAAGTGGATGAGGGCGAAATCATCATCGATGACACCGTGGTCAATGAAAAACGCCCATCCGATCGTGACATGGCGTTCTGCTTCCAGCAGTATGCCCTCTATCCGCACCTGACTGCCTTCGAAAATATCGCCTTCCCGCTCCGCACGCAGCAGATGGCCAAACGACGAAGTGGACCGCCGTGTGACCGAGGTCGGCAAGCAGCTTCAAATCGAAGATATCTTCAAACGAAAACCGAGTCAGCTTGAGCGCCGGCGACCAGCAGCGCGTCGCCCTGGCACGGGCGATGGTGCGGCAGCCGAAGGTCTATTTGATGGATGAGCCGCTTTCGAACCTGGACGCTCAGCTGCGGGTGGACATGCGGGCCGAGCTTCGCCGGCTCCAGATCGACAACCAAATCACAACGATCTATGTGACCCACGACCAGACCGAAGCAATGGCGATGGCCGACCGGATCGCGATCATGAACCTGGGCGTGCTCCAGCAGGTGGGCACCCCCGATGAAGTCTATACCTATCCGGCGAACCTGTTTGTGGCAAATTTTATCGGCAGCCCGAGCATGAATTTTATAACATGCGAGTATCAGGCTGCAGACTCGCAGTGTGCGCATCCCCACAAATGGCGAGGCGATTTTCCTATCGGCTGCCGGAAGATATCAAACAATCTATCGCTGAGCTGCAAGATGGCGCAGAGCTGATTTTGGGAATCCGTCCGGAAGACGTGTACATTTCCACCGAACCGGTAGAAGATGGAATTGAGTGTAAATATATCTTCCTGGAAGCCCTAGGCTCAGAAAATATCCATCATGTCGGACATGGCGAGCTGTTGCTGACTGTCCGAACCTCACCGGCCGATGTCTACGAAGAAGGTCAGACTCTTTGGATTTCTTTCGAGCACGCTGGTATCCGGCTTTTCGATCGAAAGACCGAGCTGGCGATTTAGGAAGGTTGCTATGGCTGAAGTCAATATCATCAGTTTCAAGAAGCGTTTTGGAGATAACTAGTCGCGTTAAACGATATTTCTTTTGACGTGCAAGGATCAGGAGTTTGTCACCATGCTGGGCCCAACCGGTGCGGGAAAAACGACCACGCTGCGCTGCGTAGCCGGTTTGGAGAAGCTGGATACTGGCGAAGTGCACGTCAACGGCGCCAATATTGTCGAGCTCCCGCCTGGCCAGCGAAATATGGCTTTTGTTTCGCAGCATTATGCGCTTGTATCCGCACATGACGGTCTACCGCAACCTGCAGTTCCCGCTGGATAAAACGGACCTCACAGCCGAACAGAAAAGAAGCGCGCATCGACGAGATGGCAAAGATGCTGCACATCGAGCCCTTGCTGCAGCGCTATCCGAGCAAACTGAGCGGCGGTGAGATGCAGCGCGTCGTCATCGGGCGGGCGATGGTCCGCAGTCCGCAGCTCTTTCTTCTGGATGAGCCGCTGTCCAACCTGGACGCCAAGCTGCGCGAAGAGCTGCGCTTCGAGCTCAAGCGCTTGCAGAAAGAAGCCGGGGCGACCACCCTGTATGTGACGCACGACCAGATCGAAGCCATGTCGATGTCAGACAAGGTCGTTGTGATCAACAAAGGTGTGCTGCAGCAGATCGGGAAACCGTCCGAGATTTATTCCTACCCGGCAAATATGCTGGTTTCCAGCATCGTCGGCACACCCCCGATGAACATTTTGCCCGGTCGTCGTGGGGGATAACCGCTTCAATCTCAAACGAACGGCCACGGTGCCGAGCTTCCTGCCAGCTACAGGAATTCGCTTGCCGCCGGGAAATATCAGTTGGGTGTGCGCCCGGAAGATGTAAAAATCGTATGGAAGATGCTCCCGAACGCCCTGCCGGCCGAAGTTTACCTGATCGAAGCGTTTGGATACGAAAAGCTGGTGGAGATCGATCTGGCGAAATTGCGTGTGCGCGCCCGGGTTTCACCGCGCACCCAGGTGAAAGTTGGCGAGAAGATTTTCATCCAGTTCGACGAGCGCAAGACACGCTTCTTCGACGTCGGCGGGACGTTGATCCGCTCCTGAGCCTTTCTTGGAGGTTAGATGGAAAAACGCAAGAAATTTGGTATTTACGGCGATATGATCGCAATTACGCTGATTATTGCTCGGGTTCTTCATGATGATCCAACCGCTGACGATGATGCTGTACACCATTGGATTTCCAGTGATCCTGATCTGGCGTGATCCTGTTCAATATCAGCTCGCATTACTAGGATACTTCCAAAGGGACAGATCAGATGGTAAAGAAAATAATCAATGATCCAAGAGATGTCGTCCAGGAGACGATTTCTGGGTATTCTGATGATGCACCCTGGAGAATTTCGCCAGCTCGAAGGCGTCACTGCCATCGTAAAGACTCAGCTGGACCCGGACAAGGTCGGCCTGGTGATCGGCGGCGGCAGCGGGCACGAACCGATCTTCCTGGAATTCATCGGCAAGGGCTATCCCGGATGCGGTTGCGATGGGCAATATCTTCGCCGCCCCCTCGCCGGATATCGTCCTGGCAGCCACCAAGGCGGCCGACCGGGGCGAGGGGTGCTGTACGTCTATGGCAATTACGCCGGCGACAACCTGAATTTTGATATGGGCGCTGAGCTGGCAGATCATGGAAGGCATTCGCACCGAGACGGTGCGCGTCTGGGATGATGTCGCCTCTGCGCCGCCGGAGCGCATCACCGACCGGCGCGGCATCGCCGGGGATTTCTACGTGATCAAAATCGCCGGCGCCTGCTGCGATGCCGGTCTGGACCTGGATGAAGTCAAAAGCGATCACAACCAAGGCGCGCGACAACACCCGCACGATGGGCGTCGCCCTCTATCCAGGCACGATCCCGGGCGAAGGCACCCCGGCCTTCACCTTGCCTGAAGACGAGATCGAAATCGGGCTGGGTCTGCACGGCGAACCGGGCGTCCGCCGCGGCAAAATCCAGCCGGCGGATAAGTTGGTCGACGAGATGCTGTCGCTGATCGTCCCCGACCTGCCCTTTAAGGCCGGCGACGAAGTCTGCGTGCTGATCGACGGGTTTGGATCTACTACACGCATGGAGCAGATGATTGCGATGCGCCGCACGCTGCAGAACCTCGAGCAGATGGGCTTCAAAGTTCACCAGGCGGATGCAGGTGCTTATGCCACCTGCCAGGAGATGGCCGGCTTCTCGATCACCCTGATGCGCCTGGATGATGAGCTGAAAAAGTATTTCGATTGGCCGGTCTGGTCGCCGGTTTATAAAAACAGGCCGCGGTGAGCCGAAATGGAAAGCCTGACAGCCTCTCAGCTCAAAGACATGCTGATGCATGTCGCTGAAGTCGTGATTGATGCCAAGGAGCAGCTCTGCGAGGCCGATCGCAATATCGGCGACGGCGATCATGGCATCGGGATGGCGCTGGGCTTGGAAGCCGCTGCCAATGAGCTGGCTGCAAAGGAATTCACAGGACGTCTATGCGGTCTTCGGCACCGTCGGGCGCACGATGATCAAGGTGATGGGCGGCGCTTCGGGGATCATCTTTGGCTTGCTGTTCTATGCAGGCTCGAAGAACATGCCGCCGAAATCCGAGCTGTCCACGCAGGATTTCGCCGAAGTCTTCGCCAGGGCGCTGGCCGAGATCCAGGCTAAGGGCCAGGCGCAGCTGGGCGACAAGACCATCGTCGACGGGCTGCAGCCGATCGTCGAAGCCCTGCAAAAAGCCAAACCGCCGGGGAAGGCTTTAAGCCATGCTCCGTGCAGGCTATGCTGCCGCCGAAGCCGGAAAGGAAAAAAGCAAGCAGTATGTCGCCCGCTTTGGTAAAGCAAAAACCCTCGGCGAACGGGCGGTTGGTTATCCGGACGCCGGCTGCGTGACGCTGACGGTGATTTCCAGGTCGATGTGTGAATGGGCAGACGGAGCCTGCGGTTAAGCTTTCCCCCTTCTTGATCGAAGGTGGATCGGTCTTTTAAGGAACGTCTTCGATCGAGAGCATCTGCCCGACTGAAAAAGGTCGATCGTGAGTGGCAACCGTTCCGGCAGGAAATTCCTGCCGGAGTTTTTTCTAAACCTGAAGAAAGCAAGGAGCCTGAATGCCGGTAAAAGAATTGATCTTAGGCTGCGACTTTGCAGCAGTTGAGTTAATGAAGGTAGTCCGCAAGCTGCTCGATGACCAGGCGATCGCTTATACGTTTGTCGGGGTTGAAGACGAATCCGATGAGACCGCCTATCCCCTGATCGCCCGGCAGGTGGCTGAAGCGATCATCGCAAGCGGTTATCAGAAAGAAGGAATTTTGATCTGCGGCACTGGGATCGGCATGTCGATCAGCGCCAATAAGTTCCCGGGGATCTATGCTGCGGTCTGCCACGACAGTTATTCTGCCGAGCGGGCGCGCCTGAGCAACAGCGCCAACGTGCTCTGCATGGGGGCGCGCGTGATCGGGCCAGAGCACGCTAAAAAAATTCTCAGCGACTGGTTGAGTAACGGAGTTTCAGGGCGGGCGCTCGCAGGCCAAGCTCGATCTTATTCGATCGATCGAGCAGGAGCTCTACCGGTGAGCCATCGCTTCCAGACAGTTGTTTGTGGGCTCAAACTTGAAGATGTACAAGACCAACCACCAGACGCTGGAGTTCCTGGCTGCAGCTCCAGCAGCTGACGGGCGATATTCCGCGCCTCGCAGCTCAGGTTGTTCATCCTGCCGTCCTACACGGCCCTGGCAGATGCCTGCCGGGTGGTGGACCATGACCGGATCTGGATCGGCGCGCAGAACATGCACTGGGAAGAGCAGGGCCAGTTCACCGGCGAGATTTCGCCCATCCAGCTGCGGGATATCGGCGTCGACCTGGTGATGGTTGCCCATGCCGAGCGCCGCCAGCACTTTGGGGAAACCGACGCGCTGGCGAACCGCAGGGTGCTTTCCAGCCTGGCGCATGGTTTCCAGACCCTGCTCTGCGTCGGAGATCGCCGGAAGAGCTGCAATCCGGGCGATCGGCCGAGGTCTGCGCCGCCAGCTGGAGGTTGGATTGACGGGAGTGGAGTCCGAACAGGCGGACCGCTTGTGGGTCGCCTATGAGCCGGTCTGGGCGATTGGGGAGGGCGGGACCGTCGCCGACCCTGCTTTTGCAAACGAGATGCATGCTGTCTTGCGCGAGATCCTCGGAAGACGCTTCCCGGACCGGGAAGCGGGTGTGCCGCTGCTCTACGGCGGCAGCGTAAACTTGGAGAATGCAGTGGATCTGATGCGCCAGCCCGAAATCGACGGGTTGTTCGTCGGCCGCGCCGCCTGGGACGCAGCCCGCTTGAACCAGCATCGTGCGCGAAGCCCTCGCTACCCGGCTTTGAGCTCCGGGTTGATCGAAATCTTCATCGCCTTTCCAGCGATCATCAATTCAGCGCTTCTTCGGTCTGCTCGAGCGGCATCTCGCCCGAGAGCATGAAGCGCGTGTCAATCAGGCCTGACGCGACCAGGTTGCAGGACTCCCAAAAATCGACCGGGGAATTGCCGTGCGTGTTGAACAGGCTGATTTCGCCGTAGTGGACAGCCGGCAGCGTCGAGCTCGACGATCGTCCCGCTCTTCAGACCGCCGAACCACAGCACCCGTCCGCCGCGCCTTGCAGCACGCACCGCGCCTTCCCAGGTCTCCTTCGCGCCGGCGCATTCGATCGAGCACGTCCGCGCCGCGGCCCGACGGTGAGATCTCGGATCGCATGAACGGCGTCCGTACGGCCTGCGTTGATGATCGCTGAGGCGCCGAGCTGGCGGGCATACTCCAAGCGCTCGTCGTTGCGGTCGACCACGATCACCTCCGCCGCCCCGGACGAACGGGCGAGCTGCAGGTGCATCAGACCCACCGCCCCACCCCCGCCCATAATGGCGACCATCTCGCCGGGCCGGATCTGGATCATTTTATGCGAGTGGACGACCGAGGCCAGCGGTTCCATCAGGGCGGCCTGGGCGTAGCTCAGGTGCTCGGGGACCACCAGCGTGTTCCAGCGCACGAAGGTGCCGGGAAGCCTGACGTACTCCGCATAGGCGGCAAAGTTGTGGATCATGTTCTCGCAGATGTTTTCCTGGTGGTGCTTGCACGGGTAGCAGGCGCCGCACGGCCCAAAACAGCTGGCAGTCACGCGCATCCCCAGGCCGAAATTCTCCACCATCGGGCCCATCTCGACCACGTCCCCGGCGAATTCGTGCCCAAACAGGAACGGAGGCGGGTATTTCGGGTGCCCGCGCAGGTAGGTTTTGACGTCGGTGCCGCAGGTTGTAGCCGAGCGAACCTTGACGAGCATTTCATCCGGGCGGATCACCGGTATCGGCACTTCCTGCACCTGCAGCTTCTCAGGTCCCAAATAGACGACTGCGCGCATTGTTTTTGTCATAGATTTTTCTCGCATCAATGCGGTTGAGTTGCGCCAGCCATATTCAGCTCGGCGATCGCACCGGGAAAATCCTGCTCGTGGACGATCTTCTGGATCGCGCGGATCATTTTTTGGGGGTGGGGGTGCTGCCAGACATTCCGACCGAAGGTAATCCCCGATGCGCCTCGCTGGATGCAGACCAGCACGTCGTGCAGCATCTCTTCGACGCACTGGCTTTTTCCGCCGCCCAGCAGCACGATCGGGACCGGGCAGGACTTCGGCGATCCTTTCCATCTCTTCCGGCACGTCAGGGAAATCGCTTTTCACCACGTCTGCACCGATCTCGAACGCGATCCGGGCCATATCCGCCAATATTTTCGAGTCTTTAATCGGCTTCCCCTCGAACCGCAGCCCCCAGGTGGTCGGCTCGATCATCACCGGGATTCCCAGCCGATGGCAGCTCTCGATGGTCGTTGCGGCGAATGCCATGTTGTCGATCTGGCGGTTGCTCTGCTCCTGACCAAAGATCAGGCAAATCTTGACCATATCCGCGCCCAGGCGGGCTGCCTCTTCGGCGGAAATGGTGGGCACCTGACCGTCGGTCCTGTCACCGCCCGGGAAGTTCGCAAACAGTGGGAAATCGACCGCCAGGATCACAGCCGGCGACTCTCTTCCGGTGAGCAGATTTCCAAAGCGGCGCAGCGCCCCGGGATTCACCAGGATCCCTTCAGGCTTGCCGGCTAAGACCTGCTCGAGGCGTTCGCCCAGGTTCTCCAGGCCGGCAACTGCGCCCATCGCGACGCCGTGGTCAACCGCGACTGCAACGCACCGGCCTGTCTCTTTATTAAACAGTCGGCTGGTGCGGATTGTGACTCCATAATCAAAAGCCTGGTTCAGCATGAAAGACACCTCGTTCTTGGTTGGATGGAACTTCTGATATTTTCGTGATCCGCCTGGATTGAGCAGCGGATGTTCGATTGACAAATCCGAAAATGAGCGTTAAACTAGCGATAATTACATTTGTGATATTATATCACAAATGTGACGAAAAAGGCAGGTCTCAGGAGGTTGTCTTGGCGAAACTAAAAGGGAATCTTGTTGTCGGGCAGTCGGGTGGGCCGAGTGCTGTGATCAACGGCTCGGTCTGCGGAGTTGTTCAGGAAGCTTTTCGACACCCGGAAATCGCTGAAGTTTACGGAATGCGCCACGGGATCGAAGGACTGCTGCGCGAAGACTTGCTGGACTTTCGCAAGGAAGCGCCGGAGGTTATTGACGGGTTGCGCAGGACGCCTTCTTCTGCATTGGGATCCTGCCGCTTCAAGACCAGCGATGACGACCTTGAGCAGATCGTGCGGATCTGCAAGGCGCATAACATCCGCTTCTTCATGTACGCCGGCGGCGGGGATTCGATGGACACCGCAGACAGGCTTTCAACAGCCGCTTCGGCACAAAATTTTGAGATGCGGATCATCGGCGTCCCTAAAACGATCGACAATGATCTTCCGATCACCGACCACTGTCCGGGATACGGCTCGGCGGCGCGCTATATCGCGACGGTCTGTACCGAGATGAAGCGGGATGCGATCGCACTCCGCCACACCGAAAGGGTCAAGATCCTCGAGACGATGGGCCGCAACAGCGGCTGGTTGGCGGCTGCCTCGGCGCTCGCCGATGATTACGCACCGGACCTGATCTACCTCCCAGAACGGCGGTTGACAGAAGACCAGATCCTGGCGGATATCGACGACCGTCTCCGCACACAGGGTTTCGTCTTCCTGGCCGCGAACGATGGATTGAGAAATCCGGACGGGAGCTTCATCTCGATGAATACCGATCCGCTGAACACCGATGCCTTCGGTCACCCGGAGCCGGGCGACCTGGGCAAATATCTCGCCGACCTGGTGATGGCGAAGCTGAAGGTTAAAGCGCGCGCCGATAAACCCGGGATCATCCAGCGCTGCGCCGGGCAGTTTATCTCCCCAGCGGATGCGGACGAAGCCTATCGCGTCGGGCAGCGGGCGGTCATCCAGGCTGCTGCCGGCGAGAGCGGGCAGATGATCACGCTCGTCCGCGAGCCTGGCGAGCCGTACGTCTGCTCTACCGGCGCCGTCCCGCTCGGTCTGGTCTCGAACCTTGAAAAATTAGTCCCAAGTGAATATATCCACCCGTCTGGAAATCAGGTTGCCGAAGCGTTCAAGGCGTATGCTCGCCCGCTGATCGGCGGACCTCTCCCGGATTATGTCACGCTGAAGGCTTTTCCGGTCACGAAGCTTTTGAAGCCGTTATCCTGAGCCAATCGAAAGACCGGTGAGTTCTGGAAATCCGCCAGTCTTCGTCCATACATTCGATCTCCGAACCAGAAAGGTAGCCATCCATGGCCAAACAAGCGCTCGCGCCTCGCGAAGAGTCATTCGGGCGATCAACCATCAAGAGCCGGACCGGGTTCCTTTCGACCTATACCTCAGCGCGGCGGCGTACCACGAGCTCCGGGCTTATCTCGGTCTCCCACCGGATCCGGATCAAAAGGTGGGCATCTGGTCGGAGGTTTCCCCGGCTGTCGATCTGCTCGATGCGATGGGCGTGGATTTCCTTTATATCGGATTGAACCCGGCATCCAAACCCTCACCTCTGGCTCGAGACGACGGGCTGCTGTATGACCAGTGGGGGGTGGGGCGGAAGAAAGTCGAGCTGCCCGAAGGTGGAAGCTATTACGAGATGGAGCGCCATCCGCTTGCGAATCCGACTCTCCAGAGCATCGCGGATTACCCCTGGCCGGACCCTTATGATCCGCGCAGGGTGGAGGGGCTGCGCGAAAAATTCCTGCAGGCCCGTCGTGAATCGGACAAGGCGATTGTCAGCCGGTTCGCAACCTCAATCTGGGAGCAGGCCACCTATCTGGTCGGTTTCCAGGAATTCCTGGAGCTGGCTGTGCTCCAACCCGAGATCGCTGAAGCTGTGCTGGACCGGACTACCGCGGTTGCGATGGGCATGGCGGATGTCGGGATCGGGGCTGTTGGCGACCTGATCGATATCTACCGGATGAGCGGTGAAGACATGGGCACCCAGCGTTCGCCGTTGATCTCCCCCAGGATGTACGCCCGCCTGGTTGAGCCGCGCTTCAGGCGCTATTGGAAATTCATCAAAGAAAAATTGGCTGAAGCAGGCTCCTCGGCGAAGATCATGGTCCATTCCTGCGGGACGGTTCGCGCCTTCCTGCCGAGCTGGATCGAGATGGGCCTGGATATCCTCGATCCCGTCCAACCCCTGGCTTTGGGGATGGAGCCCGAAGGCTTGAAGCGCGACTTCGGCAGCCGGCTGACCTTCCACGGCGGGATCGACCTGCAGGAGCTGCTGCCTAAGGGCACCCCGGAGCAGGTCATGGAAGGAGTGCGCCAGATGATCCGGACCCTGGGTCCCGGCGGCGGGTACATCGTCTCTCCGGCGCACAACGTCCAGCAGGATGTCCCGCCGGAGAACCTGGTCGCGATCCGGGATGCGATCGAGCTTTTCGGGTATTACCCCATCCAATAAATATCAGCGGGTTGCTGGTCAGGCGATTTTGACCTCGACGCGCACTTCGTCCCTCCCCGGTTCGGGGAAGGGGACGATGTTCCCCTCGATTTCTTTTCCGTCAACGAACCATTTCTGTGCTGTTCCCGGATCAGCCCGCTTGACCCGGATCTTGTACGTCACACCTCGATAAATTCGTTCGGCGCTGAACCCGGGCCAATCTTCGGGGATCACCGGGTCGACTTTCAACCCGTCCAGCGTCGGGCGGATGCCGAGGATCCACTGGCTGATCGCAACGTAGTTCCACGAGGCTGTCCCGGTCAGCCAGGAGTTCTTGGCTTCGCCGTGGGTCGGGGCGTCCTTCCCGGCGATCATCTGAGCGTACACATACGGCTCGCAGCGGTGGACTTCAGAGATTTCCTCCCGGAACGATGGATTGATGCGCAGGTAATAATCGTGGGCGCTCCCGCCGCCACCCAACCGGGCTTCGGCGATCATGATCCAGGGGTTCGTGTGGCAGAAAATTCCTGCGTTCTCTTTGTATCCAGGCGGGTAGGTCGTGATCTCGCCGAGGCGCAGGTCATAAGCGGTATAAGCGGGCTGGTGCAGCACGATGCCGTGCGGAGTCGCCAGCCGCTCGGCGACCGAATCGATCGCCTGGCGGGCGCGCCCGTCGGATAGCCCGATCCCGGCCATCACACAGATGCCCTGCGGTTCGATGAAGATCTGACCCTGCTCGTTTTGAAGCGAGCCGATCGGCTCGCCGAAAGCGTCGTACGCCCGCCGGAACCAGCTTCCGTCCCAGCCGCTCTGCAAGGACCGTCTGTTCCATCTGCTGAGATGCCAACCGATAGCTCGCCGCTTCAGCTTGCCGGCCGATTTTTTCGGCGATATCTGCCAGCTCCGCGGCTGCAAGCACGAACAGCCCGCCGATGAAGACCAATTCGGCAGCTTTGCCTTCCAGGTTGGTTGTCGTTTGGAACGATTCCCCGGGTTTTTCAGAGAAGCAGTTCAGGTTCAGGCAGTCATTCCAATCGGCGCGCCCGATCAGAGGCAGGTTATGCGGCCCGATCCGCTCCAGCGTGTATCGGATGCTGCGCTGAAGATGGTCGTAGAGCGGCCGGGCAAGCGCCGGGTCGTTGTCGTAAGGGGTGGAAGCCTCCAGGATCGTGAAATCGCCGGTTTCTTTCAAATATGCCGAGACAGCCAGCACGAGCCAGAGCGGGTCGTCGTTGAAATTCGTGCCAACTTCGTTGTTGCCGCGTTTGGTGAGCGGCTGGTACTGGTGGTACGCGCCACCGTCGGGGAGCTGGGTCGCCGCCAGGTCGAGGATCCGCTCCCTGGCGCGTCCCGGGATCATATGGAGGAAGCCGAGCAGGTCCTGGTTCGAATCGCGAAAACCCATCCCGCGGCCAATCCCCGATTCGAAGTACGAAGCCGAGCGGGACATGTTAAAGTGACCATGCACTGGTACGCGTTCCAGATATTCACCATGCGATTGGTGTGCTCATCAGGCGTGTTCACCTGGAACCGATCTAAATGGGCTGGACCATGCTTCCACCAGGTTTCTGAATGCCTGTTCGACCTTATAATCGTGGAGGTAATATTCGATGATGGGTCGCAGGCTGGTTTTATTGATCCGGTTCGAGCCAGGCGGCTCGAATTTCTCCTCAAGGCGGGTTGTGATGGATACCGAGCAGGAAGATCACCTGGCGCGTTTCACCGGGTTGGAGCAAAAAATCGACCTGCAGCGCGCCGATCGGCGACCATCCGTGCGCCTCGCCGTTCGAAAGCTCCCCTCGCTCGACTGCCAGCGGCCGATCCCAGCCGCGGTAGGGTCCTAGAAAAGCGTCGCGCCGGGTCTCAAAGCCGACCGGTGAAGGCGAGCAGGCAAGAGAACGCGAAATGATCGCGCCGCTCGCGGTACTCGGTCTTGTGGTAGATCACGCCGTCTTCTACTTCGACTTCGCCGGTGTTGAAATTTCTTTGGAAATTGGTGGCGTCATCGTGGGCGTCCCACAGGCAGAACTCGACCGCTGAAAAGAGTCGAGATCTTCTTTGTTGTATCCCCGTTGGTTCGTCAGGCGGATTTGCCAGCACTTCAAGGTCGGCAGACAGGGGCACAAAAAAGCGCGTCCAGGCGCGAATCGGCCCGACGCTGCGATTCTATTGTGGTATACCCCAGCCCATGACGGCAGGTGTAGCTTTCCAGCGCAGTGCGGTTCGGCTGGCCGGTTGGGGACCAGAACTCTCCGGTGGTATGATCGCGCAGGTAGATGCAGCGCCCGCCGGTGTCGAGGGGGACATTGTTGTAGCGATAGCGCGTGATCCGGCGCAGGCGGGCGTCGCGGTAAAACGAATAACCCCCGGCAGTGTTTGAGATCAGCCCAAACATCGTCTCCGAACCCAGGTAGTTGATCCAGGGCAAGGGGGTATCCGGGCGGGTGATCACGTACTCGCGTTGGGCGTCATCAAAATATCCGTATTTCATGCAGCCATCATACCACAGCCGTCGTTTCCAAGATTCCAGATAAATCCCGTAGAATTATCAGATTAAGCTGTGACATTTGGCACTGGCATTCAAGAGGCAAGTGCTTAAAATCTTAGTATGCCGCCGTATTTCGATCCCGATTGCACAAGGCGGCAGGCAGTCTGCCAACGCTAATGTTCTCGCTTGAAGGATCATCGTGAACCATCGCCATTTCCACATCCGAACGTTTCAGCGGGACGACCTTGCGGCGATCCAGGGCCTTCAAGACCGTTATGCTCTCTGGTATCCGGGTGCGAGCGCTCCTGCGGTCGAAGTGTATTGTTCACCTGGATTTGGGAGTGGGGCGAATATCTTCTGCGCGTTCTCATCCGATGGGGCGCTGGTTGGATTTGCGCCGCTGCTGCCGGAGCTGGTGACCGACAGTCAAGCCCGATGAACCGCACGTCATCTGGGCTGAGATCAAAGTAGATCCCTCAGCGGATGAAGCGGAACCACTGCGGGAAGCGCTGCTGGGTTGCGTGCTGGATCGTTCCATGGACCTGGTGAAGTGCCTGCCCGGCCGTCCAACCCAGGTGATATTTCAATATGATCCGAACGAAACCACGATCATCGAATTCCTGACCGGCGCTGGCTTTGTCCATACCGAGAGTGTGTTCCACATGCAGCGCAATCTGGGGATGCCGATCCCAGCGGTGCTCGCGCCGCCTGGGATGAAATCAGTCCCCTGGCGGATGAAATCCGCAGCGGAGCAGCAGCTGTATGTCGATTCTCGCAACCTTTGCTTTCCCGAAAACCGTTTGAGCCTGGAAGATTGGAAGTATTTCCTCCAGTCACCGCTCTGGGAAGTTGGCGCCTGCCTGGCAGTGTTCGATGACGATGAGCTGGCCGGGAGCATCACGCTGTTTTGGGACGAAGTTCGCAATCGGGCGTCTGGGCGGCTTGTCGGCTCAACTGAATTCCTGTTCGTACTGCCCGCGCTGGCGCGGACTGGGTCTGGGAAAATACCTGATCTCCCTGGGCTTGAGCTACCTCAAAAAGCACGGACTGACGGAAGCGCAGCTTGAAGTAAGGGCGGCGAACATCGGTGCGCCTCGGTCTTTACACCCATATGGGCTACCAGGTCAGCCGGGAAAGCTGGTTCCTGGTCAATTCGCTCTAATCCCCGTTTATTCCGAATAGATTCGCCTGGTATCCCGGCTCTTCGTGGAGGGAAATCAGGTCGCTGTCCTCTTTCGACCAGGCGGTCAGCTCGGGTTCGAGCGCAAGCGCCTCTTTCAGCTCAGCTATTGCCTGCTCTTTTTGGCCTTGGAGCGCATGCTGGCAGGCCCGGTTGTAGATCACCGTCCCTTTCCATTTTCGATCATCAGGGGCCAGGGCAATCATCCCGGCGCTGATCGATCCCTGGAGCTCGCTTGATAAGCCCGGTTTGCCGAGATCGTTGAACACAATCCCCACGTGAATCAGCGCATGTTCGGCGAAGTTGAACACCAATCCCTGCCAGAGCGGACGATTGGATGGGAGCAGGTCGGTCCGCAGCAAATCTTCTTCGCTCAATTCGTCCAGCAGATCCCGGATCGATTGGCGGGCGTCTTCGCTTAGCTCGAGCGATTGCTCCCAGGTCAGCGATCGGCAGGCCAGGAACTCCTGGTCGTTGATTTCGAGATAATTCTCGTAATCGATGAAAGCCTCGCCGCGCCGGGCTCTTTGGATATTTTCCAGCTGGCGCATGCACCAGCCGGCGGAGTGGCAGAGGTTATCCTTCGCGGCCCAGGCGTTCAGCTCGCCGACCGCCTGGCGCTCGCCTTCGCCCAGCAGGTCCCCAAACTCAACTTCGGCCGCTTGCATCAAATCAAGCAGGCGTAGGATTTGTTCTTTCTTTGACATCGGGCTCTCCAGTCTTATCTTCGGATGATCGGCAGGTAGGTTTGATTATATTTCAACGTGAGGAAACCGAAGGGCTGATTTTTTACCGGGAAGGCTGAACTCAGTCTGGCTGATAACGGCTTCAAAGGTACGATCACCAACCGAAAATGTGACAGATGCGAATCCCCTTCTCGCAGTTGATTTATTTAAATAAGTTGGTATGATGTTAATGGAGAAAGATGCTGTCTCACCGCCGCGATGCTTCCTGTGCTTTGTCCGATGGATTTCGGTGGAAGGGAAGAAAAATGGCGACGCTGATGCTCACTGTCCAGGAACGTTTGACATTGCTCGATCTGATCGAATGTGCGGTTTCGGATCTCCGTACGGAGATCGTTCGCACTGGCTCCCACGACTTGAAGGACCAGTTGAAAGAAAAAAAGCAGCTCTTAATCGAGCTGCAGGGAAAGCTGAAAACGCTCGAGCCGACCGCTCTGAAGTGCTGAGACGATCATCCGTCCAGCGGGCTGGGCTCAAGTTCCTGGAATTAAATTCGGGCGAAGTTTCTCCAAACGCAGCTTAGAGCTCGATCGTCCCGTGCATGTACAGCACAGCTCGACCGCCGATCTTCACGCGCTCGCCGACCAGCTCGCAGGCCAGCTCGCCGCCGCGGGCGGAGATCTGGCGGGATTCCAGCCGGTTCTTTCCCAGCCGATTTGCCCAGTAGGGGATCAGCGTGCAGTGCGATGAGCCGGTCACCGGGTCTTCTGGGACGCCGACTCGCGGCGCGAAGAAGCGCGAGACGAAATCGGAACCCTCTCCGGGCGCGGTCGCGATCACACCCAGGGCGTCCAGCTGCGCCAGGCGCTCAAAATTGGGCTGCAGCGCGGCCACCTCGGCTTCCGACTCAAACACAGCCAGCACGTCGCGCGCCCGGCTGACCTCGACCGGCGCGGCGCCCAATCCCTCAAGCAGCGCTGCGGGGGCTTCATAAGGAAGCGGAGGCCGGCTCGGGAAATCCATCACCAGCAGGTCATGCTCATACGAGACGGTCAGCGGGCCGCTCAGCGTGTCGAAATGCACCGCTGGGGCATTGAAGCCCAGGCATTCCTTCAGCACGAATGCGGTCGCCAGCGTGGCGTGCCCGCACAGGTCGACCTCTGCGCCGGGGGTGAACCAGCGCAGGTGGAAGCGCTCGGGTTCGCCTGCCAGCGGGACGAAGAAGGCGGTCTCGGCGTGGCGGTTTTCGGCCGCGATCTTCTGCATCGTCTCGGCCGGCAGCCAACTCTCAAGCGGGCAAACCCCCGCCGGGTTGCCGGCGAAAAGGCGGGATGTGAATGCGTCGACATGGTAGTAGGGGATTTTCATAGATGGACCTCTGGATGGGTTTTGAAAGAATTATACCAACGAGAATTTATAAATCGACTGCCGGGTTATGGGATACATGAGGAAATTGTAAGCCGGATTTGCTACCCTGCTTTAAGCCATCTATCCTTCGCCATCTTCGCCTCATTTGCGTTTAGCACTTTAGATTAAAACATTCGAGAAATCATGATTTTTCAATAAAAGCAAAGTTATAATCAATCGGCCTCATCAAAAAAATGAATTGAACCAGGAGAATTCTATGATCTACGAGAACTGCACAATCATCACGATGGATGCTCACAGGCGGATCATCACGGACGGCGCCCTGGCGGTTCGGGATGGCCGCATCGCCGCGGTCGGAAAGCGCGGAGCGGTCCACCGCCAATTCCCGGATGATCCCGGGCAGGTGGACCTGCACGGGATGTTGGTGATGCCCGGCCTGGTCAACACCCACGTCCACCTGTCGCAGGCTTTGCTGCGGGGCAGCGCCGACGACCTTTCCCTGGTGGATTTCCTGACTAAACGGGTCTGGCCGCTGCAGGGCAATTACGACCACGAGGACGCACGCCTGAGCGCCGAGCTGTGCCTGTTGGAAATGCTGAAATCGGGGACGACGGCTTTTGTGGAGGCGATGACCGCCCACAATTATGGGTTTGACGGCATCGCCCGGGTCGTCGAGCAGTCTGGGCTGCGCGCTGCGCTGTCGAAGATTGTCATGGACATCCCATCCTATGCGATGTCCGAGAACAGCATGCACCCGGGGCTGGTCGAAGACCCTGAAGAATCGTTTGCGGAGGCGCTGGAAATGCACCGCCGCTGGGATGGGGCTGCCGACGGCCGCATCCAGGTCTGGTTCGGGCCGCGCCCGCCCGGCGGGTGTTCCTCAGCGCTGTACCGCCGCATGACCGAGCTAGTCCGTGAAAAGGGCATGCGCCTGACCGTCCACCTGGCCGAGGTGCGCGGCGGACATCGATTACATCCGCCGCGAGTACAATCTCTCTGCGATCGAATACGCTCGCAGCGTCGGCATGCTCGGACCCAAGATCCTGCTGATCCATGTCGTCTGGGTTGGAGCTGAAGAGATCGCCATCCTGGCAGAAACGGGCACCCACGTCACCCACAACCCGCTCTCGAATTCCAAGCTGGCTTCCGGGATCTCCCCGATCCCGGAGATGCTGAAGGCCGGGGTGAACGTCGGCCTGGGTACGGACGCGGCGACCTGCAGCAACGACTACGATATGATCCGCGCCATGCGCTGGGCGTCGTTCCTCCACAAAGCTCGCCTGCTGGACCCCGAGATCATGCCCTGTGAGACGGTGCTGGAGATGGCCACGCTCAACGGCGCGAAAGCGATGGGATTGGAGGACGAGATCGGCTCGTTGGAATCCGGCAAACGGGCTGATTTCATCGTGCTCGACCTGAACAAACCTCACCTCACGCCGGCGCCCAACCCGGTTTCTACCGTCGTTTCTGCCGCCACCGGAAAAGATGTGGAGATGGTGTTCATCGACGGGAAAATGGTGGTGCAGGGCGGCAAAGCGCTTTTCATGGACGAAGACCGAAATCCTGGCCGAAGCCCGCGAGCGCGCAGAGCGCCTTTACCGCAAGGCAGGAATTGATCTGAAACCACGCTGGCCGGTCGAGTGAGTGCAGAAGCTGGATAATTTAATATATAAGCAAAAAAAGCCCGGTGAAGACCGGGTTTTTTCATAACTCTAAAAACGGATCGCCGCTGAGCAGGTTACTTAGTAATTGACCGAGACATCCCAGCTTTCGAGCCGGCCCGTGAACTGGAAGCGCTTCCCGGTCCGCTCGCGGTATTCGAGGATCGTTTCGTTGATGTGTTCCGGGAAAGTCTCCAGGTATTTCTCCAGCATCCTTCTGATCACTTTTGGATCGCCGGAAGAAAATTGAAAGGTCGCCGAGACCTGATAACCGCCTGTTTTGGTCATGACGCCGTTCCAGCTCTCCAGGACGATCGAGCCAAAAGACGAGGCGTGCTGGTCGCCGTCGAGGTTCCAGGCTTGCTGGTCCAGATCATGAACCATCCGCTCATTCACATACATCGAGACGATCTCACGGGCATTCCGGCTGACATCTGAGAAAAGCAGGTCAATTCTTGCCGATTGCCCTGCGCCCTGGTTGACCGTTTGCGGTCTATCTCTGTAATACTCGCCTGTCATGGTCTGGACTCTCCCAAGTCTGAGTATATTATATCCGTTTATTATGAATGCCCCGAGCCGGTGTTTCCCGCGAGGTAATGATGAGCCTGGAGAATCGGTTTATCCAAGCGGGGTTGGCGGTAGCGCTGCCGGGCATTGGAATGGAGGCAGCACCCTGTCCACGCCTTCCCAAGGCAAGCTTTGGGACAATACCTTCCAACCTGATTTTCAGAGTGTCGGTCAGACAATAACGATCACCTGCCCGCATCGAAAGTTCGATATTTTCCTGCTGCTTGTAAGAAGGTAGGAGCATTTTTCCTATTGACCCTTTCTTGACCTCCTACTGAGTTTCTTGTCCCAAAATTGATCTCTAAAGGAATATCATCATCTCAAATGGAGAGTTTGAGATGATGGACCTGCTCATGCTGCTGGTCCTCGGGTGCTTCTGCCTGGGGACTTTTGGTTTGCTTAAAGTCTGTGATCTGTTGATGAGGTCTTGAAATGCTTGCATTTGCTGGGATATTGACCCTGGCTCTGCTGGGTTTGCTGTTTGTAGAGCTGCTTTTTGCGGACCGGTTTTAGGGATCGATGCGCGGCGATGACGATGAACGGGTTCCTGCAAATTTCTGCCGTCCTGCTGGTCCTGCTGCTGCTGGTCAGGCCGCTGGGGAGATATATGAGCCGCGTCTACCAGGGCGAGCCGGTCTTTCTCTCGCGCATCCTCGGTCCGATCGAGCGCCTGGTCTACCGGCTGGTGGGTGTCAAACCAACCGAGGAGATGGGCTGGAAGACCTACGCTGGGGCGATGCTGCTGTTTAACCTGCTCGGCATGCTGGTCATGTACCTTCTGCTGCGGCTCCAGGCGCTGCTGCCGCTCAATCCTCAAGGGATCGCAGCCTTTCGTCCGGATCTGGCGTTCAACACAGCGGTCAGCTTCACGACAAATACCAACTGGCAGAACTACGGCGGCGAGACCGGGATGAGCTATTTGATCCAGATGCTCGGCCCAACGGCTCAGAATTTTATTTCTGCAGGGACCGGGATGGCAGTCCTGGCGGCGTTCATCCGCGGCTTTTCGCGCCAGTCATCCAAAACCCTGGGCAGCTTCTGGGTCGACTTCACCCGCACGAACCTGTACATCCTGCTGCCTCTGGCAGTGCTGTTTTCGCTGGCCCTGGTCTCCCAGGGTGTGGTCCAGACCTTCAGCCCTTCCCGTTCAGTCCCGCTGCTTCAACCAACTGTCGATGTTGACGGGAACGCGGTTGAGGCGCAGGTCATCGCCCTCGGTCCGGCGGCCTCGCAAATCGCGATCAAGCAGCTCGGCAGCAACGGCGGCGGTTATTTCTCGGTAAACTCCGCCCACCCGTTTGAGAATCCGACCCCGCTTTCGAATTTCCTCGAGATGATCGCGATCGTCCTGATCCCGGCCGCGCTCTGCATCACGTTTGGGGAGATGGTAGGCGATGCCCGCCAGGGTTGGGCGCTCCTGTCGGTGATGCTGGTCCTGCTTTGCGCCTCTTTGCTGGGCGCGTACGCAGCCGAATCGGCCGGGAATCCGCAGCTGGACCTGCTGGGCGTCGATCAAAAAGCGAGCGAGCTCAACCCTGGCGGAAATATGGAGGGCAAGGAGGTCCGCTTCGGTGTGCCAAACTCGGCTGCCTGGGCGGTAATCACAACCGCCTCATCGAACGGCTCGGTCAATTCGATGCTCAACTCTTTTACCCCGCTGGGCGGGCTGGTTCTGCTTTTGCTGATGCAGACGGGCGAAGTGGTGTTTGGCGGGGTGGGCTCGGGCTTGTACGGCATGCTGGCGTTTGTGATCCTGGCGGTCTTCGTGGCGGGGTTGATGGTCGGCCGCACGCCTGAATACCTTGGCAAGAAAATCGAGATATTCGAAATGAAGATGGCCTCACTTCTCATTTTGATCATGCCGATCATCGTTCTGGGATTTACAGCCCTGGCGGTGTCTTCCCAGGCGGGCAAGTCGGCAGCATTGAACCCCGGTCCGCATGGTTTCAGCGAGATCCTGTATGCTTTCACGTCTCAGGGGAACAACAATGGCAGCGCCTTCGCCGGCTTGAGCGGGGACAGCCTTTTCTACAACCTTACGGGCGGCCTGGCGATGCTGCTTTCGCGCTACTGGTTGGCGATCCCAACCCTGGCATTGGCTGGTGCGTTGGCGAGAAAGAAGAAAGTGCCGGCAAGCGCCGGCACGCTGCCCACCCACACCCCACTGTTCGCCGCCTGGTTGATCGGGATCGTGCTCCTGGTTGCGGCGTTGAATTTCATACCGGCGTTGGCGCTTGGACCTGTGATCGAGCACCTGCTGCTGAGCTTTTAGGCAAGAAATCTCATGAAGATGAAATGGGCGTTCTCTCGAGGGAATAATATACCGGTGTCAGCCCGGCGCAAGTTGTACCTGGGCGCAGGCGTGGATGCCTTCAAAAAGCTGGACCCGCGCCAGATGATGCGCAGCCCGGTGATGTTTGTTGTAGAAATCGGCTCCATGATGTCCACGCTGCTCTGGGTGAGGGCGCTATCTGGTGCAGATCATTCGGAGCAGGGTTTCATTGGCGCGATCACCATCTGGCTGTGGATCACCGTGCTTTTC
The DNA here is from genome assembly GCA_963788305.1 of uncultured Chloroflexia bacterium. Lineage (GTDB taxonomy): Bacteria > Chloroflexota > Anaerolineae > Anaerolineales > UBA4823 > UTCFX2. The sequence goes on from CAWBGK010000014.1 coordinate 26,507, forward strand.
GCGAACTTTTCCGAGGCGCTGGCCGAAGGGCGCGGCAAGGCCCAGGCCGAAGCGCTGCGCCTCACCCGCCAGAACACCCCGGCCTGCCGGTTGAAGGGCCCCGACAGGACCTCGCCGTTCGAATGGGTATCTTCCCCTGACCTGCGCCTGGACGATCTCGTCCTGGTAAAGACCGGGGACCTGGTCCCTGCGGATGGCGAGGTCGTCGAAGGCATCGCTTCGGTGGATGAGAGCGCCGTTACCGGTGAGAGCGCGCCGGTCATCCGGGAAGCCGGCGGAGATCGCAGTGCAGTGACCGGGGGGACGCGCGTCCTGTCGGACTGGCTGGTCGTCCGCGTCACGGCAAATCCAGGCGAGGGATTTCTGGACCGGATCATCGGTTTGATCGAGGGCGCGAAGCGCCAGAAAACGCCGAATGAAATCGCCCTGAACATCCTCCTGTCTGCTTTCACGATTATTTTCCTGGTGGTGTGCGCGACGACGCTGATATTTTCGGAATATAGCGCAGAGACCGCCGGGCAGGGCGCGGCGATCCCGCTGAGCGTGATCATCGCCCTGCTGGTCTGCCTGATTCCGACCACTATCGGCGGCCTGGTCTCTGCGATCGGGATTGCCGGGATGGACCGCATGGTCCAGCGAAATGTGATTGCGATGTCGGGTCGGGCGGTGGAGGCTGCCGGTGACGTAGATGTGCTGCTACTGGATAAGACCGGAACGATTACGCTGGGCAACCGTCAGGCGGTGGAAATTACCCCCATATCGGGCGTGGCGCCGGGAGACCTGGCTGAAGCCGCCCAGCTGGCCTCCCTCGCAGACGAGACCCCTGAAGGACGCAGCATCGTGGTCCTCACCAAAGATAAATATGGCCTGCGCGGGCAGCACGTTGGCGGCAACGGCAGGACCGGGGCCTCGGCCGGGATGCGCTTCATCCCATTCAGCGCCCAGACCCGGATGAGCGGTGTGGATATCCCTGAGGCTGCAGGGCTCGATGGCGGTGCAAAAAACGGGCGAGTGACGAAAATCCGCAAAGGCGCGCCGGATACCATGATGACTCTGATCGAAAGCGCCGGGCGCCAGGTTCAGCCTGAGCTGCGCCTGATCGTCGATCGGATTGCTCAGACCGGCGGCACGCCGCTGGTGGTCACCCGAGACGAGCAGGCTCTGGGAGTCATCCATTTGAAAGATGTCGTCAAGGGCGGGATCAAAGAGCGGTTCGCCCGGCTGCGAAGCATGGGCATTAAGACGGTAATGATCACCGGAGACAACGCCTTGACTGCCGCCGCGATCGCTGCGGAGGCCGGAGTGGATGACTTCTTGGCCCAGGCGACCCCGGAGGCCAAGCTCAAGCTGATCCGGGAGTACCAGGCCGGCGGTCGCCTGGTGGCGATGACCGGAGACGGAACAAACGACGCCCCGGCCCTGGCGCAGGCGGATGTTGCCGTAGCGATGAACACCGGCACGCAGCCTGCCCGCGAGGCAGCCAATATGGTGGACCTGGACAGCAACCCCACCAAGCTGATTGAAATTGTGGAGATCGGGAAACAGCTCCTGATGACCCGCGGCGCATTGTTCACCTTCAGCATTTCTAATGACCTGGCCAAGTATTTTGCGATCATCCCGGCTGCGTTCGTGGGCGTCTACCCGCAGTTGGGGATGCTGAACTTCATGCGCCTGTCGACGCCGCAGAGCGCGATCCTTTCTGCAGTGATTTTCAACGCCCTCATCATCGTTGCGCTGATCCCGCTGGCGCTCCACGGTGTGCCTTACCGCCCCAAGCCGGCAGAAGCACTCCTGCGCGAAAACTTGTTGATTTACGGTCTGGGTGGGCTGGTCGCGCCTTTTATTGGCATCAAGCTGATCGATATGCTCTTGAATGTATTAAGTCTTGTGTGAGGTCAAATTATGCATAACAAATTTTCACTCTCGGGCTGGTTCGTCTTATTGATCATCATCGCCGGATTTCTATACTTGTTTTGGTGGGTGTTGAGCACCGTGCCGAGCTCAAGCAATCAGACCTTTGAATGCGTTGGCTTGCTGCTGGTTTTCTATGGCCTCCTGACTCTGTGGCTGAAAGCAAATGAGACAGTCATAATAAAGGAAGACCTGGAATACATGCGGACCATGCGAGCTGCCGCCAGACGAAATCCTGGCGAAAATTTGCCTCCGCATGATGCGCCCCCGGCAAGCAGGAGTTTTTTGCAGGAACCCGTCTTCCTTCCTTGGTCATCTGAGGAAGGTGAATAACCTGAAATGGGATTTCCTGAGGATGTGGTCCAGGTTCCTTGTTGGCTGCGAAACAATTCATGATGAGGATATGAATAGATATGATTAACCTACTGCGGACGGCAGGGTTGACGCTGTTAATTTTCACGGTGATGACAGGTCTGCTCTACCCGGCCATGATTACCCTGGTCGCCCAGGCTCTGGTTCCTGCCCAGGCGAATGGGAGCATGATCCTTGATGGGGATCAGGTTGTCGGTTCCGAATTAATCGGTCAGCCCTTCGATGCGCCGGAATATTTTTGGGGACGGCCTTCTGCATCGATCCCCTTTCCCTATAACGCGGCTGCCTCGGCCGGCTCAAACCTGGGTCCAAGTAGCCCTATGCTGGAGCAGGCAGTCCGGGACCGGATCGAAGCCTTGCGTTCACTTGATCCTCAAAACCCGTTGCCAGTCCCGGTGGATCTGGTCACCGCCTCGGGCAGCGGGCTGGACCCGCATATCTCGCTGGCAGCCGCGCGCTTTCAGGCAGCGCGTGTGGCTCGGGCGCGCGCAGCCGCTCCTGCCGAGATCGATGCACTGATCGAGCAGCACACTGAGCAGCGCCAGCTTGGATTCGTGGGCGAGCCGCGCCTGAATGTGCTGGCATTGAACCTGGCTCTGGACCTTTCCTTTCCAATCAGTCCATCTGCGATACAATGAAGATTGCATAATGCTTGGAGACCCGGGCAGCCTCTCCAGGGCTTTGGTGTAATGATGCAAACCGGCGAATCCCGTCCTGATCCAGATCGACTCCTGGAGCAAATCCAGCATGAAACCCTTCAAGCCCATCGCGGCAGGCTGAAGATTTTTTTAGGCTACGCAGCCGGAGTTGGCAAGACCTTTGCGATGCTGGAAGCAGCTCACCAGCGCCAGGCGGAAGGCCTCGATGCCGTCGTGGGTTATATTGAGACTTCACGGCGCGTGGAAACCGAAGCGATGCTGGCAGGGCTTGAGGTTTCTGCCGCGCAGATTGATCACCTACCGCGATCGGGCGCTGTCCGAATTGGATACGGATGCAGTCATTGCACGCCGGCCGCAGCTGGTGCTGGTGGATGAGCTGGCTCATACCAATCTCCCTGGTTCCAGGCATGTAAAAAGGTTTCAAGATGTGGAAGAGATCCTGGACGCAGGGATTGACGTCTATACCACGCTGAATATCCAGCATCTAGAAAGCCTGAACAACGTCATCGCCCAAATTACCGGGATCACGGTTCGCGAGACGATCCCCGACCGCATGATCGATGATGCCACCGACATCGAGCTGATCGATTTACCCCCCGACGAGCTGCTCAACCGTCTTAGAGATGGCAAAGTCTACATCCCCGAGCAGGCGGCCCGGGCGATCCAGCGCTTTTTTCGCAAAGGCAACCTGACCGCGCTGCGGGAGCTCTCCATGCGGCGGGCTGCTGAGCGCGTGGATGACCAGATGCGAGATTATATGCAGGTCGAGGCGATCCCCGGACCCTGGCCAGCGGGGGAGCGGCTGATGGTGTGCGTCAGCCCGAGCCCCATGTCTGAGCGCCTGGTGCGTTCTACCCGCCGCCTGGCTGACGAATTAAACGCTGAATGGTTGGCGCTGTATGTTGAGCTGCCTGAGCATGCCAGGCTGACGCAGGACCAGCGCAACCGCCTCGGAAAGACCCTGCTGCTCGTTGAAGAGCTGGGCGGTCGGTCCTATTCGCTCCCCGGCAGCTCGGTTGCCGAGACCGCCCTGAATTACGCCCAGATGAACAATATCACGAAGATCATCGTCGGAAAACCGCTTCAAGCCCGCTGGCGCGACTTCTTTTTCGGCTCTGTGGTCGATGATCTTGTTCGGAACAGCGGAAAAATTGACGTGTATGTCATCAGCAGTGAAAGTGATGAGAAATTGCCTGCCCCCACAAGCCGGATTGCTGAACCCCCCATAGTTTGGAAGAATTATGGCTTTGCGGTTCTGATCCTCATTGCAGCCTTTGGGGTAGGCAGAATTTTTCGTCCTTACTTTTCGCCGACTAACCTGGTGATGGTCTTTCTCCTGGCTGTGGTCGTAAGCGCGGTCTACCTGGGACGAGGGCCGTCCGTTTTGGTGTCTTTCCTGGGTGTCCTGGTTTTTGACTATTTCTTTGTGCCGCCGTTTTTGACATTTGCGATCTCCGATACAGAATATATCCTGACCTTCATCGGCTTGTTTGGAGTCGGACTGGTGATCAGCGAGCTAACCGCGCGAGTGCGAGACCGAGCAGAAGTAGCCCAGCGCAGGGAAATCGAGACCGCCAGGCTTTATGCGCTCAGCCGTGATTTGTCTGTTGCCGAAGGGCTGGAAGAGATCGTTCAGTCGGTCATCGCGAACATCGCCAAGACCTTCAATCGGGAAACAATCATTTTTCTGCCGGATGATGAAAACCCAAAAAGCCTGCATCCCCATGGCATGAATGCGGACTTTGACCTCGATCAAAATGAGCTGGCGGTGGCCGACTGGACTTTTCGGCACGGCCAGCCAGCTGGTCGGGGAACGGATACGCTGGCTGCCGCGGATACTCGCTTCATACCCCTGAAAACCGCCAACGGCGTGATCGGCGTCATCGGGATTCGTCCGGGAAATCCGGAAAATACCCTCACAGCCGACCAGCGCCGATTGCTGGAGACTTTCACCAGCCAGGCGGCGCTTGCAATTGAACATGCCCGCCTTGCCGAACAGGTGCACTTGACCCGCCTCCTGCAGGCAGCTGAAAAGCTGCAGACGGCTTTACTCAATTCGATCTCCCACGACCTGCGCACACCGCTGGTGTCGATCAAGGGCGCGCTCACGAGCCTGGCCGAGAGCGGACCGGCGATGAACGCAGAGATTCGGCAGCGCTTGATTGAGACAGCCGTGGAAGAAACGGACCGGATGAACCGGCTGGTGGGCAATCTACTGAATATGACCCGGCTGGAAGCGGGGGCGATGCAGGTGGTCAAGAAACCTGGGGACCTGCTGGATGCGATCGGGACCGCGCTGGAAAACCTGGGCGAAAGGTCGCAGGACCATTCGATCATGATTAATGTCCCCGATAATTTTGCGCTGGTCCCGATGGATTTTGTCTTGATCGTGCAGGTGCTGGTCAATCTGATCGACAATTCTCTGAAGTATTCCGCGCCGGGTACTCCCATAGAAATTCGAGCGCATCAGGAAGAAAGAAAGGCGCAGGTTATCGTGAGCGACAGGGAAGTCGGCATCCCAACAGGCGATCTCGAGCATATTTTTGATAAATTCTATCGGGTCCAGCGCCCCGAGAACATCAGCGGCACGGGATTGGGGCTATCGATCAGCAAAGGGATCGTCGAAGCGCATGGAGGCAGCATTTGGGCCGAAAACCGGGTTGAGGGCGGCGCCACGATTTCTTTCACGCTGCCCCTGGAGGAATACCAGGAGGCGAAGCAGTGACCGAGATCGGGTTAAGAGTGCTGGTTGTCGACGATGAGCGCGCCATTAGAAGATATCTGAATGCGGCGCTGAACGCCCAGGGGAGCGTGGTCATCGAAGCGATCGATGGTGAATCCGCGCTGCGAGCCGCCGCATTGGATCGGCCTGACGTGATCATCCTCGACCTGGGATTGCCCGATATCGATGGCGTTGAAATCACCCGAAGGATCCGAGAGTGGTCGCAGGTGCCGATCATCATCCTGTCCGTGCGCGAACAGGAAAGCGATAAAATTGCTGCCCTCGACGCCGGCGCGGACGATTACCTGACCAAACCGTTTGGGACGGGCGAGCTGCTGGCGCGCATCCGGGCGGCGGTGCGGCGGACCAACCAGCCCGAGAACGAACCGGTCATCGAGACTGGCAGGCTGAGGGTCGATCTCGCCCGCCGGCGCGTGACCCTGGATCTGACCGAGGTTTCTCTGACGCCGATTGAATACGATATTATCCGGCTGCTGGCACAGAATATCGGCAGGGTGCTGACCCACAGGCAGCTGCTTCAGCAGGTCTGGGGAAGGACATACGGGGACGACCTGCACCTGCTGCGTGTGAATATCAGCAATTTACGCCGAAAAATCGAAAGCCGATCCGGCTGCGGCCGCAGTACCTCCTCACCGAAGCAGGAGTAGGCTACCGTCTCAGGTCGCTGGAATAAACGGATCATCTCTGACAGCGCAGGAAAATCTCTTTGTCCAGCACTGAATCGCTGGGTTGGTTCAGGCTAACCGGATAGAACGAAAAAACCCCACAAAGTTCTGTGGAGTTTTTAGTGGGCGCGGAGGGGCTCGAACCCCCGAACCTCACGGATGTGAACCGTGCGCTCTAACCAGCTGAGCTACGCGCCCTTTTTTCGTACGCCGGATTATAACCGCTTTGAAGCCCGATTGCAAGGAATAATGATTTACAGCGAAGGACGCAAAGGAGGAGAAGCATTCTTATAAGTATTGAAACCTTAGCTTTCTTCGCGCCCTTCGCGGTTTAATCTCTTTCTCCAGGGTTTCCCAGATCCTCTGCCCCACAGCCCGTAGCCGGCATCGCGGCGAGCTTCGCGGCGATTATGCTGCTCGAGGATCTCCAGCACATGTTCAGCTTTCTCTTCCGCAGCGGCTTCCAGCCAGAGCCGGCCCTTTGTCAGCCGTCCCGAGGCTGCCTGCGCCGTACGCGCCGGTCTTGCTGTCGTCGTCCCAGGGTGGGTTGGCGATCAGCGCCCCGCCTTCGACCCAATCCATATAGTAGCTCGGGGTAGAGACGAAATCCGTCTCGTCGATGACCTTCTCCATGTGCACCAGCTCCGGACGCAGGTGCAGGATCAGCGAGGTCTCCAGCTCGCAGGCGTGCCCCATCCCGCCAATCGGAGACGAGCGGAGCCTCTGCGATCGCCTCGACCCCGCTTTCGCCGGAGAGATACAGGAATGCCGTGGCGATAAATGCCCGGCGGTGCCGCTCCCCGGCATATTTGATCACGTTGACCAGGAAGGAATGGTTCCCGCCGTGGCCGTTGGTGAAGTAGAGCGTCCTGAAACCGCGCCCGACCAGCGTATCGGCGACCGCCAGGAAGAAATCTTCGAATGCCCGCCCGCCGCAGCTCAGCGTCCCGGCGAAGGACGGGCGGTGAGTGCTGACGCCGTACGGCAAGACCGGCAGCAGACCAGGCGTGCTCCGGTGCATCGGCGCGGTCGCTTCAGCGACTAGCCGCGATGATCAGCGTGTCGGTGCTCATCGGCAGGTGGTAGGCGTGCTGCTCGGTGTGGCCGACCGGGATAAGGATCACGTTGCTGCGAACCGAGTTCGGGGGAAAGCGCCAGCGGGCAGGCGTGCTGGCTGGGATGGGACAGGCGCGATCCGCTCGAGCCGAGCTCGAGCTCGCGTCCTGCGGCGTCAGGATGAAGACGTTGGTGAAGCCATCGTCGCGCAGGCTTTCGACCAGGTTGAGCAGCAGCTTCCGCAGCTTTTCCCGCGGGACCGCCAGACCGCTCCCTGCCCAGCCGTATGGAATGGGCGGCAGCAGCCCGGCCTCGATCGGGTTTCCCAGGGCGCTGGCCAGCCGCTCCAGGTCGTAGCCCTGCCCCAGCGGGATCACCAGTGGAGGTATGGCGCGGTAGAGCGTCGACTTCGGGGAACGTTATGTTCTCATATTGAAAGAATTTGGTCATCTTGAACCTGTTGGTTCTAAAAACGTTGGAATATTCAAGCGTTTAAACACGAGCGCTTTATAGCCGGCTCAGCAGCTGCGTCTTTTTCTCCTGGAACTCCTCGTCCGTCAGCAGCCCCTGCTGGCGCAGCGTGTCCAGCTGCTTGATCAGGTCCGGCAGGCTGCGCGTCCCCCGGCGACGGCGATGTCGCCGAAGGTGAAACCTTCGCCGCTCTCCAGCTTTTCCTTTGCGTTGAGCATCGCGGTCTTGAACTCGACCGGGTGGTCGATACGCTTGAACAGGTTGACGCCCAGCTCGCTGGCGGTCAGGATCTCGATGTCGCCATAGTCAAAAATACGCCCGAACGCGGTCTGCATCAGCTTTACGTCGTTTACCTTTTCAAGCGATGTGTCGGTGACCAGCTTGTCCAGCACGCCGGAGAGCTGGATCACCCGCCGGTTGGTCAGGACGTACATGTGGTTCGTATAGCTCAAGAGATCGCGAATGGCGGTCACGACAGGGATCAGGATCAGCGCGAAGCCGACGGCTACGATGATCAATACGAAATCCGTGAAGAAAATCGCCGCGGTTACCGTCGCAGCCAGAAATATCAGGATCAGGATGATCTCGGTCAGGATCGAGCTGATCAGCAGGAACCAGTGCTGGCGGGCGGTGTGGACAATTTTTTCGCGCTCAGCCAGCATGCTTTCAAGATAGGACTTCGACATAGCAGCCGCCTCCAATTCATTTTAATTCTAAATAGATGAGGAATGATTCAGCGATAAACTGAATCAGGAGGGACTATATCAAACCAGGACGTATTCGTCAAGCTGAGCGTAAAATATCTATGGAATCTGTAACCTGGACATAGATGACTGTAGATTATTAGAAGTTCAGCGTTGATTTATATAATTAAGGGACTTTCTTGTGCTTTGTGCTCTTCGTGTCCTTTGTGGTTCGATCTTGAATCTTCGAAGAGAAGCTAACTGATATTCTCGGCGAAGGAACTCCTCAGCAAGGGTCACACCCTGATCTGCGATGAAAAAGTGGAAGATCCCTGCCGCAGCCAGCCCGCCCAGCGCGCTCACGAAGAAGGTCAGCTGGTAGCCGTAAGCCTGGGCCAGCCAACCCCCGATAAAAGGAGCCAGGATATTCGCCGGGGCAATCAGCGTGTTTGCCATCCCAACGTAAGCGGGGCGCTCGGCTTCGCTGCCGTATTCCAGCGTCATCGAGAGCGCTACCGTCCAGATCGCGACGTTTCCGACCCCAGCCAGGATAAAGACCAGGAAGAACCAGGCCGGCGCCAGCGCCCACCACGCCAGCAGCGCGCTGGCCGAGATCGAGAGCAGCCCGGCGATCATCACGTTGCGGTGGCCGATCCGGTCCCCCAGCCAGCCCATGGTCACGTTCGCCGCCACGTTTGTGCCCATCAGCACGCCGGTCATCCAGCCGATCTGGGTTTCGCTCACTCCGAGCCGGCTGACGGCATAGACTGTGTAGAAGGCGTAGCCGATCAACGCTAGCTGAGAGATCAGCCGCCCGAATATGAACCGCCGGAAATTCTGGTCGCGGCGCAGGATCGTCTTCAGGCTGGACATCATATCCACCTGGGTGGCTGCCAGCTCCGATTCGGGCCGTGGGCTTGCCGGCTCGCGGGTCATCGCCAGCAGGATCCAACCGACGACCATCAGCCCGCTGCAGATCAGAAAATCGATCCCAAATCCTTTTGTGCCGGTGTTCCGGGAAAGGATCACCCCCGCGAAAACCGCCGCAACGCTGCCCAGCAGGTTTGCCGCCGCGGCCTGGACCCCAAAAAAGCTGCCGCGCTGCCCGGACGGGATGATCTTGCCGATCATGTTCTGCCAGGGGTTGGCGGTCAGCCCCGCGCCCAGTCCCTGCACGATCAGCAGGCAAAATGTGGCCACCAGGCCGGCAGGGATCCCAATGGTCGGGATCAGGAACGCGATCACCGCCAATCCCAGGAACGGGAAGCGCTCGAGCAGGGTGAGTGAGATAACCGCCGGTTTGAAGCGCGGCAGGCGGGAGATCCAGCGGGCGGTGAAGAGCTGCGGCAGCTGCCATCCGGCCGAGTGAATCGCCGGGACCAACCCGATCAGGATGGGTGAATCGGTCATCGTGCTGACGAACAGCGGTAAGATCGTGACGAACGAGGCGAAACCCATCGCAAAACCGAAAAATGCGCCTTCGAGGATGTTGACGGTCATGTTGTGGCGGAGGTTCGTTTGCAGATCGGCGTTCATGGCTCGTTCTTAATTTTCTTTTGAAGACGGACCAACCGGTGCTGCAGCTCTTCGGTGCGCTGGCGTTTTTCGAAAATCCCGGCGAGGTGATTGTCCGAGCCAGTCAGCGCGCCGGACTCGATCTGCTCGAGCGCGGATTCGGTCCAGGATATTGCCAGGGGAATGTCTTTGAGCTGGTGCTCGTAATATTTGGCCAGCTCGATATGCGATTCCAGGTGGTGGTGGTCGGCAGCCTGCCGCCAGAGCTGGAGCGCGGTGTCCCAGTCGTTCTGGCGTTTGCGGATCGCAGCAAGCCGTGCGATCGCCTGCAGGAGCAGCGCTTCGGGAAATTGTTCGCTGTGGAGGTCCTCGTGGTCTAACCCGTGGATGTAGAGCTGGGTCAGCCCTTTCCAGCTCTCCCAGGTCTTCAAAGAGCTTCGCTAATGCGATCAGGTCGATCCCAAACCGGCTGCCGAGCGAGACCGGCTCGGCCAGCAGCCATGCCATGTGGTCCAGCAAGCCGGTTAGCGAGAGCACGTCCATCGCGTTATGATACAGCACGTTCTTCAGCGGCTCAGGGTCGCCGCTGCGCAGGAAGTCGAAATAGATCTGCGGGATCATCCAGCCGGGGATGTCCTGCTCGCTGCGCAGTGCCCCAAGCACCTGGACCTCCAGGTTGGCCAGGGTCCGGCTTGGGATCCGGTCGCGCCAGAGCCGGCGAGCCAGGTGGAGCAGGTCGATATGGGCAAGCTCCTTCAGCGGCGAGCGCAGGCCCTGGAAGGTGAACCGCGTCTGCAGCAGCGGTACGTCGAAGGTCTTGCCGTTGAAGGTCGTAATCGCCTGGCAGGGCGCCAGGAAGGCTTCGAACGCGGCCAGCTGGGCCGGTTCCTCGCCGGGGTCGCGCAGAAGGAACTGCTGCAGGACAAATTCTTCTCCGCAAAAGCGGCCTAGTCCAATCAAGAACGCATACGTCCCTGTCCCACCAGAAAGGCCGGTCGTTTCGGTGTCCATGAATGCGATCGCTTCCGGCGGCAGGCTGCGGATGCGCTCGTCGCCCGCCCATTGCGCCAGCATCTCCAGCGGAGCGTCCACCCGCAGCGCCGAAGCCCCGTGCGGCTGCCCCAACGCAAAGCGCCGCTCGACCACGAACGTTTCGCCCTGTGGGGTCTGGATTCGTTCGCCACCCAGGACCTCCTCCATCCGTTGAGGCTGGGTGTGAGGCTGGACAGGTTTGATGTCCTGGGCGCCGACTTTTAACGCCGAGGGCTTTCAGTCTATCTGCGATGGACGACGGCATGCTGGAATGGCCTGTGGGTTGACTTTTCAATCTTTCGGTGCTATTGTATCACCCTACATCGAAGACGATCGGGAGAGAAACGATGAAGCGGAAAGCCCTGTTTCGACTATTCTCACTGCTGGCGCTGGTAGTCTTTATAGGTAATTTAATCCCGCTCCAACCGGGATTGGCGTCATTCGGCAGCTCACAGCCCAGCCAGGTTTCCGCGCTGGTTCCGCTGGTCGTTCCTGCTTCCCGCTACGATGTCTCGCCTGATCTGCGCTCTGTGAGCCCGGCCCAACCTGCAGGGAGCAGCGTGGCGTTATTCCCACCTGAAATCCCAAACCCTGTGCTGCCGAAGGCGCTGAGAGGCCGTTCGGATAAGGAGCTCGGGCTGCTCGCTCCCGGAGGACCTGCGCTGCAGAGCGAGATGCCTTCGCCGGTATTCAACTTTGACGGCATCAGCAACATGTTCGGCGGCTGGCCGCCTGACACCCAGGGCGATATCGGCCCGAATCACTACATCCAATGGATCAACCTGCACTTCGCAATCTGGGAGATCGACCGGTCAAGCCTGACCGCACAGATTGTCTACGGTCCGGCCCCGGGAAACACCCTTTTCCAGGGGTTTGGCGGTCCCTGCCAGAACACCAATCACGGCGATCCCATCACGCTCTACGACCCATTCGCTGACCGCTGGCTGATGAGCCAATTTGCGCTGCCAAACTACCCAAATGGTCCGTTCTACCAGTGCGTGGCGGTCTCGACCAGCTCCGATCCGCTCGGTGGGTGGTACCGCTACGAGTATCCGATGCCGACCAACAAGATGAACGATTACCCGAAATTTGGGGTCTGGCCGGATGCATACTTTATGACCGTTAACCAGTACAACAGCGGGACGCTAGGCTGGGGAGGCGCGGCTGCTGCAGCGTTCGACCGGGCTGCAATGCTCTCCGGCAATCCGGCTGTGATGGTGTTTTTTGACCTCTTCGGCGTGAATCCGGACTACGGTGGGCTGCTGCCGGCCGATTTTGACGGCCTAAATTCCCCTCCGGACGGCGCGCCGGGGTATTTTGCCTCCTGGGATGACGGCAGCTGGATCGGCCCGCAGGATGCGGTCCGCATCTGGGAATTCAACGTCGATTGGACAGATCCTGGGGCTGCCTCGTTTGGTCTGGACGGTGATCCGAACTGGGTGCTCCCTACCGCAAATGTCGATCCTTCGATGTGTTTTATGATGCGAAATTGCATCCCGCAGCCAAACACGACCAACAAGCTCGACGCGATCTCCGACCGGCTGATGTATCGGCTGCAGTACCGCAATTTTGGCGGTTATGCCGCGGTCGGTCTCCAACCACACCGTGGATTCGGATGGGCTCGACCACGCCGGGATCCACTGGTTCGAGCTGCGCCGACCTGCGCTGGAAGGCGATTGGAGCCTCTACCAGGAAGGAGTCTCTTGCCCCGGATGCGCACCACCGCTGGATGGGCAGCGCCGCGTTGGATCATATCGGTGACCTGGCGCTTGGCTACAGCCTCTCCAGCGCTTCGGTCTACCCTTCCATCCGTTTCACCGGTCGGATAACCGGCGATCCGCTCGGGACGCTTCCGCAGGGTGAGAAGGAGATTGTGGCTGGCGGTGGTTCGCAGACCAGCTCCAACCGCTGGGGCGATTACAGCATGCTTGGGATCGATCCGGTCGACGACTGCACCTTCTGGTACACCCAGCAGTACGTCCAGGTCAGCGGGTACAACTCCTGGAAGACCCGGATCGGAGCATTTCGATTCCCGGGCTGCACGGTGGGTCCGCAGGGCGAGCTGGTCGGGACGATTAGAGAAGCCGTGACGGGCGAGCCAATCCAGGGCGCCCAGATTATGACCGCCCAAAGCATTACTCAGACGCTGAGCACCCGCTCGAATACAGCGGGTGAATACCTGTTCGTCGCCCCGATCGGTGTGTATTCGATGACGGTCACTGCATTTGGCTATTATCCGCAGTTTCTGACCGGAGTTGAAGTCGTCGCGGCTGGGGTCACGGTTCAGGATTTCGCGCTTTTCGCGCTCACCCACGCATCAGGTCACCGGAAAGGTTCGCGATGCCGCGACCGGCTGGCCGCTATACGCCCGGATCACCGCAGTAGGGGCGGATTCGCCGCCGGTCTGGTCCGACCCGGTCAGCGGGTTTTACAGCCTGGAGCTTCCAGAAGGCAATCCTTACACGCTGCTCGTGGACGCATTCATGGAAGGTTATCTACCGGGATCAACCCATGTAAATGAAGTGACGGAAGACATGATCCTGGATTTCGATTTGGAAGTAGATCCAACCAAATGCAGCGCGCCTGGCTACGAAGCGACCATCATCGGGTCCTTCCAATCGGACTTTGAAGCGGATGACGGCGGGCTTACGACCGAAGGGACGACTTCCTGGGAGTGGGGGGCGATCGTCAGCGGGCCGATGAGTGCCCACTCCGGCGTCAACGGCTGGGCTACCAACCTGGAGGATAGCTACAGTAACAATGAGAGTGGTTATCTTTCCTTGCCTGCGCTTGACCTGAGCGGCTATCCTGGTGAGCGGCCGGCAATTGCCTGGTGGCAGTGGCTCGAGACCGAATCGCGCTACGATTATGCCAGCATCGAGGCCAGCAAGGACGGCGGGAGCACGTGGCAGGCGGTTTACGGCCCGACTTCAGCGGAGATGTGGACAGGCAATGGGCTTCGCATTACCTCACCCTGGATCCGGATTTCCTGGTTTCCGATCTGCTGCTCCGATTTCGCTTTACCTCTGACAGCTCAGTGGTAAAACCGGGCTGGTATCTCGACGACCTGTCGGCTGGGATCGGGAAATGCCTCCCCCAGTCGGGCGGTCTCGTGACCGGCCGCGTCCTGGACGCCAACACCTTTGAGGGTCTGAACGGAGCAAGCCTGCTGGACGACCTGGGCGGAGAGCACCTGACGGTCGCCACGCCGGAAGATCCCGCGCTTGGTGGAGGCTTTTATTTGATGTTTGCCCCGACCGGCACGCATGTGTTTACCGCTACGCTCGGCGGCGGTTATCTCCCGGACATCCGGACCGTTGAAGTCGCCTCAAACCAGACGGTTAATCAGGATTTTTTACTGCCGGCCGGGAATCTGTTTTTTAACCAACCGAGTCTCTCGGCGAGCCTTCAATTTGGCGAGACGTCGCTGCAGATGTTGAGCCTGGCCAACCTGGGCGGCGCTCCGGCGGATGTCGAGCTGGTCGAGCTCAAGGGTGGGTTCTTCCCGTTGGGACCGTTTGAAGAGCCTGATTTTGGCGTAAAATCTTTCAAAGCCGAACAGCCTACGAGCAAAGGCCTTGGCATCCCCGCCGCACCCTCGGGTATTCCGTTTTCAGCCGGAACGGTGATCCAATCCTGGGCTCCCTCAGGCGTCGAAGGCGCCTGGGCGGCCGGGTATGACGCAGTCAACGACACCGTCTGGGTCTCCACGCCGACTTCCTTCTGGAGCGGCGAAGATCTCATTGCTGAATTCTCAACCTCTGGCGAGCCGACGGGCCGGTTATTTGCTCATGATATCCCGCACAGCTCCGGACCCGCCGACCTGGCATACAATTGGAATACCGGTATGTTCTGGATCATGAATGTGAATACCGGCAGCGCTAACTGCATCTACGAATTTAACCCGGATGAAGGCTATACCGGCAATAGGATTTGTCCCGGTGGGCAGGCTGGTTTCTCCACCTCGCAGCGCGGCCTCGCCTACGACCCGGATACCGATACCTGGTTTGCGGGCGGCTGGAACGACCTGAAAATCCACCGTTTTGCCAATGACGGCACGCTGCTTTCGAGCGTCAACACCGGGCTGGCGATCTCCGGTCTGGCATATAATCCGGACAGCGGGCACATCTTCGCGATTACCAATGACAGCCAGACGAAAATTTTTGTCCTGGACGTCGCAAATAACTACCAGCAGATCGGGCAGTTCACCGTATCCGAAGGTTTTGGATCCTATGCGGGCGGTGGCCTGGAGTTCGACTGCAGCGGCAGCCTGTGGGCCGTCGATTTGAGCCAGAACCGCGTCGTCCAGCTCGAATCCGGAGAAGCCAGCTCCCCTTGCGAGCGAGATGTGTCCTGGATTTCCTTCCAGCCGGTGGAAGCAGCGGTCGCAGCGGGGGACAGCCTGCCCATCCAGGTGACGTTCGACGCCGGTACCCCGGAAATTGACCAGCCGGGCGAATATTCAATGCTGCTCAAGCTCAGAGAAGACACCCCCTATCTGGTCGATACCTTGCCCGTGACCCTGACCATCTCGGCGCCCGCGACCTGGGGCAAGCTCGATGGAGTGGTGACGGGTCGGAGCCCGTGCGGCGGCGACCCCGTGCCGCTCGAAAAGGCGGATCTATTGATTGAAAGCAGCACCGGCCTGACCTGGACGATCCAGACCGATTCGAGCGGGTTTTACCAGCGCTGGCTGGATTCCGCTGGCAGCCCGTACACAGTCACAGTGTCTGCCCCAGGATACCTCTCGGAGCGGCTGCCAGTATTGCAGGTCAGGGCTGGAGTTGTTGCAACCTACGACCTGACCCTGATTGAGAATACGGCTTGCTTCGAGGTTCAACCGCTTTCGCTGGAGGTCGATCTAAAAACCGATTCATGGCTCACCCGGACGATCACGCTCACAAACAGCGGGACCGCGATTGGTTCTTACATTTGGACTGAAACCACCGAAACCGGGCAGTATACCGACCTGGACTGGCTGTCCGTTCAACCGTCCTCCGGTTCGATCGCACCGGATGGCGGGGTGGCAATTCACGTGGTGAGGATTGATTCCGGGTATCCGGACGTTTCCACGCCCGGGGTCTATCATGCCACCCTTGCGCTGGAAACCGAAGGATCGCGGCAGGATATTACTTACCTCATCCCGATCACGCTCACCGTGCTCGCCCGAGAATTTGGGGTCGCAATCTCTCCCGACCAGATCGGGGAGGGCATCCCCGCTCAGACCGTGGATTACACCCTCGTGATCACCAACACGAGCGAAGGGCTGACGGATACCTTTGCGCTTGGAGATGAGCTCTTCGCAGTGGCAGACCTGGCTGGAGACCATTTCGGTAGGCCCGATTGCTGCTGGAGTCAGCCAGGAAGTGCCGATGCACGTGCGGATTCCAGATTCCGCGCTGCCGGCTGAAGTCGATCAGGTTGTCATTACCGCGAAATCGCTGAGCAATCCCCTCAAAACGGCTGCTGCTATCGCTCAAGACTACCGTTCTCATGCCGCTGGCAGACTTGGAGCTCGGAAAGACCGTCTTCCCGGACCCGGGCTGGGCAGGACAGCCGCTGACCTACACCCTGACCGTGACAAACCACGGTCCGACGATCGCACCAGAGACGATGCTGGTGGATTTTCTCTCCCCGAAGCTCGAATACCTCGGCGACGATGCCGGCTGCTCGCTGGCTGGGGGCATCCTTACCTGCCCGCTCGGGACTCTCCCGGTCGATGTTGCGCGCACCGTCAAGATCAGCGCACTGCCGATGCACACCGGCCTGCTCGTGAACCAGGCTGCTGTCGCCTCCCAGGCGGATGACCCGTTGATGGAAAATAATTTCAGCGGGCTCGTGAGTGTGGTGGTTGGCTGGTTGTTTTACTTCCCGTGGATCGCAGGACCGTAGGGCTGACCGAGGATTTGGTAAAGTCGGTCAGATCTTCGCCTCAGTCTTTCAACAGCCCTGCAACCAGCCCGACTGCCTGATCGGCCATCTGCACGGCTTCCACGGCGGCAATTTTGGGATAGGCGTCTGCAGGGATTCCCCCTGGCAATCCATTCGGATAGCGGGTCGGAATGTAGTAAGTGTCTAACAGTTTCCAATCTGAACCTTGCCGAGCAAAGACCGGGTTGTATCGAGCGGCTTTTTGAGTCAGAATCTGTATCGAATGGCCGATGACGACCTCTTCGCCTTGCGAGTACAGGAAGGCTTTTATGGCTTTTTCGGTTACTTGTTGTGCGAGGAAACAGGCTAAATGGTAAGCGCCCTCTTTTTGAAGGTGTTGAGCCCACTTCAAATCAGCCTGTGCCTGGGCAAGCCATCGTTTTCCTTCTTCCAGGCTATCCTCTCTCATACAGCACCTCACTGTTCTTCAAGGCGTGATTCAGGAAGATTTTGTGCTTCATCACTTCGAATTCTTCGGGGGTGTAGACGAGCAGGTCAAGGGCGACATCCAGATCGAGCTGAAGGTAAAGTTTACCGGTGCGCGTGATGAAATCCTGCTCCGAATCCATCACCACAATCACATCCAGATCGGTGAACAGATCGCGCCGTCCGGCCAGATAGGACCCGAATAAGATCACACGCTGCACCCTCAGGTCAGCCGAGAGTGCAGCGGTTAGTTTTTCGAGATTTCTTGTCAGGCTGGCAGCATGCTCCTGGCGCTGCTCTTCGATCGAAATGGAAGTCAACCAGAATCCTCCCTGAACGATTTCATTCAGGTTTGATAAACGTGATCACCACCGTCATCCCCCAGCGCAGGCGCGGGTCGGTCTCGTTCAGCTTGACCCGCACGGTGTAGGTAATGTCGCCCCGTTTTTCAACGGAAAGCTTGCTGATCTCGGTCACCTCACCGTCGATCACCAGTTCAGGGATCGCGTCCGGGACGACGGTGACCTTCTGGCCGACTTCGATGTCGACGACTTCGATCTCCGTCAGGTCGTCGGTCTCGGCGAAGAGCTCGCGCAGGTCGGCAATCTGCATTACCGGGACGCCGGCCGCCGCGTTTTGGCCGATGATCAGGTCGTTGTCGACTACCGTGCCGTCGATCGTGGATTTGAGCTCCAGATTGTCCAGGTTTGCGTTCGCGGCAGCCAGGTTCGCTTCAGCCGCTTTGATGCGGGCCTCGGCGGCCTCCACCTGGTCCTTGTCTGGCCCGCTTTGCAGGTCCTGGTAGTCATTCATCGTCTCTTCCAGGCTGGTTTCGGCTTCGTGCAGCTTGGTTTCGAGCTGCAGCCATCGCACGGCGGTGTTGTAATCGCTCTGGGCTGAATCCAGGTCTTCTTTCAGCTCCTCGCGGGTGTCGTTGCCTGAATCCCAATACTTCACCGGCTCGAATTTGTCACGGGCAGTATCCAGGACGACTTTCATCGCCGCGATCGCCTCGAGCGGCGTCATCCCTTTCATGTTCTGCGGGACGGTGAAGTTATCGATCGCGTACTGTGCGTCTTTCAAGGCTTTGTTTGCGTCGGACATCGCAGCCGCGGCGTCTGACTGCGCCAGCGCCAGGTTATCTTCGAGCTTCTGGCGGGCCTGTTTGGCTGCGACCAGCTCTGCTTCAGCGCGCGGCGATTGCCGCTTCGATCTGTTCGCGGTTGCCGAGCCGGGCGACGACCTGCCCGTTTGTGACCTGGTCGCCTTTTGCTGCCATCACTTCTTCAACCTGACCGCTGCTGAAAAAAGCCAGCTGGGCGTCCTCTTTTGGGACGATGTACCCCTCGGCGACGACATCCGTGTCCGAGATTACAATCGGAATCGGTGTAGGGGTCGGTTGGCCGCCCGCACCAGGCAGCCCACCGCAGCCAGCAGTGAGCAGGCTAACCAGGATCAAAATGGACAACAGCGGTAACAGTTTGGTTTTCATGAACGTTCTCTCCAGAGTTTTACCTGAATGAATTTCCACGCTTATTATAAATCGAATGATGGATCAATCGGTCACTGATATGCCAGGCTTTCGCGCACGCTGATCTTCGTCGCACTGCGCGCCGGCAGCCAGCTCGCCACGACCGAAAGAAACGTGATGATCATAAACCACAGGATGATGCCGGTTGGTTCAAATTTATACAGGATGTCGATCTGAAAGGCGCTTCCCAGCACGCTGGCCATCAGCCTGCCCGCCGGGATCGAAAGGGGCACCGCGATCGCCCAGCTCAGCCAGCCCAGGATCAGCCCCTCGCCGATAAACATTTTAAAGATCGTCCACGAGGAAGCACCGATCGCCCGCATCACGCCGATCTCCCTGCGGCGCTCCATGACACTCAGCGAGAGCGCGCCGCTCAAGGCAATGCTGCCGACCGCGCCGATCACGACCGCCATGATCCCAAGCAGCACGAGCAGAAAATTGAACTGCTGGACGAACTGGTTTGCCGTGGCTGTGGTGCTGTCCGAGCCGATCCCGAAAATGCCTCGCTGCGCGCTGACTTCGATCCCATTCTCGGCGTAATACTGGCGCAGTGCTTTGGCCATTGACTCTTCGACCTCCACTCCGGACTCCTTTGTCTTGATCCAGAGCGACTGCGCCCTGCCGCTGCTGCCGGTGTCGTGCAGCAGCGCATCGCGGTTCACCAGCGTAAACGTGGTCAGAATCGGATCAAAGATCAGCCCGACAACCTGGTAATCCCGCTCCTTCTTCTCGCTGTAGCGGACCGTGATCCAGTCACCGACCTCGATCTCCTCATCTTCAGCCAGCTTCTTATTCAGGACGATCGCATAGGTGTCCTTTGGGTCGAGCCAGCGCCCAGCGCGCAGCTGGTAGCCGTACGCATCGGTCGGGAGCGGGACGCCCATCACCTGGACTTGCTCATCGTCGTCGGTCGCCTCCACACCCCGGAGGCGGATGGTCGCGTTAGAAAGCCCCCACATTTCGACCGCCTCGATCCCTGGAAACTCCATGGTCAGCGCTTCGGTGGTCTCGATCCGCTCCGGGTCGGTCAGGATGAAGGTGATGTTTGTGTCCAGGATCTCGAACAGCACATCCTTGATCGTATAGGAGACCGAATCGCGCACGCTGACGACCATCATGAAGACCAGCGCGCTCATCACCAGCGCAAGCTCCAGCATCAGCACCCGGCGTTTGTGCCGGAAGGTGCTGCTGACGGTCAGGATCACCAGGCGTGAGATGAACTTGATCCTGGTCAGGATTTTCTCGAGCAGTCCGACGCCCGCCGAAAGCCCATAGGTGCTGATCGCCTCCCGCACCGTGATCCGCGCCGCCGTAAAGATCGGGAACAGCGCCACAACCATCGGCGCGAGCAGCGCGATCGAGCTGGCAATCAGCAGCGATATTGGATCCACCGTGAACGATCCCGGATCTGCCCCAAAGCTGTTGATCAGCCAGCTGGAGATCGCCCAGCCGCCAAGAATGCTCAACGGCAGCGAGACCAGCAGCGAAAGCAAGCCGTAGATGATCACCACCACCAGGTAAAAGCGGGCAATTTGTCCGGTGCGAGCCCCGATCGCTTTCATCACACCGATCTGGTCGGTCTGGGAGGAGATGATCGAGGTGATCGTGTTGTAGACCAGCAGCAGCCCAAGCACGAGCGCAAACCCACCAAGGATGCCGAGCAGCATGAAGATCCCGTCCAGCGAATCCTGGAAGAAGTGCTTGTTCGGGTCGGTGATCCAGCGCCCGGAATCATGCCCCATCCTCCGCAGCCGGTCGTCGATCCGGTCTGCCAGCTCGGTGACTTTGTCCTCGTCCCATTCCACGGCTTTGATCAGCAACCGCCCAAAATCCTTGTCGCCGACCAGGTATTCGTAATAGTCCTGGTCGACGTAGAACTGGGCTGTGCCGCCAAATTGGGCGGGTGCCACCATCTGGTCGTATATTTTCCCGCTGGTCTGCACCGGATACTCTTTATTGTCGATCCGCATCGTGATTGGCGCGTTGTCTGGGATGCCGAAGATCAGCGCGTCCTGTCCAACCGCGGCGATCTTACCGCTGGGCCATCCGCCGTCGACCAGCTCGAGCCTGTTCATATTCTGATCGCTGAAGTCAGTTCGAGCCGTCAGCGTGCCCTGCTCCCATTCATCTTCGGGTTTCACTCGCCATTCGACTGTGGCGCTGTTGAATCCTTCATATTCATTCACGCCGTCGATATGCCCGACTGTGATCAGCTCGTTCTCGTCGATCGCCGGACCGACGAAGACGTTGATCATCGCCGGGTTCATCCCCGTCCACATTTTCTGCATCATCGGGATGACCAGGTTGCGCGTCCCCAGGATCATCCCGATCGACGCCGAGCCGATCCCGATGATCAGCATGACCTGCAGCGTGCGGGCTTTGTGAGACCAGAGGTCGCGCAGAATTTTATATCGAAGGCTGCCCATGATTAATAGCCCGTCCAGTTGACCTCACCGACGAATTCGTCGCGCGTGATCCGGCCGTCGACGATCTCGACCACGCGCGGGACGCGCCGGGCGAGCTCCTTGTCGTGCGTGACCATCAACAGCGTCTTGCCCTCGTCCACGAGCCGGTCGAAAAGGTCGAAGACATCGTATGCGGTGCGCTGGTCCAGGTTGCCGGTCGGCTCGTCTGCGACCAGGATCTGCGGATCGTTAGCCAGGGCGCGCGCGATCGCAGCGCGCTGCTGCTGCCCGCCCGACACCGTGCCGGGGAGCTTGTCCGCCTGGTCTTCCAGCCCTACGATGCCCAGCAGGTTCAACGCGCGTTCCTTGCGCTCGCGCGGGGAATACTTCCTGGCGAAATCCATCGGAAGCATCACGTTTTGAAGCAGGGTCAGCGCAGGCAGCATCTGGAAGAACTGGAAGATGATCCCGACATGCTGACCGCGCCACGCTGCCAGCTTGTTCTCGTTCATCTTATGTACTTCCAGCCCGGTGACGATCACTTCGCCGTGGGTGGGCCGGTCGATTCCGGTGATCATGTTCAAGAGCGTCGATTTGCCGTTCCCGGATGGTCCGACAATCGTCACAAATTCGCCGCTGTTGACGTTGAAGGAAATCCCTTTCAAGACGGTCACCTCGCCCCCGCCGACCGGAAAGGTCTTAACCACGTCTTTTACCTGAACCAGCGCCCCGTTCGTCCCGTTCCCATTCTTACCGTTTCCGTCACTCATCGCTTGCTCCTTACCTGAAAATCAAGCCGATAAAAAAGCCTGATTTCGGGCGGGCCGTCCCTCCAACCGGCCCGAATCGATAAAATTAACAGCCGCTGCCTGCCCGGTCTGCGGACCAGATCAGCTCCATGCGGGGTTTGTACTCGCGGGCGTCATACCACGTCTCGATGTCAACCGTTTTTACGCCTTCGGTTGCCAGGGCGAGGTCGACGTCGCACCACATCCGCTCATGAATGAAGGCGGTCATGCGCCCGAAGATGCCATCGGAGAGCAGGCTCGCGGCGGTCAGGGCAAAATTCGCTGCGCCCAGCAGGTCCTGGCCGTCGGGTGAGCCGGTCCGGAGCAGGTAGGTCAGCGATTGAAGGAAGACTTCTTCGCCGGTGATGTGCGCCATCAGCTGAGCAGCGATCATCCCGCTGCCGACCAGCCCACCGTATCCGCTCAGCATCTCTTCGCTCAGATGAACCCGGCGCGGCGGCGGCAGTTTTTCGTGTTCCGGGATCTGCGAAAGCTCTGCAGGGCTTTCGGCCGAGATCAGCCGGGCATATTTCTGGGCTTTTTCGGCCTGAGGCTGGGTCCCGTTGCACACCAGAGCCACAGCATAGTTTGCAGGCGTCTGGTGCTTGTCCTGTGTGATGAGATAGGCCAGCAGGTCGGGATCGTAAGGGACCTCCGGGATCAGCACCCGGTCCACTCCTGCCAGCAGCGCCATCAGCAGCGTGCTGTATCCTGATTTGGCCGCAAACGTCTCAATCACGACCAGCTGCTCGCGCGAGCCGGCCAGGGCGCGCAGCTCGTGGATGAACGCCACCCCGCGCGCCAACCCGGTGCTGAACCCGAGCGTGTAATCCGTCCCGTGGATATTGTTGTGGATCGTCTTGGGGATTGCGATGATCGGGGCGCCCAGCTTGCTCAGATGGGCGGCAAAATGGAGCGTGTCGTCATCGCCGATCACGATCAGGGCTCGATAGCCCAGTCGCTCGATGACCTTCAGAATGTGGTCGGTCAGGTCCTGCGTTTCCTGCTTGTCATTCAACAGGTGCTGAGGCACCAGCGAGCGAGGGGTGCGGCGCGGGTCGAGCCGCGAGGAATGGAAGAATGAGCCCGGAGTTCGGTCGATCGGGCGGACGATATTCTTGGTCAGCTCGATAAAGTGGTCGCTGTAAGTTGATGGGCTGTCCGGATTGTAGTGGATCAGACCTTCCCAGCCCTTGCGCACGCCGATCGGCTCGAAACCAAGATCGATCGCGCGATAGACCAGGCTCTTCAGGCACATGTTCAATCCCGGCACGTCCCCGCCGCCAGTGAGAATCCCGACACGTTTGCTCGTGGCCATCTTGCGCTCCTTAATACGCTATGTTGTTATATACGCAATTCCGAAAAATAAGTTTAACATGAAACGCAGTTGTTTGGAAGGAATTCGATATTTGAGACCTGATTTTCCAATTATCTTTTCGTTTTCTTAACAATTTGGGGAGGGGCGGTCCGGCTCGCTGTATGTTGAGTATAATTTCCTGGATTGGGCAGTACAGGCAACCGGAAAAGCCTTCAGGCATTTTCGGGTTACGGTCTATAAGCTGGTGCAAATCGAACGGAGGTTTATCGTGAGCGAGGTGCTGATCCGCCCGCTTGTCCCTGATCTGGGCGAGGATTTTCTAGATTTCTTCGACCATGCCGCCTTTACCGACAATCCGGATTGGGCAGGCTGTTACTGTCAGTTTTACCTGGAAGACCCGCTGGGTAAGCCTTGGGACAATCGGACTGGCAGAGAAAACCGGCTGGCTGCGGTCGAAAGGATCGCCGCCGGTGAGATGCCCGGTTATCTTGCTTTCCTGGATGAAAAAGCGGTCGGTTTTTGCTGCGCCGCCCCTCGACGAAACCTTCCCCTGCTTGCCGGCATTCCAGAGCTTGCCGCCACGGATGCAGATCAGGTCGGCTCGGTAGTCTGTTTCATTGTGGCTCCACGGTACCGGGGGCAGGGCATCGCAGCGGCACTTTTGCAGGCTGCCTGCCAGGGTCTCTGGAAAGCCGGGATCCGCTGGGTGGAAGCTTACCCCAGGATTGGGACCTCAGAAGCTGCCGCGAATTGCCACGGTCCGCTGCAGATGTACCTGGACGCCGGGTTTAAGACGGTGAAGGAGTTCCCTGGCTTCCAGCTCGTCCGGAAAGAGATGAATTGACTGCTCGTTGACCACGTTCTCAATAGCCTGGCTTATGAAATCGGCACTACCGCTGTAAAACCATCGGTATGAGCACATACTCGCACAGGCTGTCCTTGCAGATGCGGCTGCGATTTCAATCGTCATAAATTGCTGCCTGGATCGCCCGGATAACGTCGTCCGGTCTGCGGGTTGAAAATGAAATCTCGCTGACCGGACCATTTTTCTTTTTCAGAGTAACCGCGACCCGCGCGTGCTCGAGAAAATTGAATGATACCCGGTACTTGCCTCGCACCACCATGAAGTGGATCCCGGCGCCGCCGAAGCGTTTCAACGCAGGGAGCTCATCCGGCTGGCAGCTATCGACGTTTTCCGCTGGTACCGTCCACCTGAAAACCCCGAATCTCAGCTCCAGTTCCTCCCGGGTGAAGCGGACAATCAGTATCCTGTAGTTCAGCGTGTAGAACAGGAAGAGGGCCATGAAGAATGAAAGCACACCTGCCAGGCAGTCTGTACCGCTGGAATTCACCCGCCAGAATGTTAGAGCCAGAAAGAGCAGCGTCAGCCCCACGAAGAGTGCTTCTGTCTTTGGGGACGAAATCCGCTCCTGGTAAAGGATTTCCTGTTTCAAGCTTCTAGCCGCCTATCTCACACCGGTCAGCGTGGTCTGACCCGCTTACCAGACGCCTGGAATCAGCCGAAACCGCACGCGCCGGGCGTATTCCCGGTAGCCTTCCAGCTCGTTATGGAGGGTTTTATCCTCCAGGTCCGTGCGTTTGACCAGCACGATCGTCAGAAATATCGCCGGAAGCATCGCCCAGCTTGAATCCAGCAGGATCGGCGTCGCCAGGGAGGCCAGCAGCCCGCCGGTATACCCGGGGTGCCTCACCCAGCGGTAAGGGCCGCTCGAGACCACCTTGTGGCCGCGCTCGGTCTGGATCCGCACCACACCGGAGAAGAAGCGGTTTTCGATCAGGGCATAGCTGGAAAACGCGTAACCCGCCAGGATCAGGATCAGCGCGAGGATCTTGGCCGTCCTGCTGAAGGCTGGGGACCATCCGTAAAGCTGGTCAAATCCGGCGACGACCATGATCAGGATGCTGGCGAGGCTGAACAGCGGGGCCAGTTTTTTGTCCCATTCCTTGGCGTCTTCATGCTGCAAGGAGCGGGCGCGCTCCGCGATCAGGTCCGGGTGGCGCCGGGCTGCGAGCCTCCGGCTGACCGCAAATCCCAGGATGGAGAGGATCGCATAAGCCCAGGCTTCCCACCAGCTCCAATCGCGGGAGATCAGCAGCGGCAGGCAGGGGACGATGATGACGAAGAGCAGCAGTTGGACGATGACGCGAAAAGTGAAGATTTTTGGTTTTTGATCCATTTGAGATTCCCTTTTGTAAAATGTCAAAGGATTTCTTTAGAAAAGGGTGCTTCGTGATTTTATACCTTAAACCAAGTGCTTGAGAATATCAGCTCATCGCAGCAATCCTGCATCTAGCGAGCTTCCTGGTGAAGCAGGATGTTTCTCTAAACCATCCGATTCAAGCAGCATTCTGATGGAATCAGGGATAAAATTCCTATAAGCCCGATCATCAGGAGTAAAAATTATGGAGTTCCCCCGCCAGGAGACCGTGATCTCCCGATTAATCGAATGGTCAGCGCAGCGTACCGATATCCGCGCCGCGATCCTGACAAGCTCACGCGCCGGCTCGGTCGCCCCCGTCGATCTGCTCTCCGATTACGACGTGATCCTCGCAGTGGAGGACGTTCACCCCTATTTCGATTCTCGGAAGTGGCTGGAGGATTTCGGCAGCGTCCTGGTGCTGTGGCGCGATCCGATCCGGTTGGAATATGGGCTGGAGCGCTTCGCCTGTATCACCCAGTACGAGAGCGGCCTCAAGATCGACTTCACGCTGATGACGAAGGGCATCCTGAGGCAGATCGTCGAACGATCGCTCTTGCCGGACGAGCTGGACGTGGGTTATATTGTCCTGCTTGACAAAGACGGGCTGACCGCCGGGCTGAAACCGCCGACTTACCTTACCCATATCCCCTCGCCGCCGACTGAAGCCGAATACCGATATCAGATCGAGACCTTTTTCCACGAGCTGACCTATGTCGCCAAGAACCTGTGCCGGGACGAGCTGATGCCCGCCAGGGCGATCTTCGAAGAGGCAAAGGTCGACCACCTGCTGACGATGCTCGAATGGCGGATCGAGACCGGTTGCGGCTGGACGTTCAAGCCCGGCGTTTACGGGCGCTTCATGAAATCGAAGGTCGATGCGGAAACCTGGCAGCAGCTCGAGTCGACCTGTGCTGGGCCAAGGATTAGAAGAGAGCTGGAATGCGCTCTTTGCGGCGGCTAGGCTTTTCCGGCGAATTGCAATTGAGGTGGGACAGGCGCTCGGTTTTGACTACCCTGTCGAGATGGACCGGCGGATGGCGGTTTACCTGGCGGAGATGATGGCTTTGAAAGCTGCCGGGGATCGAATAGATTTCCCTTCCGTATATAGATATAAAAGATTATAATAGTCATATATCTGGCTGAGAGGTACGTTCTTTTCCAGCGGAGGATATCTTTTGACCGCCTGTCCCAACCCGACCGACTCATCCTGGGGAGTTATGCTATGAAATCTGTCCATCTTCACCTGGTCCTGGTCGCTCTGACGCTTTTCGCAGCCGCAGTCGCCTGCATGTCCACCAGCGGCGGAGAACCCGAGCCTGCCCAGACGAGTGCTGCAGTTTCCGTCGCCTCGTTCGGTCCAACCCAAATCGCAGAGCCGACGCCAGTCGCCCCCGAACCCCCGGTAGCGACGTAACCACACAGCCGCAGTCCAATCTTCAGGCGAGCCCTCGGCGGCCCTCAGGTGCTGCCGACCGCCTCGGCGCTGGCGACGCTCCCGCCGCCCGTCCCCGGCCCTGATTGCTCGACCTGGTCGGCCTATCGAGTGAGCCAATCGTGCTCGATTTCCAGGAGAGCTACCGCCAGGAGATGAGCTGGACCGATCCGGACGACAGCCTCCAGCAGGCCGATATGGTTTACGACTACCTCCAGCAGAGCCTCCCGCTGGATTCCTGGAGCCTGCTTTATGAAGACAACAACCCCTTCCTGGCCTCCCGCTTCGAAACCGCCCGGATCGGTCCGCAGGGCTACTCGCTCA
Source organism: uncultured Chloroflexia bacterium (assembly GCA_963788305.1). Lineage (GTDB taxonomy): Bacteria > Chloroflexota > Anaerolineae > Anaerolineales > UBA4823 > UTCFX2. The sequence goes on from CAWBGK010000014.1 coordinate 53,991, forward strand.
GCGCCGAAACCACCTGCCAGCTCGTCGATCTCGCCAGCCTGGCCGATCAAAGGCCGCGCGATTCATTCGATGACCTCTTTCAGGCTTTCACGGGAACAGCCGGCTTATCTGAAGCGGAGGTCGAGCTGGAAGGCCAGGTCGTGGACGTCTACGCTCTGGAGCCGGCAAATTTCCTGCCCGGGGCGGAGATCGTGATCACGGCTTCGGCCGCGAATGAGGATGGGGAGTTCACTTCGAGCAGCACCTCGACGCTCAGGCTGGTCGAGGAAGGTACCGTGCTGGAGAGCGGCAGGCTCTATCTGGCGCGCCAGGGCGGCTACGTCAGGCAGGTTGAGCTGGTCTACAGCCGGACAGCCGATCAAAATGATGCGCCGTTCGCCCAGCCGGGGAGCCGGATGGAGCGCAGCCTGGTCTATGCTTTCATCCCGACCCTGGAAGCAGGCGCCCCCATCGCGCCTCCAGAAGGCTGCCCGGGTTCAGGCGATGATTCGCCGTCAGCCGAACCAGCCCCATCAGAGCTGGAAACGCCTGAAGCCGGCTCGCTGCCGCGCATGGCAGACGCCTCGAACGTCCTCGACAGCGGCGATTCGCTCACCTATGAAACCGCTTCTAGCGTGACCGAGGTGGTCGAATTCTACAAGCAGCAGCTCGAAACCCAGGGCTGGGCGCTGGACGATGAAATCTCATTGGGGACGCTTGCGACGCTCGAGTTCAGCCGCGACGGGGGATCGCTCTCGCTGACTGCAATTGAATCGGGGGACGGGACGATGGTGACCATCGTGCTGGGATGAGAAGCTCGTTCGTGAAGCTGCTAGAGCAGACCTGCGAAACCCGGCTGCCAGCAGGCTGATCATTAAAATTAGCACGGCGGCGTAGCCCGCCAGCCGGCGCAGCACCTCGCCTTCGCGCCCGACCATCCCGGCGGTGCTGCAACCGACCACAACTTTGGCCGGGGCGGCGATCGAAGCCAGCGCCGCCCCGGCGGTCTGGGCGGCGAGGATGACCGCCTCTGGCTGACCAAGCAGCCGGGCGGTTTGCAGTTGGAGCGCCCCAAAAACGACGTTCGAATTGGTGTTGCTGCCGGTGATGAGCGCGCCGATCGCGCCGATCCAGGGCGCTGCCAGAGGGAAGAACCTCCCGAATCCGTCTGCCAGTCCCTGGGCAAGGGCGTAGGTCATCCCGGCGTGCTCCATCACCAGCGCCAGGCTGATCATCGAAACGATGCTGACACTCGATGGCAGCACCCGCCGCAGCGTGCCGTCCAGGATTCGCCCGATTGCGCCGGGCTGGTAGCACCCGAACCGGCGATAAATGAGATATGCCAGGATCGAAGAATACAGCAGCAGGCTGCCAGTATGGGCTAACAAATTGATCTGGCGGCCCATCCCGGCGGGAGTGATGAAACCGAGCAGGCTGCGCGTCTCCGGAAAAGGCAGCCTGGAGGATCACCGGGCTGAGCGCCTGCTTGACCGGTGGGATCAGCTGGACGATCAGTGTGACCAGGATCAGGATGACATAACCCGAAATTGCGATCAGAAACCTGGGGCTGCCCAGGCTGAAACCAGGTCCTGTCCCTGTTTCCAGGGGAGCTTTCTGCCGACCTCGGCTGCGCACGACCAGCGGCGTGATCAGCATGCCGACCAGCGCGCTCAGGAAGGTCGCGATGTTCCAGCCCCCCAGGCTTACGATCCAGAACTGGACTGCACCCATCACGACCCCCCAGATCATGACGGGAATGAACATCCTCCGAACGCCTGGCATGCCCTCCATCGAATGCGCTGCCATCAACCCGATCAGCGGGCAGGTCAGGCTCAAAAACAGGGCGGCCGGGGGACCGAGGATCTCATGCGGCAGCCCGGTCGCAGCCATCAGCGCCTGGAAAGACGAGCCCATCGAGCCGAACGTCACCCCCCAGCCGTGCCCGAGCGATGGGACCACGACTGCCGCCAGCGGCGTGAGCCCGATCCCGATCAGCAGTGGGGCGGTCACCGCGACCGGCACCCCGAACCCGCCGACTCCTTGCAAGAACGAAGCGAACACCCAGCCGATGATCAGCGCCTGCAGGCCGCGGTCGGGGGTCAGGCTGGGTAAAGCCTGGCCGATCGTCTGGATCGCCCCGGCCTCGTCGACGACGCGGAAGAGCAGGAAAGCGGCCCAGATGATCATGAGCACATCGATGGAGAAGAGCAGGGCTTTAGCATGCGCATAGGCGAGCAGCTCGGGCGTCGCCCCGAAGGCCAGCACCGCGATCGCCAGCCCGCATAAATACCCCGCCGCGCCGGCCCGCGCCGCGCTCCAGCGCAGGCCGATCATCAGGAACAGGATCAGCAAAATCGGGAGCAGCGCCAGGACAAATGCCATCGGGAACAGGTCCGCTTTCAGGGTTGGTTGGAGTTTTCGGAACGCCCGAGACTGCGGGTATAGAGCCAGACCAGCAGGGCGCCCATCGCGAGCGCCGGAAGCAGCACCAACCCGGCTTCCGGGCCGAAATTACCGCCGGTAAATAGCTCGGGGCCGCTTACCCGAGTTTGAATTCAGCTGGAAGATGGACAATCCGCTTACCGGAAAGCCGAGCACGGGTCCCTCGAAGAAATTCCAGCCGATGTGCAGCCCGATCGGCAGCCACAGCCGGCCTGTGCGGTGCCAGCCGAACGCCATGAACAGACCAGCCAGGGTGATCCCGGCCAGACCCATCCAGCTCCAGTTCGGGTTCTGGATGTGAGCGAGACCGAACACAGCCGAAGACAGCCCGAATGCCCAGACCAGGTTCAGCCCGTCTCGCAGGTTCTGGAGCAGGTAGCCTCGGAAATAAAGCTCCTCCTGCCAGCCGACGACCACAAACACGACCAGGACCGTCCCCAATCCGAGCCATTCCGAGCCTGAAAAGCCGTCCTGCCAGACCACCTCGGTCACGGTCAGCCAGCCGGCCAGCCGCTCGAGGGCGTAGATCAGCAGCATCATTAATGCCGCGATCATGAAGCCCGCCAGCAGATCTTTGAGGGTCCGCCTGTCCAGCTGCAGCCCGAGCGAGACGAAAGCGCGCCGGTCCAACAGGCGGCGCGCAAGCGCGATCGAAAAAGTGATCGCGACCGCAGTCAGGATTTGATTTTCAGCGAACCCGAAGCTGGATGGCTTCCTTGCGAGAGCGGTCAGCGCGAGCCAGGCGATCGTCAGGGTGATCAGAACCGCGGCGAAGATCAGCAGGTGGGCCAGCAGGCGCCAGCCTGCCCGCAGCCTTTTTTCGTCAGGAGAGATCAAAGTTCGGGCGATCAGGCTGCGCTGCGGTTGCATGCCTGAAGTGTATCCTCCTTACAAATAAAGAGCAAGGGCAATCAAGATCGACCGTGAGCACGAGAGCGGAGCCGTGGCGAATGTCGGCGCGGCCTGCCAGTACGATCATTGGGCTCCAGCATCTGTGTGAACCCAGCCATTTTGGATGCTTATGGAGTTATGAACGCCCGCTGCATCGCCGCACTCTCATCATCATCAAGCCGTAACTTATGGTACACTCGAATTTTAAGAGCAATCCTTTCCACATATTATGGACGCCAAGACCCTCTCGACCCTGGAATTCCTGAAGATCCGCGAGCGGCTGGCCGGCTACTGCGCCTTCGCTGCTTCGGAGGAAAAGGCGCGCCAGCTCCGCCCGACGAACGACCCCGTTGAGGCAGTCCAGCGCCAGAAAGAGACCAGCGAGGCCGTCCGCCTGCTGACCACTCACCCGGACCTGACGATCGGTGGGGCGCGCGACGTCCGTGCTTCGGTGGACCTGGCCGTGCACGGCGCGGTGCTGGCCCCAAACGAGCTGCTCGACATCAAATCCACGCTTGCCGCAGCCCGAACGCTGACCCGCACCTTCGAGCGCCTGGAAATCCAGTTTCCGGCGCTTTTTGACCTGGTCCAGCAGCTCCCCGCGCCGGCCGGCCTGATCGACTCGATCTCGCGCGTGCTCTCTGACCGCGGCGAGATCCTGGACAGCGCCTCGGAGAAGCTGGGGGACACCCGCCGCGACCTGCGGATCGTCCATGATCGGCTGCTTACCCGGCTCCAAAAGATGGTCAGCGACCCGCGCAATGCGCCATACCTCCAGGAAGCCCTGGTCACGCAGCGGGACGGCCGCTACGTGCTCCCGCTCCGGGCGGAGTTCAAAGGCCGCATTCGCTCGATCGTCCACGACCAGTCCTCCTCAGGCGCAACCCTTTTCGTCGAGCCGCTCGCCGTCGTCGAGATGAACAACCAGTACCGCGAGCTCCAGCTCACAGAACGCGACGAAGAGCGCCGGATCCTGTTCGAGCTTTCGCTGCTGGTCGCCCAGAACGCCCAGAAGATCAACCACATCGTCGAAGTGATCGCCGCGCTCGACCTGATCCTCTCGCGAGCCCACTTTTCGGACGACCTGCGCGCCAGCGAGCCGAAGCTGCTCCCGCTCGAGCAGAAAGGTGCGAAAACCGGGACCCCTGTGCCGGTGATCCGGCTTTTCCAGGCTCGCCATCCGCTGCTCGACCCGCAGACCGTCGTCCCAATCGACTTCGAGCTGGACCCGCAGACCTTTGCGCTGGTGATCACCGGCCCGAACACGGGTGGGAAGACGGTCGCGCTGAAGACCGTCGGGCTGCTGGCGCTGATGGCCCAGGCCGGACTGCATATCCCGGCCCAGAACGGCTCCGAGCTGAGCGTATTCAATGAAATCTATGCCGATATCGGCGACGAGCAGTCGATCGAGCAGTCGCTCTCGACCTTTTCCGGGCATATCACCAACATCATCCGGATCCTCGAGCAGGCCGATGAACGCTCGCTCGTGATCCTGGACGAGCTTGGCGCCGGCACCGACCCCCAGGAAGGCTCGGCGCTGGCCCGCTCGATCCTCACCAGCCTGGTCGACCGGCGCATCCCGACCCTGGTGACCACCCATCACCCGGAGCTGAAGGCGTTTGCCCATGCCACCCCGGGCGTGATCAACGCCAGCGTCGAATTTGACCTGGAGACGCTGCGCCCGACCTACCGCCTGACGATCGGGCTGCCGGGGCGTTCGAACGCGCTGGCGATCGCCCAGCGGCTGGGGATGCCCGAGCCGATCATCGCTGCCGCCCGCCGCTGAAGTCAACCCGGACGACCTGCGCGCCGACGACCTTCTGGACGAGATCCACCACCAGCGCGAGCTGGCCCGCCGGGCGCGCCAGGCGGCGGACGAAGCCCGCCAGGAATCCGAGGCGCTGCGCACGGAGCTGCTTTCCCGCCTGGATTTGATCGAACAGGAGCGCCGCGGCGTGCTGGAGCAGGCCCAAAACGAAGCGGAAGCCCAGATTTCCGAGCTGCGCCAGGAGCTGGACACCGCCCGGCGCGTTTTGACCCGCCTTCGCCAGCCGCTGGAGCCGCTCAAAGAGGTTGAAGAAGAAGCTCGCCGAGCTGGAAGATGCGGCTGAGGCGCCTGTCGAGGCCCAGCAGCCTGAGCTCGGCCCGCAGCTCCGCCAGCTCGAACACGAGCGCCGCCGCGCGATCCGCCCGGGGGACAGGGTGCGCGTTCGAAGCCTCGGCGCCCAGGGTGTGGTCTCCTCGCTCGGGGAGGATGAAGCGGAAGTTCAATTGGGGATGCTGCGGATCCGCGCCCGGCTTTCCGACCTGGAGCTCCCCAGCCCCAGCGGTGCCGTCTCCACGGTTCCAGTTCCGGCCGTCCGCCGGAAAGAGCCTGTACCGCAGCCCCAACCCCGACAAAGGTCAGACTCGCCGTGCCGGAGTCGCCTGGAATGGAGCTGGACCTGCGCGGCCAGCGCGCCGATGACGCCGAGCTCGCCCTGGAGCACTACCTGGACGCGGCTTATTTCGCTGGCCTGCCGTTCGTGCGCATCATCCACGGAAAAGGGACCGGCCGGCTGCGCGAGGTCGTCCGCCAATCGCTCAAGGGATATCCGCACGTCCGCTCGTTCGAGTCCGGCGGGGATAAAGAAGGCGGCGACGGCGTCACCGTGGCAAAGTTTGCAGGCAATTAACCGCACTCATTATTCATGTCGTTTGGCTGACTGGAAGGGACGGAGGCGATGATCCTGCTCAACCCCCAAGCTCACAACCGCTATTATCCAGACGAACGCTCTGCTCAGATCATGCTTCGCACGATCGATTTCTTCGAGCGCAAAGGTTTAATGCGCATCAAGGAAGACGACCACAGCCGCTCCTGGTACGGCGACTTCCTCGAATTCCAGAAGCAGGAGCAGCTCTTCGCCACCCTGCTGACGCCATCGAAATACGGCTCAAGTCCGGACTGCCGCTGGGACACCTGGCGCAACTGCGAGTTCAATGAGATCCTCGGCTTCTACGGTCTGGCTTACTGGTACACCTGGCAGGTGTCCATCCTCGGGCTGGGTCCGGTCTGGATGAGCGGGAACGAAGCGCTCAAGCGCCGCGCCGCGGACCTGCTGCATGACGGCCACGTCTTCGCCTTCGGGCTTTCGGAGCGGGCGCACGGGGCAGATATTTACGCCACCGGGATGAGCCTCATCCCGCAGCCCGATGGATCCTACCTGGCGAACGGCGAAAAGTACTACATCGGCAACGCCAATCTGGCTCCGCTGGTCTCGACCTTTGGCAAGATCGCCGGGACGGGCGAATATGTCTTCTTCGCTGCAGATTACCGCAATCCGAGCTATCATCTGCTCAAGAATGTGACCGCCAGCCAGAACTATGTTGCCCAATATGCGCTGCAGGACTATCCGGTCCTCGAAACCGAGATCCTCTCCAGGGGGCAGGCTGCCTGGGACTCGGCCCTCAACACGGTGAATGTGGGAAAATACAACCTCGGTTGGGCTTCGATCGGCATCTGCACCCACGCGTTCTACGAAGCCGTCCGTCACGCCGCCAATAGAACCTTGTACGGGATGCCCGTGACCGATTTCCCGCACGTCCGCCGCATGCTGGTCGATGCCTGCGCCCGCCTGACCGCGATGAAGCTGTTCACCCTGCGCGCCGCAGACTATATGCGCTCAGCCTCGCCGCTCGACCGGCGCTATCTGCTCTTCAATCCGATGGTCAAGATGAAGGTCACCACCCAGGGCGAGGAAGTGATCAACCTGCTCTGGGATGTGATCGCCGCCAAGGGGTTCGAGCAGGATACCTTCTTCGAGATGGCGGCGCGCGAGATTCGCGCCCTGCCGAAGCTGGAAGGCACGGTCCATGTCAACATCGCCCTGATCGTGAAGTTCATGCCCAACTTCTTCTTCAACCCGCAGGATTATCCGCCGGTGCCTCGCCGGGACGATCCGCAGGACGACGTCTTCTTATGGGATCAGGGTGAAGCGCGCGGCCTGAGCCGGATCCGCTTTCCCGATTTTCGCCTGGCATTCAAAAAGTGGGATCTGGCGAACGTCCGGCTTTTCGAGCAGCAGGCGCTTGTGCTGCAGGAATTGTTGATCTCGGCCACGCCGGACGAAGGCCAGCAGAAGGACGTCGATTTCTTGATGGCGCTGGGGGAGCTGTTCGCCCTCGTCGTCTATGCCCAGCTGATCCTGGAAAACGCCGAGATTTATCAGTCGGATGTGGGCAGCGACCTGCTGGATCAGGTCTTTGACTTCATGGTCCGGGATTTTTCGGCGCACGCCCTGCAGCTCCACTCCAGGCCGAGCAGCACAGCGCAGCAGATGGAGCATCTGCCTGCGGATGCTGCGCAAGCCTGCCGACGACCCCGCCCGCTTTCAGCGAGTTCTGGGAGCAGGTCCACCGGCTTAAGGATGCCTACGAAATGCCCAGCTGAAGTGAAGATAAAAACCACGAATAACACCAATCACACGAATAAAAAGACAAAGCAGATTAGTAAAGTTCGTGAAAATTCGTGGATATGAACCTCTCGAGAAGTCGAGATCCAAAAGTGTTTCTGTTGCGAATAAAAAACCACGAATAACACGAATAACGAACGACAAAGCAGATTAGTGTTATTCGTGAAAATTCGTGGATATGAACTTCACGAGAAGTCGAGATCCAAAAGAGTTTCTGTTGCAAATAAAAAAACCACGAATAACACGAATAACACGAATAAAACGAATAAAACGACAAAGCAGATTTGTGTTATTTGTGAAAATTCGTGGATATGAACTTCACGAGAAGTCGAGATCCAAAAGAGTTTCTGTTGCAAATAAAAAAACCACGAATAACACCAATAACACGAATAAAACGATAAAGCAGATTCGTGAAAATTCGTGGATATGAACTTCAAATCGACTGCACAGAAATCTAAATCGTGATATTCTTAAAAATCCTTGAGATAAACCGTATGAAGACTTCGCGAGATAAATATGACTGACCTCTTGCTGAAAGATGAAGTCTTCAATATTGTCGGCGCCGCATTTGAAGTGTACAACCAGCTTGGCAGCGGTTTCCTTGAAGCTGTCTATCAAGAAGCGCTTCAAGTGGAATTTCGACTGCGGCAAATTCCTCATAAATCCCAAGTATCGATCCTGATAAATTATAAAGGCGAGCCGCTTCACCAGACCTACCTTGCCGATTTCCTCGTATATGATCAAATCATCGTCGAGCTGAAGGCGCTTCGGAACCTTGGACCCATTGATGACGCCCAGTTGCTCAATTATCTAAAAGCCAGCGACCTGAAAGTCGGAGTCCTGCTCAACTTTGGCGCTCCCCGAAAGCTTGAATGGAAACGGATGGTATTTTAGTTTTTTTGAAGGAGGCACGCAATGATTCATAAGCGACGACAAACTGATAGGATGCTTCTGACGATCGGGTTTCTGCTCCTGCCCACCTTCTCCGCCTGCAACTTTGTCCCCGCGACCGAGACAGCTGACCCGAACGTAGTGATCACCTTCGCCGCCGAGACGATCTCCGCCAACGAGCGCCAGCAGACCTTCGACGCGATGCAGGCTCTGCTCACATCCCAGGCGCTGACGATGCAGGCCCCAACCGCCACCTTCAGCCCTACCGACACGCTGATTCCGACCCAGCCGCCTCCGGCCGCGACCGCCACGACCGCGCCTCCAACCGCGCCTGCGCCTACGGTCGTGATCGTGACAGCCACGCCCTCCATCCTGATGCTGACCGCGGACATCGACACGCGCTGCCGCCAGGGTCCGAGCACGGCATTCGCGACCGTCAGCTTCATCCTGGTCGGCCAGCAGTCCCCGATCATCGGCCAGAACCCCGAGCGCACGTGGTGGCTGATCCAGGACCCGCAGGGACGCTTTGGGAACTGCTGGGCCTGGGGCGAGACGACCCGCCCGATCGGCGACGCCAGCAACGTGCCGGTCATCCAGCCGCCCCCGCTCCCCACTCAGCAGGTCAGGCAGGACTTCCAGCTCTCGTACTCCAACCTGCACATCTGCGGCGGGGTCGCGATGGCGACCTTCCAGGTGGTCAACACCGGCACGGTCGGCTTCCAGTCCTCCAACATCACGATCCGCGATATCACCAACAACGTCGGCCTGGCGGGGCCCGAGGCGAGCAACACCCCGTTCCTGACCGGCTCCAACAACTGCCCTCCGGGCTTCTCCACCCTTCCGGCCGGCTCGAGCGGCTTTGTGACCAAGGGGATCGGCGCCCTCCCGCCCTCCGGGACGCGTGGGCGCGGCATCGTCGTGCTGTGCACCCAGGCCAACCTGAACGGCACCTGCGTCGAGCAGCGCGCGACCTTCACGTTCCCCTAGACCTTCGCAGATCGCTATTCATATAAGATATAAAAGGCTGGACCATCGAATGGCCCAGCCTCTTCTGTCATTGTGAGCTGTTCTTGTGAAGCAATCTCTGTTATCGGCAAGAACGGATTGCTTCGTCGGGAAGAGCGCTCTCCTCGCAATGACTGGGATGATGTCATTGCGAGCGTAGTTTGCGAAGCAATCCAAACCAGATGCTGCGCTAACTTCGCCAGGATTCCCGGCGCAGTTTACTTATGCACCACGATCGAGCCTCCCCCGATCGCCTGCTCCACGCCGTTATCGTACACGACCTGCTCGCCGGTTGCGTCCTCCCACCAGATTTTGATCCGGAAGGTGTCGGGTGTTCCGTCTTTCGCCCAGATCATGAACTTGTATGCCGAGCCGATTGGGGCCAAGTTGCCGTTGATCGTGCCCTGGCCTTTGTACTGGGCTCGGGAATCGGATCTGTTCACGACCAGCCACTCGTAGCACTCGCTGTGGAAGTTCAGCCTGCCGGCCTTGAACAGGAACTCGGTGTTCCCGTCCGGGACTGAGGTGCCCTTCTTGTAGCGGGAGACGAAGCCGAAGGTCACCACGCCTTGCAGGGTCTCGTCTGCCAGGTACGCCCCGGCCGGAGACTTGATCCACCCGCCGCCAATGACGAAGCCCACCGTTCGGGTTGTAGACGACGATGAATTCGTAGATCGCAGTTGCGATGACAGCATCGCCATCTTTCACGGACACTCCGACGGTGTAGACACCCGGTGTTGAGTAGGCATGCAGGTCGCTGAAATTCGCACCGGAAGTCGAAACCGATGAGACTGTCGAATTGCCCCAATCAAAATCTACCGTGTATTCGCCTGCAGCAGAAAGTATCCCGCTGATCTGCGCTGGAGTATTAACTTTAACCGGCGCAAGCGGACCGGTGATTTCATCGATTGTTAGAGCTGGACCAACTACCACGCCGAGCACAAACTGGCTCAAACTGGATACTTGAACGGTGTAGGTATTGTTATCCATACTGCAGCGATCCGGATCGGTTGAACAGGGTCCGGCAATCATCACCCCATCTTTGAAAACGTACAGGTCTGCCTCGTTCAGGATTGTGTCATCGACAAAGCCATCGCCATTCTCATCCAGCCAGGCCAGGGTGATCGACACAGGAGTCTCAAATTGGGTGCCGTTCGGCCCGATATCCACATTGACCGCTGGCTGAGTTACCCCCAGGTCGGTAGTGACCTGGAAATCGGTCCCGTTTGGAGCGATGGTCATGACCGTGTCTTCACTCAGAGCACCGGGTGGAACTTCAATCGCCGCACTGCCGTCGTCCAGGGCTACCTCACCACCATCTGATGCGCTGACCGTATTCGCGATCAGATCCGGTACGACCTGGAACTCGATCCGGGTGTGGTCATTGGATTCATAGGTTGGATCTGGTTGTTGGTAGTATGGGAAGTATCGTACGGTTCCTTCTGTTAGGTCGTTGAATATCAAATAACCCGCTGAAATCAGCCGACCAATTCCCGTTCGCATCCGAGGTTACCCATATGACCTGAGAGGGGATCCCTTCTGGCAGCTGATCGACTTCGACATAAATGTCCGCGTTTGGTACCGATGTCCCGCTCAGAAGGTCGTTCGCAGGATCGATCACATCCAGGGTGATGGGGGCGACGGTCATCGTTCGGGAGAAATACCCATCCGATCGAGTGTCAGCACCATTCCTGGTTGCAAAAGATAATCATTCAGGTTGAACCGTGCGGCTGACAAAGTGAAATGTGTCGGATCATAAGTTACTTCCCGCCCCCTCTCATAATCGATGCCTTCTCCGTTGGAAAGATCGTCGATTTGCAGCGTCAACCATGTGCCGGGTTCCCAACCGCGGCACAGTCACCTGATTTACATTCATGCGAGCGATCATGAACGGGGCAACTTCGTAGGTAATAAAAAGGGCATCGCCGTCATCATCAATGATTGAGACCCTCAGGTTGCTGCCGAATTCCATCGGAAGAGATATGTTGGTCTCCCACCCACCGTTGCCGTCGACAATCGTTGTGTTTGAATCATGACTGCGATTCAGTAAATAGTTCAACCAGGACTTCATCCCCCGGCGTGCCATAACCGCTTACATTCCCGCTGCTGTAGTGAATTTCATTCCAGCTGAGGTCCGAGTCAATGACAAGCGTCTTAGTTGACGTTCCGTCCGTGACGATGAAGATATCACCGAAATAGGCGAGGGCTCCTTGGAAATAAACATTCCCAAAAGGGTCGCTTGTTTGTTCTTCTGTATAGTATGGAATTCCATTACTATCCGAGTGAGCGATGGTGAGTGTTACATTTATGTTTGGTGACCAACCCCATGTATTGATATAACCCCCGTTGTTTGAGTATTCAATGATCGGATTCCCGCCCCCCTGGGCGGACGCTGGTTTCTGCCCCGCCGTGCCCAGGAAAGTCACTGCGAGCATGAAGATCAACAGAATTCGTAGTGCCAGTGTAAAACGCTTGCTCGAACGTTTTGACATTGTTGTCTCCTAAAAATGAAGATATTAAACGAAAAACCAGCCGACGTGGCCGGTTTCGCTGTTGGCTCCCCGACAACCCTCCCTCGCAGTGCTAACGCTTGAGAAAGCGACCAATGCAGGCGGTCGGATCAACGCTTCCACGGGACCGCCGGGTGAATCTTCCCCCCGGCGGATGATTGATTATGATGGATGATTTGACAGCCTTGTCAAGTGGCAATCATCTTATTTTAATCTAAGGACCAATTTTTGAATTAAGGATACCGCTGTGGGTGGGGGTCTTGATCACTTATTCCTCCCCCACAGGTAGGGTCTGCCTTCCCGGTTCAACCGGGTCTGTGCCAATTTGAGCAGGGATTGCCAGTTGAATCTTGCCCCATTTTTCGCTATAGTATAGGTGTATAGGGAGGCTCCAATGAAATCTTCTAGAATTGATCCCAATCTGCTGTCTGATCCTGCTGCTCCTGCTCGGGCTGGCGTGCGGGCAGAGCGCCCAGCCCGTCCCTGCCCCACCTGAATTGCAGGCGCCTGAGAACCTGCCGGTCGAGCCAGCCTTGCCGCTCGACAAATCCTCCGTCCGAGCCCACCTCCTCTGCCTTCAAGCCCGCCGCAATCCACCTCAGCGCTCGCCCCGGGAGACTACAACCGGACGATCGATTTCGGCGGGGTAGCGCGCAGCTACCTGCTCCACGTCCCGCCCGGCTACGACCCGGCAAAGCCCGCCGCCCTGGTGCTGGTCTACCACGGCATCAGCCTGGATGCCCAGGAGATGGTCCGCATCACCGGCTTCAGCGATCAGTCCGATGTAGTCCGGTTTCCTGCTTGCCTACCCGAACGGCACCGGCGCCCGGCAGAGCTGGAACGGCGGGAAGTGCTGCGGGGAAGCAGCTCAGAAGAAAACAGATGACGTCGGCTTCACCCGGGCGCTGATCGACCAGCTTTCCGCCGAGCTGAACGTCGACCAGAAGCGGGTCTATGCGACCGGCTTTTCGAACGGGGCGTTCATGGCTTACCGCCTGGCCTGCGACCTGGCCGACCGGATCGCCGCAATCGCGCCGGTGGGCGCCGCGCCCGGCGTCCAATCCTGCGATCCCGCCCGCCCGGTGCCGCTGATCCACTTCCACGGCGACGCACGACCGGCTGAACCCCTACGAAGGCGTCGTGACCTCGTCGGGATTGGAGTTCATCTCGGTCGAGCAGGGCATCGCCGACTGGGTCGAGCTGAACGGCTGCTCGACGGAGCCGCAGGAGACGACCGACGGCGAGATCGTCCACCGGGACGTACGGCTCGTGCGAGGAAGGCGCGGCGGTGGAGCTCTACAAGATCCTCGGGGGCGAGCACGCCTGGCCGGGCGGCGAGGCGGTCAGCGCCGAGGTCGGCGAGCCGACCACTGAGCCGGATGCGACCGCCTTGATCTGGGAGTTCTTCTCCGCCCATCCGATGCCGTAGAGCATAAGCTGTGTAGAAAACCTGAAAGGTTTCCAGAGCCTTAAAGGTTTGAGCCAAGAACAAAAAACGAAAATAACCAATGTGCAAGACGGTTCCAAAATGCGGGAGGGTTCCATGAAGGAAAATAGAGGAAGTCTGCTTCGGCTTTGGCGGGTTTTTATCGCAATAGTACTGGTTTCCGCCGTTGATCCATTCCTGGCATCTTCGGCTAAAGCCTCGGATATCGTGGTCGAGCAGTGCGATGAGGCGGGATTAACCGGCGCCCTTACAACCGTCCAGGGCAGCGGCGGGGGGACGATCACTTTCAGCTGCGGACCCGACCCGGTTACCATCACCATAACCGTGATGAAGAACATCATAACGGATGTTGCGATCAACGGCGGCGGGCTGATTTCGTTGAGCGGGGGGAATTCCACCCGCCTGTTCAAGGTCAACAGCGGCGCTTCGCTGGCCCTCCAAAACATCACCCTGCGCGACGGTTTCAGCAGCGGGGCAGACGGCGGGGCAATCTGGAATGAGGGGATCCTGACGGTCGAAAACAGCAAATTCCTCGAGAACTCCTCCGATCTCGCCAAAAGCGGCGGGGCGATCGTCTCCTACGGCCCGCTTACGATCATCGACAGCGAGTTTTCCGACAATCAGGCCTACAACGGCGGGGCTGTCTACCCGCGCTGCGAGCGCCGCGGTCACAAACATCTCCGGCAGCACCTTTCTGCGCAACCAGGCGCTCGGCGGCGAGGGGAAAGGCGGGGCGCTGATGGCCTGGGACGGCCCGCCGGTGACCGTCAGCGACAGCGTCTTCGAAGAGAATTATGCCGTTCAAGAAGGTGGTGGGATCTATATTATGGCGAACTCCAGCCTGGATCTGGAAAATTCCAGCCTGGATGTATAACTCCACCGTAGCGGGAGGTATGGGAGGTGGAGCGCTGTACATCGCCGGCACCGCAAGCATTACCCACACGAACATCATTACGTAATACAGGCGGTGTTGGGGGCGGACTATTCAATGCAGGCACCACAACGATCAATAATTCCTGATCGGTTCGAAATCGTACTTTCGCCACCTCGATTTATTTTGGAGGGGGAGGAATTTATAATGAAACAGGATCACTTATCCTGAAAAATAGTTCCGTAGTTGATAATTCAGCTTTAGAAATTGGGGGAGGAATTTAGCTTACGGAACTGCGATGGTTTTGAATTCAACATTCATTGGCAACAAAGTCCATGGACCGACTGCATCTGGCGGGGCGATCTATGCAAACGGGGAAGTCAGCCTCAACTTCTCCACTTTCCTCGACAATCGGGCAGATGGATCCGCCGAGTACGGAGAGACATTTTACGCCGATTCTGGGACCAGCCTGAGCCTCAAGAACTCCATCGTCCAATCGGGGTCTCCGGTCTGCTACGGGACGGTTGCCTCGCTGGGCTACAACATCGCCAGCGACGGCAGCTGCGTCTCGGGAGCCCAACCCGGAGACCATCCGAATACCGACCCCCAGCTCGGGATGTGGCAGGACACCGAAGGCACGCTCTGGACCACCATGCCGATGCCCGGCAGCCCGGCGATTGACGGCGGGCAGAGCGAATGCGAGGTCCCGACCGACCAGCGCGGCTATCCCCGCCCCTACGGGGCGGCCTGCGATATCGGGTCGCTGGAGCACGGCCCGCTGGAGGCAGCCGTCGCGGGGGCTTGCGGCGAGGCGGAGTTCGACGCTGCCCTGAGCCTCGTCCAGGCCGGCGGAGGGGGGACGGTCACCTTCGACTGCGAGCCCGACCCATTTACGATCGTTTTCACCGGGCAGAAGCCCATATCCTCGAATATCACGATCAACGGCGGCGAGCGGATTTCGCTGAGCGGGGGGAATTCGACCCGTTTGTTTACCGTAAACAGCAGCGCTGAATTGGTACTCTTGAATATTACCCTGCGCGACGGCTTCGGAAGCGGGAAAGACGGCGGAGCGGTCTACAACCTGGGCACATTAACGCGTCGATAACAGCAAGTTCCTGGAGAACTCAACCGATCTCGCTTACTGCGGCGGGGCGATCTACTCGATGGGTCCGGTCTCGATCACTGACAGCGAGTTCGCCGGTAATGAAAGCGGGGCGGGAGGGGCAGTCTGCTTCCGCTCTGGAAATGCAGTCACGATCATAACGGGTAGCAGCTTCCACCTCAATAGAGCGATGAGCTCTGCGGTTCGGGCGCGGCGGCGCGCTGCTCGCTTTTGATGGTGCTGCGGTGACAGGTTCACAAAAAGCGCGCATAAAAAACAATTGGGCTGAGACGAACGGCGGTGGGATAAGTATCCTGACCGGAACTCCAGTTTGGATTTGGAGGACTCCAGCCTGGAGGAAAATTTGGCCTTTTATGATGGCGGGGCTCTGTACGTTTCAGGAACAGCCAATATCACCCAAACACACATCATTGGAAATACCAGCAACTCTGAAGGCGGCGGAGTATACAATGCAGGCAACACAATCCTAAACTGACAGTTCGAATAAGTGCCAACGAAACGCATCCATTACGTGGAGGCGGGATTTTCAAGCAATGATTTAGGGACCCTGACCCTTGTGAACAGTTCAGTGCTAAATGATATTTGTATAATTAGTGGAGGAGGTATTGGTACGATTTGGGTATACCGACATCCTCAATTCCGGATATTCATTGGCAATGAAGCATCCAGCAGCGACTCGATGAAGGCGGCGCGATCGCTAGCAGCCGGCGCCGTCAATATCAACTTCTCGAACCTTCCTCGACAATCGGGTAATTGGATCATATGAGCACGGAGAGACAATTTACGTCGACCCAGGGACCAGCCTGACCCTAAAGAACTCCATCATCCATTCAATGAATAATGCCTGCAACGGTCCGATCACTTCGGATGGTTACAATATCGCCAGCGACAGCAGCTGCAACCTGAATACGCATGGGGACCGACAGAACGTTGTTGACCCTGGATTGGGGCTGTGGCAGGACGCCGATGAGGTGATCTGGTACACCATGCCATTGGCAGGCGGTCAGGCGTATGACAATGGGATATGTGACGGTACTGCGTTTGACCAGCGCGGGATCACCCGGCCGCAGGATGAAGGCTGCGACGTCGGGGCGATCGAGTGCGCTCCGGGAGACCCAAAGGCGTATCTTTATTTGCCTGTCACGAGGAGGTGAGTTTATGAGTTGGGGTGGAAATGCCGCGCAGGGCGAATTGCTGCTGACAGAAGTCTGCAGGTTGTATATAATATCCCTATGGAACAGCAGCCTCGAATGCGGGTGATTGTTTCGAATAGTTCGTACTTCCGCCTTTTCTGATGCGTAGAAAAGGCGGTTTTTTTTGCTCACAAGGATCAAGGAGGCCAAAGCATGACAGGACAACCAACGATTTCTGTAGAGGAGCTTCTGGCGAAGGCGAAAAAACCGTCGGCCGACGCGATGAAGCTGCACCCATTTTACCGGGGGAAGGTCGAGACTGCGCTGAAATGCTGCGTGCGCGACTTTAACGACTTCGCCATCTGGTACACGCCGGGGGTAGCCGCGCCTTGCCGGGCGATCGAGGCGGACCCCGAGCTGGTGTATGAATACACCAATAAGTGGAACACGGTCGCGGTCGTCAGCGACGGGACCCGCGTCCTCGGCCTGGGGGATATCGGCCCAAAGGCCGGGATGCCGGTGATGGAAGGCAAAGCCCTGCTCTACAAGTACCTGGGCGGCATCGACGGCGTCGCGATCATGGTCGGGACGAAAGACCCCGACGCGATCATCAACCTGGTGCTCAACCTGCAGCCGGGCTGGGGCGGCGTGAACCTGGAAGACATCTCCAACCCGAAATGCTTCTATATCCTCGACACGCTGCGCGAGAAAGCCGAAATCCCGATCTGGCACGACGATCAGCAGGGGACCGCGACCGTCACGCTGGCCGGGCTGATGAACGCCTTGAAGGTCGTCGGCAAGAAGAAGGAGGAGGTCTCGATCGCGTTCATCGGGAGCGGCGCCTCAAATGTGGCCTGCTCGCGGCTGATTTTCGGTTGGGGTGTGGATCCGAGCCGCTGCTTCATGGTCGACAGCAAAGGCATCATGGGCAAGTTCCGCAAAGACCTGGAAATGCGCAAAGCCGAATACGTGGACAAATGGCGGTTGTGCAACATCACCAACGCCGAAGGCCGCGAAGGCGGGATCCCCGATGCAATGAAAGGCGCCGATGTGGTTATCGCGCTCTCTCGCTCCGGTCCGGGTGTGATCGAGGCGGACTGGGTCCGGACGATGGCGAAGGACGCGATCCTGTTCGCCTGCGCCAACCCGGTGCCCGAGATCTGGCCCTGGGAAGCCAAGGAGGCCGGTGCGGCAGTTGTCGCGACCGGGCGCTCCGATTTCGACAACCAGGTCAACAACTCGCTCGGTTTTCCGGGCATCTTCCGCGGCACGCTGGACGTACGCGCCCGCACGATCACCGACGAGATGTGCTACGCCGCAGCCCAGGCGCTTGCCGATCACGTCGGCGACAGGCTCAGCGAGCGGCACATCCTGCCCACGATGGACGATTGGGAGGTCTTCCCGCGCGAAGCGGCCGCAGTCGGCACAAAGGCGATCGAACAGGGCCTGGCGCGCGTCGACCACACCTACGACGAGCTATTCCAGATGGCTTTGAAGATCATCGCCCGCTCCCGAAAACTGACCGAGACGATGATGGAGCAGGGCTTCATCGGGATGCCGGGTGAATAGCGGCTAGCTTTTAGCATTTGGCAATTAGCAAGGTTTGTCTGGTAGTTAGCAGTTGGCAGTTGCTATGAACAGTCTGAGATTAACACAAAGGGATTGATTGAAAAAAGATGATCGAGGTGCGACGGTTGGGCAGGATAAAGCCATGAAGGACTTCAGGGAGTTGAAAGTATGGGAGCGATCCCATCAGCTCGTCCTGGATCTATATAAAGTCAGCCTGGCCTTTCCTAAGGCGGAGATTTATGGATTAACCAACCAGATCCGCCGAAGTGCCATTTCGATCCCAGCCAACATAGCCGAAGGATGCGGGCGAGACAGCCAGGCCGAGCTGCTGCGTTTTTTCAAGATCGCGATGGGTTCGGCAAGCGAGCTTGATTACGAGCTAATGCTGGCGAGAGACTTAGGTTGGTTAGATGAAACAAATTATTCAAGAATTTCTCTTGAGCTAATCTCGATCCGAAAGATGCTGAATGCCCTCATTCAAAAAATCAAGATCGACAACAATTCCATAAAGACCAGATGATTAATAAAAATCTGGATACAGCATGACTGTATAGTCTACTGGAAAGAATGAAAAAAGAGTATGGCAGAATGCCTCCAACGGTGCTAAATGCTAAAAGCTAACAGCTAACAGCTAACAGCTAATTGCTAACAATCGAGTCCAATAACACACAGCGATACTTATAGATAGGAGCCATCTATGTACGATCTCATTGTCCTTGGCGGGGGACCCGCAGGATTAACAGCAACGGTTTATGCGATCCGAAAACGCCTGAATGTGCTGATGGTATCAAAAGACCTGGGAGGGAAGACGCAGTGGAAGCTGGCTCTGCCCTGGATCCAGGATTACCAGGTGATTCGCGGCCTGGAAGTGGTCAATAAATTCAAGAGCGAGCTGGAATACCTAGATTATGCCCGCCATCTGGAAGCCGTGGACCATGTAGAGCCGGATGGAGACGGATACGTCGTCCGGACGGCCGGCGGGGGCGAATTGAAGACCAGGGCGGTCATCGTCGCGACCGGGACCAAGCAGGCCCGGATGAAAGTCCCTGGTGAAAAAGAGTTCATGATGAAAGGGCTCTGCTACTCGGCCCTCAGCTACGCCCCGCTGTTTATCGACCGGACCACGATGGTCGTCGGGGACAAGGAGCTGGCGCTGCGCTCGGCAGCTGAGCTGGCGACGATCGCCGAAAAGGTATATATGGTCTGCCCGGCGAATTCGCTGCCCGACACGTCCATGTGCAGGAAGCTGGAATCCTTGCCGAACGTGACGATCCTGAAAGGCCACCAGGTCATCGAAGTGAAGGGCGACGAGTACGCCCGCGCCGCGGTGCTGCGCGACCCGAGCGGCGCCACCCAGGAGCTGGCTGCGGACGCGATCTTTGTCGAGATGGCGCTCGTCCCGAACTCGCAGATGGTCGCCGACCTGGTTGCGCTGGATCCCGAGGGCCGTATCATTGTCGACTGCAGCTGCCGTACGAGCGTTCCCGGCGTTTTTGCAGCGGGCGACGTCGCCAGCGGATTTGCCGAGCAGGTGCTGATCGCGGTCGGCGAAGGCGCCAAAGCAGCGCTGAGCGCCTACGAGTATCTGCTCACCAAAGACTAGTCGGGATCGTCTCCGGGCGACTCGGATAGGCCGTGATCTATCCGGGTTTCCCGGTTTTCCCAATCTGGCAGCTGGCTTTCAGGTCAGCGAAAGCTGCGGCGTTTATTCGGTTGACTCTGCTATCATAAAATCTTAAATGATTTTGAATTGATTTTCGCCTTTGGTAGGGCTAAACCGCGGATCAATTTATCATAAAATCCTTATTGGAGTAATGCAGGCAGTCGGGCTGAACGATCAACCCAGGGGTCAACCCAGCCCCTCGGTTTGAGCCAACTAAGACTACGGATGGTAAACGGAGGGCATATGTTTCGACGTTCGCTTATAAAATATGTCATTTTGTTGGGGGTCGTCCTGGTCGCAGGCGCGTTGATTGCCAGCTTTTCCCAGCTCGTGAAGGCAGAGGAGTTAGCTCTCCCTCCGGCTCCCGCAGAAGATCCGCAAATTGTTGTCATCGCCTGGAACGACCTGGGCATGCACTGCTACAATCGTGATTTTCAAGATCTGGCGGTGCTGCCGCCTTACAATACCCTGTGGGCGCAGGTGATCCAGGTGGGCGACCCGCCCCAGGTCATCACCACCGGCTTACGGTCGAGTATTCCTTCGCAGATAATCAGACCTCCGTCGGTAAAACCAACTTCTGGAACTACGACCAGCAGCTGTTCGGCGTTGACCTGCCCGAGGATGTCGGCCTGGCCGGATTTGGGATGTCCGGCGAGATGGAAGCAGCCGGAGATCACTTTGAAGCGGTCGGCATACCGCTCACCGAGTTTCGGGACAGCGATTTGACCCATCCCTATCCTTACCAGCTCGCCACGGTCGTCGCCAGGGAGACTGCGAGCGGGGCTGAGCTTGCCCGCCTCACGGTCGTCGCCCCGGTATCGACGGAGATGCACTGCGAAACCTGCCATTCGGACGGGATGCTCGAAGACATCTCCACCGGCAGGGTCGAGACCAACATCCTGACCCTGCACGACCAGGAAAACCAGGAGGAATACCCGCCCGGTCACGAAGGTCCGCTGATGGGCCGCCGGCCGGTGCTTTGCGCCGAGTGCCATTCCTCCAACGCTCTGAGCGCGCCGGGCGTTGCTGGACTCCCCAGCCTGTCGAACGCGATGCACGAAAAGCACGATGGGGAATCGCCCGATTCACTAGACGGCTGCTACAACTGCCACCCGGGCCAGCAGACCCAATGCCTGCGGGACGTGATGTCCTCCTCTCCCTACGAGATCTACTGCGTGGACTGCCATGGGACGATGTACCAGGTCTCGCAGAACAATACCCCCTGGCTGAATGAGCCGCGCTGCGATAACATCGCCTGCCACGGATCCGCCTATGCTCAGGATCAGGCGCTCTACCGGATGTCTAAAGATCATGGGGGGGTGTATTGTGCAGGCTGTCATGACAGCCCGCATGCGATCGCGCCCAGCAGGCAGGTCAATGATTGGATAAAATTCATCGAGCTGCAGCAGCATGGCGGACCGCTGGATACCTGCACGGTTTGCCATGCGACCCAGCCGTCGGACCCCGGTCCTCACGGGTTCGGCCCGAAAACATACGATTACATTTTCCTGCCCCTGATAAACCACTGAGTAGAGTAATAAAGACATTTAACCTGGGAGCCTTCTATGCCAAACCACCGCTCTTTAATCCGTCGATCGCTGATCGGCTTCATCGGCCTGATCGTCCTGATCAGCTGCAAAACGATCCAGCAAGCCCAAAACCAGATCAGCCTGCCGACTGAGACGGTCGAGCCAGGCAGCGGCCAGCCGAACACGCCTGCCCCGACGGAAGAAGATGAGAGCGCAGGCGGAGTTGAGCCAGTGGATGCAGGCCACAGTCACACCCGGCGTCGGGATCAGCGGGCGCTTCCAGCCGCTCGGTCAGATCGGCGGGAACACCTACGCAGTCGCGGTTTCCGGGCGGTATGCCTATTTTGGCAGCGGGCCGCGCCTGCTTGTCGCCGACCTGCAGGACCAATCCGAGATGAAGCTGGTTGGGCAGAGCGAGCCGCTTCCCAGGCGTTGTGCGCGGGGTCGCCGTCCGCGAGCCGTACCTGTATGTTGCCGCTGGCAAGGGGAACCTGCGCGTCCTGGATATCTCCGATCCGCTGAACCCGCATGAAGTCGGCGCCCTCGAAGCATTCCAGTGGGCGATGGCGGTCGTCATCGACGGCGATCGGCTGTACATCGCCGACAACGCCCAGGGGCTGTGGATTGCGGATATCTCCAATCCAACCGTACCGGAAGTCCTGGGTACGGTTCAATTGAAGACGCCCGCCGCGGCGGTGGCAGTCAAAGACGATACAGCCTGCGTGGTCAGCATGCACGGATTGCTGGTTCTGATCGATGTCGCCGACCCAGCCAACCCGCGCCAGGTGGGCGAGCTGGCCCTGCCGCAGATGTCTGCCGGGATCGCTTTGAAGGACCAGTTCGCGCTGGTCGCAGCCGGGATGGAGGGCCTGTGGGTGGTGGATGTCTCTGACCCGGCTGCGCCGAAAAAAGTCGCCTCCCAGCCTGCGATCTTCGCCGACGGGATCGTCGTGGAAGGTGGATCTGGCTTACCTGACCGCTTCGATGGAAGGGTTGATCACGTTCGATGTCTCCGATCCGGCGGACCCAAAGCGGCTTGGAGCTGTTCCGCTGACCATTTTCAGCCAGGGCGTTCCCGGGCAGAGACAGCTCGCCGTCCAAAACGGACGGGTAATCCTGGCAAATCAGAACCAGGGCCTCCTGCAGGTCGACGCCTCCAATCCGCAGGCTCCGGCGCTGGTAGGAGCGCTGGACGCGCCTTTGAGCGGTTCCGCCTTTGACACAGCCGTCTCCAGCGGTACCGCCTATGTCACCCGTGATTTCATCGGGTTAGGCAGCGTTCAGGTAAGCGATCCTGCGAACCTTATCTACGGCAATTCAGAGACCAGCTTTGTCAAGGGAGCGCCGGTTCGCACTTCCTGGAAGCTCGCCGTCCAGGGCGCGTATTCCTATTTGACGGACGTCAACCTGGGTTTCCGGGTCGTCGACCTCGATTCCTTCAAGCAGGTGAGCGGTTTGAAGGAGCCGCGCAAGTGGAGCAGCGTGGTCCTGCAGGGCTCGCTGGCCTATGCGACGACGACCGAGCACGATCCGAAGGACGGCGATCCCGAGGCGAGGCGCAGCCTGCGGGTCGTCGATATCTCCGACCCGCTTGCGCCCGTCCAGGTCGGCCTGCTTAAGATGGAGAACAACTCCCAGGCGATCGCGCTCGATGGCGAAACCCTTTTCTACGCCGATATGCTTGAGATCAAACAGGAGGCGGAGGGCGGAGTTCTCCGCCCTCCATGTGATCGATGTCTCCAACCCCGCTGCTCCCGTCCAGGTTGGCGAGGTGGACACGACCGGCCAGTGCCAGGTGGCATTTGCGATCGTGGTGAAGGGGGACTACGCCTTCATTGGCGACCAGAAAACCGGGCTTTGCGTGATCGACATCAAGGATCGGACCGATCCCCGGCTTGTGCTGAATTGGCAGGAGATGCCGTCTTTCTATGATCTGGCGCTGGTCGGTGAGCGGATTTTTGCGGCGAATTACAGCCATGTCAGCGCAATCAACATCTCGGACCCGCTCCACCCGGTGCTCGAAGACCTCACGATCACGCCCGGGTTGTCCTGGGGGATCGATGCCGTCGGAGAGCAGGTCTATATTGCCGATATGGATGGGGGATTAAATATCCTCGGCTACCGCTGAGCTGCAGGGGAGATTTTCCCCTTTGTGTTAGAATAGCGAAAATTCGATCATTTTGGTCTGCCAGAACTTTGTCGGGTGATTACCCGAAGGAGGGCATCGATGCGTTCCAGGTACTTCCTGTCCAGACTCCTCGTCCTGGTCTTCGCCTCCTGGCTGGGCTTCAGCCCTCCAGCTTTCTCACCTGCGCCTGCCTTTGCTTCGCAGATTCCAGCCCTTCCCACCCCGCAATCAATCCCGGAGAATACCGCCTCTCATCCGAACGAGGCAGAACCTCCCCTCCGGCTGGTGGGAGCAGGTTTCTTCAGACCTGGCAGCCTCCGAATACCAGATCAGCTGGGTCGAAGAGACCTACTTACCCGGGGTGGCCTCGGCATACCAGTCCCCTAACCGCCGCCAGGATCTGCGCCTGTATTACACCCCGGATGGCGTTACCGTTATCCCGCGCCGGTTTGATAAAGGCGTCCTGCCCTGGCAGTGGAGCGTAGAGTTGACGGGTTGGGGTTCTGATCTGCCGCTCCCGTCTGCTTCCCTTTCTGTCAGTGATAACCGGGTTGACTACCAGCGCTCTGGCCCAGATGCAGGCCTTGTGACCTCTCCGGTCGAAAGTTTCACCAACACGGCTGAGGGTGTGGTCCACGGCTTCACCTTGAGCGCTCCCCAATCCGTTGAAACCAGCCCTGATGCGTTTGGAGCTGGCGGTAACCGGCGATTTGAGCGCCGAGTGGCCATCCGAAGCTGAGGCTGCCGCCGAAAAGCCAACAGGTCTGGAATTCCGGACGCAGGAAGAGGCGGGCGGGCTGCGCTGCGGCGGGCTGCAGGCGTTTGACGCCCTCGGCACTCCTCTTCCGGCCTGGCTTGAGCCGGTCGAGGGGGGATTTGCCGTCCTGATCGACGCTGCGGCGGCTCAATTCCCCGTCCAGGCTGCCCTGCGGATCACATCCATATCCGCAGCGCCGGATTGGGACTTTGCTGGAGACCAGGCAGACTCGATGTTTGGTTTCCAGGTTGCCGGAGCAGGTGATGTGAATTGCGATTCGTATTCCGATGTGATCGTCGGAGCGCCTTACTACGACGGCGGCGCGGCTGAAAGCGGCAAAGCGTTCTTGTTCTACGGCTCTGTCTCGGGTCTGCAGACAGAAATTGGGTGGGGGAGAACCTACTCAACCATGAATGCCCACTTAGGGCTGGCCGTTGCGGCTGCGGGTGACGTCAATGCGGACGGCTGTGGGGATGTCCTGCTCGGAATGCCGGATATCGACTGGGGTGAAAAAACCGACAGCGGGCAGGCCGTGCTTTTTCACGGTGTTGCGACCGGTTCTCTTACAGAATATACTTTCTTGAACTTCGATGACCAGGCAAACGCTCATTTTGGGGCTTCGCTCGCCTTTGCCGGCGATGTCAACGGCGACGGCTTCTCCGACGTGATCGTCGGAGCGCCGGGATACACGCACGACCATCATGAAGAAGGTCGAGCCTATGTCTTTTATGGGTATGTACTGGGAATAGCCGATGTCGCCGCCTGGCAGGCCGAAGCCGATCAGCAGCTTGCCCATCTGGGCAGCTCGGTCTCGACTGCCGGGGACGTGAACGGCGACGGTTATGCAGATATCCTGGTCGGCTCCGAAGGCTACGACGACGGCGCTGCCGAGGAAGGCGCGGCCTTCATCTGGTACGGCATGGACGGCATTGTGAACGGTGCTGTTGACGGGACGCCTGGGAACGCCGACTGGTACAGAGACAGCGAAAGCGCCTCTGCATTTTTCGGCGCTTCGGTCTCTCCCGCCGGCGACATAAACGGCGACGGCTTTGCCGACGTCGTCATCGGCTCACCCCAATATACCAATGGACAGTCCAGCGAAGGCGCAGCCTGGGTCTTCCTGGGTTCTGGTGGGGGTGTGTCGATGACCGCCGATATCGTCTACGAAGGAGGGCAGACTTTAGCTCAGCTTGGCAGATCGGTCTTCACGGCCGGCGACGTCAACGGCGATGGTTATGCCGACGTCGTCGCCGGCGCGCCGGGCTACAACGCCGGCTCGGGCGTCGAAGGCCGGGCGCTGCTCTGGTACGGCTCGGCGGACGGGATGCGCGGCACCAGCAAGTGGGATGATACTGGTAGCGAAGCGGCTGGGTTGTTCGGTTATTCCGTTTCGACCGCCGGCGACGTGAACGGGGACGGCTTTTCGGATATCATCGTCGGGGCTCCAGGGATCGATGGAGATACCGGCGCCGCCTACGTCTATCACGGCGGGCCAGACGGCCCGTCGGAGGAGATCGGCTTTCCCAAGCGAAGCAACCAGGAAGATGCGGATTTTGGCGCCTCTGTGGCTTCCGCCGGGGACTTCAATGGTGACGGCTACTCGGACATCGTCGCCAGCGCTCCGCTCTACGACTTCGGGAAGATCGATGAAGGCATGGTTTGGATCTACCGCGGTTCGGAGGACGGACCTGTCTCCGATCCCGCCTGGTCCAAGCCTTCCAACATGGATTATGCCCACTTTGGCGCCTCCGTAGCCTCCGCCGGCGACGTCAACCGGGATGGATACGACGACATCATCGTCGGCTCTCCGAACTGGACCTCCACGCATGATCAGGAGGGCGCAATCTTCGTCTATCGCGGCACCCCGAATTTCTTGAATGAGGCGCCTTTCTGGAAGGCGGATGCGGCAATGACCGGCGCTCACTTTGGGACTGCTGCTGCTGGCGCTGGCGATGTGAACTGCGACGGCTTTCGCAGATCTGATCGTCGGCGCGCCCGATCTCGATTGGGATTTTGATGGGGAGCAGAAAGGCGGGGCGTTTGTCTATTTCGGCGCGGCTGCCGCCGGTGCGATCGATCATTTTTGGGACTGGTATGCGATCGGCGAAGACGAGCAGGATCATCTCGGCTTCTCTGTCGCTTCCGCCGGTGACGTGAACGGGGACGGCTGCAGCGATGTGGTCGTAGGCATCCCCGGTTTCGAGGATGATACCAACTACAGCGAAGGGCGGGCGGAGGTCTACCTGGGCAGCCGCTCCGGTTTGAGCTGGACGCCCAGCTGGCATGCCGAATTCGAACAATTTCAACGCCCAGATGGGCTTCTCGGTCGCCTCTGCCGGCGACGTGAACGGCGACGGGCTCAGCGAAGTGATCGTCGGCGCGCCGTATTACAGCGATGACCCCGGCATTTCCAGCGAAGGCAAGGTCTGGGTCTTTCGCGGCTCCCCGAGCGGAGTGACGAACGCAGGCAGCTGGTCGCGCGAATCAGGTGAGGATACGACCTACTATGGCTACTCGGTCGCCTCCGCCGGCGATGTGAACGGCGACGGCTACGCCGACGTGATCATCGGCGCCCCGTTTGATAGCGCCGGTGTCAGCGATGAAGGGACCGCCAGGGTCTACCTGGGGTCAGGTCTTGGGTTGGGGTCCGGCACATATGTCTGGCGAGGACGAGGTGAGCAGGTCCGCGCCTGGTACGGGCGCTCCGTCGCCACCGCAGGCGACGTCAACGGCGACGGATTTGCTGATATCCTGGTCGGGGTGCCGAAATATACCGGGGCTTTTTCAGAAGAAGGCCGCATCCTTCTGTATTTTGGTGGTGGGGGGCGCGGTGTTTCCATGCACCCGCACCAGACCGATTTTGATGGCAATCCGCTGCCGCATCTGGGCGCCTCCAAAGATAAGACCTTCTTCATCGCCCATCTCCGCAGATACAGCCCCTTTGGTCGCGATTCGGTGAAGTTGCAGGTCGAGGCTAAACCATATGGTCTGCCCTTTGACGGTTATGGGGTTTGGAAAACCGCTCACTTTACTGAAACCGAGCCCCCTGGTGATTCGGGTTTTCATCTATCCTTTGACCCGATCATAAACCAGTCCCACTGGCGTATTCGCTGGGGCTACCAGCCATTAACCAATCCTTTCATGCCAAACAGTCGCTGGTTCCACATGCCCTTCCACGGCTGGAATGAGCCCGACGTCCGCTCATCCGGATCGAGCATCTTCTTGCCGGTAGTGCGCAGATAGCCCGAAAGGCAAGCCGGACTAATTGGCGTTAACCACCCGATAAACCCGGTTTCCGTGGTCGTCCGAGATGTACATCTCGCCCTGAGGGCCGAAGATCACGTCCGCCGGGCGGCCCCATGTCGCAGAGTCACCGCAGGGCAGCCCGGGGGCGCGCCAGCCGCTCGCGAACGTCTCGCTGCTGATCGGCATCCCGCCGGAGAGGATCACCCGCTCCACCTTGCAGTCGCGGATGTTTCCAGATGTTCCAGGATCCGTGCAGCGCCTGGTACAGGCTGTTTTGATAGCCGACCGGGAAGTTCCCTGATTCCGCCAGCGCCATCCCCAGCGGCGCGGAGTGGGCCGGGATCGGTGAAGATCGCCGGGACGGCCTGGTCGCAGCTGAACCCGGCTGGTAGCGCCACCCGCATATCCCGCACCTCCGGCCCGCTCGTCACGCCCAATCCGGGCGTGTAGCAGTACGGCCAGCCGTGCGAGGCGTTCCCCTGCACCGGGATCACCGCTTCCTCCGGCGGCAGGTCGTCGCCCAGCCCATCGCTGCCGTTGTGGTTCGCCCACAGCTGCCCGCCCGAGATCCACAGGAAATCGACCGAGTTGCGCAGCCCCCAGGCGTACAGCGGCTGCTTGCTGATGACCGGGTCGTTATAAAACGGGTTGTCGTCCGGGATCGTGCCGTCCGGGTTGAAGCGCAGGATCGCCGCCCGGCGCGGGTCGGTCTCTGGCGTGATGTTAGAGGTCGATCCGGCGCTCACATACATCTTCCCATCCGGACCGAAGTGCACCGTCCGGGTCGAATGGCCTCCCAGTCCGGGGATGTTCGTGGTCAGCAGCTCCTTCGTCTCATAAACGCCGTCCAGGTCCTGGTCGGCCAGGCGCTCGATCCGGTCCCCTTCGGCTACGTAAAGCCAGCCGTCCCTGAACTCGATCCCGTGCGGATAATTCAGCCCGCTGGCGGCGATCTCGGTACCGTCGGATAGCCCATCTTTGTTCAGGTCGGGCAGCCGGGCGATCTTACCTTCCATGAACAGGCTGATGTAGAGCTGCCCGTCTGGGCCGATTGCCATGAAGCCGCGGCTTACCCGAGAGACCCTGGGCGAAGATCCGGATCGTAAAGCCGGGTGGGACGCTGATCCGCGCCGAGGCTTCGTCCGGGGGTGGGATCGCTGGTCCGCTCTTGACGACCGGCAGGTAGCAGTCAGTCTCCGGTTGGGCGTGTACACGCATGAAAACGGCGGCAGAGAGCCCCGCCAGTAAAAATGCAAATAAAGCGAAGAATCTTATCTTTTTGATCATAATTAGGAGTATACCTGAAGCCCAAAGGATAAATGTTAAAAATTTGGTGAATATCAGCAATGTCCGTCTTCCGCTGGATTCGTTCGGATTCGCCGGAGGTCGACTGGGTGTGTGTTTGGGAGGCTTTTTCTTAGAGAGGACGACTGAAGTCGTTTTCCGGCGATGGAAACCGCTGAAACGATTGCCAGGCCTGCCTTCGCAGGCTAGAGAGTCAACGAAACTCGACCCTCCCTTCGGATGGCAGGCTTAGCAGCCGTTTCTGAAGTCTCTTCTGCCAAAAGTTGACGCAAAATTTTTAGTTTCGCATCGATTATCAAGGAGAAGTGTTATTAATCATGCGAGCAATCTTCATCAATGCCCTGCAAACGTCTAGCCGGAACGTTTGCAGGGAACAACGCAAGCAAGCCCCGCAGGATAATTAGAGCGGGGTTTGCTGTTTTTTCTTAATCGACCGTTCCAGCCTACGGCAGCATCTTCTGCGCCAGCAGGCACCAGCAGTTCCAGTTGATCCGCTCGGTCGCATCCAGCGCCGAAAAGATGTCCTTCGAGACGACGAAGATCCCGTGGCGGGGGAGCAGCAGCGCGGCGGCGTGCTTGCTGATCCGCTCACGCTGGTCTGCCAGCCCGGCGACGATATGGTCAGCCAGATCCTGGGAATGCGCCGGGGCGAAATCCACCGGCTTGATCTGCCCGAATTTGTCGGTATCCTCCAGCACCGGGTCGATCGCCCGGCCTGCCGCCGCGAAAGGCAGGACATAAAATGGGTGGCCGTGCACGATCCCTCTCGCCTCGGGATAGGCGCGGTAAACGTACAGGTGCGCCTTGCCTTCCCGGGAAAAACCTGGATGTTCTAAGACCTCGTCGGTCGCGATCTCCCCGGAGACGATCGTCCCGGGGTCGATGTCCCAGTGCTGGCGGGCGCCGCTGTAGCGCGGCGAGATATATATCCTGTCGTCCACGCGCATGCTGATGTTCCCGCCCGCGAAGTCGGTCAGCCGCCGCTCGAACATCATCCGCCCGACGTAAGCAAGCACTTCCTGTGGCGAGGCGTCTTTCGCTGGGATTGTCAATTAGAACCTCTCGATCTCGACAAAGGTGGAATGGAACCGGGCGCTATCCGGGTCAAGCCCTTTGGATACCGCCAGGGCATGGGCGATCAGCTGCCCGACCGGCAGGTAAGCCAGTCCAATCGTCTCGTCCGGCCAGGGGCAGCCCACTGCCGCGGTCGCGCTCACCTGCCCGGTCTCCCAACCGGCTTCCGGCACGATGGCCAGCGTCGTCGCCTTATGCCGCAGCGTGTATTCCTCCATTAATTGGGCTTCATAGTGCAGCCCGCCGCGGCTGTACAGCCCGATGACCAGCGTGTTCTCGTCGATCAATGCCCGCGGCCCGTGGCGCGATTCCAGGAAATGGTAGCTGAATGCCTCGGTCGCCGACATCTCCATGCATTTCAGCCCGATCTCCAGCGCCATCCCGTACAGCGGACCGCTCCCCAAAATAAAGACGTTGCGGTATTTTTTCCCTTCGCTCAGGAGGCTGGCTGCCGCCGCGCCGGCTTGCAGGACCTGATCGACGAGCTCAGGCGCTCGCTCCAGCTCCGCGGTCCGGTCGATGTTTCCAGAATAGATTCCCGCCATCAGCAGCGCAGCCAGGTACATCGAGCTGAACGAGCGGGTCTGCGGGATGGTTTTTTCAGCCGAGGCCGGCAGGATGACCTTCAGGTCCGCCATTTCCGCCAGCGCGCCTTCGGGGTTGCAGCCGATCAGCGCCATCCGGCCCGGGTAGCGCCGGACGAACTCCTCCGCCGCCCAGATCGTCTCGGTCGTCCGGCCGGAGCGGGAGAGAGCGATCATCACCGGCCTGCCCATCGGGCCCGAATCGTACAGCCCGGGATACGACGCAAAGTCCGAGCTGGGGATCGAGCGGACCGGGAGCCCGGTCTCGATCCGCCAGGCTGCCGAGGCGGCGATTCCGAGGTAATAGGGCGAGGTGCAGCCGATGAAGAAGACCTCGGAAGGCTTGAGGATGTCGAAAAAATCGGTGATCTGCGGCTTTATCCACCCTGTCACCTGGACGGCTTCTTCCCAGGCCGCTTTCTGTGAGATGATTTCGTGGTAGCTTTCGCTTGGATAACTCATGACGGTCCTGCTCCGCTAATTGAATTTGGATTTTCTAAGGTTGAGAAAAGATTGACTGCCGATCCGATCATCCCGCTTTCGCCTCGGAAACCCGCCAGCACGATCTCGACTCCGCGGTAGTAATCCCCCGCCGAGCTGGCGTAATTGCGGTGGTAGTCGCCGACCAGGAACTCGAAGCGCTCGCGGGCGGCTCGGAGCAGCACGGGTCCGGCGTTTGCGGTCCCGCCGCTGAGCGAAATCCGCTCCGGCAGGAAGATATGCGAGAGTGAGGCGAGCAGCTCGCCCACGTACCCGCCGATCTCAGTGATCACATTCAAAGCGCGCGGGTCTTCACCCTGCCGTGCCAGCTCGATCACTTTGCGTGCGCTTGTCGGTTCTCCAAAAGCCTGAACCGCCAGTCGCTCGATCCCTTCCACCCCGATCAGCGCCTCGCCGCAGCCCTTGCATCCCGCCGAGCAGGACGGACCGCCCGGCCGAAGGATCAAATGACCGGTATCGCCGGCGCACCCGCCGGTGAACTGGAGCGGCTTTCCGTCGATCATCACCGCCGCCGAAAGCCCGGTGCCCATCGCCAGGTTCATGAACCGCCTGCAGCCGCGCCCGCTTCCATAGGTATATTCTGCCAGGAGGTGCGCGTTCGAATCGTCGATCAATGCTACAGGCAGCCCGAACCGCTCCACCAGCATCCGCCTCAGGTCCAGCCCATGCAGCTGAGGGGCGTTCCAGCACAGGAAGGGCCCGCTGCGTCGCTCGTCGGTCCAACCCAGGACGGTGCCGCCGATCCCGGCCGGTCTGGCTTCGATCCGCCCCACCATCCGGCCGACGGACTCAAAAAAAGCTCCAGAAAGACCGTCCGGCCGACCTTTTCGACGTCGGTCGGGCTGCGCTCGACTGCCAGGACCTCTCCGAAGGCTGATACGACCCCAACCCGCGTTGTGGAGCCGCCGATATCGAACGCGACCGCGAGCCGGCTTCCCTGCTCTGTGCTCTGCGTCATGCCTTTTTTCCCTTTGATTTGACAGTTCTGCTGGCTGATGATGCGACCTGACTGAGATGAACCTGGACTGATATGATTGCCGCCCGCTGCCTTTGATTTTTTGCCTTCGGTATTATAGCCACAATTCTATCGCTTTGCAACCGTCGAGCACGCATCGATCCTGATAAGGGGCGGATATTTTTAAAGGACGGGTGTGTATTACAGATATAACTCATTCTATCAGTACCGAGAAGCGCTGCCATCGATTGGATCGATAACAGGATGCCTATATTCACCAGATTCTTAACCATAAAGTTCAGAAATGTCATAGAATTTAGATGATTAATCTAAAATTAAACCGCAGCTCGCCAGGAGAAGATAGATGAAAATTGTTACGGATTGTGCAGCCGACCTTACCACCCAGGAGGTTGAAGAGCTGGGGATCATCGTTGCGCCGCTGTTTATTCATTTCCCAGATCAAGCGATCAGCTCTCTTGAGATCACCCCGGACGATTTTTACAGCCGGCTGAAATCGCTCTGGCCGATCATCCCGACTACTGCCCAGCCTTCGGCAGAAATTTTCCTCAGGATCTACCAGAAGTTGTCAGAGATGAATGAAGAAATCCTCTCCATCCATATCTCCTCCGGGTTGAGCGGCACGATCGATTCTGCTCGGCTCGGCGCAAGCCAGGCGGTCGGGGCGATTGTGGACATCATCGACAGCATGACCCTCTCCGGCGGGGAGCGTTTCCAGGTCCTCGCGGCGAAGCGGATGGCCGACCTGGGTCTTGGAAAACAAGCGATCTTCGACCGATTGGAAAAATTGCGCGCCAAAACTGAGGTCGCATACACGCTCGATACGCTGGCCTATCTGGCTAAGGGCGGCCGGATCGGACGCGTCCAGGCCCTGGCTGGATCGGTCCTGCACATCAAGCCGATCATACGGGTTGATAGGACGGATGGAAAATACAGCACGATCGGCAAGGCTCGCACGATCGCAAAATCGCTGGAAAATCTCACCGATCACCTGGCAAAGGAATATGACCAGACCGCAGTCTGGGTCTCGGTGATGCACGGTCAGTTTGCAGAAAATGCCCAGGCGCTTGCAGGCCTGATCAAAAGCCGGCTCAACGTTGGCAAGCTGGAAGTGCTGCGCATCTCCCCTGTGCTTGGGGTCCACACCGGTCCCGGGATCGTCGGAGCGGCAGTCGTGCCGATGGCGTTGATGGAAGATTTCGGCTGAGCCCTTCCGATTTGGGTGTTTTCACCAAGATCGGTTTTCACCATGGGAAAGTTGGACTGGAAGGATTGATTTCCTTTCAGTTCAATCGTTATTAAACAGTCAAGTGCCAGCTTACAGACCTGATTTTGGAGAGAGAATGACAGATATAGAACGCAGCAGGCTTGAAGATGCAAACCAGAACGGCGTTCCCTGGAAGAAATGGGGACCCTATCTGAGCGAGCGGCAGTGGGGGACGGTGCGCGAGGACTACAGCCCAAACGGCGACGCCTGGAGCTATTTCACCCATGACCAGGCCCGCTCGCGCGCCTACCGCTGGGGAGAGGACGGCCTGGCGGGTTTCTCCGACGAGAAAGCGCGCCTGTGCTTTGCCCTGGCCTTGTGGAACGGCGCCGACCCGATCCTTAAAGAGCGGTTGTTCGGCCTTGCGAACAGCGAAGCCAACCACGGTGAAGATGTCAAGGAATACTATTTCTACCTGGACAGCTCGCCCACCCATTCCTACATGAAATACCTTTACAAGTACCCGCAGTCCGCCTACCCGTATGAGGACCTTGTAAAAACCAACCGCTCCCGGTCGCGCCAGGAGATGGAATACGAGCTGCTCGACACCGGTGTTTTTGACCAGGACCGCTACTTCGATGTCTTCGTCGAATATGCCAAAGAAACCCCTGAAGACATTCTGATCCAGATCACCGCCTGGAATCGCGGCCCTGAAACGGCTCCCTTGCATATCTTGCCAACGTTGTGGTTCCGCAATACCTGGGACGGGTACCCCTTTACCCAAAAACCAGGGTTAAGCCAGGTAAAAGCCAACAAGGAATTTCAGGCGATCGCGGCGTCTCACCCCGAGCTGGGAGAGCGCTACCTCTACTGCGAAGCGTCCCCGGCGCTGCTTTTCACGGAAAACGAGACCAACCAGGAACGGCTCTTTGGGAATCCAAACCCCACCCCCTATGTGAAGGATGGGATCAACAATTTTGTTGTCGGCGGACAGACCGGAGCCGTCAACCCCGCCCAGGTCGGGACCAAGGCGGCTGCCAGCTACCAGGTCCAGATCCCCGCAGGAGGATCGGCCGTCATTCGGTTGCGCCTGAGCGATGTGGCGCCGGCCTCCCTGAAAACAGCCTACGCTGGAAATGGGAACCCGTTCGGAGCGCGTTTCATCGAAGTCTTCGAGCAGCGCAAAGCCGAAACGGACGAGTTTTACGCCTCCAAGACGCCCAGCTCGCTCAGCGCGGACGAGGCACAGGTGATGCGTCAGGCCCTGGCAGGGATGCTGTGGACCAAGCAGTATTACTACTTCGACGTCGACCGCTGGCTGGAGGAGCACGAATCCCATCCGCTTTTCAAAGCCAGCCGCATCACCCGAAACATGCATTGGTACCACATGAACAACGACGACATCATCTCGATGCCGGACAAATGGGAATACCCCTGGTATGCAGCCTGGGACCTGGCGTTCCACACCCTGGCGCTGACGATCGCCGACTCGGCGTTCGCCAAGCAGCAGCTCCAGCTGATGCTCAAAGAGGTCTACCTTCACCCTAACGGTCAGATCCCCGCCTATGAATGGAACTTCGGAGATGTGAACCCGCCCGTCCACGCCTGGGCGACCATATTCGCCTACGACCTCGAGAAGCGCATCACCGGCAAAGGCGATCTCAAATTCCTGGAAGAGATCTTCCAGAAGCTGCTGCTGAACTTCAACTGGTGGGTCAACCGCAAGGACCCGCTTGGCAAGAACGTCTTCGAAGGCGGCTTCCTCGGCCTGGATAATATCGGAGTCTTCGACCGCAGCTCCCAGCTCCCGACCGGCGGCCGGCTCGAGCAGGCGGACGGCACGGCCTGGATGGCGATGTACTGCCTCAACATGCTCGATATCGCCATCGAGCTGGCCGTGCACGACCCGATCTATGAGAGCCTGGTGCTTAAATTCGTCGAGCATTTCATGTGGATCGCCGGCTCGATGGACCGGATCGGCGACAACCAGGACGAGCTGTGGGATGAAGAAGCTGGTTTCTTCTACGACGTGCTGGTCTTGCCCGATGGCAGCGCCACCCGCTTGAAGGTGAATTCGATGGTCGGACTGCTGCCGCTCTGCGTGACGATGGTCGTCAATCGGGCAACAATCGCTGGAATGCCCGATGTCATCGAGCGACTGCAGCGCCGTTTCAACAAACACCCCGACCTGCTGGCGAATATCCAGCCGCCGAGCAAGCCCGGATATCAGGGCAGGCTGCTGCTCTCAGCGCTCAATGAAGACAAATTGCGCCGCATCCTGGTCCGAATGCTGGACGAAGAACGCTTCCTCAGCCCTTATGGGATTCGATCGCTCTCGCGCTATCACCTGGATCATCCCTACGTGTTCAAAAGCGGCGACCAGGAATTTAAAGTCCAGTACCTGCCAGCCGAATCGGACACCGGGATGTTTGGTGGAAACTCGAACTGGCGCGGCCCGATCTGGCTCCCGGTAAACACGCTGATCATCCGCGCCTTGCTCCAGTATTACCGCTACTACGGCGACGACTTCAAGGTCGAGTGCCCCACCGGATCCGGGAATTGGATGAATCTGTTCGAGGTCAGCAAAGAAATTTCGGACCGCCTGGCAAAGATATTCCTGCGCGATGAGCACGGCCGTCGTCCGGTTTTTGGAGGAGCTGAAAAGTTCCAATCTGACCCGCATTGGAAGGACAACATCCTGTTCTACGAGTACTTCCACGGCGACAACGGCGCCGGATTGGGCGCAAGCCATCAGACGGGCTGGACCGGTCTCGTCGCGCGCTTGATGCAGATATTTGAAGTGATGGACGCAGACAGATTCTTAGAGGCATCTGGTCCTCCGCTGGCTGCTTCCCCCCAGAAAAATGAGGTCCGGGATTCTCAATAAATCTGCTTGAGCAGAGCGAAAATCCCGAAGGATTTTTTGGTTCCTTCGGGATTATTCATTATCGAGATTAGTAATTGGGAAAATATCCATTGGCTCGATCATCTCCAGAATCCTTGACATCGACCTGATCTTTGTTTTTCGCTCTGATACCAGTATAATAAGACCTGGTATGCGTTACATCATTAGGATGGATGATAGCCAAAACAGTGATAACGAGCCTCTCCCAGTTCTTCAAGGACGTTTTGTGCATTCTGATAGAAGTAGATAGCCTATGAGGTGCTGCTGTTGTTGTTTGAGCCTGCCAATTATTTTACTTCTGCTCTTTATCCTTGCAGGCTTGCTGGCATCATTGGTGCCCAGTTTGATGCTGAACCTTGGGGGTTACAGTTATTGATAGATGCACGACCCAATTTCAACCAGTTGTACGGAGGAGAAAATATGAAAGCAACAATAAGATTGATTTCGATCCTGGCAGTCCTGAGCATGGTCTTGGCTGCGTGCGCCCCGGCAGCCACCCCGGCTCCGGCGACCGAAGCGCCCGCTCCGGCCGCCACCGAAGCGCCTGCGCCTGTCGCACCCGCTGCCACCGAAGCGCCTGCGCCTGCCGCCACGGAAGCGCCCGCGCCAGTCGAGACGGAACCGCCAGCGCCCGCCGAGAAAGCCACCGTCCATGTGCTGACGATGGAGCAGGCTGGACCGACGGTAGACGAGATGAATTCGATCGTCGCCGAGTTCAACACCCAACACCCGGACGTCGAAGTCCTGATCGATTATGTGGCCTACGACGCGCTGCATGACAAGATCACGACCGCGATGGCCTCCACGCCGCCAGCCTACGACGTCTTCCTGGTCGACGACATCTGGTACGCCGAGTTCGCCGACAAGGGCTACGTCTTCAACGCGACCGACAAGATCACTCAGGAGATGCGCGACGGCATCTTCGAAGCTGCCTGGGAAATCCCAACCGTGGACGGTCAAGTGTACGGCATGCCCTGGCTGCTGGACCAGAAATACTTCTACTACAACGAGAAAATCCTGGCAGACGCCGGCATCGCTGCCCCTCCCAAGACCTGGGAAGAGCTGGTCGATCAGGCGAAGGTGATCCAGGAAAAAGGCCTGGTCGAGTACCCGATCGTCTGGTCCTGGGGCCAGTACGAAGCTGCGATCTGCGACTGGGTCACGCTGCTTTACGGCAACGGCGGCATGATGGCCGATGAAGCCGGAAACCCGGTCTTCAATAACGAAGCCGGCGTCAAGACTCTCGAGTGGATGGTCAAATCGATCGACGACGGCGTCACCAACCCCTCCTCGATCTCCTATGTCGAAGAAGACGTCCGCAACGTCTTCTCGCAGGGCAAGGCTGCCTTTGCGTTGAACTGGAACTACATGTTCGACCTGGTCAACTTCAACACCGAGCAGTCGCAGGTCACCGGCCAGATCAAGATGGCCCTGATGCCCGCGTTTGCCGCGGGCGGCGTTGAAAGCGCCACGATCGACGGCTCGATGGGCTTCTCGGTCGCCGCGACTTCTGCCTTCCCGGATGCAGCCTGGGCGTACGTCGAGTACCTGACTTCTAAGCCCGTCCAGGAAAAGTATTCCGCTCACATGCTCCCGATCTGGGAAACCAGCTTCGCAGGCGCCGGCGGCGAAGCGCTTGCCGCTGTCAGCCCGGTCACCGCAGTGACCGTGCCGATGTTCCAGATGCAGTTCCCGTTCTCGCACGTCCGCCCCAAAGTGCCGTTCTACCCCGAGGCATCCAAGGCGCTCCAGCTCGCCCTGCAGGAAGCTCTGACAAAGACGAAGAGCCCGCAGCAAGCGCTGGATGACGCGGCTGCGAAATGGACTGAGCTGATGCAGTAGTAGTGATATAGGTTTTTCAAATCGTACCCTGAGGGTTCTACAGAGCCCTCAGGGTACTTACCATCAGACGGGCATTACCTCTCGTCCGCGATTCGATTTTCAGATCGACAGAACCTGGATCTTCTATGTCCCTCAGCCGCCGAGAAAATCTGATTGGTCTTTTTTTTGTGCTGCCGGCGCTGCTCATCATCCTGGGCATTACGCTGCAGCCGGTCCTCAGCACGCTTTACCTGAGCTTTTTCGATGCCAGCCTGAGCAAGACCGCTGAAAACGTATTTATCGGCCTCGAAAACTACATTGACCTGCTGACCGATAAGGTCTTTTGGGCCACCATCCAGCGCACGCTCTACTTCACATTCGTCTCGGTCGGCGTCGAGCTGCTACTAGGGCTCGGGATCGCCCAGCTGATCCAATCCAAGCCCTTCGGCTGGCAGTTCCTGCGGATCAGCCTGATCATCCCGTGGGCGGTGCCGACGATTGTCAATGGGACGATGTGGCGCTGGATTTACAACGCCGACTACGGCGCGCTCGAACGGCCTGCTATCCCAGCTTGGGCTCATCAACCACTATATACCGTTTCTCACCAGGCCTCAGACCGCGATGAACCTGGTGATCCTGGCGGATATCTGGCACAGCGTCCCGTTTATCGCCCTGATCCTGCAGGCTGCCCTGGCGACGCTCCCGGCCGAGCTCGAAGAAGCCGCCGCGGTGGACGGCGCCAGCGCCTGGCAGCGCTTCTTCCAGATCCGCCTTCCGCTGCTCCGCTCGGCGATCCTGGTCGCGCTGGTGATCCGGACTGTGGAAGCATTTCGGGTTTTTGATATTATCTATGTCATCACTGCCGGTGGCCCGGCCTTCGGGACGACGACGATCTCATTCCTGACCTATCTCGAGACGTTCAGCTTCGGTCATGTCGGCCGCGGCGCGGCTCTCTCCTTCCT
The DNA here is from genome assembly GCA_963788305.1 of uncultured Chloroflexia bacterium. Taxonomy (GTDB): domain Bacteria; phylum Chloroflexota; class Anaerolineae; order Anaerolineales; family UBA4823; genus UTCFX2. Next base: position 92,958 of record CAWBGK010000014.1, read on the forward strand.
GATCTCATTTTTCACCCTGGCGATGGCGATCCTGTATATCCGCTTCCTGTACCGGCCGGAGGACCGCGCCATATGAACCGCGGCAGAAATCCCACCCTGCTCTTTCTGCTCACCATCCCGGTCCTGCTTTTCATCTATATGCCGATCGCCTGGCTGGTGATCTCCTCGATCTCGACCCGGGCCGAGCTGCTGAATACCCCGATCCATTGGATCCCGCAGAACCCGACACTGAAGAATTACATCAGCATCCTGACGCCCGGCACGGCGGCTTCCGAAGTCTCGAAGACCTTCATGATCACCTTGCGGAATTCGCTCCTCGTCTCCACTGCGGTGACGATCATTTGTTTATCGATCGGGTCTCTCGCAGCCTATTCGCTCTCGCGAATGCGTGTCCGCTTCCGAGGCTGGGTGCTGATCGGGATCATGGCCACCCGGATGATCCCGGAGGTCTCGCTGATCATCCCGCTCTACATCATCGCGGTCAAGATCGGGCTCTACAACACGCCGCCGGTGCTGATCCTGACCTACCTGAGCTTCGCCCTGCCTTTCGCGATCTGGCTGATGGTCTCCTTCTTTGACACGATCCCAATCGAGCTGGAAGACGCCGCCCGGATCGACGGGGCTTCGCACATCCGAACCCTGTTCTCGATCATCCTGCCGATTTCCACACCCGGACTGGTCTCCACCGCGCTGTTCGTCTTCCTCACCGCCTGGGACGAGTTCTTCTTTGCGCTGCTCCTCACCAGCACGGTCGCCGCGAAGACCGTCCCGGTCGCGATCGCCGAGTTCGCCGGGCGCTACGTGGTCGACGTCGGCGGGATGATGGCCGGCGGTGTGATCGCAGCCGTCCCACCGGTGCTGCTCTCGCTGCTCTTCGCCCGCTATATCGTCAGCGGTCTGACCGCCGGCGCGGTGAAAGGCTGACGGCCCGCCTCATGCTCCTGCGCACCTCCATCCAGTCGGTTAAGTCCGGCGACATCGCCATCGGGATCGACCTCGGGGCGACGATCGTCCGCCTGGGAGCTTTAACACCTTCCGGCGAGCTGACCGCTTCGCGGGAAGCCGAAATCCGGGCTGAAGAAGGCCCGGCTGCTGGCTTGGAGCGGATCACCAGTCAGATCGCCGCGCTGCTCGAACGACCGGAGCTGCAGGACCGCCGCCTGGTGGGGATTGGGGTCGGCTCGACCGGTCCGACAGATACCGATCGCGGCTTGCTGCTCAATCCGCTGACGATGCCCGGCTGGCTGGATGTGCCGATCGTGGCTGCGCTGCAGGAGCGCTTCAAGGTCCCGGTCTCGCTGGAAAACGACGCCGACGCGGCCGCGTTGGGCGAATACTGGCAGGGCGCCGCCCGCCCGCTCCATCCGGACGATCCGCCGGTCCGCCGGCTCTACGCCGTCACCGTCGGCACCGGGGTCGGCACAGCGTTCATCCACGCCGGGCAGGTCGTGCGCGGCGCGCAGGGCTTTCATCCGGAAGGCGGGCACATGGTCGTCGACCCTTCTGGCCCGGAATGCTACTGCGGCGGGCGCGGCTGCCTGGAAAGCCTGTGCAGCGGCACGGCGATCGGCCGGTCCGCCCGCCAGCGGCTCACGGCATCGCCCGAATCCGGAAATTTGCTGCTCGGGCTTGCCGGCGGATCGATTGAGGCTGTGGACGCCCGCCTGGTCGCCGAAGCAGCCCGGCAGGGCGATCCGCTCGCATCGCAGGTGATCTCCGACGCCGCCAACGGATTAGCCCTGGGCATCTTCAACATCCTGATGCTTTTCTACCCGGAGATGATCGTGCTCAGCGGCGGGGTGATGCGCAGCAGCGACCTGTTCATGCCCGCGGTCGAAAAAATCCTGCAGGCCGCATCCGGTTATGTCCCGGTTGAGCCGGTGCGCATCCTGCCTGCCCGGCTTGGCTATTTTGCCGGCGTCTACGGGGCCGCCTTCGCCCTGCTGACCGCGATCCATTATCCCCTCTCTGGCATCCCTGAAGCCTGGAAGAATTCGCAATGAACCCATATCTCGCCGATATCCTCAGCCAGCCGGATTCGCTTCGCCTGGCGCTCCAAAAATCCAATTTCGCTTCGCTTGAGCCGCTTGCCCGTGAGCTGGACGCCGGTCGCATCGATCGGATCGTGCTCACCGGGATGGGCGCTTCCTTCTACGGGCTGTATCCCGCCTGGCTGCATCTCGCCGCCGCAGGGCTGCCGGCGCTCTGGGTGGACGCAGCCGAGCTCGTCCACCATGCTCCCCGGCTGGTGGGGGATAAGACCCTGGTTTGGGCCGCTTCGCAGTCCGGTCGCAGCGCCGAGGTTACGAGCTTGCTCGAAAAGCTGGAAGTTCGACCTGCAGCCGCGCTGATCGCGATCACCAACGACCCGGAGAGTCCCGCTCGCTCGGGCGGGCCGGGATTGGCCGGGATCCTGCCTGCTGCCGATCTTTGCAGAGCCGGAAGCGTCCGTGTCCACCCGCACCTACCTGAACACCCTCGCGATCAGCCAGGTCGCCGCTCAAATCCTGATTCCAGGCGGGTTTTCGCGATCGTTCCAGGAAATCCAGGCTGCCGCGACCGCAGACCTGCTCCAGGCGGCTGATCGGGTCGAAGACTACCTCGAAAACCGTTGGGTCGCGCTGGACCAGATCGAGACATTTCTCAATTCCCTGCCGCCGTCTTCACCGCCAGCCGGGCCGCTGATCACCCTGATCGGGCGCGGCGCTTCCCTCGCTGCTGCATATTGCGGAGCGCTGTACATCCAGGAAGCCGCCAAGATCCCGGCGCTCGGCTTTCAAGCCGGCGAGTTCCGGCACGGTCCGCTCGAGTTTGCATCTCCGTCGGCAGGGTTTTGGGTCTTCAGCGGGGTCTCCGGGACGGAAGCCAGCCGGATAAATCGCAAGCTGTTCGACGAGCTGCGCAGCTACGGCGCCCCAACCCGGCTGCTTGAGTCTGCCCAGGGCGGCAGCGGTCAGCCAGCGAGCGAGGGGCTTCTCGCGATGCCCGCTGTCTCCGGGCTTGGCCTGCCGCTGGGAGAGATCGTCCCGATCCAGCTGCTCAGCTTCCGGCTTGCCGAGCGCCAGGGCATCCTGCCCGGCTCGTTCCGGCATATCGGAAAAATTACATCGGTTGAATAGGATGGGTCTTTCTTTACCAAGATTGTGCGATGACTGAAAAATCAATGATCCTGGTCGACCAGGATTATTGATTTAAGTGGAAGGTCTCTTCGCGCCCTTTGATTCCTTTGATCTCTTCGTGTTTTAATCTCTGATCTTTGCTGTTTTATACTCTTTGCGTCCTTTGCGTCTGCGCTTTGCGGTTCGATCTTTACTCATTCCCCTCACGCCAGCTTGCTGAGCGCCGCTTCGATCCGCTCCAGCCCGGCTTCGATGTTCTCGAACGAGTTCACGTACGACAGGCGCAGGTAGCCTTCGCCGTGCACCCCAAAAGACGACCCCGGCAGCACGGCCACGCCGGCTTCGTCCAGCAGCAGGTCGGAAAGCTCTTCCGACGACCTCCCAAAGGATTTCACGTTCGGGAACGCGTAGAAGGCGCCTTGCGGGGTCCGGCAGCTCACCCCGGGGATCCGGTTGAGCCCCGCGACGACCATATCGCGGCGCTTCTGGTAGATCCTCAGAAGCTCGGCGACCCGCTCCTGCGGACCCTGCAGCGCTTCCAGCCCGGCAAACTGGGTGAAGTGGGCCGTGCAGCCGACCGAATGCTGGATCAGCAGCTCGACTTTCTTCGCCAGCCCTGCCGGCATGATCCCGTAGCCCAGCCGCCAGCCGGTCATCGCGTAGGTCTTGGAAAAGCCGTCGGCGATGATCGTCCGCTCCTCCATCCCGGGCAGTGCCGCGATCGAAGGCGCCTTCAGCCCGTCGTAGACGATTTGCGCATAGATTTCATCGGACATCACCCAGGCATTCGTTCTGGATCGCAGCCTCTGCGATCACCTCCAGGTCCCGGACCGGGATCACACCGCCGGTCGGGTTCCCGGGCGAGTTCAGGATGATCATCTTCGTCCGTTTGCTGACCAGCCGTTGGAACGCCTCCAGGTCGAACGAAAAATCGTTCTCCTCCTCGAGCGGCACCGGCACAGGCACGCCTCCGGCGACCCCGATCATCGCCTCATAGGTCGGAAAGCCAGGGTCCGGGTAGATCACCTCGTCGCCCGGCTCGACCAGCGCCAGCGTCGGGAAAAACAGCGCTGGTTTTGCACCCGGACCGACCACGACCTGCTCCGGTTTGAGATCCAGCCCACGCTGCGCGCCGGCAGATTCTGCAATGGCTTCCCTCAATGTCATCATCCCGGGCGATGGCGTGTAGCGCGTCTTCCCCGCCTGGATTGCCTGGATTCCGGCTTCGGTGACGTTTTCAAACGTCTCAAAATCCGGCTGGCCGAGCTCGAAGTGGATGATTTCCCTGCCGGTCTTCTCTAAAGCCTGCGCCCTGGCGAAAACCTGGTAAGCGCCCTCTTCCCTGAGCCGGCCAATTCGCTCAGCATAGTGTTCCGTGATCTGATGGGTCATGGCTAGATTCCTGCTCGATAGGTATCCGATTGTGCCAGTCTGGAGTGATGCGCGGTTACCCGCTTTCTGCTGGAAGATCAATGGCTGCCGTGCCCCAGCATCTCGGTCAGGGCGACGTACTCTTCGTCAGTCATCCCGAACCAGTTTTCGGGCTGCGGGAAGGTCTTCTCGCTGACTTCCTTGACGTACTGGCCGAGCCCGTCCTGGATGACCTTGCCCGCTTCGCCGAATACCTTGGCCATGCGCGGCTTGAACTTCGGGTAGAGCCCGAAGCAGTCGTGGTAGATCAGCAACTGGCCGTGCGCGTGCGGTCCGGAGCCCAGGCTCATGATGATGCAGCCGTCGGCCCGCTCGGTGATGAGCTTGCAGACCCGGTCGGGCACCATCTCGAGCAGAATGCAGAACGCGCCGGCTTCTTCGAGGGCTTTCGCCGAGTCGATGATCTTCTTCGCCTGCAGCGCGCCCTTGCCCTGCACCTTGAAGCCGCCCAGCGCGCTGACCGACTGCGGGGTCAATCCCAGGTGGCCGATCGCGGGGATGCCGGCCCTGACGATGCCTGCAATCCGGTCCGCCATCTCGACGCCGCCTTCCAGCTTGATCGCGTCGCACCCGGCTTCAGCCATGAAGCGCCCGGCGTTGCGGATCGCGCTCTCGACCGACGGTTGGTAGCTCATGTACGGCATGTCGCCGATCACGAACGCGGTCGGCGCGCCGCGCCGCACGGCCTGGCTGTGCCGGATCATGTCTTCCATCGTCACGGGAAGGGTCGAGTCGAAGCCCAGGATCGTCATCCCCAGGCTGTCTCCGACCAGGATCATCTCAATCCCGGCCTGGTCCTGGAAGTGGGCGGTCGGGTAGTCGTAGCAGGTCAGCCATGTGATCGGCTCGCCGTTCTGGACCTTTTTAAACAGATAGGGCAGTGTGATTTTCTTTCGATCGGTCATCTAGATCCTCCTGTTTGATTTGTTTCCTGTATTATAAATTAGAACCGGTTGGATGATGTCCTTCAAGTTTTTGGTGAAGGATGATTTCATTGAAAATCAAGATTTCTTATGCAATCTAAACAATTGGTCGATTCGGAGTTGGTATAATCACTCTTTAGTCAAAAAAATGAAACGAATCCAGAGGTTTTCAGAGCTTTTGATGATGGGATTTTAAAATGCTGAAAATCAAAATGGATGACCCTGGAGTGAAGCACGATGTGGAAGAAAATATTGATTGTGCTCTTGATCGTCCTTGCGGGTGCAGGGGCTTACTATTTCTACACCCGCTCGCAAGCAGCGAAAAAAGTGTCCGAAGCAACCGCCAGCCTCAAGACAGCCGCCCTCGAAACCGGCGTTCTGGAAACAGGGATCAGCGCCACCGGTCGGGTTCGCTCCCAACAAACAGCCGATTTGACCTGGGGGACCTCGGGAATCGTCGCAACAGTCGACGCAGTCCTGGGTGATTCTGTTAAACCCGGCGATGTGCTGGCCAACCTGGCCCAATCCTCCCTGCCGCAGGCCGTGATCAAGGCCCAATCCGATCTGTTCACCGCCCAGGAGCAGCTCGAAGGCCTGTACACCGCGGCCGAGGACTCCCGCATCCAGGCGATGAAGGACATCTCGACCTACGAGCAGGAGCTGCGCGACGCCCAGTACCAGCTGGACAACTTCACGATCCCGTCGGGTCAAAAAGGGATGGACACGGTCGCGGCAGTGGCGGAGATGAAAGTCAGGCTGGATGCGGCTCGCAAAGCATTCGAGCCTTACAGGTACTTCCCCTCGACGGACGATACCCGCGAGGATCTGCTGGTGGACCTTAACGAAGCCCAGGCGGACTACGACTCGGCCCTCAAACGCCTGAACTACGAATACGAGCTGGAGGTCGCCCAATCCAATTTGAAAAAAGCTCACCAGAATTATCAGACCTGGAAGGGCGGGCCGAACCCGGATGAAGTCGAATCCGTCCAGGCGGCGATCGCCGCAGCCGAAGCAGCGCTCAGCCAATCCTGGATCGAAGCCCCCTTCGGCGGGACGATCACCCGCAGCGAGCCCAAGCCAGGTGACAAGATCGCTTCAGGAGATCCGGCTTTCCGGATAGACGACCTCACGGCGATGTTCGTCGATGTCTCGGTCAGCGAGGTGGACATCGACCTTGTCCAGGTCGGGCAGCCTGCAAAGGTTACCTTCGACGCCCTGCGCAGTCGGGAATTCCTGGGTGAGGTCGTCGAAGTCGCGCCGGTCAGCCAGGATGGGGAGACGACGGTGAACTTCACCGTTTCTGTCCAGCTCACAGACCCGGACCCAAGCGTCCGACCGGGGATGACCGCCGAGGTCGAGATCATCATCTCACGCAGTGATGCGGCGCTGTTGATCCCGAACGAAGCCGTCAGGACAGAAAATGGGTCAAAGGTAGTCTACCTGATGAAGCCGGGTGGGGCGATGGTCCCGGTGGAAATCAGCCTGGGCGCCTCGTCCGATCAATACAGCGAGCTGGTCTCCGGTGAATTGAAAACCGGGGATCTGGTCGTCCTCAACCCGGCCGAGGCCGAAACCGACCAGCGCATCATGCCGTTCATGATGGGTGGCCCGCCTCCGGGCGTCCGCAACCGCAGCAGTGGTTCCCAGCAGGGTCCCAGGCCGTGAGCGATCCCGTCGTCGACGTCCGCGATCTGACCAAAGTCTACCGGATGGGCGAGCTCGAAGTCCACGCCCTCTGCGGACTCTCGCTTAAGATCGATCCCGGTGAAAGCCTGGCGATCATGGGACCTTCCGGCAGCGGAAAATCGACCTTGATGAACATTCTCGGCTGCCTGGACAGCCCGACCACCGGCGACTACCTGCTGGATGGCGAAAACGTCGCCCGGATGAACGACGACCAGCTCGCTCGGGTCCGCAACCATAAGGTCGGGTTCATCTTCCAGAGCTTCAACCTGCTCGGACGATCGAGCGCCCTGGCGAACGTCGAGCTGCCGATGCGCTACAACGGCGCGACCAGGAGCGAGCGCCGCGAACGCGCCGTCGAGGCGCTCCAGATCGTCGGCCTGGGCGACCGGATGTCCCACCGCCCGAACGAGCTTTCCGGCGGTCAGCAGCAGCGCGTCGCGATCGCCCGTGCCCTGGTGAACCAGCCGTCAATCGTGATGGCCGACGAGCCGACCGGCAACCTGGACAGCAAAACCGGCGCCGAGATCATGGACCTGCTGATCGACCTGAACCGCTCCCGGGGCGTCACCCTGATCCTGGTCACCCACGACCATGACGTCGCCACCCGCACCGGCCGGATCGTCCACATCCGCGACGGTCGCCTGGAGGAGGTCAGCCGGTATGAACCTGCTCCAGTCTTTCACCGAGGCGCTCGTCAGCCTTTCGGCGAATAAAGCCCGCTCGGCCCTGACGATGCTGGGGATCGTGATCGGCGTCGCGGCGGTGATCGCGATGATGGCGATCGGCGCCGGCGCGCAGGCCTCGATCACCTCGTCGATCGAGCGGATCGGGACGAATTTGCTTTACGTCAGGTCCGGCGGCGATGCGGATAACCCCCAGCCGCTCACGCTGGACGACGCCGCCGCGTTGGGCGACCCTGTGAAAGCCCCTTCCGTCGGCGTCGTTGCGCCCATCGTCAACGCCCAGGTTGAATTATCGATCCCAGGCGAGCAGCTCGACACCAGCCTGGTCGGGATCACGCCGGAATTCTTCCAGGTCCAGACCGCGGAGCTGGCCGACGGCAAGCCGATCACCCAGGAGCACCTCGATGATTTCGCCTCGGTCGTGCTGCTCGGCAGCGGTGCGGCTGAAGATCTGTTCGAAAGGACCGAAGGGCTGGTCGGTGAAAAAGTGCGCATCGACGGCCAGATATTCAAAGTCATCGGCGTCCTGAAGGAAGAAGGCGGCAACCCGCTGAGCGGCTCGGATGACCGGGTGCTGACCCCGCTCACCACCACCCGCCTGCGCCTGACCCGCCGCGAGGCGCCCGGCCAGGTGGACATGATCTACGTCCAGGCCCGCAGCAGCGCGGTCGTCGAATCGGCGACCGAAGAGGTCAAGCAGATCCTGCGCGCCCGCCATTTCCGCAACCTGGGGACCGACGATTTTCGGATCATGAGCACCCAGAGCCTGATGGACACGATGAGCGAGATCACCGGCACGATGACCGCCTTCCTGGGCGGGATCGCCGGGGTTTCGCTGCTGGTCGGCGGGATCGGGATCATGAACATCATGCTGGTGACGGTCACCGAGCGGACGCGCGAGATCGGGCTGCGCAAAGCGGTCGGGGCGCGCAAGCGCGACATCCGCCTGCAGTTCCTGGTCGAATCGGCGATGCTTTCTATCGGCGGCGGCGTGATCGGGATCCTGGTCGGCTGGGGGATTTCGATCCTGGTCGGCCAGCTTGCGTCAGGGACTGGAACGATGCTGAACCCGGTGATCGAGCTCAATTCGGTGCTGATGGCGGTCGCTTTTTCGGCCGCGGTCGGGTTGTTCTTCGGGATCTACCCGGCCAACCGCGCCGCCGGCCTGCAGCCGGTCGAAGCCCTGCGCACGGAATAAAAATGTAGAGACGTTGCGTGCAACGTCTCTACAACAACATCTCTGCTACTGTCTCTAACCCTCTGTCCAATCCTTAATCCACGCCTTCACCGACCGGTTCATCTCGAGCGAGAAATCGGCCGTGAACTTGCGGAAATAGTTGCCCTGCGTGACGTTCTGCGCCCCGCTCGGGAATTCGTGCGGCTCGAACGACCTGCGCCCGAACGGCAGGTGAATCTCGTCCAGCTCTTCGGGCGAAAAGCTCTGGTAGCGGTCCTTGTGGACGATGAATTTTCGGTCGAAGCGCGGCACGGGCGAGCCCGGATGTTTCTCGGGCCGGCCGAAGCAGATCAGCGCCGCCGGGAAGGTGTAGCGCGGCAGCCCGAACAGCTCCCGGTGGGCTTCGCGGTTCTCGATGATGTCGCCGATATAGCACGAGCCGATCCCGAGCGATTCGGCCGCGATCACCGCCGTCTGGGCCGCGATCAGCGCGTCCATCAGCGCCAGGATCAGGTCGCCTTCGCCCGGCTGGCGCGGCTGCACGCCAAGCTCGGCTGCCCGCTCGACGCAGCCCGCCGCCTCGTAGAGGTCCATCCAGCGCTGGTAATCTGCCAGGAAGAGCAGCAGGTACGGGGCGGTCGCGATGAAAGGCTGGTGGTCGCAGGTCTCCGCCAGGGCTGCCTTCTTCTTCGGGTCTTCCACCTCGATGATCGTGTAGAGCATCATCGCCCCGGCGGTTGGGGCTCGCATCGCTGCGTGCAGGATCGCCTCCTGCTCTTCGGACGAAAGCGGGGTCCGGTCGTACATCCGGATCGAGCGGCGTTTTTCGATCACCTCCAGGGTCGGGTTCGTGATGGGGAATTTGTCAGCTTTCATGTCTCTCTTCCTCTCGGATCCGGAAATAACCGAACACGATTAAAACCAGGGAGATAATCGCGATCGCCCGCCAGCAGCAGCAGCTCCTGGGCGGTGTGCGTGTTTTCGAACAGCAGCTCAAGGAACCGTACCGTGATCACGAGCACCATCACGCTGCTCAGGTTCAGCTTCAGCTCGTTGAGGTTCTTCGCCACCATCCAGGACGGCAGGTCGAGCGAGCCGACGAACATCATGTAGACGCTCGCCGCCAGCATGTAGAGCACGATCGTGATCAGCACCGCGTCGACCTGCTGGATCAGCAGCATGATGATCGTCTCCGATTTCCCGGCCGAGCTGAGGATCTCGACCCAGGCGGAAACAGCCTTGCCCACCCCCCAGAACAGCGCGAGCAGGAAAGAAATCAGCAGCGTGATGACGATCACGATGCCGGCGTATTTACTGATGTTGAACATCGATCTCATCGGCGTTTGCTCCATGCTTTTCAGAATAGCTGTATTATTTTACTATGAGCCTGCTCTGAATAAGGTGCCATCTGCGTCGAAATGGGAGTATCATTACGGAAGCTGTGCAAAGCCGACAGGTTTTCGAACTGTTTGAGGTCCGTTTACCAGCAAGTTGATCTATTCAGGAGGCAGCATGTTCGAGATCCCAGAAACCCTCACCCTCGCCCGGCAGATGCGTTCGGACACTGGCTGGCAAGACGGTCGAAACCGGCATCCTCGGCAACAGCCCTCACAAGTTTGTCTGGTACAACCGCACGCCGCGAGGAGTTCGAGCAGCTCACGCGGCGCAAAGCTCGTCGGCGAAGCCTATGCCCGCGGGCGCTGGATCTTCCTCCCGTTGGAGCCGGGTTATCTGCTCGTGATCGGGGAATGCGGCGGGCGGCTGCTCTATCACCCGCCCGGGGCACCGCTTCCCGAACGCTATCACATGCTGATCCGCTTCACGGACGGGTCCGCCCTGTCCGAGTTCACCCAGATGTGGGGTGCAATGGAGCTCTACGAAACCGGGCAGGAGCTCGAGCGTCCCTACATCAAGGACATGCGCCTGACGCCGGTCGACCTGGGGTTCACATGGAGTTATTTCGATGGATTGGTTGAAAGCCTGCTGCCTGAAGGCAAGCGCAGCGTCAAGAGCCTGCTCACCCAGGACCAGATCATCCCCGGGCTGGGGAACGCGATCGCCCAGGACATCCTGTTCGAAGCCCGGCTGCACCCCAAACACCCGCTCCAGGAGCTGAACCCTTCCCGGCGCCGGACGCTCTACGATGCGGTCGTCGGCGTGGTCGAAACGGCAGCCAGCCAGGGCGGGCGTTACGACGAGACGGACCTGTTTGGAAATCCGGGCGGCTACTTCCGCAAGATGGACGCCCACGCCCTCCTGCGCCCGTGCCCCGGCTGCGGGGGGGAGGTCCAGAAAATCTCCTATCTGGGCGGCGCCTGCTATTTCTGCCCGCACTGCCAGGAGTAAGCAGTCAGGCGGCAGACGCGCTCGAACGCACCCTTTGTCGATTTTCCTCGGCTACTTGACGATCAGCACCGAGCAGCCCGCGTAGTGGACCAGCTTGCGGCTGACGCTGCCCAGCAGCCAGCCGGTGATCGCGCTCAGGCCGCGCGATCCGCACACCACCAGGTCCACCTCGTCGCGGCGGATCTCGTGGATGATCTGGTCGGCTGCGTCGCCGCGCACCAGCACCTGGCGGGTCTCGATCTCTGCCAGCCGGAGCAGGCTGGCAGTTTCCTTCAGGAGCTGCTCGCCGCGCCGCTGCTCGGCGGCTTCCACCGCCTCCTTGTCGATCGGCGTGATCGGGGTGGGGTAGAGCGCCTCCGGTCCGAGCGCCCAGGCGCGCATGCTCGCTTCGGGGTTGATCGGCGGCGGCAGGACGTGCATCAGGCTCATCGCGGCCGAGGTCGGGAACATCGCGCAGCGCTGGCGCTTCCCGTCCGGGCAGGGCGGCGCCAGGAACTCGACCGCGTGCTGGCTGCCCTCCGACCCGTCCACGACCAGCAGGATCCGCCGCAGGCCCTTATAGGGCGCCCGCACCACCAGCACGGGACTGCTGGAGTACTCGACCACCTGTTGGGCGACGCCGCCGAGCAGGATCCCCAGCGCCGCCCGCAGCCCGCGCGCCCCGATGATGATCAGGTCGGCCTGGATTTCCTCGGCGTAATCGTTGATCGTCGCAGCCGGGTTGCCGGCTTTCAGGATCGCCTGGGTCTCGAAACCGGCCTGCTGGAGGCGCTCCTTCTCCAGGTCCAGCGCGACCTGCATCGCCTCGTGCCCGCCGATCGACTGGGTCGGCAGCACCGAGATCAGCGTCACCGCGCAGCTCACCGGGCTGATCCCGCTCTGGTTGGGCAGGTCGAGCAGCAGGCTCACCCCGGCCCGGGCGTGCTCCGAGCCGTCGTATGCCAGCAGGTAGTGCAGCTTCCTGGCCTTCGTCCCTTCCAGTCGCCTGGTCATTTCAGCGCACATCCTGGGCCTCCTTCCGACAACATGTCCTTTTCTGATCGTATTTCGCCAGCTATTCCACAGAATTCCCCGTCCTCACAGGCTTTGCAGCAAGGAAAAAACCATTGCTAGAGCCAGAATCACGATTCCCATCGCAATTGCCAGTAAAGTTGAAAATCTCTGCCGCACAGTCGCCTCCTTCAAACCAGGTTAAAACGCTCGGAGTGATAATCCCCAAAGGGTATACCCAGATTCACCAGCACCTGTTCTACGGCGGTCATCATCGGCTGTGGACCGCAGATAAAAATCTCAATGGAGTTGGGTTTACTGGGCTTTGACAGGTGTCGCTCCAACATCGCCTGAGTGATAAAACCTTTTTCTCCATCCCAATCGTCTGGCGGTTGATCCAGAACGTTCACTACCTTGAGATTCAACCTGCTCTTAAGCTGCTCGATCTCTTCACGAAAGATCGTACTTTCCCAATCTTTGCTAGCATAGAACAGCGTCAATGGCCGCCGGTCGCCTCGATCTGCCAGGGTCCGCAACATGCTCATAATGGGTGTGATGCCGACTCCACCGGCTATAAAGGCAAATTGTTCGGCGTGAGGGTGTCGATCGGTGCTGAAATGGCCAAACGGCCCGTCCACGTACACCAATTGCCCCGGCTTTAAGGTCTTGATCTGGCTGGTAAAATCTCCCAACTCTTTGATCGTAAATGTCAATCGATCCGGGTGGCTGGCGCTCGACGAGAAAGAGAATGGGTGCTCCGCTTCAGAAAAAGGTGAATTACGGACGGTTATCCAGGCAAATTGACCAGGGTGAAACTTAAGCCCGGGATGGTCTTTAGGCTTTACGGTCAGGCTCCAGGCATTCCCCCGCTCGGCTGTTACGCTTTCCACGACATACGGGTGGATAAGCAGCAGCGCCGGTTTAAGAATGCGCACATAGACTAATAATCCTGCCCAGAAAACACCATAAGATATCCATAAGGCTTGCTTCCAGGGTGTGTTCAGATAGTGACGAGCCAGAACCACGTGAACAATCGCCAGGATTACGACTGCTGTCGCCAGGATGCCATGCCAGATTCGCCAGGTTGTGTAATCAATCTTGAAGCGCTTTCTCCATAAAGAAACAGCGATCAATGCTGCCAGTAAGAGAACCGCCGTAACACCTGCCCACGCTCGCCACGGGGCGGCGAACAGGTTCAGCAGTTTCAGGGTTTCTGGGGAGAATAAGAACAGCAATAATGGATGAGCCAGTATAAGCGCAAATGCAACCAGCGAAACCTGTCTGTGAAAATGATAGACAATATCTGCCCCATAAGGCGCTTTGACAAACTTGAAACGGGCCGTCAGGACAAACTGCAAGGACATCATCGCCAGCCCGGCAAAGCCCAAAGCAACCGAAAGCTCGCGCCAAAATTCACGCCCTTCTGGCGTCTCCCCTAGCAGCAAGACAATCAGCGGCGCGCTGACTAGTAAAAGATAAACCAGGATCCAGAAAATTCCTTGGAGAATATATTTTTTCCGCACATATGCCTTCCTCAGAAAATCAGCCGAATTCACAATCCCACTAAAGCCAGCCAGCAATCTCCACGCGGGCAGCAGCTTGCGAACTTCAGCTATCGATCTGTTTGAATAGCAGCCATCAACGCAATCCCTGAATGTAATACTCCATCTGTTTGACCATAAACTGCAATTCTTCAATCAAATCTTTGAGCACGTCGCCAATAGAAACGATACCCACCAACTTCTCTCCATCCATCACTGGCAAATGCCGGATGCAATTCTCCGTCATCAATGCCATGCATTCATTCACCGACTGTATCAGATTGACCGTGATCAGGTCAGCTGTCATCACCTCGGCGATTTTGACTGCCTGGGAGTCTTTGCCGGGCTGGCCGATCTTACGCACGAAGTCGCGTTCAGTGAAGATCCCCACGACCTTTTCACCATCCATGACGATTACAGAGCCGATCCTTTTTTCAGCAAGTATTCTAATAGCCTCGGCAACCGAGGCATCTTTGGAAATGGTCTGGACCGAATCGCCTTTTGCTTTTAAGATTTGGGCTACTTTATTCATTGATATAACCTCTTTTGGATCAGTTGGATTGACTTCGAAATCCAGAGAACTGCGCAATCCCTGTTTGAAACGCCGTGGAAATATCGGAAGAGGCAGGTGTCTGGATAACCTGTTGTTATTTTACACCAGCCAACAAAACCTTTCAAGTTGGGCTGTCTGGCATTTTTCAGGGAAGAGGATTCCAGAAAACTGTAGGGTTACCCCAAAGGGGGACCTATCAGCATGATTTTCTGCATTTTCTCAATATATTCAAATTAACGCGAGAAGAGCACGGCTCTCGCGAGCCATGCTCTTCCCAGCTGAACCCCCTTGAACCCCCTTCTGTTAAACTATTTCATCACGATCGGCAGGCGCAGGTTCCAGGTAACGGTGACGGGCAGCGCTTGCCAGAAGATGCGGGCCCGGCTCGTCGATCCAGGTACTCGACCCAGTAGAAGTAGCTCTTGCCGCGCTGGACGCCGAAGTCCAGAACTGCTCGTCGAACGATCAGCCCTGGGCGACCAGGACCTTTTCGCCCTGCTTCGCTCTCGGAGCGGTACAGGTTGAAGCCGGAGCAGTCCGGCGTTCGGGTCCGTCTTCCAGCTGGACGACCACGAAGTCATCACCGACCAGCAAGCCGCGGCTCAGCGATGAAGGTCACGCCGGTCGGGTGGTCGTAGTTCGTGTAGGTGCAGGTGACCGTCTCGCCGGCCGCCAGCGGGACGGTGGATACGCCGGTGTCCAGATCCCAGGTCGTGTCGTTGCTTGGGTCAACGCAGACCAGGTCGTGCAGCACCCATCCGGCTGGGATCGGTCCTTCCGTCACGGTGTAGTCTCCCGGGCGCAGCCCGAAGGTGATCGAGTTGCCAACACCCGAGCCGTCGTCAAACAGGCTGAAGGCGGTCGGGTCCTGCGGTCTGAGGATGTTGACCAGAGTGAAGGGGAAGGTCTGGGCGCTGTTCTGGACCGCATCCTTGATCACCGTGATATAGCCTGGGTCTCCGATGGTGATCGTCGCCAGGGCAGTGGCAGTAAGGGTCAGATCACCCCAGTAGCCGGTCGCGCTCGTGTTATTGGTGCTGATGTCCCCTGGTGCATAGGTGTCCGCAAAAGGAGCTATGGTCTTCGCTTTGAACTTCAGCGTCATCGTCTGGAAGGCGAGCAGATCGCCGATGTTGTTCGGAGCGACGCCCCAATGGAGCGTGTAGCCGGTAGCATCGCCGGTGATGACTGGATCGGTCGTGTAGCTCTGCCCGACCGGCCATGTGATCAGGGTTGTACCGGGGACGTACTCGAAGTACGGCGGCAGGTAGTCTTCGATGAAGATGTTGTTGATCGGCAGGTCGACCGTCTTGACGTCGATAGTGAATTCGACCTCTTCCCCATCCAGGTCCGCGATCAGCTCGGGGTTGGCGGTCTTATCTACGTCCAGGGCGATGTCGATCCAATCCGGGTTCGGCGGCAGGATCGTGTACCCCGCGTCGATGTACGGGTTGTTTGCCCCAGCAAATTCGTCATCTTCGCCCCAGACCATTGCGAAGGGATAGTCGGACCAGACACGCATGCCGGTGTTGTTGTTGTCGCCATCTCGGATCTTACCCACTTGCAGCAGATTGAGGTTCAAAGTTGCATTCGCAACCCCATTCGTCGGGCTGTAATCCGCGTAGATGACTTGGCCATTGACAGTGGGTGTGACAAATACTGGTGAGCCGTTCGCAGTAAGGTTGCTCGTTCCGTACGCCCAGGGCAGGAAATATTCAGAGTTCAGCGAGCTTTTTGGAACCAGGCTGAAACCCCAGTTGTAGCTGGCGCCGCCGCTGTCATATTCGCCGATCGCGAAGAAGTCGGCGTCGGCGGTCAGGTGCACAGCAGATCCAGCAGGCACGAAGCTGCCCTTGCATGCCCGAACGCTCAAGGCGCCGTTAGCCGGGACATTGCAAGTCACGGTGCCGGCAGCCGAGTCGTCGTAGGTCACCGGCAGGATCGCACCGGTTGGGTTGTACATGTAGAGATTTACATTCGTTCCGGAATAGCTTGGAACCGGGCTGTAATACTCGGAATCCCACAATGCGATCGGAACCAGGGTGTGCGAGCGGCTGTCCCATTGAAAGTCTTCCCGGCCTACGATGAACTGCACCTGGATCGGCTTGTTGGAAGTAATCGTAGAGCCTGAATAGACGCCGCCTCTCCAGAAGGATTGGCCCTTGGCGAGTGCATAGTCCGTCAGGTCTGCATATAAATCGCGTCCGCAAGTACCGGTAGAGGGATTGGTCGTTCTCTGATTATCGAAGCTGACGGTCGTTCCATCCTCGACGGCCTGGAAGAGGACATAAACGCAGTCGAAATCCGCGTATGCGGTTGAGTCCGAAGCGTAGAGATTCTCGCCGACTCGGCATGACGTAGCTTGTCGTGTGCACCTTGACCGGTAGAATCTCCCAGGCGTGTGCGAACACGGTCCCATCGGATGAGTGGACCAGAACACCTGAGAAATCGAGACCGCCCCGCCGACGACGAAGATTCGGTCCATTCCGTCGTAGCAGGCTGTCGTCGCCCCGGATGGATTGCTGCTGCCGGTACAGGCGTCGGTTGAAACTCGCGGATTTGATGGGATGGTCGGCGACTCAAAGGTCAGCACATTGCCGACCACGCCGCCTGCATAAGTTTCATCACCGTTTGGTCCGGTGAGATAGCCGTTCTCCCAGTGGTCGTAGTAGATCGTCATATTGGGTGTGGTGATCGGCATCGTGATTACGCTGTGCAGGTTGTTACCGTTCAAATTTGTGGTCAGATTGTCCAGGATGTCAAAAACCTGTTCCTCCGGTCCCGGAATGAAATACTCCGAGAAACCCGGCGGAGACGTCCGCTTTCGCAAATTGGTCCGGGACGATGAACTGAAAACCGACTGCGGATAGGAATATGAATAGTATCGCTATCCTCAAGCCCCTGAATACGGATTGTTTCATACGTGCTGTTCGTCATTTCTTCCTCCATTCCCTTTCTTGTCATCTTGTTCGTGAAGTTCGCTTGTTGGTCCGATGAGCGATTAAGTCTGCTCACTGTTTCGGTCGGATGAAGATATATTTCCTGGACAAAATAAAATCAAAAACCGACCTTGCAGGGCCGGTTTCGCCAAACTCCCCAACGGCGCCCTCGTTCTCAGTGCGAGTTGCGATCGGTTTAGTACCGTTGGATTGCAGTATCCCATGAAGCACGATGATATTCGATTATTCCTGGCCCCTGCCTGTAAAAGACTTGAGCTACCGGCTATCAATTCTGTTAGTATTCTAATGGCGCCTTTCAAATCTGTAAAGGATAAAAGGGGAATATTATAGAAATTGTCTCATTATTGGTGGTATTTGTGCCAATTTTATAGCAGGAAACCCGAAAGTTCCTGAAAATCCTTCGGGAATATGGTCATTAATGAGAAGAGCACGGCTTTGAAAGGCCGTGCTCTTCCCATGGAACCCCCCTTTTATTTTTAGGAACGGTTGAACCTAGCGCCTTACGATGGGCAGCCGAATATTGAACAGGTAGTATGTCTCAGCTTGCAGGACGATCATCGGCTGTGCTCCATCGCTCCCGAAGACCTCGATGAAGTAGTAGTACGTCCTGCCGCGCTCGACGGTGTTATCCGTGAACTCGTAATAGCTACCTAACGGGCCGGACTCGAGCAGGACCTTTCCAGAACCGTCCGAGCTTCGGAACGGAAGAGGCTGAACGCGGAAGATGCCATGTCGGGACCCGTAACCCAGCTGACTGTGACGTAATCGCCGCCGACAAAAACGCTGGGCGCTTCGAGGAAGTCCACCGAAGTGGGCACCGAAACGTCGTCGCAGTTGTCGACCAGAGTCTCCGGCGCTTCATAATCAAATCCAAACACGCAGGCCCGATTGGGGAAACGCGTTCCTGGTCCGACAGTAGTTTGGATCCAGCATCACGGTCAGGACAATCGGTACGACGCTCCAGCCGCCAGGTCTGCCTGCCTGGTCCAGGTCAGGTCTACCCCGTAATCCAATGGGAGCGGAGGGTTCTGCCCGATCGTGGTCGGAGCCGGGACCGAGGAGATGAATTTCAGATTGCTGATCAGCGTGTCGGTCACCGTCGAGCCGGTGGAGGTGCTACGCGCTCATGTTCGTGACCGTGATCGTGTAGACAAACGTCTCGCCGGGGTTCAGTGCGTCGGTGGAAATGTCCTTCGTCAGCTTCAGCGGGACGATATTCTTGTTGATCTCGACCGGGACAGGTGCACACCGGCACTTGGAGCCGGTTCCCGGGCAGTTATTGTTTGCCGGGCAATTGTTGTCTTGATTATTGTCCCAGGCGATGCAGCTGTCGATTGCGCCGTCCATGACCGCTGCCGTGCAGGTCAGCACGACCGGACCGACAATCCGGGTGTTGATCTGGTTCTGTTTTACATCGCCGCACTGGTCGCCGTTGTTCTCAGTATCCCAGTATGGTCCCGTTATTGGGGGTGTTAGCCCGGTTGTTTGAAGCGGAGGAGCCAGGTAATCATGGTAGCAAACCCCTGTTTTTGCATTGTCGCCGTCGGTCGCGATCCAGAAACCAGGATCGTAGCGCTGGTTGGATGTCGACACAATAGTGGCTTGAAAATAATACTCCCCGGTATCGCCTGGAACCAGCGAACATGGGTCTGTGACCAGGTATGAATCCAGGCGTGAAATTCCGACGTATCACTTGCAGTAGCAGGGGCTGGAGACGCCGCAGACGTCATCCATGCATGCGCCCAGCGTTCCGGCAGGTCCAACCGCGCGGCCTGCCTGGTGACCCCTCGGCGAGTCTGGACGAACGACAGCCCGACCACCAGCACCAGCGCGAGCGCCAACGCCAGGTCCGCTAAGATCCATCGCGTGGTTCGCTTTGCTTTCATTCTTCCCTCCATCTCTTTTCTAAGACGAAACTTGCTAACTTGTAATTTTATGCCAATATAAAAATCCTTTCGCTTCTTCGGACCGGCTCGTCTGTGTACATCATCTATAAATAGACGAAACCGACCCACAGGGCCGGTTTCGCCTGACTCCCCAACGGTGCCCTCGTTTTATGTTCGAGTTGCGACCAGTTTAGCACCGCTGGATTGTAGTTTCCCTTGACGTGATAGAGTATTATGTTCTATCTTTCGCCGTTATTTAATCTGCCTTTAACGAGCCTTTCATCTCTCGTGAATTCTACAATCACCTTGCAAAAATGTAAAGTGCTAATTGGCTCGAATCGAGCATTTTCTTGAAATTGTCCCAGGATTGGTTGAATATTTTCCCATAATGAGAAGAGCACGGCTTTGAAAGGCCGTGCTCTTCTCGTTCGAACCTCTGAGAGATTAGCGCTTGCGGAGGATGACCGGCAGGCGCAGGTTCTTTTCCGGTTTGATCCAGCTTCCCTGTCTTCGCAGCGGCTTGCTGATCAGACCTGATTATTTCTTAATGATCGGCATGAAAAGCGAATGCAGGAAACCCAGCGGCTCCGCAGCGAGCTCTGCCGAAACCGGCTCGTGCACGGTCCCCTGGCCCGATGCGTCGACGTCTTCAAGCCAATAATAGTACCTGGACGCCTGCTGTGGCGCTTGAATCCCGGAAGGTGTAAACCTGGCCGAAAAGACCACCGGCCGCGGCCGGGATCAGCTCGGCGTTGAGCTTCGTTCGCTCCCCGTCCAATGCCTCCGCCCTGTAAATGTTGAAGCCCAGGGTGTTGAGATCGCTGGCGGTCTCCCAGGTCAGCAGGATCGAATCCAGCTCCGGCGCCGCGCCGAACGAGCTCAAATCGACGGCCGTCGGCTCGCAGTTCACGCTGTCCATGTTGTTGGTCAATACCGGGTCGCCGGAAGTGGTCGTCACAGTGACACTGTTAATAAAGCTGGGGTTTGCGACTCCTGAATACGTGACGCTGATGTCCACCTTCCACAAGGCGCTCGGGTCGTTCGTCGTCTCAGGCAGCGCCGCGTTCAGGTCGCAGGTGACGACCTGCCCGACGGCGGAGCAGCTGCCCTGGCTCGTCGTCACGTTGTTGACCGTCCGCTGCGAAGTAAAGCCGGCGTACGTGACGCCGCTTGGCAGTGTGTCGACGATCTGGTTGCCCAGTGCCGTCCCGGGTCCGAGGTTGGTGACCCGGATCGCGTAGACCGGCGCCTGCTGGTGTGTGAAGCCTGCGCAGTATTTATCCACCGCGACGTCGGCGTCGGGGGCGTCGATTTCAGCCCACAGGCAGGCGTTGTTTTGGGCTTGCTCCATCGTAACATACTCGGTGCTGACCGCGTTCTGGTCGAAGACGGTTGAGCAGTCGCTGTTCGAGGTGAAGCCGAAGATGTTCACCGTGTAATCCCCATCTGGGCAGGTGAAAGTGGTGGTTGCCGGCTGGACGATATCTACCGCATCCGCGCACCCGTTAGCATTGACCGGGTCGCCATCCATATAAGGGCACGGATCCGCGCCGTTATCGGTCTCGTCGAGGAAGAAGCGCGGATAAAAGGTAAAGGTGGTGTCCGAAGAGCCGTTATCGTCGCAGTCGATCGGCACAGAGAGTGTCAGGTCAACCCACTCTAGGCGGTTGAGGTTTTGACCAGAAATTGGCCAGTTGTAGTGGGTGAAGCTGCCCAGATAGAAAGGCACGTCCGGGCTAATCCCGAGAACCCCGTTGACGCCGTTGAACCCGAACCCGCTCTGCGCCAGGAAACCTGTCTGGCTGGTGGGGCAGTTGTCGTAACCTGAGGGTCTACCGTAGCGCACCTGGTTTTCATCGGTAAGAAAACCGCCCGAGCTCTGGATGGTTGGGCTGGTCAAGCTCCGTGGAAAGGGGTCACCGGTGATGCTTGCCCAGGTGTCGCATGAAGCGCTGCCATCAGCGCCGTCCTCGACAAATTGCCACACGCCGTCCACGTTGCCCACCCCAAACGCCAGGGCTACGCTGACGATCAGCAGCGAAAGGAGTGTGACGACTCCAATGATAAAAGAGCGTCGTTTTGCGCCTCCTTTGAGCCAGCTCTGAAGCGTCGCTCCGTGTGGTTTATACTGTTTCGCCTTGTGAGTGCTCATCTTTTCCTCCATTATCTTGACTATCCTGCTTATCGAATGAACGATTATGCTCTGATAACAACCCCTAAAGAAATTCCACCTGATTCCAGTCGGTTTGATCGCCAAAATGTCTAATGGAATTTAAAAAAACCGACCGCACCTGGGCCGGTTTCGCCTAACTCCCCAACGATGCCCTCGATATGTGTCGAGTTGCGACCAGTTAAGCACCGTTGGATTGCAGTCTCCCATCCATTCGCTGATTATGCAGTTGTCTCAATCTACCGCTAAAATAAGACTTACCATAATTAGAACCCCAGTACCCTAATTCTACATTCACCTTTCAAATCTGTAAAGTAGTTAAACTCGAAAATATGCCGATTTGGGCAAATTGTCTCAGTTTTGGTGGGTGCGAGCATCCTTCCGCCTCCGCCCACGGGTATTCTTCAGCCGCCGAAGGGCGGCTTCGCAGTCGTTGCTGCGAATTCATTCGCCGGGACCAGCATCCATACCTGCCTCGCGCTCCCCCCCGGCGAGCAGCCCTTCGCATGCGGGCAGCCTGCGCAGGCCTGCCCTCGCATGGGGGCCTGCCCTCGCAAGGGGGCTTGATCTGAGCAATTCTCCAGCCTTTTCAGGTAGCCCATCTGTTCCAGCCTCTTCGAGCATCTGGAGCGCCAGCGCCTCGCTCACATCCAGCCGTTTCGCCAGCTCGCCCAGGCTCCCGCACTCTCCACTTTTCACCAGCCCCAGCAGCTTCTCCAGCATCACATCCCCCAACCGATCCAGCGCGCGCCCTGGTAGATCGCGACCCCGACCGCCAGCGAGATGCCCAGCATCATCCCGACGCTCGCCAGCGTCCACTTCCACGAGCGCGTCTGCTGGCGGATCGTCGCCACGGTCGCCAGGCAGGGGATGAACAGCACCTGCACCGCCAGGAAGGCCAGCGCCGCGGCAGGGACCAGCTGCCCGCTAAAGCCGCATCCAACCCGCCGGCCGCCCCACCCGCCCCATAGAGCACCGCCAGGGTCGGGATCGTGTTCTCCTTGCGGATGAAGCTCGCCAGCAGCGCAACCAGCATCGGCCAGCCCAATCCCATCAGCGCCCCGACCGGCGCCAGCAGGCGCCCGAGCGACGCCATGATGCTGGTCTCGATCGACCCGCCGGGGAAGGTGGACAGCGCCCACAGTACAACCGATACGACCAGGATGATGCTGCCGGCCATCTGCAGGAAATCCACCAGCCTCACCCAGATCGAGCGGCCGATCGTCCGCCAATCAGGCTGGTGGTAGAGCGGCAGCTCCATGATGAAGGCGTTGTGCTCGCCGCCCAGCAGACCTTCGTGCAGCAGCGTCCCCAGCGCCACGAGCACGACCAGGCTCAGCGCGACCAGTCCCCAGGCCACAAAGGCGGCCTGCGCCCCGAAAAAGATCGGCGCCAGCAGCGTTATCACCGCCATCCGGGCCGTGCAGGGCACGAGCGGCGTGATCAGGATCGTGGTCAGCCTTGCCTTGGGCGAATCGATCACCCGAGTCGCCATCACCGCCGGCACGTTGCATCCGAAACCCAGGAACAGCGGCATGAAGCTCTGCCCGTGCAGCCCCATCCGGTGCATGAAGCGGTCCATCACAAAGGCCGCTCGCGCCATGTAGCCAACTTCTTCCAGCAGCGCCAGCGCGGCAAAAAAGATCAGCAGGATCGGCAGCAGCGTCAGCACGCTCCCCACGCCGGCGAAGACCCCGTGGACGATCAGCCCGGAGATCCACGCTGGCGCATCCTGCAGCAGCTCGGATGCCAACATTCCGCCCCTCGCGACCAGGTTCTGCTCAAGCCAGATCTGCAGCGGCGAGCCGAGCGCATAGGTCAGCCAGAACAGCCCCCCCAGCACTGCTGCCAGGATCCACAGCCCCCAGAACGGATGGGTTGCCGCCCGGTCGATTCGGTCGGTGAGCGTGATCGTGCCCGGGTGCGGTCGCACCACGCCAGTACGGATCGTCCGGGCGATCCAGTCGTACCGCCCGCTCGCAATCGCCAGCATCGCGTCGTCGTGCTGGATCAGGATCGCGCCCACGGCCTCCCAGCGCGCACCCATCCACGCTCGAGTCAGCTGCGTGATCTCCTCGTCGCCTTCGAGCAGTTTTAAAGCGATCCATTTGCTCGGGTAAGGTGGGGGGACAAACCGATCGACCAGCAGCTCGATCTGCTCCAGGACCAGGGCGTGGTCCGGGCGGATTTCAGGCCGGTTGGGCTTGAATTCGAGCTCTCCCGCGCTGATTTTGACAGCCGCATCGAGCAGCGCCTGGACGCCTTCCATCCGGGAGGCGGTCATCGCGACCACCGGCAGCCCCAGGCCGGCTGCCAGCGCATCGACGTCGACCTGGATGCCCTGCTGGGAGGCCAGGTCGACCATATTCACGCCGACCACGATCTGGAGGGGCAGGGCGAGCATTTCGGCGAGCAGGTAGAGGTTGTGCTCCAGCGTCGCCGCATTGACGATCACCGCCGCCACGTCCGGTCGGTCGAAGATCAGGGCTTTGCGCACCGACCGCTCTTCCTCGATCGTCCCGCTCAGGCCGTAGGTGCCCGGCAGGTCGATCACCTCGATCGCCGCGCCTTCCAGCTGGCAGAACGCGGCTTTTTGCTCGCTGGTTTTCCCGGGCCAGTTGCCGACGTATTGGGCGCTCCCGGTGACTTTATTGAAAATGGTCGACTTGCCGACGTTGGGCTGGCCGACCAGCGCCAGGCGCAGCGGGCTGATCATCTTCGCCGGTGCAATGGCTGAAACCAGCTCATTCGCAGGGAGCGTCGCCGCCATCGCGTCCCTTCCATTCGACCAGGATTTGAGACGCTTCTCCATGCCCGAGCGCCACCCTCGCCTCGCGCACGCACGCGATCAGCGAACCCGGGCGGCAGTTCTGCAGGATGATGACCTCCACGCCCGGCGTAAACCCCAGCGCGGCCATCCGGCTGTGCAGCCCGCCTCCCCCGTGGATCTCAACCACCCGGCCGTGCTCCCCCGTGAGCATGTCGCACAGCGGGATCAATCCTGGCTGACTCTGTTTGCCTTCTCTTCGGCGTCTTCTGTGAGGTCGGAACATGCGCGCTTACCTTCTTTGCGTCTGGCACTCCGGGCAGTAGCCCTGGACGATCAGGTGGGTCTGCTCCACCCGGATGCCCTTGCCTTCCAGCCTCGGGACCACGGTTTCGTTGATCTCCGGCGCCTGGAATTCGATCACCTGTCGGCAGCCCAGGCAGGTGAAGTGATAATGCGCCTGCTCTGCCACCGCCTCAAAATGCCCGTGCTCCTCGCCGAGCTTGTGCTCGTCCACCAGACCCAGGCTCTTCAAAAGCCCGAGCGTCCGGTAGACCGTCGCCAGGCTGATGCGCGGGTCGCTGTGGCGAACCTGGTCGTGGATCGCTTCTGCGTCGAGGTGATCCTGGCTCTGCTGCAGCACCTGCAGCACAAGCCGGCGCTGGTGGGTCATCCGCAGGTTGTTCTCGCGCACTGCCGTTTGAAAGTTGATCGTTGGGTCCATGAGCGTACTTTGACTCGATTGGCTGTCTTGAGATTGTCAACCGCTTTTTTGATTTTGGCCGTTATTGATAATAATTATCATTAGCAATGATACCCCCAAAACGATAAGAAAGCAAGTGAAGGATGTCACAAATTTCGGTTTTAAATCGATTCTAAAAGACGTAAGCGAAGAATAGCAGCCGCATCCCGATCAGAAGAATCACACTGACCCTGCCTCAGGCTGCTTGACACCGTCGATTCCGCGGAACCATCAGATTACTCCTTGCTGCGCTGTGAATACCATCCGATCCGGATGTTATGCTGGTGGTCAAAATCCGGAAAATACGGCTTGATGTCCAGCAGGGGGGTGCCGTCGAGCACGTCTACCCCTTCGATATGCAGGATGTTGTCGGCCCTGGCCGTAAGGCGCACGATCGACAGCCCGATCTGGTTCGGACGGCGAGGATAGCGCGTCGAAAACAGGCCGTGTTTTCGGTCGTCCAGGAACGGTTGGACGAGCAGGTCGCAGCCAGCCGAGCGGTGGAAATGGTAGATCAGGTAGATATGCGAAAAGCCTTCGATGTCCTGCAGCCCGGCCGAAAATTCGGGATAGACCTCCACCCGCCCGGCTGCTTGCGACCGAGAAGGCTGGATGGGTGTCTCCTCCGGATTTGTGAACGGCGAATGGATCAGGCCGATGGGTTGAAAGTAAATAGCCTCGGGCAAGTAATTCTCCTCAGCGAAATGGCAGCGTCATGGATTTTCGTGCATCTCGAAGGATCGAGGCGACCGGCTGCAGCTCGAATGACGTCAATGCAGCCTGTCCGTCAAATCCTCGATTTCACCCTTCGCATAAGCGAAAACTGCTTCGTCGATGCTGGCGATATCGGTTACGACCGGTCGGATCCCCAACTGCTGCATGCTGATGTAGGCGCCGCGCCCCATCCCGCGGCAGAGCAGCGCTTCGCAGTCGGCGATCGCATGAGCCATCTGGGTGTGCTTGTCGTGCGAAGCCGGGTCTGTCCCATGTTCCGGTCCGTGGTCGTGCTCGCCGGCACCTTCAATCTGGATGAAATGCGAGTGCCCCAGCTTTTCCCGCAGCTCGCGCTCCGTGATCATTCCATCAACGATCGTTACGACCATGTAATGGTTTGCCCGTCCAAAATGCTGGCTGATGGTTGTCCCATCGTCTGTAATTGCAGCAACTTTCATGTTGTGATCTCCTTGTTTGTCATTGATTTTCAAATAAATGCTTCGCTTATTTCAAAACCCGAATGCACCTCAGGTCCTGTCGAGGCGATCCGCTGGTTATTTTACCGTGAAGGTACCTCGTCGTTAGGATCTGCTGTTTTGCTGATTTTTGTCAGCAAAACCAGCCCTGTGATGAAGAATCCCAGCATGAAAACACCGAACAGCAGGACCAGCAAGGGCGGGATCGTTCCGTTGAGCAGGCTGCGGCGCAGCTGGAATCACGAGCGGGTTGTGCGAAACCATCGCGACGACCACCGGTGTTGGAGTAGCCCGGCTGCCCGGTGTGATCCCGAGGATGGCGCCGAACCGGTCGGCGCGTTCCAGGTAATCGACCGGGTGGCAGCTGTAGCAGTCAGTATAGACATCATCAAGCGGATTTTCCAGGATCCCAACATGCGCAAGGTCCTTGTCGGCTGTCTCGGTGTTCCCGCCGTGGCATTTCCAGCAGCAGTCCTTCAGGGCGTGGATATCGTGCCAGGCAGCCGTCCCGTAGACGGGATGCGCCTGCTGAGTCTCGTGGCAGTCGATGCACGAGCTGCTGCCCGGATCGTCGCCGCACTGAGCGGCCGCTTGAAGTGGGATCATTACGAGCAGAAGAGTTGTTACCAGGATTCCCCACAATCCTGGTCTATCGATTGATTTCTTATGGTTCTGGTTCATCGCTGCCTCCTGTACATCATTTCTCAGTCCAGTCCGCTGATCGCAAAGTGTTGTTCCGTGGGTTGGTCATTCTTGTCGCTTGGGCATAAGACCAGCAGAGAACATGAGACAACACTTCCATCGTTATGCCAGCGGTGCGGTAGATGCGCCTCGAAAAGCAGGCTGTCGCCTGGTGAGAGCTGGTAGGTATCAGCATTGATCCAATAGGTCAGGCTGCCTTCAAGGCAGTAAACAAACTCCAGGCCCGTATGCACAGCCGGGACCATCGTTTTCTCCGCACACGGATTCAATCGAAGAAGAAACGGCTCGGCTCCGCGCGCAGCCAGGTTGCCGCCAAGCTCCTCCAACAACCCGTTCACGAGCGTTACCTGTGGTCGCTGGTATCTATGGTAAAACACGACGCTGTTTGGCTCTGCATCGAGCTTGAAAAATGAAGTGATCGGGACGTTTAACGCTCCGGCAAGCTGTTGAAGCGTCGCCACGCTGGGGCTGGTCCTGTTGTTCTCGATCAGGCTCAAAGTGTTAATGTTCAGGCAGCTGAGCTCCGCAAGGCTGCGAAGCGACAGCCTGCGCTGGATTCGCA
This sequence comes from uncultured Chloroflexia bacterium, assembly GCA_963788305.1. GTDB lineage: Bacteria > Chloroflexota > Anaerolineae > Anaerolineales > UBA4823 > UTCFX2. Next base: position 120,386 of record CAWBGK010000014.1, read on the forward strand.
GATCGTGCAGCCTTCTTCCGATATTGATTCCTACCGGTTCGGTCCCGAAGCCCTCTGGCCGGTTGTCAGGTGTCGGGTCGCCTTTTCGGCGGCGGCGATTGCGCGGTTGGATCAATTCCACTTGCTTCTCGACGATCTCATTCATCCAATTTTCTCTTGACAGATATACTATTATTATAGTATAAAAATCTATAATATGCAAGAATATTACTAATATATTGGTATAACCGTACTTGAATGGAAACCCCAAAAATATCCTTCACTTCCAGCATTTCGCTCTTATAATAATTGCTGCAAGCCTAGGAGGTCCTCTGCCATGGTCCTTTACCCCGAAGATATTCTTAAAATCATCCTGGCGCTGCTTGCAGGCGGTCTGATCGGGACCGAGCGCGAGTTCCGAGACAAAGCCGCCGGGTTCCGGACGATGATCTTCATCTGCCTGGGCGCAGCGCTTTTCACGATGTTTTCGATCCGCCTGGGGGGTGCGGTCGAAAACACCCGGATCGCCGCAAACGTCGTCGTTGGGGTCGGTTTCCTGGGGGCCGGCGTGATCATGCGTGAGAGCGGCGGCCGCGTGACCGGTCTGACCACTGCCGCCACCATCTGGCTGGTCGCCGCCCTTGGGGTTGGCATCGGCGGCGGCTTTTATCTGCTTGCCGGCATCGCCGCGGTCATCGCATTCTTAGTGCTCTGGGCTTTCCCCCGCCTGGAAGCCGTCATGGAGCGGGCTCATTTCGAGCATGCCTATGAAATTACTTCCCAGCTTCAAATCGAGATGCTCCCGAGGCTCCAGGCCGTCTTTCAAGAGTGCGGCTTGCGCGCCCGCTGTTACCGCCAGTCAAAGATCGGCGGTCAGATGCAGTCCTTCTGGTACGTCAGCGGGCCGGTCCGATCTCACCAGATTCTGATGCAGCGCTTGCTGGTCGAGCCGGACGTGCTCGAGTTTGAATCATGAAGCCTCCTTCGATCCATATCGTCTCTGGCGGCGTGGGCAGCGAGCGGGGAAGTGATCGTCAACACGGTCCTGGCGCAGTTTCCCGGCTCCGCGGTCCGGGTGGTCGTGGTCCCGTATGTCCGCGACGATCGCCAGATCGACCAGGCGGTCGCCGAGGCGCGGCGGGAAGGAGCTGTGGTCGTCCACACGATGGCCGACCCGAATCTGCGCCGCCTGCTGATCGAGCGCTGCAGAACGCTCGGCCTCCCGGCGATCGACCTGATGGGACCGCTGTTGGAGACGCTCGAATCGGCGCTGGAGGTCAAAAGCGCTCGGCCAGCCGGGGCTTTACCGCCTGCTCAAGCGGGATTATTTCGAGCGGGTCGCGGCCATCGAGTACGCCATGGCGCACGACGACGGGCGCAATCCATCGGGTTGGGAACAGGCCGACCTGCTGTTGATCGGCGTTTCCCGGGTCGGTAAGACCCCGCTCAGCCTCTACCTCTCGGTCCAGGGTTGGAAGGCAGCCAACTACCCGCTCGTCCCCGGGCTGGATCCACCTGAATCCCTCGACCGGGTCGACCCTCAGCGCGTCGTCGGGCTGACGATCGAGCCGGGTCAGCTGCTCGCGTTGCGTGAAGAACGCCAGCGCCGGATCGGTGTGATCGGCGTCGGCAGCTATACCGACCCGCACAGCGTGTACGCTGAAATCGAGCTGGCGCGAGCTTTTTATAAGCGCAGGGGCTTCTCGATCCTGGACGTGACCGATAAGCCGATCGAGACCACCGCCGATGAGATCACCCGCCTCATCGCGGCGCGCTTCCCGCACAAAAGCCGGCTGGGGTAATCCATTTTATCCGCCTCGATAGGGTGTTTACAGGTAGGGTGTGAATATATATAATATCCGTGCCGCAATTCACAATCGGGGGGAGTGCCCTTGATGTGAGCTTCAACATCATAAAATACAAATAGAATAGGGAGGGTTTGCACGATGAAAAATAAACTCTACATCGCGATCACGTTTGTTGCCGTCCTGACCATGCTGATCAGCGGAGCAGCAGCCGCCCAGCTCAGCACAGCCGGCGACATGCCGCCTGACGACCGCCCGGGCGCCGGCCCGGGAATGCCCCTCGGCGGCCCAGCCCGACCGGATGGCGGCTGGGACCGACCGGTCCATTTCGCCTCGGAAAACGAGGCGCTGGGACCTGAGGCAGCGCTTGTCACAACCGGCGCGCCCGGGCTGACCTTCTCACACGTCCAGACCTACGGTGTGCCCGAGCAGGCCTTCCTGGATGACACGACCCATTTTCACTACCCCTACGGGGTTTTCGCCCGCCAGACCACCGTCTGGATCGCCGACTCGGACGAGATGCGGGCTCTTAAATTCAATACCTCCGGCGTCTACCAGAACATGACCATCGGTAAAGCCGGCTTCCGCGAATATTACGAGGACGACGGCGCCCCGCTGGATTGGATCACGGATGTCACCGAGGACGACGATGACGCCGTCTATCTCGTGGACGGCGGAGCAAACTACGTCGCCAAATTCGATTCCAGCGGCAACTTCCTCCTCTCGTTTGGAGAGCCCTGGGGAAGCGATTTTGACAACCCCTGGGGGATCGCTCTCGACAGCGCCAGCCGGGTCTTTATCAGCGACCGCTACAACAACCGCATCCGGATATACGATAACACCGGCACGCACCTGACCGACTTTGGGTCTCAAGGGACCGGACCCTTGAATTTCAACCAGCCTACCCACATCGCCTTGATCGGCAACCTGCTCTACGTCGCCGACCGGTCCAACCACCGGGTCCAGATACTCAACGTCGCGGACGTATACAACATCAGCTACGTCGCCTCGCTTGGGACGGGCACTGCTGGGGATGCGAACGGGCAGTTAAACCGCCCGCATGGGGTTGCCGTTAACAATTCATACATTTTTGTTGCCGATTCGAACAACAACCGGGTTCAGGTCTTCAACAATACGCCGCCTTACCTCTATGTTACCAGGTTCGGTAGCTACGGCTCGGCCCACGGGCAGCTCGACTGGCCGACCGACGTCGCGGTCGATTCGGTTGGAAATGTTTACGTGGCTGACACCAACAACCACCGCATCGAAAAATTCACCAGCGCCTACAACTACAACCTGACCTACGGCACGACCGATGTGCCCTACGTCACCGACGCGTTCCATTACAATAACCCTTCCGGGGTCGCGCTGACGCCCGACGGCAGCGTTCTTCTCAGCGAAGGCAGAGGTCGCCGGATTATCAAGCTCAATGGCGATGGGACCCAGATCTGGACGGTCGGTACGCCAGGAGTGGCTCAGGAGGATAATTCCCATTTTGGCTGGCCGTCCGCGATCGCCGTCGGTCCGGATGGGCGGGTTTTCGTCGTCGACCAGGATTTCGACCATGTCCAGGTGTACAGCGGCGCCGGAGGCTATCTGGCCACGATCGGCGGCTACGGTTCAGCGCCCGGCCAGTTCGACCAGCCGATGGGTGTGGCGGTCGATAAAAACGGGAAGGTCTATGTCACAGACCGCTACAACTGCCGCTTCCAGGTCTTCGACAGCAGCCTGAGCTATATCGCACAAAAAGGCGCCTGCGGGTCCGGCCCAAGCCAGTTCAACCGCCCGATCGATATCGCAGTGGACTCGGCCAGCAGGGTTTACGTCGTCGACCAGAACAACCACCGCGTCCAGCTCTTCGACTTCGAACCTCAACTACCTGCGCTCGATCGGGACGGGCGTCTCGGGCCGAACCTACAGCACGCTGCGCTATCCCTCTGCGGTCGCCGTGGACGGCATGGACCGGGTCTACATCGCCGATGCCTGGGGTGAGTACATCAAAGTCTACGATAAAGACGGCAAGTTCCTCGACTGCCTGGAGAACGGCTGGGGCAGCTTTCAGGGCGTGTTCCGCTCGAGCTCCGGGCTTGCTGCAGACGCGACCGGCCACCTCTTTCTGGCCGACGAGCTCAGCAATACGGTCAAGAAGTATATCCCAACCGCCTACCCGGGCTGGCGCCAGGTCAACGTGACCGGCTTTGGAGTTCACTACAACTGGAGCGCCTGGTCGATGACCTTGTTCAACGACGCGCTGTATGCGGCGACGGCAGTCGCCTCTCCTTATTGGTATGGATACTGGCGAAGGTTACGGACCGGAAATCTACAAATATCAAAATGGCGATTGGACGCAGCGTGATGAGCGGTGGATTCGGTCGATGTTGTCGAACATCGCGATCGACTCATTCGAGACCTTCAACGGGAAGCTTTACGCCGGCACCTGGAACGGCGGGATTGACGATGCCACCGGGAACTATCGCACCGATGGCGGGCAGATCCGGCGCACCGCCACGCCGGATACAGGTCCCTGGGAACAGGTCGTCGATGACGGTTTCCTGGATCTGAACAACGTCGAGATCATGTCGCTCAAAGCCTTTGACGGCTGGCTCTACGCCGGCACCGTTAGCGCTGGATACGGGAGTCCAGGGCGCCGAGATCTACCGCAGCGACACCGGCGACCTCAACGATTGGGATGTCGTCTTCGACAGACTCGACCCCCGCTCACAGCCCTGCCGACGCGGTCATGGTGATGGCTGTGTTTGAAGGGAACCTGTATGCCGGGCTCTCCAATATGGAGACCGGCGCCGAGCTCTGGCAGACATCCAACGGCACCACCTGGACCCAGGTGAACGTCGACGGTTTTAACGATACGAACAACCGCCGGGTGATCACGCTGGCTGAGTTCGACGGTCAGCTCTACGCAGGGACCCAGAATTATAATCCAAGTCTGGGTGTCTCTTTCGGTGCGCAGGTCTGGCGTTCGCCGGACGGCATGACCTGGGAGAAGGTCGTCGATGCCGGCTTTGGCGACGCGGACAACTGGGGCGTCGGCGGATTGGTCGTCTATCGGGTCAGATTTACGCCATCACCAACCAGCTATCATTACGCCGATCCCACGGAAACCAAAGGAATGGAGGTCTGGCGCTCATACGACCGGCAATCTGAATGATTGGCAGCGGGTTGGCTGGCATGCGTTTGGCGCTGAGTTGCTTTCGGCTTTCCGCTACTGGCACGGCGGTTTCGCAGTGCACGATGATCTGCTCTATATCGGCACGAACAACAACTGGCTCGGCGGCGGGCGAGTTTGGTCGTATATGCCCGAATCGATCTACCTTCCGGTTATCCGTCATTAGCCTGGGTCCGCACCCACGAATCATCCATAAATCAAACAGGTCAGGCCGAAAGCCTGACCTGTTTTCGTCATCTGACTGGTTCTACCCCACCTCTGTCATTGTGAGTAAAACCACAGCGTTACCGAGCCCATTCTCTCCGGAAAATGGAATGCTAATGTGAGGAGCATCATGATCATTAACCACGAATAGCACGAATAACACCAATATCATTAAGGAATATTCGTGAAATTCGTGTTATTCGTGGCTGGATTCATCTATGCGAGCAGCGTCCTTTGCGGCAGGCTCCATGTGTCCTTGCAAGTAACTCCACAGCGTTACCGAGCCCATTCTCTCCGGAAAATGGAATGCTTATGTGAGGAGCATCATGATCATTAACCACGAATAGCACGAATAACACCAATATCATTAAGGAATATTCGTGAAATTCGTGTTATTCGTGGCTGGATTCATCCATGCGAGCAGCGTCCTTTGAGGCAAGGTCCATGTGTCCTTGCGAGTAACTCCACAGCGTTACCGAGCCCATTCTCTCCGGAAAAAGGAATGCTTATGTGAGGAGCATCATGATCATTAACCACGAATAGCACGAATAACACCAATATCATTAAGGAATATTCGTGAAAGCCGTGTTATTCGTGGCTGAATCCATCCATGCGAGCAGCGTCCTTTGAGGCAAGGTCCATGTGTCCTTGCGAGTAACTCCACAGCGTTACCGAGCCCATTCTCTCCGGTAAAAGGAATGCTTATGTGAGGAGCATCATGATCATTAACCACGAATAGCACGAATAACACCAATATCATTAAGGAATATTCGTGAAATTCGTGAAATTCGTGTTATTCGTGGCTGGATTCATCTATACGAGCAGCGTCCTTTGCGGCAGGCTCCATGTGTCCTTGCGAGTGACTCCACAGCGTTACCGAGCCCATTCTCTCCGGAAAATGGAATGCTAATGTGAGGAGCATCATGATCATTAACCACGAATAGCACGAATAACACCAATATCATTAAGGAATATTCGTGAAATTCGTGTTATTCGTGGCTGGATTCATCTATACGAGCAGCGTCCTTTGCGGCAGGCTCCATGTGTCCTTGCGAGTAACTCCACAGCGTTACCGAGCCCATTCTCTCCGGTTAAAGGAATGCTTATGTGAGGAGCATCATGACCAATAACCACGAATAGCACGAATAACACCAATATCATTAAGGAATATTCGTGAAATTCGTGTTATTCGTGGCTGGATTTATCTATACGAGCAGCGTCCTTTGCGGCAGGCTCCATGTGTCCTTGCGAGTAACTCCACAGCGTTACTGAGCCCATTCTCTCCGGTAAAAGGAATGCTTATGTGAGGAGCATAATGACCAATAACCACGAATAGCACGAATAACACCAATATCATTTAGGAATATTCGTGAAATTCGTGTTATTCGTGGCTGGATTCATCCATGCGAGCAGCGTGCTTTGCGGCAAGGTCCATGTGTCCTTGCGAGTAACTCCACAGCGTTTCGCGCATTTCATAAAGGAATGACATGCGTGTTATTAGGAGCCTGTCCACGCTCTTCGCGGACGTACTTTGCGAAGCAATCCCGTCAGGTTCTATCCCGCCTCCGTCGATGCGAGCCTGTCCACGATCTTTGTGGAAGCGCCCTTTGCGGCGAACCTGTCCACGTACTCTGTGGAGCAATCTCCTCCCTTCCCCTCGTGCGTTTTTCACTCCTTCAGAAATAAGAAAACCAAAAATCAACCCATAAAACCTTTGATTTTTCTTAGAAAGATGTCATAATCTTATTGCATGTCAATACCATAGCACCGGCAGGGCTCAGGGATAGCCTTCAGCCTCTATGTCCTCGAAATGCTTGGGTCGAGCCGCATGGCCGCTCGCTCGCAGCACTATTGTAAGGATATTGCAAGCGAACGGGTCAATCCGATGGGTCTGAGCAACTGGTTAATGAATTCAATCGTCTCGCTCTTTCGTGTTTCGGAGGGAAAAACCAAATGGATAACCGGAATAAAACCATGTTGAATCAGAGTCGCCGTGCTGGATTCGGCTGGCTGCTGATGGGATGGATCCTGTGTATCTCGCTCCTTTCGCCCGGCAGCCTTGTCGCCGCCTCTCAAGATGAGGCGCTGCTCCCCAGATATGACTGGCATACCTTCCTGGGCTCCGCCGACACGGATTACGGCTTCGACATCGCCGTGGACGTCGAGCAGAACCTGGTTATTGTCGGAGCGAGTGATGAATCCTGGGACGGCCCGGCTGGAGAATCCCCGCTCCATCCCCACACCGGCAGTTCCGACCTTTTCGTTCTCAAGCTGGATCATTACGGTGCCTACCTCTGGCATACCTTCTACGGCGGCTCTGCGAACGACGAAGGCCGCCAGGTTGCCGTGGACAACCTGGGCAACGTCTATGTCGCCGCTTTCAGCCATGCGACCTGGCAGGGGGATGGAAATACCGATCCGCTGGTCGCTTTTCACGGCAGCATCGACGCCTCGCTGGTTAAGCTCACTAAGGAAGGCGCATACCAGTGGCATGCCTTCTACGGGGTCTCTGTCACGGAGGAGCTTGGCTTCGGCGTTGCGCTCGACAGCAGCGATGATCCGACTTTTGTGATGTTCAACAATGGGACCTGGAACGGTCCTTCGGACCAGCTCCCGCTGCATGCTTTCACGGCAGGTGGCACGAATCTCTCCGCCTTGAAGCTCAACAGCGCCGGCGCTTACCAGTGGCATACCTTCTATCCCGGCACTCCCGCCCTGGGGCTCGATTACGATCCGGACGACCGTCTTTATCTGGCAGCCTCATCTGGAGTCGATTGGACCGGTCCGGTCGGCGAAAACCCGATCCATCCCCGGGTTGGAGACAAAGATTTGATGCTGGTCAAGCTGGACAGCAGCGGCGCCTACCTCTGGCATACCTTTCACGGTTCAGGAGCCGGCGACTTTGCCTACGACATCCAGACCGACAGCCTCGGGAATCCGGTCGTGGCAGGCTCCTGCAATCAAACCTGGGACGGTCCTGCCGGGGAAGATCCGCTCAATCCATTTACCGGGCTCTTTGATTTTGTCGCGCTCGAAGCTGAATTCCGGCGGCGCCTACCAGTGGCATGCGTTCTATGGATCGGACGCGGACGACTTCTCTCTCAGCCTGGCGCTGGATTCTGCAGACCAGGTTGCGCTGGTCGGTCACAGCGCGAAGGCCTGGGAGGGCCCGGATAGCGCTCTCCCGCTTTATCCATATACAGGCGGCATGGACTTGACGGTGGTCAGCCTGACCGACGCTGGAGATTACCGCTGGCACGCGTTCTTTGGGTCTTCCGGCACGGACAACGGCGAGTCTGCCGCGTTTGATCCAGAAGGCAACCTCTTCATCGTTGGCGGAAGCAAGTCCACCTGGCGGGTTTACCCTCAAGTCCCGCCCCTCCACGAGCACTCAACCGGAGATTTCGACCTGGTCCTGGTGAAAGTGGATTTAACCGCGGAGATTTACCTGCCGCTTGTGATGCGCTGATCTGAAAATTCGCCAGTCGTTTTACCTGGAAAGCCACGATCAGCTGACTGGTTGGCTCCGCAAATCGCGCCCCAACCAGTCAGCTCTTTATTCTTAATTATGCAGATTTCAGCGTCCTTTCAAGGATTACTAATTGCTTTTGAAAGAACATTCTTGTATGATATGTGCAAAGGACCTTTTCAATTAAACCGTTATTGCTCCATATGAGAGGAGGAAAATTATGGATGCAAGGCGAAATATGAATGGGCGACATCCTGGGGGAAAGATCGCAGCTGGCGGAATTTTTCTTGGTCTGATTCTTACATTTACTTTGTTGTTCCCGACTGGGCTTGCTGCAGCCTCGCTTGTTCCAGCGGAAATTCCAGCGCCCATCTACCGCTGGCACACCTTCCAGGGCGGCGCAGGGAATGACGCCGGATTGGAAATGGATCTGGATCCGGTCGGAAATATCTATATCGTGGGGCAAAGCAACCAGACCTGGAATGGGCCGGAAGGACAGTCGCCGATCCATGGGTACAACGCTGACTTCGATGTTTTTGTCCTGAAGCTGGATAATTCCGGGAATTATCTCTGGCACACGTTCTATGGGTCTGCCCTCATGGATCAAGCCCTATGGGCTTGCGGTTGACGCCGCTGGAAACGCCTATGTTTCCATCACCAGTTATTCGAGCTGGCTTGGAGATGGGGATACCGAGCCCCTGGTCCCCTATCATGGGGAGAGGGACGGAGTTGCCCTCAAGCTGGACAAAGACGGCGCCTACCAGTGGCATGCCTTTTACGGCTCAAGCGGTTCGAATGAGTATGGATACGGCATCGGGTTGGACAGCAGCGCAGATCCCTTCTTCATGATCTCCAGCGGTGCAAGCTGGCTCGGGCCGACCGGACAATCGCCGCTAAACCCATTCGGTTTTAGCGACCAGCATGCCGCGGTTTTAAAGTTGGGCAAGAACGGCGCCTACCAGTGGCACACTTTTTATCCGGGTTGGGGTGAGCCGTCTCTGACCTTCGATTCGGATGAAAATATCATTCTTATCGCCCAATGCGCAGTTTATTGGACCGGACCGCTGGGTCAGGCGCCAATCAACAACCCCATTGGTGCTTTTGATATGGAGATCATCAAGCTCTCTCACGCTGGCGTCTATCAATGGCATACCTACCAAGGCAACAGCAATACAGATTGGGGTTGGGATACAGTGACGGACGGCGACGCCAACATTTACGCGACCGGCTACAGCGAAGCGACCTGGAACGGGCCGACTGGACAGGCGCCTCTCCATGCCTTCACTGCGGGTGAAAAGGATCTGGTGGTCTTCAAGCTGAACAGCGGCGGATCTTACCAGTGGCACACATTCTATGGATCGGCCGCTAAAGACGAAAGCTACAACATCGAAATCGACAGCGAAGAAAACCTGCTGGTCAGCGGTCTCGGCGCCGGAGCCTGGACCGGGCCGGTTGGCCAGCAGCCTCTATATCCCTATATCGGTCTGGATGATATCACGGTCATCAACCTGTCCAAGGACGGCCTCTACCGCTGGCATGCCTTCTTCGGCTCGCTTACCGGGAACGATGCCGCGATCTCGATCGTTGCCGATGCCTGGGATGACCTCTACATGGTCGGTTACAGCGGGCTGTCCTGGAATGTCGGGATGATCGAGCCTCTGAACGAGCACAAGCTGGGCGGGTCGGACATCCCGGTGCTTCGGCTCGGGTATAACCGCATCTTTTTGCCGGTCATCCGGAGATAAGGGAGAATCAGCTGCTCGCGCCGCTGTAGCGGCGCACGCCAGCCTTCCAGACGCGCATCGCGATCAAAAAAGCCGCCGCTCCGACGCCTAGGAAGAACAGCACTTGCCAGCCTCCCAGCTGGCCGCGCAGCGCCTGCATCGGGACGGTCGTCGCAACCGCGATCGGCACCAGGAAGGTCACGATCATCCGCAGCCAGGTCGGGTAGACGCTCACCGGGTAGCGGCCCGTGTCCATCAGCGCCTGCAAGATGGTGATGTTGTTGTCGAACTTGACAAACCAGAAGGTCAGGGCGGTCAGCACGACCCACAGGCTGTAGATCACCAGCGCCCCCGAGGCCGCCAGCAGGATAAAGGCGGCCAGGCTGGAGGGCGAAGGCGTGTCGCCGCTCATCCGGATCCCGACCGCGATCAGGATCACTGCCAGCGCCAGGTCCCACACCCTCCAGACGACGATTCGTGAAAAGCTGACCAGGAACAGGCTGCTGGCCGGCTGCAGGAGCGTGTAGTCGAGCGATCCGTCGCGCACGCTGGTGTTGAATTTCTCGGTCGCCGGCCAGATCACCGCCGCCATCAGCAGGTTCATCAGCCGGAACACGCCGAGCAGCGTGATCAGCGCTCCCGGACCCCACCCGGCCAGCGTGTCGGTGTTGCTGAAGATGATCCTCAACCCCAGCAGCTCCCAGCCCAGCCACATGAAGTTGATCAGGATGTTCACGACCGTATCCGCCCGGTATGCCAGGGCGATCTGCAGGTTCACCTTCAAAAACACACCGACCAGCTTCAGCGCAGCCATCTAAGCCCCCACCGCCGAGTACTGCTTCAGCCCATTCTTCCACACCCAGCGGAAGACCCCGTAGAGGACCGCCAGCCAGAACAATCCGAGCGCGAATTTCCGGGCGATCTCCTCCGCGGAGAGCTGGTTCAGGATGACCTGGATCGGAAAGTAGATCGAGAATTGAAACGGCAAAACGCTCGCGATCTGCTGGAGGATCGGAGGCATCAGCGTGAGCGGCACAAACTGGCCGGAAAAAAGGATCCAGACGGCGGACGTGAACTCAGAGATCGAATAGACCCGCGTCGTCCAGAACGCAAGGCAGCCGACGATCGCGCCGATCAGGAAGGAAATCCCGTAGCCCAGGATCACCGCCGGGACTGCCAGCCGCACCGATCCCCACGTCACCATGCTGTAATCCGGCCGCAAGATCACGAATAGAAGCAGCCAGACCGGGATGAAAATCAACAGGATGAGCACCTTAAAAGCAAGGTCGTAGACCAACGTGCCGGTCAGCAGGGGATGCACGGGGCGAAGCAGCTCCCCGGAAAGTGTGCCGTCCTGGATTTTGGGGGTGAAGATGTGTCGGGTGATTTCACCGGTGAACTGGTCGGCGATCAGCGCTGTCAGATAGTAGACCGTGAAATCTGCCGCGGTCAGCCCATTTACGCTGCCTTTTGAATTGGCGATGGAGCTCCAAACAGCCAGGTAGACGATCGGCGAGATCAGCCAGTAGAGCGGGTACATCAGCAGGTTGGCGCGGTACTGCCATTGCTCAGCCCAGGTCACCTGCCAGAAGCGGTGGTAGATCTTTAGCATCTAAGCCCCCACCGCCGAGTATTGCTTCAACCCATTCTTCCACACCCAGCGGAAGACGAGATAGGCGGTCGCCAGCCAGATCAGCCCGACCGCAAAACCCCGCAGGATCAGCTCCGGAGAAAGTTGGTTCAGGATCACCTGGATCGGAAAATAGACCGCAAACTGAAACGGGAGGTAGCTCGCGATCTGTTGGATCACCTCCGGCATCAGCGCGAGCGGGACGAACAGCCCGGAAAACAGCATGAACAGCGCGTCGTAAAACTCCCCGATCGAATAGACTCGCGTCGTCCAGAACGCCAGGCTTGCGACCGCCGCGCCGAGCAGGAAGCTGATCCCAAAGCCCATCACGACCGCCGGGACTGCCAGCAGGAGCGATTGGGTCGTCACCATGCTGTAATCCGGCCGGAAGACCAGGAAAAGCAGGCACCAGATCGGCAGGAACACAAGGAAGATCAGCGCCTTGAAACTAATGTTGTAGGTCAGCGTGTTGGTCAGTATCGGGTGCACCGGGCGCAGCAGCTCCGCCGAGAGGCTCCCGTCTTGGATCTTGTAGGGGAACACGTGCAGCGTGATCTCGCTGGTGAGCTGGTCGACGATCAGCAGGGTCATGTAATAGACCACGAAATCGTCCGCCGTCAGCCCGCCGACGTCGCCGTTGGCGTTCGCGATCGTCGTCCAGACCGCCAGGTAGATGACCGGCTCGACGATCCAGTAGAGCAGGTACATCATGAAATTGGCGCGGTACTGCCACTGCTCCGCCCAGGTCACCTGCCAGAAGCGCCGGTAGATCTGCAGCATCTCAATCCTGCTCCGCGAAGGCGCGCTCGATCACGGTCTCGATCGGCGGGTCTTCGATCGTCAGGTCGTGCACCGGCAGATCCTGCAGGATCCGGGCGGTGATCGCCGCGACCTCTGCCGTTTTGACCTGGATGAACTGCTTGTCGCCGTTTTCGCCGGCCTCGACCAGCTCGCCGTAGCAGCTCAGGTCGCATTCGCGCGCCTCGCCCAGCGCCACGCCGATCAGCTTGTAGGGCGCGATCCGCCGCGAGAGGCTGGTGATCGATCCGTCGTACTTCAGCTTGCCCAGGTGGATGATGATGATCCGCTCGCACAGCGCCGTGACGTCGGCCATGTAGTGGCTGGTGAGCAGGATCGTCGCGCCGGTCAGGCGGTTGTAATCCTGCAGGAACGAGCGGATCCGCGCCTGGGCGGTGATGTCCAGCCCGATCGTCGGCTCGTCGAGGAACAGCACCTGCGGCCGGTGCAGCAGGCCCGCGGCCAGCTCGCACTTCATCCGCTCGCCGAGCGAGAGGTTGCGGACCGGCTTTTTGACGGTCGCGCCGAGCTCGAGCAGCTCGTCCAGCTCCTTGAGCGTCTTCTGAAACGGATCGTCGGGGATCCGGTAGATCGCCTGGTTGAGCAGGAAGGAGTCGGCCGCCGGGATGTCCCAGGACAGCCGGTTGCGCTGGCCCATCACCAGCGTCATCTTCTTGAGGTATTCTGAATCAAGCTCCCAGGGCGTGTAGCCGAGCACCCGGGCGTTCCCGCCGCTGGGGTGGAGCAGTCCGGAGAGCATCTTGAGCGTGGTCGTCTTGCCCGCGCCGTTTGGCCCGAGAAAGCCGACGACCTCACCCTGCCCGATCTGGAAGCTCACCTGCTGGACGGCCTGCACGTCCTTGTAGCGCCGCTTGAAGAAGCTGCGCGCCGCCGCCGTGAACCCGCCCTCGCGCTCGCTGACTTTGTAGGTCTTGCTCAGCTGTTCAACGCTGATTGTCTCGTTCTCGGATGACATGATTATTCCTCGATTTGGATCGCGTGAGAGGGAATTGTAGCATAAAAGCTCGAACCGCCATGGATTTGAGGTTTTCCCGAAGTAAAGTAACCATTCCCTGCGTTGATTAATATGTTTTGCGCGGGTACGAGCCGAGCACCCGCAAGAGGGGGGCAAATTCAGCCAGGTTTTCCAGAGCGTGCATCGCTCTTGTTTCGGCGTTCGAGCCGGCAAAATCGATATAAAAGAGATATTCCCATGGCTTGCCCATCAGGGGGCGGGATTCGAGCTTCAACAGGTCGATGTCGCGCAGCGCAAAGACGCTCAGCGCCTTGAACATCGCCCCGGGTTGGTTGTTCAGCGTGAAAACGATGGTCGTCTTGGCTTCGCCCTGCGGGTCGATCGGATTGACCGCGACTGCCAGGAAGCGGGTGTAATTTGCGGGGTCGTCCTCGACGCCCTCCTGCAGGATCTGCATCCCGTAATATTCAGCCGCATGGCGTGAGGCGATTGCCCCAAGCGAAACGTTATTGCGCTCGGCGAGCAGTTTTACGCTTCCTGCAGTATCGTAGCCGCTTTGGATTTGCAGTGACATGGCCTTCAAAGTTCGCTCGCACTGCGCAAGCGCCTGCGGGTGGCTGATCACTGTCTTGATCTGGTGAATCTCAGCCCCGGGGAGCCCGATCAGGCAGTGGCGCACCCGCAGATACTCCTCCCCGACGATATGAAGCGAGTGGCGCATCAGCAGGTCGTAGTTCTGGTGGATGCTCCCGGCAAGCGAATTTTCGATCGGCAGCACCCCAAAATTGGCGTCACCTGACTTTACCCGCTTAAAAACAAGCTCGAAGGATTTGGATGGTAGTGTCTGGACCTGGCTTCCGAAATGGGCGATTACCGCCGCCTCCGAATAAGCCCCATGCTCGCCCTGAAATGCAACTTTGATCACCATCGCACCACCAGCGGTAATAAGAGGTTCAAAGTCAAATCCAGCCGTTTGCCGAGAATTTTAAATTTCTGCCCCATCCGGCTGATCAGGAAGTCGTCCAGCCCGATCTCCGCCTCCGGCCGCAGTCCGTCCGGCAGATTTGGTTCCTCCTCGAGCGGGGACGCCAGAGCGCCGGGAATCGAATCGGATTGGGATATTATGCCTGAAATCAGGAGGGGCTTGCTCATGGCGATAATCAAGAGAGCGGCGAGAATCTTTTTAATCATTGGATTTCCTCGCACGAGATCGAAATGAGGTTATTGATTTTGACAGTCAGTCGGTCTATAATAATTTTAGGATTTCCGTCGCGATTATATCAACCTTGTGAGTGCATAGGGAGTAAATTTTAAATTCTGTTTGTTATGCTGTTTGTATTGAGCGCTATTCGAGCCCTACCCTTCAGTTGTTTCCTGAACACCAAGGAGGAAAAATGAACGGAATCTTTCGACCAATGCCTGCACCATCGTTCTGGCTGCAGCCTGTAAACTTGCTTGTCCTGGTCGCGCTGCTGGCGATGATGGTCATCCCAGTCCCATCTCCAACTGTACCCAGTTGGGCATTTGAAGCATCAACGGCAGCCCTCGCCTCGGGGGTAGGAAAAATCCCGCTCTTTTTCATCCCGAATCAAGGTCAGGCTGATCCCCAAATCGCGTTTTCTATGAGCGCGGGGGATCAAAGCCTCTTTTTTACCCAACAGGGCGTGACGTTGGTCCAGGCGACCGGCTTAATGCGCCATGTCGTAAAGCTTGACTTCGTAATGGCGAACCTGATCCAGCCGGTGGGCGAAGAACAGCTGGAAACCATAGTTTCTTATTTCAAAGGTACCCCAGAGCAGTGGCAGGCAGGCCTCCCAACCTTCGGCCGGATCGTCTACCATGAGCTCTGGCCGGGGATCGACATGGCATTTGTCGGCGCGGAAGGTGGGCTGAAATATGAGTTCCTGCTCCGCCCGGGCGCCGATCCGAGTTCGATCCGATTGGCTTACCGCGGCGCTTTCCCGCGCCTCAACGCGACCGGTAGCCTGGAGGTTCAGACGCGCTCCCGCATGCTGGGGAAGACTCTGTTCGTGGACCAGGCTCCTGTCGCTTTCCAGGAGATCGCTGGGGTCAAAACACCGGTGAGAGCGAGCTTCCTCCTGCATGGCGATTCCTACGGATTCTTGTTGGGCGCTTTTGATCTCAGCCTGCCGCTGGTGATCGACCCAGCCTTGATCTTTTCGGGTAGTTTCATCGGCGGCAGCAGCACGGATTACGGGCAGGGGGTTGCGCTTGATGCGGCTGGAAACGCCTATGTAACCGGGATGACCAATTCAACCGAGGCGACCTTCCCGGAGACGGTAGGCCCAGATCTGACGACAAACGGCAGCAGCGATGCCTTCGTCGCCAAGGTCAACGCAGCGGGCACGAGCTTTGTCTACGTCGGTTTCCTGGGGGGCAGCCTGAGCGAATTTGGGAACGACATTGCGGTAGACGCTAATGGCTACGCCTACGTCACCGGCTACACCTACTCGAATAATTTTCCAGCGCTCGTCGGTCCAGACCTGACTTATAACGGTGAGGAGGAAGTTTTCATCGCCAAAGTGGAAACGGACGGGACTGGCCTGGTCTACGCCGGGTATCTTCGGGGCGCGAGCGATGAAGAAGGATACGCGATCGCCGTCGATCCCACCGGTCATGCTGTAGTTGTCGGCCTGACATATTCGACCGAATCCAGCTTCCCGGTTCTGGTAGGTCCGGACCTGACCCACAACGGCCCGACGCCCGACCCGGACTACAATGAAGGTAAAGACGCCTTTGTCGCCAAGGTCGCCGCCGATGGGAGCGGCTTCATCTACTGCGGGTACATAGGAGGCGCCGGCGAGGATTGGGCTTATGGCGTCGCGGTCGACCTGAACGGCAATGCCTACGTCGGTGGGACGGCGCAATCCGATGAGGCAACCTTCCCGGTGGCGGTCGGCCCGGATCTAAGCTATAACGGCGGCTCGGACGCATTCCTCGCGAAGGTGTCGACGACTGGCGCGAGCCTGGTTTATGCGGGCTTCATCGGAGGAAACAACGGTGATGGCATCGAAGCCGTCGTCGTCGATGCGGACGGCTATGCTTATGTCGCCGGGGATACGGATTCTACCCAGGCGACATTTCCCGATCTGATTGGACCAGACCTGACCTACAACGGCGGATACGCGGATGGCTTTGTTGCCAAGGTGGCTGTAAATGGCGCCAGCCTGGTGTTTTGCGGCTACATTGGCGGGAGCGGCGTGGATCGGGCGAATGGAATCGGGATAGATAAATTTGGCAACGCTTACCTTTCGGGATTTACAGAGTCTTCACAGGCTACCTTCCCGGTCCTGGAAGGTCCTGACCTGACGTTTAACGGCGGAGCAATTGACATCTTCATCGCAAAAGTTAAGTCCGATGGCAGTGCGCTGCTCTATTCTGGCTATATCGGCGGTAATTTTAATGATTGGGGCTATGACATGGCAGTCGATCCTCTGGGGAATGCCGTCGTCACCGGCTACACCGAGTCTGACCAGACGACCTTCCCTGTGGCGATCGGCCCAGATCTGACCCACAACGGTGATCAGGATGCGTTTCTGGTGAAGATTGTCACCAACGCGCTGTTCCTGCCGATTATCCTGAAGTAGGCTTGCAGGTTAAGACGATCAAACATTGGAGCGTTCTAACCTTATCTGATCCTGGGAGTTCGTATGCTGGCGCCTCTCTGCTCTCAGACGAACTCCTTTATCATCCGGCACTGGGTCGAGAGCCAGGAGCAGCCTCTCCATGTTGGCTGGGTGAAGCCGGGAATTCCCGGCATCCAGCCGCCTCGTTCTTGGCAACCCGGCAGGGCAGAAAATCCACCGGGACATCCAGCGCCGCACAACACAGAAGGGACAAAAAGATGAACATTTCGATGAAATCAGCTCTCTGTAAAATCCTGGTCTTGATCATCCTCGCAGCCCTCCCATTTCAGTTTTCACCTGCTCAAGCTCGCGCTGGATCGCATTCGTGGTCTTTCGCCATCCGGTGACGTCAGCTGGGTCGGGCCGGCCGACGGGGACTGGAATACGCCCTCCTACTGGTCCTCAGGTCTCGTCCCGGGCGCCGGCGACAATGTGACCATCGCTTCTGGGAATACCGTCCACTTTACCTCAGGCACGAGCACGATCCTCAGCCTGAGCTGTCAGGGCGAGCTGGAGATCACCGGCGGGTCCTTTTCGGTAGCCGGTACAGCCTCCGTTCATGAATTGAAGGTTGAAGGCGCCAGCGTCTTTTTAAATGGGACATCGACCGTTTATGACCTCTATCTCAAAGGGAACAGCACCGCAGAGGGTGTGCTTGGCGGCATCGGCTCGCTGACGATCACGCATTACTTCGACTGGCGCGGCGCAACCTCAGGAGGGATACTGTCAAGCCGCATCACGATATCCGGCGCAACGGTCGTCGCTTCGACGGCTACCGGCGATATTTACGCCCCCCGCAGCAGCGGGAACGTCGCGCCTGACGGGCCGGTGCGCCTCGCGAACGTTTTGGAAAATTACGGCTACTTGTCCGTATCCGGTTCCATCCTTGGTGTGGAAGGTGAGCACACCCTGATCAACCGGGCCGGCGGGACCATCTTTTTTGGTTATGGGTACACGATCATCAGCGCCCTCCAGCTTCTCGTCCAGAATTACGGCTTGATCGAGCGCGGCGGGTTCGGCGGGGTCTCCCTCAATTCCGTCTACCCGAACGCCGGGACGATCAAGACCGTTGGAGGGGAGATCAACATCTCCTACATCGAAAACACCGGCAGGATCGAGGTCGACGACCATCCCTTGGGAGAATCGGAAGGGGAGATCAAATTCACGAACGCGAACATGTCGATTGGAGCGGCGTCAGTGATCACCGGTACCGGCGGCGTGTTCTTCTGGTGCGGCAACGGGTTTACTGAGACCATCGTCGACGGCACTTACCACGTCAAGGACACCTACATCCGCCATCCGGATGCGCTGATAAAATTCCCAACCTCCGCCACGGTCAGCATGACCAACTTGACCGTGGAGAACGGCCGGCTGGAGCTGACCGAGCCACTTACGTTGAACAACCTGACCCTCCAAAAGTTTTTCGCTGATTTTGATGCCGGCATATTGACCGGAGCCGTGCCGGTCACTGTGAATGGCATCATGACCTGGAAATCCGGGACGATGGAAGGTCCGGCGGACACGATCGTGAACGGCACGCTCAACATCAACGGCGCCGACACAAAATATCTGGGTACAGGTGCCAATTACCGCCCACTTTATTTGAACGGCACCGGGACCTGGTCGGCGGGGAACATAAACGCCACAGGCGCCTCATGGCTCACGGTCAACCCGGGCGCTACCCTGACTGCCAAAGGCACGCTCCAGGGCAACCTGCGCAACCGCGGGACGCTCAACGTCGGTGGGTCGTCGGGTGTTCTGAATGTGGACGGCAACTTTATCCAGGAACCCGGCAGCACGCTGAATATGGAGATCGGCGGTCCCGCTGCCGGCCAGTACGACCAGCTGAACGTTATGATCAATGCCTCCCTGGCGGGCTCGTTGAACCTCAGCCTGACCGGCGGCTACACCCTGGGGAGCGAAAGCTTCGATATCCTCACCTACGGCGGTCGCAGCGGACAATTCACCGCCCACAACCTGCCCGCCGGCGCGGAGTACGCCTACCAGGCTAACGCCCTGACGATCTCCGGCGAGCCTGTTCCGCAGAACCCTGTCCCCGTACTCACCAGCATCGATCCGAGCGGCGTGGCGGTCGGCAGCCCTGAATTCACCCTGACAGTCGACGGGACCGGTTTCATCCTCGCATCCAGGGTCAACATGACCGGCGACGAGCTGACCACGGTATACATCTCCGCGACCCGGCTCACTGCCGCAGTCCCGGCGGGCAAGGTCGACAGCCTGGGCGCCTTCCCGGTCACGGTGGTCAACCCCGCGCCCGGCGGCGGGACTTCGAACGAAGCCTTCCTGTTCACCTCCGAGACCGGCGCGCAGGTGCTCGATTTTGACCTGGCAACTTCCACCGATCCCTCCGGCACGGCCGTCGCCAGCACCGCCGCCCTGACCGCAACTGCCAGCGGAACCGGCAGCGTGCTGGTGGCGGTCTACGACTCCAACCCGGGCGGCGCGCTCAGCTTCACCTCCGGCGGCTCGTTCATGGATGTCAGCCTCGAGCCCCGATCATGCCTTCACCTCCGTGCTGATCGAGTACTGCGGCCTGGGCGCCGAAAGTGATGTCTTCTGGTTCGACGGTTCCGCATGGGCGCTCGTCTCGCCCCAGGTCTACGACCCGCTGACCGGCTGCATGACGCTATCGCTGGACGACGCCTCCTCGCCGACCCTCGCCCAGCTGACCGGCACGCCCTTCGCCGCCTCCGGCGTGTCGATCTACCTGCCGGTGATCCGAAAATGATCCGCAATTTGGGAGTTATTGTCTGAATAAGTTCCAGCTTTTTCAGGTTTGATCGTCAGAGCAAGTTATCGCTCGAAAATTGTTGCGATTAAATTAAGAAAAGGAGATAGGCAATGCACGAGATCCGGTCGAAACCAAAAAAATTCTTCAGCTTGTCATCCTTCGTTGCCCTCATCACGCTCGCTGCAATCTGCTTCACCCCCGCCTCAGCCGGCTACCGCCCGACCGCCGGCGCGGTCAGCGGGATGGTGATGTATTATGGCAGTCAACCTGCGGGTGAAAAAATCATCGTGGGTTATTACCTCACCCTGAACCAGGGTCCAGAAGAGACCACCAACATCGAAAGCCCGGGCGGCGACTATATGCTAACGGATATCGAACCGGGAGACTATTATATCTTCGCTCAAATGGATCTCAACCTCAGCGGTGGACCGCCCAATCCCGGCGAGCCAGTAGGTTTTTACGACTTCAACCATGACGGCGACCCGGACACGGTCACGGTCGGGGATGGTCTGGTCACTGGGATCGACATCGCCATGAACCAGTCAACCGTCAATGAAACCACCACCGCCCCGATTATTTACTATGTGGATGACACCGCTGCAGGCTTGAATAACGGCACCTCCTGGGTAAATGCCTACACCAGCCTGCAGTCCGCCCTGACTTCCGCATCGATCGCCGGGACCGAGATCTGGGTCGCCGCCGGCACCTACAAGCCGACCACGACCACCACCCGCACGATCGCCTTCGCCCTCAAGAACAACATCGCCATCTACGGCGGATTCGCCGGTTCGGAAACATTCCGCCATCAGCGAGACAAATCAGCAAATGAGACCATCCTCAGTGGCGACATCGGGACCATCGGCACCTGGACGGATAACAGCTACCATGTCGTCACCGGGAACAGCACCGATGGAACCGCAGTCCTGAGCGATGTCACGATCAAAGATGGTCGAGCTGATGCTGGAGGAGATGCTGATAAAGGGGGAGGAATATTAATCACTGCGGGCAGTCCAACAATCTCCAACGTCCGCTTCTTACATAACTATGGATACAACCACGGGGGCGGCATTGCGATCCAGGTAACTACAACAAATCCCACCAGAGTAATCAACTGTACCTTCAGCGGCAACTCTTCAAATGCCAATGGCGCCGGGATTGCAGTTTTCAACGGCGCCAAAGCGACGATCGTAAACAGCACTTTCACAGGCAACAATGCCCCTGCAGGCGCATTGACGGTTTTCACAGCCGGGACGGTCGTCACTGCTCGCAACATCATCCTGTACGGAAATACCTCCCAGCAGATTGAGTCCCAAGATGCAGCGGCATCCACAAATGTCACCTACAGCATCATCCAGGGCGGTTGTCCCGCCGATGCAGGTCTGACCTGCGCCAACATCATCAACAGCAACCCGCTCTTTGTGGACGATAACGGCGTCGACAACACCTTCGGCACGATGGACGATGACCTGCGCCTGCTGTGGACCTCGCCGGCGGTCGACGCTGGCGACAACGCCGCTGTTTTTGCAGATAATATGGACCTGGACGGAGATGGCGATTTCACGGAGCTCGCCCCACTGGACATGGACCTCGCCTTGCGCTTCGAAGATTTCCCCGGGGCGGATGCCGGCCTCGGCACACCGCCCATCGTCGACATTGGCGCCTATGAGATCCTGCCCTGGAAGATCTTCCTGCCGGCGGTACTGCACTGATAACGGTGGTCGAACGTGAACCCGGAGCTGCCCATCCAGATCGGGCAGCTCCGATCTTAGAGCGTTTCTTCGCTGGAAACCAGTAGCTGCCTGGCCTCGCTGGCCGAATCGCCTTCGCACAGCAGCGTGACGACGTCGCCTGCGTATAGCTTTGTGTCGCCCCTCGGGATGATGATCTCTTTATCCCGCCGGATCGAGACCAGCACCGCGGCGCGTGGGATTTTCAGGTCAGCGATCGGTTTTCCCACCGCATAAGAATCTGGAGCGAGTGGGACTTCGATAAATATCGTGCGTGTTTGCCCGTCTTCAGGCATTGCAGGCGTTCCCTCGCTCAGCTGAGCGTCCACTTCAGTGGTCAATTCTTCGAATACGTCCTCAGAAATGACGCCGTCCCTCCGCAGGCTGAGCAGCGTCGCCCGCTGGGCGCGGTTCAGCTCCCTCCAGCCGGTGTCCAGCTCCTCCGCTTCAAGCGCCGGGTCAGTCAGCAGGAGTTCGCGCACGGCCATCGTCATCGAAGCCGCGTTTTCGCTGAGAAAAAGCTTGAGCCTCTCCCAGGTGTGTGTGGACAGTAATCCGTCTTCGTGCATCCGGTCGATCCGCGCGTCGCCGGCCCGCAGCGCGGTCAGCCGGGCATGGCGCAGCTCGTATTCCACCTGTGCTTCGCTGCGGGTGATGATCCCCAACCGCCGGATCAGCGGTCCCATCGTCGTGCTCTGCACCAGCAGCGTGAAAAGCACCACCCCGAACGTCATCGCCCGCAGCAGCTCCCGGTCGGGACCCAAGGCTGCCGGCAGGCTGAGCGCCAGCGCCAGGCAGATCGCTCCCCGCAGCCCGCCCCAATTGACCACGTGCTGCCAGCGCATCGGGATTGGCTCTGAGGTTCGCCGCATCACAAAGCTGATCCCGTAGACGACCACCATCCTGGCAACCAGCACAGCCAGGATCGCCAACAGCAGCGGCTGCCAGACGGCCAGCAGCGCCGGGATATTGATCTCCATCCCGATCAACAAGAAAATCAGCGAGTTCGCCAGGAAAGCGACGTATTCCCAGAAATTGAAGAGCACGATCCGGGTCGTCGGGCTCATCCCTTGCGGTCCCATGTTGCCGTTGATCAGCCCTGCCGCCACGACCGCCAGCACGCCGCTGAAGTGCATTTGCTCGGCCAGCAGATACGAGCCGAACGCCAGGACGGTGGTTAAGGTCGTCTCCACCAGGTAATCGTCGACCCGGGCGATTAACCGGGAGATCAACCAGCCCAGCAGCAGCCCGACCACGATCCCGCCCAGCGAGACCCGCAGAAAATTTCCCACGCTTTCCGCCAGGCTGAACCCGCCGGTCAGCGCGACGACCAGCATCAGGTTGAACAATACGATCGCTGTGCCGTCGTTGAGCAGGCTCTCTCCCTCGACCAGCACGGCCAGGCGCTTGGGTACGCCCAGGGCCCGAAACAGCGCCACCACCGCCACCGGGTCGGTCGCCGCGATCAAAGCGCCGAAAACCAGCGCCACGGGCAGCGTCAAGGACGTCCCCAAGGAGACGATTCCCCCGACGATCAGCGTGCTGATGATCACGCCCGGCACCGCCAGCAGCAGGATCGTCGTCAGATTGTCCTTCAAATCCCGCAGGTTGAGGTGAAATGCCGCCTCAAAAACCAGCGGAGGCAGGAATAGAGCCAGGATCAGCTCAGGGGTGAGCTCGAAAACCATTCCGGATTGAAAGGTGATCAGCAGCCCGACGACCACCAGCGCGACCGTATACGGGACTTTCAACCTGCGGATCGCGATCGCCACTAAGGAGGCGATCAAGAGCAGCTCGATAATCAGCGTTTCAGTGCTGAGAAATTTCTCCATGGCTAGTGAAGTATCATAATCTAGAAAATCTTCAAACGCATGAATTTATTATAAATAAGGATGGTTCCGCAGCGGATTGGCGGAACCATCACATAAATCAGCAAGGGTCTCAGCGGATTTGGATCATCCGGAAAATCATCTTGCGATCACCGGCAGATAAAGCACTCGCTGCTTCGACAGGCTCAGCCCGATCATCACAACGTCGTGGTCGGAGGTCCGGAACTCGTCCGGGCTGAACAGCGATACAAGCTGGCCGGCGGTCTTGAAATTGGTGTTGAAGTCCAGCACGCTCGGCTCGTCGGCATTGATGTGATACTCGGCCAGCTCCGCTCACCTGCGCTGTAAGCGTCTCGCTTGCCAGGGCGTGGTCCAGATAGCCCCACTGCCCGTTGAAGGCGTAAGAATAGGCACTTGCGCCTGAGAAAGTCGCGATCAGGTTGCCGAAGCCGGCGGTTTGAAGCGCCTGGATCGGGTCTTCCATTGCGTAAGAGTTCAGGTCTCCCAGGATCAGCACGTCGTCGTCCTCCACGCCGGTTGGGTCGCTCGCCAGCCAGGCAGCCAGGGCATTCGC
>CAWBGK010000015.1:0-147949 GCA_963788305.1 uncultured Chloroflexia bacterium
ATGGTGCGAGATCAGAGCCTGCAAACGGCGCGAAGCCTGGGTGAAGCGTTCAGGCGGCTGGTCGCTGAGAGCCATTCGCTTTCCGGCAAGCGCGTCCTGCTTGTGGCGAGCACGGACCTCTCGCATTTCTACCCGCAGCGGGCAGCGGTAGCGCTGGATTCCGAAGTCCTGCGGGTGGTCGAGGCGTTAGATCCTGAAGGGGTGATCCGGGTGGAAGAAGAGGCAAAAGGCTTTGCCTGCGGGCGCGGCGCTCTGGCAGCTGTGCTTTTGGCTGCCAGGGCGCTGGGAGCGAACCATTCCGAAGTGCTGAAATATGCGACTTCAGGCGAGGCGCGGGGCGATTATGATCGAGTTGTAGGCTACGGAGCGGCAGTGATAACGCGCCAGGTTGAGACAATTTATGAATGAAACCATGTTATTCGATGTGATTGGTCTGGCTGCAATTGCAGTGTTTGTGCTTGCAAACGCATTTTTTGTCGCGGCGGAGTTTTCACTGGTCAGCGTGCGGAGGACACGGATCGCCGAGCTGGTCGCACGTGGAGAAACGGGGGCTGCGGCTGTCCACGAGGCGATTGAGAACCCTGATCGCGTGATCGCAGCTACCCAGCTGGGGATCACGCTTTCCAGCCTGGCACTGGGCTGGGTGGGCGAGCCGGCGTTGAGCGACCTGATCCTGCCGGTGGTCTCGCTGTTTCCAACAGTGATCCGGGAGGAGGTTTCGCGCAGCCTGTCAGCGATCATCGCGTTTACCTTGATCACGTTCCTGCACGTTGTGGTTGGGGAGCTGGCGCCGAAGTCGATTGCGCTGCAGAACCCCGAACGGACATCGCTTTTCATTGCCAGGCCGGTACTGCTGACCGAGAGAATATTTAAACCTGCAATCTGGCTGCTCAACGGCGCAGGGAACCTGCTGCTGAAAATGCTCAAAATCCGGCCTGCCAGCGGTCACCAGCTGGTTCATTCTGTCGAAGAATTAAAGATGATCGTCAGCGCCAGCGCGGATGGAGGCGTTGTTCAGGCGGACGAGAGGGAGATGCTCAACGCGGTTTTTGACTTCGGCGAGCTGGTCGTCCGCCAGGTGATGGTGCCTCGCACCGAGATCATCAGCGTGGAGGCAGATACGCCGTTGAACGATATTATTGAACTGGTCATGCAGAATACCTTTACTAAATTTCCGATCTATGAAGATTCTCTCGACCAGGTGATCGGGATCATGCACGTCCGGGACCTGCTGAACGCGATCCGGTCGGGAGAATCAGAAAACAGCGTAGCGCGCGATTTTCTTCGCGACACGCTGTTCGTCCCGGAGACTCTCCCGGTGAGCAATTTACTGCGTCTATTCAGGGATAACCGTCAGCACCTGGCAATCGTGTTGGACGAGTTTGGAGGAACAGCCGGATTGGCGACGCTGGAAGATTTGCTTGAGGAGATTGTGGGCGATGTCAGCGATCTCTTCGATGTCAGCATCCCGGGGTTCGAGACGATGCCAGACGGCTCGATTCTTGTCGACGGGTTGACGCAGGTTGAAGAAGTCAACGAGCAGCTTGGCCTTGAATTAATCGAGCCTTACTACGACACGATAGCAGGCTACGTGATGGGCCGCCTGGGGCGGATCCCCCGTCAGAACGATTTGATTGAAGGCGATGGGATACGGCTGCGGGTGATCGAGATGGACGGCTTGCGCGTGGCGCGCGTCTCTTTGACGGTGACTGGCGAGACACCCGCCGGTAAATCCAATAACCCTGCTGCATGATGCAAACCTTTGTTGAAGTGGCCGTAAACCTCCCCCATATTTTGGGGGTTTTTCATTATCATCTGCCGCCGGAGCTGGAAGACGAGGTGAAGCGCGGGCATCTGGTTCTCGTGCCGTTTGGGGTGCAGACAGTGCAGGGGGTTGTCGTGGGGTTTCCAGACCGGCCATCCGTGGTTGAAACCAAAGCGGTTATCGAGCTGGTCGATCCCTGCGTGGCGCTGACTTCGGAGCAGATAGAATTGGCGCAGGTGCTCGCGAGGGAATGCCTGGCGCCGCTGGCAGCCTGTATTGGGTTAATGCTGCCGCCAGGAGTGGACCAACAGGCGGATTTGCTCTACATTCGCCAGGGCCAACGCCCGGAGGGGCTGAGCACAGTCCAAACACGGCTGTTGAACTTGCTGGAGCAGCGCGGACCGCTGCGCGGCCAGCAGATCGAACACGCGATGCGGACGGGTGAATTGGAGATCAGCCGCCAGGCCGCTCCTGCGGCGCGGACTGATCCGGACCGAGCGGGTTCTTCCAAGCCCGACCGTTCACCCAAAGCTGATCAAGATGGTCAACCTGGCGTGCTCGCCTGCGCAGGCTGAGGCAGAGCTTGACCAGCTTGGCCGGGCTGGCTCCGAAGCACTGAGCCGCCGGCAGAAAATCATCCAGTACCTGGTCCAGGGAGGCGAGGCGGTCGAAGCCAGCTGGCTTTATGCTGAATTCGGCGGTAACGCAAGCGACCTGAAATTCCTGGAACAGCGCGGCCTGATCTCACTGAGCCAGAGCGAAACCTGGCGCGATCCTCTCGAGAAGGCAGATTATCCGCTTTATGAAGCCCCAGCCCTCACGAGGGATCAAGGGGAGGTCTGGGAAGCGGTAGACGCTCAGCTGCATCATTCGGCAGCCGGGCAGCGCGTCCAGCCGATCCTGCTGCACGGAGTGACCGGGTCCGGCAAGACCGAGATTTACCTGCGAGCGGTCCAGAAGACCCTCGAGCTCGACCGCCAGGCGATTGTACTGGTGCCCGAGATTGCGCTCACGCCCCAGACAATCCAGAGATTTGCCGGCCGGTTCCCCGGCCAAGTTGGGCTCGTCCATTCAGGCCTTTCCGCTGGAGAACGGTACGACACCTGGAGGCGGGCGCGTCAAGGTGAGCTGAGCGTGGTCGTTGGGCCGCGCAGCGCGCTGTTCACGCCGTTCTCCAGTCTGGGTCTGATTGTGGTAGACGAATGTCATGACAATTCCTACTACCAGGCCGAGGCAGCCCCGCATTTCCACGCCCGTGAGGCGGCCGTGAGCTATGCTGAGATTGCAGGGGCGGTCTGCCTGATGGGCTCAGCGACACCTGATGTGGGAAGCATTTATCAAGGTGATCAGAAGAGGATCGATGTCCTGAAACTGCCTGCCCGGATCCTGGCACATCATGCCGCCGTGCAGGCTCAATTAGAGCGGCTGAGCATCCAGAAGGGCAACGCAGGGCAGACACATTCACGCTATCGAGCGCTGGAAGGCCAGGCAGAGACGACAGACCTGCCACCGGTTTCAGTCGTAGATATGCGCGAAGAACTGAAGGACGGCAACCGCTCAATCTTCAGCCGGAGGCTTTCCAGCGCACTTGCCGCCGTGCTGGACCAGGGCGAACAGGCCATCTTTTTTTTGAACCGGCGCGGCTCGGCCACATACGTCTTCTGCCGGGACTGCGGGCACACGCTGCGCTGCCCGCGCTGCGAAATCCCATTGACATACCACGAATCAGAGGACGTCCTGCTGTGCCACTACTGCAACTACCGCAGGAAGATGCCGGAACTTTGCCCTGAATGTAAAGGGAAGCGCATCCGCCAGTACGGCACCGGCACTCAGAAGGTTGAAGCCGAGCTGCATGCGCTTTTCCCGCAGGTCCGGACGCTGCGCTGGGATTATGAGACCACGCGCAAGAAGGGTGCTCATGCTGCGATCCTGCGCCAGTTCGCGGCCCATCAGGCGGACATCCTGGTTGGGACGCAGATGCTTGCCAAGGGGATGGATCTCCCGCTGGTGACGCTGGTAGGGGTCGTGCTGGCCGATGTGGGGCTGAACCTCCCGGATTTTCGAGCGAACGAAAGGACATTCCAGATTCTGACCCAGGTTGCCGGTCGAGCCGGCCGGAGCCTTCTGGGAGGAGAGGCCATTTTGCAGACCTTTCAGCCTGACCATTATGTCATTCGGGCAGCGGCAGGGCATGATTTCCAGGCGTTTTACGACCAGGAGCTGAAGTTCCGCCGCCTGGCAGGCTATCCGCCTTTCAGCCGCCTGGTCCGGCTCGAATACCGCAGCTATGATCCATTGAAAGCAGAGCAGGCTGCACACAACCTTGGCGGGCAAATCCAGGTCTGGATGAAACAGGAAGGCAGCCGTGCGACAAGGATGATTGGCCCGGCGCCATGCTTTTTCTCTCGAATGAGCGGTTATTACCGCTGGCAAATCGTGCTGTGCGGTCCGGATCCCGCCGGTTTGCTGAAAGACCGCCCTTTGAGCGAGTGGAAGATTGAAGTTAATCCACCAAACTTGCTATAATGTGGTCCAGAACAGCCTTCGTTCATCTTTATGGTTTGGGTGAGCCAGGCAAACCCATCAGGAGATACCCATGCTGCCACAGCGCAATGAAATACTGACCTGGGATGAAGTTGACAGGTTAATCGATCATTTACTTCCGCAATTCGACGACGAGTATGAGGCGATGGTCCTGATCACCAGGGGCGGGATCATCCCGGGAGGGATGCTGGCGGAGGCGATGGGGATCACGCATATCCTGACGGCAGCAGTTGATTTTCCAACCCAAACGCAGATGGAAAAAGCCAAGCTGATGGCCTGGCCTCAGTTCATCCAATTTCCTGACGATACGGCGCTGCGCGGGAAGCGCACTTTAGTTGTTGACGACGTCTGGGGCTCAGGACGAACGATCACCTCGGTAAAGATCCGAGTCGCAGGGGCTGGTGCGGTCGCACACACCTGCGTGCTGCATTTCAATCCGTATCGGAACCTTTTTGGCACCAGCCGCCCGGATTATTTTGCAGCGATTACGGACGCCCACATCATTTATCCCTGGGAGATCGATCGCGGCCCGGACAGGGCATTGCTCTCGGATTTTCCTGAGAGCTGAAGCTCACCCTGGATTCACAGAATCGTTCCGCGCAAAGCTTGAAACCATGGGGTTTCTGAGAACTTAGCGGTTTTATTAGAGCACCGAGACGGACTGGGCGACGTTGAGTCGAAAACCCAGATTGTTGAAATGCTGGTCCCAGGCTTCGTTAAAGGTCACAAGCAGATGATGGCGCTCGGCATGCCTCGCCGCCATGTAATTGACCACTTCTTCCAGATTGTCACGTTCCTGAATTGGTACGTCATGCTGACGCTGATCGGAGGCTGCGATAAAATCGCTTAAGATAAGCGTCGCAACCTGAGCGTCGTTCAAATCCCCGAGGTGGTCCTGGAGCTGTTTTACGTCTTCGATCACTTGAAAGGACCGCTTCCCCAACACCTCACGGAAATATTCGACTGTATAGCGCAGTTTTTTGAACTCGATCCGGAGCATGTGCAGGCGCTCGATGGGAGCGTCTTGAAGATGGGTTTCGAATGCCCGGACAGACGCCATTCGCTCGTAGACCAGGGATGGGGCAAGCTGCCGGACAAGCGTTGGAAGAGGCTCTCCATCGAGCATGTTTTCTGGATTTGGAAGCGGCCTGTTCAGGAATGTATTAAAATCTCGCTTGAAGCGGGCGTACTCCGGGCTGTCCAGGTACTCCACCATCAGGAAGCGGGCTTGAAGGCGCTCTTCATTCCAATGGTTCAAGAGAGGGTCCAGACCGCTTCGTTTGGCCGCTGGGAGAGATTTGATATACTTCTGAGCTTTCTCCATGAAGACGTCGAGATCACGAACGGCGCCTAACGATCTGCCGGTCGCTCGCAGGCCTTTCAGGTGAGGCCGGAGCACATCTCGGGGAAAAGCGTCGCCGAACACCTCAAAAGCCGCGCGCAAGCGGCGCGTGGCGACCCGCATGTCATGGAGCGCTTCGATATCCTCGCCGAGGCGCGTACCCGCTTCGTGTCGGAGCATCTGGGCGAAATGATAGCGCATGACTTTGCGCCCGGCTTCCTGGAGGAAATCGTCCGGGAGGATCCCGATTTTTTCCAGCGGTTGGGGAAACGGCAGCCTGCGGAGCTCGGCTTCGGTGGTGTCCAGGATATCGACCTCCGGGTAGCCGATCTTGCGCCACAGCATTGTCTTTTTTCGGTCGAATGAAGGCGCCGGACCGGAGAGGATGATCCACACACCCGATTCGGACGGCTCAACGCTCAGTATCGTCAAACCCGCTCGACGGGCGGGCGCCAGCGTTTCGCTGATTTGCAGAATTGCGGTTATGGTGAGCGCTTCTCTTTGCTGGAGGGGGGCAAGCTCGAGCTTTCCAAGCTCATCGTACTCCAGCTTGCCGTGCAGGAAGGCCAGGACTGCCGCCAACTCGCGCTGACCCGTTTCGCTGAGATCCCCTTTGGGAAGGGATTGGATCAGCAGCAGCGCTGCCAGGTGGGGCTTATTTTTCAGGCGCGGGAGCGGTATCTTGCGCATACCGCACGGCTTGCTCGAGGATTTCCTGGCTTTCGAGCCCAAGCCCATGCAGTTTTTGGGTGCTGTGGAAGATGTTCAGCGCCTGATCAAGGATCGTTTCTCGCGTCGGGATAGAGGGTGATGAGAATGAGCCTTCATCAAGGAGATCATCATCTTCCAGGGGGTTTATGGTTTCAAAGTCGGCGATCATGGGAATTTTGTCCTTTGACGACCCTGGATCAGCCATTCTTGAGGGTTGATGATTGGATCCTCGGGCCGGGCTTGCAGGTACTGGTATGAACCGTTGGGCTGCATGATGCGGACCTTGTTGTTAGCTTTCAGGTAAGTTTCAAGGACGTCATTGCGCAGGTAATTCACCAGGCGGTGGTCTTGAACTGGGAAGAGCACTTCCACCCGCCAGTTGATGTTGCGGGGCATCAGGTCAGCGCTCCCCAGATAAACCTGCTCATTCCCGCCGTTGCAGAAATAGTAGATTCGGCTGTGCTCCAGAAACCGGCCGACGACACTGATCACGCGGATGTTCTCGCTGATACCAGGGATGCCCGGGCGGAGGCAGCAAATACCACGAACTAACAGATCGATTTTGACGCCTGCCTGAGAGGCAGTGTAAAGCTTGCGGATCATTTTTGGATCTACCAGGGCATTCATTTTGAATATCAAATGCCCGCATTCGCCGCGCTTCTGGATCTCAATTTCTCGATCGATCAGCTTTTCCATCCCAGAGCGCAGGTTTACTGGCGCGACCAGCAGCCGGCGATAATCGTGCATGGCCGAGTATCCAGTCAGATAATTAAAGAGGTCTGTCGCGTCTGCTCCAATGTCTTCATCACAGGTAAACATGCCAATATCTTCATATACCTGAGCGGTTACTGCATTGTAGTTCCCTGTAGCCAGGTGCAGGTAGCGTCGAATGTGCTCGCCCTCTTTACGAACCACCAGGGCGACTTTAGAGTGGGTCTTTAATCCGAGCAGGCCGTAGATGACATGCACGCCTTCCTTTTCAAGCATCTTTGCCCAGCCGATGTTGCTTTCTTCGTCAAATCGCGCTTTGAGCTCCACCAAGACGGCGACTTCTTTCCCGTTTTGGCGTGCTTCCAGCAAAGCCTCGACAACCGGGGAATTCCGGCCAACCCGATAAAGGGTCTGTTTGATCGCCATCACGTCCGGGTCGCAGGCGGCCTGTTGAAGAAAATCAACGACGGGCTTGAAAGAATCGTAGGGGTGGTGAAGTAAAATGTCCTCTTGACTGATGGCGTCGAAGAAGTTTCCATCATGCGGTTCAATTTGAAGCGGGGCAGGGATTGAAGGCCTGAGCGGTGGGTCTTTTAGATCTGGACGGTCGATCGAATAGAGGCTCATCAGATCGGAGGTGCCGAGAATTCCATTGGGAGTGTACACGTCCCGGTGGTCTACTTCGAGGTTTTCGATCAGGATTTCGAGCAGGCGGGAGGGCATCTGATCATCCACGGAAAGGCGGGTGACCGATCCAAACTGGCGCATTCGGACGCTGTGCTCCATTGTTTCGAGCAAATCGTACGCTTCCAATTCCTGGATGACCATGTCGGCGTCGCGCGTGATCCGAAACGGGTGAGCGGCAATTATCTCCATACCCGGGAACAGCTTGTCCAGGTTGGCGGCGATGAGCTGTTCGAGGAAAACGAAATAATGGTTCTGCGGAGAAGTTCCGTCTTTTTTGATCCCGCCAGATGAACGCTTGATCGGCACCAACCTGGGGAGCTTGTTCGTAGGGACTTTAATCCGAGCAAAACGTTCGATTCCGTTCTGATCGCGAAGCATTACGGCCAAGTTGAGGCTGAGGTTCGAGATATGGGGGAATGGATGTCCAGGATCTACCGCCAGCGGAGTGACTACCTTTGAGACGATCTCGTCGAAATAACCGTCCACGCTCTCTTTCTGCCTTTCGGTGAGGGCAGAGTAATCAATGACGTGGATGCCGGTTTTTTTTAGGGCCGGTTGGAGCTCGTCCCTGAAAAGCTCTCGCAATTGTGTCATCAAGCGAGCGGCAACTTTACGGATTTCAGCGAGGGCCATTGCTGGAGGTGTACCATCTGCTGGCGTTTCTACGACCCCGGCGATCACCTGTTTTTTCAGACCAATCACCCGAACCATAAAAAACTCGTCCAGGTTGGACCCGACAATCGCCAGAAACTTCACCCTCTCGAGCAGGGGGTTGGTCTCATCACTTGCTTCTTCCAGGACGCGGCGATGAAAATCCAGCAGGCTTAATTCTCTGTTGGCGTAATACTTCGGATCATGGAGGTCGATTTTTGCCTCGATTTCAATGCCCTGGCTGTCGGTTGGCCGTTGAATATCGGTCATTCTATGCTCCTGATCTCATGGATGCGGTTATGATTTGCCTTTCTTCTTTTTCTTCTCGTTTTTCTCGGTGATCTTTTCGAGCTGGAAAGGATCGTATTTCAACTCGCTGCTGAGCTTCTCGACCATCGTACGCAGGATTTTGACCCGCGAGTACGGTTTTGAGTTCCCCTCAACGATCGTCCAGGGGGCAGAGATGGTGCTGGTTTTCAGGAGCATCTCATTCACAGCTTCTTCATAAAGCCCCCATTTTTCCCGGTTGCGCCAGTCTTCATCGGTCAGCTTCCAGGAGCGAAGCTTGTCATCGGAGCGGGATTCGAACCGGTTCAGCTGCTCTGCCTGATCGATATGGATCCAGAATTTAAACAGGATCGTGCCGTAATCGATTAGCTGGCGTTCGAAGTAATTGATTTCACGGTAAGCGCGCTTCCATTCCGCTTCCGTGCAGAAACCTTCGACGCGTTCGACCATCACCCGCCCATACCAGGAGCGATCAAAGATCGCGATCTGGCCGCCTTCGGGCAGGCGCGACCAGAAACGCCATAAATAATGGTGGGTAGCCTCGTCTCCCTTGGGGGCCGCAATGGAAAAAACCACGAATCCACGCGGGTCCAGCTTTTCGGTCATCCTTCGAATCGCGCCGCCTTTTCCAGCAGCATCCCAGCCTTCGAATACAACGACGACCGGACGCTGTTGGACGTAGACCTGGTAAGCCAGCCGAAAGAGGGCGACCTGGTACTTGACAAGCGAGCTATCATATTCTTCTTCAGTCAGGGTCAGGGAAAGATCGATGGTGCTTAACACGGCTGCCTCCTCTTTAGTCTTCTTTCCCAATGGATATCATCTCGGCCTGCCCGCTGTCATTTTCTTCAGCGGTTGGTTCTTCAATGGTCTCTTCAGATTCCTCGGATGCCAGCTCAGGGTTTGCCGGGATGACCAGACGCGGCCAGCCAAGCCGTTCTTCCAGAGAGCTGATGATCGTCTTATAGATCTTGACCCAGGTAAAATACCGGTCGGTGGCTTCAACAATTGTCCAGGGACCCCATTCGCTTTCAGTCCGCTCGAAAGCTTCTTCGTAGGCGTTATACCATTCATCGTACTTGTAATGATGTTCCCAGTCTTCCGGCGTGACGTGCCAGGCGGTCAAAGGATCTTTGGTCAGCTTGCTGAAGCGGCGCTTTTGCTCCTGTTTATCAATGTGAAGGAAGAACTTAATGATCAGGTGCCCATCGTCGGCGATGGTGCGCTCAAAATCGGTGATGTCGCGGTAGGCTCGCCGCCATTCTGCCTCAGGGATCAATTCTTCTACCCGCTCGACGAGCACCCGACCATACCAGGAGCGGTCAAAAATCGCCCACTCGCCGCGCGCCGGCAGCTTTAGCCAGAACCGCCAGAGCCAGGGGTGTTTCTTCTCGTAGGTGCGGGCTGCCCGGATGGGATACAGTTTATAGCCGCGCGGATCCAGCGGGCTCGTCAGTTTTTGGATTGATGTGCCTTTTCCGGCTGCATCCCAGCCTTCGAAGAGGATAACGACCGGGATGTGGGCGTCCCAGGAGGCTTTTTGCAGGCTGTATAAGCGTTCGGTGAGTATCGGAGCAATCCGTTTATAGGTCTTCTTGTCGACAGACTGGTCGAGGTCTAATTTATCCAGCATCGCAATCCATCCTTCCATGGAAGAAACGGGCGGAATAATACTATTGAATAGCCCTCAAGATATTCATTTATTATAATATGGATGTGCATAAGATAACAAAGAGCCAGGACGTTCAGCTAGCAGCGCTTCAGAAGAATCCATATTTTGCCCACCTGGATCAGCAAGCGCTTTCCGATTTGGTGCAGGAGATGTCACTCCGGGTGTACAAGCCCGACGAGGTGATCTGCTGGCAGGGAGAGCCGTGCGAGGGGCTTTTCATCCTCGACAGCGGTGCAGTGAAGCTGTTTAAAATGTCGCCGAAGGGCAGGGAGCTGATCATTAAGATTTTTGAAGAAGGATCGACCTTCAACGAAGTCCCGGTTTTTGATCAGGGGGTCAACCCAGTCAATGTTGCCGCGCTCGGGGAATGCCAGGTCTGGCTGGTGAAGGCAGGGGCGATCAGAAGCTGCATGGATAAGAATCCTGGTATGGCTGATGCGGTGATCCAGAACCTATCGGTGAACCTCAGAACGCTGGTGGACGTCGTCGAGGAGCTTTCTTTTTTCCAGGTGACGAACCGGCTGGCGCGCCTGCTCAACCGGATGCCGGCCGAACAGCTGGAGGTGCGGATCACACAAGACCAGCTTGCGGCGCGGCTTGGAACCGTTCGGGAAGTTGTGGCCAGGAGCCTGCGCGAACTGGAACGAAGCGGCGCGATCCGGATTGTCAGGCGTCAGATCCAGGTTGCAGACCGTGACCTGCTGCGCGATTGGGCACAGGACGGGAGCACTTAAAAGACATCCGGCGGAGTTCTCCGCCGGATGAAGGCCTGGATTTCAATCCTATTCTTTCAGAGAATTTTCTTCACTCGCTGCTGGCCAGGATGTTCGGAGTCCCGGCAGCCTGGACCGCTTTAAGCTGCGCCTGGCGAGCGGTATCGGCTGACTTTGCCAGGATACGCAGGGCTTCTTCAGGGTTGTGGAAACCCATGCTGTTTTCGGCGGCGATAAAATCCCACATCATCTGGGCATGCCGGTGGAGCTGGCGGGCTTCATCGAGCTCGGCTGCATCCACTCCGGGGAGGGCTGCGGCAGCCTGGATTGCCTCGATCGCGGCGATGATTGCATCTTCTGCGGCAATCATCCGCTCGTTGACCTGGCCCTGGATCGTCGCGACACGTCCGACAACATATTCGACATCCGTATGGCACTGCCCGCAGGCGGCTTCTGGCGCGAGCAGCGGGCTGTGGACGTTATGGGTGGAGAACTTAGCCGAGCCGTCGCGCGTATATGGCATGTGGCAGTCGGCACAGGCAACGCCGGCCTTGAAGTGGGTGCTGTCGCCAGAAAACAGCTCATAATCCGGGTGCTGGGCTTTCAGCATCGGGGTCTTGGCATCTGGATAATCCCAATCCTTGAAGCCATACTCGTCATAATAGGCGATGATGTCCTCGATCTTTGTACCCTTCTCCCAGGGGAACGTAAGGTATTTCTCATCCCCTTTGAAATAATACTCGACATGGCAATTCGCGCAGACGATGGAGCGCATCTCCTGGCGGGTGAAGGTTTTCCAGTCCTTGCCCTGGGCTTGAAGCGCTTCGTCCAGAGCAGGGTTTGTAACGATGAGCTTCATCGTGTTTGCTTCATGGCAGTTGGCGCAGCCGATTGGCTCGAAGATCTGCTTGCCGAGCTCACTGAAGGGCGTTTTATCGTATTCTGCCATCCCCATTTCGTCCCAGAGCCTGGGGTTGTTCGATGATTTGCACGAATAGCAGGTTCCGGGCGATTTTTCGTCGATGCGCTTGATTGCGCGCACATCCGTGAGGGCGTTCAGATGGCCTCGATCTTCATTGTATTCTTTGCTGAAGCTGTAGCCTGCAAACAGGGTCTTCAGGCGAGGGTCTGCTTCCAGTTTTGACGTCTTGGCAGAACCGCCGAATGTGGTCGGCGTGTCGTTTGTCTCGGTCATCTGAAGGGTGGAATACTGGTTCGGGAAGTTGACGCCCCAATTAGCCGAGTTGGGGTCCATCGGCTCAATCTGCTGGATCGGCACGACACCGCGCGTCGGCGGGGGTTGGTTTTTTAAGAAGAGCAAGACTCCCGCCAGGCCAACCGCCAGGAGGACAATAATGCCTGTCAATACCCAGATCGTTTTCGGCGTTTTTGGTTTTTCTTCCAGGGTCATTGGTTTTCCTCCGAATGTTGGTAAGGTAGGATTGAGAGGCCGCGCTCTCCGTGGGCTGAGCTGCGGTGGCATTCAAAACAAAACCGCTCTTCATCTTGACCGGTATAACTCATCTGCCAATCCAGGTTCATAATTGTCGATTCGTGGCAGCGAATGCAGTTTTCCTGGACCGTGCGGCGGGAGGATTCCTTGGCTCGGATCGCAGGTGGAATGTCCCCCAGCAAAAAAGCAGAGACATGATGCATTCCAGATTGGGCTTTAACGATATATTTTGGAATTAGAGCGTGAGGGGTGTGGCAGTCATTGCAGGTTGACCACTCGCTGTGGCCGGCGTGATACCAGCCTTCGTAGGCGTTATCCATCACATGGCAGTTATTGCAGGTAGATGGATTGTTGCCCAGGTAGGCTGTGAAATCGGTGGCGTACATTCCGACGCCGGCGACGAGGAGCAAGGCTGCCAATCCGATCAGGAGAGGGATTTTCACAGTGCTTCTCCTTGAGTTGCCGATCTTTGCCGGGTTTGGGTATCTCGAGGGATCCGGCTTATCCAGCGCTCATTTTATCGATGATTATATCCCAGGTCTGTGACTTCGGTCACGATGGTTGTAAAGTGATATTGATTGTCAGCCACACAAAGGGAATGGGGGTTTCTTGAGGCTCAAATGCTCATTTGTTTCATTTTTTGACCAATACAACTTTTGCTCATAAGCTGCCTGAAGACGATCGCGTTCCAGCAAGACCCATTCTTCATAAAAACCCGGCAGCAGCTCGCCCCTATAGAGGCTGACAGCCTGGATGATCTGATCGATCGTCTGACCTTCAGCTGGTGCGAGGAGGAGATGGGCGTCCACCCAAAAATCCGACCCACTCCGGACGGACACATTGATCTCATTGATCTTGAGATAATCTTCAGGCTTGAGCAGGCTGGATTCCAGGGCTTTGCGGATACGCCAGAGGGCCTGGCGGAGGTAGCTGCGGGCGTTTGCCTCGCTCGTCTCGGCCCAGAGCATGCTGGCCAGTTTTTCACGCCTGAACGTCATCCCGGCGTTCAGCGCAAGATAAGCCAACAGGCATTGGGCTGGTCTGGAAGCTAAATCGACCGAGAGCCCGTTTGCAGTGATTTTAAATTGACCGAGCAGAAAAACGGTAAGAGGCATGCCCCAATCCTCCCTGGTGAGGAACGGCCGAAAGCATGTTTCTGCAGTGTCAGGGCATTGGATCCGTTCATATTATTGCAAAAACGCATGTCTAATGTAAACAATACGCAGGAAAACGGCTGCGCATACGCCTGCGGACGGCGGATTTGATATCTTGAGAACAGAAAAACAAACGGGCAGCTTTCTCAAATCAGAAAGGAGAGAAAAAATGACCGCCCATACGTTAGTCAAGAAAAATAATCCCGTTGTTGAAACCCCATCTTCATTAAACTTGTCTATTCGGTTGATGTTCTTTGCGGCAATCCTGATCCTGGTCCTGACCAGTGCAGTCTTGTATATCATGAACCCAAAGGGTTCCGCAACCACAGCAGAATACCGTGCTCTTGAAGCCTGGGCAGCACGCTACCAGGGCTAGGCAAATGCGCTAGCCGTCAGCCAAACGCTCTCGGCTCGGGCGCTGAACGCCTGGGCAGCCCGCTACCAAGGTCAGGCCGATGCGCTGGCGGCTGGTAAGCCGCTTTCGGCTCGGGCGATTGATGCCTGGTTCGCTCGCTATAATGCCTGGGCGACAGCCAGGGCACTCCATGCCTGGGCAGCCCGCTACCAGAGCCAGGCGGATGAGTACTTAAATCATAAATAAGTGGTTTTCTGCAGAACCATGGGGACAGAATTTGCGTAAAACCAACTTCATACGATAACCACACCGCGGTGAATGCTTAGAGACCGCGGTGTGGCATTTTATTGGTCAATAAATCGGCTGACTTGGATCGACTTCTGCCGCCCAGGCGTTGACGCCGCCCTGGAGGTTCTTGACCTTACGAAAACCGGCGCTTACCAACAGCTCCAGGGCACGCGCCGAGCGGGTGCCGCTTTTGCAGAAGACGACCATCTCCTCGGCGCTGTCGAGCTCCGAGAGTCGGGCAGCCAGCAGCCCAAGCGGAATCAGTGCGGCGCCTGCAATATGGGAAATTTGCTGTTCGTGCGGCTCGCGCACATCCAGCAGGCGCAGAGGGCTGCTCTCCTTCAGGCGGGCGGCCAGCTCTGGGGCGGTGATGTCCCAATCCCCGCCGGCCGATCCGGGGGCGTGGTTCTGCATCGGGACGCCGCAGAAGGCTTCATAGTCGATCAGCTCTGTCACTTCAGGATTTGGACCGCAGACCTTGCAGCTCGGGTTCTTGCGCAGGCGGACGAACTCGAAGGACATGTCCAACGCGTTATACAGCAGCAGCCTGCCGATCAGTGTGTCGCCGATGCCGAGGATCAGCTTGATCGCTTCGGTGGCCTGGAGCGTGCCGATCGTGCCGGGCAGCACACCGAGCACGCCACCTTCGGCGCAGGAGGGGACCAACCCGGGTGGGGGCGGCTCGGGGAACAGGCAGCGGTAGCAGGGACCGCGCTTCGCATCGAAGACGCTGACCTGACCGTCAAAGCGGAATATCGAGCCGTAGACGTTTGGCTTGCCGGTCAGCACGCATAAATCATTCGACAGGTAGCGAGTGGGGAAGTTGTCGGTGCCGTCGATAATGAGGTCGTATGGCTCGGCGATCTGGCGGGCGTTTGCAGAGGTGAATGGCTCGTTGTAGACGTCAACCTGGATGGTCGGGTTCAGGTCGAGCATGCGGCGGCGGGCTGATTCGACTTTAAGCGTCCCAAGTGCGGCGGTACCGTGGATCACCTGGCGCTGCAAATTGGAGGAATCAACCGTGTCAAAATCTACCAGCCCGATGCGGCCGATGCCGGCTGCAGCCAGGTAGAGCGCCACCGGAGACCCGAGGCCGCCGGTGCCAATGACTAAGATCGATGCGGATTTGAGCTTGCGCTGCCCGTCGAGCCCGACTTCGGGGATGAGCAGGTGGCGAGAGTAGCGCAGGATTTCTTCACGAGAGAGATCTGGCAGCATAGAATTCTTAGCCTCCGGCGATGCTTGGGATCAGCAGGATGCGATCGTTTTCGGCCAGCGGAGTGTCTAAACCCTGCAGGTCTCTGATATTTTCGCTTCCGAGGAAGAGATTTACAAACGGACGCAGCGTTCCCTGGGTGTTGTACAGGTGAGGCTGAAGGGCCGGGTGCTGGGCGACCAGGCTCTGCATGGCTTCTGAGACGTTCCTCCCCTGGACGGGGATCTCATTTTGACCGGTCGTGTAGGCGCGTAAAGGGGTTGGGATGCGAACTATCGGCATGATACCTCAGTGAGTAAGTCTTTGAGCTGGTTCATCAGCTTGTCCGTGCTGGCTACGCCGTGGTTTACATGGCGAGGCTTGCCGGCTGAGTCGAGGATGAAAGTTGTTGGAACGCTTAAAACGCCCCACCGGCTGGCGAGCTCAGGCTGGGCAGATGCATCGATCTCGACCACCTGCAGCTTTTCGCCGAAAAGCGCTGCCAGACGACGAGATCGCCGGGCGCTGGATGGTTTTGCAGGGTGCGCAGGTGGGTGTGGTGAAGTATAACAGAACCGGCATACCTTGCAGGGATGTTTGTAAGCCTGTATCGTTATATGGGCGGCCGCGCAGGCGCTTGAGGGTGATCATATTCACCAAACGGTAGGCGAGCAGGCTGATCATAACGACTGCCACAGCCGTCAAGAGGCGCAGAAAAAGAGAATTGCTGAATAAATCATGGCTCATGAGGCACCTGAGTCCTGGGCTTCATTCCCGGAAATCCATTTCCGGGTGGAGACTTCGTGAACCCGGGGATGCGGATGCGGCCGAGCCAGTAGTAGATCATGCAGCCGACGCAGAGGCCGCCAAACGCATTCAAAGCCGCGAGCCCGGCGACCAGCCAGACCAATCCCCATCCCAGAACTGGGAGGCCGAAGTATAAGGCCAGGCTTGCTGCAGCCATGAACAGGCCGCCTAATCCCTGGGCAAAGCGGTGAGGCTCACGATGATCCATCAAGAGGTCTGGTTTGACCAACCCGGCTGGCTTTAAGAAAAAACGGTAAAGGAAGCCAAATCCCGGACGATTGAACAGCGCACCCAGGAGCATGATTAACACGACCAGGGCGGCGAGCCAGGGTATGTCCAGCAGGAAAGCCAGGATGTTCAATCCGATAATTGTGACCTGACTGACCTTAATCGCAGCATGATCGATTTTTTCCAGGGTTTCCATATTAAAATGCCTCCAAGCTGATCAGTCGATCTCGTTCCATCCGAATATCGAATTGCCGCAATGTGCCGGTAGAAGCTGCTGATTGAAATGGCATTGCGAATTGAGCTCCTGGTTCAGAATCTACTGCTGAGAATCGACTGTTCTTCGAAGCCGCTCCGGTCCTCACGGAGCAGCCAGGAGCGGCTGCCTGCGGCTTTTCCAGAAATGACGCTGGTTATGATGTAGGAAAGCCAGGGCATCGCCCACTCCCGATCAAACTCCGAAGGCTGGTTGGGATGATCCGGATGGGAGTGGTAGACTCCGATCAGCTCCAAGCCCAGCCTCTTCAGCTTCCTGTTCGCCGTGCAAATAGTCCTGAGGGGCGAGCAGGTAGCGGTTGCGGCGGGCGGCGGCTTCCCGGACATTACTGAAGGTCAACAGACGGGTCACGATCCGGTCAGAATCCAGGAGCTTGCCAAGGAGCAGCCCGGCGCCCTCTTCTGGGTAGGACGCTTCGCCATGCGAATGGATTTGCTGGAGGATTTGATCTGAAATATAGAGGTTCATCGATCCGCTCGGAAGGTGGAAGTCAGGGCAGGTTCTGTCCAGAGGGCATCGTCGCTCAGGTATTTGTAGCCTGCATCCGGAAAGATGGTCACGACCAACCCACGATCCAGCTCGCCGGCGACCTTCAGCGCTGCGAGCGCAGCCGCGCCGGAAGAGATGCCCACAAACAGGCCTTCTTCTCGAGCCAACCTCCTGACCATCGCGTGTGCATCTTCGGTTTGGACCTCGACGATCCGGTTGAGAAGCGTCGGGTCGTAGATCCCGGGCTGGATCGCGGTCTGGAGATGCTTCAGACCTTCCAGTCCATGGAAAGGGGCATCCGGCTGGACGGCGATGATCTTGATTTCCGGATTGTATGCGCGCAGATAGCGCGAGACGCCGATCAGAGTACCGGTGGTGCCCAGCCCTGCGACGAAATGGGTCAGCTTGCCGCCGGTCTCATGGACAATCTCAGGGGCGGTAGAGGCATAGTGTGCCTGCCAATTGGCAGGATTGTCATACTGGTTGGCATAATAATAGCGCTCTGGCTGCTCCTTTGCCAGCCTGCGAGCGACGAGGATCGCGCCGTCGGATCCTTCGAGCGGGTCGGTGAGGATCAACTCGGCGCCGAGGGCTTTGAGCATTTTAATCCGCTCCGGGCTGGCATTTGCCGGCAGGGCGAGGGTGACAGGTACACCCAAAGCCGGGCCAAAGGTGGCATAGGAGATCCCCATGTTCCCGGAGGTCGAATCCAGCAGCCTCCTGCCGGGTTTCAACTCGCCTGAAGCGACGGCTGCACGCAGGATGTTCAGCGCAGGGCGATCTTTAATCGAACCGCCGGGATTGAACCATTCCGCCTTGGCGAAGACCTGCACCTGCGAAGGCAGACCTGAGGTGATTCGGCGGAGGGGGAGCAGGGGTGTATTGCCGACATGGGCATCGAGACCGGCGTTGGCTGAAGTGGAAAGCTGCAGTTTGGGTAAGGTTATTAAGTCCATCTGATGACTCCGGTTTTATTAACGAAAAAACGACTGATGACAAACAAAAAAGGGCAGCGTCGACCCAAGAAAAGGCGCTTTGCGAAACAGGTTCGCAAGCGGGGGTCGCAACTACCCTTCGTCGCAGGCTGCGGGTTGTCGATCAGCCGTTAGATCTTGTTAGACCGGGTTTCAGTGACGAGGCGGCAGCTACGAGCCCCGCCCCAGACACATGCAAGTAGACATTCGAGCAATCTCCAGTACGGATAAATAGGACAATCTATGTGGTAATTCTACCTGAAGGCAGAAATTTGTCAAGGGTTATTTTCGGGTTCCTCGCTGCCCGGACCGATCCCAAGCGGCACCCATTTGCTGGGGTCTTTCAGGCGGTGCTGAATGCCGCCGCGCTCGTGGACTTCGTCAAAATGCTCGGGCTTAACATACATCTGCTCGCCGGCAAGCAGGCCATGGATGCCGGCCTGGCCCGGCTCGGGACGTTTGGACCCTTTGAATTTTGCGGCGTCGCTGGCGCGGTATTCCTGCGGCTCTTCGTATGTGGTGATATAGCCTTCATAGTTGCGCAGCACGACTTTGTGATCCGAATAGCTGAGCAGGTAATTGGGTGAGACCGGGATCTTGCCGCCACCGCCCGGGCCATCGATGATGTATTGGTGGACCGCATATCCGGAGGTGTGGCCGCGCAGCCCTTCCATGATCTCGATCCCCTTGCCGACCGGGGTGCGGAAGTGACCGGCGCCCTCGACCAGGTCGCACTGGTAAAGGTAATACGGCCGGACGCGGATGCGAACCAGTTTTTGGACAAGCTCGCGCTGGATGTCGACATTGTCATTCACGCCGGCAAGCAGCACGGCCTGGTTGCCGAGAGGGATTCCCGCCCGAGTCAGCCTGTCCGCAGCGCCAGCGAGCTCGGCCGAGATTTCATTGGGATGGTTGACGTGGATGTTCATCCAGAGCGGGTGGTATTTCTGAAGCATATCGGTCAGCTCGGGGGTCACGCGCATCGGCAGGAAGACCGGGACGCGCGAGCCGATCCGCACGATCTCAATATGCGGGATCTCGCGCAAGCGGATGAGGATCTCTTCGAGGATCTTGGGGGCCAGGACGAGCGGATCACCGCCGGAGAGCAGCACGTCGCGCACCTGGGGGGTGTTTTTCAGGTATTCGAGCTGCATCTCAAACTCGGCGCGCGAGAAGGTTGCGGACGGGTCGCCGACGATGCGCGAGCGGGTGCAGTAGCGGCAGTACGAGGCGCATTGGGTAGTGACCAGCATCAGCACACGGTCGGGATAGCGGTGGACAAGCCCGGGAACCGGGGAATGGCGGTCTTCGGAAAGCAAATCTTCCATCATCGCCGTGAAGGGGCGAAGCTCTGTATCCGTCGGGACAACCTGCCTGCGGATCGGATCATCAGGATCATTCGGGTCGATCAATGAAATGTAGTACGGTGTGATATCCACTCGAAAGAGGTTCGCAGCAGAGAGCGCCTTGCGCTCGCTTTCGGTCAAAGGGATGACTTTCTCAAACTCCTCAACGGTGTTAATGCGGTTGCTGAGCTGCCAGCGCCAGTTGAACCAATTTTCATCAGGGATGTCTGCAAAGACGGGAGCGCGCCTGGAAGTAAAGGGGGTATTTGCCATCGAACTTCCTCCTCTTATCTGCGAGTTGCTTACTACAAACGATTTGCCAACAATAGATTGATTGTAAATGAAAATTCCGCGGCGGTCAAATCCAACCAGGCCCTCAAGGCGCTAAGATGACATTGATGCTCGTCAGATAGGTTTTTTCGGAAATCGGCGCACCTTCTTCAAAGACGACCAGCAACGCAGGGGTGACCTCTTTGATCTCATAGGGCACTTCAGCGACATAGGTTCCATAATCGCCCGGAATGGGTACCGGGACACCAGCCAGGCGTTGTCCGAGGATGCGACCATCTTCACCAACCAGCATCACCCGCAGAGGTTGGTCGGATGCCGGGCGGGCCCGACCGGAAACGATCAGCCGGCCATTTTGGATTAAGGCTTTTTCCTGGGGCTCCTGGATGATGATTTGCTGCTGCAGCGCGGTCGGCGGGTTCAGCTCTGTCATACCCTGGGAAAGGAGGATGATGTTCAGCGAATTGACCTCGATCAAACGTCCATACGAATCTTCCACGCTGATGACCAGCCGACCGAGCTCAGCGGCTGCGGCGATCTCGAACTCAAAGGGAACTGCAAGTCGGGCGTTTTTCCAGGGGACATTGTCATACGTGCGGACATGGCGGGAAAGCAAGCGACCATCCTCACCGTACAGCTCGATCCGGACCACCTTTCCATCTCCACAGGT
This sequence comes from uncultured Chloroflexia bacterium, assembly GCA_963788305.1. Taxonomy (GTDB): domain Bacteria; phylum Chloroflexota; class Anaerolineae; order Anaerolineales; family UBA4823; genus UTCFX2. Next base: position 20,606 of record CAWBGK010000015.1, read on the forward strand.
CAGCCAGCTGGAGACGTCGATCGGGGAGATGACTTTCGAAAGGTCGCCCATTCGAAGAATCTGGATTCTCGCCTCTGGGATTGGAGGAGCGGGCGTCCAGGTCGGCTCACCGGGGATTGGGCTGCCCTGTGATGGCTCAGGCTGTATTTCAGCTGTCTCCGCAGGCTGCGCTGAAGCTGGAGACAGGGTGTTGGTTGGGGAATTAGCAGGTGTTTTTGATGGAGGAAGGCTGGTTTGCGTGGGCGCCGGCTCGGTTGGAGCAATGGTGGCTGTGGGGGGAGGGGTATCTGAAGGCAACGGATCGGCCGAGGTGGATGTCGAGGGCAGATTGACCGCCTCTGCTGCCAGGGTCAAAGCCGCCGCAGTGGGGAGAAATTCGGTTGGAAGAGCCGTCGAAATACTGGGTGGAAGCAGGCTCATGCAGCCTGTCAGCAATCCGACCAGAAGCAGAATGGAAAGAATGGGGCGCAAAGAGACCATGATGGAAACCCCTTCGATTTTACCGCAGTTTCTTCGGCAAGCCGTTTTTCAGACCGGTTTTATTCGTAGCGCAGCGCTTCTACCGGCTCGAGGCTGGCTGCCCGGTTAGCGGGGTACAACCCGAAGAAGAGCCCGACGGCGGTTGAAAAAAGCGTGGCAAGCAGGACTGTATCCAGGCCGATAGCCGGGACGATGATGGTGTTCTGCGATTCGGCGATCCGTTCTACGGCGAAAGCAATCGCGGCGCCAAGGGCAATTCCGATCAGACCGCCAAACATGCTGAGCAGGGCCGATTCGGTTAAAAACTGGACCATGATATCGATCCGGCGGGCCCCGAGCGCTTTTCGTAAGCCCAATCTCACGCGTCCTTTCGGTGACTGAGACGAGCATGATGTTCATGATCCCGATCCCACCGACGAGGAGCGATATGGCTGCGATCCCGCCCAGGAAAATTGTGAGAACGTTCGTGATCGTCTTAGCGGTATCCAGAAAATCCTGCTGGGTCAGGACGGTGAAGTCATCGGCTCCAATCGCAGAGCGATGACGAGAGCGCAGAATCTGGGCGATTTCGCTGCTGGCAGCCGAGACAGAATCTGGCGCTGGCTGCCTGGACGGCGAGCATGTCTATTTTATCGCGCGAGGAGCGGCGGATTAAACGGGTCTGGGCAGTGGTCAGCGGGATGATGATTCGATCATCCTGATTGTTGAAGCTTGAGCCGCCTTTTGATTCGAGCACGCCGAGGACCCTAAACGGCTGGCCTTCAATGCGTACGGTCTCACCCGCCAGACCTGCAGACCGGTCGAAGAGCTCTTCGGCGACATCCGTCCCCAACAGCACGACGGAAGCGCGGCCGAGGATGTGCTCTTCCTGGATGAATTCGCCTTCACTGACTTTCACATTTCGAACAGAGGTGTATTCTGGCGTCACGCCTTCGATAGATGTCGTTGTGCTTTCGCCGCCGGCTGAGATTTCTGCCTGCCCCATCAAGATGGGGGCAACGCCCGCAACGGACGGCGCCTGGAATGGATCGGCGATCGCGTCTGCATCGCTGAGTGTGATCGGCTTCGGATTGCGGACGTTTTCGGAGCCGCCGCTGAACACAAACACAAGGTTTGTGCCGATGCCCTGGATCGAGCCGGTGATCGTGTTCTCGGCCCCACGCCCGATCGACACGATCGAGATGACTGCGGCGACGCCGATCACAATCCCGATGATCGTCAATCCTGAGCGCATCTTATTCGACGCAAGGCTCTGCAAGGCTTCGATAATCGACTGCAGGATGATCATGACCGCTCCTCCACGAGACCGTCGCGCAGGTGAATGGACCGCTGGGTGCGGAGGGCGACATCCGGATCATGCGTGACGATGATTAAAGTCGTGCCAAGCTCTTTGTTCAGGTTGAGAAGAAGGTGCATGATTTCGTCGCCTGACCGGCTGTCCAGGTTGCCGGTCGGCTCATCCGCCAGGATGATGGCCGGGTTGTTTACCAGGGCGCGCGCAATCGCAACGCGCTGCTGCTGCCCGCCTGAGAGCTCATTGGGACGATGGTGGATGCGGTCTCCCAGGCCGACTGCCTCGAGCGCGACGCGAGCGCGGTCCTTGCGTCCGCTGGTAATGCCGGCGTAGCGCATCGGCAGCTCGACATTCGTCAGAGCTGAAGCTCGCGACAGCAGGTTGAAGCTTTGGAAAACAAAGCCGACCTTTCGGTTTCGGATCGAGGCAAGTTGATCGTCTTTCATTTGGGCAGTACTCTCGCCGTCCAGGATATATTCGCCCGAGGTTGGGCGGTCCAGACAGCCGATGATATTCATCAGGGTGGATTTTCCCGATCCAGAAGGTCCCATGATGGCGACGACTTCACCCGAGACGATCCGGATCGTGACGCCGCACAGGGCATGGACTTCGACTTCTCCCATCTTGTAGACTTTTGTCAAGTCGATCGCTTCAATCGCACTCTCGCTCATGACCCTCCCCCATGGACGAAAGGCGGCGGACCATCCGTTTCATATTCGGTCGGAGGGTTCAGGATGATTTGATCCCCCAACTTTAGCTCACCATCAACAACCTGGCTGTCGGTGTCTGATGAAGCGCCCAGCTGGATCACAATTGGGACGACCTGACCATCGCGCAGAAGATAAACGACCTGATCGCCGTTCTTAAACCGGACGGCACGATTGGGAACCAGGAGCACATCAGAAAGCTGGCTGACGACGACGTTGACCGCGGCGGTCATACCTGGTTTGACCTGCTCGTCAGGGTTGGTCAGCTCGACCGTTACATTAAAGTCGACCACACCCTGATTCGAGCTGCCGACACGATCGACTGATGTGACGACGCCATCATAGACCTTGTTGCGGATCGCATCGAAGGACAATGTGACCTTCTGACCGGTTGCGATCTGGTTGATGTCAATCTCTGACACCGCGAGGTCGACCAGGAGCGAGCCCAGATCATCCAGGCGGAAGGCAGGGCTGCCCGGTGATACCAGATCGCCTGGCTGGGGCTCGACGAAGGTGATGGTACCGCTGAAAGGCGCTTCTATCCAGGCCTGACTGAGGGTGGCCTGGGCGGCGCTGATCCGAGCCTTGGCGGCGGCGACTTCCTCCGGGCGAGGGCCGTCTTTCCAGCGCTCAAAGTCTTTTCGAGCTTTGTCCAGGTTGGCTTTGGCAGTTTCAAGCGCATAGGTGTAATCCAGGCGCTTGACTGCGACGTTGAAATCCGACTGAGCCGTGTCCAGTTTTTCTTTCAGGTCTTCGCGGGTCGAGTCGCCGGATGGGAAGAATTTGTAGGGTTCAAAATTCTGGCGTGCCCGGTCCAGGCGGGCGTTCATCTCATCAAAAGCTTCCATCGGCTGAAGCCGGGCCTGTTCATCTGGAACGGTGAAATTATCAAGCTGATATTGAGCTTCTTTGACCGCTCTTGCGAAGCTGGCGATGGATTGGAGCGACTGCACCCTCGCCGTCTCTGCATTGGTGTATAAATCATCGAGCGCTCTTTGGGCAGTCTCGAGGTCGGCCTGGGCAAGGATTACGGGCTGAGGCAGAGAAGTTTGGACCAATTCTGCCAGTTTATCACCTGCCTTGACTTCATCACCGACCGAATAAAAGGTATCCGCAACTGCTCCAGAGGTCTTCCAGGAAAGCGAAGCAGTCTGTTTTGAGCGGACCTGGCCAGTTGCGCCGATGGTCGCGGTCAATCCCCCGCGAACTGCCGGGGTTTTCTGGAGATTATCCAGGGAAGAAGATTGCTGAGCCTGCCGCCAGCGGTAATAGCCATAAACTCCCCCAACCAGGACGACGGCAATGAAGAACCAGATAAGAAATCGCTTCATTATTTGCCTCTACAATATGATGGTCAGAAACGAGTAATTTTACTCTACCAAGGAAAGAGCAGGATGAGATTTCAGTAGAGAGAGACGAAATAATCCTGGCATTTGAGCCTTTGGAGTGACATTTCTCACGAAAATTCATGACATCTGAGACTGAAATAAAACCACTTTTGTCGGTATTATCTAATACAGAGGATATATGACGACTAACAAGCCTGGAGGTAAATCGGTATGAGGTCAATTTCCGGCGATTCGCTTGCCATTGATCGAAAAGCACGGGCGCGCACACAAAGTCTGGATATCCAGACCCGTCCAGCAGCGGAAAGGATCTGTGATTTTGAGGACGTTGTGATTCCGTTGAGCGCAGAACAGGCGATGTTTGAAGCCTCGCGCTGTGTTCAGTGTCCGGACCCGGCGCCATGCGTTCAGGCCTGCCCTGTTCACAACGACATACCTTCGGCGATGTGGTTCATCGAGCAGGGGAAATTCCTGGAAGCAGCACAAATCTACCGCCAGACCAGCTCGATGCCGGAGATTTGCGGCCGGGTGTGCCCGCAGGAACAGCTCTGCCAGGGTTCATGCTCTCGACTGAAGTCGACGACGCCGGTCCTCACTGGAGCACTGGAGGCTTTTGTTGCCGACTTTGAAAGGATGACGTACGGCGGGATAGAGATCATTCCTGGCGCGCCGAACTGGAAAGAAGGTCGCGATTGTTGGTTCAGGTCCAGCAGGGATCGCTTGCGCGGAGCAGCTTGTGATGAAAGGTCATGAAGTTACGATCTTTGAGATGAGACCTGCTTCGGGCGGTCTGCTGACTTACGGAATCCCAAGTTTTAAGCTTCCGAACCAGGTAGTCTTCTGCCGGCTGCGCGACCTGGAGAATGCTGGCGTTATTTTTGTAAACAACCTCACGATTGGTAAAGACAAGACGATAGACGACTTGTTCGCTGAGGGCTTTCAGGCTGTGTTCGTCGGGGTTGGCTCCGAGATCGACGCACCGATGGAAGTTCCAGGAGAGGACCTGCCGGGCGTGTATAAGGCGACGGAATTCCTGATGCGCTGCAACGTTGGCCCTGAATACCTGCCTGCCGAGCTCCAATCGAAGCCAGCCATCGGGCGCCGGGTCGCGGTGATCGGTGGTGGAGATACTGCCTCAGACTGCCTGCGCACAGCGCTGCGGATGGGGGCGGATGAAGTGGTGTGCCTGTACCGCAGGACGGAAAAAGAAATGCCGGGTGGACGGCACGACCGCGAGCTTGCCCGAGAGGAAGGCGCCGAGTACCAGTTCTTGACTCAGCCGGTGCAGTTCATCGCCGGGGAAGATGGCCAGCTTGCCAGGATCGAATGCATCCGCATGGTGCTTGGTGAGCCGGATGCGAAGGGCCGCCGCAAGCCAGTCCCAGTTGAGGGTTCCAACTTTATGGTGGAGGCAGACAGCGCAGTGCTTGCCCTGGGCTACTGGCCGGACACGACAATCGGCGATTCGACTCCCGATCTCAAGACGCATAAATACGGATTGATCGTTGTTGATCCGGAAACCGGTGCGACCTCCCGGCCTGGCGTGTACGCCGGCGGCGATGATGTCAGCGGGCCTGATCTTGTGGTCACAGCGACAGTGGCTGGACGAAAAGCAGCGAACACAATGGACGAATACCTGACCAGCCTGTAAGCCGGGTTTGTAAAGAAAACGATCCTCTTCTTGCTGGGGTATAATAAAAGGCTGTGCGTTTAGCGCACAGCCTTTTTATCTGTTTTTGGAAATTGGAGTTGAATTGACAATGGATATCGGCGCTGTCCAATCCGTGGATATCGATCAGCAGATGCGCTCGGCTTATCTGGATTACGCGATGAGCGTCATCGTGGCGCGCGCCCTTCCCGACGCGCGCGACGGTTTGAAACCGGTACACCGGCGGATCCTTTTTGCGATGCACGATATGGGGATCCGGTCGAACACGGCGCATAAAAAATCAGCCCGCATCGTCGGAGAGGTGTTAGGCAAGTACCACCCGCATGGAGATGTCGCGGTTTACGACGCGATGGCGCGGTTGGCTCAAGATTTCTCGATGCGCTATATGCTGGTGGACGGGCAGGGCAACTTTGGCTCGATCGATGGGGATGCGCCTGCGGCGATGCGGTACACCGAGGCCCGCCTGACCCAAATGTCCGAAGAAATGCTGGTGGATATCGAAAAGGACACGGTGGCTTTCGGCGATAATTTCGATGGAACGCTGAAAGAACCGCTTGTCCTGCCGGGAAGACTGCCCAATTTGCTGTTGAACGGCTCCTCCGGGATTGCAGTTGGGATGGCGACCAACATCCCTCCCCACAACCTGCGCGAGCTCTCGGCCGCGATCGTCCATATGATCGACAATTATGAGCGCATCGAAGATATGCCGGTCGAAGAATTGAGCCAATACATCCCTGGACCGGATTTCCCAACTGGCGGGCTGATTGTTGGAGACGAGGGAATCCGGCAGGCTTACAGCACTGGAAAAGGCAGAATTGTGCTGCGGGGGATGGCCCATATCGAAGAAATGGGCACGAACCGCCACCGGATCGTGATCACTGAAATCCCATACATGCTGAACAAGACCAGCCTGATCGAGCGCATCGCTGACCTGGCGCGTTCCGAAAAGCTGGATGACGTCTCGGATCTGCGCGATGAGTCCGACCGGCGCGGGATGAGCATCATAATTGAGCTGAAACGCGGCGCCCAGCCTAAAAAGATCTTGAACCAGCTCTACAAGTACACCCCACTTCAATCCACATTTGGGGTTCAAATGCTGGCGCTGGTCGACAATGAGCCGCGCTTGATCTCACTCAAACGGGCATTGGAGCTCTTTATCGAGCACCGCAGGGATGTCATTCAGCGCCGGTCTGAATTCGAGCTGCGTAAGGCGCGCGAGCGGTCGCACATCCTGGCAGGGCTGCTGATCGCCCTTCAAAACCTGGACGAGGTTATTGCGACGATCCGCAACTCTCCAGATGCGGATACCGCCAAGCAGCGTTTGATCGAACGCTTCACGTTGAGCGAGCGCCAGGCGCAGGCGATCCTGGACATGCAGCTCCGCCGGCTGGCGGCGTTGGAGCGCCAGAAGATCGAAGATGAACAGCGGCAATTGCTGGAGCGGATCGCTTACCTGGAAGACCTGCTGGCTACCCCAAAAAAGATCCTGCTGGTCATCCGTGAGGATATTCAGGAGCTGGCAGAGAAATATGGCGACGACCGGCGAACCCGAATCGCCCGCGAGGCTCGTGAAGAGCTTCATGAAGAAGACCTGGTCACTGACGAGGCCGTCCTGATCACGATCACACAGCTTGGCTATGTGAAGCGCGTGGCAGCCACTGCGTTTCGTGCGCAAACCCGGGGAGGGCGGGGGGTCACCGGGCACACGACAAAAGAAGAGGACGAAGTGTTGATGGTGATCCCGGCACGCACTTTGAACACGGTGCTGTTCTTCTCGAACCGGGGAAAAGTTTACTCGGAAAAGGCTTACCAGATCCCAGATGCCGACAGGACGGGAAAAGGGATCTCAATAGTGAATATCCTCTCCCTGGATGCGGGTGAGTTGATCACCGCCGCAGTTGCCGTGCCCAAGTTTGACGCGCAGCATTTCTGCACGATGGCCACCCGCAACGGCAGGATTAAGCGAATTGTTATGGCGGATTTTGCCTCGGTCAGGCCGTCCGGATTGATCGCAATAAACCTGGATGAAGGGGATGAGCTCAACTGGGCTCGGCTGACCAACGGCGCAAATGACCTGATCCTGGTGACCGAGCAAGGTAAGGCGCTTCGTTTTCCTGAAACCGAAGTCCGGCAGATGGGGCGAAATGCAGGCGGGGTGACCGCGATCAAGCTCTCGAAAGGCGACCGCGTAACAAGCATGGAAGTGATCCAGGAAGAAGGTGATTTACTGGTGGTCACCACCGCAGGGTATGGGAAACGCACAGCGCTTGGAGAATACCCGGTCAAGAGCCGGGCGGCGGGTGGTGTCAGGACGATCGATCAAAAAGCACTCCACAAGATTGGCACGATCGTGTCGGCGCGGGTTGTGCAGGAAAGCGATGATCTGACGATCATATCGGCCAATGGAGTCGTCCTCCGCATGAAAGTAAATAAGCTCTCTCGGACTGGCAGGGCAACGCGGGGAGTATTACTGATGCAGCTTCAACCCGGGGATATGGTGGCCTCGATGGCTCGGGTTGTGCAGGCGTAATTGCCGACGGCTGGGGTGAATATTTGACTTATAAAAAGGATACTAGAGCGGAAGTGCAATCCGACCTGTGACGAGCAAGCATGCTGCGCTGAGCAAGCAGGTGATGAGCAGGAGAAGCAGGGCGACAAAGAAGGTTTGAAAAGGGGTCATGCCAAGAAAACGAGCCGGAGCCGAAGGCATTGGAGCAGGGAGAGGTTCATCCTCATCATAATTTGCGTTCGCCTGTTCACGTAATTCTTCGATCATAACCGTTCCTCTGTTCTTTTCTAATCCTGACACATGAATTTTTACAATCGGAGTATCTTTGTATATCCGGGATTTATCTTGTCGGCCGCAGGCTCAGCTCTTCGGTCAAGAGCAAGAACGTTTCGCCGGAGGAATCCTGCAATTTGAGCCGACCGAGTGAATCGAGCCCGAGCACAATACCCTGGCGTGAAGGCTGGTTGCATGGAAATTCAGGATCATGGATATGCACCCATTCGCCTTTGAAAGCCAGGTTCTGCTCCCACGCAGCAAGGAATTCGGGCAGCTCCAGGCGCTCCCGCCAGCAGATTATGCTTTCCAGAACCGCATGCAGCAGCTCGAGCTGATGGATGGGTCTACCGCAGGATGTTTGGAGGCAGGTCGCCGGAAAGTCTACTTCATCGTCGGGCGGGACTGAATCAGGCAAAATGTTGATCCCGATGCCCAGAATCAACGCTTCAAGCCGATCCCCATCCCAGATCGCTTCTGCCAGGATTCCGGCGGTTTTCCTTCGATCCAGCAGGATGTCATTAGGCCATTTTATCTCAGCTGCAAGGCTGTATTTCGACCGAAGCGCACTGCAGATGGAGATTGCTCCCAGCGCGGTGAAGCGCATAATCGCTTCAGTGGAGAATTGAAGGGGTTCCGGTGCTGCAATCTGCGGAGAAAGCCCGCGCAGGAGCACACTGAACGCCAGGCTGGATCCAGGCTGTGTGAACCACCTGCGGCCATGGCGGCCTCTCCCAGCCGATTGTGCTTCGGCGATGACCAGCGCCATGTCTGGGGCACCATTTTCTGCCCAGCGGACAACCTCCAGGTTGGTCGAGTTCGATCCTGGGATAGAATCGAATTCCACCCAATGGAAGGTCTTTGAGCTGATTGCGGATCTCGGTCAGTTTCATTAAAGGACTGCCTGATGGATATTATACATGAAGGCCAGGATGGCAAACGAGCCTGAAGAATCTGTAATTTCTATAAATCACTGGACGAATTCTTGCGGTATGTGATATACTTGCCCGCGCTCCCGCCCCTGGCGGGAGAACTTGTGCAATTTGTTCAGCTCCCGTTCGGGAGCACCCATCTCACACGCTTCTCGACCAGTCGGGGCGTGCCGGTATCCGGCGCCGATCTGGGATGAAGGAAGCGGAGGAAAAACGCAAAGGAGAAACCGTATGACTGTAATATCTATGAAAGCGCTGCTTGAAAGCGGGGTTCACTTCGGGCATCGGACCCATAAATGGCACCCGGCCATGAAACCGTACATCTTCACCGAGCGCAACAGCATCCACATTATCGACCTTCAAAAAACCGTCAAGGCCTTGCAGCAGGCGTACAACATGGTGCGTGACATCGTAGCGGACGGTGGGACGGTATTGTTTGTAGGGACGAAGCGCCAGGCCCAGGAAACGATCGAGGAAGAGGCTATCCGGGCAGGGATGCCGTTTGTCACCGTCCGCTGGCTGGGCGGAATGCTGACCAACTGGCGGACGATCCGAGCCAGGATCAACGAGCTGGAGCGGTTGGAGCGGATGCGCGATCGGGGCGATTTCGGCCGGATCACGAAGAAGGAAGCTTTAATTCTCTCACGTGAAATCGAGCGGCTCGAGCTGCTTTTGGGCGGGATCCGCCATATGACCGATGTACCGGAAATGCTGTTTGTGGTCGACGTCAACCGTGAAGAGACGGCGATCCATGAAGCCAACCTGCTGAACATCCCGGTCGTTGCGCTGGTCGACACCAACTGCGACCCTCGGAATGTGGATTACGTTATCCCGTCGAACGATGACGCGATCCGCGCGATCAAGCTTCTGGTCGGTAAGATCGCTGAGGCCGCAATCGAAGGGAAAGGCCTGCGCAAGGATATGCCCGAAGAGCAGCTTGCTCCGAAGAAAGCCGTCATGGCTGGGGCAGAAGAGCCCGAGCTTTCGGACGAAGAGCTGTTAGGCGCTGCGACGCTGGCCAAGATCTCGGCCCACCTTCCGATCTCGGAAGATGATGAATTGCTCGTTGCAGAAGAGCTCGAGGAAGAAGCGGAGAAACCAGAAGCTGAGTTAGAAGATGTCGCGGTCGAAGATCTGGTAGCCGAGTTTACAGAAGTCGCTGACGAAGAATTGAAAGTGATAGATGAAAAAGCCAGCGATGAGGACGAGGCATAATCATGGCGATCACCACTCAACAGATCAAGGAACTGCGCGAGGCGACTGGCGCCGGCATTTTGGACTGCCGAAAAGCACTGGAGCAGGCGGAAGGCGATTTTGACAAGGCTGTAGATTTTCTGCGCGAGAAAGGCCTGGCGACGGCAGCAAAACGAGCCGACCGCGAGGCGTCCGAAGGGATGGTTGAACTGTACTCGCATGGTAACGGCCGGGTTGGCGTTATGGTCGAGGTCAACTGCGAGACTGATTTTGTAGCCCGCTCTGCGGCGTTTCGGGCATTCGCTCACGAGGTAGCCCTTCAAATTGCAGCAGCTGCGCCGAAATACATCAAAGTTGAACACATCCCTGAGGAAGTTTTCGCGCATGAGCGCGAGATCGCTCGCAATCGGGCGCGTGAGGAAGGCAAACCCGAAGCGATGTTGGACAAGATCGTGGACGGTCGGATCGAAAAATTCAAAGATGAGGTCGTTCTGCTCCGGCAGCCCTATATCCGGGACGAATCGATCACCATCGAACAGCTCCTGCTTCAGAACATCGCTGCGATCGGTGAAAATATCTTCATCCGGCGCTTCGCCCGCTGGGAACTGGGCGAGGGGATCGAAAAATAGACAATCGAAAAGACCAACCAGACAGGTTGGTCTTTTTATAACGGATCAGGAGGTCGGGATGGGAGAAGATGTCATCTATCGGCGCATCTTGCTGAAATTAAGCGGCGAAGCGCTGGCCGGTAAGAGTGGTTTTGGGATTGATCCCGATAAAGCCGAAAACATCGCCTACCGGGTGAAGGGGGTCCATGACCTTGGAGTGGACGTGGCAATCGTGATCGGAGGCGGCAACCTCTGGCGAGGCCGCAGCGGCCTTGACCTCGGGATGGATCGGGCGACCGCCGACTATATGGGTATGCTGGCAACCGTCATGAATGCTCTGGCTTTGATGGATGCGATGGAGAGCATCGGGCTGGTCACGCGCGTCCAATCGGCTGTGGAAATGCACGCCGTTGCTGAGCCGTATATCCGCCGACGCGCGATCCGCCACCTGGAAAAGGGGCGGGTTGTCATTCTGGGCGGCGGTACGGGCAACCCCTATTTTTCGACGGATACTGCTGCTGCGCTGCGAGCGATGGAGATTGGGGCAGATGTGCTGATCAAGGAAACAAAAGTGGATGGGATTTATGACTCCGATCCCATGACCAATCCGGATGCTGTCCGGTTTGATCACCTCACCTATATCGAGTTCCTTAATCGCCGATTGACCATCATGGACAGCACGGCGATATCGCTTTGCATGGACAACAACCTCCCCATCCTGGTCCTGAACCTGTGGAATCCGACCCATCTCAATCAGGCGCTGCATGGGGAAAAAGTCGGAACTCTGGTAACAAGCTAAAATTTACCCCTTTCCTCCCTGTGCATTTTCGGGTATGCTTTAGCAGTAATCCGGCGATGGAAACTAACAGTCATGGAGGCGTCGATGCTGAAAGAAGTTTATAAAGAATCTGAAGATCGGATGAAAGGCGCGATCCAATCTTTAGAGGATGATTTAGCCGGGATTCGAACGGGACGCGCTCACCCGGCGCTGGTTGAGAGACTTCATGGTGGAATATTATGGGACGCCGACTCCCCTGGTCCAGCTGGCGACCATCAATGTGCCTGAAGCAAGGTCAATTGTCATTCGCCCTTTTGATGCAGCCACACTCAAGACCATCGAGCGCAGCATCATGGCTTCGGACCTTGGGCTGACACCAAACAACGACGGTAAGCAGATTCGGTTGAATCTACCCCCACTGACAGAAGAGCGCCGCAGGGACCTTGTGAAGATGGTGCACAATCGCCTGGAGGAATCCCGCGTGGCAATCCGTAATGTCCGCCGCGATACGATTAAAGACCTGCGCGAGTTTGAAGAAGAAAAAATGATCTCTGAAGACGAGCTGAAAAAGGGCGAAGAAGAGCTGCAAAAGATCACTGACCATTACATCCATGAGATCAATATGGTTGGTGAGAAAAAAGAAAAAGAGATTCTGGAGGTCTGAGCGAGCCGGTTGAGGATGATTTATGGATCCAATTGAAAAGCCCGATCTCGTAGAGGTGGTGCCCACCCACATCGCGATCGTCATGGATGGGAACGGTCGTTGGGCGCTGGCGCGCGGTTTGCCTCGTCTTGCGGGTCACCGGGCGGGCACCGAAAACCTGCGGCGGATCATTGAGGCTTGCATTGAGTTTGGCATTCAGTACCTGACGATATACGCTTTTTCCACAGAAAATTGGGGCAGGCCGGAAGAAGAAGTGCACGGCTTAATGAGGATCGTCGAGGACGTGATCGACCGCGAGCTGCAGGAGCTGCACGACCAGGGCGTTCAGCTGCGCCATATCGGCCGGCTCGATCGATTGGACCCTGCTGTTCGTGAGAAGGTCTTGCGCGCAGTTGATTACACCAGGGAAAACACCCGGCTTGTTTTGAATGTAGCCTTCAATTACGGGGGGCGGGATGAGATCATCCATGCAATCCAGCACATGATCCGAGATGGCGTTTCCCCAGACGATGTGACCGCGGACATGGTGAGTCAATATTTATTCACAGCAGGCGTCCCGGATCCGGACCTGATCATCCGCACGAGCGGGGAGCTGCGCGGAAGCAATTTTTTGATCTGGCAGGGCGCTTATTCCGAATGGTATTTCCCACCGGTCTTTTGGCCGGATTTCAATAAAGAGCAGCTGCGACTGGCTTTGGAAGAATTCAGCCATCGGGAAAGGCGTTATGGGCGGATCTCAACCGCAAAAAACGGCCAATCCTGATACTCTGCTCAGGCGCGTGATGGTCGCAGCCGTGCTGCTTCCGATCGGACTGCTGGCTATCTACCTGGGAGGTTGGGCTTACAGCGGCTTGATTATGCTGCTGTTGGGGGTTGCGGTTTATGAGTATGTCCAGCTGTTTAAAATCGGCGGACTGGAGCCTTCTGCTCCATTCGCTGTAGCGGGCACGCTTATCCTCGCTGCCGAGCGAGCTCTGAATGGTCCGGAAGGAGCATTTGGGGTGCTCGGACTGATCATCATGGCTGTCATGGCCTACCATTTGATTGCTTTCGAGCGCGGCCGGGACCAGGCCGGTACCGATTTCGCAGTGACTGGCTCTGGCATCATTTATATCGGCTGGCTGGGTGCTTATCTTATCTCTTTACGGATGCTGCCGGATGGGATGTGGTGGGTGCTGACCGCGCTTCCTGCGACTTGGCTGGCGGATACCGCAGCCTATTTCGTGGGGAGACGGATAGGCCGGCACAAGATCACCCCTCGTTTGAGCCCTAAGAAGTCCTGGGAAGGATATCTGGCAGGGATTTTGTTCTCGGTCCCGGGGACGATGCTCCTGACGCTGCTGTGGCGATATCTTGGCGCTGGACCGGCAATCACGCCCTGGCGCGGGGCGCTGTCTGGCGGCAGCGCTTGCCTCGCTGACGATTTTAGGGGATCTGGGCGAGAGTATGATCAAAAGGCAGGTCGGCGTCAAGGACTCGGGCCACCTGCTGCCCGGCCACGGCGGCATTTTTGATAGGATCGATTCCTGGCTGTGGGGTGGGGTGATCGGATATTACCTGGTTGCCTGGCTGTTCGTCTAACCCCGATTGACAACCTTTCTTCGTCATGGTATCATCCCCGGCACAAAAACCAAACAGCCCCTGAACGGCGCTCTTATCCAGAGAGGTGGAGGGACCGGCCCTGTGAAGCCTCGACAACCGAGCGTGGATCAGCGGTAGACGCCAAGACTGCGGAAAACATGAAGCCGCAGAATGCGCGAAACCGCTGGTCAGCAGCTATCGGTGCCAATTCCGGCAGATGGAAGTTCTGGAAGATGAGAGGGCGACATTGAAGATGATCGCGGATTGCCCTTTCTGTACCAGATGGGGCAATCTTTTTTAAGGAGGCATTTGTTAAACATGAATACTACTTTCATGAACTCAGCGAGCCTGATGTTTACATCCGAGTCGGTGACCGAAGGACACCCCGATAAGCTCTGCGACCAGATCAGCGACGCGGTATTGGACGCCTGCTTAGAACAGGACCCAAGCTCGCGCGTCGCCTGCGAGACGGCTGCCAAGACGGGTTTTGTCCTGCTTTTAGGCGAGATCACGACCCATGCCCAGGTAAATTTTGACGAGCTGGCCCGAAAGGTGATCCTGGATATTGGCTACGATGCCAGCGAAAAAGGCTTTGACGGCAATTCCTGCGGCGTGCTGCTGGCGCTTGCAAAGCAATCCCCGGACATCGCCCAGGGCGTCAACCATGCGCTGGAGGTCCGAGGGAAAGGCCATGAGCGAGGCGGAGGTCGACGCGATCGGCGCGGGCGACCAGGGGATGATGTTTGGGTATGCTTGCGACGAAACCCCGACCCTGATGCCGATGCCGATCTATCTGGCGCATAACCTGGCTCGCCGGCTGAGCGAAGTCAGAAAGAACGGCACGCTTCCCTGGCTGCGACCGGATGGGAAAACCCAGGTGACCGTCGAGTATGCATTTGGACGTCCGAAGCGGATCGACACGGTATTGGTCAGCACCCAGCATTCTCCGGATATCAGCCAGGAGGAGATCCGGTTGGCTCTACAACAACATGTGATCACCCCGATCCTGCCAGCGGATATGGTGGATGATGCCATGAAGATTTTTGTGAATCCGACAGGCAGATTTGTGATCGGCGGACCGCAGGGGGATGCCGGCGTGACCGGGCGTAAAATTATCGTGGACACCTACGGCGGGATGGGACGGCACGGCGGCGGCGCCTTCAGCGGGAAAGACCCGACGAAGGTCGACCGCTCGGCTGCATATGCAGCCCGCTGGGCCGCAAAGAACATCGTGGCCGCAGGTCTTGCCCAACGCTGTGAAATTCAAGTCGCCTACGCGATCGGCGTGGCCTGCCCGCTGAGCATCTCTGTTGAGACGTTTGGGACAGGGCTTATATCCGAGGACAGATATCGCGGCGTTGGTTTCAGAGCATTTTGACCTGCGCCCCGGCGCGATCATACGCGACCTGGACCTGCGGCGCCCGATTTACCGCCAGGTGGCTGCCTACGGCCATTTTGGGCGGGACGACCTCAACCTGCCCTGGGAACAGACGGATAAAGCCCAACTGCTGCGGCAGGCAGCCGGTCTGGTGGAAAACACGGCAGCCCCGGCCGATTAGATAAGGCGAGAAGGATCAGGGTTTTTCCAGACCATGGGCGTTGAGGAGCGGCTCATCGTCCATCAATTGAACGGTCGGACCGTCCGCCACGATCCGACCTTCATCCATGATGATCATGCGCGGGAAAATTTCGCGGACAAGCAGCATGTCATGCGATGAGACGAGCATGGTGATCGGCAGCTCGTCGAGCAGATGGATCAAAGACGCGGCGGGCACGCGGGTCCAACCCGGCTGTCGGCTCGTCCAGGACGAGCACTTCTGGTTTCATCGAGAGGACCGTGGCGATCGCGATCCTCTTTTCTCGCCCATGCTGAGATGGTGAGAGACCCGCCGGGCATAATCGGACATATTCACCACCGCAAGCGCTTCCTCCACCCGGCTGCGGACTTCGCCGGGCGGCAGTCCCTGATAGAGCGGGCCAAAAGCCACGTCGTCATAAACAGTCGGTGAAAACAGCTGGTCATCTGGATTTTGGAAGACCAGCCCAACCCGGGCGCGCACTCTTCCCAGGTTTTCGCGTGAAACCGGCAGACCGGCGACGGAGAGCTCGCCCTTCCCAATCAAAATCCCATTCAAATGCAGGATCAGGGTGGATTTCCCGGCGCCGTTTGGGCCAACCAGGGCAACTTTTTCGCAGGGCTGGATATGGAGCGAGACCTGGTTCAAGGCCTGGTGTCCGTCGGGATATGCGAAAGAAAGGTTGTCGATCTCGATTGAATGATGCATGCGAACACTCGGTCTAAGCCCACAAGAACCAGGGCAAATAATAAAGATGCAGCCAGGAAAACCAAGCCGATGAGCAGAATCAACCAGCTGGTGGTGGAGACAACTGGCAGCGGCTCGCTGCGCACCTCGCCATCGTAGCCGCGCGAAAGCATCGCCACGTAGATGCGGTCGCTGCGCTCGAAGGCGCGCAGGAAGAGGTTTCCGGCCATCCCGCCGGTGGTTCGCGCCCGCCAGCTGAGGCTGCCTCCGGCTTTCAGCCCGGGAAGATCGGAAATGCCGCTGCGAGACTGGCGCGCCCGGGTCAGGCGGATTGACTTCATCGGCAAGCACAAAGAGATAGCGCCACATCAAGCCGAAGATCGAGACGAGCAGGCGCGGGATGCGGACGGCTCGCATCGCCAGCATCAGATCCGGGAAATTGGTGGTTGTCGCAAGCAGGATCGCCGCCTGGACCGAGATCCAGGATTTCAGCGCAATGCTGGCGAAGCGCTCGACCCCGGGAAGGGTGGCAGTCAGCGTCCAGCTTCCGAGCGAAAGGCTGAAGAGCGCCGGTCCGGGAATAGTAAAGATCACCGGCAGGGCAGCCAGGATGAATGGAAACGCGAGCATGGCTCGCTTGAGCAACGAAGACCACCCCCAGCTCGGAGAGGATTTCTGCTGCAAGCACGAGCGCGAAGAGCAGGATGTAAACTGGCCATGCACCTACCGGTAACAGCGCGACAGAGAAGATAAACGCAGATCAGGAATCACGAACTTGACCCGCGGGTCCAGGCGGTGAATTGGGCTCTCTCCAGAGCGGTAGGGATCCAGAAAATGAACGTGCATCGATCAGGGCTCGGGGAACGGTTGCGGCGCGAGTAAGCGACAGCCAGCGCGACCCCAAATACAAGCAGGGTGCCGATGATGCCAGCGATGATCGTCCCGGCTGCCTTCGTTGCGATACCCCGGGGAATAATAGTCAGGAATGATAGTAAGCCGAGGCTCCTGGGCTGTCTCCAAGAAAGCCCTTCTGCTCGGCCACCCATTCCAGGCCGTCAGGGTGAGAGGAGGCGAGCGGTGAAAGCGACCGCCAGCGCGACGGCGATCAGCAGACCGGCCAGATAAAAACCTTTTCCACCGGATTTCTGTTCGGGCATCGTTCGTCAGCAGATCGGGGCGTGCTGCATAGATCAAGGTCAGCGCGCCGAGCAGTGATCAGCCCCTCACCGAGCCCGATCACGGCGTGGATCCCACCCATCGCGGGGATGGCGATGTTCGCCGGGGAGGTGCCGGAGAGCGCAAGCTCCAGAGCCGACCGCCAGCGCTGCGATAAAAATCGATGCCCAGGCGGCCAGAAAACCACCTGACGAATATCCCCCAGCGCCGTCCTCCAGCCAGGCGCTGTACGGTCTGATAAACGAAATAGGAAACCGCGACGCCGACGACCCCCATGTTGAAAATGTTGGCGCCCAGGGCCAGCAGCCCGCCGTCCTGGAAGATCAGCGCCTGAACTCCGACGACGGTGGTCAGCACGAGGATAGCCGCCCAGGGGCCGAGCAGGATTGTGGCGAGGGCGGCGCCCATCAGATGTCCGGAGGTGCCGCCGGCAACGGCGAAATTGAGCATCTGCCCGGCGAAGATTGCGGCAGCGAGCACGCCCATCATCGGCACCTGGCGCTCGCCGAGGTCGCGGTTGACCCGGCGGAGGGAATAGGCGATGACATGATGGAGAAAATCCACAACACGATTGACACCGGAACGGACAGAAATCCATCCGGGATGTGCATGGGCTCTGGTGAAAAAAGTGTAGTTGAACATCATTATGACTTTAAATCTCTTCATGCATGAGAAAGCTTGTTTTTATAATACTCTGGCATGCCGGGCACAACCCGAACAATGTGACGTGCATGCTGTCGATCTGGAAGCCGGTGAAGTTTTTGAGCTGGTCGTAGAGGATCTGCAGCCGCTCATGACCGATCTCGCAGGTCTGGCCGCACTTGCGGCAGATCAGGTGGTGGTGGTTGTGGTTGGCGATCTCGTAGACCATCTGCCCGCTGCCGATATGAGCAGCCAGCAGCAGGCCCATCTCGCTGAGGAACGTCAGGGTTCGGTAGACGGTGGCTTCGGTGATCCCCGGGAGGATTTCCTGGGCGCGTTGGTAGACTTCGATCGGGGTCAGGTGGCGGTCTGCCTCGCTCATGATGCGCAGGATCGCCAGCCGCTGGGGGGTCATGCGGCAGCCGCGAGCCTGAAGGATGGAACGATATGCTTCGTTATTCATACCAGTCCTTATTGAGAATAGTCGCAATAAGCAGTATACTATAATAATGATTTCATCGCAATCGAAATATTGGGTAAATAAAACAGGCTGCGACATGCGCAGCCTGTTTTTGGTCCTTCAGGATGATAGAACGGTTTTTAACTCAGGTGGGGGAGGAATTTTTTCACGAGGCGGTCTTTCGGCTGGTAGCCGGAGAGGCGCTCGACGGGCTGACCGGCCTTGAAGAGCATCAGGGTTGGGACGCCCATGATCTGGTAATCCATCGCGAGCTGGGGGTTGTCGTCGACGTCCAGCTTGAAGACGGTGACTTTGCCAGCCCAATCGTCGGCGAGCTGCCTGACGATCGGGTCGAGCATCTTGCACGGCTGGCACCAGGTGGCCGTGAAATCGACCAGGACGGGAGTTGCAGCCTCAAGCACTTCCTTTTTGAAGGGCGGATTCGCTGGTTTTCTGAATATCTGCCAAGAGGTTCTCCGTTTCCGGGGATTAGGTATGTTTACTTATCTCCCTTCACATGGTAACAAGGCTGGAGAGAAAAGTCAAGTGACGGAGGTAGTACGAATGTCACGGAATCGGTTGGTGAAGTAAACGTTGACGGGAGGGGGTGGGCGTGATAAAATGCAACCCGCAATTGATACGGGTGCGTAGCTCAATGGTAGAGCAGTGGCCTTTTAAGCCATTGGTTGAGAGTTCGAGCCTCTCCGCACTCACTGCCCAACATGTGGGGGTTGCCAGTTTATTGAACCCCATATATGCCGGTTTCTGTGATCTCATGAGCAACAGGTTAGATGATAAGCCATTGCTCACGAATTTATTAAGGTCACCAGTATAAGAGCTTCCTGGTCCAAAACCGCCAGGGCTTAGGACATGTTTTGCACCTCTTGACGGTCATTGGCTGGGAGTGTTGCAAGTACTTGCCAGCCCTTTCGTTTCTCGCATTGTAGCATGATCTTGTGGTGCTGAACAGTCTCGGGGAAATCGATTAACGAATCAATTGTTTGATGAATCTTGAAAGACCGCCAAACAACTCCACCGGAACTTTTGTGGCGCCAACAATAGTAGGATCAAAGCCGTAAGGCCATTTGGTAAGGTCATCATAAATCAATTCTTTAAGGATGGCTCCTCGCAGATCGGCCATGCTCAAGTCAGCATCGGTTAGATCAGATCTAGTCAATTGGACCTCACTCATGGAAGCTCCATTCAGTAGACCCCCCTCAAGTCGGCCTCTGTCAAATCGGCCCAGGTAAGCTGAGCTCCGGTCAAGCAGGTTTCCATCAGGTATGCTCCCATAAGCTTAGCCTTAACTAGATTTGCTCCTTCAAGATTGGCCGACTAAGAAAAATTCCTGTCATGCGAGCATAGCTCAAATCTGCCCTGGATAAGTTGGCCTCATCCAGACAAGCGTCAGTTAAGTCAGCACTATGAAGATTGACTTCGCTTAGGTTGGCCTTCAGCAGTAAAGCCCCGTTAAGTGACCCATCTTGTAGCCACCCTCTAATTCTAAGCTGTCGGACTGCCTCTGTTGCAAATCCATAATTGGGCTACCCATTTGCAATATTAGCCGCTCTTTTTCTGCGCGCCTTCGGTACATCTCGTTTACGTTGTCAATAATTAGGACGGTCAGGCCCAAACCAATTAGAGTGGAGCGAATATCATAATAAAAGTCAGTCCAGCCAGGGATAATGGGTATGCATCCGTGGATATAACCTACTCCACCAATTAGAATTGCCACCAGAGCTATATAGTCTTCCCATCCAATGTAGGATTTGAAGTTCTTCCACTCATGGCGTTTGAAGTTCCACCACCAGCGCTTACAGCGCTTAATTCGTAGTTGTATTATTTCCCGTTTGGTCTCTTTGGCTAATGGTTTCATCTGTAAATTTGTATATATTGCTTATGTAAATATAACTTTTGGGTAAGATATTTCTTTTGCTTTACCTTGAGTTTTTCGGATCTCTCAAATAGGGCTATCAGGTCGCCCGCCATGGTTGCCCCTACCTGATATCCGTTGCTATCAGGATGAATTAGCGGTTTAGGGGCTTGGGGTAGCTTCACAACGAAAACCGCCTGTCAAACGCGGTCCAAGAATGTCAGGTAGGGCGATTCCGACTCTCACCTAACGATCATAGGAAGAAAAAGGTAATGGGAGGCAATGGCCTGGTACACGACCGACACATTGCCGGCATTGTCGCGATAACGAACATAAACGAATTCTCCACCTTCCATATCCCATGCATGGGTTGTAGCATAAGGCTCCCATTCTGCTCCCGAGAATTCCTCGCTTGAGCTGATCTGCATCCCACCCACACCGCTTACATCGTCGATGGCGCTCAGAAGCAAAGTCACGGTTGCAGCTTGTGCTGGTCGCAAGCTGGTTACACCCAGGATGCTGACGCTTCCGGTTGGCGGGATAACATCGAGGATGATGTCGTCCTGGTATGTAGCAGATATATTGCCGTCGAGGTCCTTATATTTGCTATATACAATTCTCGGGATCAGGTAGCTGCCCAACTGCGTGATAATCCAGGATTTGTGGGTGCAGTAAGGCTCCCACTCAGCACCTGGAAAACCGCCATTGTCACTCAGCTTCATCTGGGTGGTATAAGCAGGAGCACCGAGCGAAAGCGTGACCGTTACCTGGTTGGTGAACGGCGCCCCATCGTTGATCAAGACGCTGTACTCATTACCTACAGTGGTGTCAAGTTCGATCGTGTCGGTAAAGGGTAGAGAGACATGTCCGACCAAGTCCTGCAGGCGAAGGAACACGGTTTTCCCCCCGTTGCCAGGCAATATAGTCCAAGCTGCGGAGGAGGAATAAGTCTGCCAGAGCGACCATTCTGTACCATCGTTGCTGAAGGACATCTTTGAGACGCCGCTGGTCTGGTCGATACCGGATAGCGTGAGTGAAACGGATCGTGATGTTGTGCTGAGCGCATCACCGTTAATGATCATGTCTGTCACTAAAGGAGGAGAGAGATCTAGGGTCGTTTGGGTGAGTTTTTACTAATGTTCGGGATCTCGCTGCTACCCATGCCTCAATTATCTTTATTATGGTCATCTTTCCCATGGAAGGTTTCGGTCGAGATTTCCTCCGGGGGCAGTACGATCCTGTGTTGGATAATTTGGATAATAATAATAGGGATCAATAAATTTCGTTGGTGTAGCAACAATTCTTTGTTTCGCTATTGCTGTTTGTGTTTGTTTCAACCACCATAATTTCTCTTGTGTTGGTTTTGGGGCAATGTATCTGGTCTGAGTAGGGTTTGGTAAAGATTTTACACTCACGTTATATATTACTTTGGACCAATCACCTCCACTGACATCACCCCACCCATCTGAAAAGCCCTGGCCAAACTTGGCTTCTACTGACAGTTCATAATCACCAATTGGCCAATCAAACAGACCAGTAGAAATAAATCTACATTGTGCCGGTTGACTTCCACCTCCTGGGACATCAATAGTTTGACTTTCGGTATGAATGTAGAAATCATCAATAGGTATTACATCGTCCTCGATACGAAATTCAAATTGTATTTTCGACCAGTTATCCTCTAAAAAAGATAAATCCTTGAAACACCAACCATATCCCCATAGTGCGTCCCTACGAAGATCTCTTACAGTGAAGACTTCAATCCCTGAATTGTCAACAGTCCTTTCGGCATAATATTGCAGATATTGGGTTCCTGCGTAGTATGCTTTTAATGTTTCACCTGAAGATGCTATCCTTGGGAGATTAATAATCTTCTCAGTTGGCCCTGGTGTCGATGAGCGCGGTACTTGGATTGCAGGTGGTTTTGTTGTGGAAGGCTGGATTATATTTGGGGCAGAAGGAGAACCTTGTGAATTACACATGGCAACCATTAAAAAGAAACAGACGATAAATATAATTAATCCAAGGTTCCTGTAATTTTCTAAAGGTTTCTTATCGTATACTTTTTTTTCAGCCGTTTTATTTTGACTTGTCTGATTATGATGGTCAGTGCTCGTCTGTTGCTTGGGCTGTTCTTGTTTGGAGGTCGCTTCCTGTTTAGGCGGTTCCTTTCTTGCTTCCGGCTCAGGTTCTTTTGGGCTTTGATAACCATAATTCCTTGTTGTGCTCGTATGCCCTGCACTTTTCTGGCTGGCACTCGCCTGATATATTTCATCCATTCGAGCCGCATCATAAGACCTGCGTTTATCCAGGTTACCCAAGGTAGTGTAAGCCTCGTTGATATCTTTAAGTCTTTCCTCGGCTTTAGATTTTTGCTCTGGGCTGGAAAATTTATCAGGATGCCAGGCGTTTACCAATAATCGGTACTGGCTCTTTATTTCATCCGGCGTGGATGTCATCGGAAGTTCAAGGATTTTGTAATAGTCCTTCATTTAGTATCCACCAACATTATCATGACGTATCGTGAATAGTTATTGTAGTGCTTTTCTCCACCCATTTGTCTTAGTTTCCTGTTTAGTATAGAGCCGACACTCGCAGGACTACTCACAGGGTTCCATTCTTGTGATCGTAAGGGGAAACAATTCAGTCGGACTTATAATTGGACCGCTCCAAGGATCATTCTTTTGATTAAAGCGATTATCTTGAAAAGCCCAAAATCTTAAACAGGGCGATACCTGTAAATTATGGATCAAAGACTGAGATAAACCATAACCCATTTTCATCGAAGCTATTTGACCTTCCAATATTGATGGAAAATATCCAAGAAGTAATCGGAATAAATATTTTTAGAGGAGTGTTTCAGAATTATTCTTGCCTCCTGGGTGTAATAACATACCGTCTCGCCCTTGGATACAAACTCGCTTTTCCGTTCCATTCAACACAATCTGGTGTTGCAGTAGGTTTTATTGTTGATTTCGCCATTGATGTCTGTGTCACCAGCCAAAAGTTTTCACTTGGGATTGGCAATGGTTTTCGGGTTGGCGTGGGCTGCAATCCCGGCACGATTCAAGTCTATTTACTTTATCTACAAACATTCTTAGAGATCTCCCTAAAGTGTAAGGAGATGTCTGACTAACAACAACACTAGCAACAACTATGAACGTCAAAATGATATAAGCGAGCATTGACAATGCCCATTGTTTTGCTATTTCTTTCTTCTTTGTCTCCTTGGAAAAATGGCAAGTCCGATAATCGCAGGTAGAAACAGTTTACAAAAAACTTGTGGATTCCCCAAAATTCAGTTAGGATTTCCGGAAAAGTATAGGCTCGCTACGTTTCCGATAATTATGATCACCCCCGACAGCCAAGCAGCGGTAAAAAAAATATTGTGCCTGTAACCCACGGTTTTATTCCGCTGTTCTTCAGGAATGGGTGCGGGTTGTGGTTCTGGCTTGGGAAGCAAATCTCTCCCGCACCACCGGCAAACAATCGCCTCGTCTTGTATTTCCTCCAGCACAGTACGGACACTTTTTCATTTTCAATCCCCTTTACTGATATGATTTTCTCCACCCATTAGCCCTGGCGTCCTCTTCTGTGCAGAACCAGCGTTCCCCGTAGTTAGGGTTGATGGTGGTTACACCGTAGAACTCTTGGCCCGGGACGTGGTAAATCTATCCTTGATTCAAAAGACACATTGCCTTTGATGTCGCAACCGTGCTGATGGTACTCGCAACCCTGGGGGCATAATGAGGCCCCAACCGGGCTATTATCATAATAATCTGGCTCCTGAGGATGGTTCGGTTCAGGGTCAGTTGATAAATATTCTTCTAATAAATAATCTTCCTTATATTGGTTAAGTACAGGGTCAGTCGGGCAATCATGCCAGTCGCAGTAGTCGAGATCATCCATGGGATCGGGACCATACATTTCGGCGATTTGGTCTTGGTCAATATCGTCTCCAGCTTCAATTCCAAGCGGGTCTGGAATACTAATTGAACGAGACGGTCGGGTTGATGTTGATGTTGGCCCACAACCTGAGATTATGAAAATCATAGCCATTATCAGAATCATTTTCTTCATGTTTCCTCCTTGCCATGAGAACCGTTTGATAATTGTTTATACCATTGAATAGCCCTTGTAGAACAGCCTGTTTAAATTGCGTGGGGTGATTTTCGTGGATAAATCGCTCAACTCAAAAAGCGGGCAGCCGGGGAGATACGCACCTGGTCGATTTAATTGACGTTGTAGATAACTGTAATTATCTGTTTGGGCCCAGTTCACTTCCTATCTTATTACTCAACTATTCGCTCAGGCGTTCATCCTGTTCCAGTGCAGCCTCGCCGTCAAATCGCACAATCAACACAGGGACCCCGCTCTGCTCCAACTCCAGGGCTTCCTTGGGGTCTGGGCTGTCCATGCCAATACCGGCAAAAAATACCTTTGGGGCTCGACACTTTCCGCTGCCTTTCTTCTCCAAGGCAGAAACACAACTCTTAAGATTTGACATCGGCTTGCTCCTCTAGCTTTGCTACTCGTTCCGTCAGGTCCCGCAACTCCTGCAACTTGGTGAGTTGGTCCTCGATTGCGCTCGCCGTCAATCGCTTTACGGCTGCGCCTGGTTGGTCCGGGTGGTCCGACAGGGTCCTCGAACGCCTCGACAGATCGCTGGACCAGCTGCAGCAGCCCACGCCTAGCTGTGTCCATGATGTCCCTTTCCGCATTGGCAAGGACAGCTTTAAACTCTGGCTCTTTCAACCATCGCCTTAAGGTGCTGACATTGACACCAACAGACTCCGCTGCCTGTTCAATCGTTGAGCATTCAAGCAGCGCGACTATCGCCTGGTTTTTCCTTGCCGTGATTTTGTCACCGCTCATTTTCGCTCATCCCCTCCTCGGGATACCACCAGACCGGCCGTGGCTGATGCGCTGTAGTGGTCGCTGTTAGAATTTCCTTCGAAAGTTCCTCGACAATTCAGACCTCGGCCAGCAGATTCTGGAGCTCTTGTTTTTCAAGAACATGCTGATTCCACCGTTGTGCTCGCAGACTGGTCTGCCACCGCTTATAAGCGCTTCTATCAGGTTGACTTTTTGCTGGAAGTACCGGGGTCTTCACCCTGGCGATAACTGATCTTTTCATACTTCTCATCCCTCTAAGGGAGATCACCCTCTTGGAGCCCATTCAGACGATCTCCCCACCGCACAGATAAAACCATCGTGATGAACAGCACAGGCCCAGATGCCGTGTCACTCCCCAACATAAATCGAGTAGTTGAAGTTTGGTGAAGTCCCAGCAAGCGTCGAGTAATATCTCCGATAACGCCCGTCCAACTTCCCTGACCGCCGATAAACGCCTTCGGTGGTCGTCAGTCCTCGAATAGCAACACATCCCGCCAGTCGGAATTGTTATCACTTTCCTGAATTTTGACGTTTAAAGTTCCCTCCGCCCCGGTGATTCCTGTGCAGTGCAGGACATACGTTAAAGTCTGCACATCAGGACCACCAAAGTCAATCCCCGTTGCGTTAGTAACGCTTGATGTCTCAGCCCCAGAAGCTTTCAAACATAAATTTGCATCTCTCATCTCATCACTCCTTGTGATATCACTTCAACTGTTCCAAGTGCGGAAAGAATTCGTTATTGTTGACTACCCAATCCAGCGTAATCTTGTCAAGATCAATTCCCCCCCTCGGACATGAGCTCTCTGCAAGCGATATCTACTAATCCAGTCCTCAAGATCGCATTCTGCTGACCCACCGACTGACATCTGGACCCCTGCGAAACCGCGCTTGGGATGTTCTGGTCGATCAAAACCATAAATATCTGCAAGCTTTACCGCAGCCTCCCAGTCTGTCATGCGAGCTCTCTCGAGCTCAGTCAACTCTTCAGCATTATCAAAGAGCGCCTTCAATGCCTCATAAGTTGCCTGTTCTAGCTTATGGGCCTGGTCGTGATATACGCCAATGGCTGCCACAAGTTGTTTGTAGCGCTTCTGGTCTTCGGCTCTGGTTTGCTCTTCCGCTTCCAGAACAGCAGCCCTTGCTTTAGCAGCCTAAATCCGCTCGTGCATTTCCAGATCAGCAATCTGGGATGCCAGGCGCTTGTATTCTTTCTCGTCTACTAAATCGTTGAGTTGATTCCGCAACTCTGATAAACTTAGTCCTTGCATACTCGTTTCACTCCTTGTCATCAAAGTAAGATTTGATCTTTTCAAGTGGGGTAGTCGGTTCTTTCTCTGGCAGCCCCTTCTCATGGTCTGATAGCTTGGTCCCACTGTAAAAGGCCAATGCATCCCATCCCCGACTGGGGTCATCTTGCCTGAAGTCATCCGGCAAACTTTCCAGTCGTTTTCTGAACTCGTCCTCATACCGCACACGGCGCGCTGCTCTTTCGGCCGGCCAACCGTTACGGCTTGCTTTACGGTCACCGTTAAACTCTTCCTCCAGCAGATATTTGTGAAACAACTCTGTCTCCTCTCCTGGTTTGATTTTGTATCTCAATGTCGCAGCCTCAACTTGGCGTTTCTTATAATCGACTTTATCCATATTCATAGTTTGCTCCTCCATGTTTATCTCTTCATTCAATACCAGCCTCCGGAAAACCTCCTGGAGTGCTGCCAATCCCTGAATAGCGAATGCCTCCCGTTTGTTTGTTGGAAGCCTACTCCATATCTCGTTAAGTGATATAGCTTCTAAACCAACCACTCACACTCCTAATCTCAAACATCTGTCTTGCATAGTTGCCAGGTCATTTGGCAACTTCTCCAGGGGATTATTGATACCCATGGTGTCAGCGAAAATATCAAAAGCCTCTGGTGTCGAAAGCCACACTAAGGCCTCCAATTGGTCAATAAGTGTGCATTTGTAGCCAGCAGCGTCACGAATTGCCTGGATTGCAACAGCGATTTGCAACCGTTCATATGGCTTTCGGGGCCTTCCATCATGCGGGGATACTGTATCAAAGATCAAAGTTGCCGCCTCAATTCGTGCATTGCCTCTGTGTCAGATATTTTTCGTTTCAGTCCATAGAACCTTATTACATCCATCCACTTTGAATGGTTACACCCACCCCAACATATAGCCGAGCCGGTCGCTGGGTCAATCTCAAGGCTAGGATTATGGTCATCGTGAAGTGGGCATCGAGCCCAATTCATGCGTCCACGCTGTGTTGTTGGCCCTACCATATCCAAAATCTTAAATCTTGCTTTGATGTCTCTCGACAGAGTCCTTCCAGGATTGTTTATTTCACCCCAGAGGTCACTCACTTTGGGCAAGTCTTTGCCGATTATAGGGGTAGTTTTTTTTCGAGCAGGCTGTGATTCAAGCAAGTGGGCAGGAATGATGTCTGTCAATTTTTCAACTCGCTTGATCGGTCTATCATCGGCCTGGTATACATGCCCGCTGGGGTGTATGCTGGGAGGAGCGACGACATATAACCCTGACTTTATCTCTAGCCATCCGGTATTTTGATTGGATACTTCTTCAGCCACCCAGATGTAAACGTGCTTTCCCCGGCTAGTTGTCACAGTGTAAGAATCAAGATCAAGTTTTAGAAAATCCCGGGAAGCGTTGTACCAGTCGAGATTATCAAAATCCAGGACTACAAGACCGCGCCCGGTGACCACACCCAGATTTGATGGTCTGTCGGCATTTCCAAACCACTCAAGCATCTCTTCAGGTGACGGTATGTTTCGTTTGTATTTCCCCCATCGCCCTCCAGGAATTCTTCCGACAATCAGGCAACTTGTCTTTCCAAACCAGTGGGATTGTCGAGACACCTTGCACCCACCATCCAGTGGCAATATCAAGTATGCCCTCCCCCCTATAATCGGCAACTGGTTGTCCTAAAGAAGGCTGCCGATTATTGGACACGAATCCCCCTCACCGATAAACTAAGTAACTCGAATAAGGTCGATAACAGATAATGTGGACAGGGGTGGACATAGTGACATCCCATTGGTATTAATTCTCTCTGCGCCTTTAAGCCGATATCTAAAGAATAAAAGTCTATATACCCCTGTCTTGTCCTGTCCCATGTCCTCTGTGAATGTTTATTCATAGAGTCTGCTTCCGTTTGATGAGCCCGTAATAACCAGAGACTTTACGGCCTCCGATTGTTTTTCTTGCCTTTCGATATCCATTCTTTCGCAGATATTCTGCGGAATCTTTGAAGAATCAAGTTCTCTGGGGATTTTAGAAATACCCTGAGCACATCGCATATTTCATAACTAGCAATAAAGTTTGTTCCACTGGGGTCTCTTTCAAAAAAACGCTCAATGTAGATGTCTACCGGCTTTTCAATCTCATGATTTTCGTTATTGGCAACAGCCCACTGGATTTCCTCCTCCTGCAATTCGGCTGGTTCTCCACCCAAGTAGAGGGCGTACGCTTCTCCCCAGATCAAATCGGGAGTTAGTTCCATCGTGTAAGTCTGCCAATCAATTGAACGGATATCACATACAACAAAACGTCGACTACCTGTTTTGTCATTTAAGAATCCATAGCCCGTAGGATTGACAGTACCTATGAAGGATGTCCGAGACGGTTTGCTGATTGTGTAGCGTCCGTATGGTTTTCGCTGTGAGACTTGCTCTGCTGTAAGGAAATGTTTTAGAGCCTCATTGTCTGCTCTTCTGGTGGTCGTGCCAAGTTCTGACACTTCCCAAATCAAACGGCTCCAAAGCTCCATGTGATGGTCTGGATTATCAGGGTTGATTGGCCCTTCCCGAAAATGGTTAAGTCTAAGCTGAGGTGGTACTAGCCACTTGACAAACTAACTCTTCCCAATTCGTTGATCGCCGGCCAGGACCAAAACGAAGTTCTGATGGCCTCCCTGAATTGCCCGTCTTACTGCTCCAATCAACCAACGCCTCAGATATGCATAGAAGCAGCAGTCCTCAGCAACAAAACAGTCAGCAAGCCTTTTGATGTATTTACCTCCATCATAAGAAACCCTTGTAAAGTAGTCTCCCAGCGGGTTGTATTCAGACTTAAGTGCCTCCCGAACTATCACCCGCCAGGCTTGTGTGATACTCGTAACTCCCTGGTCCTGTAAATCAGCTTCCAGCTTCAAGCGTAAATTATCAGTAATTGGTTGGCCATTGATCTCGACGTCATCGTTAAACATATTGACTCGCAACTCAACTCCAAGTTCAGTTAAAGCTGTGAGAACGTCAGTAGTGACTTTGACAGTCATTTGGTCATATCCTGTACCCTGACTGGATAAAGAATCAGATCACCGCCACCGGTATACTTCTTTCTTCCTATCTTGCGGCCGATGCACAAAGACATGCGGATATCTGGTAATCGCTTGGGATTGCCACCTGGCAGCGTGTAGACGTGAGACCGACCGCAGTAAGGGCAAGAATCCAATTCGAACATAACATCTGTAGCTGTGACCAACTTCTTTCCAAAGTTCGGTATATACTTTCCCCCAATTGGTATGACCGTCCCGGAGGCGTATGGAAGCCTCACGCCTTGGAAGATAACCTCTGGACCCTCATTCCCCCCGGCGAAATTCGTATTCAGTTGTATTTGTGTTACAATGGATTTAGTCATCAAAAGAGTTCCTATCTCTTTGGGTGATGTCCCTGCCACCGCCTCCGTCATGAGGCGGTTGTTTTTTTGGCTGGGAGAGATTAACAAAAAGGACGTGAACAGAACGAGCAACTTCCTCTCGTATGTTCACGCCCTGATCGCCGAATTACCGTGGACGCTGTTCCTAATACCGAGTGGTGATTTCCCATGATAGGGAAAGACTCACGGGGGGCGTCCTAAGATTGTGCGTGACTTCCAACATTATAGCAAATGCAATTTCGAGAAAACAATCATTGAGACTGATTTACTTCATTTCATTTATTCTCTAATCTTTGACTTCTTATCGTTTCATCATCCTCTCCACTGGCGACCCCTTTGAGTGGGCTAGCTTCAAATCCTCACCTGTTTGTTTTAAATAACGCCGTAGCACCTGCAAATCCGCATGGCCCATCAACTCTTGCAGCGAATAAACATCCACTTCTGCTCTGAGCATTTCCCGACCGCGAATGTCCGACGAAAACTATGGAGGGTAGGATGTTCAATGCCGGCCAGCTTTGCGCGCCGTTCAACCATCTCACGCAAACCCCAATATGTGAGCCGCTCACCCAACCTACTCAACCACAGCGCGGGTTGACTATCCTTCCTGTTTTTCAAGTAAGTCCGCATCGCGCGCCTGGTTGATTGTGAAAGAAATGCAGTCCGCGGTTTACGCCCTTTGCCCATACGGACCAGCACTGCACCGCTCTGGATATTCACGTCCTTGATGTCTATTGCGCACAGTTCCGATGCCCGCACCCCGGTATCAAGAAGGGTGAGCATAATTGCCCGGTCGCGCATTCCGTTTAAATCATTCCCGCAAGTATTGAGGAGCCTTTCCACATCTTCCAGATCGGCAGGTTCGAGGGGAGTAATCGTGATCTTTGGGGCTTTTACCTTGGCAATCGGTGGTTCGCCTTCCTGGTCGGTTTCCAACCAATACCAGCGCAGGAACGTCCGCAGGACCCGATAACAGGCGTGGATGCCGCCCGGGTTATGGTGGGTTTCTTCAAGCCAGAAGAGCCAGTGTCTGATGACATCCGGGGTGACCTGTCCCAACTGAGTGATTACTTGTGTATCGCAGTATGTTAACCACAGACGAATCTTGGCACGGTAGGTGTGGATTGTCCCACGCGAGAAGTTCTGAGCCTTTCTATCAATCAGGAAGGATTCAACCCAACTTTCTTGATGGTCGTTATTACCAGCTTTCGTGATAAGCCATTGGTCATCAGGTTTTTCTTTCATTTCCTCTACTCCCATATCTGGCAAAAATATGGGTAAGGGACTGGTATTTTGCCACAGGTGGGCCAAATTTTTACGGGTGCGTAGCTCAATGGTAGAGCAGTGGCCTTTTAAGCCATTGGTTGAGAGTTCGAGCCTCTCCGCACTCACTGGTTTTATGAGCAGAGGATTTTTTGGATAAGCCGCTGCTCATGATCTATTTAAACCCATAAATTGGATTTATTGACTCTTGCTGCAGTTTTTTATTATTATCCAACCGTTAAACCTTGGGGGGTAAATACGCCTTTGAGATTTTCGCGATATATGTAAAAGTGGGGTTGACTATCGCAGTACAGCGCGCTTCTAAAACCTGGCCCAGTAGTAAAAAGGCTTCGCCGCGAGAAAAACCGTAGTCTTCCTCCATCCACAATACAAGCCCTTCCAACGCAAACCGGAAGGCATCTTCCAGCGGGCGCGCCATCGCAATAACCGCA
This sequence comes from uncultured Chloroflexia bacterium, assembly GCA_963788305.1. Lineage (GTDB taxonomy): Bacteria > Chloroflexota > Anaerolineae > Anaerolineales > UBA4823 > UTCFX2. The sequence continues at coordinate 52,338 of CAWBGK010000015.1, forward strand.
ATATGCGTGTCGTTTTCAAGCCTCGGCCAGTACATACTGGCGGGTCGAGGCTCAATTTCTACCCTCAGGCGTACAATCCCGCTGCACTCTACGCCACCTGAGCTGCAGATCTCACCATCGCCCTGGATCGCATGCATATCCCCGACGTGCAGCAGCCCGCCATCGATATTGACAGCCAACATCAAATCGGCGCCTGTTGTGATTTCCTGGACATCCAGGTTGCCGCCCCAATAGCCAGCCCAGTGATTAGAGATGCGCTCCCGAGCAGGCGCGACACCGATAAGCCCGATCATCGGCTTGACAGGCAGGGTCAGGGTATCGCTCCAGCGAATCATGCCACCCGCTATCTCGACAATACGGTTTTGATCCCCTAACGAGGAAGACCCGAACCAACCCGGCACAGCGCCGGAGTTCCCACGGAAGTTTGTAAAACCCAATCGGTCCAGCTCGATGTCACCGATATGGATGCGGAGCATCTCCCCAGCTTTTGCTCCTTCGACATAGATACAGCCGCTGGACGGGTTGCTGCCGGGTAAGCCGGAGGCGAGGTAGCCAGGGATTGACCAGCCCGAAGAAAATATGGATTTGCGTCCAACCTGGTTGTCATTCAGCTTCGACTGCAGGGCTGTGCTATCTGGGTCATCTCTCAGCCAGGGACCGCGATTGAGCTGTGTCTGGACCTCGAATTCCTCGCCCGAGGCGATTCGCAGCGTGACTGGATTCTGCGGACCCGTTTCAAAATATAAGATTTCCGGGGTTGCCCTTTTCATGGGATCTCTCTTTTCTCATCTTTACAGAGCATATGAGATTTAGGAAATATCTTCTTTTATAACATATTCTTTTGAGGCAGCCGGGTGATCACTCAGATTGCCCTGTAAAGATCCCGAATAGGAATACTTCGTAAGAATGTTTTCAAAGGGAATACAAGGAAGGAGTCTCGGCAGATGATCATAAGGCGAATTGAATGACCTGGCAGTCAAAAATATATCAGTGCAAAGGGGAAAACCATCTTCCCCATGCAAGGGATGGCCTGTGGATTACAATAAGCCAACAAGAGGAAAAGCATTGCCGGGAAAGCACATCTCTCAAATGTCGTCGTAAGATCAATAAGTGCAAATAAGCGCTTGTCTTATTTGCACTTAGGGTATAGAATGTAAATAGTTGTCGTCTTTGTTTGCGGATATCTCGCGTAAATCCCGACGAATTTTCCCGCATGCCTCCCGGACGTGTTCTGCGCACTCCGAAAGGATATTGGGCTTTTATTCCCAATCCTCTGCCCCCAGCGATCCACTGGTCTGCTGCGCTGGCTACTGCAGTGGGTGAAGCCGAACGAAATCTAGGAAGGCTGGCGAACATCACAGATTCGATGTCTCCTGCTCACGCTATGGTGCAACCGCTCATACGGCGCGAAGCTGTTCTCTCATCCCGTATTGAAGGAACGCACGCTTCACTGCCAGACCTGTATCATTATGAATCTGCTCAAAAGTCCCATTTTGAAAATATCTCAGATGTGCACGAGGTGTACAACTACGTACGCGCTCTTGAATATGGCCTGGGCGCCAAAAGACTCTACCGGTGAGCTTGCGCCTGATCCGTGAGATCCATGCGATATTGATGGAAGGCGTAAAAAGGGGAACATCTCACTCCGGGTGAGTTTCGTCGCAGCCAAAATTGGATCGGCCCGCCTGGAAGCACCATCGAGAACGCGACCATCGTCCCACCACCTGTCGACGAAATGGAAAGAGCCATAGACGCCTGGGAAAAATTCATCCATACCGCAGTGGAAATCCCACAGCTGGCGCGCCTCGGCTTGATCCATTACCAATTTGAAATCATCCATCCCTTCCTGGATGGCAATGGACGGGTGGGTCGACTGCTTATGGTACTGCTCCTGGTCGAATGGGAACTGATCTCCCAGCCGATGCTTAATCTGAGCGCTTACTTTCAGAGTCCAACCGGACAGATTATTACAATCATCTCCTGGCAGTCAGCCGCACCGGTGAGTGGGAGAGCTGGCTGCTCTTTTTTCTGAACGGGATCAGCAGCCAATCACTGGATGCTGTTTCGCGGATTGAGCGCCTGGGGCAACTGCGAGCGATTTATAAGGAGCGCTTGACCACTGAACGAGCAGCCAGGCGGCTTATACAGGTTCTAAATGTGCTCTTTGAGCGCCCGATTTTAAATTATGCAGCCAGGTCGTGACGTGCCTTTCCGAACTGCACAGCGATATATTGAAAGATTAGTGGAAATCGGTATTCTGAGAGAGGTGAAGGGTGGGAGGCGCAACCGGATTTACAGGGCTGATGAGATTATACGGGCACTGGAGGAGGCGGCGAATGAGATAAGCATGGGGGATGAACCTAAAGTGGATTGGAGGGATATAGCGGGTGAACGACCTGGGCATGCTCGATTATTTCTACGATGTCACGCTTGCATTGCTCATTGCCTAAATGTGGCGGCTGAGTCGTCGACCGCCACATTCTTTGCCAATACCAATAATTAATTGCCACTGTTTTGATCGGTCGATCCGTTCGAGCCCGGCATTCCCGTTACTGTTCGTGCCCTGCCATCGATAGCCGTTTCCGTTCCCACCATTTCGATTCCGAGGCCGCCGCTACCCTGACCAAAGCCACCGTTCTGGACGGTGTTTGCTCCTTGGATCGTTGAGGCGGTTGGGGTCTGTTCGGTTTGGGCTTTCCCATTTCCCAAGACTGTTGGAGCGGGTGGAATTTCCGGGGAAAAATGGGCCGGGGCGTCGATATGCGTGCCGGTCTGGGTGCCCATCGACAGGCGGGACACCTTGAACCCCTGCTCCTCGATGGCGCACCATGACTCTACCAGAAGAGGCGGGTCAGAATAACCGCCGCCGCTGTAAATGGACAGGCTCTCGTCAAGCTTTCGGGTCAAATCGATGATTTCAGTCATTTCTGCACTCATTTCTTGCAAATTGCAGACTCAGGGCAGGCAGCGCTCGTTCATCATTCAACCAGCCTCTGCCATTCGTCGATCAGCGCATGTGTGTTCTCCCACGCCCGGGGTGTGTTTTCACGGACGTTGTCCACCGGCGAGAGGTAAATCCCCCACCCGATGCGAGGACCGCCATCGCACGCTGGACTTCGCGCCGAACCTCCTCCATGCTCCCCTGCTCCACGGTGAGGCGCCGTTCACCCCTCCCCACAGGCCGACTCTACCCGCGAGCTTCTCTTTCGCGAGCTGTAAATCCCAGTGCTGCGGGTCCACCCCTATCAAAACGTCCACACCTGCCTCCACGATCGAATCCAGCAGAGGCATGCAGCTGGAGGTGATCAGGTAGCCAAATTTCGACCCGAAGCTGTGGGCCAGATCAGCTTCGGCTTTAAGGATCGGGAAAAGATATTTTTTCCAGGATGCCGGGGTGAAAAAATCCAGGTTTTCGTACCAGGCGCGTTGATGTACAGGTCGATCCCGGCAGAGAGCACGGCTCCAGCCAGCGCCCGGTTCCAGCGGGCGATCAGCTCCAGCAGGTCGGAAGAAGTCAGGCTGGTCGTAGACCATGAAGACCATATTTTCAAGCCCGCAGATCCAGCCGATCAGATCCGCTCCAACACCCCAGCCACCGGCAAGCAGCAGGTCGCCTCGGCGAGCCAGGTCGACCGCCGCTTGAGATCCCGACTTGAATTGGATTGCTTCCTCTTTTGTGGGAGGCGCAGAGCAGAAAGTCAGCGGCTCCAGGTCCGCAGGTCCAGCGACCAAGAACTTCCTGGATCGGGGGACGATGTAGTCGTCCAGGAACGGGACATGGTCGCCTCGGGGCCAGTCTTCCCGTCCGGCGGACCTCGGGCGCGCAGGGTCCCGGCGGGGGTCTGGTACTCTTTGACTAGGACCGGCCATTTTTCGCCCGGGAAATGCTCGGTCCATTCCCTGATCGTTACTCGCGGTTCGAAGTGAACGGGGATACCATGCAGGTTGTAATAATCATTCATCAGACCCGGCGGGCGAGGGGGAGCTCACGAAAACGTCCAGCCCCAGCGCGGCCTGGCGCTCGACAAATTCTGCATAGCTGCTGCAGCTTTTCCACCGCCCTCCAAACAGCATAAAACTGCACGGGGTGTGGTCTATCTCCTGGCAGCTCAGCACCACGAGCATGCGTAAACGGGAAGTCATTTTTGAGACGGTCATCATATCACTCCAGCAGAAACGGACCACGTTTGGGATGGGAGTATTAGATTCTATACCCCGCCGTGCACCTGGATGGCCGCATCTCCCTCCACCGGGCAGCGGTTTTCGCGGATATCCCGCACCCGATGCACAGCTCGCTCAGCACGTAAGGCCGCTGCAGCTCAACGATCTCCCCGTTGCTCCCCACCACAGACACCACCTCCAGCCGAATGGACTTCTGAGGGGTGGGGCACATCTCTTCGCACACAATGCACGGCGTGTTATACGCCCAAACCAGACAGCGATCCTTGTCCACGCTTGCCCTGCCGATCACCTGCTGGCGCTTTTCTTCCAGGCTCAGAAGCGGGATAGCTCCGGATGGGGCGAGACCTCGGCCGCATGCGCTGCAGCCGTAGTCACAATACCCAATACGCGGGATCACGACGGAGTCCAGAGTCCCTCCAGCCTTGCCTCGGTTATCGCGGGCTGGAGCGCGGTCGTCGGGCAGATGTTGAAGCACTCGGAGCAGCGCACGCATTTTGAGAGAAATTCAGTCTCGTCCAGCACGCCCGGTGGGCGGTCAGGGACGATTTCTTCACCCGGAGCCCTGCGTCGACGCGCAGCACCAGCATCCCGGCCACGCCGGCAGCCAGTGCCTGGAGAAAGCCTCGCCGGCTCAAATCAAATTCCTGTGCAACAGTGGGTTTCAAGGAAGGTACAAGCGACATTCCATCGTTCGAGCAGCTCGCCAGGCAGTCCAGACACATCGTACACTCGGTCGCCAGAACGGTGATCTCAGCTGTTTGGCCGGTCGGAGCAGTAGTCTGCCTGACTTCGATCGCTCCCGGCCTGCATGCCAGCGAGCAGCGCCCGCAGCCGCTGCAATTTGAGCTGATCGATGGTCGGAACAGAGAAAATTTTGCCAACCAGCCCAGCAGCGCCCCTAAAGGGCATAGATAACGGCACCAGAAGCGGTCCGCCAGCCTGTTCAGGGCGATGATCCCAGCAAAAAGCAGTACAACAGGCAGCGGGGATGTGAAAACCGGCTGCCTGGCGGGGAGCACAGCCCCGCGCAGGAGGGACTCCAGGCTATCAACAAGCGGTCGCAGCGCACTGGTCTCGTAGAGCGCCCCTTCGATGGAAGTGACAGCGTAGTTCAGGCCGGGGATCAGCGCCACTGTGAACACCCTGGTGATCAACCCCAGCGGCTCGAAGACCATCAGGCTCAGGCTGCCTAAAACAGCCATCGCCAGGATCGCTGCCAAGAGGAAGTATTTCGCGATGCGCAGTTTTTGAGGGACATGCCGGGCGGTTTTGGCTGCCTTTCGAAAGCGGGTCCATTCGAGGAGCGTCCCCAGCGGGCAAATCCACCCGCACCAGATGCGCCCTGCCAGCAGGGTAAGCAGGACAATGAGCAGCGCCCATCCCATGCCACGGACGATCCACGGCTTGACAGGTATACGGACAACGCTGAGAGCGGGTTAAAGCGGAAGAATACATCTGCGAGGGGGTGCGGAACTCCACTGGTACGCCCCGCAACTCCAGCAAACAGGAGGTAAAGAAAGAGGGTGAAGAATGCGACCTGGCTGATCTGGCGGAGACGGCGCCAGCTTTTCCAGCGAGCGGCCCGTCTCATTTGTGCATCCAGCGACTAGACATGGATTTCTTCGACCTTCACGCTGCTCAGGTCCAGGGTGCCAAGCTGCATTTCAGCCGCCTTCTGAATGTAAGCGATGTCCTCACCCTTCAAGCCGAACAGCGAGGCGCCATAGGCGTCTGCCGCGACGATGTCATGGCTTGCGATCACCGTCTGTGCCAGCTTCACATCGTCCAGGCTGCTCCAGTCGGTCCGTGGTCCATCAGGATGCGGTAACCGTCGATTACGGTACAGCGTCGGTCGGATGCGGCTGACCAGGTCGGCGATGCGCTGCCCAGGTTGTGCGTGGATCCGGTTGGCGCTTTGGATTGTCCCGAGCAGGTTCTTCCCACCCAGGGTCAGCCTGGCCAACCCGTGGTGCTTGGCAATCGGCACATTGATCAGTACATCCGTCTCCAGGATGTCGCGGTAGAACTCCCAGGATTGGATGTCGCGACCATCGGGGATATCGAAACTGGCGTATTTGACCGGGCTCATCACCTCCATCTCGCCCCCTGCGGCGCGGACGGCTGCTTCGATCCCGGAGACCGCGTATGCGGATGCCGGTGACCCGCCAAAGGGGTTGTCCATCACGCGCACTCTTTTAGCGCCCGCTCCCAGGCACAGCGAGACGAGCGCTGCCACGACCTGGGGGTTCGTCGTCGCGGCGTACTCGGGAGGATGGTAATCCGTGCAGATGTTGGGCTTGATGATCACGTCTTTGCCCGGCTTGACAAAGCGCTCGAATTCCGCCCAACGCCGCGACTGCGGCGCCCACCAGCGCCGCCGGGTCTTCACCGCGCGCCACGGAGAGATAAGCCTGACCGCTTTTTGGAGCAGCCGGCTGTGAGGGGGATGTTTCTGGAGCAGCTGTCTTCATCGGGAGTGGGGACGGGAGGTTGTGTTCGTACAGCTGGCGCCAGCGAGCGCCAAACCGGTCACACCAGCCCATTTTAGAAAAGCACGTCGAGAGATTGTAGCCATAGCCTAACCTCATAAGGAAACAAACAACCCGAATTTGTACGGATAAGATATTGTGCAATTGTACCCAATTCCGCGAATCATGTCATGTTATCTAGGCTAACTCTCACGCGATATCCAATCTCTTAATGGATTTGCCTATTTGAGGAAATTTGTTAAAATATCAGGTAATGAATCAATGATCCGAGTGAACACAAAATACCCCAACATTCGGTTAGGAATATCCATTGATCTACCTGGCAATTTTTGATTTTGTCCCCAATATCGCCTTCTTGATCGGATTGGTCTACCTTGTCAAGATCATGCGTTTAAAAGGCAGTGACACCTGCAGTAAATTGGCTGTCATCGGAGGATCGCTCATCCTGCTTGGGGGGATATCACTCAAGCAATATGGAAATTACTCTTCATAACAGGTACTGCGGATATTCGTCTGCTTAGCAACCTGCAGTTCATCCTGATTGCGCCAGGGTTTGTAATCTTATTCATTTCTGTCATACTTTTTGCACGGACTCTGGTCGAGTGATATCAACACCCTTCTTAACTCTTGCTCTTTGGAAAATCCCATTCCTTGTAATTATGGTCGCTGCCAGCTTGGGGACGATGGCGCTGCTTTTCTTCATTTCACTGCGAAGGCGTGCGATCGCTGCCAGCTTTGGCTTTGCGGCCGCGTTTTTCCTGCTTCTTGGGTTAGGTGGGATGGCAGGAGGTGAGCAGACTATCGGGCAGCAATGGGCGGAAGAAATCGTCAATGCTTCAGGGGAGATTGCATTTGCTTTGGGAAATTACCTGTTGTATAGAAAAACCGTTTCGTTACCGGGTTAAATAAGGGTGGTGAAAATGAAGGATACTTATAAAGTTCACGTCCTATGGAAATCATTTGCGTTCTGGCTTGTTTTTATGATTCTTTACGGCGCGTACAAATTCTTTCCAGTGTTTCCGTTATCGCTCATTTGCAGCGTGATAGAGTCGAACTTCCAGACATTTTAAGGCTGGCTTTTTCTCCTACCTGATCGTAAGCCTAATTGAATACGGCTGGTGCCGCCGGAAAATCAGCAATCGAGACAGCTTTCTGTACTCGCGGATTGCCGCGACCGTTTTCCTGCCCTGGATCATCTTCTTGTTGTGGTACATCGCCCCTGCACTGATCGGACGCTGGTCGAATAACGTGTATGAAATCGTTTACGCCAATATCATCGTCCTGATCACCGGCGTTTTTGCGGTCATCCTGGAAGGCGGGCTGGAAAAAATCCCGTACGAGAGATCAATCAAAACGGTCTTGATCGTACTTTTCCTGGTTTCGATCTTGCTGTACATCGTTTTTACTTTCCGGCTCCCCTGGGCAGATGTGTTTGTCGAGCCGGATTGGCGTTGATGGAGATCAACTTGTGAAAAAAGTCGGGGAGTATAATTCAGTGGTTCAACACTCTCTCCAGGAGGCTTCCTTTGTCTCTCCATGACGAGATCTTCGAGCAGGTCGACGTGCTCTCCAACCTGCTGAGCAGCCAGAAGGGCGAGATCGAGCGGATCGCCCGCCGGATTGAGCAGGCTGCACCGGCTTATGCCTTCCTCGCGGCACGCGGCACCTCAGACAACGCCGGGCGCTACGCCAACTACCTGTGGGGCTCGTTCAACCGGCTGCCGGTGGCGCTGGCGACGCCTTCGCTGTTCACCTACTATCAACGCCCACCCAGCCTGAAAGGCGCACTGGTCGTTGGGATTTCGCAGTCCGGGCAGTCGCCAGACATCGTCAGCGTGCTGGAAGAGGGGCGGCGGCAGGGCAGCCTGACGCTTGCGATCACCAATGCAGCAAACTCGCCGCTGGCGGCAGCAGCCGATTTTGTGATCGACATCCAGGCCGGCGAGGAGCGGGCGGTCGCGGCGACGAAGACCTACAGCGCCCAGCTGATGGCGATCGCGATGCTGTCGGCCGCGCTGTGCGGCGACCCCGCGCTGGAGCAGAGGCTGGAGTACGTCCCTGGCTGGACGGCGGAAGCGCTGGAGCTGGACGAGCAGATCGCCGGGATGGCAGAGCGCTACCGCTACATGAGCCGCTGCGTGGTGATCGGGCGCGGTTACAACTACGCCACCGCGTTTGAATGGTCGCTGAAGCTGAAAGAGCTGACCTACGTCGTGGCTGAGCCCTATTCGACCGCGGACTTTCAACACGGGCCGATCGCGATCGTCGACCGGGGCTTCCCTGTGCTGGCGGTCGCGCCGGGCGGGCGGGTTTATGGCGACGTGCTCAGCCTGATGGAGCGGCTGCGAGACGAGCTGAAGGCCGAGCTGCTGGTGATCTCGGACCAGGCTGAGGCGCTGGAGATCGCCCAATCTCCGCTGCGGCTGCCCGACCGGGATCCCGGAGTGGCTCTCGCCGCTGGCAGCGATCGTCCCGGCTCAGCTGTTTGCCTACCACCTGACCCGGGCGAAAGGCTACGACGCAGAGGCGCCGCGGGCGATCCAAAAAGTGACTGAGACGCATTGAGCGCAATGCTCAGCCACCCAAAAACATTTCGGATATAATCAGCGGATGACTGAAGAACCAGTTGAAGTCAGATTAGGTGAGCTGCTCCGATCGCGAGGCTTGAAGCTGGCCACGGCCAAGTCCTGCACGGGGGGTCTGATCGGGCATAAGATCACGAGCGTGCCCGGATCTTCCGAGTATTTCCTCGGCGGTGTGATCTCTTATGCTTATGAAGCCAAGGTGGAGCTGCTCGGCGTGCGCTGGAAGACGCTGGAGGCCCACGGAGCAGTCAGCCGCGAGACCGTGCTGGAGATGGCGAACGGGGCGAGGGAGCGGTTGGAACGCGGACTTTGGGCTGGCGGTCAGCGGGATCGCCGGTCCCGGCGGCGGGATGCCGAACAAGCCCGTCGGGCTGACGTGGATCGGGTTGAGTACGGTCGGCGACGAGCAGGCCTGGACGTTCGTGTTTCCTGGCGACCGCGGGCAGGTTAAAGAACAGGCCGCGAACACGGCACTGCGGCTGGCGCTGGAGTACCTGGAACCGGGCGCCGGGATTATCGCTGCGGCGCCGATCGATAAAAGGCTTGCGTCCTCGATGCGGTCGAAGCAGACGCCAGATTGGATAGGGACGGCCGGATGATCCCGCAGCAGTTCATTTGGAACGGAGCGACTTACCAGGTCGCCTCGTACGGGAGGCGCTGGGACGCAGAGGACGGACAGCACTGCTGGTCATGGATCACAAGGCGCAGGTCTTCGAGCTCGTCTACTCGCCTGCCGAGCAGAGCTGGTACCTGAAGAACCCCATAAAGACAGGAAAACGAGCCTTTTCGTCCTAGTTTAAAGCTGGTACAATCAAAAGGCAATTTTGCTTCACTTCTCAACTGGCAGCGCCAGCATCTTTCGCAGTCATTCGTCAAGGAGGATCAACATGGATTTCGGAAAAGCATTTACGTACGCTTTTGAAGATCAAGATTGGTTGAAGAAGTTGGGCATCGGCGGGCTGCTTCTGCTCATCCCAATTTTTGGCATTCTGGCTGTGATGGGCTGGACGGTCGAAATCACCCGCAGGGTGATCCACAGAGGAAGCTGAGGTGCTTCCCGAATGGAGCGGCTTGGGTGACTTCTTTATGAAGGGTTTGAAGCTCTGGGTGATCGCGTTTGTCTACTCACTGCCGGTTACTCATGATTTCCATCTGCCAGCAGGTGCCGATCTTTTTCCTGCAGGATAGCGGCGAGGATGCAGCGGTAGCTGCGCTTGGCGTATTAAGCTTTCTGCTTTTCTTGCGTGATGATCCTGTTAGGACTCGTGCTCGGTTTTGTCCTCCCGGCGGCCTTCGCACGGTTTGCAGCGACCGGAGATATGAAGGCAGCCTTCAAGTTCGGGGAAGTCATTGGTCTGGTCCGCAGCGTGCCTCAGGCTTACCTGATCGTCCTGCTTGGAAGCATCGTTGCGAGCCTTGTCGCTTCGTTGGGTGTGATCCTGTGCGTGATCGGCATGATTTTCACATACGCTTACGCGATGACAGTCAACGCCCACTTCTGGGGGCAGGCGTATAACCAGGCCGGCGGGCCGCAAGAGGTCGTTGAAGCCACGTTCTAGCGCTGCATTTCTGAGCGGGAGCCAACTGGACTGCAGGGAACGCAAAATTAAAAATCAAAAACCTCACAGGTCTTTCGAGACCTGTGAGGTTTTTGATTCGATTTCGGCAAATTTCAGCCCAGGCGGGTGCGTTCTTCTTCTGCGACCGAGGGTTCAAGCTTGCGGAAAAGCGGTTCGGGCTGGGTTAAACGCTGACCGGGCTGCAGCTGGCTCGGCTTCCAGCCGCCTGCCGTCGAAGCGGCAGGTTTGTAGCGCAAGACGGTGTGTTCACCCAGGTTGTCCTGGCGGGTCTCAACGAACTGCTCCCCGAAGAGCGGCTCGGGTAGCCCAGGAAGCGGTGGAGCCGCTCGCTGGAGAAAGGCAGGAATGGGGAAAAGAGCATCTTTCAACGAGTCGATCGCCCGCAGGGCGGTGTAGATCGTCTTCGCGGCAGCAGCTTTATCCTGCTTGATCTCTGACCAGGGTGCAGCTCGATCCAGGTACTTATTTACTTCGGATGCCAGGCGCTGGGCTTCGTTGAGCGCTGCCCGCAGGTGGACAGCTTCGAGCTGCTCGCCGACGGAGAGGAAGCCCGACTCGATCGTCTCGATGATCTGCCGGTCTTCCGGGCGCAGATCGCCTGGCTCGGGCGGGACACAGCCGTCCCAGTTTTTATACGCAAAAGAAAGCACCCGGTTGGCCAGGTTGCCCCAGGTGGCGACCAGCTCGTCATTGTTGCGCCGGACAAAATCGTTCCAGTCCCAATCGGTGTCTTTGCTCTCTGGCATGTTGATCGTCAGGTAGTAGCGCAGTGGGTCGGGGTCGTAGCGGGTCAGGAAGTCGAGCCCCCAGACGGCCCAGTTGCGGCTGCCGGAGATTTTCTGACCTTCGAGGTTCATGAATTCGTTTGCAGGTACGTCGTGGGGCAGAGTCAGGCGGGTATCCTCGCAGCCGGCAAAGAGCTTGCCAAACCATTCACCGGCGCCGATCAGCTGGGCCGGCCAGATGACGGCGTGGAAGGGGATATTGTCTTTGCCGATGAAGTAGTAGGCGCGAGCTTGCGGATTGAACCACCATTCCTGCCAGGCTTCAGGCTGATCGGTTATCTGAGCCCATTCGATCGCAGCCGAGAGATAGCCGATCACAGCTTCGAACCAGACGTACAGGCATTTTCCGTCCCAACCGGAGATCGGTACCGGGATGCCCCACTCGAGGTCGCGCGTGATGGCGCGGCCGTGCAGCCCATCTGCCAGGATCTGGCCGAGCGACTGGCGGAGCACGTTCGGGCGCCAGTAAGCCTCGCGCTGATGGAGAAACTCGACGATCGCCGGCTCCAGCGCGCCCAGGTCGATGTAGAAATGCTCGGTTTCGCGCAGCTCGGGGGTTGAACCGTCGATCTTGGAACGCGGCTCAATCAGCTGGGTGGCGTCCAGCAGGCTGCCGCAGCCATCGCACTGGTCGCCGCGGGCGTTCTTATATCCGCAGATATAGCAGGTCCCTTCGATATAACGATCCGGCAGGAAGCGGCCCTGGGACGGGGCGAACCACTGTTTCTCGCGTTTGGAATACAGGTAGCCGTTCTTCAGCAGAGCCAGGAAAATATCCTGCGACACCTTGAAGTGGTTCTCGGTATGCGTCGAAGAAAACAGGTCGTAGCTCAGCCCGAGCTTCTGATAGAGCTCGATAAAACCGGCGTGGTATTTTTGGTAAACGTCCACAGCGGTGGTGCCTTCTGCGTCAGCACGAACGAGGACGGGCGTGCCGTGAGCGTCCGAACCGGAGACCATGATCACTTTATTCCCGATCAGGCGCTGGTAGCGGGAAAAAATGTCCGCCGGCAGGTAAGAACCGGTCAAATTCCCGACATGGATTTGGGAGTTGGCATACGGCCAGGCAACGGCTACAAGGATGTTTGTGGACATTTAAGACCTCCGGTCTAAGTTTTCAAAAACTGTGTCAGGAGATTATCCTGAACGAATAAGATATTTCTAGACGTTGTTAATGCTTAAGCGACAAAAAAGGCTGCCCGGAACGGGACAGCCTGCAGTTGAACCACATTATCGGAAAGGTCTCAGAAAAATCTCCGGGAGGGCTGCCCGTTCTCAGGGGCGCGGAAAGATGGCCATGCTGCACATCATGGCCATCGAATAACGAATGATTCCGTAGTCAGAACCCGGGCGTGTCATTTTCAGCAGACCTTTCTTCAATAGTATTTGAGGAAGTTTAATCTTGGAAATAGGATTTGTCAAGCCCGCTTCACGGCAGCTCGCGCAGAAGGCGGGCGCGGGACGGCTGGCGCAGCCGGCGGAGGGCTTTTCCCTCGATCTGGCGAATGCGCTCCCGGGTCAGGCCGAATTTCCGGCCGACTTCCTCAAGCGTATAAGCCCGATCCTGACCCAGGCCGAAGCGCAGCCGGAGGACGCGCGCTTCGCGGGGTGTGAGGGTTGACAGCACTTCTTCCACGCGCTCGCGCAGCATGTTTTCATAGGCGGCCTGGGCCGGGCTGGGTGAGCTGTTATCTTCGACGTACATCCCAAGCTCGGAGTCTTCGTCATCCCCGACAGGGCTTTCCAGCGAGAGAGGCGGCTGGGAAACCTGGAGGATCCAGCGCAGCTTGGTGATATCGAGCTCTAAATGAGACGGCCAACTCCTGGGAGGTGGGAGGCCTGCCAAGCGCCTGTTCCATCGATTGTGACACCTTGTATATCTGGCGGAGCCGGTCGACCATGTGAACCGGAACGCGGATCGTGCGTCCCTGGTCTGCAATTGACCGGATGATACCCTGGCGGATCCACCAGGTGGCGTAGGTGGAGAAGCGAAACCCCCGGTCGCATTCATATTTCTCCACAGCTTTCATCAGGCCGAGGTTCCCTTCCTGGATCAGATCGAGAAAAGGAACGCCGTGACCGACATAGCGCCGTGCGATGCTTACAACCAGGCGGGTATTGGCTTTGATCAGCGCTTCACGGGCGAGCTGACCATCCTGGACGATCGTCTCCAGCTCGAGGCGCTTTTCCAAATCACGGCCGTTCAGACGGGCCAGCTCATCCCGAGCGATATCTGACCGGTCGATCCTGGTGGCCAGGCTGCGTTCTTCATCCATATTCAGCAGCGGTGTCAATGACATCTCGCGCATATAAATGCTGACGGAGTCGTCATTTGAGAGGGTTTCAGAAGAGAGATTTGCTTTTGGACTTGAGCGCAGGCGGGCGCCGGGCGGTTCGATGTATCTCCTCGCCCCTGGTGACTTCAATCCCTTGCGAAACCAGCAGGGCAATCAGGCGTGAAAGTTGCCCATCCTTGGAATTCAGCGCAGGATATAATTCCCGAATATCTTCAGATGTGATGAAGCCTTGGAATTCCGCCCGTTCCAGGAGCGATCTCAGGGATAAAGATTGGTTTGATTCTTTATCTTCGTAGACCAATTAGCGCCTTCCTCGATCGGGTGATGATGGCACTCGAGCGCATATTCTTTTCAACGAAGAAGCATCACATCTCAATCGAGAAGAGACTCCGAGCGAATCCTGCTGTGGATCGGAGGCTCCCCCGGCGTGTTCGCATGAAGCTTCGTTCCAATTTTCACCACAAACCGGGCAGAGACCTTTACACTCGGGTCTGCAGACCGGGTTGATCGGGATCAGATAATATCATCTCATCCCTGAGGGATGGGGCCAGGTCGATCTTACCATTGTCCGGCAGGAGCAAACCCAATTCTGCGGCGGAGTTCGGCGTGAAAGCATACAGGTCGGTATAATCGGTCTCCAGGTGCTGCTTGAACTCTTTCAGACAGCGAGCGCATTCGGCGTCGATATCTGCCTCCATAATAGATCTGGAGCAGCAAGCCCTGGGAAGTGCGAGTGACTCGCACGCTGCCCAGCAGATCCTCCAGTCTGAGCTCGGGAGGAAGAAGGATCGAACGGAAATCAAACGGGAATTCACGGACATATCCGACCGTTTGATGTGCGATAAAGCCGACGTTGAGGAGAAAGGGATTGTTTGAGTCAGACACCAGCTTGATCAGTTTTGATAGCCTGAAGCATTATCAGCAAATCGGAAGGCTGAGATCCAGCTTCAAGAATAATTTGGATTAATTCTGCAGGTGGGCTGATTATAACATACCGACTTAAAGGGTATAACTGCTGCTCGCTCTTTATGTGCTGCACAAAACTTAATGATTTCTTAATAACGAGCATGGGTAGAGAGAAAACTCGATGAAAACACAATCGCAACTCCTGATTGCAACCAATAATCCAGGGAAATTGAGAGAAATATACTCTTTGCTTGAGCTCGAAAACCTGATCCTGCTGTCGCCGGAACAAATCGGACTGCTCCTGGAAGCAGAGGAGACAGGCAGCAGTTATGCGGAGAACGCAGCGTTGAAGGCGAAGGCTTTTACCGACGCTTCGGGTTTGACGACCCTTGCAGACGATTCCGGATTGGAGGTCGATGCACTGAACGGCGAGCCGGGACTGCATTCAGCCAGGCTGATCCCGCAGCCCGGGGCGACAGATGCCGATCGGCGCCAGCTGCTGCTTGGACGACTAATAGAACACCCACGACCCTGGACAGCAAGATTTCGGTGCGTGGTGGCGCTGACTGATCCGAGCGGAAGGACTGAATTCGCTGAGGGGGTCTGCGAAGGGGAGATCATCCCAGAAGAGCGCGGCGATAACGGGTTTGGTTATGACCCAATTTTTCTGATCCCAGACCTGGGAAAAACGATGGCAGAGCTTGAGATGCTGGAAAAAAACAAAATAAGCCACCGGGCAGCTGCTGTGAAAGCAGCTGTGCCGCTGATCCGGAGATTCCTCGCAAAATAATCAGGATGTCTTGTGATATTTTCAGGATACGATATGATAGATATGTATGAATAAGCACGGATCCTTATTTAATTATCGATTGGGCCGTGATCACGGTGCGCTGGGCTTTTGTCGTGTCCGCGAGCCTTTGGCTGGCTTTGAATGCTGATGGTAGATGGCTTTATCCTGGCGATTCTGGCTTTGTTGGGGATTTGCAATGTTGTGCTGAGCATTCTCGCTTCTGCATCCAGCCTGAATCCAATCACGCGTATAGCCAGCATCATTCTTGATTTTATATTTGTCTACCTGTTGTTATGGTTCACAAAAGGCAGCGGGTCAGAGGTCCAATGGATGGCTTTTCTGCCGCTGATTTCGGCTGCCTTCTATTTCCGCTGGATTGGGGCAGCGATCGGAATCCTGATCAGCTTGCTTGGGCGTGAAGCTTTGGCTTTCCCTTTTGCTTATAATATTAACGCATTCTACGAAGCAGGAACAGCGCTGTTTGCATACTGCCTGGTTGGACTTGGCGCGGCAACTCTCGGCACCCGCCTGCAGTCTGAAAACCGGATACTCAGCGGCGGTCGAGGTGGTTTTCATGAAAAGAAAGAAAAAAACAAGAGGCAGACTCTCTACGCGCTGGTCTCCCGGCTGAGCTCGACGCTGAATTATCAGACTATTCTGGACACCTCGCTGGATCTGGCTGCAAACGCACTTGCAGAGCTGGATGCACCTGTTGATCGATTGGTCGGCGTGATGCTGCTCTTTTCAGGCAAGGATTCCAGCCTGCCTGAATTGAGGATTGTTTCCTCACGGCATATTCTGAGCACCGACAAGTTTCTTGCGCTGCCAGGGGAGCGAGGCGCCCTCCGGCGGGTCATTGAAGATGGAAAAACCATCCACATGCTGGATCCCAAGAACGACCCGGAGCTGGGCAAAATCATTGCACTGCACGAATGTCATTCGGCATACGTGCTGCCATTGCGGACCGGGCTCGACACTTACGGGGTTCTGCTCTTTGCCCATCCCGAACCCGACTATTTCAGTGCTGATCGCCGCGACTTGCTGAATATCCTGCGCAATCAATCCACAGTCGCGATCCAAAATGCGCGGCTGTACCAGGCGATAGAACAAGAAAAGAATCGGATGATGGAAATCCAGGAGGAATCTCGCCAGAAGCTGGCAAGAGACCTGCACGACGGTCCCACGCAATCTGTATCGGCAATTGCAATGCGGGTCAATTTTGCTCGCCGACTGATGGAGCGGGACCCGAAGAAGGCATCGGAGGAGCTGTTCAGGATTGAAGACCTGGCTCGCCGGACGACGAAAGAAATTCGGCACATGCTCTTCACCTTGAGACCGCTGGTTTTGGAATCACAGGGGCTTGAGGCGGCGTTGGAATCGATGTCGGAGAAAATGCGAGAGACGTTCAATCAAACGGTCGACATTCAGGTGGACCCGCATGTAGTTGAGCTTCTGGAGCTGGGGAAACAAGGGGTAATTTTCTACATCATTGAGGAAGCCGTCAATAACGCCCGAAAACATGCCAAAGCGCCCAATATCTGGGTTCGCCTGAAGATGCTGCGGGAAGGCTTAAGCCTTCTGGAGATCGAAGATGACGGGGTGGGATTTGATAAGGGCGAAGTGGATGCTTCATATGAGAAGCGAGGCAGCCTGGGCTTGCTGAATATGCGAGAGCGCAGCGAACTTGTGAATGGTGTGCTCAAAATTGATTCGGCTAACGATCGCGGCACACACGTCCAGGTTTACATTCCATTGACTGAGGAAGCTGCGGATCAGCTGCGCCGGGGCATCTGATTATAGGATGAACGAATGCCATCTATTGGAGATATTTATTACCATTTCAGTGGCGAAGGTGGATCAGGCCACAGACCCGTGGTGGTGCTGATCCATGGAGCTGGAGGCTCGCACCTGCATTGGCCGGCAGAGGTGCGGAGACTACCGGGCTGCCTTGTTTATGCGCCGGATTTACCCGGTCACGGGAAATCTGAAGGTCGAAGCAGGCAGACAATCGGCGATTATGCTGAAGTATTGATCGACTGGCTGACTGAGCTGGGGATCCACAGCGCGTTTTTCATCGGGCATTCGATGGGAAGCGCGATCGCTTTGACTCTGGGATTGGATCATCCAGAGCATGTTTCCGGGCTAGTCCTGATTGGCGGCGGCGTGCGATTGAAGGTCTCGAGCCAGTTATTAGATTACACGGACAGCCCGACGACTTACCTGACTGCCATCAAGACGCTGATCGATTGGTCGTTCAGCGAGAACACCCCAATCCGAATGAAAGAGCTGGCCGAGAAGCGGATGGCAGAGACCCGCTTGAGCGTGCTGAGCAATGACCTGCACGCCTGTGACGAGTTCGACGAAACGAACCGCATCGAACGAATACGACGGCCAACATTGATCCTGTGCGGACGGGAGGACCGGATGACCCCGCTTCGCTATTCTCAATTTCTTTCAGAGAAAATTCCGGGGGCGGTTTTAAGGGTCATCCCAGAGGCCGGACACATGGTGCAGCTTGAAAAACCGCTTGCGGTTGCTGATTTGACGAGAGAGTTTCTTACCTCGATCAAGTATTTGTAAAAAGCATCTTGCCGTTTTGGGATTGTCTGAGTATAATCATTGGACGTTCGGGCGGATAGCTCAGTTGGTTAGAGCACTGCGTTGACATCGCAGAGGTCGTAGGTTCGAGCCCTATTCCGCCCACTCAATTGAATCATCCGCGATGATCGGGACGAGTAGCCGAATCAGGAGCTGACAGGGAAAGGAGATCCATGACTGAGAATCTCCTTCGGCAGCCATTCGGAACAAAACCCCCCGTGAGCGTGATCCGGAAAGAAGCTTTAAATAAACAGCTTCGAGTATGGTGAGCGGCTGACCTCGTTACCGGTCATACAGAGAAGCTCTTTCAGGAGCAATCTGGGTGGAACCGTGTGAGTGATGTTGACTCTCGCCCCAGGATGGGCGAGAGTTCTTTATTTAGAAAGAGGTAAATCCAATGGCAAAATCCGATAAAGAACGTTATGAAGACAGCGAACTGTATAGAATCCGCCATTCCTCCGCACATGTGATGGCACAGGCTGTTTTAGAAATGATTCCAGAAGCAAAGTACACCATCGGACCTCCGGTGGAGGACGGCTTTTACTACGATTTTGAGCTGCCGCAGGCGCTCACCAACGATGACCTGGCAGTGATCGAAAAACGGATGCGGGAAATCATCTCTGGCGGGCATAAATTTGAAAGGGAAGTCGTCTCCAGCGACGAGGCGCGCAAGATCTTCCAAAACCAGCCGTATAAGCTTGAGCTGATTGAAGGGCTCGAGCGAGGCGGTTTTGACGAGTACGGCAATCCGCTGGAACAGGCGGTTGACATTTCGATCTATAAACACGATCAATTTGTAGACCTCTGCCGCGGCCCGCATGTGGAGAACACAAACCAGATCAACCCGGATTCGATCAAGCTGATGAGCCTGGCCGGGGCTTACTGGCGCGGAGACGAGCACAATCAGATGCTGACGCGGATCTACGGCACAGCCTGGCACAATCCGCAGGAGCTTGAAGAATACTTGTGGAAGCTGGAGGAGGCAAAGCGGCGGGATCACCGCCGGCTGGGGCGCGAGCTCGACCTTTTCAGCGTTTCTGAGGATGTAGGCGCGGGTCTGATCCTGTGGCATCCGAAGGGCGGGATGGTTCGGAAAATCGTGGAAGATTTTTGCCGCGCCGAACACGAAAAAGGCGGTTATGAGTTTGTTTATTCGCCGCACATCGGGAAGGCCAACCTTTGGGAGACCAGCGGCCACCTGGGCTGGTATCAGGAGAATATGTATGCTCCCCTGGAGATTGACGGGCAGAAATACTACTTGAAACCGATGAACTGCCCGTTCCACATCCAGATTTTTACAAGCCGGGTGCGGTCTTACCGGGATCTGCCGATGCGGTTTGCCGAATGGGGGACGGTTTACCGCTACGAGCGCAGCGGCGTGCTTCACGGCCTTCTGAGGGTGCGCGGATTTACCCAGGACGACGCCCATCTTTTCTGCCGGCCGGACCAGATGGCCGAGGAGATCGACCGCGTCCTGCAGTTCAGCCTGGGTTTGCTGCGGGCATTCGGTTTTGAGGATTTCCAGGCTTACCTCTCGACCCGTAATCCGGCGAAAGCAGCCGGATCGGAGGAATTGTGGGAGGCTCCAACCGAGGCTTTGAGAGACGCCTTGATCCGGGCGCAGGTCCCATACCAGGTCGATGAAGGCGAAGCGACCTTTTATGGCCCGAAGATCGATATCAAGATGCGGGATGCTTTGGGGCGTGAATGGCAGCTGAGCACGATCCAGTTCGATTTCAACCTGCCGGAACGATTTGACCTGACCTATATCGGCGAAGACGGTCAGCAGCACCGACCTTACATGATCCACAGGGCGCTGCTGGGTTCCATGGAGCGGTTCATGGGCGTGCTGATCGAGCATTATGCGGGCGCATTTCCGGTCTGGCTGGCTCCGGTGCAGGCTGTGCTGATTCCGATCGCGGACAGGCACCTGGCATATATCCGTGAGGTAGCGGAGAAGCTGCGATCTGCTGGGCTGCGCGTCCAGATCGATGAGCGCAGCGAGCGGATGAATGCGAAGATCCGGGACGCTCAGAACCAGAAGATCCCCTACATGCTTGTGGTGGGCGACCAGGAAGTCAATCAAGGCCAGGTCTCCTTGCGGATGCGTTCCGGTGAAAACCCTGGACCTGTGTCGGTGGATTCGTTCCTGGAAAAAGCAGCCAAGGATATCCTGAAGCGCAGCTAGGTTTTTGATCGGATATCAGAACCCGGGGGTTTGTTTGACCCCCGGGTTCTGAAGTACATACGACATGCCAGCGATACGTTGACGATTTGCGCGTTCTTTGGTATTATCGTTGGGCTGTTAGATAAACCAGTTTGACTTGGTTCTTTAGAAGGAGCAAAATATCAGCGCAATTACATATCGGGTCAATGAAGCCATTCGCGTTCCCCAGGTTCGTTTGATCGGACCAAACGGCGAGAATATTGGAGTTGTGTCTATCGACGAGGCCCAGCGCATCTCTCGGGATGCCGAGCTCGACCTGGTCGAGGTCGCTCCCACCGCCGATCCCCCGGTATGCCGGGTGATGGATTTTGGGAAGTTCATTTACGAGAGAGCCAAGAAAGAACGCGAAGCCAAGAAGGCACAAACGAAGATCGAAATCAAGGAAATCCGGCTGAGACCGAAAACGAATGAGCACCATCGCGACCTGAAAGTGCGTGATGCCCGGCGATGGCTGGAAGACGGGATGAAAGTCAAAGTGAGAATTCGCTTCCGAGGGCGAGAGATCAGCTATCCCGAAATTGCCTTGAATGACCTGAAGGAAGTGGCCGAAGATCTGGCCGACGTCGCAATTGTTGAGCAGGCCCCGGCTCTGGAAGGGCGAACCATGTTGATGGTGCTTGCGCCCGGAAAAGCAGCCAAGAAGAAATAAACTGCTGCGCTGATAGGATTTGAGGTTCAAGCTTAAGTCGACAGCCGCGGATGTGGGTTTGGTCCGCGGAATTTTGATTGAAAGGAGATAAACTGTGCCACGCAAGCAAACGGATGGAAAGCTAAAGATCAAGACGCACAAAGCGACAGCGAAGCGATTCAAGATGACCGGTTCGGGCAAGCTGATGCGGACAAAGATCGGCAAGAGCCACCTGCGCCGCCGCACTTCCAAGCGCGTCAAGCGCCAATTCATGGAGATGCAGCCGGTGAAAGGCCGCGGCATTAAGAAGACCGTCCGGCGCCTGGCGCCCTATCTGGGTAAGAAGGATTAGCCGTCGCTGGAGTGGACGTTGGAAACGGGCATTCTGGCTGAGTTAGCCAGGCCCTTCGATCAGAACACAGGAAAGTTGCGACCGTTGGGTGCATTCAACAGGTAAATTCATTACCGGCGCTCAGGGGATCGCAGGAGGAAGAAAATGACTCGTGTAAAAACTGGACCGTACCGCCGTCAACATCATAATAAGGTCCTCAAGCTCACAAAAGGCCAATTTGGCACTCGCCACCGTTTGTTCCGGCGCGCCAATGAGGCGATGCTGAAAAGCTTGTGGTATTCATACCGGGACCGCCGGCAGCGCAGACGCGACCTTCGCCGGCTGTGGATCGTCCGGATTAATGCCGCTGCCAGGCTGAACGGCACAACCTACAGCCGCATGGTCCACGATATGAAATCCACCCGGATTTCCCTCAATCGCAAGATGTTGGCCGATCTGGCGGTGCGGGATCCGCAGGCATTCTCAGCAGTCGTAAGCCTTGCTAAGACAGCTCAGACGAAATAAGACACCGATATTTTTCAAACAACGGACGGTGTGAGGGCAATTGCTCACACCGTCCGTTTTGTTCATGCAGTCGGAATAGGGGATATAGTATAATCCCTCGCGTTTGGAGGCGAAATGACCGACGATAAGGATCGTGGTTTAATCCCCACCAAGGGGGGTGTTTTTAATGACCTGACGAACCGGATCAAGCTGGTGGTTCGGCTGATGGGCGATCCGCGGGTCAGTCCCTGGGTTAAGATTCTGCCGATAGGTTCATTGATCTATTTCATTGTTCCCGACCTTGCGATTGGACCGATCGATGATGTGGCAGTTGTCTGGCTGGGTAGCTATTTGTTTGTCGAGCTTTGTCCTCCGGAAGTCGTCCAGGAACACATGGATGCGCTCAAAGGATTGGCTCCCGGAGCATCTCAAAAGCCGAACGAACGGGACGAAGAGGTTATCGAGGGGGAGTTCTGGGAGAACAAGGATAATTGATGGATTTTTGAACGCAGCTTGCTCCTCCTGAGTATTAATTGCATGCGCTGAACGACATTTATTGATCTGAAAGCGCTCTTTCCCATTCATGAACATGAAGATCATCCCAGTTAAGTCGATGCCGGGGAAAAAGCCGGCTCATATAAGAGAAACATGAACACTAAAAATCCTGATGAATACCAGCAATACCTGCGAGAAAAGCGATTCAACGGATTGCTTTTTGGATTAATCGCCAGTTTTTGGTTCTGTGCAGGCGTCTGGGCGCTTGATTGGGCGCTGCTTGCGAGGGCGAGCGCAGATCTTCCCTGGTTGAAGTTTGTGATCGGGGCGCCTATCGTGTTGATCATCGGAGGCGCAGTCGGCTGGCTGACGGTTCGCCTCGACAACGCGGCGATCGGCGCGGTTTTATGGCTGTTTGCAGGGATGGCGTTTGTTTGGATTTCCAGCCATACCCCTTTTGAGGGCCAAACCAAAATGATCGGTATTTTGGACCCCCAATTTGCCGGCATGGAAATCTATCCATTTGTCGAGAGCGCACGGATCCGAATGATCTTGCTCTACGTTGTGGTTGGAGTCCTGACTGCAATTGGAGGAAGCCTCGAGCTTTTTTTTGTCGAATCAGCGACACGCGCTTCAGGGGTTGGGGGGCGGATATTTTCGCTGGCAACCTGCCTGGTTATCTTTTTACCGATCGGGTTATTGGTCGATAATCTGATCAATCAAACTCTGCGCAGTCCAATTGTCGGGACAGACGACCTGATTCGGTTTGGCGTAGAAGCTCGCCAGGGAAAGATTTCTAAAGAAAACCAGCGAGATTTGGGCGTGCGTGCATTAACCCCTTTCGGCGATCGGATCACGGCTCCATACAGGTTGATCCTGGGAAGCTATGACCCCGAATCATTCGAAGAAATAATTGTCCATACGGACTTCTCTGGCGACTGGGGTTCTTGTTCAGTCCTGCTTAATCGACCGATGAACTGCCGAATAAGCTCCGAGCGTTATTTGAAGAAATTGGATTGCCTGATTATGCAAGGGACTCCAGAGGACTGCAAGCTGCACCTGGAACCCGAAAACCCGGGCATTCCGGCGGGAGTCTTCGACGAGCTGGATTCACCCCCGTTGGAATTTGGGATCCTTGGACAGCGCGGCAGTGTGATCCTGGCGGTCGTGCAGGACCAGGAGATGGATCAGGTAAAATGCATCTTGGATGATACAGGGAATGTCACCCTGAACACCTGTATACCCATTTCAGGGGAAGCCTTTCAAGCAATCCCGCTCCCACCCACTGCTACACCACGCTCACAAGGGTTTGTTCCAGCGCCGACTCCAGCAAAAGCTGAGCACGCAAGCACTGGAACGATGCCGGAAACTGTCCTGGCAACCCCGAATGGTTTTGATTTTTCCACGCTGGAAACTTTACCACGCTACCTACTATCGCTTGAGCTTTCCGATGATTTACAGAGCTTTGATGGAACTGCAGTTGTGACTTACACCAACACTGAGGCTGAAGCGCTGGATGGGCTATATTTCCGCTTGCTGCCGAATGGGGGTGGAAGCTATGGCGACGGCTCGCTGCACGTTAACCTCGCAACCGTCTCCGGTTTAGAGGCAGCAACTGAGCTCTCGGTGGAAGATACTGCGCTCAGAGTAGCGCTTGAACCTCCACTGAAACCGGGGGACCAGACTGAAATCCGGCTCGAATTCGCAGGTCAGGTGCCGCTTGATTTTGGTGGAACGAAAACGCCGGCTGGATATGGGATCTATAACCTGTACCGACGATGTGCTGGCACTGTCGGGTTGGTTCCCGATTTTGGCCGTGAATGATGATGACGGCTGGAACCTTGATCCAACTTCACAAATCGGCGATTCGGTCTACAGTGAAACAGCATTTTACTCCGTCAATATATCCCTGCCGGAGGATGTCTTGATTGCAGCGACTGGCATCGAAACCAGGCAAACAGACGGAAGACGGCCGAACGACGGTCCATTTTGAGAGCGGTCCAGCCCGTGATTTCTTCCTGATCGCCAGCCCGGATTTCGAAGTAGCAAATCAGCAGGTTGGAGCGACTACCGTAAATTCGTATTTCTTCGAAGGGTATGAAGCGGGAGGCCAAAGGGCTTTAGCCACTGCAGCGGAATCCCTCAAGATTTTCAACGAAACGTTTGGCGAGTACCCATATTCGGAATTAGATGTCGTCGCAGCGCCGATGCGCTATGCGCTGGGTGTGGAATTCCCCGAAATCGTCCTGGTCGGTGCAGACCTTTACGAGGCGCCCGAAAAACCCGAATTCGAGACGACCGTAGCGCATGAAGTTGCCCACCAGTGGTGGTACGGTGTTGTTGGAAATGATGTTTTCGACGAACCCTGGTTGGACGAAGCATTAGCGACGTACAGCACGAGCCTGTATTATGAATTTGGTGTGGGAGATGCTGCGATGCAAGGCTATCAGGATTATCTGCGAAGCCGCTACGACCGCCTTGTCCAGGAATCCGGAGATGAGCTCATCACCAACAGTCTGGAGTATTTTGAGAGCCTTGGAAAACCGGGTATTTACGGAGGAATTGTCTACGTTAAAGGCGCATTGTTCCTTCATGCTCTGCGCGCAGAGATCGGTGTTCAAGCCTTCATTCAGGCGCTCCAGAATTATTATCAAGCCAATTATCTGCAGGTGGCTCGCACGGAGGATTTGCTTTCAGCGTTTGAGGGCGCCGCGGGTCGAGAGCTGGACGGCTTTTTTCAAGATTGGCTGTATTCCAAGAATTGAGCGGAAGAATGAGATCTATTTGGATTGTTATTCTTAATGTTGCCTTGATCAGCTTAATGTTATTGGGTTGTTCAGGCTGTGAGCCCTTGACGACATTGCCTCAACCGAGCACCAGCACAATCCCGACGGATCCGCCAGCTGCAAGCAGAGAAGCTACACCTTTGTCAGGTTCATCTACATCTGCACCCATCGAAACGCCGGCGCCGTCTGAAACCCCCATCCCCAGCCCGACTTCATTGGAGGTGATTCGATTTGCCGTTATCGGCGATTTCGGTCAGGGAAACCAAGCCGAAGCGGATGTGGCTAACCTGGTAAAAAGCTGGAATCCGGATTTCATCATCACGGTTGGGGATAATAATTATCCATCCGGTTCGGCGGAGACGATCGACGCAAATATCGGGCAGTATTTCCACGAATTTATCTACCCCTATCGAGGCGCTTTCGGAAAGGGAGCTGACCAGCTTCGGTTTTTCCCGACCCTTGGGAACCATGACGTGGACACGGATCGAGGTCAGCCGTACCTGGATTATTTCGAGCTTCCAGGAAACGAGCGCTATTATTCGTTTACCTGGGGACCTGTATTCTTGCTCGCGATCAACAGCGATTTGCGCGAGCCGGACGGCGTTTCCCCCATCTCTGCCCAGGCGCAGTGGGCGCAAGCCGAACTGGAAGCGACCGATTCGCCCTGGAAAGTTGTTTATTTCCATGCTGCGCCTTACACATCTGGATACCATGGACCGGTGGATTGGATGCGCTGGGATTTTGCTGGATGGGGCGCCTCGGTTGTGCTGAGCGGGCACGATCACGCCTACGAGCGGCTTTTGATTGATGGGCTGACCTATATCGTGAGCGCATCAGGCGGCGGCCCAATCTACGATTTTTCGGGCGCAGCTGAAGGCAGTCAATTCCGCTACAACGATGATTATGGGGCAATCCTGGTGACGGCGGATGCACAGCAGATGACATTAGAATTCTTCAACACGAAAGGTGAACGGATCGAACTCGTTTCAGCTCACAAAATAAATCTCGCGGAACGCAAAAGCCGTTGAGTTGACGGATTTTTCGAATAAGTGTACAATACCGGGGCTGACTAAAGCTCAAGGGCCCATAGCGCAGTTGGGAGCGCGTCTCAATGGCATTGAGAAGGCCGAGGGTTCGAATCCCTCTGGGTCCACACAATCCAATCCTAGCGGTCAGCTATTGGCTGACCGCTAGGAGATTCTACGGCCAAAGCAGGAGTACTAAGCCATCTGCCAGAGATCCGGGTGGATCAGGTGCAAACCCGGAAACGTGCACGCAGAGCACACGCTCGATCTGGGCTGAACTCGCCTGCTGCCCTATCCAAATTGGAACCTGGGCAGGCTCCGCCAGTGAAAACGATTTCAGGTTTCTGATAACGGTATAGCCAGCGGCGGGTTTCGCCCGTTAACGCGAACCAGAGCGGCCCGGGTTAATCCATTTGATTGGTTTCAAAGGGCAAGCAGGGTGGCACCACGGAGATTTCCTCCGTCCCTGAGGGATGGAGGCTTTTTGTTTAAACGTCTGTAAGGAGGTGCAAGATGATTCAGAGAAATTCCTGGCCGGAATACGATCCTCGCTCAATTGAACCGAAACTACAGGCTCAATGGGAAAATGAAGGGCTCTATCTTGCACGTGAGACAGGCGAAAAACCGAAGTTCTACTGCCTGGATTTTTTTCCATACCCGTCCGGCGATGGACTTCATGTGGGACACTGCCGAAACTATATTCCGACAGATGTGATTTCCCGATATAAGCGGATGAAAGGCTTCAACGTGCTGCATCCGATGGGCT
The DNA here is from genome assembly GCA_963788305.1 of uncultured Chloroflexia bacterium. Taxonomy (GTDB): domain Bacteria; phylum Chloroflexota; class Anaerolineae; order Anaerolineales; family UBA4823; genus UTCFX2. Next base: position 79,312 of record CAWBGK010000015.1, read on the forward strand.
GGGATGCATTTGGCGAGCCGGCAGAGCAGTACGCCGTCAAGCATGGGGTGCATCCGCGGATCACGACCGACCGCAATACTGCGAATTTCCGCCGCCAGATGACTCTGATTGGGACCAGCTACGACTGGTCGCGCGAGATCGATTCGTCCGATCCGGATTTCTACCGCTGGACGCAGTATTTCTTCCTCCTGCTGTACCGGGCGGGATTAGCCTACAGGGATACGAACTGGCAGTGGTGGTGCGACGGCTGCCAGACTACGTTATCGAGCCATGAAGTCGCCGGCGGAATCTGCTGGCGAGGTCACACTGCGATCTACCGGCGTGAAATCCCGGCCTGGTATTTTCGGATTACCGCCTATGCAGATGAACTGCTGGAAGGGCTGGAGACGATCGATTGGCCAGAGCCGATCAAGACGATGCAGCGCAACTGGATCGGCCGATCGGAAGGCTGCGAGATCGTTTTTCGCAGCGAGGCTGCGGATCCGCTGCCTGTTTTTACGACGCGACCAGACACCTTGTTCGGAGCAACCTTTTTCGTGCTCGCCCCTGAACACCCATTGGTTCCGAAGCTGACGACTCCAGAACGAAAAGCTGACGTGGAAGCCTATATCGCCCAGGCGGCCCGGCAGGGAGAAGTCGAGCGGATGCTGGAACGGCGCGAGAAGACCGGTGTTTTCACCGGCGGGTATGTGGTGAATCCGCTGAGCGGCGAGCGCATCCCTGCCTGGATTGCCGATTATGTGCTGCCTGGATACGGTTCGGGCGCAGTCATGGGCGTACCGGCACACGATGAGCGCGATTTCGAGTTTGCCCGTCATTATGGCCTGGATATCCGGACTGTGGTGGTTCCGGCAGACAATCTCCAGGCGATTGATGAAGCCCGGACAACTGCTTTCACCGGGGACGGCTGGCTGGTCAATTCGGGGGTTTACGATGGTCTGCCCTCGCGAGAGGCGATCCCTGCGATCTGCGCTGAGCTTGCAAGCCATAATTTGGGTGGTCCGCATGGTCAACTACCGAATGCGCGACTGGCTGATCAGCCGGCAGCGCTATTGGGGCACGCCTATCCCCATGGTGCATTGCAGCGAATGCGGGATCCAGCCGATCCCTGAAGTCTGAGCTGCCGGTGCTGCTACCCGCGATGGTGAATTTTACGCCGGACGGAAGCGGGCACTCGCCGCTGGCGCGGCTTCCAGGTTTTCTCCATACGGTTTGCCCGAATTGTGGAGGTCCAGCCGAGCGGGAGACGGATACCATGGGTGGATTTCGCCTGCTCGTCGTGGTATTTCTTGAGGTTCACCAGCCCGCATTTTTCCGAAGGTCCATTTGACCCCAAAGCGATCCAGTATTGGATGCCGGTCGATTTATACGTCGGCGGCGCAGAGCACGCAGTGCTTCACCTGCTCTATTCTCGCTTCTGGATTAAAGCCCTGGCCGATGCCGGGCTGGTCCCATTTCGAGAGCCTTTCAAGAAGCTGATCAATCAGGGCCAGCTTCAAGGAGCAGATGGGGCGCGCATGGCGAAATCACGCGGGAATGTGATCACCCCGGACAGCATCGCCGAATCGTACGGAGCTGATGCCCTGCGGATCTACGAGCTGTTCATGGCACCTTTCGAGCAGGATGTCGCCTGGAAGATTGAAGGAATAAGCGGCGCCTCCCGTTTCCTGAACCGGGTCTGGAACCTGTTTGGGGAGACGTATTCAGCAGGCGCCGATTTCAAAGACGAAGATCAAGAACTGCTTCGGCGGATCCATAAAACGATCCGTCGTGCAGAAGAGCGGATCGAAGGATTTCGCTTCAATACAATGGTTTCGACGCTGATGGAATTCGTCAATTTCTTGAGCGAGCGCCAGCGCACGGAAAGCTGGCAGACTGCGACATTCCATCAGGCTCTCGATGTATTGCTCCTGTTGATGGCGCCAGCAGCACCCCATCTCGTCGAAGAGATCTGGGCTCTGATTGGAAGACAAGGCAGCATCCACCAACAATCCTGGCCGGAATGGGACGCTGAACTGGCTCAGGACGTGATGATCAGCCTGCCGGTGCAGGTCGACGGCCGGCTCCGCGATGTCCTCGAGATCCCCCAGGATGCCGAGCAGGATGATATCAGACAGGCTGCGCTGGCAATGCCCAGGTTGCAGCAAGCGCTGGCCGGTCGAAATGTCGAGCGCGTGGTATATTCGCCTGGAAAAATCTTGAATTTTGTCACACGCCTGGATTTATTGGGTTAAATCGGAGAATCTATAAAAGATGCCTTTTCGATGTCCGCAATGCCAAACACCTGACTCTCTTGATATCGTTCAATCCATGGAACTGCCTCCAGACAGGCAGTATGATGAGATATCGCTCCAGGTCGTAGGCTGCTCTGCCTGTTCATTTCGCGCTCTGGCAGTCTACGAAGAGCTGGTTCACGGGTCCGAAGCCGAATCCTGGCGGCATATGGGTTTCAGGATCAGCCGCGATGCGGTCGATACGATCCTTGAAGCGATGCTCTCCTGCCCCGATCCTCATAACCCGCGCTGTGCATGTTCTGCGCATATGAGCCTGGGAGAGCAGGATATGTATGGAATCTGGCGAGGCTTGCTTGAGCTGGAGCGCGGCCAATCCTTTGCAATGCGGCTGCATCATGGGAAGTGATGATTTTTGAGCTACTAACGCTATCACAGCGATTTCGACACTCGCTTAGAAACGCTGAACGATCTGAATATGGAGAAAGAATGACGACACTACAATATGAATTTAGCGACATTGAATCCCGCTGGCAAAAACGATGGGAGACGGATGGATTATACGACTCGAACATCGACCCCACCCGGCCGAAACATTATGCGCTGACGATGCTGCCGTACCCTTCGGGTGATCTTCACATCGGTCACTGGTATGCGATGGCTCCTGCCGATGCCCGTGCTCGATTTATGAGGATGCGCGGCTACAATGTGCTCTTTCCGATGGGGTTTGACGCGTTCGGCCTGCCTGCCGAAAACGCAGCCATCAAGCGTGGAATCCACCCCAAGGAATGGACTTATGAAAATATCAGCAAAATGCGCGTCCAGTTCAGAACGATGGGGACGATGTTTGATTGGCGCCGGGAAGCGGTCTCTGCAGATCCGAAATACTACCGCTGGTCGCAGTGGTTTTTCTCGCAGCTTTACCGCCACAACCTGGCTTACCGCAAGCTGTCGCCGGTAGATTGGTGCCCGAACTGCAACACGACATTGGCTCGCGAACAAGTGTGGGGGGATGACCGGCATTGCGAGCGCTGCGGGACTCCGGTCATCAAGAAAGACCTCGTGCAGTGGTTCTTCCGGACGACGAATTATGCGGATGAGCTGCTGGATTTTTCCCAGATCGACTGGCCGGAGCGGGTGAGGACGCTTCAAACCAACTGGATTTCACGTTCGGAAGGGGCGTCGGTGGTGTTTTCATCTGAACAGGGTGATCCTCTGGAGGTTTTCACAACACGCCCTGATACCCTGTGGGGGGCGACCTTCATGGTACTTGCGCCGGAACATCCTCTGGTCAGCAAGATCGTGACGGAGGAGCAGAGACCTGGTGTAGAAGGAATACATCGCTCAGGCAACCCGCCAGACGGACATCCAGCGTGAGGCGGCTGAGAAAGAGAAGACGGGGTTCTTCACCGGCGGTTATGCGATCAACCCTGTGAACCAGCAGCGCATCCCGATCTGGATTGCCGACTACGTGCTGATGACCTATGGGACGGGTGCGATCATGGCTGTTCCCGCACACGACGAGCGGGATTTTGCGTTTGCGTTGAAATTCGGACTGCCGATCATCCCTGTGATCGATCGCCCGGACCGCCTGACCAAATCGTTCGTCCGCGCAGGATCCACGAAATCCGGCTTTGTTCGAAACCCTGAAAGAAGCAGGATTTGAACCGGAGAACGGTCAGGGATGGCATCCGGATCGTCATTCCACACGATCTAAAAGACCAGTTTATCTTTATTTCAAGACGGTTTCTGAATCCAGAGGCCTGGATCGAGGTCGTAGGCAGCGGTTGGGAATTCATCTTCTGCGATGGCGTCTGGAGCTGGAATTCGATCAATGCCGACCAGAAAATCATGAGCCGCTGCCGGGAGCTGATGGCGGGGATGGCTGATCATCGGACTGTGATGGAAATGCTCTGGGAAAATGATTGGTATCGCGATGTGCTCTACCATAATCAGTATGGAATGATGATCCACTCGGGGGATTTCTCTGGCACCCCGGGCGATGCTGCCAAGCGCAAGGTCACGGAATGGTTGGAATACCAGGGGATTGGCAAGGGAGCGGTGAACTACCGCCTGAGAGATTGGTTGATCAGCCGACAGCGGTATTGGGGCGCGCCAATCCCGATCGTCTACTGCCCGGATCATGGTGCGGTTTCGGTCCCGGACGATCAGCTGCCGGTTCTGCTGCCGGATGATGTCGAGTGGCGTCCAACCGGCGAGAGCCCGCTGAAGCTCCACCCCAGCTGGAAGATTACGATCTGTCCGATCTGCGGGAAGACGGCGGAGCGTGAAACCGACACGATGGACACTTTTATGTGCTCTTCCTGGTACCATCTGCGCTATCTCAGCCCGGATTATGACCTCGGTCCGTTTGACCCGGTCGAATATGACTATTGGATGCCAGTCGACACCTACACCGGAGGGATCGAGCACGCCACGATGCACCTGATCTACACGCGCTTCTTCCACAAAGCCGGGCGGGATATGGGGATCATGAAGGGCTCGGAGCCGATGACCCAGCTTCGAAATCAGGGCATCATCCTCGGCGAGGATTCGGAAAAGATGTCCAAGAGCCGCGGCAACGTGATTGCACCAGATAAGCTGGTGAACCGCTACGGCGCGGATACCGTGCGGGCCTATTTGATGTTCTTTGCGCGCTGGGAGATGGGCGGGCCATGGAACAGCAGCGGGATTGAAGGCTCTGCCCGCTGGGTCCGGCGGGTCTGGGCGCTGTTTACGGAACCAGCCCCACAGGGCAGACCGGATGCCGAGGTGCTGCGTGGGCTGCGTCGAAAAACTCACCAGACGCTCAAGCGCGTCACCCATGACTATGATACGTTCGAGTTCAACACGATCATCTCGAGCTTGATGGAGCTGCTGAATGAAATGTATAAGGCGCGCGAGCTTGGGGCAGCTGGCTCGGACGAATGGCGGGAAACCCAGGACCTGTTCCTGCGCATGATGGCTCCCTCCTGCCCGCATATTGCCGAAGAGCTCTGGGCACGAATCGGAAAGCGATATTCCATCCATCTGCAGCCCTGGCCGGAGGCGGACGAAGCGGCCGCGGCTGAAGAGCAGATCACCCTTGTCCTGCAAATCAACGGTAAGGTGCGGGACCGGATCCAGGTGCCGGCCGATATCAGCGAGGAAAAAACCAGGGAGATCGCCCTCGCAAGCGAGGCGGTCCAGAAATATCTGGGCGGAAAAGAGCCTCGCAAGGTGATCCTGGTGCCAGGGAGACTGGTCAATATCGTCCTGTAATCATTCGGCGGGTTGGAGCGTTTTTTTTGCTCCAACCCGCAAGCTTCGATTATGAAAAATGCAAGGTTAAGCCCCAGTTCTTACCATCTCTGGAAGACTACCCGTATAATAAAAACGAAAGGTTGTGGGCAGAAATCCGCCCGGAAAAGCTGGGGGTGAACCTATTCGCATCGGAGGGTAGCGTTGGAAAGCTTACAGGTTTTAATCATCGAAGATGATATTGACACTGCTAACTTTTTCAGTGTTGTGCTGAGCCTGGTAGGCTTTGAGTGCGAGATCGTCCATTCCGCAAAAATGGCGCTCACACGCCTCGCTGCGACCCAACCTGACATGATCCTGTTGGATATGCGCCTGGGTGTTGAGATCGGCGGAGAGGATATCCTCTACCAGATCCGCTCCAATCCGCGCCTGGATCAAACCCGTGTGATCGTGATCACTGCCTATCCCTCGATGGCTGAACCGGTTACAAACCTGGCAGACCTGATCCTGTTAAAACCAGTCGAAGTGGACCAGCTCAAGACTTTGGCAAGCCGTCTTTCGCTGCGCGGCGATCAAGCTCGACGGAACATGTTCCGCGACCCGGTGACCGATCTCTTCAACCAGGAATTCTTCCTCACCCGACTGGAGCTGGCTTTCGAGCGGTTCCGCCGCCGACCAGATTTCATCTTCGCTCTGCAAGTCTTCACTGTCAGAGTGCAGTCCCTGAACAACGGGAATACTCTCGAGCAGGATCTTGACGCCGTGCTGCGTCAGCTAGCCGATCGTCTGCGCCGGTGTTACCGCCCGACGGATACGATCGCCCGGCTGGACAGGGACAAATTCATCACGCTGCACGAGGACCTGAAGCATACGGACGATATTCGCGTGATCGTCTACCGATTGCATGAGAGGCCTGTCCCCGCCATTTACTGTGGGCGACCATAACTACGCCGTCCAGTTCACCGTAGGAGCAGCCGTCAACAATGCTGATTACTACCAGCCGAAAGACCTGATCGATGCCGCCTCCCGGGCGATGGGAAACGCCCAGCGGATCGGGGAAGACCAGATCGTATTCAGCAGATAATCTGGTCTGAAAAGCAGGTCCCATACCTCATCTATCTGCAAAATCAATTTGATCGGTCAGGCGCAGCTCAACCCCGGCTGCGCTTAACTTTTCGTTCCACTCCGCGATGATCAGTGCTGCTTGACGGTGGTAATTGCTGTGGGCGTCGCTGGCCAGGATGACCCGGTATCCAAGCCTGACTGCGTCCAGGCAGCCGGCCTTGACGCAGCCTTGCGACACCAGGCCGGACACCACAATCGACTTAACGCCCAGCGAGTCAAGCTGACTCTTTAAGGAAGTCTTCTCGAACGAGCTGGCGTGACATTTGCGGATATGAAGATCAGTTTCGTGCAGGACCAGAGCAGGGTGGAGGAGCCAATCGGGGCTGTCTTCTTTCAAAAAACTTTCATTCGAATGCTGGACGACGACGACCGGCACCTTAGCCAGATGGGCACGTTCCATCAGAGCGTTAATGTTTTTTAGCAGCATTTCCGTCTGGTAGATTGGGGAGGTCCTTTTAAACAGCCCGCGCTGGACGTCGATCACCAAAAGAGCAGCATCCGAATATTTCTCCTTCTGATGAAGGGGTGTGCGAACTTTCAACCATTGCGACCTGCCTTTCAAGCTGGGAGCACAATTATCCCCTTACTATTTATTCCTGAACCACTGGTACAGGATGAAATCCTGATCGAAGGTTGGAGCACCAAACGCCTGCAGAGCCCGCAGCACCTGGGCACGGTGGTCTGTGCCGTGGTTTCCCAGGTGGAGCAGAACCTGCCAGGCCGGTCCGTACAGCCCTGGCGGCGTGCCCAGTGCTTTAGCCTCATCCAAGGTGCGAACGTAATCCAGCAGCTCGGTTCGCAATGGATTCCCAGAACTCATATGCCGCCGGAATGGTCGGGTAGCCGGCAGGATCCACGTTGTATGAGCGAGCATCCGGCTCTCCATTCAGACCGAGCAGCCAACGTGCATCCACGACTGCCATATGGATCATCAGGTTTCGTATAGAGCCGTGCGGGCATTCGCTCGATGCCGTAAACTGCGCATCCGTGATCTGACGGATGCTCTCCCAGACTGCGCGGGTCATCGCTTCATTGTATTTCAGATAAGATTGGAGCAGCTCGATAACAGCCATGCTGACCTCCTTTGATTGGTTGATCCTTTATGGTTCATTGGAAATTTCGTGATTATGCGGAAGATGATCAAGCCGTACTTTCCTGGATCCAGCGAAGATAAGGCTCGAAACCCGCTTCCACAGGGATCAGGATGATTTCCGGGACGGCATAGCCGTGGCGGTTTCGAATGAAACCTTCAATTCGGTCGTAAAGGCTGCGCCGGGTCTTGAGCAGGAGCAGGTATTCTTTTCCAATCTGTTTATGACCTTCCCAGATGTAATGACTGGTGATCTCTATAATCTGGACGCAGGCTGCCAGCTTTTCTTCGACGATCGCGGCTGCCAACCGGTTCGCGCTCATTCAGATCGTCGATTGTTGTCATCACCACGCAGTATTCACGATTTGTTGACAACCCGGCCTCCTTGTTAAAATTGAAGTTGGATCAGACAGCGTAATTATTTTAATTGATAGGGGTCAGGCATTCGTTTTCACCCGAACCTCATAATGCTGTGATCTGGAATCGAAGCGTTTCAGGATCGCTTGTGCTTTTGCAGGGACGACCGCGGTTTCGTAATCTTCTCCGGCAAAAATGCGAATGGAATTCAGCGAATTGAACCACATCTCGGTGATAAATTCGGTTTCATCAGCCAACTCTCGACGAAGCAGATGGATGCCATGATAGCCGGGTATATTTCTTTCCTGTATCCCGGTGAAGATTTCTTGTTTTAGAAGGGTTTCGTATGGATCAGCGTTTTCCGGGGTTGTGTATCCGTGCCAGATCCGGCAAATCATCTTCTTATCTTCCTTTCAGGTAAAAATGCCAGAGCAAGCTGGCAGCCACCGCCCGCCACGGCCGCCAGGAGGCACCGGCAGCATCCAGCTCTGCAGGTGAAGGGAGATCCGGCAATCGCTTCAGCCTCTGGAAGGCGCATTGGAGGGCAAGGTCGCCGGAAGGCCAGGCGTCCGGGCGTCGAAGCGCCATCAACAGATATATTTCTGCAGTCCACGGGCCAACTCCTTTGACGTGGAGCAGGGCTTCTCGGACAGCACGATCATCTTCCGATTCTAACCGATCCAGGTCCAGGCTGCCGTCCAGAATAGCGTGGGAAAGCTCCCGGCAGTAGCGGATCTTCTGCCGGCTGAAGCCGATGGACTTCAGCTCGATATCGTCGAACTCCAGGAATTTCTGCGGAGTGAGTGGAGAAGCCGCTTCGACCAGGCGGTCGAATGCTGCCCGGGCAGAAGCCAGGGAGACCTGCTGCTCCAGGATGATCCGCACAAGGGTTGGAAAGCCCGGCTCACGGCACCAGATCGGCGGCGCACCCAGCACTTCCAGGATCTGCCGGAGGTCCAGATCGCGATCTGGATAATTCGGCCAGGCCTTGCTCATACGCAGCAGGTGTGAGTACCGGCGGAGCGGTCATCGTGGTTAAATCGGGTCAGCCAGCGGAGGCATGTTTAAATGGCCTCCCAGGTCGCCAAGCTCGGGCGCGGAAATCCCCTGAATGCCGAGACAGAGGGCAATTTCACCGCCGTGGTGAAGGTCGTGGGCGATAATCCGCCAGATCGTCCACTGGCGGGAGACCGCATAGGTCTGGCCCAGATAGCTATGCCGGTATGTGAGTGCCAGGTCGAGCGACGGTCCAGGTGCGCAGCGTCTTATCAATCATCGCCCATGACGCCTCCAGCCATCGGACCAGCTCGACGGGATCATTTGCAATGAGCATCCACTGAGGGCAGGGCGGCAGCCTGGATCATTAATTCATTGCTTCCTGGCGCACCCATATAGTGAAACCAGGTGACCCGGCCTTCGCAGATATGGCTGGCGATCTCCCCAACCGTTCGGAGGCCGGAGGCGGGCTTCCAGGCAAGCTGCTGAGGGCTGAGAGCCTGGATGGAGCGAACGAGGCTGGCTTGATAGGTGTCCCAGCCTTCGAAGATGGTCAACAGAGAGACGGCCTGGTCTGACATCCGGAACACCTCGCTTCATGAATCTCAGGATTTATTTTTGTGGTTTTCTAAGGCATGTAAAGCTGCATGAGGATTTTTATGAATCCGGTTATTCTTCATTTTTCTTCCACAGAACTACTTTATTGTACAATATCTGCAGCTTACTTTATGTGAGGAAAATCGTATGCGCTTCGAAGAGTTAAACTGGTTCGACGTCGAGAATTACCTGAAGAAAGACGACCGGCTGATCCTGGTATTCGGCTCCTGCGAGCAGCATGCCTATCTCAGCCTGACGAGCGATGTCAAAATCCCGCTTGCGCTGGCGGATGCGGCCAGCGCCCGAACGGGAGTGCTGGTCGCGCCTCCGTTGAATTTCGGCTGCTCGAGCTATTTCATGGGCTATCCGGGCACGCTCAGCCTGCGGGTGAGCACGCTTGTCGATGCGGCAGAAGACCTGGTTCGCTCCGCCTACCGCCACGGCTTTCGGCGGATCCTGGTGCTGAACGGTCACGGGGGGAACGATCCAATCCGCGGCCGCCTTTATGAGATTGCTACCGAGCTGCCCGACCTCCGTCTGGCATGGTATGCCTGGTGGCTTTCGAGCCAGCGCCGAGCAGGTCGCAAGGAAGCATGCGCTTAAACCAAGCCATGCCAGCTGGAGTGAAGCCTTTCCTTTCACGCGCGTTTGCGAGCTGCCAGAAGGTGAAAAGACCCCCCCACACGTTCCTGGACTTCTGGGGGCGGATGAGGCACGCCAGGTCTACGGCGATGGGATGTTCGGCGGCCTCTACCAGGCCGAACTGGCTGTCACGGACGAGCTGTTTGCAGAGACGCTGGCCGATGTAGAGCGGCTGCTGCGGTTTGAATGAGGCGGTCTCCGAATCAGGCGAACCTTTGATACAATGGGTGCATCCTATCCAATGAGGTAAAAAATGGCTGGTAAAAAAATCATCGTCGCATCGAAAGCCCCGAAGGCACTGGGTCCATATAATGTCGCCAACCGTTACTGCGAGCTGGTATTCGCTTCGGGACAGCTCGGGCTGGATCCGGCGACCAACGAGCTGGTATCGGGCGGCGTTGAAGCCGAGACACGTCAGGCTTTGACGAATATTTCGAATGTGTTAGAAGCTGCGGGGACCTCGCTGAAAAATGTCCTTAAAAACGACGGTCTTTCTGCGCGATATGGGTGATTTTGCCAGGATGAACGCGATCTACGGCGAATTTTTCAAGGAAGATTTTCCGGCTCGCTCGACCGTTCAGGTTGCTGCCCTGCCCAAGGGCGGTGCAGTTGAGATCGAAGCGATTGCCTGCATGGCCGACTGATCCGGCGGAATCAAATTGGTGCTTCAAGATCTCGCCGGGAAGAAAGACCTGGCGAGCGTCAGCCTATCTAAATGCTTCGCCAAATGACGAACGTTTCTGTGATCGTCCCGTGTTATAACGAGCAAACAACGATCCAAAAACTGCTGGCAGCCTTGCTGAGCCAGACCTTCCCGCGCGATCAGATTGAGGTAGTCATCGCCGAGGGCGGCTCGACGGATGCGACCGTCCAACGGATCACGGAATTTCAGGCTACGCATCCAGACCTGCAGATCCGGTTTGTTGAGAACCCTCAGCGATCTATCCCTTCCGGACTGAACCGGGCTCTCGAAGCTGCCCGAGGAGATGTGATCATCCGGCTTGACGCGCACTCCGTTCCGGCCGCGAATTATATCCAAACCTGTGTGTCTGATCTCGAGCAGGGATTGGGCAGATTCGGTGGGGGGAGTTTGGGAAATCCAGCCGCGCGGTCCAGGTTGGCAGGCGCGCTCGATTGCGGCGGCTGCCTCCAACCGGCTGGCAGTTGGGGACGCTCAGTACCGCTACACGCGAACGGCCCAGCAGGTCGATACGGTCCCATTTGGCGCATTTCAGCGCGCGCTGGTCGATAAAATTGGACCATTTGATGAAAGCTTGCTGTCCAATGAAGACTATGAATTCAACGTCCGTATTCGCCAGGCCGGTGGGAAGATCTGGCTGAACCCGGAAATCCGGTCGATCTATTATGCTCGCCAAAATTTCTTTGAGCTGGGACGCCAATATGCCCGCTACGGGTATTGGAAGGCGCGCATGCTGCGCCGCTACCCGGGTTCGCTGCGCTGGCGCCAGGCGCTGCCTCCGCTGTTCATCCTTTCCTTGCTCCTGGGCGTGTTGATCGCCCCCTGGTGCGCCCTCGCAGGCTGGATAATCGTGTTAGAATCCTTCCTCTATGCCCTCCTGCTTCTGGCCTCAGGATTACAGGCAGCCTTGAAGCACCGTGACATCGCGATGATCCCCGGCATCCCCATAGCGATTGCGACGATGCATTTTGCCTGGGGCGGCGCTTTTCTTTGGAGCCTTATCTTTCGATGAATAACGCTAGGAAAAATATTCGCACTTATCATTGGCAGCTGCGGGTCAGTGAACGCCGCAGCCTGCTTTTAATTGGCGATCTTGCGGCTGCGATAGCCGCTTTGGGGATTTCTTTATATTTTTGGGGAACAAGCGAGAAATTCCTGGGTTTCTCGTTGGAGTTTCTGCAGAAGCGCGTCCCGACCTGGTTTTTTTTCCTCCCGCTTATCTGGCTCGTGTTGATGGTCGAGCTGTACGATGTCCATCGTGCCGCAGATTGGGGGCAGACGGTGCGCGGTGTGGCAGGCGCTGTCCTGATCGGATTTGTGCTCTATCTGGCTTTATATTTTTATTATTTCAACCCTCCCACTTCGCTTCTCCCCAGAAGGGGTGTAGCTTCCTATCTGGTTGCTGTTTTCTTGCTGACGCTTTTCTGGCGGTGGATCTATATCAAGGTGTTTACCGGCTCGCAGTTCAGGCGCCGGGTCCTGCTGGTAGGAGGCGGAAAAAGCGCAGAAATCCTGCTTAAGGAAATAAACAACCTGCCCAACCCTCCATTTACAGTGGCAGGGATCATCGACGATGACCCGGACAAGCTTGGGACTCAGGTCGAAGGGTTTGCAGGTAATCGGCGCAAGCGGGGGGATGCTTGAAATGGTCCGTGAGAACCAGATTTCAGATATCATCGTTGCGATCTCCGGCGAGATGCAAGGCGGCATGTTCCAGGCGCTGCTGGATGCCCAGGAGCTGGGGGTGGAAATCGTGCGCATGCCGACTGCATATGAAGAAGTGATGGGTCGGGTCCCGATCATGATGCTGGAAGCGAACTGGATCCTGCGATCATTCGTTGACGAGCTGCGAGTGAGCGGTTTTTATTTGCTTGTTAAACGCCTGCTGGATATCCTCGGCGGCCTGGTGGGCAGCATCATCACGCTGGTGTTAATGCCCTTCATTGCACTGCTGACGATCATCGACGACGGCCTGCCGGTGTTTTACACCCAGACGCGCTGCGGCCGGGGCGGGCAGCCGTACGAGATCCTGAAATTCCGGACGATGCGCCGGGATGCTGAAGCGGACGGCACACCGCGCTGGGCTCGCGAAGACGACGACCGGGCTACCCGGGTTGGAAAGGTACTTCGAAAGACGCACATAGATGAGCTGCCGCAGTTTCTCAACGTCCTGCGCGGAGAGATGAGCCTGGTCGGGCCACGCGCCGAGCGGCCAGAGCTGGTGAAATATTTCCAAAAACATATCCCATTTTATCGGGCTCGCCTGCTGGTCAAGCCGGGAATCACGGGTTGGGCGCAGGTCAATTTTGGATATGCTTCAACCATCGATGAGACCATTATCAAGCTTGAATATGATCTGTATTATATTAAACACCGCAGTTTTATGACAGACATGGTCATCCTTCTCCGGACGCCGTCCACAGTCTTAGGTTTCAGGGGACGCTGAGCGATGAAGTCACGAATCATCCTGCGCGGCAGGGCGCTTTTCGTGATCGATCTGGTGTTGATCGTCATTGCGGCATTGGGCAGCTTTGCGCTGCGGACGGATTTAGGCCCGCTTTTTGTCTCCTACCTGCCTCAAGCCTATTGGTTGGTCGCGATCAGCCTGATCATCAAGCCGCTGATCTTCTATGCATATGGGCTTTACAGGCGGCTGTGGGTATACGCCAGCATTCAAGAGCTTAAGCTGATCATTGCGGCTGTCTCGACCGCATCCGTCGCAGTATCGCTCGTTGTTGTGATCCTCAGGGCAGTCGAATTACTGCCTTTTTATCCGCGCAGTACGCTTCCGATCGATTGGCTGCTGACCTTGATCCTGATCGGCGGATTGAGGTTTTCGCTGAGGCTGATCTCTGATGCGCAGCAGACGCCGGGGGACGGCCGAAAAGCGGCGCCGGAGGGTTCTGATCGTCGGCGCAGGAGATGCAGGCGCGCTGGTGGTGCGCGAAATGCAGAAAAACCCAGCTTTACGCCTCACCCCAGTCTGCTTCCTGGACGACAACCCAGATAAACAAAAACAGCAAATCCACGGCGTGCCGGTGATCGGAAAGATCAATGAACTTGCCCGGACGGTTATGGTCCGGCGCATCCAGGAAGTGATCATCGCCATCCCGAGCGCACCGGGTCGGGTCATCCGCCAGGTGGCGGAAGTATGCCGGGCTCGAAATATCCCCTTCCGCACGATGCCAGGCATCTACGAGCTGATTGGCGGGAAGGTCAACGTCAACCGGCTCCGGGAAGTTGAGATCACTGACCTGCTCCGGCGCGAACCCACCCGGATTGACGAGCAGCTGATTGGATCGAGCCTGACGGGACGGCGGGTGATGGTCACCGGCGCAGGAGGCTCGATTGGACGAGAGCTTTGCCGCCAGGTTGCCCGCTGGAGTCCAACTTCACTGATCATGCTGGGGCACGGAGAAAACAGCATTGTGGAATCGATGCTGGAAATCCAGGAGAATTTTCCTGTGCTGCCTGTTCATCCGGTGATCGCTGACGTGAGAGACCTGGACCGGTTGAGCCTGGTTTTTGATGAGCTGCGCCCTGAGGTCGTCTTTCACACCGCCGCCCACAAGCACGTCCCACTGATGGAAGTTAATGTAGAGGACGCGGTCACGAACAACGTCCAGGGCACTCGAAACGTCGTCGAAGTCTCCCTGAATGATGGGGTGGAACGGTTTGTGCTGATTTCGACAGATAAGGCGATCCGGCCTTCCAGCGTATATGGGGCCACGAAACGCCTGGGTGAGATGATCGTATTGGATGCGGCGAACCGCTCGGGATTGGCCTTTTCTGTGGTGCGGTTTGGCAATGTCCTCGGCAGCCGGGGCAGCGTTGTGCCAAAATTCAAACGTCAGATTGCCAGCGGCGGCCCGGTAACAGTCACTCACCCAGACATGAAGCGATATTTTATGACGATCCCCGAAGCGGTTCATCTGGTCCTGCAGGCTTCTTCGATGGGCCAGGGAGGCGAAGTCTTCGTCTTGAACATGGGGGAGCAGGTGCGCATCCTTGACCTGGCGGAAGACCTGATCCGGCTTTCTGGCCTGGATCCTGGCAAGGACATCGAGATCGAATATACCGGGATCCGGCCGGGAGAAAAATTGAGCGAAGAGCTCTGGGATCAGTGGGCACATTTTGAATCCACCGATCACCCGGATATCGTACTGCTGACTGAGGAGCAATTACTGAGCGGGGTTGAGCTGCAGGATACGGTCGATGAGCTGCTCCATCTGGCCCGAGAAGGCGATTCTAGCTCGATTGTGAAAATACTGGACGGATGCATCCCGGGTTCGGCTGTGCGGAGCATGCCGATGCCAGATATCACATCCTACATTTGATCAGCAAATCAGAAAAAGTAGTTGAATCCCAACGACGAGGATCGTTTCGAGGTTTTGGATGAGCGAAGTATCGCCCGATGAATGGGAAGAACACCTCGAAAATATTCCGTCAGCGCATATCCTGCAGACCCGGCGGTGGGGCGATCTGAAATCCAGCTTTGGTTGGAAAGCCCGCTATGTGATTTGCGAGAGGTCGAAGCCAGAAGCCAGCCTTGGAGCACAGGTCCTTTTCCGGCGGGCGCGATTTGGTTTCAGCGCGGGCTTATATTGCCAAGGGACCGCCCGGCTTCGATCCGACTTCGCATCCAATCAGCCCTGACCTTTGGAATTCGTTCATGGCGGAAATTGACCGACTTTGCCGAAGCGAGCGAGCGGTCTTTCTGAAAATCGAGCCAGATAGTTTGGGAGTCCTGCTCTGGGTCCTCCCAACATTCAGATTCGGTCCGACTTCAGCCGCCCCCTGACTTTCGACTCAGCTCGCAAACAATCCAACCGCCTCGCACGCTGGTTGTAGATTTGAAAGGCAGCGAAGACCAGCTGCTGGAGCGAATGAAGCAGAAGACGCGCTACAACATCCGCCTGGCTATTAAAAAAGGGGTGACGGTGCACAGCAGCGAGGACCTGCAGACTTTTCACCGCTTGATGACAATGACCGGGGAGCGGGACCTCTTTGGCGTTCACAGCCTGGATTACTACCAGCGGGCTTATCAGCTGTTTCGGCAGAAAGATAACTGCGTCATGCTGCTTGCTGAGCTCGATGGTCTTCCGCTGGCTGGATTAATGGCGTTCCGGCATGGGGAGCGGGCATGGTATTTTTATGGCGCTTCTTCGAATGAATTTCGTGAGCTGATGCCAGCATACTTACTGCAGTGGGAAGCAATGCGATGGGCGCGCGGCCATGGATGCAGCACGTACGATTTATGGGGGGTCCCGGACGAAGAAGAGCAGGTGCTCGAAGATCATTTCCTTACTCGCAGCGGCGATTTGTGGGGTGTTTATCGATTTAAACGCGGTTTTGGAGGAGAGCTGCGCCGGTCTCCGGGACCGTGGGACAGGGTCTACCGGACGTCGCTTTACGAGCTTTATCTAAGATGGTCACGGCGAACGGGATGAAATTCAGCGTCGAGACCCAGGTTTCGCCCTCAGAATGGAACGCAACGGCCGCCAGGCTGCCTGGCGCGCATGTGCTTCAGACATTCGAGTGGGGTCAGGTTAAAGCCCGGACTGGCTGGCGGCCGATTTTCTGCACCTGGAGCGAGGACGGTGGTGAGGCCCGAGCAGCAGCGCTTGTTCTGGAACGCAGCGCGGCTGTGCGAAGCCTGTCTTCAGGATTGCGCCTGCTGTATGTCCCGCGCGGCCCGCTCCTGGAATGGCAGGACGCCAGACTGCGCAGCCAGGTGCTGGATGATCTCAGGGACCTGACCCACCGGCGCGGGGCGCTGTTTATCAAGATTGACCCGGACGTCTCGCTGGGAACTGGAATCCCCGGCACTGAAGATCAATTAGAGAAACCCGTTGGCCTGGACTTGATGAAGATTCTGAAAGAGGGAGGCTGGAGGTTTTCTGAGGAGCAAATCCAGTTCCGCAACACGATGCTGATCGACCTGAATCGCTCAGAAGAGCTGCTGCTGGCCGGGATGAAACAGAAGGCGCGCTATAATTTGCGCCTGGCCGAGCGAAAAGGAGTCTCGATCCGCCTTGCTGGGCAGGATGATTTTCCAGAGCTTTTCAGAATGTACGCCGAGACCTCGGTGCGCGACGGTTTTATCATCCGGGATGAAGGATACTACCGCACCGCCTGGACGACCATGAATGGTTCGGGAATGGCTTTAACGCTGATCGCTGAAGTAGACGGTGAAGCCGTCGCAGGAATGATCGACTATTATTTTGCAGGAAAGGCCTGGTACATGCACGGGATGTCGCGAGCCGTGCACCGCGAAAAGATGCCTAACTACCTGCTGCAATGGGTAGCCATGCGCCGATTAAAGGCGCTTGGGGTGGAAACTTATGATTTATGGGGTGCGCCAGATATTTTTGATGAAAGCGATTCCCTTTGGGGAGTATACCGGTTTAAAGAAAGCCTGGGAGCTACCGTAAACCGCGGATTGGGGGCCTGGGATTTTCCGAGGTCTTTGGCGCTTTATAGAGTTTACACAAAGATCCTGCCGCGCCTGCTTGAGATCATGCGCCGGAGGGGTGCAGCCAGCACTCGCAGGACGGCAGGTGTATAGGTGAATCCAGTTTCACATGATTAGAAGGGACTGACATGAAACAAATACCTCGTTTGAATTTTGCCCATCTCCCGACACCGGTGGAGCCGATGCCCCGGCTTACAGCGCTGCTTGGCGGGCCGAAACTTCTGGTTAAACGGGATGACCAGACCGGGCTGGCGATGGGCGGAAATAAGACCCGCAAGCTTGAGTTCCTTGTCGCAGAAGCCCAGGCAAATGGCGCCCGGACGCTGATCACTGCCGGAGCGCTGCAGTCCAATCACTGCCGGCAGACGGCTGCCGCGGCAGCCCGATATGGTTTTGGGTGCATCCTGGTGTTGTATCCAGCGGGCGACCAGGCAGACTCGGCTGATCAGGCGTCACACCGATCGGCCAATCTGCTGCTCGACGGTTTGCTCGGAGCAGAAATTATCCACACCAGACGCAATCTACGCGACCAGACTTTGAAGGAGGCCTTTCAGACAGCCTGGGATGCCGGCCGACGGCCTTATATGATCCCATACGGCGGCTCAAACGTCACCGGTGCAGCTTCTTATGTGTACGCAATGGAGGAATTTCTTTCCCAACGACCCACCGCCGACTGGATCGTGTTCCCTTCGTCGTCTGGGGGAACACAGGCAGGCCTGGCGCTGGGGGCGCGCTTGTTTGGGTATTCGGGCAGAGTCCTTGGCATCAGCGTGGATGAGCCAAGGGATGTGCTGAAAGAGCGTGTGGCCAAGCTGGCTACTGAGACGGCGGATTTTCTTGGCGAAAGCCTGAAACTGAACCCGGACGATATCCCTGTCAACGCCGACTACCTGGGCGGTGGATACGGCGTGATGGGGCCGGCCGAGCGGGAGGCGATCGAATTGTTTGCCCGCCAGGAAGCGCTGCTGCTTGACCCGGTTTACACGGGACGCGCCGCGGCAGGACTGATTGACCTCGTCCGAAGGGGCTTTTTCTCAGTTCAAGACAGGGTGCTGTTCTGGCATACCGGTGGTACGCCGGCGCTGTTCGCAGACGCTTACCGCGAACAGCTGAGCTAGCAGATTACCGTAAGCCAAGCACTTCTAACACGACGACCGGCTCGCGCTTGCCTTTGGCTATGATGGACTCAACCGGCCTGGCGTCGATCTGATCGGCTACCAGCCTGTAAGCGAACTCACTGATCAGGATCTGGCCGCCTTTCGAATTCTCCTGGATGCGCTTGGCGGTATTGACGCTGTCGCCGATCGCAGTATACTCAAGCCTTTTTTCGGTCCCGACCAGACCTAAAACCGCGTCGCCAAAGTGGATTCCAACCCCAAAGGAAAGCCGCTGTTCCGGCTGCAGCTCCTGGCTCAGGCGCTCGATCCTGGAGCGCAGGTCCAGCGCGGCATGAACAGCCCGGAGGGTATGATCCGGCTGGGGGATTGGAGCGTTGAACCAGGCCATGACCGCATCACCTAAGAACTTATCGATCGTGCCTTCCTGGGCCAGGATGGCATCTGCGGCGGCAGCCAGGTAGCGGTTAAGAATTGAAACCAGCTCTTCAGGAGTTACCTGCTCGCTGAAATGGGTAAATCCGCGGATATCTGCGAACAGCGCTGTGATCTGAGAACGGGTGCCGCCGAGCTGGAGCTGATCCGGGTTTAGCTGGCGGATCACAGCGGGTGAAACCATCCGCTCGAACAGCCGTCTCTGTGCTTCCAGACGTTTTTTCTCAGTCAGGTCGTCGAGCACGATTGCGACACCCTGGGTTGTATGCGAGGCATCTTTAAGGGGGAAAGGTTGATGCTGAGCGACATGTCTCCCCGTGAAGGCGAGCAAATGTTCAGCTCGCGTCCGACGACGATCTCGTCCGTCAGCTGAACAGCGTCAATCTCAGTAAATAGGTCCTGGGTCAAGTTGTCGCAAGAAGTTGGAAGGAGGACATCTTCCAGGTTATGCCCGACAGCGACGGAGGAGTTCAAGCTCTCCTAAGATCGTCTTTGCCGCCCGGTTGCAGAGCGAAATTTTATGGTTGGTGTCCGTGGTGATCACTCCGCTGGCAATTGAAGCGAAGACATTATCCATCAGGTTTTAAGCTCAGTCACCTCCGCCAGAGTGCGGCGGACGGACTCGAACAACCGGGCATTCTCCAATGCGACCGCAGCATGGTTGGCAAAGGTCGTGAGCAGATCGCGCTCCGGGTCGGAGAAGATACCCGTGCGGATGCGGTTATCCACATAGATAACACCGGTCAGCTCGCCTTTCACTTTCAGCGGGACGCAAAGGATGGAGCGCAGATTAAACATGATGATGCTTTGGTGACCGTCAAAGCGAGGGTCTTCCTGGGCATTCGTCGTTAACACCGGCTGACCATCGCTGACCACTCGATCAATGATCGTCCGGCTGATCGCAAACTCGGAAGGATCGAGAGAGTTCTGCTCCCAGTTCCGGGCGATCGGTGTGATAAATTCGCCGTCTTCGCCGCGAAGCATTAAGAATCCGCGTTCTGCTTGCATCAAGCGGATGATGTTATCCATCACGATGCGCAGGACTTCATCCAGGTCGAGGGTGGAGTTGATCGCCTGGATCACATCATTCAACGCTGATTGTCTCTCAGTTGTTAACATCTCTGCTACACCTTTGTTCAAGAGTTAGAACGGGTCCGCTTCAGATCGGATTGGACGAGCCAATCCGGGCGATCTGGTTTTTGGATCCGTTTGAGTGAATTCTTCAAGAATGCTTTCCATGAAAGCATGCGGATATCCCTTGCGGAACGTTGAGCAAGGGCCAAATCGACAGGTCTTTCGCTGAAAGTCCCGATCTGGTACTGGCGCACGAGCTCTCTGGCGGGAGCGTCCGCTGGCGGGAGGATCCGGCCCAGCGTTTCTGCCCGTTCAGAAGGGGTATCGGTCAGCATTGGGGGGCTGCCAGAAAGGTTCAATCCTCGATTGATCTCGAGATATGCCTGCGAAAGAAGCGGAAGCTCCGAGCGGCGAGCCCAACGCTGGATAAATTGAGGAGGCTGCAGGCCAAGTTTTATGATCCAGCGTTCAATCAAGAGCGGTAAGGCGGGCAACCTGATGGGACTTAGGTGCTGGAGCGGCTTGCAGTTTTAAAATCCAACGTCTTACCGGCGGCGGGGTTTCTATGCCCAATCTTATGAAGATTGACTCGAGAATTGTGGGTGCATCTGGCAGACCCAGAAGAGGTAGAAATCGCAGGCTGTAAGACCAATAAGGCGATCCCGGCAGCAAGGAGGGCGAACCAGGCAGACCTGGCGAAGCAAGTTTGGCCGGGTAGAGACTGACGCCGATTGAGCAGCCTGATTTCGCAGGAGCTCCATCTGCTGGCGCTTGTCTTCCCGAAGAGCTTCCAATTCCTGCGCTTCGGTAAGATTACTCAATGCAGCACCGGCGTTGATTCTGCTGTCTGGCGATTTCCGGTTGAGAGGCAGTTGGCTCAAACTCCACCCAACCCAGGTCGGGAAAATAGACTTCCGGCCAGGCGTGCGAATCGCGCTGGCGGACGATGAAAACCTTCGCTTCTGGAGGTTTATTGCCTTCGTTTTCAACGACCTGCTCACCCTGGGCAAAACCAACAGCGTATCGCGCCGGGATACCGAGAGATCGAAGCAGAATGACCTGTGCTGATGCGTAATAGTTGCAGAAACCGGATTTTGATTCGAACAAAAACCAATCGATCGGCTCTACCCGTGCAGGCGGGGCTTCTGCCAGGAAGGGAACGTAGCGGATATTTTCGCGCAAATAGCGTGTTATCGCAGCTGCCTTGTCATAAGGGGTATCCAACCCCGCGGTGATTTGTTCGGCCAGGGCGATGGTGCGGGGAGTGATCGAATCCGGCAGCTGTAGATAACGGTCACGGATCCATGCCGGGTAATCAGATCCCGACCGGCGCAACATCTCTACCGGTGCGGCGCTGACCGATGTGAGGACATCATAACGTTCGCCAGGTCCAACCGGAGCAGCAGCCAGATAAGTCACGAAATCAATCGTCCCATCTGGATTTTCTCCATATTCCAGATCGCCAGCGCGGCTGACCCACAGGGGTTGGGAAGGCATGAAAAGCGTGGTGAGATTGGCTGCGCTGAAAATGTAGTACTGAGCCAGCCAGCGCTGCACTCCGGTTTCAACCGGCATTTCCCCGGTCGCCGGGTCAAACGGTTGGCTGTTCTCCATGGTCGATCGCCAAATGCCATGTTGATAGCTGTCAAAGACCCGCGCCCGCCAGTATAGACGCACTTCAGGCGGCGTTGTGATGGGAGCGAAGGCATGAAAAATCTGATTATCGCTGAGCTGAGCGCCGCGTCCTAAGGTGGAAGTGGAACTGTAAACCGTTGTGTAAGAGAAGATCGTGGCCTTCAACGAAGCGAATGCGTTTTCAAAGTTGTTAATGGTTTCATTCCAGGCATCTTGGACAGGTCGCCATGCCCGGCGAGCTTCAGGCAGGGCATTGGCCATGGCAGGCGCAGTCCAGGCGAGGATCACGATCACAAATACAATGAAAATGGTATACCGCACAAAATCCAGGCTGATGTGAGGAGGCAGAGTGGTGCGGATTTCACGCCAGCGGCTCTGGCGGTGGTTGAATGTCATCCGAGCGACCAGGATTAACGCAAAGAAAAGGTACGCTGCCAGGTACCAGACCCGATCTGCGACAGCGGAATCGAACGAATGGATGATAAACAGGGCCAGCCCGCCGGGCAGGATAGCCAGCCATGGGTCTCCGCGTCGAACCAGGATATAACTGGAGAAGACTGCGATCACCCAGAAAAGTAAAAAAAAGATGATCAGGAACAGCAGAGAATCGCTCACTGGCTCTCGATAGGCAAGCTGAGAGAGGATGATCTGCAGCCTGTTCATCAGGATGATGATCCGCTCTGACCACGAATAAGCCGCCGGCAGGGTGAGGCCAAGCTGCCACGGAATCGCAAATAGCCCATAGATGAAGGCAAAAATGACTGTTGTTCTTGGTGAAAATCTGCTTAAGCCAAGCAAGAAACCAGCGATCACGCCAAAGAAGGCCAGGGTCTGGACGATAGAAAGATGACCGGTCCAATCCGTTGCTACAAGCCTGGATGCAGAAATGAGCATGGCTGCCATCAGCAGCAGCGCGGATGCGGCATCCCACCATCGAATTGGATTAGATCGAGAGTTGCTCATAATCAGACAAAACAGACCAACATTAGTCCTTCTGCTGTAGTTTATAACACACTATCTCAAACAGGGAAAGGCTTTATTGGCGAGCAGGACTTGCAGGCAGTAAAGATGTGGCTGGTGGTGACTTTTTCGCTTGAGAAAACTGATGCGATTCCAGAGTTTACCGCAATCCAGGCTCGTTGCATAGAATAGAATCGGTTATTAACCCAGGTCTAAAGAACGGTGTCGGTTTATTCCTTAATGCAGGACAACAGCTCAGAGAAGGTGAAGAGAGCTTGAGGCCCGATTGTGTTAGGGAACGATTAAAATATGGTAAAATTTCCAAAATTGCCCCCCAAAAGAAGGGGATTTGTATTTCAAATTTCAAAAATCTCGCCCCGACAGGAGAATAAATGGTTACACAAGACTGGTTATTTGTAGGGATATTCTTGCTGTTGGCTCCAGCTTTACCAGCGATCGCCCTGCTGATCCCGCGGTTGATTGCTCCCAGAAAACCTAATCCGATCAAGATGCAGACTTATGAATGCGGAATTGAGACAGTCGGTGCTTCCTGGGTGCAATTCAAAGTTCAATATTACATCTTCGCACTGGTCTTTTTGATCTTTGACGTGGAAATGGTATTTTTATTTCCGTGGGCAGCAGCATTTGACCAATTGCCTTTGTATGCGGTGTTTGAGGGCGTTTTATTCGTCTTGATTCTGGTTGCTGGACTGATATACGCCTGGCGTAAAGGCGCGCTACAATGGGATTAGACCCGGAATTGAGCCAGGCTGGTGGATATTTGGTTCTGGGAAACTCAAAATTGAAAAGGCTGCAGGAGATGTCCTCAGCCTTTTGGTTGTTAATCGCCGGGATGATTGGCGAAGACAATGGTACTGCTGAACGATAGAGGAGATTAGGAATGTCTGATCCGATCAACTTAATAGCAGAATGGCTGAGAGGATTATTTACAAGCTGGGGCTTATCTTCTGGCCTGACGGTATTCATCATGTCTCTGCTCGGTGTAGTCCTTGTAGCTGTGTTTGTGCTGCTTGTGGATATTGTCCTGGTCTGGGTGGAGCGAAAGGTGGTTGCACGCTTCCAGGATCGGCTTGGTCCCAACCGTCTGGGTCCGTTTGGATTGATCCAGCCGATCGCCGATGTCATCAAGCTTTTGATCAAAGAAGATATCACTCCAGAAGGAGCCGATCGGGTGGTCTTCAATATCGCCCCGATTCTGGCCCTGGCGACGGTGCTGATCCTTTGGGCGGTGATACCCTTCTCTTCCACGATGCTGGGAGCCGACCTTAATGTAGGCGTGCTGTTCATTATAGCGGCCGGTGCGATCGGGTCATTGGGGATCATCATGGCAGGCTGGGCATCCAACAATAAGTATGCGCTGCTGGGTGCATTCAGGATGGTCGCCAACATGGTCTCCTATGAAGTACCGATGGTAGTTACGCTGCTCGTCCCGGTAATTCTGGCGCGTTCGATGTCGATCAATGACATCGTCAACGAGCAAAGCATCTGGTATATCGTGGTTGTACCGCTGGCGGCGTTGATTTTTCTGATCACGGCGATTGCCGAGCTTGGGCGCGCCCCATTCGACTTGAATGAGGCGGAATCCGAAATAGTCGCCGGTTTCCACATCGAATACACCGGGATGAAGTTCGGGATGTTCTACGCCGGTGAGCTTCTGCACGCTTTGACCATGGGGGCGCTTTTCTCGTGCTTCTTTCTTGGCGGTTGGCGAGGCCCGGGCGCCGAACAATTTCCGCTGCTGGGCGTTGTATACCTCTTCATGAAATCGTTTCTGCTCTACCTCGTGATCATGTGGGTCAAATATTCGCTGCCGCGGATTCGAATTGACCATATGTTGGAGTTCAGCTGGAAATTCTTAACTCCGCTTGCCCTGGCCGTCATGCTGACGATTGCGGTGATGGATAAACTGCTGGGAGCGCCGGGGACTTTGACCTATACTTTGGGGATGCTGATTGCTAATATCGTGATCGCCTGGATTGCCCTTTCGCTGGTACGTAAATTTTTCAAGCTGGAACGAAAGCGGGTGAGCGAAGTCCGTCCGGTTGCTTCGCCAGACCTTGGCCGGATGGGCGGCGATTAGCCCGACCGGATTAGCTGTGATTGTGGGAGTGTATCGATGGTCCTTCAAATCGTTTTCATCTTTGTTGCGTTGATCACCCTGGGGAGTGCGCTGATGGTGGTCACTTCACCAAACCTGATCCATTCTGCGCTGTGGCTCGTCGTGGCGCTGTTTGGGATCGCAATTGTCTTTGCGATCCTGCAGGCAGGCTTCCTGGCAGTCGTTCAGGTGGTTGTTTACATTGGCGCGATTGCGATCCTGATGATCTTTGCGATCATGCTCACCCGAAAGCTCGCCCAGGATGCTGGACCGCGGTTCAACGAGAATTGGGGTTGGGCTGGCGCGATTTCGGTGATCCTGTTTGGCGCATCCGTCTGGATGATCGCGAGCTGGCCGGGATTTTCTGTGACAGCCCAAGCACTGGGACCGCGTGCAGATACGTTGAAAGATTTGGGCACGGCGCTGGTTTCGCAAAACGGCTATGTGCTGCCATTTGAGCTGGCGTCGGTGCTGTTGTTGGCTGCGCTGATCGGGTCTCTCGTCATCGCCTGGGAAAGGAAGTAAGAGGCCATCATGATCCCACTCTCCTGGATATTGATCTTTGCGGCTGCACTTTTTGCGATTGGGTTATATGGGGTATTAGCTCGAAAGAATGCGATCGCAATCCTGATGGGCATCGAGCTGATGCTTAATGCGGTCAACGTAAATCTGGTGGCATTCTGGCGATACCGATCCCCTGAGATGATCGGCGGACAGGTATTTGCCGTGATCGTGCTGGCGGTAGCGGCAGCGGAAGTGGCCGTTGGCCTGGCACTTTTCATATCCATCTATCGCAGACGAGATACCATTGCTGCCGATCAGATCGACCTGATGAAATGGTAAGCGCGGCGGGATTTGAAATGCTGAGAATGCCTGGAACCTGCTAGAGAGGTAACTTTATGACGACAGAAACCTTATTATGGCTTGTACCGCTTCCGCCCGTGTTGGCGTTCTTCCTGATTGTGCTTTTCACGCACCGCCGCAAGGGGCTCAGCCACGGCATTGCAATCGGGGCGGCATTGCTCTCATGGTTGGGCAGCATGGTTATTATCTTCCGTGCAATCCAGGTGGAACATCTTGGAAGGCATCCTTTTGAAACCTCCATCCCCTGGCTGCCGACCGGCGACACCTGGCTGCGGATTGGGATGCTGGTTGACCCGCTCACAGCTGTCACGCTGTTCTTTGTCGGCTGGACTGTGCTGATGATCTTCATCTACAGCGTGGATTATCATAATTATAAACAACCAAAAGGTGACCACGACCGGCCAGGTCTGCCGCCGCACGGCGCTGGCCGTGATGGATATCCACGGCCGCAAGCACAGCGTGCCGTCGGTCGAGCCGATGTACTCGCGCTTCTTTGCGTTCATCGGGCTGTTTGCTGCGGGGATGTACCTGCTGGTGCTTTCGGATAACCTGCTGACTCTTTTCGTCGGCTGGGAGATCATGGGCCTGTGCTCTTATCTTTTGATCGGTTTCTGGTACGGAAAACCGTCAGCCCGCGCCGCGATGATCAAGGCATTTCTGACGACCCGGGTGGGCGATATGTTCATGCTGCTGGGGATCGCATACCTCTATTCGGTAGCCGGGACGCTGAATTACCGCGAGATTTTCTACAATCCGGAGATGTTGGATAAGCTGGCGAACATGCCTTCGTATATCGTTGGGCTTTCTGCAGCCAGTTTGATCGGTATCCTGCTGTTTTTCGGAACGATCGGAAAATCAGCACAATGGCCGCTGCACGTGTGGCTTCCGGATGCGATGGAAGGACCGACGCCCGTTTCGGCGATGATCCATGCGGCAACGATGGTCTCTGCAGGTGTGTATATGGTGATCCGTGTCTACCCGCTGATGGCTGCCGGGATGGATCACAGCCACGGATTAACCCCGCCGCTGGCTTTCATGGCGATCATTGGGACATTTACTGCAATCTTCGCGGCGACGATCGCTGTGGCGCAGAATGACATCAAGCGCGTGCTGGCTTATTCTACGATCTCGCAGCTGGGTTTCATGATTGCTGCACTTGGAATTGGCGCATATGTCGCCGCCGCTTTCCACCTTGTGACGCATGCATTCTTCAAAGCGCTGCTCTTCCTGGGCTCGGGATCGGTGATCCACGGCATGGAACACGGCGTGCTGCACACCGGGGACCACCAGATGGATCCCCAAAATATGCAGAACATGGGCGGTTTGCGTAAGAAAATGCCGGTGACATTCTGGACGTTCCTGATCGGTGGGTTTGCGCTTTCCGGGTTCCCAATTTTGACTGCAGGTTTCTGGTCGAAGGACGAGATCCTGGCAGACGCCTGGGCGCACATGCCGGCAGTGTTTATCGTTTTGGCACTGGCGGCGCTGCTGACTGCCTTTTACACGATGCGACAGATAACGATGACCTTCCTGGGCGAAGCGCGCACGAAGGAAGCGGGGCATGCGGTCGAATCGAAACGCTCGATGACCTTCCCGCTGGTGGTGCTGGCCTTTTTTGGGGTCACGATCGGCTGGGTGGGAATCCCCGAGGAGTTCCCAGTGATTGGAGGATTGATCCCCAACTGGTTCCATGAATTTGTCGGCGGCACACTGCTGGAGCACCCTGAGCCGGTTGCATTCTCCTGGATCCCTCTGCTGACATCGCTGGTTGTCGCACTGGGCGGGCTGGCGCTCGGCTATTATGTTTACCGGGATGTCAGGCGGGATGAGAAGGATCCGGTAGAAAAGGCTCTTGGAGCAACGGTATACCGCTGGCTGAAAAACAAGTACTATTTTGATGAGCTCTACGACCGCATCTTCGTCCAGCCGGCATCCTGGTTGGCTGTCACTTTCACTTCTTTGTGGATGGACCGTAAGGTGATTGATGGCATCCTGCATTGGTTCGCCTACATCACCGGGATCATCGGCAACTTCTTGAGGAATTATATTGACAAGCCGATCGTCAACGGCGGCGGAGATTTGGTGGGAGAAGGTGCGAAAAAGTTGGGCAGCGTATTCCGGACCATCCAAACCGGCCGGATTCAGCAGTATATGATCCTGGCTCTGGTGAGCCTGGCGGTCTTCAGCGCAGTTTTTTATTACTTGCTCATCGTGCGCTAAGAGACTAATGGATGGGAATTTTCTAAACGGGAGCGAGTGATGGAATTTATTTTGAGCAATATTCTGACCCTCATTTTGTTTATGCCTGTTCTGGCCGCGGTGATCATCATGATTCTGCCGCACGATCAGGAAGACCTTATCCGGTGGGTCGCCTTTGCGCTGAGCTTTATCCCCCTGCTGCTTTCGATCGTCTTATGGCTGAATTTTGACCCTGGGAAAGCAGGTTTTCAATTTGAGCAGAAGGTGATCTGGTATCCCCCGATCAACTCGTCTTTCCACGTCGGGGTGGACGGGATTTCCCTGACGATGATCCTGCTGACAACGCTGCTTACCCCACTTGCGATCCTGGCCTCGTTTTCAATTAAAGAACGAGTGAAGTCTTATATGGTCCTGTTCTTTCTGCTCGAAATGGGAATGCTTGGCGTTTTTATGATGCTGGATCTGATGCTCTTCTTCGTATTCTGGGAGTTCGGGCTGGTGCCGATGTATTTCCTGATCAACCAGTGGGGAAGCGAAAAAGGCGAACGGGAGATTTGGGGAGGACGAAAAATTCCTGCCCGGACATATGCTTCATTCAAATTCATGATCTACACCATGGCGGGTTCTCTTGGCCTGCTGCTTGCGATCCAGATGCTGGGTGTTGTGGCAGGGACTTTCGACATCCCCGAACTTTACACGCGCTGGAATTCATTGAACAGGTCGCTATTTCGGCTTCCCGATTGAAACGGTAAAAGCGGTTGCTTTTTGGGCGTTTACGATTGCGTTTGCAATTAAAGTCCCGGTCTGGCCTTTCCACACCTGGCTGCCGGACGCCCATACCGAAGCGCCGACTGCAGGCTCGATGGTGCTGGCGGGCGTCCTGCTTAAGTTGGGTGCATACGGGTTCCTGCGGCTGGTGCTGCCCCTCTACCCGGAGCAGTCGAAATATTACGCCGGGGCGCTGGCTTTTCTGGCGGTGATGGCGATCATCTTTGGGGCGCTGGCCTCCTACGGTCAATCCGACTTCAAGCGGCTTGTGGCTTATTCATCGGTAAACCATATGGGCTTTGTCGTCCTGGGGATCGCCGCGGCGGCGCATGCAGCCGGGACGCAGGATGCTAACATCGCGATGAATGGAGCGGTTCTTCAAATGTTCAATCACGGCCTTTCAGCGGCCGGAATGTTCTTCCTGGTTGGCGTGATCTACGAACGCACGCACACGAGAGACCTGAACGAATACGGAGGGACTCTTTCCACTGGTCCCAGTTTTTGGCGGTGTGTTGGTGTTCACTTCCATGGCTTCTCTCGGACTCCCGGGCTTGAACGGATTTATCTCGGAATTTCTGGTTGTGAGAGGGTCCTGGCCGATATTCACCCTTTTCACGGCGTTGGCGATGATCGGATTATTCTTCACCGGTGCCTACATCCTTAAAGGGATCAAGCAGGTGCTGCATGGCCCACTGAACGAACACTGGGTGGGACACATCACAGAGATTAACGCCAGGGAGCTGCTGGTGATCGTGCCGTTGATGGTTTTGATGCTCTGGATTGGTCTATGGCCTGCCTGGATCCTGAACGTCATCAATAAAGCCGTAGCGATGTGGTTCTGATACGTCATACGATCAACGTATACGTAACGAGGTGAACAATGCAATTCCCGATCCTTAGTTTTATCGTCTTCACACCAATCGTCGCAGGCATGTTGATCCTGCTGATCCCGGCTGACAGGAAGACCGAAGTGCGGATGGCGGCACTGGCTGCTGGCGCGGTTGCCCTGATCCTGTCTGTATGGGCCTATTTCTCCTATGATGTTGCGGCAGGCGGCTACCAGTTCATCGAAAAATATACCTGGCTGAAAGCCCTTGGAATCTCATACCAGGTTGGATTGGACGGTATGAATGCCCCGCTGGTCCTGCTGACCGGTGTGGTGATGTTCACCGGCGTTCTGATCTCCTGGGGGATCGATGATCGACCACGCGAGTTTTTTGCCTTCCTTTTCATCCTGGCAACCGGTGTTTATGGCGTCTTCGTTTCGCTTGACCTGTTCATGCTGTTCTTCTTTTATGAAATTGCAGTGTTCCCGATGTACTTACTGATCTCGATCTGGGGTTGGAAGGTCACACGAGAGTATGCGGCGATGAAGCTGACCCTCTACCTTTTCATCGGTTCAGTGGTTGCTCTGGTCGGCGCTCTGGCGATGTATTTCGCCTCTGGGCTCGGCACTTTTGATATGCTGGCGATGGAGCAGGCGAAATTTTCACCAGAATTCCAAAAGATCGTATTTCCGTTCGTCTTCTTCGGATTTGCCGTGCTGGGCGGCATTTTCCCCTTCCATAACTGGAGCCCTGACGGGCACGTGGCGGCTCCGACAGCGGTCTCGATGTTCCATGCGGGCGTGCTTATGAAGCTCGGTGCATTTGCAGCCCTGCGGGTGGGAATCATGCTTCTTCCGGAAGGGGCAAAGGTGCATATGCCCTGGATCATCCTGCTGACCCTGGTGAACGTGGTGTACGGGGCGTTTATCGCAAGCGTGCAAACTGATTTCAAATACGTCATCGGTTTCTCCTCGGTTTCGCATATGGGGCTGGTCTCGATGGGTTTTGCCACATTGAACAAAGATGGAATGCTCGGCGCTGGTCTCCAGATGTTTTCCCACGGCGTGATGACGGCTCTATTCTTTGCTGTAGTTGGGATGATCTACGATCAAGCGCATACCCGTGAGATACCCAAGCTGGGCGGTTTCCGCAAGGTGATGCCTCTGGTGACGGTAGCTTTCATCATCGGAGGTCTGGTCTCGATGGGGATGCCGGGATTCTCCGGATTTATTGCAGAATTCCCGATCTTTATGGGATTATGGGGCTCATACCCCTGGATCGCGATCGTGGCGGCGATCTCGATCGTCATAACGGCCGCATATATTATCCGGATTATCGGGAGCGTTTTCTTTGGAAATCTTCCGGAGGAATTTGAAGGCCATGTGCATGATGTCAATGCGCTGGACAAGGTCGCGGTGGTGCTCCTTTCCGCTATCCTGGTGATCGTGGGCGTTTTTCCACGCATCATGGTCCCGATGGTTGAATCGGGTGTGAATTATATTCTGCGCCTGTTGGGAGGTGCTTAACCATGTTGCTGAATATCGAGCAGTTTTATCCAATATTGCCAGAAATTTTACTGCTGATCCTGGGGCTGGTCGTCCTGGCGCTCGACCTGGCGCTGCCGAAAGGCAGTCACCGCAGCCTTGGATGGGTGACCGCGGTCGGGATGGGCATGGTGATCCTGTTGAGCCTGCCTGCTCGCCCAGGAACCGACCCTCAGCTGGCCTGGGGCGGGATGATCAGCTATGACTGGTTGAGCTTTACCTTCAAGATGCTGTTCATTTTTGGAGCGGGTGTGACCGCACTGCTGGCGATGGATTATAAAGAGCTGGGCGAGAGGGGCGAGTTCTACGTTTTGATGATCGCCTCCACTATCGGTATGTGTTTCATGGCATCAGCGACCGATCTTGTGATGGTCTATCTTGCGATTGAGACGGTATCGATCCCGATGTATATCCTGGCAGGGTTCTTTGTTCGTGATCCGAAATCCACTGAGTCTGGTTTTAAATATCTGCTGTTTGGCGCAATGACTTCGGCAATCATGCTGTATGGATTTTCGCTGCTGTATGGAATTTCCGGCACGACAAATATGCTTTCGATCATCCAGAACGTGACCCAGGGTCAGACCGAAGGGATCCTGCCGGTCTATATCGGCAGTTTTGTGCTGGTGCTGGTCGGGTTCGCCTTTAAGATTTCTGCGGTCCCATTTCATTTCTGGGCACCGGATGTATATGAGGGCGCGCCCACCCCTGTGGCCGGTTTCCTTTCGACTGCATCCAAGGCAGCCGGTTTCGCCGTCTTGATCCGGTTTTTTCTGTTTGTTTTCCCGGCAGACCTGTGGACGCCGATCCTGGCAGCGATCTCGGTGGCGACGATGACCCTCGGCAACCTGGTCGCGCTGACCCAGCATAATATTAAAAGAATGCTGGCTTACTCCTCGATTGCGCATGCCGGCTACGCGCTGATCGGTGTCGTCTCGGTCTCGGCGTTGGGGCTGGTGAGCGTCGTCTATTATCTGCTCGCTTATCTGATCACCAACCTGGCGGCCTTTGGGGTGGTCGCCCATTACGGGAAGGTCGTAGAATCCGACGAACTTACTGCTTATCACGGCATGAGCCGGCGCTCTCCCGGGTTGGCGCTCGCGCTGATGGTGGCGCTGCTATCGCTGGCCGGGATGCCCCCGCTGGCGGGATTTGTGGCGAAGGTATTTGTCTTCATGTCGGCCGTGCAAAACCCAAAGTGGATCTGGCTGGCCGTTGTTGGCGTTCTGAATTCGATCGTCGGGCTTTACTACTACCTGACAGTGCTCAAGTACGTTTACCTGTATCGAGCGGAGGGCGACGACCAGCCCGTCCCATTGGCTCGCTCCTTTAAGGTGGCGATTGTGATCCTGGTTGTGGGAATAATCCTGGTTGGAACAGTCTTCAGCCCGTGGTTTGACTGGGCCAAAACAGCAGCCGGGACGATGTTCTAAGCGCCTGTTTATCGCGTCAAATGTCAGGTTACGTTGACGTGTGTTTAGTCTATATGATAAAATTCCCGAGCCATGAGCCCGTCCGGCGATCCAGCTGATAAAAAAAACGTTCAGTATGCCGCCCTAGGCACTCAAGCCTTGACGGTTGGGGGCGAGGTCGGCTGCCTGACGTTGATGATCGTTTTGGGAGCGGTGATCGGCGGATTGTGGCTGGACCGGCTGCTTGGGACAAAACCGTTATTTACCGTCTTTCTGGTGCTTGCTTCAGCGCCCCTGGCTTTGGGGCTGACAATCTGGATTGCGAAACGCGCCGTAAATCCGATTAAGAAATCAAATGCGGTGAGCGGGGGACCTGAACCCTCGGAAGGAGACAAAACTGGTGAGTGAGCCACAAAAAAAGAGACGCTTTGGTTTCTTCCGCTGGATCGTGCTGGGCTTGATCCTGCTCGGCGTGTATGCCGCGTATATCGGGCCTTCCATTCTTAAGCCTGTCAGCCCAGCAGTGATCCTTTCCGCTGAGCCGATCTGGCCAGGTGCGAAGATTTTAGGTGTCAGCTTTACCAACACGATGCTGGCGACGCTGATTGCGGATGTGATTTTGATCTTGCTTGCGGTGAAGGCCTCCCGATTTTTAAAGAAGGGGAACCTGGTTCCCAGCGGGATTTACAATGTATTTGAAGCGATTTTTGATTTCCTGTGGAGCTCGGTAGAGGGCGCAACTGGAAAATGGGCCCGGCGGGTGGTGCCGTTGGTCGCGACGATCTTCATGTTGATCTTTGTTGCCAATATGATCAAGATGTTCCCGGGCTTCGAAAGCATAGGCTACCTCGAACAGCCGCCCAAAGGCGCAGCATTCGCGCCTGTGCCGCTGTTTAAGCTGGGCGGAGCGACCGTTTATACGATCGATGCGGCTCAACCGGTGGAATATGAAGCGGTAGGACACGAGGAAGGCGAGGCAGCTGCAGAGCCCCATGAGCTTTGTCATGCCTGCCAGGTCATCCCATTCCTGCGCGGCTCCGCGACCGATTTGAACTTCACGATCGCGCTGGCAATCATTGCAGTGTTCATGACCCAGGTTTACGGCACGATGGCGCTTGGGCCAGGTTATTTCTCGAAATTCTTCCCTGTAGGGAAATTGGTCAGCGGCGGCATCTTCGGGTTGATCGACTTCGCGGTCGGATTCCTGGAGTTGATCCTGGAATTTGCCAAGATCCTCTCGTTCAGCTTCCGACTTTTCGGCAATATTTTCGCTGGCGCGCTGCTGCTGTCTATTGTCGGCGCGCTGATACCGGTGGTCATCCCGCCGGGGTTGTATCTTTTTGAAGTATTCTTTGGCATTATCCAGGCATACGTTTTCTTCCTGCTGGCCACGATGTTCATCAGCATGGCGGTTGTCAGCCATGGCGGTGGTGAGCACGGCGATGCGCATGCTTGAGTTTGAATCCAGGTCATCTAACCTTTTTTGAGACGAGGAGTTTGAGAGAAATGAATGATCCTGTGGCGTTTGTAACGGGTTTGAAATTGTTGGGTGCTGGTCTGGCGATGTTGGGTGCGATTGGCGCCGGTATTGGTGTTGGTCTCGCCGCCTCAGGCGGCGTGCAGGCGATGGGACGAAATCCGGATGCTGCCCCAATCATCCAAACGAACATGATCCTGGGTATGGCATTTGCTGAGGCGGTCGCGATCTATGCCCTGGCGGTTGCGCTGATCATCATCTTCGCAGCTGGTTAGGTCCCCCAGGGATCAGGAGGAAAATAACATGGCAGAACTCGGTATCAACCTGGGTTTCCTGATATTCCAGATCTTAAACTTTACAATCGTCGCGATTCTGCTCTATAAATGGGCATACGCACCGATGATTAAAGCCCTGGAGACGCGCAAGCAGAAAATTGCCCAGGGTCTGGAAGATGCGCGTGTGGCCGCAGAAGCGCGCGCCAATGCGGAAGACGAGGCGCGTAAAATCATCGCCAAAGCGCAGGCAGAGGCGGCCGATCGAGTCCGCGAAGCCACGCAGAGGGCTGAGACAGCAGGCATCGAAGTCAAAAGCCTGGCTGAAGCGGATGCGGCGAAGATTCGCGAGCAGGCCAGCGCCGATGCTGCCCTGGAACGGGAACGGATCCTTGGCGATTTGCGCGGCCAGGTCGCTGCGCTGGCAATGTCTGCAGCCCAGAAGCTGATCGGAGAAGCTCTTGATGAAAAACGCCAGCATGAGCTGATCGACCAGTTCTTCTCTGGTGTGAAGTCGGGTAAAGTGATCGTGCTTGAAGACTTTGACCTGCAGGGCACAACTGCAGAGATCGTCAGCGCCCTGCCGCTGACTGATCCTGAGAAGGATGCCGTCCGACGCGAAATCGCCGCCAAGGTTGGCGCTCAGACGGTCGCATTCCGGGTTGACCCTGATATCCTGGGCGGCCTGGTTGTCAAAGTTGGAGATAAAGTGCTTGACGGATCCGTGGCCGGCCAGCTGGAGTTCTTGCGCGGTCGCCTGGCTTGATTACCGTTTTCTAATTAATAAAGAAGTTCAATTCAGGCAGCGCGAAGCTTCCTGAACCTGGAAAAACAAGGGAGATTTCAGATCACGCTGTGATGAGAAATCTCCCTTATAATTCATCCAATGCAGGCATCTTCCAATCCCAGCCATCCGATGTTTTCGCAAATGTTTCAAGGGCTGAGCGGCATGCTCGAGCTGCCAACCAGCGACGCCAGGATCGCCGCTGTCACGATGGATTCGCGCCAGGTCGCTCCTGGCTCTTTGTTTGTTGCTGTCAGTGGAGGGGCGGCGGATGGTCACGCATTCATCTCCGATGCGGTTCGGCGCGGCGCGGCTGCAGTTGTTGGTGAGCGCCCGCTGAAGGAGATCGCTCCAGATGGGCTGCCCGTCCCGTACCTGCGGGTAGAGGACAGCCGTTCTGCCCTGGCATTTCTTGCCGCGAGCTTTTATGGTTTTCCCGCACGAAAGATGGTGATGATCGGGATCACAGGCACGGATGGGAAGACAACGACCGCTAACCTGGTTTATGAAATCTTAAAGGCTGCCGGTCTGAGAGCCGGGATGATTTCAACAGTCAACGCGGTTATCGGGGAGCGGGTGCTGGACACCGGTTTTCACGTGACAACTCCGGACGCTCCCAGCATCCAGTTTTACCTTTCCCAGATGGCTGATGCCGGGCTGACCCATGTCGTTCTGGAAGCGACGTCCCACGGGCTTGATCAGAAACGGGTTGCGGCTTGCGAGTTTGACTTTGGGGTGCTCACAAATATCACCCATGAGCATCTCGACTATCACGGCAGCTTTGAGGCTTATCGGGCTGCGAAAGCCAGGCTTTTCGAGGGACTCGCGGAAACTTCAGAAAAACAAATTCAGGTCCAGCGGAGTGCGGCGCTGAACCGGGATGACAGCTCTTTTGAATTTCTTTCCAGCCGAACTCGCGTGCCTGTTCGAAGCTACGGACTGTCTCGAGATGCCGATGTACGCGCCGAGGACGTCGAGCATCGGAGTGATGGGCTGGCTTTCAGCGCAATCGGTCTCGACCTGGCAGGTGAACGGTTTCAGCTCCCTGTTCAAACCCGGCTGCTGGGTGACTTCAATGTTTACAACTGCCTGGCTGCGGTGACCTTGACCCGGGCGCTGATGGGAATAGAACCGGATCCGATCCGAACAGGGTCTGATGACTATGAACCCTGTGCCCGGCCGAATGGAATCGATCGAGCTCGGCCAGGAGTTTACAGCGATCGTGGATTTTGCCCACACCCCTAACGCTCTGAGAAGATCGCTCGAAGCAGCCCGGAAACTGACCTCCGGCCAGGTCATTGCAGTTTTTGGATCGGCTGGCCTGCGCGACAGGATGAAACGCAAGATGATGGCAGAGGTATCGATCCAACTCGCTGATCGGACTATTTTGACTGCAGAGGACCCGCGCACTGAGCCGCTGGGGGAGATCCTGGTGGAGATGGCGGCGGGGGCGCGGGACGCTGGAGGCATCGAGGGGAAAAACTTCTGGCGCGTTCCGGACCGGCGCGAGGCGCTGCGCTTCGCAATCGGACTGGCGCAGCCGGGCGACCTGGTCATCACCTGCGGGAAGGGCCACGAGCAGTCGATGTGCTTTGGGGTTCAAGAATATGCCTGGGATGATCGGACGGCAATGCGCGCCGCACTTGCGGAACGACTGGATCTTCAGGGTTTTGAAATGCCCTTCCTGCCGACGCCCGAGGATTAATATTTCAAATCTTCACGGATCGGGACAAAGACGTCAAGAACCTTAGCACCCATGGGTCCTACCGTCACAAAGTGTTCGACGCCGCCCGGGATGATCGCTATCTCGCCGGCCTTGATCAGGCGCGTTTCTCCGGCGATCTCGAACACCAGCTCGCCTTCCAGGACATAAGTGCTTTGCTCATGCGGATGGCTGTGGCGGGGCAAGATGGTATCCGGATCCAGCTCGGCAAGCGAAAGC
Source organism: uncultured Chloroflexia bacterium (assembly GCA_963788305.1). Lineage (GTDB taxonomy): Bacteria > Chloroflexota > Anaerolineae > Anaerolineales > UBA4823 > UTCFX2. The sequence continues at coordinate 116,189 of CAWBGK010000015.1, forward strand.
ATGTGCTCGCTGCCCCAAAATGTGCGCGTCCGGAACCCGGGGAGGACAACTTTATCGTGTCGGTCAGCGGGGTTATGGAAGGACATGGGTTTCGCCTACGGCTCGACAACCAGGCAGGTGAGCGTATCCATGACGCCGGGGATAGGCTGGATGTTGGAAGCGACCAGCTTGCCCAGGCGGTTGACGTCTCCGGCGTCGACAACGGCGACGACGTCATAAGGGCCAAATGTCATATGAGCTTCAACGATTCCTTCGAGACGGCGCAGATTTCGGACGACTTCAGGGACTGAGCCCGGACGAACATGGACCAAAATATATGCTTTCATTTTTTCCTCGCGTGATTATTTTGAAGATTGTTCCGGTCGAAGGAAGACCAGCCAGTAGACTGCGGCAACCATCACCACACCGCCGATGATATTCCCGATTGTAACAGGGATCAGGTTCTTTACCAAAAAATTTCCCCACGTGATGGAGGCGTAATCGGCCGGTGTTTTCGAGATCATCTCCCAGAATTTTCCATCGGCGAAGTCCTTGATAAAAATCGCAATCGGGATGAAATACATATTGGCGATGCTGTGCTCGAAACCCGCAGCTACGAATGCGGTCACCGGAAAGATGATCGCTGCAATCTTATCTATTGTGCTGCGAGCGCTGAAGGTCATCCAGACAGCCATGCAGACCAGTGCGTTGCACAAAATGCCCAGTGCGAGCGCCTGACCAAAACCGAATTCGACCTTACTCTTCGCAATGTTAAGTGCGGTCAGCCCGACCGAGCCGCCGCCGTTCAGGAACTGCTTGCTGAAGAAGAGCACTGCTGCCGTCCCGATCGAGCCGATGAAATTGCCGAAGTAGACGATCACCCAGTTGCGCAGCAGCGCGGTTGTGGTGATTTTGCGGCTGGCCCATGCCATGACGATCAGGTTGTTGCCTGTAAAAAGCTCGGCTCCGCCCACGACGACCAGGATAAGACCAACGCAGAAGACGAGACCGGCCAGGAGGCGGTTGAACCCATATGGAAAACCGGTCGAGAAGGCAGCTTCACCAGCGGCGTCTTTAATCGATATTCCGCCGGCAACAACGGTTGTGGAAAAAATCGCGCCCAAAGCGATAAAGGCACCGGCAAGGATTGAAAGCGCGAGCAGGGTCGAGGCAGCTGTTTCGGCCTTGCGAACACCCACGTATTCCGCCCGCTTGGCCATTTCCGCCGGCATCAGAGCGTCAATGCGAATTTCTGTGCTCATAAATTAGAGTCTCCTTGGACTTTGTGAAATGCTTAACATTCTCAGGATAACACTGTTCGCTGTCAATTGCCAAGGGACATTAATCACTTTGAAGTTGTGAAGAGTCACAGGAATCTGGATTGTAATGAAGGTAAATCGAAGAGCTCACTCGAGGCGCAGGCTTGCCAGTGCACCGAAGATAAATATGACTCCTATCACCGCTGCCGCAGCGGCAAGCCCGATATTGCCGGCAACGTAGAGCTGGATCCCGCCTAGAAGAAAGGCTGAGAAGATCAGACCGAAAGCCAGGCCGCGCACGGCGCGCGCCAGCTTCCTCACTTGCTGCGACACTTCCGGGGCACGGACGGCGATGTCGCCGCGCTCGAGCCTGGACAAGGCTGCATCCAGCTTTGTCGGGAGGAACAGGAAGGTCCTGGCCAGTTTACCGGTTTCTGACAACCAGCTCTCCCACCCTTTGCCGGCCTCTTCAGCGACGATTTTTCTGGCAAATGGGGCAAGATGCGCCCAAAGGTTGAAATTTGGATCAAGGCCAGTGCACATCCCGGAAAGGATACCGACGCAGCGCCCGAGGAAAATTACGTTTTGGGGTACCTGGAAGGGCATTTCATAGATGAGCTCCCCGAACTCATCCGCGATGCCTTTCATCTCATGGTAGCTGACTGAGGTGAGCTCGGTCATATCCATGCCCCAAAACTGGTCAAAGACCTGAGAGCTGGCGCGTTCGATCGATTCCAGGTCCGCGTTCGGCAGCAGCATGTCCATCATTTGATACCCATGGACGACCCGAGACGAATCCCGCAAGCCGACCCCAATCAACAATTCCCGCAACCCCATCCGCAAGTTGCCAGGGACCTGCCCGGTCATCCCAAAGTCGACGAATGTGAGCACCCATTCGCGCCGTGAGCTTCCCCCACACCAGGATTTTCCGACAGCGGCTGAACAAACAGGTTGCCAGGGTGCGGATCGGCGTGAAAAAAGCCGTCTTCGAAGATTTGCTTCAGATAGGTATCGAGCAGTCGTCCAGCGACTTCCTCCCGGCGGACGCCCGCGGCTTCGATTGCCGGATAATCGGTAATCTTGATCGCGAACACATTCTCCAAGGTCAAGACCCGGCGGGTGGTGTGCGTCCAGCAGACATGGGGGACCCTTACGCCCGGGTAATCTTTGAAATTCGCCGCAAAGGTTTCGGCATTTCGGCCTTCGGAGAGATAATCGATCTCCTGGAACAGGATCCGCGTAAACTCATTAATCAGCTCCGGGACGTTGGCGCGGCGGCGAATCGGCGGGTAACGGTTAATCCAACCACCGACTGTCCGCAGCGCAGCCACATCGGTCTGGATGACCTGCTCGATGTTCGGACGCAGGACTTTGACCACAACTTCCCGGCAGAATTCCGGGATCGATGGACCTTCTCCAATCGAGGAGCCAGCCGCCGGGTTGGCAATTTTTGCCTGATGGACCTGTCCCAATGAAGCAGCTGCCAGGGGAGACTGCTCGAACCAGCTGAAAAGATCTTCAAGCGGGGCTGAGAATTCGGTCTCAATCACCCGGCGGATATCCGTATAGGTCTCAGGCGGAACTTCATCCTGCAGCCCTTCGAGCTCACGGATAATTTCCGCCGGCAAGACATCGACCCGGGAGGAGAGGAATTGGCCTACCTTGATCAGCACGCCGCCCATCTGAATTGCGAGCAGGCGGAAGGAGACCGCAGCTTTCTTGAGGCGGTCCGAGCGGGTTTTTCTGCTCAACTGACGCAGACCGATGCGGGGGAATAACAGATCCCAGAGGACGATGCTGATCAATAATCGGGCGAAAAACCAGGTGATGCGACGGTAGCGGGTGCGGATCATGGCTTCAGAGAATTATACTCGACCCAGGGATGAGGATTTCCTGCCAACAGGAGCTCAAGGACGGGGGAGCCCAGGATGGATGCATGATCCGCAGGCTTCGCTTTGGATTTTGGATCGACATTCTGTGGTATCCTTCACCAATCTTCTATGACCGCATTTTCACCCCAGGATTTTGGCCGGCTTTACGCCGATTTTGATTCCCCGATTGCAGAATTCGATTGTGGAGATCGCTGCGCCCCATACAACGAGCGGGGCGTCCCATTTTGCTGCGACACCCGCCATGCGGTGCCAACTGCCTACCTGGAGGAATGGGAATTTCTACAGACCAGCACTAACCTCTGGCACCGCTGGGAGGGGAGGACCCCCGCAGAGACATCCCGGCTTGCTTCGCTCGCTCCTGAAGGCCAGGTTTTAATCGCCTGTCTGGGGCATCGTTATTGTCAGCGGGAATTCCGCTCGCTGGCCTGCCGGGCGTTCCCTTTTTATCCGTATATCAACCGGAAGGGCGAGCTTATCGGCCTTGGTTATTTCTGGGAATACGAAGATCGGTGTTGGGTGATCAGCAATCTGCAGGTCGTCAGCCAGGAATTCCTGAGGCAGTTTATCCGAACCTTCGAGCTGATCTTTGAAAGGATGCCTGAGGAGCGGGATGCATATCTGAGTTTTTCTGAGATGGTTCGGCGGACCTTTCGAAGAAAGGGACGGGCAATCTTGCTTCTTCACCGCAATGGGAATTTTTACAAGGTGACGCCGACTCATGAGCGGCTTCGCCGAATTCCCCCGGAAAAGCTGCCCAAGTACGGAGATTATAAGGTCGCCGCTCAACTTCCATTTCCTGATGAAATTGAGCCGGGGTAGGATATCCCTTCGGATAATCGAAGAAAGCGATTTACGATAGTAAAAATGAACCGCACTTAGAAAACGAGCTGCCGGCGACCGATCCGCCGTTATTGAAGGTGATCTGCTATTATGATGTCAGCTGTCACGAAATCAATCGCAATGGAATTCAAGGCTCCCGAGCTTTTCCGCACCGATCGGAGAAGCGCAGCTCGGTGGATTCTTTCATATGCCCTGCATTATTGGTATCTGGATGTTTCACTGGTCGTTGGGGCAGTTGGAAATGCTGCTCTGGCCGCGCTGGTCCCGATTTTAGTAGGCCGGGCATTCGACGAGATCCTGAAAACACCGCCCCGCACTGAGGAGCTGCTTCCGATCGCTTTAATCATCGCCGGCAGCCAGGTCGTGCGAGGGTCTGCTTCAATTTGGCCGAAATTTCAGCGCCGAGCTTTTAGGCCAGCGCATCGAGCGGGATATCCGCCACGAGCTTTATACAAGCTTGCTGGGGAAGAGCATGACCTTTCACAGCCTGCAGCCGATTGGGGATGTCATGGCTCGGGCGACGAATGATGTCCGGGAAGTCAATTTCCTCTTCAGCCCCGGGGTGAACCTTGTGATTGGCTCGGCGATCTTCATGATCATGCCGCTGGTAGTCGCACCTCGTTATCATCCAGCCCTGATCCTGACCCCACTGCTCTTTATGATCGGGTATTTTTTCGCACTCTGGCAGTATCTGAACGAGCTCAAGCCTATAACAGGCGATGTGCGGAAGGCATTTGGCGAGATGAACAGCCGTCTGGCTGAAGCAATCGATGGGATCGAAACTGTTAAAGGTATGGCTCAGGAGCAAAGCGAGGTAGAACGTTTCGGGAGCAACGCCCGTCGATTTCGGGATGCATTCATCCACCAGGGAGATGTCGAAGCCCGCTTTGTCCCGCTTCTGCTGCTCGGTTTTGCCGAAGCAGGCGGCTTGCTCCATTCGCTGATCCTGTACAACCAGGGCGCACTGGAAATCGGCCAGGTTGTGGCATATTTTGGGCTGATTCAGCTCTTCGGTTTTCCAACCTTCACTTCATTATTTGCGTATTCTCAAATCTCGCTGGGGATCTCAGGAGGGCAGCGCATCCTGGACCTGATCAACCGCGAGAACAACCTTGATCAGAATCTGAGCGGTTCACAGGGACCGATGAAAGGCGATGTCGAGTTCAGGGGAGTTGCTTTTAGTTATGACAGCGGGGATCCGATCCTGCAAGGGATCTCTTTCAAGGTCAAAGCGGGGCAAAGGGTTGCGATAGTCGGCCAGACTGGCTCGGGGAAGACTTCACTTGCCAGGCTGGTTAACCGGACGTATGACGTGCAGGCCGGACAGGTGCTGATCGATGGGGTCGATGTGCGCGATTGGAACCTGGAAGCACTCCGTCGGAACATCTCGATTATCGAACAGGACATTTTCCTGTTCTCCAGGACGATCCGCGAGAACATCGCATTTGGGCTGCCTGATGCAGACGAGCAGCAAATCCGCGCAGCTGCTCGGGCTGCTCAGGCGGACGAATTTATCCAGGGATTTGATGATGGGTATGACACCATGATCGGCGAGCGCGGCGTCACGCTTTCTGGAGGACAGCGCCAGCGATTGGCGCTGGCGCGCGCCTTTCTGACGGACCCAAAGATCCTGATCCTGGACGATTCGACCAGCGCGATCGACAGCGCGACGGAGGATAAAATCCAACGGGCCATCTTCTCCGCAGCGCAAGGGCGGACGACGTTTATCATCACCCACCGATTATCACAAATTCGCTGGGCAGACCTGATAATCGTCCTGCGCAATGGACGGATCGAAGACTTCGGGTCGCATGAAGGCTTAATGAAGACATCCGAAGCTTATCGAAGGATTTTTCGAGAGTAGACTATGGGTTTTTTCTCCGGATTAGACGCCGAACGATACGACCGGCAGTATTCAGACAGCCAGCTTCTCCGCCGGATTGCGGGATACTTCCGGCCATACACCGTTCAGTTAAGCCTGATCACGGTGCTCCTGCTGGTAATTGCAGGTGCAGGCGCGCTGACACCGGTATTGGTCGCACGGATTGTTGATGAGCTTCAAGCCGAATTTGCCGTTCGGACGGAATATCTTTTGTGCCTGCTGGTTTTTGCAGCAGGTCTGGTAACCTGGCTGGCAAATTGGGGCAGGCGACGGATGGTTGTACGGATCGTCGGGGATATCGTCTGGAAATTGAGAACAAACGCTTTCCAGGCTGCAGCCGACCACGACCTTTCTTTTTATGACGAGTTTGCCTCTGGAAAAGTGGTTTCCAGGATCACATCCGATACTCAGGAATTTGGCCAGATGATTGTCCTGGTCACAGATTTGTTTTCGCAGATCATCCAGGCAGTTCTCTTAGGGATCATTTTATTCACGATCGAATGGAAGCTGGCATTGCTGCTTATGGCATGCCTGCCAGTGGTTTTTTTGATCGCCGTCGGCTTTCGCAATCTGGCCAGAGAGGTAACCCGCGCCGGAATGCGCGCCATGGCAAATGTCAACTCAACGATCAAAGAGACGGTAAGCGGAATCGCCGTGGCGAAGAATTTCCGACAGGAAGCAAGCATTTTTTCCGAGTTCAATGCTGCCAATCAAATTTCATATCGAGTGAATGTGACCCGGGGGTTGGTGCTTGGCATGGTCTTCCCGGTGCTGAACACGTTAGGAGGCATTTTTACCGCCGTGCTCGTTTTTGTTGGTGGATTGAGCGTCGCCGAAGGGGTGGTCACTGCCGGGGCGTGGTTCTTATTTATTCAGAGCCTGGACCGTTTCTTTTTCCCGGTCTTAAATCTCTCGGCATTTTGGGCGCAGGTGCAGCAAGGTCTTTCGGCGTCCGAGCGGGTGTTTGGATTGATGGACGCCGAGCCGCAGGTGGTGCAGATCAATCCGAGTCCGGTCCCTCAACTGAAAGGTGAGATTTGCTTCGATGGCATCTGGTTTCGATATTCCGACAAAGAGCCTGTGCTGTGCGATTTCAACCTGCAAATCGCGGCTGGTGAGACGATCGCGCTGGTTGGGCACACCGGGGCTGGAAAGTCGTCGATCGCCAAGCTGATTGCCCGTTTTTATGAATTCCAAAAGGGACGAATCTGCCTCGATGGAGTGGATATTCGCTCGCTCGATCTGCATCAATATCGATCCCGGCTGGGGATCGTATCCCAAATCCCATTCTTGTTTGCCGGTACTGTTGCAGAGAACATCTGCTACGCGCGTCCTGATGAATCTGCTTACGAAGAGATCCGACATATCGCTCAGCGGATCGGAGATGGAGAGTGGCTGGAGTCGCTCCCGATGGGCCTGGAAACCGAGGTCGGCGAACGAGGCTCAAAACTTTCGATGGGGCAGCGCCAGCTCGTCTCGCTGATGCGGGTTTTGATCCAGAAACCAGCGATCTTTATCCTCGACGAAGCGACAGCAAGCATCGATCCATTCACCGAATGGCAGATCCAGCAGGCGCTGGCCATGATCCTGGCGGACACCACCAGCATCCTGATCGCCCATCGACTATCAACAGTAAAAGCTGCGAACCGGATCATTGTCCTCGAGGACGGGAAAATTATTGAAGAGGGGGATCATGAAGGGCTGTTGAAACGAGGCGGCAATTACGCCTCGCTCTATACCACTTATTTCCGCCACCAGAGCCTGGCGTATATCGAGCAGGCAAGAGAATTGGTGGAATAATCACGCTCAGCAACCATTCGGGGTAGAATATTGCTTTGATGGCTTATCCTGCAGAAATAACCCTGCGGCCCGGCGTTCCGGATTTTCTCGATCTGCCCTGGGACCTCCCGCTTGCGGAGTGGGAGGGTCAGGTTGCTCGGCTTGAAGAGGTACCCCGTGGCCTTTCGAGGCACCCGGTCGTATTCGTCAATTACGGCGGAGTGCTTTATGCCGTTAAAGAGCTGCATCTCGGATCGGCAGAGCGGGAATACCAGGTCCTGCTGCTGGCACAGGAAGCCCATCTCCCATCGGTCGTTCCTGCCGGGTTTGCCGAGACCAACACTCGCCTGGGGAGGCGAAGCATCCTGATCACTCGCTTCCTCGAAAATTCGCTCCCATATCGGATGCTTTTCATGAGCCAGGGTTTTGAGAGATACCGGATGCACCTGCTGGATGCCATTGCCGGGCTTTTGGTCCAGCTTCACCTGGCTGGCTTTTATTGGGGCGACTGCTCGTTGTCGAACACGCTGTTCCGGCGTGACGCCGGGGCTCTGCAGGCCTACCTGGTTGACGCAGAGACGGCAGAATACCATGAAGGTTATTTCTCCCCAACGCTTCGGTTTCACGATCTTCAGATCATGTCTGAAAACCTAAGCGTCGAGCTGAAAGATCTTCAGGCATCCGGTCTGCTGATCAATATGGATGTACCAGCTGCAGAAGCCGGCCGATATATCCAACGTCGTTACCAGCAGCTTTGGGCGGAAATTACCCACGAGGACACCATCCAGCCGAACGAGCATTATCACATCCAGGACCGCATTCGAGCATTGAATGAGCTGGGTTATTCCGTCGGAAATGTCGAGCTTGCAACGCTCGAGAACGGCAGCCAGCTTCGCCTGCGCGTCTTTGTCACCGACCGAAACTTTCACCGCGACCAGCTTAACAACCTGACCGGACTGGATGTTGAGGAGATGCAGGCACGCAAGATGATGAATGAGATTCAGGAAGAGCGCGCCACCCAATCCCAATCCAATAACCGCAGCGTGCCGCTGAGCGTCGCGGCGTTTCATTGGTTGGAAAACGTTTATGCGCCCGTGGTAGCTCGGCTGCAACCGCTTGTCGATCCGAATATGACGACCGCTGAGCTGTACTGCCAGGTGCTTGAGCACAAGTGGTTCCTGTCGGAACGCGCCCAAAGGGATGTGGGTCATCAAGCGGCCACAGATGACTACCTGGAGAAATTCGGCGTCCGGTGAGCTTTCAGGTCTGATAACTGATGGGGGCATGATCCGGTTTAGAATCATCAAGCCATGCTCTCGCGCGATTTAATCCCGATCGTCTCAGCTTTTTCTTTTGCACGCGCCCACCTGACGGTAAAAGAATTGACCGCCAGGCGATTGTTTATGTTCTTTCTGGCGGGAGGATTTGCGGTTGCTGGTTTTTTCTTGCTGGTTGGAGGAATAAGCCTGCTGGCTGGCCAGGCGCTTCGAACCCATTCACTAACGATTGCAGGGATGCTTGCATTTCTTGCAGTCCTTGGTCTCACTCCTTTTTCCAGATTCCTGAAAAAGACATTTGAACCGCTGGTGAGAAAAAACCAGTCAATTTTTCAGATTCAGAAAGACTTGGGGTGCGAGCTGGCAAGATCGTCAGATCTTAACCAAATCAGCACAGCTCTTCAGAGAGCAGTCGATAAGGCTGCCGCTCCTGAATCTTCTCATATTTATATTCTGGATTCGCGAAATGGACATTACATTGCGTTGTTTAATGAAAGCGGCAGGCCAAGCAGCGATATCCGATTTGCGGCTTCCAGCCGGATTGTGCAGTCGCTAGCCCAAAAAAATCATGCTGTGCATCTGTCTGATCTGCTTGAGATGACCGAGTTGTCCAAGGGGGAACGGGCCAGGCTTCACCTGCTGAACGCGGACCTGTTTATCCCACTTCAAGGAGCCGACCGGCTGGCTGGCTGGATTGCTGCGGGGAAGAGGAAATCCGGAGAGCCGTATCATGGGCAATGCTTGCAGGTCCTGGAAAGCATCAGCGACCAGGCAGCTTTAGCGGTTGAGCGCGCCCAATTCGCGTTTGATGCAGATCGATATGCACGTGAACTGAATGTACTGACCAGGGTTGCCCAGGGAGTCAGCTTCACGATGACCTTTGATGACGTCCTGGAGATGCTTGCGACTCAAGCAAGTCATGTACTGCCAGCAAAAAATTTCCGCATCTATCTCCTGGATGCCGAAACAGGAGCGATCAGAAATGTTTTCTATCTGGAAAATGATGAAAGGCTGAAGGAAAACGAAAACCGGGCGATCCCAACAGGGCAGGGGCTGGAGCGGGAAGTCATAACCACTCAGCGCTGGATGGTGACCGATGATTATGAGCGTGAATGTCGACGGCGCTCGCTGATTCCCTTAACCAAGGGAATATTTTCATGGATGGGAGTCCCGCTTAATGCGGGTGAGGCGACGATCGGGGTTATCAGCGTTTCGAGCCGTGATCCAGGGATCATTTTTACAGAAGATCATAGAAGTATGCTTCAGGCAATTGCCGACCAGGCTTCTGGGGCGATTCTTAAGGCCCGCTCGCTGGCCGAATTTGAAAAGCGTGCTCGCCAGCTGGCAAAGTTGAATGAAATCAGCCTGTCCCTGAATTCGACCCTGGAGGCGGGCGCGCTGGCGAACCAGGCTTTGAGCGGTGCATCAGAATTGATCGGCACCGAAGCCGGGTACCTGTTCACGATCGATCCTCAGAGCGATGAGCTGATCTTAGAAGCGGCATGCGGAAAAATAAAAACTGGACAACTCGGGGAACGGTTGCCTGCAGATACCAGGATAGCCTATGATGCACTCCGAACAGGCCAGGTTGTGATCGAAAATGACACCAAAGAACGGGTTGATTGGCTCGATCAAAATGATGGATGCACGAAACCTCAGGCTTTGAACCTGATTCAGGTCCCGATGCGGATCCAGGATCGGATGATAGGGGTGATTGAACTGATCAATAAAGAAGATGGCTCTCCTTTTTCAAGCTCCGACCAGGAGCTGCTGACAGCATTCATAAGCCAGGCGACGATTGCGATGGAAAACGCCCGGCTCTACACGCTCACTGACCAGGCGTTAGCGGCTCGCGTAGAGGAACTCTCGGTCATGCAGCGCATTGACCATGAGCTGAACGACAGCCTGGACATCGAGCGGGCAATGAGGCTTACTTTAAAATGGGCGATGCGCCAATCCGGCGCCGAGGGCAGGTCTGGTCGGCGCCTGGGAAGAGCCTGTTGTTCGGGTGATGGCTTTCCAGGGATATGAAGAGGAGATGGATGCCTTTCAATTCCTCCAGGAAGGTAAATCGGAAAAGATTGCCAGCTTGAAGATCATTCGTCGAGCTGCAGAGACTGGTCGTCCAACGCTCACGGAGCTTGATGGCACTTTGGAAGCAGAATGCTTGCTAAATGGCGCCCGATCGCAGCTGGCGACCCCAATCTGCCGAGAGAAGAAGATCATCGGGATTCTGTTTCTTGAGAGCCGGGCGAAGTATCCAGATCCGGCGACGCTTTTGGGATTTTTAACGAGGCTCAGCGATCACGCCGCCATCGCAATTGCAAACGCAAGGCTATATGAGGAGGTGAAGGCTGCGAACATGGCGAAATCGCAATTTGTATCTTTTGTGGCCCATGAGCTTAAGAACCCGATGGCTTCGATTAAAGGCTACACCGAGCTTGTTGCAGGAGGAATGGCTGGTCCAGTAAACGAGATGCAGTCTGGTTTTTTAGGGACCGTACGCTCAAATGTCGATCGGATGAATACCATTGTGAGCGATTTGAACGATCTGACAAAAATTCAGGTAGGCAACCTGAGCCTGAATTATCGGGCTCTGAACTTAAGCCAGGTCCTTGATGAAGTCGTCAGCTCGCTATCCAGGCAGATTGAAGAAAAGAGTCAGCAGCTGGCGATCGTGCTCGAGGACGACCTCCCATCTTTATGGGCTGATCCGTCGCGCCTCAATCAGATCGTCACAAATCTGCTGAGCAATGCGCATAAATACACGCCTGAAAGCGGACAAATCACGATCGGAGCGAAGCGGTATGTTCGAACTGAAAGCGAGACCGGCAACCTGGAGCTCGTCCATGTCTGGATTTAGGATCGTGGGATTGGGATTGCGGAGGAAGACCAGGCGAAAATTTTCCAGCTATATTTTCGAGCCGATCACGCCAGGGATATGGCTCCCGGAACTGGACTGGGTTTAGCGATCACACGCAGCCTGATCGAGATGCAGGGGGGAAGGATCTGGTTCGAAAGTCAGGAGAATGAGGGAACGACTTTTCACTTCACAATCCCAGCGGCAGAAATCCAGTGAACATCCAGCCGTTTGAAATAACCCCGTAATTATTGGATGAAAAGGTCGGAACGGCATGTTCAGCGCACTGCGCTGACGATGAAGACCAGGGATGAGAAACAAAAACAGTAGATCGCAAAAATATACAGCGGTCGTCGGGCGACAAAGCTGAGCATCCAGCGGATTGAAAAATAGCTGACAACTGCAGAGGCGATGAATCCGGGGATGAAAACAGCAGGAACCGACAGGTTCCCATTAAGGTCAACCAGGTCCACGCAGGCTGCCAGACCGGCGGCAAGCATAATCGGGATTGACATCAGGAATGCAAAGCGCGCAGAGGCCTGACGAGGTAGACCGCGGCAGCATTCCTCCGGTTATCGTCGAGCCAGAACGAGAGATCCCCGGAAAAATGGCGACCGCCTGGGCAAGCCCTATCCACAGGGCATCGCGCCAACCCGGCTCGTCCTTCAACGCAGCTCGTGAGCTGAGCTTCTCAGCCGCGATCAACATTCCGGCTGTGATCATTAAGAAGAACGCTGTGATCTGAGGGCTGGCAAAAGCACGCTCAACACTGCTTTTTAAACTCAGGCCGATCAATCCAGCCGGGATCGTCGCAAGGATGAGCAGCCAGCCGAGGCGAGCCTCGGTCTCGGCAAAAGGTTTCTTGTGGAGCAAACAGCGAATTACAGATCTGAAAATATCGGTCAGATCATGCCAGAAGTACGCAATCACCGCAATCAAGCTGGCGACCTGTACCAGGACATTAAAAATGAACGTCTCTATTTCCGGCAGCTCCCAACCAAGCAGATAGGGGACAAGCACAAGGTGGGCGGAGCTGGAAACGGGCAGGAATTCTGTAAGTCCCTGAACGATGCCGAGCAGAATGGATTGAAAAAGAGTCATAATGATGGGTCGATGCCTGTTCTTTAAGATATTTGGTGGATAATTATCGCGGCGACCAGCTCGAGAGCGCTTTTCCTGGACATTAATCCACCAGAGCCTGACCGGACAGGAAATCTCCGGCAAATTGATCGAAACAATCCGTGAGAATTGCTGTGCGAATCTGGTGAGCAAGGTCAATCAGTGTATGGAGGTTGTGAATGGAGAGCAAGGTTGCGGCAAGCATTTCACGGCTAACGATTAAATGTCGGATATACGCCCGGCTGAACTGGCGGCAGGTATAACAGGAGCAGTCCGAATTTATGGGAAGCCGATCGCGAGCGAAAGCTGCATTCATCAGGTTCAAGCGACCCTTTCGGGTCATCGCTGCGTTGTGACGTGCCAGCCGCGTCGGCAGAACGCAGTCGAAAATATCCACACCCCGCAAAACGCCATTCACCAGGTCCTGAGGGGTTCCTACACCCATCAAATAACGCGGTTTATCATCAGGCAGTGCATGATCCACGACATCCAGCACGGCGTGCATTTCAGCTTTGGTTTCACCAACCGAAAGGCCGCCGATCGTGTGCCCGGGAAAGCCCAGGCTTGAGATAAAGCCAGCAGATCGCTCGCGCAGGTCTGGAAAAATACCTCCCTGGACGATTCCAAAAAGCGCCTGGTCAGGTCTGGTTTTCGCCTGCAGGCAGCGTTCAGCCCAGGCGTGCGTGCGTTCTAACGCTCGTTCATTGTATGCCCGGTCCGACGGTGTAGAACATTCGTCGAATGCCATGATGATATCTGCACCCAGGTTTTCCTCGATCGCGATCGCTTTCTCCGGCGTGAAGCGGTGCAGGGAACCGTCGATGTGACTCTTGAAGTTCACTCCGTCTTTGTCTACGCGGCGAGAATCGGCCAGCGAGAAGACCTGGTAACCGCCGGAATCAGTGAGGATGGGTTTGGGCCAGCGCATGAATTCATGCAGCCCGCCTATCTCGGCAATCAGCTCGTCGCCTGGACGTAAGTAAAGATGGTAGGTGTTCGCAAGGATCAGAGATGCTTCAATCTCTTCCAGCTGCGCTGGTGAAACGGCTTTTACGGTTGCTTGCGTCCCGACAGGCGCAAAAACAGGCGTCTCTAAAACACCATGATGCGTTCGAAATAATCCAGCTCGAGCGCGACCCTGGCGGGCTTGAATCTCAAAGCTGAACATGGCTGAAGTTGGAGAGGGTCGGCTTTCTTCCGGAGACATGGCGGACTGATTATACCGCTGATTTTCGGGCAGCCTCGCGCGTTCAACCACTGTTGAAGATCATGTTCTCCGCCTGTCATTCATCATGATCAGCGCCGCACGGCTGGTTTTGGGATGTGAAGGTGCGGTATAATTCTCAGGCTGATTTGTCTCCGCTTCTTTCATATCTATGGGGACATTCTCTGTGACAGCACATTCAGGAGGAAAAATATGGAAATTATGAACCTGCCAGGTCCCAAAGCTCGGGCGCTTGTAAAGCGAGATCACGATGTAATCTCCCCGTCTTATCCGCGCGGTTATCCGTTTGTGATGGATCATGGCAAAGGGACTGAAGTCTGGGACGTTGACGGCAATCGTTTCCTCGATTTCGCAGCCGGGATCGCTGTGGTTTCGACCGGACACAGCAATCCGGCAGTCGTCAAGGCTATCCAGGATCAGGCTGAAAAATTTATCCATATTTCTTCGGATTTCTACCATGAAAAATGGGTGGAACTGGGCGAGAAGATCAACGAAATCGCTCCTTTCCTGAACAACGCGATCTCCTTTATGACCAATTCTGGCACGGAAAGCGTTGAAGCCGCGATCAAGCTTGCCCGTCAGCACACTCGCGCAACCGAGTTCATTGGTTTCCTGGGCGGATTTCACGGGAGGACGATGGGAGCCGTCTCGTTCACTGCCAGCAAGCCGGTCTACCATCGCGATTTTTACCCGTTGATGAGCGGTGTTGTGCACGTGCCGTTTCCTGATCCGTACCGACCGCTCCTTGAGACAAAGCCCGGCGAGGAATATGGAGCGGCAGTTGTTCGGTACATCGAGGAACAAATCCTGGGTCACCTGCTCCCGCCGGAAGATGTGGCTGGAATCCTAGTCGAGCCGATCCAGGGCGAAGGGGGTTATGTCGTGCCTGCGCCAGGTTTCTTTCCTGCGCTGCGCGAGCTTTGCGACCGTCATAAGATCCTGCTTATCGCCGATGAAGTCCAGTCCGGGATGGGTCGGACGGGGAAATGGTGGGCAATCGAGCATTTTGGCGTGGAGCCGGACATTGTTTGCACGGCAAAAGGGATTGCTTCCGGTATGCCGCTGGGTATCATGTTTGCAAAAGAAGAAGTGGTCACCTGGAAGAAAGGCGCACACGGTAATACCTACGGTGGAAATCCATTGGCATGCGCCGCTGCTTTGGCGACCATTGACCTCATCGATAACGGCTACATGCAGAATGCCGCCGATATGGGCGATTATTTGATGGGAATCCTTAATGAAATGATGCTCCAGCACCCTTCGATTGGAGAGGTACGCGGGAAAGGCTTAATGATTGGGATTGAATTTATTAAAGATCCTGATTCCAAAGAGCCGGATTCAAAACTGCGAGATTTGATCGTGGATAATGCATTTCTGCGCGGTTTACTGCTTCTGGGATGCGGGTCGAGTGTGATCCGGTTAGCTCCCCCTCTGAATGTCACTCGTCATAAAATTGACGAAGCAATGGAAATCTTTGAAGATGCGCTCCAGGTAAGCGAAGCCGACATCGAATTCGAAATCTTCTGAGGCCTACGTCCTTGCTCCCTGATTTACGCGTCCGCCAACGGGATTATCTGCTTGAGATTTCGCGCGCCATCACCCAGGAGCTTGACCTCAGTAAAGTGCTGGCGCGGATCTTAAATATTTCGATAGAGATGCTTGCCGGACAGGCAGGCTTGATTGCTTTGCGCGAGATGCAGGTTGGCTGGCACGTAGCCGTTTCACAGGGGATTCCACCGGCGTTTTTGCGCCAGCTTGAGCCGCTTGTTGCAACAGTCTCAGAGCATGAGGAGCCAGCGCGCTACGAGCTGCCGGAGATAAATCGGCTGTTGCAAAACCTGACCCGTTCCGCAAGCCTGGGGTTACTAAGCGGAGTTGCGCTGCCCTTGATCGCTCGCAATAAGCTTATTGGTCTGCTGTTCATCTTTCGTAATTATCTGGGGATTTTCTCGACAAACGACAAAGCGCTCTTGCAGAGTTTTGCAGACCAGGCGGCAATCGCCGTTCAAAACGCCCAGCTTTATACTCAAATCCGGAAGGAAGAAAAAAGGCTGGCTGCGCTGCTTGATTCGCTGGCAGATGGAATTCTGATCCTTTCAGCCGATCACACTGTCGAACACTGCAATCCGGCGCTCTCGCGCATGTTGGGGAAACCTGTCCAGGAGATCCTCGGTTCCAATCATTCTGAAATCATTCGCTGGGCATCTCAAAAGGATGGCCTGAGCCTGGAACAGGCTGAATTGGGAGGCTGGCCATTAACCCCAAATGCCACTCTATATGTAGAAGGCGACCTGGAGCGAGAAGAAAAACAGCCCCTGCCGGTAGGGGTTACTTACTCACCCTTGCTTTCTCCAGAGGACTCTCTGGTCAATGTGATCGCTTCTGTCCGGGATATCACTCGCTTTCGCGAAGCTGACGAATTAAAAAGCACATTTATCTCGGTCGTCAGCCACGAATTAAAAACACCGGTGGCGCTGATCAAAGGATATGTAAGCACCTTGCGCCGTGAGGATGCCGTCTGGGAACGGGATGTCATCAGCGACAGCCTGGAAGTGATCGAAGAAGAAGCCGACCGGCTGACTGGATTGATCGAAAACCTGTTGGACGCAACCCGTCTGCAGTCGGGAACGCTTTCGATCAGCCTTTGCGATGTCGCCCTGGATCATCTTGCTGTGCGGATGTCTGAGAGGCTGCAGACGCAGTCAGACCGCCACAAGATCAGCGTCGATTTTCCAGCCGGGTTCCCGGTTATTGTGGGCGATGAGGATCGGCTGGCGCAGGTCTTTTCCAACTTGATTTCGAATGCAATTGAAGTATTCCCCGAACGGAGGGGAGATACGGATCCAAGGGCAGGTCCGCCCGGACCAGGTGGTTGTTTGTGTGAGCGATCAGGGTCCAGGGATCGCAATCAGCGACCTGCCGCATGTCTTTGACCGTTTTTACCGCTCATCTGAGGCTGCGAAGACGACGAAGGGTGCGGGATTAGGGCTTTATCTTACCCGAGCAGTCATTGAAGCGCATGGGGGTCGGATCTGGGTTGATCCGAAACCGGGGGAAGGAGCCCGGATTTGTTTTTCGCTGCCGCGCGAACGGACTGAACTGCGCAGCCAGATGTACTAATCTATTTTTTTAGGGAGACCCGAATGCCGAAAATGCAAGTGAATTGTCCCAACTGCCGTCAACCACTTGTTGCTGATGTTCAGCAGCTCTTTGACGTGAATACTGACCCATCCGCAAAGCAGCGTTTGCTTTCTGGTGCATACAACCTGATCCAGTGCCAGGTATGTGGATTTCAGGGAAACCTCTCCACCCTGGTCATTTATCATGATCCGGAAAAAGAGCTTCTGCTCAGCTTTGTGCCTGCCGAGATCGGCTTACCGCGTAACGAACAGGAACGGATTATCGGTGGTCTGATCAACCAGGTCATCAATGCACTGCCGCAGGAAAAGCGCAAAGGATACTTTATTTAACGTTCAATCCACGCTTACGATGCAGGGTCTTGTTGAGCGAGTCCTTGAAGCGGACGGAATCACGAGGGAGATGATCCAGGCCCAACAACAACGCTTGAGCTTGCTGCAGCGGTTGGCAAGTGCGAAAGATGAAGCGAACGCGGGTGGAAATTGCCAGGCAGGAGGATGAGATCATCGACCAGGAGTTCTTCATGCTCCTGAACAAATTGGGAGAAGCGGCAATGGCTGGCGGAGATCGAGAATCTGCCCAACAGCTCGTCGAGCTGCAGCGAAGCCTGCTGCCTGTGACCACCTATGGAAAACAGCTCAAAGCCCAGTCAGCTGAGATCGAAACGGCGATGAAGGACCTGCAGGATGCCGGCCAAAACCTCACCCGGGAAAGAATGCTTGAGCTGTTGGAAAAAGCACCGAACGAGACGCGTCTGAACGCGCTGGTCAGCCTGGCCAGGCCGGCATTAGATTACAGTTTTTTTCAACTTCTAAGCGAGCGGATTGACCGGGCGCGCGGCGATGGTAGAGATCGACTGGTGGAGCTGCGAACGAAACTGCTCGACCTGACCCAAGAAATCGACCGTCAGGTTGAAGCACACCGGCAGGAAAGCCACGAGCTCATTGAGGCGCTGTTGAAGACGGATCGAATTGAAGAAGCAATTGGGCAAGTCCTCCCGGCAATCGACGAGATTTTTATCAATGAATTGGATGCAATGCTTAAGGAAGCCAGGAGCAAAGGCGACTTTGATAGATCGGGCAAGCTTCAGCAAATTGCTGATCTCATGGAAAAAGCACAGGCCCAACCACCGGAAGTCGCCCTGGTTCAGGAATACCTGGAGTTAGAATCGGACGAATCCCGTCAAGCGTTCCTGGAAGGGCATAAGGAAGCCATCACCCAGGAATTTTTAGACCTTTTGGCAAATTTCGCACTTCAGATTCAAAACAGCCAGGACAAGCATTTAGCTGAGCACGTAAAATCTGCCCACCGACTGGCGATACGTTTTAATATGAAGCGAAATATGGAGTCAGGGTAGATAGACCTGCTACCCTAAAGCGGAGGATTTTCGAGGCGTAAACCGTGGCCGCGTACCGTAACAATGTACTCGTGTGACGGATCGATGCGTGCAATCCGGTCGCGCAGGCGCCGGACCAGGGCATCGAGCGCCTGTTCCGAAATATCGAAAGCCTGGCCTTCACCCCAAACGACGGAGACAAGATCCGGCCGGGTGACGACCCGGCTCTGGTTGTCATACAGCACCTCAAGCAGTCGGAACTGCGATGCAGAAAGAGGTGGAGAATTTCCTTTTCTTTGATCCGACTTTCGCCAACCGAGGTTCGGATATATACCCGCCGGGATTTTTTCTCAAGGAACAAGCGCCTGGCTTCCGATGGAGCAAGCGGAGTCGTTCCGGGTGGGGTAATGAGGTCAAGAATCTCGGATGGTTGGTTTTCAAGCGGAATGGTCGAGTCTGAGCTCAAGAAAACAAATCGCTGAGCCAGCGCGATCTGGATGGTGTCTCCATCTTGCAGATAGACGGGGGCAATTAATGGGGTGCCGTTATGATGGGTGCCGTTTTTGCTACCGAGGTCCTCAAGGAGGACGCCGTCAGGAACTATTTGGAAGCGGGCATGGTGTCTGGAAACCTGGCGGTCTGAAATTACGATGTCGCAGTTATCCTCCCGGCCGAGGATAAATTCCTTGTGCAGCGCCCATCTTTGACCGTTCAATGGGCCGGATTGGGCGACCAGGAATGGGACCTCATCGCTGTATTTCGCCATTGCAACGCCTCCACGGGTATAATATCATAAATTCTCGCCGGTCTTACACTCCTGGTCGGATTATTTCAACCAGAAGATGAGGAAAGAAAGCACTTCAAAAAATGATATGCCTACGCCGCTGAAAACCGCTGAAGTCCTGCGCGGCCGTTATCGAATCGTAAATATTATTGGCCAGGGAGGAATGGGGAGCATTTATCTGGCCGATGATCTGCGTCTGGAAGGCCGCCAATGCGCACTGAAGGAGGTCGAGCACGACCGCAGCCTGTCGGCAGAGCTTCTGCGCGAGGCGCCGCGATCAGTTTCTGCGCGAGGCAACCGTTCTCGCAAGGTTAGATCATCCCAATCTGCCTAAAGTTTCAGATTTTTTCTCAGCCGGAGGCCGGGATTACCTGGTGATGGACTATGTTCCAGGAAAAGACCTGCGGCTCATGATTAACGATGCCAGAGCAGAAGGGTGGTTTTCTCGCTGAGCGGGACGTCTTGAACTGGGCCAGCCAGATTGCCGATGCGCTCTCCTACATGCACAACCAGGACCCCCCGATCCTGCACCGGGATATCAAGCCCAGCAACCTGAAGCTTACCCCTTCCGGATTGGTGAAGTTGGTCGATTTTGGCCTGGTGAAAATCCTGGCACTGGATGAAGTGACCATCACAATCCTGCAGGGGAGAGGCACAGCACTCTACACACCGCTGGAGCAGTACGGCGGAGACACCGGACATACCGATGCACGCAGCGATATCTATGCTTTCGGCGCAACGCTCTACCACCTGCTGACGAACCAACCACCGCTGGAAGCCAGAGAGCTTTCCTGAATCCCAATGCACTGACGCTTCCTCGCCAGATCAATCCGGAGCTGAGCCAGAAGACGGAGCGGGCTGTGCTGTGGGCGATGAGTCTGCATCCTGATGAGAGGCCAGAAAGCGTTGCCGCATTCCGGGATGCGTTATTAGGCAGCTGGGATCCTGTTACAAAACCAGGCAAATTATTGCCGTCCCCTTCGATCTTCGACCTGTTGTCTTCCCCGGTCGAGCGAGCTTTGATCTGGCTGTCGGCAGCAGCAATGCTGATCAGCCTGGCAGCTACATTATTCCGCTGATACGGTTCATCCTTTTTGGACTTGCGGCGCCTGAGGATATTCTCAGCAGCTCGCCAGCAAAGGGCGGCTGCCAGCCCAATCATGATCCCACCTGCTGAGACGATAAAAATACTCCATGATACTGAGAAATCCAGCAGCTTCCGGCTGCCGGGGAGCTCAGCCGCCAGGTAGGAGTAAGCCAGCAGACCACCGATCAGGGACAAGAATCCAGCTCTAATTCCCCAGCGAAGGCTGCCTACCTGGGCTGCAAGCCTGTAGATGCCGAAAGAAAGCCCAAGCGATATCAGGACAGCGATAAGCCATTCATTCAGCCCGGGCTGAGGCGGAAGCTCCGGTTCGGGTGTTGGGGTGATCGGAGGTTGAGGTGTGGCCGTGGATGGAAGGAGAGTCGCGGTGCTGGTCGGCTCGAGCGTCGGCGTCAGCGTAGCAACTACACCGTTCGGAAGCGGGATATCCAGATTCAGGGTTGCGGAGCGGGCGCTCTCGCTTTCAGCAGTGATCTCAAGGATCCCAGGGCTGACAATCGCATAGGTTGTGCGGGCGATCCCTTTTTGGGTGTAGGCTATCTGCCGAATGCTTGTGAGCTCATTTCCATAGGAAAAAATAAAATTTACGGGGTCCCATCGGGGACCGGATTACCGTTAAAGTCGTAAATCATACCGGCTCGCAGTGGGACCATGTCGCCAATTCGATACTCGGGCGGCGGGAGCGGCTCTGGAGTGGTCGTTCCTGTGATCACCTGTTGGGGTGATGGGATATCAAATTCAAGCGGGATCGTAAAACCCGGGTCTGGGAAGAGCGCATCGTTTAGATCGTATCCAATCCCAGGAACCGAAACAGGCGGAGAGCCGGTCGCTCTGAGCTCTCCAAAAAGCAGGTATGCCGCTGCGTCGATAAACGGCGAGACTTTGCTGTATAGACCGTAATAAGCAGTCAGCTTCGAGATGTTGGTTGCATCCAGATAATAGGGTGCAGTCATCGCAAAGACGATCAGCCGTTTTTGCTGAAAGAGATCAGGCCGCTCTGCCAGAAATCGCTTCAATATCTCGAATGAAGAGATGTTTCCGCTGTCTCCAAGCATGGCCATCACGATCCAATTCGCTCGATTCAGGTCGCGCTCCAGGTCAGGCTGGTCGGCGCTGGCATTTAGAAGCTCTTCGAGGTCATCAAATGAATAGGACGATAGGTTGTTGATGGACACCAGACCGCCGGTTTGAGAGCCGTAGAGACGGATGACCGCGTCTTGAAGGGATTTAAGATCTCAGCGTTGGGGTTGGCGGGCAGTACGAACACTGTTGAGCAGTTCGAGTATCTATGACAAAAACGATCCGGTCATTCTGGTTAGGAGGATCTGGAATTATGGTATCCAGCTCGGCCTGAGAAGGGCTGAGCAGCGTTGCTGCGCTGCGAGCCACCTCGAATGTTGTTTCCTTGTCCAGCCCGACTTCCTGAAGCGCATCCGGATCAGGGAGGACGCTCTCTATATCGAAATCGGGATAGATGCGGTATTTTCAACGTCAGAATGCGCTGCACAGATTTGTCCACCCGCTGTGCGAAAGCCGCATCCTTCACGATATTTCTGGGCGAAGAATTCTAATGTTCGGACCGCTTCTGAATAGGAATCTGTATTGTTGCTGGTTGAGAAATCTGCGACATACAAGATGTCGTTCCCGGCCAGGAAGGCATTCAATGTCACCCGGCGAGGATCAAAAGTCTGGTTGGTCAGCTCGTAAAAGCGGCGAATAGCCATGTTTCCCAGATCATCGCTGATCAGGATTCCACCGTTCTCGCGCCAGTTTGCCAGACCGGGTTGTTCCATCAACAGGCTCAATGCCTGCGGATCCAGGCTGACCGGGCGGGTGGTTGCCCGGATGTTGCCCTGAAGACCCTGGTAGCGAATATGTGAGGACAGCAGAGCATCAGCGGTCTCTTCAGCTGATAATGCATTCCCGGTTGTTGCAAGGAAAGGGGCCAGATCGATGCTTTTTAAGCTCATCCAAGGATTTTCGGACGGTCGCGACTTCTTCTTCCGGGAGCCTGTCGGAGCCACCGTGTCCAGGGAAATGCTTCGCTGAAACGGCAAGCTTACCGCTGCTTCCGGTATGCAAACCGCGAATGTAAGCCCGGCCCATTTCTCCAACCCAATAAGGGTCGCCGCCAAAAGTGCGAGTGCCCAGGTTCTTTGTGACTTCTAAAGGAGGCAATTCGAGCACATCAAGCGTCGGACCCAGGAGCAGGTTGATCCCAATGGCTGAAAGCTCTTTCCCAGTACCATTCCGATTTGGGATGACAGTTCAGGCTCCCAGGTCGCGCCAAGAGCCATTGGACTGGGGATCTCGGTCAGCCCGCTTAAGATCTGGTCGAAAGGTGAACCATCACCTTCCTGGATCGTTGAGATGAATAAAGGGATATAGTTCGGCAGGAAACTTAACCCTGATGATGGGTTGATCTGGCTGTCGATGGAGGCGTCCCATTCGGTTTCCTGCAGCGATTGAGAGAGGCTTAACACCTGTCCGGGTACGGAGCTTGGATCGCTGTTGAGCGGGAGGATGTTATCTTTCTTGGCGAGCAGGATGATCCCACCGACGTGATGATTGTGGATCAAGTCGTAGATCGGAAGATCGGGGCTGACGGCGGCGCCATCAAATGTCACCAGGAACAGCTGACCGACGCGCTTCTTCCGGGGTGAGCTGGCTGAGCAATAACCTGGCTTTTTCCGATGGATCAGAATTAGGATTGCCGCTATCCTGAGCGGAGGCAATTTGAACAGGCGTGGATAACAGCAATATAATCGCCGCAGTCAGTATTCTGAGCCAGGCGAAAGGGCGGCTCCTCCGATAATCCATGCACTTATTTTAGCGCATCTTTGGATTATTTCCGAAAGGGTTCCATTCAAGAACTGAAGGCATCTGATCAGGACGCAGCAATTTTTCTGGACCGGAACACTAATTCGATGCAGACATTTTGTTTTCGATTGCGATGATCTCGTGCAGCAGCTGGCGCCGAGGCCCTCCACTGAGCGATTCCAGCCGCCGAATCCCCAACGGATCAATTTCCTCTCTCAGCAGACGGAGTTCTTCAACGGAAGGCAGCGGTGTGGGACAAACTTCCGGCGAAATCTCCAGCTCGAAACCGGTACGCGCCTGGATTCGCTCGATGGTGGTCCCTGGATGAAAGCTGGTAAGCCGCATGCACGGCTTTCCGAATGGGTCGTGTCCTTTAAAATCGAATTGACCCAGGTCGCTCACCAGGTATTGAGGCCCTGCACCCCAGCGTCGATCTGGATGATGTCCCAAACCGGAGAGGAAGTCCAGTTTCTCCACAAAAGTGACTCGAGAATGGCGCGGTACGTACAGGTGAATTTCGTGGATATAAGTCGTTACGTCTGGGATTCCCCCGGTTCCTGGCAGACGCAGGCGCGGTTTTCGATAATCCTGCCCAAAAGCGATATTGTTGAAGTTGCCGGCGGCGTCGATCTGAGCGGGGCGAAAAAACTCCTTTGGCTGCAGCCTCGGAAGCAGGTCCGCTGCAGCTCTCACAAAACCGACATTGTTCAATCGATCGGTCCAGCCATAAGGCTTCAATGCGGGTCAGACCGAGTGGGGCAGGCTGGCGGCAAACTCCCTGACCTATTGCCGAGGTGAAATAGAGGTTGGGTGCGTGCAGCGACCTGGCGAGCAGGTATCCTGCTGCCACCAGCGGAGTGGCCAAACCCTGCGCCACGATTTCCCCGTCGCTCACCTGGCGGGCGATGCAAAAAACCATGATCTCTTCGGGTGTGATATCGGTCGGTTCGCTCATTGCTGCTGCTTTCGTTCTCAATCAGATGGGTTCAATGAGTGTCAGACAAAATCACTCAGCGGTTAGGAAGGCGCATTCTTTCAAGCACTTCTCGGGCATGCTTTGGGTCGTCAGTAAAAATCCCATCCACGCCGGCTTCGAACATGCGAACGATATCTTCTTCTCGATTGACCGTATAAACGAAGACCAGGCGCTTACGATGATGGGCGGATTTGATCAGCCGAGCGGTTGCCTCACCGAGACCGGGATGCAGACTTTGATAGGAAGTGTCCATGCGGCGAGCAGCCGGGGAAACTTCCTCTCCAGCCGGGGACGGTGAGGAGACCCAGGGGGAATTCGGGAAGCAAGCGGTGGATCTGGATCAGTGTATGGAGGTTGAATGAGGAAAAGAAGACCCGTTCAGTGAGTTTATACTGCCTGACGAGATCGGCCACAGTGTCGACCAACGATTGTCTCGAGGCGTTGCGTAATTTGTGAGCTCGACATTGATAATTGCATGCTGTCCGATAGCCTTAAATACATCTTCAAGGGTCGGAATGGGTTCGCCGCGATAGGCGCTGTCGAAATGGCTGCCCACGTCCATCTTATTCAGATCAGCCACGGTGTGATCGCGGACCTTGCCTGTGGACATCGTCGTGCGGTCGACCGTCTGGTCGTGGATGACGACCGGATGACCGTCCGCGGAAAGCTTTGTGTCCAGCTCGATGGCATCAGCGCCCTGCTGCAGCGCCAGCCTGAATGCTGCCAGCGTATTCTCAGGCGCACCGGCAGATGCTCCGCGATGAGCGATAATGGCAGGTTTTGGAAGATTGGAGAGGAACATATTTTTGGCTCATGAAGATTATAATCTATACCAATCTTGATTTTTACGGACCCGCTGGAGTTGATGGAATAGATATGATTAATCTTTCTGTGATTATCCCTGCATATAATGAAAAAGATACCATCCGAGAAATTGTCAGACGCGTCAAGCTGACCGGTCTTGCAGACGAAATTCTGATCGTGGATGATGGCTCAAGCGATGGTACGCGTGAGATCCTGAAGGAGCTCGCTCAGGACCCATCCATTCGGGTCGTCCTGCATGACCGGAACCAGGGAAAGGGCGCAGCGGTGACAACGGGCTTCAGCCATGCTGTGGGGGAAATCATGATCATTCAGGATGCCGATCTGGAATATGATCCGCGCGATTATCCGATGCTGCTCAAGCCGATCGATGAAGGGATTGCGGACGTGGTCTATGGATCGCGCTTCCTGGGTGCGCCGAGACGACCGACGATGTTCTGGCACATGATCGCCAATAAACTGCTGACATTAATGACGAACGTCCTCTACAACAATATCCTGACGGATATGGAAACCGGGTATAAGGTATTCCGTCGCTCGGTCGTAGCAGATATGAAGATTCATGCGCGCCGTTTCGATTTTGAACCCGAGTTCACCGCGAAAATTCTGAAGCGCAAGGTCCGCATTTTTGAAGTGCCGATAACCTTCAACCCGAGAGACTACAGCGAGGGGAAAAAGATCAAGCTTCAGGATGCTTTTGTAGCCGTTTGGACGCTTGTTAAATACCGGTTTGTGGATTGAATTCTTAAAAGGATATGGATTAAAAAAACCTGCTCTGCCCATCTGCCGGGTGGATGTCTTTAACGTTCAGCTGAAGGATATCGTTTCCATTAAACCTGTTGATCCTCAAAAGTAAATAGCAGATCCAGAACCAGAGGCAGGTTTGCTTGCAGATGCCCCAATCGGAATGCGATTGCATCATAAGTGATATAACCATCCGTGACGGTCAGTTTGAGGTGGCTGCTGTCTTTACCGACGGTACGGCTTCGCAACACCCGCACCCCCCGAGTGATGAAAGCTGCCTGCGGATTCTTCGCGCCGGTCGGCTCGATATACGCCAGGTCATCCAGCAGCTCTCCAGTCAGCTCTGAGAGCGAAACTTCGGCATCGGCTGTGAGGCTTGGACGCAGGTCCAGATCAGCCAGCTGTTCCTGAGCGATGGATTTAAGGCGCTCGATTAATTCCGGCAGCTCGTCGTTTTTAACCGTGAAGCCTGCGGCGGCAGAATGGCCGCCATGCCTGACCAACAGATCAGCGCATCGATCCAGGGCATTGGTGATGTGAAATTCGGGGATGCTGCGGCAGGACCCACGCGTGAATTCGGCGCCTCGATGGGCGACAATAGACGGGCGGTGGTATTTTTCCAACAAGCGGGAGGCTGCAAGACCGATGACACCCGGGTTGTAGTCTTCGATTAACTGCAAACAACAGCAGGGCTTCCGGGTCCTGTGCGAGCACGGTCTCCTCGGCATGAGCCTGGATGGTTCGAGTGATTTCTTGGCGCTCGCGGTTCTGGTTATCCAGCAGCTGAGCCAGACGAGCTGCTTCACTGACATCAGAGGTCAAGAGCAGGTCCAGCGCCGCGACGGCCTAAATCCAGCCGTCCAGCTGGCGTTGAGCCGGGGACCGAGCATAAATCCGATGCTGTCTGCTGAGATTGTTGCGGGGACAATCTGTGCTGCGCCAATTAATGAAAGTACGCCCTGACGATGGGGCTTGCGGATATATTCCAGCCCGGTGCGCACAAGCGAGCGATTTTCATCCATGAGGGGCGCCTGATCTGCAACCGTACCAAGAGCCACAAGGTCCAGGTAATCCACCGCCGGGGAAGGGTATGCAGGGTTGGGAGAGCCGAATCCGGCTTTCTCCATCAGCGCAGAAGCCAGCTTAAAAGCCAGACCGACTCCAGCGAGGTTTCTGTCTGGATAGGTCTCTCCAGGCTGTTTGGGATCAACAATAGCTGCAGCCACAGGAAGCTCGGCGCCGGGTTTGTGATGGTCCGTGATTATCAAGTCCATGCCAAGCTGGCGGGTGTAAGCTGCCTCCTCGAGTGAACGCACGCCGCAGTCTACAGTGACAACGACCCGGGTGCCTTCGGAAGCCAGACTTTCGAGCGCTTCTTTATTTAAGCCATAGCCTTCTTCAAACCGGTTTGGGATGTAGCCCGGACCTGGGCGTTCAAGCGCCGCAGGACATCGGTGAGCAGTGCAGTGGCGGTGACACCGTCTGCGTCGTAGTCGCCATAGATCGCAATCGGCTGCTCCACGTTGTTTTGCATTCCAGATCAGATCAACTGCCGCAGGGATGCCCAACATGTTCGCCGGCTGGTTCTCCTCAGGGGGTGAAGCCTGCAAATATCTTCTTGCGGCCTCAAATGTTTTATACCCACGGTTGTGGAGGATTTGACGCAATATGGAGGAAACTTGCCCAACTCAAGATCGGCTTCAGGGTTGATTTCTCCGGCGAGGATCCATCGTTTTGTGGCGTTGATCGACATTCCTGCGAGTATAGCATACAAAAGCAGAAAATTCTTACGTTGACGAGAAGGTGGAATTCTGCTATCATCTCAGGTTGCATGAATGCGAACAAACAAAATGTTCCGATAAAACGCCTCCAGGGAAAATGGCACGAGCTGACCACATGGCTTACCCCAGGCCTGGGAGTTAAGCGCTGGCTTGTGATGATCTTGGCGGGTACAACCTTGCTCGGGGTCGGGTTGGGTATCCTGATTTTGGAAATCTATCGAACAGCCCCGGAGACCTGGTGGCTGCCTGCGCTTTCGGCAGCCTCCCTGCGTTTCCTCCCTAGACCAGTGCGAACGGTTGTTTTTGGGGGTCTGGGTGTTGGACTGGTGATGTTCGGGATTTACGAATTGAACCGTACGATCATCCAGCCATTCCTGCGCCCGGGCGATCGGGTCGCATCTACCTTGATGTCACACCGCCAGCGCGGGCGTGGCCCGCGAGTGGTGGCGATCGGCGGCGGGCATGGCCTGGCAACCTTGCTGCGGGGATGAAATCCTTCACCCATAATATCACCGCGATCGTTACAGTGGCGGATGATGGCGGTTCATCGGGCCGGCTGCGCCAGGAGATGGGCATACTACCTCCGGGTGATATTCGCAACTGCCTGGCTGCGCTCTCAAACGATGAAGCCCTGCTGGCCCAGCTGTTCCAATACCGTTTTCCAGACGGAAATTCGGGTTGGATGGACATTCTTTTGGCAATCTGTTTATCTCGGCGCTGGCCGAGATCACCGGCAGCTTTGAGATCAGCCGTGGCCGAGTCTGGGCGCGTCCTGGCGTTCAAGGTCAGGTCTTGCCTTCGACCCTTCATAATGTTTCGCCTGGAGGCAGATGTGATGCTGCCATCGATCGCGAATGAAGTGCGAATCCAGGGCGAGAGCAAGATTCCGGAAGCGAACGGGAAGGTCAGGCGCGTCTGGATCGAGCCAGGAATCCCCCGGCTTTTCCCCAGGCGATCCAGGCAATCCTGGCTGCGGATTTGATCATCATCGGACCAGGCAGCCTTTACACCAGCATCTTGCCCAACTTGCTGGTTCCCGATCTGCTCGAAGCAATTCGCGCCAGCCGCGCGATGAAGCTGTTCGTTTGCAACGTTGCCACTCCAGCGCGGGGAGACCAATGGTTTCATACCCAGGACCAGTCCGAGCGATTGAAGCCCATGTTCCGGGAAGCTGTTTGACTTGTCGATCGCAAACGATCATTTTGAAGGCAAGCTGCCTGCGTCCATCGATTGGGTAAAACGAGGGCCAGGATGACGAAGAATCTACGGCAGTTTACACCGCCGATCTGGTCGATACGCTCTATCCCTGGCGGCACGATCTCGGCAAGCTTGCCCAGGTCATCATGGATTTATACCAGGAACGCACGGGACCTCTGGTAGAATAGGTAGCGGTTTTTAGCATATGAACAGCGACCCGGTTTTCCTACGGGTTTAATACAAATCGAAAACGCAATCCCAAATTTAGATGGAGGATCTAAATGACTGTAAAAGTTGGTATCAATGGTTTTGGCCGAATCGGGCGGCAGGTTATCAAGGCGATTCGCGATTACCATCCGGAGGAATTGGAAGTTGTTGCTTTCAATGATATCGGCGATCTCAAGACGATGGCTCACCTGCTCAAGTATGACTCCAACTACGGCAAGTTTGACGGCACGGTTGAGGTCGGCGACGGGGAGCTGCTGGTCGATGGCAAATCGGTTAAAGCGTTCAAGGAAACCGACCCGGCAAACATCCCGTGGGGTGACCTTGGGCGTTGAGATTGTAGTTGAGAGCACCGGCATCTTCACGGTGAAGAGCGATGGCGTGAACAAGAAGGGCAAGGCTGTCAAAGGCGCCGAGAACCACATCACAAAAGGCGGCGCAAGAAAGGTCATAATCTCTTCCCCCGCCGAAGGCGAGGACCTCACGATTGTCCTGGGCGTCAATGATAAGATGTATGACCCTGCCAAGCATCATGTTGTCTCGAATGCGTCCTGCACGACAAACGGGCTGGCTCCTGCTGTCAAGGTCGTTCATGACAAGTATCAAATCAAGCGCGGGTTCATGACGACTATCCACGCCTACACCAACGACCAGAAAATCCTTGATCTTCCGCACAGCGACCTGCGCCGTGCCCGCGCAGCAGCGATGAGCATCATCCCGACCACCACCGGCGCCGCCAAGGCGATCAAACTCGTCATCCCATCTCTTGCTGGAAAGCTGGATGGTCATGCACTGCGAGTCCCACCACCACCGTTTCGGTCATCGACCTGACGGCTGAGCTGGAGAACCCGGTGAGCACCGAACAGCTTCGCCAGGACTACCGTGATGCTGCTGCCGGTCCGCTTAAGGGCATTCTGGGCGCAGAAGATGAACCCCTTGTCAGCATCGACTACAAAGGTGATCCTCGCAGCTCGATCGTCGACCTCCCCTTCACCAGCGTGCTGGGAAAAGAAGCAGGGACGTTTGTCAAGATCGTCGCCTGGTATGATAATGAATGGGGTTACTCGGTCCGGACGGCTGATCTTGCCGCATTGATGGCCAGGTACCTCTAGAAACGCAGATCCCATTGATCTTGAGTGCTGGCTATATTCCCAGGCTCAAGTTCAATGTGTGGAGGAATTCATGTTCAACAAGAAACTTGTAACGGATATTGATGTGCAGGGCAAGCGGGTTCTTGTGCGTGTAGATTTTAACGTGCCGATCAAAGACGGGAAAGTCGAAGACGACACGCGCATTCAGGCAGCTCTGCCGACGATTAAATATCTGCTGGAGCACGGTGCAGCAGTGATCCTTTGTTCCCATCTTGGACGGCCAAAGGAAGGTCCGGATCCAAAATACTCCATGCGCCCAACCGCGGTGCACCTTTCCAGGCCTGCTGGCCAAACCTGTAGCTTTTTCGGAAGAGGCGGTTGGCCCGGTGGCTGAGGCTGCTGCGAAAGCACTCCAGTCCAGGCGAGGTTCTGGTCCTTGAAAATACCCGGTTTTATAAGGGTGAAACAAAGAACGATCCGGAGATGGCTCGCCAATTTGCGGCACTGGCAGATATCTATGTCAATGATGCTTTTGGTTCGGCGCACCGTGCGCACGCTTCTACAGAAGGAGTTGCAAAATTCCTCCCGGCGGTCGCTGGTTTCCTGATGGAGAAGGAGATCAAGTACCTGGGTCAGGCGATTGCGGAACCCAAGCGCCCGTTTGTCGCGATCCTGGGCGGTGCGAAGATCGTTGATAAGATCGGCGTGATCCGCAACCTGCTCAAGAAAGCGGATTTCATTCTTGATCGGCGGCGGGATGGCGAACACCTTTTTCAAAGCGCAGGGATATCCGATCGGCGATTCGCTGGTGGATGAAGAAGCATTGGAGACCGCTCGCGAGCTTCTCCAGAAGGCAAACAGCACCTGCGTCTGCCGGTGGATGTTGTGATTGCCGACCGCTTCGAGGACGAGGCGGATCGGAGAACAATGGAAATGGGTCCGGTGCCAGACGGGTGGCGGATCATGGATATTGGACCGGAGACCGTTAAAGCGTTTGGCAAGACTTTACATAGACGCCGGGACGATTGTTTGGAATGGACCGATGGGCGTCTTTGAATTTCCGAATTTTGCCAAAGGGACTTTTGGCGTCGCCCGGGAAGTTGCCGCAAGCGGCGCCGTCTCGATTGTGGGGGGCGGTGATTCGGTCTCGGCGATCAATCAGTCAGGCTTGAGCGACAAGATCACCCATATCTCGACGGGTGGAGGCGCATCGCTGGAGATGCTTGAAGGTCTGGTTCTACCTGGCGTTGCAGCGCTGCTGGACAAATAATTGCTTGCTTTGGCAGTATTGAACCTGTGATCTGTCAGACAGCTGGGGCGCACGACAGTGCGCCCTTTTCGGTGACGCAGAGTTTACAGCAATGTGGTAATCGAGAGGTCATATGCGAAGACCATTTGTTGCAGGGAATTGGAAGATGTATAACACGATGGCTGAGGCGCGGCAGATTTGTCTCAGAACTTGTGCCCGGTTTGAAGAATTTCCCCGGCGTTGAAAAAGTGCTCTGTCCACCATTTACAGACCTCCTGCCGTCGCCGCCATGATAGAGGGGACGGATATCGAACTCGGCACTCAGAATATGCATTGGGAAGTCGGAGGGCGCTTTCACGGGAGAGATCTCACCGGTGATGG
>CAWBGK010000016.1:0-255880 GCA_963788305.1 uncultured Chloroflexia bacterium
GTCCGGGATTGGACTTCCTTGACAAGCTTATAAAAATTGCTCATCACAATCATGATTTCGATACCGGAATCGTTTACCTGATGCTCGATTTCGCGAGCGCTGTAGAGTGGGTTTGTTGCGACAGCGATCGCCCCAAGCTTCAGGATTGCAAAAAATGCCATTACGAATTGGGGTGTGTTAGGGATGAAGATGCCAACGCGATCCCCCTTCTTTACACCCAAACCCGCCAGCCCGGCAGCCAGTCGGTCAGTATACGCGTTCATTTCCTTATAGGTTATTTTCGCCCCCTTGAAAATTGTGCAGATCGATTCAGGATGTTTTTTTGCGTTTTCCTCCATGAAATAGTGAAGCGTAACCGGAGGATATTCGATACTCGTCGGTACGCCTTCGTCATAGAACCTCAACCACGGACGCCCTTCCATTTCCTCCTCCTTTGCGTTCTGACCAACCTAGATTATATATTTACGATGAAGTCTCGGGGAAGCCTTTACCTAAAGTATAGAGTTTTTTTGGGTAGTTGTCAAATATTTATCAAAATCTGGTTGAATACAAAGAAATTTCTAGCTGCTTATCAATAAATACGCTTCAATCAGCCGAAAAGCAGTATCTACCGTCCGTTCATCTACACGAAGCCAGTGAATGTCAGGGTCATCGAGCTTGAACCAGTTAGCCTGCCGTCGAACTAACACCCGGGTGGACCGTTTCATGTCAGCTACAGCTTCATCCAACGTCATCCGTCCTTCAATGTAAGCGATGATTTGTCGATACCCGATTGCAGAAAACGGCGGCAAATCAGAGGGATATCCTGCCTCAAGAAGGCTGCTTACTTCATCGATTAATCCAGAGGCCAACATCGAATCG
Organism: uncultured Chloroflexia bacterium; assembly: GCA_963788305.1. Classification (GTDB taxonomy): domain Bacteria; phylum Chloroflexota; class Anaerolineae; order Anaerolineales; family UBA4823; genus UTCFX2. Next base: position 862 of record CAWBGK010000016.1, read on the forward strand.
ATCCGGGCATCGATCCGGGTATAAAGCTCTTCGCGTGGGCGTGTCAGCCCTATTTGAAGCAGTCGATAAGGTGACTCGCCGCTTTGTCGCTGTTCAGAAAAACGACGACCGCTGCTTAAGATTACTTCCAGCGCACGCACTGTCCGCCTCAGATTGCGCGGATCGATAGCTCCTGCTGCTTCAGGATCCAGGATATACAGCCTGTCATGCAGAGCTTGATGACCGATCTGCTCAGCCCATTTCGACAACTCCATCCGGAGCCTAGGGTCTGGATGCACCGGTGGAATTTGCCAATCCCGAATCACTGCCCGGATATATTGACCCGTGCCTCCAACTAACATCGGCAGGTAACCACGGTGGTGGATTCCCGCAATTGTTACCTTTGCCTCGTTTTGGAAGACTGCCAGGCTCCATACCTGATCCGGGCGAGCGACATCGATCAAATGATGCCGGACAAGACATCGTTCCGCCAGGGTGGGTTTTGCAGTACCAATATCCATTCCTCGATAAAAAAGCCGTGAGTTCGGCAGAGACAATTTCTCCTTTTATTCGGTTCGCCAGTTGGATGGAAATATCAGTTTTTCCAGCTGCAGTCGGACCCAAGATCACAACAAGGGGCAATTGGCGATTCCTCATTAACATCCTGTTGGTCTAATTGCTTGAAGTTATGACGTTCTCAAAATACCTGATCTCAGGTGAATCGCAACCAGCCTCAAACAAGATCGAAATTACATCAATTCTCCAATCTCCTATGTAATCGGGATTAAGCTGAATATATTCCTCGGCTGAAGCAAGCATATGACGGCGCTTGTTTGACGTAACCGCTTGTTCTGGATAACCAAAGGCTGTCGATCGGCGAGTCTTGACTTCAACAAAGATTGTCAGTGCAGATTTCTCACCGAGAGGAACAGCTTCTCCTGATGGATACGCATCTCGGCGCGCGATTAAATCTATCTCCCCTGACCGGGTGCGAACATTCCGAGCAATCACCTGGAATCCCAGATCTTCGAGGTATGAAGCTGCTTTGGATTCCCCCAATGCAGCCAGTTTTTGCCGATCATTCTTCATTTCCGGATCGAATCTTTCCAGCGGCTGAACCGGGCTCGAACTCCATGGCTGCGGCGGTTTGCCTTTTCGATGACCGAATGATAGCGGTTTTCCATCAAGCCAGAAGTTTTCTCAATTGAATAGATCTCCACTTCTTTTCGAGCTTGCGCTCCAAACACCTTGCGAAGCTCGCTTTCTCGAACAAGATAAACCATCTTCGCAGTAAAGCTCGCCAGGTCTTCTTCTGATACCAACAAGCCAGTCACACCATCTTCGATCGTGTCGCTGATTCCCGGGGAGCGGATCCCCAAGACAGGCAGCCCGGCAGCCATCGCTTCAATAACCGTCAGCGGATGAACCTCGGTCACTGAAGCGGTAATAAATGCGTCTGCGGCTGCCAGGTATGCTGGAATTCGTTCGTAAGCAAGCGCGCCGAGAAATCGGACATCATTGGATATTTCTGACCTTGCGGCGATTTCCTCCAGATTTTCACGCTCCGGTCCATCGCCAATCAGCATTAATCTTGCATGCTCATACGCTCTCACAGTACCAGCAAATGAGCGAAGTAAGAAAGGCAGGTTTTTTTCTGGTCCCAGCCGCCCAACATACACTAAAACCACATCGTTTTCGGAAAATCCCAATTCGGAGCGGTGGATTGGATCAATAGGTTTCTGAAAAGGCTTTAAATCAACACCGTTTGGGACGACATCAATCGGGGCGTCTACACCAAAATTGATCAAGACATCGCGCATCCCCTCAGACGGCGAAATCACCAAATCACAGGAGCGGCAGTATGCTGGCAGATATGCTTTTATTGCAGCCAATCCCAATGTATCAGCCATGGGAGGAAGATATGCATAGGAATACAGGTCATATCGAGTATGGTTGGTGAATATGACGGGAATTTGTCGCGGACGGCAATACAGTGAGGCCAGAGAACCACTCAGAAAAGGATGGTGAACATGAGCAACATCTATGGTCCGAAGCAATTTACGCGCTGCTGCCGAGTACCGAAGACTTATGTAATAACCTGTATCTAAAAGCTGCAGCCCTGGAGACCGGATTACATTCTCTTCATCGTCAAGAAAAGCTTCTTCACTGAATGTGAATACAAAGACTTCGTGACCTCGCTTTTCAAGGTGCGATTTATTTAAGGAAATATAATTTGTGATCCCGCTAATATGGGGTTTATATACATCGGCCAGCATTCCTATTCGCATAAAACCTTCCATCCCAATACTTTTAGAACTAATTCATTTTCTTCAGCGGTTCAACCCTAATTAATTCTTCTAATTGGATAATGTTGAGCAAGAATAATAGGGAAAATTTGTTATGTTATGATTCAATCCTAAGCGAAAGCCCGGAAAACGTCAAGCAAGCGTTTCGTGAGAGATCTTTACAAAATTTGACTGGTCATTTTGTGTTCCGAAGTGTACAATCTTAATCGTGGAAAAAGCTAATCGACACAGCCACCTGCCTGAAAACGAGCGGTTAAGCATGATGACAGGCATCATCTTATTGTCATTGGCACTGGCTCATTTCATTCAGCTGCCTGAGCGCTTGGTCTCTCTTCAATTTCCTGGACTTTTTTTTACTGCCCAGGTCGGCATTCAGCAGCTTGCAGCGTTCTTGATCGCCATGTTAACAATCAGCGGGACAGACTGGCTTCTCCGCAGTCACCCACACCTGGAAAGCCGAAGTCTGGTTGAGCATTGGCTGCTACCTGGAGTTACTACATGGGCAATTGGGATCCCTTTGCTCCAACTCCCGATCAGTGCTTCCTGGTGGTTAGGATTTTTTCTTGGAGGAGCGCTGCTAACAATGGTTTTCATTGCTGAATACATCGTAATCGATATTCAGGATATTCGACGTCCCCCAGCAGCGGCAGGACTGACGGCTGTTGCTTTTGTTCTTTATCTTGTGCTTGCTGCCTCTCTCAGTTTTGCAGATTTAAGACTGTTCCTGTTTATCCCTCCACTCGGATTGGCTGTTTTCCTGGTTAGCCTGCGAACACTGAGGTTGCGGATACCCAATTCCTGGAAATATCATGGAAGCCGGGATTATCACGCTGGTAACTATGCAGCTGGCTGCAGCGCTGCACTACTGGCCGTTGTCGCCTGTATCGTTCGGACTTATCATTCTGGGTCCAGCTTATGCGTTAACCAACCTGTTCGGCAATATTGGCGAAGGTGAGCCGATCCAGCGCGCAATTTCTGAACCAGCAGTATTTTTAGCACTCATCTGGGCAGCAGCGGTATTAATCCGTTGAAATTGGAATGGCACAAAACAGAAACCAACAAAAACTGTTTATCAGCGCATCGCTGCTTCAGAAAATGCGCCAGGAATGCCTTGCAGCAATGCCAGAAGAAGGCTGCGGACTCCTGGCAGGGAGAATTCTTCCGGAAGGATATCAGGTACTCGAGGTTCTTCCAATGGTTAACTCCATCCACAGCGCGATCTCGATATCGGATGGATCCCCAAGAACAATTCAAACGCTTCAATGAAATCGACAACATGGGACTCGATCTGGTTGGTATCTATCACTCACACCCAACTGGACTCCCATATCCTTCTCTGATAGATATATCTGAAGCTTTTTATCCCGAGGTTGTTTATTTAATCTGGGGAATGTCTGATGGCAGGTGGGAATGTCGTGGGTATTTCCTTTCGGATCAAGAAATCGATCCGATTGAAATTTTAGTTGTTGTGCAAGAGTAACGGTCAGCGGCGAAAAGGGTTATGATTGATAGAAGCAATTGAGAAATGATTTAGAAACAGGTAAAATAGTCTCTTCGGAGGAACAGCTTGTCCGGTATCGAAACAATAGTATCCAGTATTGTCATCCTGTTGGTTGGGTATTTTATCGGATCTATTCCGATGGGTTACCTGACAATTAAGATCTTTAAAAGGCAAGACATCACTCAGATTGGCAGCGGCCGCACTGGTGGAACAAATGCGATGCGGGCTGGCGGCGTCTGGTTGGGCTTGCTAACTGGAGTATTTGATTTCCTGAAGGGTTTTTTGGCAATCTGGATCGCACGCTGGATCATGCCCGGGGCGATCTGGCCTCAAGTATTGGCGGGAGTCGCTGCGGTTTTTGGACATAACTGGTCTATCTGGCTTTATCTGATTACAAAGCGGTTTAATGCCGGCGCTGGGACAGGACCGAACGTAGGTGCAGCCATAGCATTTTGGCCTCCTGTTGCCTTGTTCGTCATCCCCGTAATCTTGTTTTTTATTTTTGTTGTTGGATATGCTTCAGTCGCTTCGATTGCTGCGGCTGTTGTGATCGTAATCATCCTATTCTATCGAGCAGCTTTTGCCGGCACGCCATGGCAGTATGGAATCTATGCAGTTCTAACAACCTTGCTTGTGATCATCGCGTTGATCCCGAATATCAAGCGCCTGGCAAAAGGTACCGAACGAAGGGTCGGTTTTTTTGCCAAGAAGTCTGCAAATCCCTGAAGCGCTTACTCGTCGTCAAAATCCTCGTCTTCGTACCCGTCATCGTAATCTTCATCGTCAGGCGGTGCAGCAGGAAGCTCACCGTAAATCTGTCGATACAGGGCGCGTAAGTTCCTGCGATGCAGCTCTCCAGCCAGACCGCCTATCAGAACGCGGCTCTTCCCGCAGCTTTCAACAGTCAACTCATCCAGTACTTCTTGAGGGTACTTCCGACGAGCTGCTTTACGAACTACTTTCCGGATACTGGACAGATAGGATAGATTATCTTTTATGAAGTTGTCAATTTCGCCGCGCAGCACGATATCACCGTGACCTTGAACAATATTCTCCAGCCCTAATCGTCCTATTTTCTTCAAAGAGGCTGTCATATCCTCCAGGTCGCCGTCAACAATATAAGGTAGGGACATTGCCGAATCGCTCGCAAAAAGGACCCGATCCTCTTCGACGAGGACAGCAATGTTGTCAGGGCTGTGTCCAGGGAGAGAAAAGAGGGTAAGCGTTTTTTTTCCGACCCGAAGGTTAAGATCACCATGATTAAAAGTAATTTGAGGCAGGATGATCTTGACATTGCGAAAAGTCTGGCTTGTCCGCCGGGCCTCTTCTAAGGCAATCCTACCTTTGGTATCCAGATAATCCCGGCAGAGCGGGTGCGAGATAATGTGCGTACCGGGAAAAAAACAATTCCCCCAGGCATGGTCAGCATGACTGTGAGTGTTGATAATATATCTTACTGGAACATTCAACTCCTGTTCGACAAAATCACGTATAGCCAGTGATTCGTCTGGAGTGGCAAGCGTATCAATCAGAACAGCCCAATTGGGCCCAACAACTGCTCCAGCGGTCACCTGGGCATATACTTCACTCTGGAAAGAATAGACATTATCTGCAATACGTTCTCGTTGAATCATTTCATTTCCCTGGATAAGGTGAGGGTAGTTTTTTAGTTCAATACTGCACTTTCGACAAAGGGAAACTCGTAATAACCCCGTACCAGATAGTATCGTTGTTTAGGATAGCACAAACTCTGTTCAAAAGCAAGCAAGCTTAACCTACTCTTAACCTTGTATGGAGGAATAATCAATAGTATAATCAAGATTTAGTATCAGCAGAGATATTTTCTGAAAAAGAATATAGTTCCTTCCATCCAGGAAGAGTAGGTTCAATAAAGCCTGACAGAGAAGGTTGGGTCGTTGGCTGAAAGCCCCCACTGGCAGAACGGACCGAACGTCGCCTGGATTATCTGCCGAAGAAACCCCAAGAATACAATCTTCTTGGGGAATTAGACCGGCACGGGCGAGCCCGTTATTGCGAAACCCAGTTCGGAACGATCATAAGGTCTGGGTATGAGTGCGCTGGTTCGATTACCGGCGAATTGAGGTGGTACCGCGAAAGGCAGCAGCTTTCGTCCTCAAGATGAGGTCGAAGCTGTTTTTTTATATAAATAGAATAAGAGGTCATGATGATAAATATTCCTTTACCCAAAACCTATGATTTTCACACCACAGAAGAAAGAATCTACCAGTGGTGGGAGAAAAGTGGCTATTTCAAGCCCTTTAACGACCCCAATAAACCAGGGTTCGATTCTTCAATCAAGACTTTTGTTATTTCTATACCTCCTCCCAACGTGACGGGTGAGCTTCATCTGGGACATGCGATGTTTGTTTCAATGGAGGACCTAATGATCCGCTATCACCGCATGAAGGGCTATTCCACCCTCTGGGTCCCCGGCTCTGATCATGCCGGAATTGCCACCCAGCTGCAGGTTGAAAAAGCGCTCGCCAAAGAAGGGCTGACCCGCGAACAGATTGGGCGAGAAGAATTCCTCCGGCGAACCTGGGCCTGGAAAGAAAAATACGGCGGAATTATTACGGACCAAATCCGCCGTTTAGGGGCATCGTGCGATTGGGATCGAGAGCGCTTCACACTCGATGCCGGGCTCTCACGCTCGGTTCGAGAAGCATTTGTCCGTCTTTTCGAGAAAGGATTGATCTACCGCGGACCGCGATTGATCAACTGGTCACCGGGCTTGCGAACTGCTGTTTCAGATCTGGAAGTGGAATATTCGGAAGAACCGGGAAAGCTCTATTATTTTAAATACGTGCTGGCAGATGATCCCGATGAGTTTTTGCCGGTCGCCACTACCCGGCCTGAAACGATCCTCGGCGATACCGCCGTAGCAGTGCATCCCGAGGATGATCGTTATCAGAGATTCATTGGCCGGGAGGTGATCGTTCCGATTCTAAATCGACGGATCCCAGTTATTGCAGACGAAGCAGTCGAGCGGGAATTCGGTGGAGGGGCATTGAAGGTGACCCCTGCGCACGATCCGACCGATTTCCAGATTGGGGAGCGTCATGGCCTTCCTGTCATCTCGATCCTTGATCAATCCGCCCAGGTGAACGAGAACGGAGGCCCTTACGCTGGGATGGATCGTTACGAGGCGCGCAGCAAGCTCTGGGAAGATATGCGCCAGGCTGGCCTTGTAATTAAAGAAGAACCATATAAATTGACGGTTCCACGTTCCCAGCGCGGTGGTGAAGTGATTGAGCCGATGGTATCCACCCAGTGGTTCGTTCGGATCAAGCCGTTAGCAGATGCAGCCCTCGAAGCTGTGAGAAGCGGCCAGATAAAAATCGTCCCCGAACGCTTCACGAAAGTGTATTACAACTGGTTGGAAAACATCGAAGACTGGTGCATATCTCGCCAGCTCTGGTGGGGTCACAGAATCCCGGTCTGGTACTGCTCAAAGTGCGGCCAGCAAACTGTCGCTCGCGAGGATCCTGCGGTCTGCTCGCACTGCGGGAGCACCGGGCTTAATCAGGATCCGGACGTGTTGGATACCTGGTTCTCTTCAGGTCTGTGGCCGTTTTCCACCCTGGGTTGGCCCGATGAAACTCCCGATTATCAATATTTCTATCCGACTTCCTATATGGAAACCGGTTACGATATCCTTTTCTTTTGGGTTGCGCGGATGATTATGGATGGTTTGGAATTCACCGGCAAAATTCCATTCCATACCGTGTATCTGCATGGACTTATCCGCGATGGCAACGGCAGCAAGATGAGCAAGACTTATGGCAATGTGATCGATCCGCTTGAATTGATGGATGAATTGGGCACTGATGCCCTTCGCCTGACTTTGCTTGTAGGATCGACACCCGGCAATGATATGAATTTGAGTGTTCAGAAGGTAGAAGCAAACCGGAATTTCGCGAATAAGATATGGAATGCTGGCCGGTTTGTAATATCCTCTCTGGCAAATCTCCCACCTGATACCGATCTAAAAATGGCAGCACTATCCAGATCGGAATGGACTCTCGCAGATTCCTGGATTTGGGCCAGGCTTCAGGCGCTTGTGCGGACTGTTGAGCGTCTTTTTCAGGGATTTCAGTACGGTGAGGCTGGACGCCAGATTTATGAGTTCTTTTGGGGTGATTTCGCCGACTGGTATGTTGAGATTGCCAAACTTCAGCTGAACCAGGGGGGTATGCGCGCCTTTCAGACCTCATATACGCTTGTACGTGTCCTTGATACAAGCCTCAGGCTGCTGCATCCATTCACACCGTTTGTCACCGAAGAGCTCTGGGGGCACCTGAAACGCGCAGTCCAGACTTCCGCGCTGTCTGAAGCGCTGAAAGAATGGCCGGATGCGTTGATTATTGCCGGCTGGCCGATGCCCCGATCAGAAGAAGCCTGGGAGGCAACGAAGATCGCTGAATTTTCCCTGATCCAGGAAATCGTACGGGCTATTCGGAATATCCGCTCAGAGAAAAACGTCCAGCTCGGTCGGAAAATTCCTGCTTTCTTGATATCCTGTCAGGCAGCTGTGATATTAAAAGCGCAAGCACCTACAATTGCTGTTTTGGCTGGACTGGACCTCTCACAATTGGTGGTCAGCGAGACGATCAGCTCCAAGCCAGAAGGTCACATCGCGTTAGTCATTGGACCCGTTGAAATCTTTCTGCCGCTTACAGGACTTGTGGATGGAGCGGAAGAGCGCCGCAGACTTGAAAAGGATCTGGCTGATGCCCAATCACAGATCGAACGGTTAGAGAATTTGCTGGCCGGTTCATTCTCCGAAAGGGCTCCTGCTATGGTGGTTCAAAAAGAACGCGAGAAATTAGCTGCGTACATTCAGACTGCACAAAAAATCCGTCTTCAACTTTCTGGATCTGGATAGTGGAAGCGCGTTGACTCTTGCTTTACAGATAATCCTTCTAATTCAGAAAAAATAATTCTTTCAAGCGCTTGGTTGGTTTATTAACTCCAGGCGCTTGAATGATTAACGAAGAGATAATTAATGTCAGAATTAGCTACTCAACGATAAATTGGCCATTTTGATAAAACAATTCGCCGTCAATCCTAATCTCGCTATCTGCCATATTACAAAGCATGTCCCAATGAACGCCAGATTCGTTCTTTCCACCTACTTGCTTGAAACCTGCACCGACCGCTAAGTGGATTGTCCCGCCCAACTTTTCATCGAATAACATGTTTTTTGAAAAACGGGGGATCGAATAGTTCGTTCCAATCCCCCATTCACCAAGGAAACGCGAACCAGGATCAGTATTTAAGACCTGGGTCAGGAAGGCATTTCCTTTAGAAGCGTTTTCACGTACGACTTTTCCATCCTCAAACCAAAGCTCCACATCTTCCACTTCTCGACCGTCGTAGATCGCAGGGTAGCCGAATCGCACCCAACCATTCACGGATTCTTCGACCGGGGAAGTAAAAATTTCACCGTCCGGGAAATTCTGCTTACCGCTCGACCCATGGAAATCTCGACTTTTGATCGATAGAGATAAATCGATGTCTTTTCCTTTCATCGATACTTGGTCCCTGCCTGCCAGCCAGGTCATCAGCCGCTGTTGACTCGCGGACTCTTCTCTCCAGGCCATAACTGGATCAGATCGGTCGAGCTTACCCGCGGCGTAGACAAAATCCTGGTATTCCCTGAAGCTCATCTCAGCTTCCTGTGCGTTCGCCCAGGTTGGAAACACCGTATACGTCCACTTCAGCTCACCTGTTCCCATCCTTGAAATCATTGTATTAAATAGATTGCTCCTCGCCTTCCTGGCACGGCTAATTTTTACTGGATCAGCACCGGAAAGCTCTTTAGTATTGAATTCCGCGCCTATATCCAGGATCGCCCGATAATTCTCATGGATCAATCGATCTACCGGGGAGATATAGTCAAGCTGTGCATCGCTGGCATGCTGATAAAACAAATCAAGACTGCCAGGCAAACGATACATGAAGAAGACATGGCCTCCTGCCAACATTGCCTGGCGATAAACTGCCAGGTTAAGCTCTTCAGCAAGCGGACTGGTCTTTACCGCCAGTTCCTCCCCGGGCTGCAACTCAAGCGAGTAATGAACCAATACCTCGGCCAATTTTTCTATCCGCAGATCCATAAGATTTACTCCATATTATTGGTTTTAAATTTTATTTCAAACAATAGTCGACTTCTCAAGAAAAGCTGACTTAGACTTTGCTGAATATTAAATAATAACCAGTCCTTCACGATTGCGCTCGTCCCAGATGATTATTCATTATCACGGAGAGACACTTATTTTACTTCCATATCTGTCAGAGTTGAGAAGGAAGAGACCAGAGCAGCAAACGAAAATGGTTAAGATTTAATTTTGTAGATCATATCAAGCCAGTTTTGAAGGTTGTTGATTAATAAGCAATACCAGCATGTATAATTACGGAGATCATGACCATAATCCTGGATCCTGATGGGAATGAAACAGCTGCATTGCAATCATGCATGCACGAATCACCAGAACTCAGTATTCTGGAGATCGGCTGCGGTACAGGCCGACTGACTTTTCAGATAGCACCACGCGTACAAAAAGTGATTGCCATAGATCCAAACACCGAAAAGATCGCCGCTGCAAATAAGAATATGTCTGATGAGTATGTCGGCAAAGTGGATTTTATCAATGAAAGCCTGGAGGAATACTCATTCTCGCAATAATTTTCAATTCAAGGAAGAACTCTTTGATCTTGCAATCCTTTCATGGTCGCTTTGATGAATCCCTTCCGAGGGCATGGTCCATGCCCTGAGGCTTGTTTGGAACATCCTCCTTCCTGGAGGAGTTTTGATTGACATCCATCCATCCGGAAAGCCGCCGATCATCCTGGCATGGGTCGATAAATCTCCGCAGATTCTCGGACAACTCAAAGAGACCGGCGATTTTATTGAGTATCTCCAGGCTTCTGAGGCGATTTCAGAGGTCGTAGGTAGTGGGCTCTTCGAACTCGAAAGCTGTTCGAGCTTCGAGTTCTCAACTTCAGCAGCTTCAATGAATGAGCTTCGAGATTATCTACTGGAGTCTTGGTCTGACGCAGTGATTTCCCCCGAAATCGAGGCAGCCGCAGATTCAATCTACAATAGGAATTATGGAATGAAGGACTCCGAATTTAGGCTTGAGATCAAAGAAACCATCCTGATCCAATCGTTGAAGAAATCTGCATATTGAAAGATCCTCCCATCTCTGCGCTTTGATATAATCATCCTACTTTTTCGTGATCAGGGAGTAATAAATGGAAGAAAAACTTCAAAAATTAAAAGAAAAGTTGATCGAAGTAGATAACCTTGAAAAAGCTTCGGCAGTTCTAAACTGGGACCAATCCACCCATATGCCTCCTGGAGGAGCAAAAGCGCGCGCCAGACAATCCGCAACTCTTGCGCGAATTCGACAGGAGAAATTCACCGATCCAGCGATTGGTAAGCTTCTTGATGAACTCGAGCCTTATGCACAAAGTCAGCCGTATGACTCTGACACAGCCTGTTTGATCCGATTAACCAGGCGCCATTATGATCAGATGACCAAAGTTCCAATAGAATTTTTAGGTAGGCTCTCAAACCATAGCAATCAAACGTTTAGCGTATGGACCGAGGCTCGCCCTGCTAACAATTTCAAGAAAGTCCAACCATACCTGGAGAAAACGCTCGATTTAAGCCGAGAGTACGCCGATTATTTCCCGGGTTATGAACACATCATCGATCCATTAATTGGGTTTTCTGATTATGGAATGAAGGCGTCAACTATTAAGACGCTATTTGCTGAGCTGAGGCAGGAATTAGTCCCAATCGTGCAGGCAATTACCTCACAACCTCCGGCAGATGATTCATGCTTGCGGTTCCTATACCCCCACGATCAGCAGATGGCGATCAGCAAGAAAATTGCCGCCAAACTTGGATATGATTTCCAACGTGGTCGATTGGACCTGACGCACCACCCGTTTGAAACCACTTTTTCTGTCGGTGATGTACGCATAACGACCAGAGTGAAAGAGCGTCTGCTCAGCGAGTGCCTTTACAGCGTGATCCACGAAAGCGGTCACGCGATGTATGAGCAGGGTGTCCGACCAGACCTGGATGGATTACCACTGGCTGGAGGTACTTCCTCTGGCGTCCATGAGAGCCAATCTCGGCTTTGGGAGAACCTGGTCGGTCGCAGTCGATCTTTCTGCGAGTACTTCTTCCCTCAACTTCAAGAAGAATTCCCCGACCAGCTGAAAAAAGTTGGAGTGGATGAATTCTACCGTGCAATAAATAAAGTAGAACCTTCTTTGATCCGAACCGATGCGGATGAAGTTACCTACAATTTACATGTCATGCTACGCTTCGAATTTGAAATGGCAATGCTGGAAGGTAAGCTGAGCTGTTCGGGATCTCCCAGAAGCCTGGAATGAGCGCTTCAAGCAGGATTTTGGGATCACCCCACCAGACGATCGAGACGGTTGTTTACAGGATGTCCATTGGTACGCTGGAACTATCGGTGGCGCCTTCCAGGGCTATACGCTTGGCAATATCATGAGCGCGATGTTCTACAACGCTGCCATGCAGCAGCATCCCGAAATCCTCGAACAAATTCGCGAAGGTGAATTTGGTACTTTGCGCGAATGGATGACACGGCATATTTACCAGCATGGGAGTAAATTCACAGCCGAAGAGCTGATCGAAAGAATCACGGGTGGCCCGATTCAGAATTTCACCCTATATTCAATATCTCAAGAAGAAATACTCTGCGCTGTATCAGATTTAACTACGGGTAATCCTATGGATCAAATCATAAAGGGTTTTCGAATTGCTTACACGGAGGAAGGGAAGGGGCACACTGTTCTCTTCGTCCACGGTTACCCGCTCAGCCGTAGAATCTGGGATCCGCAGGTGCATGCACTCTCAAGTAATTACCGGGTTATTGCACCTGACCTACCTGGTCACGGCAATTCTGAACCCGTATCCGGCCCCATATTCGATGGATTTCTTTGCAGATGTATTGAAAGATCTGTTGGATTCGATGGGCATCCATGAGAAAGGTGGCTCTTTGTGGGCTTTCTATGGGAGGGTATGTTTCCTTTGCGTTCTTGCGAAAAATACCCAGAACGACTTAGCGGTTTAATCTTAACAGCGACGCGAGCTGCAGACGATTCCCCCCAGGGTAAACTGGCTCGTGACCAGGCTGCAGACAATGCCAGAACTCGGGGTATCGAAGCGATTGTTCATTCGATGCTTCCAAGGATGTTCGCTCCCGATACCATGGCACAGAAACCTGTACTTGTGAGTACCGTCCGAGATATTATGAGTACTACATCGTTGAACGGTGTGCTTGGTGATCTTGCTGCCCTAAAATCCAGGCAAGATTCAAGACCGTTGTTGGGATCAATAAAATGCCCAGTACTGGTTCTGCACGGGAGCGAAGACCAAATCGTCCCTTTGCAGGAAGCCGAAGAAATGCAGGCTGCTGTACCAAATTCGAAATTCCATCAGATCCCTGGAGCAGGACATTTGTTGAACTTGGAGCATCCTGCACATTTCAATCAGGCATTGCAGGACTTCCTTCAAAATTTGGATTGGAAAGATTAATGATGAACAGAGCTAGGCTTCTCAAAGCCATGGAACAAGGTCGCGAAGATTTCATGAAATCTCTGGATGGCTTAAGCGAGGAAGATCTGCTTGCACCAGATGTAACAGGTTTATGGTCGGTAAAAGATATCCTTTTCCATTTGACCATGTGGGAAGCAGAGCTTGTGACACTGCTCTGGCAGGCTTTAGAGAATCAAAATCCTTCGACTGCACATACATCCGGGGAAACGCTGGACAAGACAAACGCATCCTGGACTGCTCTTGGAGCAGGTCGACCGCTCACCCAGGTATTTGAAGACTTCTACAACGTCCGCAAACAGACGATCCGTCGCCTGAATGCCTTTCGCGACCTGGATTTTGAAAATCCAACCAGATATGCTTGGTTGAGCGGGCGATCGCTCTGGGAATGGGTTGCAGAAGACACCTTCAGGCATGATGCAGAACATGCCGCTGAAATCCGCCTCTGGCGAGAAGAAAAAGGTTATTAAAAGATAGCGGGATGGTTATGCACCGTCCCGCTATCATGTCTTAAGATTAGTCGGTTAATTCTTACTTGAAGCGGCGATTTTACCTTCAATCATCTTCTTAGGTTCGCCTGATTGAATTCTTATTCCGTTTCGGTCGGGTTTCTTCAGATTTTGGCAGATGAAGTGTGAGAATCCCCGCATTATATCGAGCCTCGATCTTATCTGCTTTCACTGAAGAGGGCAAAGATATCGACCGGCTGAAGGTCCCAAAACGCCGTTCCCGCAAATGATAACGCTGCTCATCAATGTCTTCCTCTTTTCGAATCTCACCTTTTATAGTGACGACATTCGAATCAAAGGTGACATTCAAATCATCCGGATTGATCCCTGGCAAAGAGGCTTTCACCAGATATTCATCATCGGTCTCAGCAACATCGAGAGCGAGGTCCCAGCCTGTGGAAAGCAAACTGGTACGCTCAGACTCCTCGAAATGGGTTGAAGAATCGGTCCATCATGGTCCGCATGGACTCCATCTGACCAAAAGGATCCCAACGGGTTAGATTTGACATGGTTGTACCTCCTTTAAATTAGTATATCTAGATCTGTCAATCGCAATTCTGAAAACTTTAATTATTTTCGAAATGCAACTTAAAGGTATCAAAGCTTTGTAAGATTACAATTTGAATTTTGTATGAAAAATGTCAGAAACCTGACTGGATAATTGTGCCAATTCTGCTCTCCAAGCAGGGAACGCTCGACCAGTCCAGGCTCATCTCCTGAAAAGATTGAGATCTTTAAGTCGGGCAATCGACTGACAATCTCAATGCTTTTCTTCACCTTGCTCGCCATTCCCCCGGTGACATCCGTGGCTGAAGAGCCTGTAATCAAATAACTCGAAGCGTTAAGATCGTTCGGTGTTATGGTCTCGATCCATTCGGTACAATTGGGAAAGTCTCGCCAGACTCCCGGTTCGATCCCAGCAAGCAGAATACGCTTTGGCTGCAGGACTGACGCCATGTGCATAAAAAGGTCTTCTGTGGAAAAGATCGTGCCACCGCGCTCCAGATCAAAAACCACATCACCATAAACAACCGGCAGCAGCCCTGCTTGAATCGCTAATTGGATAGGCATCAAATCCCACCGCTCTACTTCTCTATCTCGAGCGACGACCGTTCCAGACGGCGGGAAGGAAATTCCAGGAAGACCCGTCTCTTCAAGGACATCCAGCACCAGACGGTTTAATAGGGAGGCTTCGCGCCACACTTCGATAAATCCACAGCCATTCAGAAGGACTTTTTACACCCTGATGAGTGCCATACTTTTCAGCCGGAATATGCCCAAAAGATCCTGAGCCGTGTCCTAACACGAGCTGTAAATCCGGTCTGATATTACGAGCCGCGGCAATCTCACGGGCAAGGCGGCGAATCACATCCATCCGAGGCGTATGCGGTCGTTTTTTATCGGTTATCAGGGAACCTCCCAGCTTGAGGAAGACCAACTCCCTGGATGCGGCAGTGGAGCCAAGCATGGTCAATTGCCCCCCGAATTACGAATAGTGGTCGCAATCGTGCGGACAGCGCCTGCTCCGACCAATGCCTGGATGATTTTTTCCTCATTATCTGCTTCAACCAGAGCGATCATATTCCCGCCGCGCCCTCCTCCAGAGAGTTTGGCGCCGAGTGCTCCGGCATTTCGAGCTGCTGCGACAAGGAGATCCAGCTCTGGAGAAGAAACTCCCGCCTCGCAGAGCAGAGCGTGGTTCTCATTAAACAATTGACCTAACTTCCATGGGTAACCTGATTCAATCAGCTCCCGAGCTTGCTTGGCAACCGAACCAACCTGATCAAAGAGCTTCTCCAGTTCGAGACCTGTCTGTCAGCCAGAGCTGACGCAAATCTCCAACAACCGCTCCGGTCGAGCTCCGGACGCCAGTATCGCCAATCACAATTCTGAATGGGACTGGCAGTCTGCAGCACCTCAATCGGCTGATCTCGAACGTAATATACTGGAAGTTTATGAGCAATCACCGAATTGTCAATCCCTGACGGTGTCCCGTGATGCAGCCTGTCCACTTCAAACGCCAGGTCGGATACTTTCTCGTCCGAGAGTGGGCAGCCGTGGAAAGCAGAAAAGGCGCGGATCAGCGCTACCGAGACTGCCGAGCCTGATCCCAATCCTGCAGCGATGGGAATGGATGATGTTATCCGGACAGAACAGGCTGGAGCGCGGGTGAGCCCAATTGCCGCTTGCGTTAAACGCAGTGCAGTGGCCAGCGGGTGCTCTGCAGGCAGGTCATCCAGGCTAGCTTCCAAATCGATATCCGGTGCAATTAATTTCACAACTCCCGAGGCAAACAAAGGTTCCGCTATGACAACTGCGCGCGCCCGCACCTCGCTGACCGGAACGGCAATAGCTGGCTTACCGAAAACGACAGCATGTTCTCCAAACATGATAATTTTTCCGGGTGCGCTGGCACTGACAGCAGGCATTAGGAGAAGTCAGCTCCTCATGGATCAGAAAATATAGAAGATGATCAAGATAGCGGCGCCCCAAAGCAAGATGGTTGCCTGCAGGGGTCTGTCAGAAAAAAGGATATCCTCTGGTGCGCCGCCCGAACCTTTGAACTGGATCAAGTAAAGATATCGAAAAATCCCGTATAAAACAAAAGGAATTGTTAACATCATCGCATGGTTGTCAGGAAGGTTTGGTGCAGAAAAAGTATACAGGCTGTAGGCTACGATTGTCGTTGCAGATACAATCATGATATATGTATCCAGAAGCAGAATCGAATACCCACCAAGCGATTTACGATGATTGTCGGCAGTGCTTTCAAGCTGTGCCATTTCAGCTCGGCGCTTTCCAAAACCCACGTACAAGGATGCCAGGGTTGTCACCACATAGAGCCAGGGAGAAAAACGGGCAACATGGATCAGGGTGACTCCCGCACCCACCCTGATCACAAATCCCAGCGCGATCGAGAAAACGTCAATGATGGGAATCTGCTTCAACCATTTCGAATATGCCAGGTTAAGAAGCAAGTACATCATAGAGACGACAAAAAAAGCAGGACTCAGCAAGTACGCAAGCGGAAAAAGGATCAGCAGCAAGAAGATAATTACTGCTTTTGCAGCTGGTATGGCTAATTCTCCAGATGCAATCGGGCGTTTGCTTTTCTGAGGGTGCTGTCGGTCCGCCTGGACATCGACAATATCATTGATCAGGTAAACTACTCCGGACAGCAAGCAGAATATCATGAAACCTAAAAAAGTCCGCAGCATCGGGATAAGGTTGTTAAATCCCAGCTGCCGGTCAAAAACCAGCGCTGCGAAGATCACGATATTCTTCGCCCACTGTTTGGGGCGCATGGCTCTGATGATGATAGCTAACTGCTTGACCAAACGCCATAGAAACATGAAGCAATCATAGCATATTCTAAAAGAAATGAACAACCGAAGCGAGGTCCAATTGATCGTGACGGCGATGATACAATTATATGGTGTCAAAAAAGCGGCTTGATTTGATGATGGTTGAAAATGGTCTGGCTGAATCCCGCTCGTTGGCTCAACGCCTGGTCATGGCTGGCCAGGTGCGCGTCAACGGTCAAATGGCTCTGAAATCCTCCCAAATCATATCTACTGACGCTATAATCGAGCTGGAGCAGGGACCGCTATTCGTATCACGAGGCGGTGAAAAGCTGGAAGCCGCTATCCATGGATTTAATGTTGTCATTGAAGGCCGAATTTGTGCCGATGTAGGCGCTTCAACCGGTGGATTTACAGATTGCTTGCTTCAGCATCTGGCCAACCGTGTTTATGCAATTGATGTGGGGAAAGGAAATCCTACATTGGAAGCTTCGCCAGGATGATCGTGTTGTTGTGCTGGAAGGTACGAATGCCCGCCATCTCAAACTCCTGGCAGAACCTGTTTCGCTTGTGACAGTCGATGCTTCTTTTATTTCCCTGAAAATTCTCCTGCCGGTAATTCAAGGTTGGTTATCTAACAGCGGTTCTGCTGAGCTTCCTGACCAGGTTTTGGCACTGATCAAGCCGCAGTTTGAAGTCGGTCGCTCTGAAGCAGCCAGAGGTGATGGGGTGATTCGCGATCCTGGTGCTCATAAGAAAGTGTTGCAAGCGGTAGCAGCGTTTGCTTCCAGCCTTGGATTCCATGTATGCGGATTGATCCGCTCCCCCCTGATTGGTCCAAAGGGCAACACGGAATTCCTGATCAACCTGCACAATCTTGCTGGGACTGACCCATCACCGGATTTTGAGACTGCGGATCAAATGATTGACAGACTATTTCCTGAAACAACTGAGATCTTGTAAAGCTGTTTGAACCTGATTTAAAGGAATAAACTAAATATGAAAAGACGTGGCCTCTCATCTACTTCTGCGCGGACTCGCAGTAACAATAATGGTCGTTATCGTCCTCATTTATCTGGTCCTTCCAGCGGCATTGGGGATTGCGGCGCTGGTCCCTGCAAAGTCGGTCGAGGAAATTGCCCCTGTTGGCTCAGAGAAAATCATGCTTCCTACAAGCGACAATCTCCAGCTCAGCGGCTGGTATACCCCTTCGACGAATGGGGCTGTGATCATCTTAATTCATGGCGCTGGCGGGTCAAAGGCAGACATGCTTCCCTACACAAATTTCCTTTCAGATCACGGCTACGGAACACTCGCCTTTGACATGCGCGGTCATGGGGAAAGCGAAGGTCGGATTAATCGATTCGGTTGGCAGGGAACTGTGGATCTCGGTGCGACGGTTGATTATCTCCGGACAAAAGCAGAGGTCAAAACTATCGGTGGGTTGGGAATTTCAATGGGAGGTGAAACGCTATTAGGTGCGCTGCTTCCAGCTACCCACAAATCCAGGCAATTGCCGTGGATGGCGCCACTCGCCGCAGCACTCAGGAGCTTCTGGCGCTCGAGTCTGAACGTCCACTGATCCGGAATTTTACCGCCCGGGTGATGTACGCATCTGTCCAGCTTTTTTCCGGAGAAAAACCACCGAAACCTCTTCTGAATTCGATGGTTGAATCCAAAAATACTGCATATTACTTTATCGCCGGAGGGCAACGAGCCGATGGAGACGGCGTTATAACCACCTGTTTCTGCAAAGTCTCGGCAGTCGTGCAGAACTGTGGGTTGTGCCCGGTGCAGGCCATACGGCTTCATTCCAACTTGTGCCTTCAGAATATGAGGAACGCTTGATCGAGTTCTTTGATTCAAACCTTCTCGATCAGTAGTCCAATGGATAAAAATGAAATTGATCAACTTACTCTGAGACGACACTCTACGGTCAGATTTCCTTTCAACCGGATACTCCTTAGATTAAGCAAAAACCAGGGCTTCGGGTCGCTATGTATTTGTCATCTTTCCTGATCTGTTGAAACCAGACCACGCCAATGCGTAAAGCATCCGATTTCTCTTTGAAAGAGAATTTTTCTGTACTCGCTCCAGCCAGTCCGATTCGGCGAGTTTAGCATCCTGGAAGCACTGATTAGAGAGCGCCAGCCGTTCACCAGCCGGTCGATCCGCTGCTGATAAAGCCTGGGAAATAAAACCATCTTCCATATGATCTCGGTCATTCCTGTAAAGCTTGATGTTCTCTGAATAATTCATCAATGTCTGCCGATGCAGGCGTTCGTGCTGCCAAAATATGCTGTCTGAGTCATAAGTGCCTTGTGGCACTGGACCGATTTCCGGGATGCCAGCATCCAGCCAGACGGGCTTGAAGATGCTTGTGCACGGGGCGGAAGTCGCAGTAAAAAAATGGACGGGATAACCTGGATCCAGGCGTGAAACCATCGAGCCAACGGTCTGGCTTGCTCGAACCGGTCCGAATCCAGCGTGCATACAGACATTCGCGCCCGTTATTCCGCGGTCGGGTCTCCAATCATCGATATTTTCAGAATCATGATCCCGTAAGACTCGCATCAAATCTGACACAAGGATATCCCCGGATTTCTCTTCGAGTAAAGAAGCCGAACGTTTGCAGCGCGCACGGCAGTCGCTCAGATAAGTGTAAACTGGCTCCGAATAACAACGCGCGATAATGAAAGTCTTCCGTACTCTTAGACCAACCTTGACTGATTGAGTAATTGACTAAATCTGCTGAAGCCAGATCCCATTCCTTCCCAATCGTCAGGCCATTTGAGATGGTATAAACGCCCTTCACACGTTTTGCAGCCCAATGCTTCCCAGCTGTCTCAAAAAGCCAGGCTTCGTGTGGGTCTGCGATCAGAAAGCTGTTTTGATAAAACAATCGGTGTTGGAAACCGCAGTTGCCGCCCTGACCATGGATTTCCAATAACTCTGACATAATTTGAACCGCTTCGTTCGCCGTGCTGGCGCGTTCCAGCCCGAGGCGCAGCAAGTCCATACCAATCAAACCAGGTTCTTTTGAGGCTGGGACCTTCGTAAAAACCGCTTCATTCCCTATTGCCACACCGTGTTCATTCACACCCATTTCAGCACCCCAAATCCAGAAGGGTTTTGCCAGGAGCGTGGAAAAGGTATGTGCGCACTGCGGGATCTTGATGTAGGTCATTTGAACAACCTGACCTACACCGAAGTCAGCAGCAGGGTTTATCTCCAGGTGATGGGCTTCGTTTGGTTCTCGATCTGAGTTCTTGCCGAAGTACATCACTCCATCTGCAGTGGCTTCGGGTGTGGCCACAATCGTATCGCACATTTCTACCTCCTCGAGTGATTTCGTGGGGTTCAGCTGCTGGAAATCTCAAGATGCCTGCTCAGGACTGCCCTCGCTTCTGCAATAATCGCCTGGTGCAGATCCTGCCTTTGACCCTGAGAACCAAGCTCTTCACCTGTCATCGGTCTTCCAAACGAAAGCCGAGTTTTGAGATCGAATTTTCGGCCGAAAACCAGCTGCTGGATCACCTGGATGAACTCTGCCAGCTTCTGTTTTCTCCAGGGTTCGTCCGGAATCCTTGTCAGGGGATTCCTGAGGCAGGAGGGTGCTAATACACCGCTGACAACTGCGACCTGGAGCCGGGTCCGAGGTGCTCGACGGAGCACAATATCCAGGCTTTCGGACCATAATCCAAGCGCTTGATCTGCTCCAGGCATGAAAGCAGGATCCGGATCCACAAGCCCGGTTGGGAAGATTAAGACCGCTCCACCGTTGAGAACGTGGTGGATAATTTCACGCAAGGCGCCCATTCGGGCATGCGGTCCAGCAGGCGTGAAGATGCAGTGCTGCGAGGCAGCCGGAAGGCTGCGCAGGAGTGGCACATCACTGACGATAAACTTGAAATCCTGGCGGGGCAAACTGGACATGAGCGCGATCGAATCATATGCACCCGGATGATTGGATGCGATTATCAGTGGGCCATCCTTCGGGATAAAGTCCTTACCCACGACCTGGACCTGGTCGACAAACCGGTTGAGCAGCTGTCCTGCTGCTTCAGGAGCGCCGCGCTCAGCGATGATTCGATCAATTTTCATGATCAAGGTCGAAAAAAGCTGAGCAGGCGGGCAAAAAAACGGGCCAACCGCCTTGCGCGCCCAGCTATCCTTCGAGATTCCCAATGCTGCGGCAATCTCATCCGTGATTTGTCGGCGAAGTATTGATTTCAAATCATGATTTGGATCAGTCATCGAAGCAGCACCTTTGTTTCATTATAACTCAGTGGAATTTTTCAGTATTTGACGATATCTGGCAAGAAACTTGCATCTAATGAGCGTATGATGATCTTATGCACATCGATTGTTCATCAATTTTTTTAATCACAATCAACGGTTTGGGTCAACGATACGATGATCAAATTCAGGACAAAAACATACTCGATGGACAGGCCACTCACCCGAACTCGTTTTAATCATTATACTTTTAGTATTTGCTTCAATCGCCTGTGTTAACGGCGGAGATGGAACGACATCCAAAAACGGGTCATTTACGGTAGGCGATCATGAAGGAAAAGTTGGACCAAATGCTACTGCAACTTATGGTGCTGAGCAGTTCCACCTCCAACTCACTGCCGTCGCTCGTCCTGGACCTTGAAAGCTCTCATAAAGTCAGAAAATTTCTGATGTACTCAATATTCTTCAAAGGACCCCTATTCCAGGGGTCCTTTTTCAACCGACCAGATAATCACAGAACCATCTAAACCGCCGCTTGCAAGCAGTCTGCCATCCGGGTTGAATGCAAGACAGGTTGCCCCACCTGGATGAGCTGGATAAGCGCCGAGCAGCTCCGCCGATTGCGGGTCCCACAACCGGATTGTCGCATCGCCTCCGGCCGAGACCAGCAAATTATCAACAGGGCTGTAGTCCGTGTCCCAAACGAGTGCCCGAAAACTTCCGGGCAGACCTCGATGGCCGGAAAGTAGCCGCGGCTCGGGGTAAATCTGATGCCCGGATCGATAAGCAGACTCCGTCTGCCACAAGCGAATCTGATTATCGCCGCCTGTAACTGCCAGCTGTGTTCCATCTGGGCTGAATGCCACGTGATATAAAGGTGAATCAGCCTGGAAAGTCCCCACGATCCGCTCAGAGCCGACCTCTCGTAGCCTGACGACTGGACCATTCACGACCGCGAGCACACCCCCTCCCGGAGAAAAATCGATGGATGGGATTGCGAACGAGCCCCCGATTGCCATCCCGATCATTCTTCCGGATTGGAGGTCCCAAAAGCGAGCGACCGCATCGTTCCCCCCTGTTGCTAAGATGCCGTTGATTGGGTTGAAAACAACACTGTTTACACCCTTGCGGTGCGCCTGGATAATCAACTGCTGAAAAGGCGCGCCATTTTCAGGATTCGTGTCAATTTTCCAAATTCGGACCACACCATCTCGGCTGCCTGCAGCTAATATCTGTCCCTCTGGGCTGAATGCCAATCCATGGGTCATCGAGCCAACAGGAATCGCGCTGGTTTCCTGCCACCCATCCACATTCAACATATGGATTTCATCACCTGCCGACACAGCCAGTTTGCTGCCATCTGGAGACCATGCCACTGCCATTACCAGATCCCATGGACCATAATGGAATTCCTGATTTTTCGTCAGATAGAAAATGGTTTGCTCGCCGGCGAAAGACTGGTCTCTCATTTATTTTGGAGTTTTTAGAAGAGATTTCTTCGATCGACGAATTCTTCTGAAGTGAACCACCCGGCAGGATCGCGCCCCACCCTATCATGAGAACGATCTCCAATACCTTCAAAAGATAATTCATCGCCTGGATGAACCCTCAGGGGCGAATTCCCCACAAACGAACAAGCCCATCATAAGCAGCCGACACAAGGTATTGTCCAGATGGAGAGAACACCAATCGAATAATCCCGGAAGTTGGGCTTTCTAGAGTTCGCAGCATTTCCCCTGAACCGCTCGACCACAACTGGACCGCACTATTTTCAAAGCTCCCTCCACTGGCAATGATGCTGCCGTCCGGGCTGAACGCCAGGCTTTGAACCACGGCTCCAGTGTTGAATTCCAAAAGGATTTTCCCCGTGACGACGTTCCAAAGGCGGACCATCCCATCATAATGCCCCGTTGCCAGAATTCCTCCATCGGGTGAGAATACCATCGTATTCACCGCCCCGGTAAAAGATGTTGGGAAACGAAAGATCAATAGATTTTGAGTCAGATCCCATATTCTGATCGCATATCGATCAGGGGAGCCGGCAAACAACCTGCTGTCTGGTGAAAAAGCAAAGCTTAAGATCGTCCCCACTTCGGCACTCGTGTTGATCGTCCAGGTTGAAGTGTGCCAGAAATCGATCGAATTGATGTTTTGATTTGCCGGGCTGCTGTACGAAGCAGCAAAATACTTGCCTTCTGGCTCGAATGTGATCGCGTTTAAGCCAGTTGGAGCTCCGTATAACAGCCCAAGTGGTTTCCAGTTCGGACCTGCCCATAATTCCAGGCTGCTCGCATAACCTGAGGCTTCGTCGCCTCTCCTGCTTCCCTCCACAAGCCAGGATCCTCCCGGAGAAAAAGCGATATCTACAATCCCATCATTTTGCGGATACAAGGTACGAAGCGATTCACGCAGAATCCACTTGATAAAGGTTTATCGCATCAGAGCTGGCGACAGCGAGAAGCTGGTTATCCGGCGTCCATTCCAGGTCAACCACAGATCGATTTCGCTCCATTCCGCCAGACCTGAAACCTGCCATGCGTTTTCCAAAGTGATTGCCTGAAGCATTTGGGGAAGTGGTGTGCCCGCTTCTACCAGCAGAACGGCTGTCGGGGTCGCTGTGGGGGTAGCTGTTTCAGTGGGGAGCGGAGTAATCGTTGGTGTGCTCGTCGGAATAGGGGAAGGAGTGCTCGTCACTATCAACGTTTTCGTCGGAGTTGGCAATTGAGGCACCTCTGGTTGAAACCCGGCAATTGCGAGACGGCAAGATAGGGAAGTGAACATAAAAAACCGGACTAAATAAGGATTTTAAACGATCCTGATCTCCCGAGATTACTCATGAACCGTTGTTTCCCGAAAGTGTAGAGTCCCACGGTTGTAATTGTAGCATCTTCTCGGTTGTCTCAAGCATGAACCATTCTGACTCTGGTCTGGATTAACGGTTTCTAAGATGCGTGGAGCAGGTGCATTTCGTTATCAGAGTATAATGGGATTTCTAAGAAACCAAACCTGTTGATTGGATGATAACTCCAACTAACACCCAGGAAAATATAAGGATTATGGAAAAAGACCCATCACAACAAGAAAGTAAATCCCCTAAGCGAACCAGGAAATTAGGAGCTTTACTCCAGCAGATCGGGCTGAATATCGTCATGGTTGGTCTGCTCATTTTGCTGGGATATCTGATCTGGCAGCGGTTTTTTAATCAAGCAAGCCCGCAGACTGCCAGCGCAGAGTCCGCTTCACAAGAGCAGTCAAGCAAACCGCAATCTCAACCGATCGAATTCGCTGCGCTTCCGGTTGACCTT
This sequence comes from uncultured Chloroflexia bacterium, assembly GCA_963788305.1. Lineage (GTDB taxonomy): Bacteria > Chloroflexota > Anaerolineae > Anaerolineales > UBA4823 > UTCFX2. The sequence continues at coordinate 25,628 of CAWBGK010000016.1, forward strand.
TCACCGCTCGCAACACCAGCGTTCATCAGCGATGGCATTTCTCGTCGAACGAATCTGAAGACGATCATACCCTCCAGACCAAGAGCAGATGTGATAACCTATACTGTCCAGACCGGCGATACCCTGTTCAGCATTGCTCAGAATTTCGGGATCAAGCCTGAAACATTGCTCTGGGGTAATTTCGAAGTCTTAAACGACAATCCGCACTTCCTTAAGCCTGAGCAGTCGCTCAACATTCTCCCAGTCGATGGTACATATTATGAGTGGAAAGAAGGCGATAGCCTGACAGGCGTCGCAGACACATTCCAGGTGGATCAGAGCTCAATTGTCAATTACCCAGGCAACTTTATTGACCTTACCCAGGCTGACATTAACAGTGGAATCGAACCGGGGTCATGGCTTATCGTTCCAGGTGGGAAACGTGCTATTAAGGATTGGGGGCCTCCGGCGATCACCAGGCAGAACGCAGCCTCCGCCCGCTACTATGGTGAAGGCGCCTGCGGCAGCATATACGAGGGCGCAGTTGGTAGTGGAACTTTTGTCTGGCCAACCACCGATCACTCGATCTCTGGATATGCCTACGATAGCGGTGTCCACCCAGCCATTGACATCGGCGGCCAGATAGGCAATGCCATCTATGCCACCGACAGCGGAGTGGTCGTGTATGCTGGTTGGAGTGATTACGGTTACGGATATTTGATCTCCATCGACCATGGAAATGGCTGGGCGAGCGCCTATGCCCACTTGAGTGCAATAGGTGTAAGCTGCGGCCAAAGCGTTTATCAAGGTGGTTATATCGGCGGATTGGGCAGCACAGGCAATTCAAGCGGCCCGCATCTTCATTTTGAGCTGCTGATCAACGGCGCAAAGGTCAATCCATACGATTACGTGCGCTAATCGAATAATCTCGACCAACTGCGGGTGTTTCATCATAATTGAAACACCCGCAGTTGGTTTATAATAAATTACCCTTCGTCTACAAAAAAGTCAGGAGAAAGCCATGATTCTGAGCGCAGTGACGATTGAAAAGCCATTGGAGATGAATTTTATCCTCGGCCAAACCCACTTTATCAAAACAGTCGAAGATGTCCATGAAATGATGGTCAACACGGTTCCGGGAATCAAGTTTGGATTAGCTTTTTGTGAGGCATCCGGGAAATGCTTGATCCGCAGCACGGGGACACAGCGCGAATTAATTGAGATGGCAGAAAAGAATGCCCTGGCAATCAGCGCAGGTCACAGTTTTATTGTTTTCTTGGGAGATGGATACTACCCGATCAATATATTAAACAGCTTGAAAATGGTCCCTGAAGTGTGCCGGATCTTCTGTGCAACATCAAATCCGACAGAAGTCATCGTTGCAGAAACCGAGCAGGGGCGCGGTATTTTGGGTGTTGTGGATGGATTTCCGCCGCAAGGGATCGAAGCAGAGGAAGATATCGTCTGGCGGAAGGGTTTTTTACGGATGATCGGTTATAAAGCCTGAATGAAAGATCGTGACTCCCTTCCAACCGGAAAGCTGCCCACTTCGCTTCTAAAAGACTTTCTCGGGTGTTTGCCTCCGGCTGGCCCAGAAGTCATCCTTGGTCCTGGGATCGGTTTGGATTGTGCGATCATTAAACCATCCGGGCGGATGCTGGTTCTAAAAACAGATCCAATCACATTTCGCATCCGATTCGATCGGATGGTACGCTGTTCAGGTAAATGTAAACGACATCCTAACGACAGGAGCCGTTCCACGCTGGATGCTCACGACTGTTTTGCTTCCAGAAAAAGATGCTCGTTTACTGGCCAGAAAAATCAGCACGGACCTGAGTAAGGCTTGCCAGGAAATGGGAATTGCCATTGTCGGTGGACACACCGAGATCACTAAGGGGCTGGATCGACCAATCGTGGTTGGAACCATGATTGGAGAAGTCGAGCAGGATCAATGGATCACACCACAGGGTGCTCGATCCGGCGATCTGCTGCTTCTAACCAAGCGAGTCCCCATCGAAATGATTGCAATCTTAGGGCGCGATGCTCCAGAAATCCTTCTCCAGCCACCAATCTCACTCAGCGAAGCCGAACTGATTGCTGCTCGAGATTTCCTGTATCATCCTGGGATCAGCATACAGAAGGATGTGCAAGCTGCTCGATCGGTGTCCGGAATCCATGCGATGCACGATCCCACCGAAGGCGGCCTCTATTCCGCTCTTTGGGAGCTTGCCGAAGCATGCGGACATAATTTAATGGTTGAGTCCACCAATTTTCCAATCTACCCACTGGCGGAAAAGATCTGCCAGGGACTGGGTTTGGATCCATTCGGTGCAATCTCTTCGGGATCGCTTCTAATCGCTGCTGCTGATGAAAAAGCTCCTGAAATATGCCTGGCTATCCGGCATGCCGGGATTGAGTGCACCACTATCGGACGGGTTGAAGAACCTTCAAAATCACCCTGTGTAGTGAATGGCAGCATTCCAGGCTTTCCATCTCTACCTCGTCCGGATCGAGATCAAATTTCTAACATTTTCAACAAAAAAGCGGAAAGAAGAGTCAAATGAATATTCTTGTCACTGGAGGCGCTGGTTATATCGGCAGTCATACCTGCCTGGCGCTTCTACAAGCAGGGTTTCAGGTAACCGTGATTGATAACCTGGTCAACAGCAAGGAAGAAGCGCTCCGGCGGGTTCAGAAGTTGTCCGGTAAATCGCTGATCTTCCATAAAGTCGACCTGCTCGATCAAGCAAGGTCTCAATACTGTTTTTCAGTCTTCCAGATTTGATGCAGTAATTCACTTCGCAGCGCTTAAAGCCCCCGGGGAATCTGTAAAAGAGCCTTTGCGCTATTACTACAACAATCTGACCGGGAGCCTGCACCTTTTTAGCCTGATGGCCAGATCATGGTGTCAAGAATATCGTATTTAGCTCGTCAGCGACCGTTTACGGAGATCCGCAAAGCGTGCCTATTTTCGAGAATTTCCCATGCGATCGTCAGGTTAACCCATATGGACGCACAAAGCGCATGAATGAAATCATGCTCGAGGATCTTTACACCGCCGATCCATCCTGGAATATTGCGATTCTCCGATATTTTAATCCTGTCGGCGCTCACCCTTCCGGGCAGATTGGCGAAGATCCGGAAGGGATCCCGGGCAATCTGATGCCGTACATCGCTCAAGTGGCAGTCGGCCGCCGGCCTTATCTGCGAATTTGGGGAGGCGATTATCCTACCCCTGATGGGACTGGCGTGAGAGATTACATTCATGTTGTAGACCTGGCTGACGGCCATATCAAAGCCCTTGATAAATTAAATCAGAACCCGGGACTGGTCACCTACAACCTTGGCTCGAAGAAAGGCTTCAGTGTTCTGGATATCGTGGGCGCATTTGAAAAGGCCAGCAATCGCCAAATCCCATATAAGATCTGTGAGCGGCGACCCGGGGATATTGCCATCAGCCTGGCAGATTCAAGCAAAGCGAAAAACGAATTGGGATGGAGCGCTCAAAGAGACATGGAATTAATCTGTGAGGACTCCTGGCGCTGGCAATCACAGAATCCGAAAGGCTATGAGTAAACGATGAAATATCGAAATCTTGGTCGCACCGGGTTAAAAGTGTCCGAGTTATGCCTGGGCACAATGCAGTTCGGCTGGACTGCCGATGAGGGACTTTCTTATAAAATCCTGGATGCTAGCTTTGAGGCTGGGGTTAATTTCATAGATACAGCGGATATCTACTCCAATTGGGTCCCCGGCAATCCAGGCGGTGTGGCTGAAGAAATTATCGGCCGCTGGATGAAGAAATCATCCATTCCGCGTGACCGAATTATCATTGCCAGTAAAGTCCGTGGACGATTAGGCAAAGGACCAAATGACGAAGGTCTCTCCAGAGCGCACATATTCAGTGCTGTGGACGGTTCGCTTCGACGTCTTGATACCGACTATCTCGATCTTTACCAATCCCATTGGTTCGATGAAAACACCCCGATTGAAGAGACGCTCCAGGCTTATGATGATTTGGTTCTTAAGGGGAAAGTCAGGTACATCGGCGCTTCCAACTATCCTGCCTGGCGTCTGACGGCCGCGATCTGGACTGCGCGGCATTACCAGCTGGTCCAATACCAATCTCTGCAGCCGCATTATAACCTTGTCCACCGTAAAGAATTCGAAAGCGAGCTGGCAGACGTAGCTAGAGAATATGGTTTAGCTGTGCTTCCATACAGCCCTCTGGCCGCTGGATTCCTGACTGGAAAATATCGGCCCGGGATCGTCCCCGAGAGCGCACGCAAGGGAAGAGCCTCACGCTATTTTTCCGAGGAAAACTGGCAACTGCTGGAAGTGATGAAAAAAATTGCACAGGCACATGCAGAAGCATCAATCTCGCAAATTGCTCTGGCGTGGCTGCTTTCTAATCCCCTGATTACGAGCCCAATCATTGGTCCACGCAGCCTGGATCAGCTTATAGACAATCTTGGTGCAGCTCAAATTGAATTATCGGCTGAAGAAATTCTGTCGTTAAATCAAGCCAGCAGACAGGATTCCATTTGAGTCGAAATTTCTCGCTGAAACAAACGCTTGGACAACCGCCGGATCATAGCGGCTGCCGGCATTTTCCATGATTTCCTCGATCGCTTTTTCTGGCGAACATTCCGGCTGGTAGACTCTTCTGGTTGTCATCGCATCAAAGGCGTCTGCAACAGCAACTACGCGCGCTTCGATCGGGATCGCATCTCCAGATAGCCCTTCCGGGTATCCCTGTCCATCCCAACGCTCGTGGTGATATTTTATGATAGGAATTGCACCTGCAAGGTAGGGGATTTTTTGAAGCAGTTCTGCCCCAATTTCCGTGTGCCTTTTCATCTCGATCCATTCCTGGTCATTCAATGGACCAGGTTTCCGCAGAACCCCCTCGCGGATATATATCTTTCCTATATCATGTAAAATCGCGCCAAAACGCAAAGATACGATTTGCGAGCGATTTAACCCGAGTTTTTCAGCAATCATCACCGCTAATTCCATAACTCGTTCTACATGCCCTCGAGTATAACTGTCGCGCAGTTCTATCGCGTTCGCCAGCATGATCAAGCTCGATTCATACGCTTGTTGGAGCTGGGCGAGCATCAGCTGCTGATTGCGCTCAACCCGCGAACGAATGGTTGTAACTAGCTCATGTCGTTCTACCGGTTTAACCAGATAATCTTCAGCGCCCAACTTTTTACTGGTATAGAGGTCATCTCGATCTCCCCGGGCGGTCAGGAAAATAAATGGGATCGGGACCCATTCCGGATGGGAACGCACCGCTTCATAAAACTCATATCCATTCATTTCCGGCATGGAAATATCGGATAGGATCAGATCCGGGACAGTCATTTTCATCTGCTTGAGTGCGTCTTTACCATGACACGCAGTAATGACGTGATACCCCTCTGTCTCGAGTAGAATTTGTAATCCTTCCCGCAGGATATCATGATCTTCAACGATTAACAACGTGATTTCGGACATATTCGATCTGACAAATGGGTGATTTATTTATTTAAAATGAATTATGGAAAATATCTCTTCGATTCTAGCATAGTAGAACAGGTTTTCGAAGTTACATTTGTATTCTATTTTCAGACCAATATCATAATCTCTGACATAATTATTCAGATCGGTTACAATTGGCTCGCCAGTCTAAAAAATAGGGAGTTTCAAATGAGACCTTTGCTTGATCTTAATCACAATGTACACACGCTCGACCTGGGCTTTCTCGATTTACCTGGGACGATTGCTGCCTATCTTATTCCTCATGCGAAAGGTGCTGTCCTAGTCGAATGCGGACCTGGATCGACAATTGAGAATTTGATCGATGCGATAAACGCTCATGGGTTAAAACCGGGTGATATCACCGATGTCCTCATCACTCACATACACCTTGACCATGCTGGCTCGGCAGGCTGGTGGGCCCGGCAGGGAGCCCGAATACATCTGCATCCTGTTGGGGCGCCACATATGGAAGATCCCGAGAAATTACTTTTGAGCGCCAGCCGGATTTATGGTGAGAAGATGGAAAGCCTATGGGGTGAATTTCTACCAGTTCCAGCTGAAAAACTTTTCGTCCACAGCGACGACGAGGTGATCGAAATTGAAGATTTACAGTTCACAGCAATCGATACGCCCGGTCATGCCTTTCACCATCTGGTTTACCTGTTTGAAGATCATTGTTTTTCCGGTGATATTGGAGGAGTTCGTGTCGGTCAAGTCCCTCATCTCAGTCTCCCAATGGTGCCGCCTGAATTTCACCTTGAGCTCTGGCGTGAAAGCCTGAACAAGCTGGTTAAGCTTTATCAAGCCGGCAGCTTCTCTTTAATAGTCCCCACACATTTCGGGATTTTTTCGGATTCCGGATGGCAGCTAAGCAAAATGGAGCAGTTGTTAGCAGAGACGGAAGCGTGGATCGCCCAGGAAATGGCACAATCCCCGTCTGTTGAGCGTCTAAATGAGAGATATTTAGATTGGATGGAAGAACGCGCTCAAAAGGATGGTTTATCCGAAAGCGATATCCAGGCTTTTGAAGCTGCCAATCCTTCCTGGATGTCTGCCTCAGGAATTTTCCGCTATTGGCACAAAGTCCGAAACCTGGCCTGAGCAATTAATCACTCGGATTTTTAAGAGACCGGTACCTGTGAGCTGCATCCTGGTGCATCCGCTGCCTTGAAACCTATCAGCCGGCAATGACTTGCTCTTTTACCGTGTGACTTTTATATAGGTCTTGATAAATCAGGAAACCGATCGCTACATACGCCATCGTTTTTGGGATCATTAACATACCGATCGCTGGTAAAACTTGGACAAACAGGATCACTGGTAGATAACAGGCATATGAGATCAGGATGCTTATTCCTATCCAATAGAAGGTCCGGTCATTGACCTTCCGAGCTTCCCGAAAGATCAAGTATGCAAGCCCTAATCCCTGGATGATCAATGGGAAATTACGAACTGTTGCCCAGGGTTGAGGTGGGACGACACTCTGCCAGGCATTCATCGGAAGTGATCATATAATATCAATCGGATGATTGCCGAACCAATCAGGACAGCTTCAAACCAGCCATATTTTCGATCGAACCGCTCCCGCCACAGCTCGAGCATAAATACATAAAAGAGCGTAACAGTAATCGCGGTCATTAACGCGCCTGCGCCGACCAGGCTCAAGCGAAAACCTAATAGCTGGATGCTGCTGTCTAATCGTCCAAGCGCATAAGCCCACACCCGAAAACCGACATGACCCGTATCACCCAACGCCAGGAGGCCGAAAGCAGCAATCACCAAATTTCCCTGCCGCCTTTCGCCAGGTTCCAGCTCGTTTCGCCGCCAAAACATGACGCCAACCAATACCCAAATCACACAAAGGTAAGTGATATTGAATATGATTTCAATCCAGATCAGCAATTCTTCTGGCATATTTGACTCCTCGATCTAGTGATTAATAGAAGTACTTTCGATCCGGGCAGACAACAAGACGAGTATATTATCAAGGGCTTGAGGATCTGTAAAGCATGCTCGCATCTTCCAATATCTTTGTTCTGTGATAGGATTGAAAACGATCTCTTCACGGAACAAAAAGAGGAGTTATGATAGAAATTTCTGATTCTGATATTCTCGCCCTTTCCCTCGAACATTCTTTTTGGACCTGGTCAGCTCAAGGCAGCGTCTCACCGATCCCCGTCAAGCGCGCCAAAGGCGTTTATTTCTGGGATGTGAACGACAAAAGATACCTCGATCTAAACTCAATGGTGATGTGCGTGAATATCGGCCATGGAGACGAGCGTGTGATTAACGCAATTGTCGAACAAGCCCGCCAGCTTCCATTTGCCGGTCCGCCGATGGCAACCAGGCCGCGGGCTGTGCTAGGGAAGCTGCTTTCTGAGATCACTCCTGGAAATCTCGACCACTTTCTTTTCACGCTGGGCGGTGCAGACGCGAACGAAAATGCGATAAAGCTGGCACGAGCCTATACCGGCCGGCATAAAATCCTCGCCCGCTACCGATCTTATCATGGCGCTTCTGCTGGAGCGATCGCAGCGACAGGAGACCCCCGCCGCATCGCCTGGGAACCGAATACCATGCCCGGAGTCGTTCATTTTCTCGACCCCTACCGGTATCGTTCGACTTTCCACAGGATGAATCCAGACCTCTCTGAGGCAGACTTCTGTGAGGATTATCTGAATCATCTCGAAGAAATCATCCAGTATGAAGGCCCACATACCATAGCAGCGATCCTGATCGAGACCGTGACTGGGACGAATGGCGTGATCATCCCACCAGATGGTTATCTCCAGGGAGTCCGGGCTCTCTGCGACCGTTATGGGATTCTGCTGATTGCAGACGAAGTGATGAGCGGGTTTGGACGCACCGGGCGGTGGTTTGCGATCGATCACTGGCAGACGGTTCCTGATTTGATGGTCATGGCAAAAGGCCTCACTTCAGCCTATGCGCCGTTGGGTGCGGTGGCCATGCGCCCGGAAATTCACGAATATTTCAAAGATCGTGTTTATCAAGGTGGGCTTACGTACAATTCTCACCCGATCTCGCTTGCCGCGGCTATCGCCAATATCCAGGTGATGCAGGAAGATCGTCTGGTCGAACGCACTGCCGCGCTTGGTCCAGTCTTCCATAGAATGCTCACTGACCTGGGCGAGCAGCACCGTTCCATCGGAGAAGTCCGATCTATTGGTCTGTTTGGCATTCTAGAGCTCGTTCGCGACCGGCGCACAAAAGAACCGATGGCACCCTTTAACGGCAGCAGCCCGGAAATGAACGCTCTGCGCAAGTATTTGCTCGACCAGGGAGTCTACATTTATACGCACTGGCATTCAATCTTGATCATCCCACCGCTGATCATTACAGAAGATCAGCTCAATGAAGGTTTTTCTGTACTGGATAAAGCCCTGGCAGAAGTCGACAAAGCAGTGAAGGACTGAGGCAAACCGCGCTATATTCATTGGAAGAATATCTAATCCCGACTGAATTTCTGAGCTGGATGCACCGCCTGCTCGGCGACGAATTCCCGGCTTTTCAGGCGGTTTACCGCGATCCCCCTGTTTCTGGGTTGAGAGTAAACACGCTAAAAATCTCACCTGCTGAGCTGGTGAGGAGTCTACCGATCAGGCTCTCGCCGGTGCCCTGGTGCTCAGCAGGCTTTTTGATTCAATCCGATATGGGACCTGGGGACGCCTCGCCAGGAAAGCAGCCACAGCACGCCGCTGGACTGTATTACGTGCAGGAGCCATCGGCGATGCTTTCAGCTGAAGCACTTCATCCGAAGCCAGGAGAGAATATCTTGGATTTGTGTGCGGCGCCTGGGGGGAAAACCACACATCTTGTCTCCTGGATGGAAAACGAAGGGACGCTAGTTGCAAACGAAACCCACCCCAAGCGCGTATGGGAGCTGGCGCAAAACCTGGAGCGTTGGGGGGCTCGCAATGCTGCGATCACCCAGGAATCACCTGCTCGACTTACCGAATCCTTCACCGATTTTTTTGACAGGGTTCTTGTCGATGCACCCTGTTCTGGTGAAGGAATGTTCCGAAAATCTGCAGCAGCTCGGCGTGATTGGAATAAAAATCTGGTCGAATCATGCGCCTTCCGGCAATTTTCAATTCTTAAATCGGCCGTAAAAATGCTGAAACCAGGCGGATCGCTGGTTTACTCGACCTGTACATTCAATCCAATCGAGAATGAATCGGTCATTGGCAGGTTACTAAAAGATCAGCCTGAGCTGGAGATCGTCGAACGCCCCCGGTTTGCCGGTTCTTCTCCTGGAAGATCAGATTGGGCGATATTGGATTCCCAATCACCAGATTTGTCCCGAGCCGATCGGATCTGGCCGCATACTGCCCCTGGTGAAGGGCACTTTGTGGCAGTGCTTTGTCGGAAATCATCTTCACTTCCGCGAAAAAATCATTCGACTCGCAAGCAATACCACAATAGAACGTTTGGTGAATTCCTGAGCAAACCCCAAATGCGTTGTGTCCTGGATTTCTGGCAGGAGAAACATTCGCTCCGACCTTTTTACAGACCACATAACCAGTGAAAATCGATTGCGATTGGTAGGATCTTATATCTACTATATCTCCGAAAAACTACCTGACCTTTCCAGTTTACGAGTGATCCACCCGGGATGGTGGATCGGTACTCTCCATTCATCTGAGTTCTCAAACAAACTCAGATTTGAGCCATCCCAATCGTTGGCTATGGGACTTAATATGACGCAGGTTCAGTATTCACTCGACCTGCCGTCCGACAGTCGAGAAATCTACGCATATTTGCGCGGTGAATCCCTCTCCATCTCTGGTAGAGATGGGTGGGTCCTTGTCTGTACCGATGGATTTCCTATTGGATGGGGAAAGTTGGTTGCTGGAACGCTTAAAAACTGTTATCCGCGCGGGCTGCGCTGGTCCTGAATCCGCTGAAGATCCAGCTTGAAAATACGCCTCAGGATAGCCAGCGTAGCAGCATAAGTGGAATCCATCCCAAAATAGGAAAGACTTCCAGCCCCCAGGTTCTTCCCTTTCCCCAGGGGAGTATCCGAAGCGTAATGGACCAGTCCAATATCAAACGGCAGGCCATACAGGTTGATGATTTCATTCACCGGATGCCGGGTTGGGCGGTGCATTTCAAATACTGCAGACAGGTAAGGACCCGACTCCATCTCTATGACTGTGTACCCTTCTCTGTAAAACACATCCATGTAATCTGCAGTTTGAAGGAAGGTCCCCTGGACCGTGACCGATTTTTGATTATCCAGTACTGCTCCAAATGTCAGGTCCGGATAGACATCCGCAGCAGACAAGCAGTTAGGGAACAGGTATGTGTTTTGAGAATGCTCGTCATGAATCACATTTGAGATCATCACATCACCAATAACGGCGTTAAGCGTTGCTGCCTTGCCCATGATGTAGACCCCTAAAACCGATCCCACCCTTGCAGAGACTTCTGCCAGGATATCATATGCCGCAAGACCGAGTGGATAATCGATGTTCAGAATCAGGGCGTCGCTCTTGCTCAGACTTTCCGTCGCTCCTAGCCGTAGCCTTGGATCGACCTGATCAAGCGTCAGTCGTGCGATCTCGATCACTTGAGTTTCGACATCAAAAGAATGTTTGCTGGATATGCGCTGGATCCCCTTAGAGCGTTCATAATTCAGCTGCTCGTTCAACAGACTCTTTCCCTTCTCTTGCTGTTGGGCTTTCTTCAGCAAATAATAGAGAAAATTTTCCTTGCTGCTCGGAGAGCGCCCGCTCAGCAGATCAGTCCATTCGTTTTTAAGTCCGGAATTACCAGGGCGTTCGAGTGTAGCAACTAAATCATCCTGTTTCTTCAGCGCAAATCCAGAAAGAATATTGGCCAGGCTGTGCGTGTTGCTGGAGACAAAATATACCGGTCGCTCACCAATATCAGGTCTGGCGCTTTCAATGTTATCCCACCAGGAGTTGCGCGCCCGCCTGTACTCACTCATCGATCCACTCAACAAGCGAACCTGCAGGTCACATGGAGACCGAGCAATCTTTTCGAGGTTTACTCCAAGTTCGCGGTCCCAGATTGCATAGAGCCGGTCAAAATCCTCTTCCGCGATCCCTAAATGATTGGCTAAACGGGCATATGCTTGAGGTCTGATACTCAATTCTTTCAGAAGCTGCGAGTCCCCTGACCTTCTCAGCTGATAATGCAGCTTGTTCCATTCGATCTGATAAGCTGTGAGAAGTGGAATGATATCATCGATATCCGAACGGCTGGCGATAAAACAAGCCAGTGTGCCGCCTCCGTTATAGTAACTCCGCCTCCGTCTTGCCTCAGCAATCACTTCCTGCCATTTACGGATATCCCCAAAACCTGCACTTTCAAATATTTCTGCTGTTTGGCCCAGGACGACCAATCTGACATCTGGCATGCACATCGGCAATCTCAGGACGGTATAGAGAAAAGCAGACATGTCTGAGTTTGTCCCACGCGCAGAAGGATGGAGCAGCGAATTCATCCCTGCATGCACTTCCTCCAGGGTTTTGATTTTCACCTGCGCAGTCGATCGTAGCAGGGAGTAATATGTGCGAGTGTAAAGCTCAACTTCTTCAGATTCGGTGGTGGGTACGGTTCTTTCCATGGTTGCTTATTTCTTTTCGGTCTGCATACCAGGTTCTATTATCGGCTCGGTCTGGTTTTTCGACGGATCGGTGGGGAATCTACTGGTCCATATTTTTTTGGGCCAAGGATGGCATAAACGATCGAATAGATAACCATGACGATTGCAAATCCGAGCAGTAGCAGCACCGCAGTAACCATTAGATTGGCGTAAAAATGATTCATAGTCAAATCTGTATACGGCACCTTGAGCGATCTTGCCAGCTCTGCCGGGATTGGATACCAACTCTTTTCCATCGCCATCTGAACGAGCAAATCAGCTATAAAATATGCCAGGATTGGTGCAATTAAGAAGAGAATACACCCAATTCCCCGCCAGATTGGGTGTATTCTCCATGGTCTTGGTTCGGACGAGGTGGTGCGGCTCAGCCTGGAATATTTACCCATCCATACCCTCCGTCATACTTGCTCGCTCGATTGCCTGGATGATCTTGTAATAACCTGTACATCGGCACAAATTGCCCGTTATGGAATGCTTGATCTCGGTCTGATCCGGGTGAGGCTGCTCTTCTAGCAGTTTTACTGCAGACATGATGAAACCAGGAGTGCAATATCCGCACTGCACGGCGCCTTCATCGATAAATGCCTGCTGCACTGGATGCAGTTTCCCATCTTTACTCACCCCTTCGATCGTGATTATCTCGGCTTGGTGGGCGCGCACTGCTGGAACCAAGCAGCTCATTACTGCTTTCCCATCCAGGAAAATCGTGCATGCCCCGCACTCACCTTCGGCACACCCTTCTTTTGTCCCGATCAAACCGGCTTCTTCTCTTAATAAACGCAGCAAGGTCTTCTGCTGACCAGTGGAAAAAGTATATGTTCTTCCATTAATCCGGGTGGTGATCGGCGTCACATCAGTATGATGGATCTGCGCCGGTAAAGGATTGATATCATGATTCTTTCGGTCGCCCCACAATACGACGGGTTTTTCGGGAAATCCAATCCGTTCCTCTCTATTTAAAATCGCTTTCAGGCAGCGCGAAACCGAAACCCGTACGATTTCGTGACGGTATGTTGCCGGCGCGCGAATATCATCAATCGGATTGGCTGCTTGCTTTGCAAGCTCTGCCGTGCGTGCAATTGTCTCAGAAGTCAGCATTTGACCCGCAAGAAATGATTCCGCATCGGTTGCGCGAACAATCGTCGGCGCAACCGAACCGAGAGTGATGACCGCGTTTTCAACCTTCGGATGGAGCATCTTTATCGGCGGCTTCCGAAAAGGTGAGCAGGACAGCTGCGTTGACAACCGAGATCGCCTGTGCTCGTACGCAGACCCAGCTTGAAAAAAGCTCCCCGTTGGTCAGGCTTTAATGCCGGCACAATGATATCGACCAGCATTTCATCGGGCTTCATAACTGTTCGCCGAACCCCTTGAAAGAACTCGGACAACGGAACAACGCGGTCGCCTTTGGTTGAGGCAAGTCGAACGCTTGCGTTCAAAGCCATCAATGGGGTGATCGTGTCGTTTGCAGGTGAGGCTGTGATCAGGTTGCCGGCAATCGTGCCACGGTTTCGAATTTGCGGCGCCCCCACCTCCCAGGCAGCCTGAGCGAGCGGAAATAGCCGCTCAACAACCAGTTTGGAAGAAACACAATGGTTGTGGGTGACCATGGGTCCGATGTGGATGATTTCATTTTCATCGATCAGAATTTCATCCAGGCAGCGAACCCGGGTTATATCAATTAAAGTATCAATCCCCTTACGGACTCCGCGCTCCATTTCCAGGATCAAGTCCGTCCCTCCAGCAATAATTCGGGCTTGCGGACCTTTTTCTGAAAGGATTTGCAGAGCTTCTTCTATACTTGTTACGCTAAAATATTCCTTCCACATAACAATCAACCCTGCTTACTTTGTTCGATAGATTTACTTGCTTTTTCGGACATCACCCGCCCGTCTCCACCTTCACGCAGCATGATAATTTCTGCCATAATGCTGACCGCAATTTCTTCAGGTGTTTCAGCATTCAATTCAAGCCCGATGGGTGAGCGAACCCGATCGAGCTGGGCAGCTTTGACACCGTGCTCAAGCATCATTTTTTTTGCTGTCAGCCAGCGTTTTCTTGATCCGATTACACCAATATAAGCAGCAGGTTGATCTAAAAGAGCCGGCAGTCCCTCAACATCCACATTTACGCCGCGTGTCGTCAAGACCATATAGGTCCATGGAGTTATTTCCATCTGTCCGGGCAAGTCGGCCATCGGTCCCGGCAAATAAACATCCGCATCAGGAACTGCTTCAGGTGTGCAAAAATCAGGTCGATCATCATTAATGACCACCCAATATCCCAGCCAGCGAGCCAGGTGTGCGAGGGCTTTGCCAACATGTCCTACACCAATCACCACCAGAATGGGTTTTGGCTGTAATGGTTCCACATATACCTCCACTTGGCCGCCGCAGACACCCGGGTCGCCTTGTTCCGGGTCATTCATCTGGTATTCCAGGTACCGCGGCTTGCCGTCGGAAATTGCTTCAAGTGCAGCTTTGATAACTCTGTTCTCAAGCTCTCCACCGCCCACCGTCCCTTGTATGGATCCATCTGGTAAAACCAGCATTTTACTGCCGGTATGGCGCGGAGTCGAACCCTTGCTTCGAATGAGCATGCAAAGAGCTGCCGCCTTGTTTGCGGCTTCAAGATCAGCTAATGATCCAAAGATCGTCATATTTTACACCTCCAATAAACTGAGCATCACCGGGAGCAGCTGTTTCTTTCGGGAGACCACACCTTCAGCCAGGCGGGTCCCATCTGGTTGGCGTGGATATGGGAGATCATCCAGAATCGGCGGAGCGTTCACAACAACCAGGCTGCTTGCATTATCGACTACATCCGTCACCATCAACATCGCAAAATCGAGTTTTCGCTCCTTGCGCAGTCTTTCCAATGCCTCTTTCAGGTTTTCAAGGTGTTCATCCAGCTGGCGCAAATCCGTCACTTCAGCCTGGGAAACGGCGAAGGAAAATCCGCCAGAGTCATAGGTCTTCAAATCCGTTGAGACAATCTCAAAAGGATCGCGAGTTGACAAGCCAGTTCCTGCATCAACGACCGATCTGCCATAGGCGGCGATCGTCTCTCCTTCCAATGGACTGTTCCGCACAAAAGCCCAGCGAGCCAGTCTTTCCGCGGCAATCTTGTCTCTCTCGGTTGTGGTTGGTGAAGTCAGTATCAGCGTATCAGATAACAGTCCTGCGAGTAAAAGCCCGGCAACTGCAGGAGGAGCACTTAAGCCTGATTCTTCGATCCGCTCGGAAACGAGCGTGCTTGTGCTGCCGACTACATCCACTGAAAACCGGATCGGTGCTCTGGTGGAATTGTTTCCAAGGCGATGGTGATCCAGGATTTCGATTAATTCCGCTTCTTCGAGCGCACCCAAAGCCTGCCCTGGCTCATTATGATCGACCAGGATCAGGCGCAGCCTGGGCGGATTGAGTACATCACGCTGGCGAGTCACTCCAACATATAAGCCCTGGTCGTCAACAACCAGAAAATCGTTCTGTTCTTCACGCAAAATTCGACCGATCATATCGCGGATGTGGACGCTCGCTTGAAACCGAGGTGATGGTACCATCGCAAGCTTCACTGCAAGGCAGATCCAGAATTTCGGATATGCGCAGATCCTGGCGACGAGGATGCGGGCCAATTTGCCTGGCGAGCAAGTTAAAGAGGCTGATTCCTGTGATCATGCCGACAGGCTTCCCATCCGCTGGATCCACCAGGGGGCAACGCCTGTCCGGCTGATAATTCCCCAGGCGTCGCGGAGCGGGTCGTCCGGCTTAGCAGTGTCCAGCCGTCTTGTCACGGATTCGAAACGAGGTGAAGCATCCGTCAGCAGGATGGGTGCTTCTATCCCAACCTTCCGGAGCACCCAGGTCGTCTGCGGGTTGATTGGACCTGCACGAGCAGCTACGACATCAGAATTGTCGCGCTCGTGCAAAAACCAGGCATATCCAACTGCGGAGGCGATTGAATCGGTATCCGGATTGACGTGGCCGATCACGAAGGTTCGAGACATTCGCTAAGCGATCTCCTTCTTCAATGCTCGCCAAACCCTTTCCGGCGTCACCGGAATGTTATCAACTTCAGCACCGCAAGCATCAGCGACTGCATTTCCAATGGCTGGTGCAACTCCATCCATGGTTATTTCCGAGACAGCTTTCACACCGAATGGATGCGAAGGTTCAAAAGTCTCTACAAACATTGTTTCCAGGACCGGCATTTCATCAGCCTGAAAGATGTGGTAATCTTTAAAGTCCACCTCGCGGGCACGTCCGCGCTCATCATACCGCATTTCTTCGCAGACAGCATATCCGAGAGCCTGGGTCATCCCTCCTTCCACCTGTCCGGAGGCAGTCAGCGGATTGACAATCACACCAGAATCGAGCGCCATCACCAATCGGTTCACGACTACCTGGCCCGTCTCGATATCCACTGTCACTTCGGCAAACTGGGCGGCAAAAGGCGGCGGTGAGACTGGAGACATGAATGACGCAATGCCCATGATTTGCTCCTGGTCTTCATGATGCAGAGGAGTTGTACGCAACATCCCGCAGGGTCACATATCTCCCATCCGAAGCGATCGCTTTGCGATCCGTCAGGCGAATCTCTTCCGGTCGTACCGGAATATTCTGGCCTGCATTTTCCCGGCTGTTCAGCATCTTTGCGGCCCGCTTTCGAATCTGGTCCGCAGCCTGTTGTGCAGCCTTCGTCGCAGCTGCACCTGAAACATATGTCGTACTGGAAGCATAAGCGCCTTTGTCGAAGGGAGTGAAATCGGTGTCTGATGAATAGACAATGATATCCTCCAAAGGAACACCCAGCACCTCAGCAGCCATTTGACCCAAAACAGTATCCGAACCGGTGCCCAGATCGGTTGCCCCAATCAGCAAGTTAAAGGAACCATCGTCATTTAACTTTATGCTCGCGCCGCCCATATCCAGATATGGAATGGCTGTGCCTTGCATTACCAACGCAGCTCCAATCCCACGCCTCAACCAGGGTTTTCCCGGGATCTGATGCCAATCCGGATTCGCATATTTCTGATCCCAACCGATGGCGGCTTTCCCCTGGCGGGCACAATCTTCCAGGGCGCAGGTCTGTATGATCTCGGGCTTAGGCTCACGCCCTTCACTCCAGGCTGTGCTGAAAGGATGAAGCTCCCCTGAACGCAACGCATTTTTTAACCGGAAATCGACTGGATCCATGTTCAGACTGCGAGCAATTTTTTCCATGTGCCGGTCCAGCGGCCAATAACCCTGCGGGACTCCGTAACCTCGAAAAGCGCCTGCTGGGGGATGGTTTGTGTACACGATATCCGCTTCGAATCGAATATTCGGCGATTTTCGGTAAGGTCCATCGCCAACATACAGCGCCATGGATTTGTGTCCGGTGTTTCCGGTTACTGTCAGCGCGTGGCATCCGTATGCGCCGGTATCTGTGAGGATTTTCATCGCATTCGCAGTCAGCGTGCCGTCTTGCTTCACGCCCGTCTTCATCCAGATTCTCATTGGATGGCGAGAACGGCTGGCTGTAAATTCCTCTTCTCGGCTGTACTCACAGATTACCGGCCGGCCAGTGGCAATCGTCAGGTGAGCTGCAACATCTTCTACCAGGATCTCCTGTTTGCCTCCAAAACCGCCTCCAATCCTGGGTTTGATGACCCTGATTCGCTTTACAGGCAACCCTAAAACCGGTGCCAACACTCGCCTGGCATGAAAAGGTACCTGCGTGCTCGTCCGAATGACCAATCGGTCATCCTCATCCCAATATGTGACCACAATATGCGGCTCGATATGCGCCTGTTGGACTTTGGGCACATCATAAACCGCCTCAAAGATCCTATCTGCTTCTGAGAAACCTTTTTCCACGTCGCCGATATCGATATGGATGTGCGCCGCCAGGTTTTTGCTCGGATCAGAACTCTGCAAAGTTTTGATATTCCGGTTCATCGTGCAGGATCGGAGCGCCGGGTTTCATCACCTCCGTCGGATCAAGAAGAAGCGGGAGTGGTTCATAGTCCACTTCGATCAACTTCAACGCCTGCAGTGCAATCTCTTCTGTTTCAGCGGCAACGAATGCCACTCGATCGCCTACAAAACGTACTTTATTATCCAGGGAGAAGGAATCCAACGGGCCTGGGATCGGATCAGATTGTCCGGCCGTCGAATAGACCACGCGCGGCAAGTCTTTCCAGGTCAAAACCGCAGCCACCCCTGGAAGTTGTAAGGCTTTGCTTGCATCAATCCTCTTGATCCGGGCATGACCAATCGGGCTGTGGAGAATTTTTGCGATGAGCAGGTCACGCATCTCAAAATCACCTGTAAATGCAGGCTTTCCCTGAACGAGCTTGAGCGCGTCGACCTTGATCTCTGGCTTTCCTACGCTGCTCCATGTTTCTGCCTCAGGCGCGACTGTGATGCGAGGCATCAGCCGCATCCCGGTCTTCACCTCTCTCCCAGGAACACCAGGAGCCGGATATCGGCATTTCCTCGCCCAAACCTGCCCCCTGCCCCTCTCCCGATAACCACTCTGCAGGAGCCGGGATTGCATCGGCTTTGACATCGCTCCCAAGGATTGGCTCTACGGTCTCTCCCCGTAGAACTGCAGCAGCTCGCAGTACTGCCTGAACTGGTTTGATATATCCTGTGCAGCGGCATAGCACCCCAGAGAGCGCTTCCCGAATTTCCGCTTCACTCGGATTTGGATTGCGCAGCAGAAGCTCTTTTGCGGCAAGGACTTGAGCCGGCGTGCAGTATCCGCATTGGATCGCGCCGGTCTCCACAAAAGCTTGCTGGATCGGATCTAATCCTTCAGACCGTTTCCAACCCTTTATCGGGTGCTCACCCAGCGATTCAACTGTTTGAATGTGATGACCCTCTGCTTGAGCTGCCAGCATTACACAAGAATTAACTGGTTTTCCATCTAATAAGACCGTGCAGGCTCCGCACTCTCCCGTTTCGCAGCCATGTTTGACGCTGAAAAAGCCCAAACGGCGCATCAGGCTGAGCAGGTTTTCACTTACGGCGGCATCAGTTTCAAACTGAATTCCATTAACGTTGAGTGTGATTTTCATCGCTTATCCTATCGAATCAGAGCACTTTCTTTAGTTTCAACCAATCACCGCGCACGCGGTTCGCCTCCATGATCGCTTCCTGCGATCCCATGACAACCACATATCCTGTTTCATTCAGTGCCATCAGATAATCAGCGAAGGATCGAAAATCTGATGGTGTTGTGCTGAGGATTTGGTCGCGCCAACGCTGGCGAATTTCCTCAGAATCCCCTACCAGATGCCAGAGCATGGAGGAATATCCGCGAGCATCCGGAAGCTGATAGGCATCCATTCCTCCGATCGCGCCAATGATACTCTTGATCAGCTCGTCCTGGTCTAGATCTAAACTCCGCAGGAATTCTTCGGTCTGGTTGTAGTTGTCCAATGTTTCGAGGAGGTTGGGGTCGCGGTAGGAAATGTAGGTAAAAACACCCGATCTGGAATTGAAAATGCAGAATCCGCCGTATGCCCCTCCCTGGACACGAAGCCTTTCCCACAACCAGGTAGTGCGCAGATAATTCGTGATCACGTCGATAGAACCATCGAGCGGATATCCCAATTTGAAAAGATCAGCACCCTTGCCAACATAATTCACCTGGGCAGGGATTGCCAGACCTTCACAATAGTCGCCGATTTCCGGAGCCCAATTCTGAGAGGTAGATGTACCCGGTGGAAGCTTGGAGAGGAAATCCTTAAGCACAGGTTGGAAAACTGTCCAATTGTCATGATCCAGCGTAACGTTCACGATCATCGCACTTCGTTTCAAGATAATACGACGCAATTCCTCCAGGCGCTGTTGGACAGCCGTCCAGTCCTTTTCAATTTCCTTGATAAGGCTTCGCAAGAAGAAAAGCTGGCTGATGCCACTAATCTTTTCGTTCGCCCAATCCGCCTCGTTGAACATGGCTCGCAGGCGAGAGTTCACGATTTGATGCCCGGCCGGTACAAGCACTGATTCCGCGCTCGCCTTCTCCTCCAGGACGATTTGGCGAAACCGGTCCTGCTGATCCAGACGGGCGGTAGAGCAAGATATCCAGCAAGATGTTCAGCAAATCTTGAGCTTGAACCATGGTCGCTTTTGAACGCAAAAACAATCGGGCTGCTCCCTTATCCTTGTCGCGGATCATGGATGTAAAAACATCGGACCAGATACCACCGGTTGCGCTCCCAATTCGCTGGGATAACCTGACAAAATCTTCACGTTCGGTGCCCATCTCCATCAGCGCACGCCCAAAAAGGTTTACATACGGCAGCAAATCTTGCGGCAGTGTATGCAAGTCAAATCCAAGGTCCAGGTACAAGATTCCATTGGTAAAAATATTATGATACAGGATTTCACAAACATCGCTGCGGTCTACTTGGATCGGTACTCGTTTAATTTCCTTCTCTAAATCCTCCAATTTCAAGCCCGGGAGCATTGCGAGCACATCTGGAGAATCAGGTTGTTCCTGAAGTCCTTTGAGCCTGTGGGTCTGATCCATGATAAGTTCAAGCTCAGCCTGACTCATTTCAGCTTTCCTTTTTGCCAGGTAGATTCTTTTCTTCCTCATCCCGGACTCTTTGAATACCCGGCTCCGGTTTTAATACCACTGTAGTGCGGTGAGAATTATCGAGAAAGAACTTCTGGATCATTTTTTCAAAATATCGGTTATCAGCTGCAGCTTCGGTTTTAATTTTTAATAACGGTGCTTCAAAAGCCAAAGGCTCGATTGGGTCATTGTCATAGAGCCAGCTTGTTAACGAACGAAGCATCAACAGCAATCCTTGCGGAAATGAGCCAGTATTATTCTCACGCAGGCGAAATTCAATAGTGTTCAATGCAGCCGCTATCATCTCGGGATCGATCCCGTCATGAGCAAGCGTTTCAAGTGTTCCAATGATTAGGGCTTCAATTTTCGCACCTTCTACCAGATTTCCGTCATCGTCTGTCTGAACTCCTTTCAGGCCGGTTGAAAAATACGGCTGAAGGAGCTCGAGTTCCAGTCCGACACCTGCCAGGTCTTCACCCAAATCCAAGTCGATCAGCGCCTTCTGCAGCGGCGAAGCTGGAGTACCTACGAGTATATGCGCAAGGATTGAAAGAGCTAACGTAATATCCGGCGCTTCCGCATCACTGAACAACCAGTTCATCGCCAGCATTCCTTTTGCAGAAGCCGCTTCATCACCTGGGTCGAAGGATTTTTCAATAACGCGTGGCTGATCGAACCTAGGCTGAATGGGAATGCTCGAATTTACATCGATCCGTTCATATCCGTCCAGGTAGGCATCCATTTTTATCAGACGTTCTTCAGGATCGTCATCCCCATATAAGAAAATTCGGGCATTAGTCGGGTGGTAATACTTCTCATGAAAAGACTTAAACTGCGAATAGGTTAAATCCGGGATATGACGCGGATCACCGCCTGAGTCAACGCCATAAGGTGTATCCGGAAATAGCGAAATCCTGACGCTGTCCGTCAAGACATCATCCGGATTTGAATAAGCACCTTTCATCTCATTAAAAACAACGCCTTTAAATTTGATAGGATCATCAGGATGTTCGAGTTCAAAATGCCACCCTTCTTGTTGTAAGGTCGTATGTGGAATCAGGGGGTGAAATACCGCGTCCATATAGACATCCACGAGATTATAGAAATCTTTGACGTTTTGGCTGGCTACAGGGTAGCAGGTCTTGTCCGGATATGTCATAGCATTTACAAAAGTTTTCAACGATCCCTTCACCAGCTCAATGAAAGGCTCTTTCAGCGGATATTTCTCTGAACCACACAACACAGAATGCTCCATGATGTGAGCAATCCCTGTTGAATCGCTCGGTGGAGTTCGGAACGTAATCCCGAAAACTTTATTTTGATCCTCATTTATCAGTGAGAGGAGCTGGGCACCGGTTCGAATATGACGATAATACCGAGCCAAAGTATTCAATTCTGGGATAACCTGCTCATACTCAAGCACAAATCCATTTGCATCAACCATAATGACCTCGATTAATTTTTGTAACAGATACCTAAATCTTATTAAATTCTAAATTTCGCAACTGCCCGGTCTGCAAGAATTCCAGCAATCTCAGAACGATACTCCGCCGAAGCCCATTGGTCACCAGCCTGGCTGTAAGCGCTTGAAGCTGCGGTTGCGACCCCGTCACTATCAGCGCCGTCAAATGCCAGAGTCGGTGTGGAACCAAACCCACCCAAGGAAATCCGCGTCCGGCCGGATGGCCAGATTGCTGCTCCAACACAGACAATCGGGCGATCGGCAGGGGTGCGAGCCACATATTCATATCCCAACCGGACGTTGCCTGGAAAAAGAAGCTCAGTAATCAAACGGCCGCGCAGTTTTTCCGACCGCAATGGGAGCAAATCTCCAAGGTTAACCTGTTCGCTTCCTGGTTCCAGAGTCACGATTGCATCCAAAGCCAGCATTACTGTTGTAAAAGGCGATCGTCCGTCTGCTGCTACCAGTGTTCCTGCCACGCTACCAACCTGGCGCAAGTTATATGCTGTTTCAAGGAAGATCGCTTGCTGAAGGCATTCCAGGTTGGGATTGGCTTCTCCAGCCAACTTCACCAGGAGATTCTGGAGCGTTAATGCAGCGCCAACCTCACACATCTGACCCTGTAACCTGAACCCATCCAGATGCAGCAATTGAAGGTCGACCACCGCCAGGGAATCGGTGGACAAACGGTCTATTGCTGAACCCCCTGCGATTGGAACCGTCTTTGGGTCAGACCGGGCGATTAGTTTCAAAGCATCTTCGATTTTTGTCGGACGATGATATTCAACGATCATATTTTTTCTCCAACATCATGTCTCAAATGGACCAGAAATGTATGCTCACGCCTGGGGATATACTTTCCAGCCAAGCGCTTCAAGATCGTCCTTGTGGATATCGGACTCCGGGATATCGACCAGCATTACTTCAGCTTCCGCCAACAACATCCCAGTCGGATCATAAATTGCACTCGATGCCTTAGCAATCCGTCCTTTTCTTTCACCCGCCCTGCCTACTAGCCGAAGCGGGGAACAAACAGGCACATTCTTTCTATAGTGAATGTCCAGACGACCCGTGAACATAAAACGCGGGGCATCTGGTGTACCCATTTGCGACCTTCCAGCGACTTCATCTAACATGGCAGCGATGACTCCACCATGCACAATTCCAGGATAACCTTGATAATGCTCTGGAACGGTTACTTCAGCTATCACTTCGCCCGGCTCGCTGTCAAAAAAACGGAGGTGAAGACCATACGGATTTTCCAGACCGCAAACAAAGCATTTGAGTGAGTTGGGTTGTGGCAATTTCATTTTCGTCTGGCGTCCTCTTCGTAGAATTATACTATCCATGTTAACTTTTACCATCTGTAGACCCATGAATGCTTTTTCAAAACCTTGACAAGCATCTGGCTTGGAATTAATCATACGGTATAATTGTCAGGCTGGTAATCTTCCGAAGTCTGGAGGTGGATCATTATCTTTGTATTTGGGAAAGAAAGCGCATGGACCGCCGTTTTTGCTAACGACATCGATCTTCACGGCGGTTGACGAGGCGAAAGGTTCCTGCCTTCACAAGCAGGTTAACCGGAATTGTTCCGGGAAAATCGAAAGATCAGCGGATGCCTTTCGGGCAGCCACAGCCCGACCTCTTTCCCTCCAAAAAAGAAAACCCAAGACAATGCCAGTTGGATAACCAGCTAGACAAAACGCGGTGTGTGGCGAATCATTAAGGTATGGAGGGATTTTCATGTGTGGGATAGTTGGATATATCGGTCACCAGGACGCTACCCCGATCATTTTGAACGGATTAAAGCGTCTGGAGTACCGCGGGTATAATTCGGCTGGTCTGGCAGTGATCCAAAATGGGAGCCTGCAAATCCGTCGGGATGTCGGAAAACTTTCCAGGCTTGAAAAATTAATATCCAGAATCACCTGTACATGGTCAAATCGGGATTGGACATACTCGATGGGCTACCCATGGAGCACCCAGCGCTCGAAATGCCCATCCCCATGTCGGGATGACCGGAAACGTAGTTGTTGTACACAATGGAATCGTCGAGAATTTTCTCGAGCTTCGTGAAGAATTAATCGCTGAAGGAGATCAATTTAATTCGGATACCGACAGCGAAGTCATCGTCCACCTGATAGAAAAATTTCTTTCATTAAATATATCTTTGGCTGATGCGACCAGAAGAGCGCTTACCCGTCTCAAAGGAGCCCATGGCGTTGTAGTCCTGAATTCTGGCGAACCGGACAAGATTGTTGCAGCTCGGATCGGAAATGCCGGCGGTGTGGTGATTGGTTTCGGCTCGGATGAGATGTTTGTTGCTTCTGATCTACCTGCGATCCTGGAACATACCCGGCGGGTCGCCTTCTTGGAATCAAGCCAGCTAGCCGTATTGACGACAAGCTCCGTTGAAGTGCAAACCCTGGATGGCAACCCTGTCGCTGTTGAAGTGATCAGCGTCCCCTGGGATCCCATATCTGCTGAGAAGGGTGAATTTCGGCATTTTATGGAAAAAGAAATTCACGAACAGGTCCGTTCATTGACCGATACAATCGGCGGACGCGTCGATTTCGATAACGGACATCTCGTCCGTTTACCCGAGCTCAATCTTACAGTAGAACAGGCCAGGCGTATCAAGAAGATCTTTATTACTGCATGCGGAACCGCCTCGCATGCCGGGATGGTTGGAAAAATCCTCATCGAAGCCATTGCCCGCATTCCAGTAGAAGTCGATATTGCTTCAGAATTTCGCTATCGAAATCCAATCATCGACCAGGACACAGCTGTGCTGGCTATCAGTCAATCTGGTGAGACCGCCGACACACTGGCCGCAATGGAGGAGGCACGGAGGAAAGGTGCTATCCTCTGGTCGATTGTCAATGTGATCGGCTCGCAGGCTATGCGAATGTCAGACGGTTATATATCGATGCACTGCGGTCCGGAAATTGGAGTGGCATCCACAAAAGCTTATACCGCTCCGCTTGTGGATTTATACATGCTTGCAATACTGCTTGGTGATCTTCGCGGGATTTTGGAGCCGTCCGCCCGCCGTCATTTGATTTCCGACCTCAGGCTCATCCCCAATCTCGTCGGTCAATGTCTTGATCGAGAAGCAGAAGTAGAAAAGCTCGCTCGCAGCCTGGTAAATACGAAACATTGTCTATATCTGGGACGCGGGATCAATATGCCAACGGCTTATGAAGCCGCTTTAAAGCTAAAAGAAATTTCATACATCCACGCTGAAGGATATCCAGCCGGCGAAATGAAACATGGCCCAATTGCTCTGATTGATCGAGAGATGCCGGTCATCGTTATTGCTCCTCGTGATCCATGGTATGAGAAAATGTTCAGCCAAATTGAGCAAGCTCGAGCCCACGGCGGAGTCGTGATTGCACTAACCACAGATGGAGACGAACGCGCCCAGGTGGCTGCTTCCTATTCTCTTACAATTCCCGCTACGCCTTGGATGCTTAATCCTGTGACTACGATAATTCCGCTTCAACTTCTGGCTTATCACATTGCTGCTTTGCGAGGATTGGATGTGGATCAGCCTCGCAACCTGGCAAAGAGTGTGACAGTGGAATAATCCAGGGAGGCAAATCATTCAATATATTATGCAAATATCAACAATTCTGCAAGGTAAATACACGAATAATCCATAAAACAAAGAATGTTATGATAGAAATAACATCGATTGCATGTGTTCAAAGATGACTTCAGAAAATTAGTGAATACTATTTTCTCACTAAACTCCAAGAAAGATCTTGTCCATTCCATCCGATTAATCAATTGGGTAAGTTTCCTTATCGCAGGAGGGTTCATCTGGTTTATCCTCCAACGACCTCTGGAAAAAGCCTTTCTTGTAATTCTCGTTTGTACAGCCCTGGTTTTCAATTACATACTTTTTTATCGCTTACTGAACAATCAATACAGTAAAGCAAGAAATTCATATATCGCTGCATTTGGGGCAGTCTTTATCATCACTGGCTTTTTCTTGTTACTAAAGCCTTATGGATTTCAATTTGAAGTCCTTTACCTCCTTGTTGTTTGCAGCGCTGGGATTCTCACCGGTCGCGGAGCTGCTATCGCATCGGCTTTCTTAGCGATCCTCCTTTATTTGGTCAGCTTGATGCTGCAAAACCAGACTTTAATTATCAACCCACTCTATTCTGGTTTACAAGCTTTTATTTTGCTGGTTGCTGGATACTGGATGAGTTTGGTATCCGGTGCGTTGCACGATAATCTGTTACTTTCAGGACGCCGGAACAATTATCTATCCTTATTATTAAAAGTTGGAACGATCGCTTCGCAGAGGGCTGATTTAAACGGCATCTTACTCCGGATCAGTAAAGCGATCGCCATTAACCTCCCCGTGACATACTGTGCCATTTTCCTTAAAAATTCTCCAGGAGATCATCTCAGTATTGCAGGTTCTTATCCGCTAAGACCTGCTTCGAAATGGATGCGGCGAGAACACGAAAAAGTCCTGATCGATTCGCTTCCTCGACTGAATGAGCTCTTGAACACAGGGGAACACCTTGTGATCGGAGAGGAAGGTTTAACGAACCCGGCTATCATGGATCTCGTCGGCGCTTTTTCATTCCCGGAAACGAAAACAATGGGCCTTTTTCCGTTGGTTTCTAGAGGCAAGTGTCTAGGTTTGATTTCGATTATTGAAGTCCGCAACTGGCAGCGCGAGCCTTTCACAGAAGAGAAGATCAATCTTCTTAAAACACTCTCCACTCAGATTGGCTCTGCAATTGATAATGCCCGCTTGCTCGAAGAAACCCAAAAAAGAGCGGATCGTCTGGCAGTGATCAATGAAGTTGGAAAAGCAATTAATTCTACGATTGAGTTAGATGCACTTTTAGAGCTGATCCACAACCAGCTTAATCGCGTTATTCCTACGGATACCTACTACGTGGCACTATATGATCCAGGTGATGATCACCTGGATATCCGAATCCTGATCGATAAGAATGAGCGCTTTCCTCCGGCCCGCATTCCATTGGCAGAAGGATTGGCAGGCTGGGTAATCAGGAAGCGCTCTCCTCTGCTGATCTACCATCTCACTGAACAGATTTCAGTGCTACCAATCCGACCGATTCAACTGGGGCATGATGAACTCTCCGAATCATGGTTAGGTGTGCCCATGCTGGTCGGAGAGCGTGTGTTAGGGATCCTTGCGGTAGCCAGTTATTCGGTTGATGCATTTGACGAAGCGGATATGAATCTTCTTTCTAGTATTGCGTCTCAAGCTGCACTGGACGTCGAAAATGCCCGGCAGCATGCCGCTGTTAAAGAGCAAGCCCGAAGAGATTCTCTAACGGGTGCATTAAACCATGCCGCTTTTCTAGCACAAATGGATGAAGCCATACAAAAAACAGCGGCAGCAACATCCAAAATATCATTAATTATGATGGATGTGGACGATTTTAAGCTTTATAACGACACATATGGACATCAGGTTGGGGACGAAGTCCTGATTCAGATTGTTAAGAAGATTGAAACTGTAATTCCCTCAGACGGATTCATTGGCAGATGGGGGGGTGAGGAATTTTCAGTTGCTCTTCCTGGGTTGATCCTAAGCGATGCGAAAAAGATTGCTCAAAAAATCTGCAATGCTCTTCAGGAAATTAAATTACCGGACAAAAATGGCTCTTATCTTCCTTCTCCTACAATCAGCCAGGGGATTGCAGGATTTCCATTACAAGCGCAAACCCGCCCAGAGCTGATAGATATCGCAGACGAGGCTTTATATCAAGCCAAAAATTCTGGCCGCTGCCAGATTACCGTTGCAGCTGAACCCAAAAATATATAGAGAATCAGCATAGTGTTCTTTTGCAGGCCGAAATTTTCACCCAAACAAAATATTGATTGGTAAGAACCCAATTAAGCACGCTGAAAAAGACACCCTTGGTGCTGATACAACTACACTATTTTTTTATATCACTTCCTGACCGTTCCGAGCCCAAAGAAATACGGTTTAAGGGCGCACATTATAATCCCCTATTGCCACCCATTTGTAAGTCGTCAGTTCTGGTAAACCCATCGGGCCACGTGCATGCAACCGCTGCGTGGAGACTGCAACCTCCGCCCCAAGGCCAAACTGCCCACCGTCCGTGAAACGTGTGCTGGCATTGACATAGACTGCAGCCGAGTCGACTTCCTGGATGAAACGATGTGCGTGATCCTGGTTCTCGGTCAAGATCCCATCTGAATGATGCGTGCTGTGTTGGTCAATATGGCTGATCGCTTCATCGAGACCAGAGACAACTTTAAGGCTAAGCACCAAAGACAGCCATTCGGTATCAAAATCTTCGGGTCCCGCAGGCAAGACGCGCTCATCTCCTGCAAGAAACGAAGCTGCCTTTTCCTCCGCTCGAAAGGCGACCCCAGCTGAACCAAGCGTATCGACGACATCTGGTAAGAATTCGGCTGCGATCGCTTCGTGAACGAGCAGCGTATCCAAAGCGTTGCAAACGCTTGGCCGCTGCGTCTTTGCATTGAAGATCACAGGGAGTGCACGTTTAAGATCAACATCAGAATCTGCAAAAAGGTGACAAATCCCGATACCACCTGTGATCACCGGGATTGTCGAATTCTCACGGCAGAATCGATGCAGGCTGTTTCCACCTCGCGGAATGATCACATCGATATATTCATTCATCCGCAACATCTCTTCAACCAGCTTGCGATCCGGGTTATCGATAAATTGCACTGTTTCAGCAGGCATTCCAGATTTCAATAATGCAGATTGGATGATCGAAACCAGGGTGCGATTTGTATGAATTGTCTCTTTACCTCCGCGCAAGATTGCAGTATTCCCCGTCTTAATTGCTAAGCCAGCAACATCAACAGTAACATTTGGACGGGATTCATAAATCACTCCCAGAACACCTAATGGGACGCGCTGACGCCAGAGTCTCAGTCCATTGGGTAAAGTCCTCTCGTCGAATATCTCTCCGATCGGATCATGGGCATCCACAAGCATCCTCAAATCTGAATTGATATCCACCAAACGCTTCGCGTTCAACATCAGTCTGTCGATCAGCGCAGCACTTAACCCGCTCTGCCGGGCTGTTTCGATATCATTTTGGTTGGCTGCGATCACTTCCCGATTGTACAATTCCAGCTCGTCAGCAATCGCTGCTACGGCAGATGCACGAACCGCGCTGCTCTTTCGAGAAATTTGTGAAAAGGCGCTTCTGGCGTTATGTCCTATTTTTACCAGGTTCATTTCATATTCCTATCGATGTCTCAGCATCATGAAGCATTTGAATCTGGCAGCTAAATCAACACCATATCGTTTCGATGGATAATTTCATCGCCAAAGAAATACCCCAATACACCTTCAATTTCGAAACTCTGCCGACCGCTGATCTTCTTACAGTCAATATGATTGTAATTAACCAGGCCGCGCGCGATCTCACGACCCTTCTCATCGCATATGCTCAGGGTTTCACCTCGGCTGAATTCCCCGCTCACCTCAACCAGCCCTGCGGGGAGCAGACTTCGGCCTTGAAGCAAAGCTGAAACTGCTCCAATATCGACTTTGAGCCTGCCTGATTTCCCACCGGTCAGGATGAATCGTTTTCGGCTCTCGAGAGCACTCATGGTCGCAGTAAAATATGTGCCTGCATGCTCATCATGGATGACTCTTAGAAGAATATCTGGTGCTTTCCCCTGGGCAATCACAACCGCTGCCCCGGAGCGTCGCGCCAGATCTGCAGATTGCAGCTTTGTCACCATACCACCTGTTCCAAGATCGCCGCTTCCACCTGCCGCTTCCCAAAGTTCTGGACCGATTTCCGGAGTCTCAATCCGGCTCACCAATCGGGCATCCGGTACTTTTCGTGGATCCGCAGTAAAAAGGCCTTCCCGATCCGTCAGGAGCACCAGTAAATCGGCGTCGACCAGGTTTGCCACAAACGCAGAAAGGTTGTCGTTATCACCGACACGGATCTCCTCCGTCGCTACCGTGTCATTTTCATTTACAATAGGGATTAAACCCTGACCAAGCAGTGCGCGCAGTGTGTTTCTAGCATTCAGATAGCGGGAGCGAAATCTTAAATCATCCCGGGTGAGAAGCACCTGAGCTATTTTTTGGCCATAGATGTCAAATAACTTTCCCCACAAATCCATCAGACGCGGCTGTCCCACTGCTGCAAGCATCTGTTTGGCTGGTATCTCCTTCGGCAGCGAAGGGAAATTTAGGACTTCTCGACCCAGCGCAATCGCTCCAGAAGATACCAGGATTACATCAACCTGCGCTGCGCGAATGTCTGCCACTTGACGAACCAGATCTATCATCCTCGGCTGTGAAAGAAAAGATGTCCCATCCGTCAAGGTGCTGGTACCGAGTTTCACGACAATCCGGCGATGAGTAATATTTGAAATATCAAGAGAATTCAATTCAATTTGCTTTCTGAGCCGAATAAATTCCGACAAGTATACCAAACTTACTGTGTTTCCCAATCCCATAACCGGACAGTTCCGTCCTCGGATCCAGAAACAACCAGGAAATGATTTGGTGAAAAATCAACGCTCGTCACCTCCCCCGAATGTCCGGAAAAAATCAGCTGCGGCATAGATTGGAATATTCCATCATCAAGGCGCCAGAGCCTCAGAGATTTATCCGCTGAAGCCGAAACCAACCATTGACCATCTGGGGAAAACACTAGATCGTTGATCGAATCGGTATGGCTTCGAAGCGCTTGAACTTGAGTTTTTTCCTTGATATTCCAGATTCTAATTACACCAGAGGTATCTCCGGATGCCAGTAATGTCCCATCTGGCGAAAACGCTAGGCTCAATACCGGTTGGGATGAATTACTGAGCGTCCCCAACCAGATCCCGCTCACGGTTCGAAGCTTGAGTTCTCCATTTTCCTCACCCCAGCCGATCGTGAGCGAATCGCGAGAAAAAGTCGAGGCGTGAACCCCTGACATCCCTTCGTCGATTATCTGAGACAGATTGCCCTTTGGCATACGCCATAAGCGGACCGTGTCATCCTCAGCCGATGAGACAAGCCAATTCCCATCTCTTGAAACATCCAACCCTGTGATCCAGCCAGTATGTCCTTCTAAAGATTGGAGGTATTTACCTGTCGAAACATCCCAGACTCGGATCACTCCATCCGTGGAGCCTGTCACGATTGTGATCCCTAAAGCGGAATATTTTAATCGGAGGACAGGAAATGGGTGTCCTTCCATGATTCGAATCAATTTGCCTTGCTCGACATTCCACAGGCGAAGAGTATCATCCACTGACCCAGAAGCAACTAATCGGCCGTCTGGTGAAAAAGCAACATCCCAAACTTTAGCTGTATGACCTTCCAGGATAGATTTAGCTTCCCGCACCTGAATTTCAGGCGTTGCTGTCGGAAGGCAGGCCTCTGAAGGCGTTGGGAGCTCCAGGCGATGTGAATACTGGTTATTGCTTTCATCCTTTTCCAACACTAAGGATGTTGCATCTACCATCCCCTTGACCTGTCTTTCAAAACCCGGGAAACGGACATCGATTGTGTCGCCAGGCTGAAGGATTGTGTTCACCAGCTGTCGATCCAGGTTAAGCGATAAAACAAATGATCCAGCCGGTCGTCCACCCTTGTTTTGGATCTTTATGAGTGTATGATAGGATTGATCCGGGGTAGGACATTCAATCGATGGGTCGCCAAGAACTTCCACAGACCTGATGACCAGATCAGGCAATGCGAGCTCAGTGTTTGCGGGACTAATGGTATTCGGAACGGAAGGGGAAGGCTGAGTAATTTCATCTCCCGGCAGGCATCCAACGAGGTTCACTCCTGAGAAAAAAATAAGAAGCAACGCCTCGATCAAAAATCTTTTTCTGACCTGAGGGAGAATTGCCATGCCGTGACTCTTTTCATCCGTTCTTGTCGTTTAATCGTGAAAGGTTAGTTGAACGATTCTCTCCATTTGAAATCGTCCTTTTTAGCAAGGATTTGGAGAAAATCACAAAGTCAGTTCAGTCTCTTTCGCACGCATTGCATTTAATGCAGCAATAGAGACCTCCAGCATCTCAGAGGTTGGTTCGCGAGTTGTTAAATGCTGGAGGGCCATATTAGGTCGGATCATCCAGCGAACCCAGGCAGAATCAACATGTCTGGCAGTCCAGCGAATATATTCATACGCCAATCCGGCCAAAACCGGAAGCATCAAAATCCGGCTCAACAGCCTCATGCCCAGTGGAAGCGGCCCAAAGAAGCTGAACAGCACTACCGAGAGCAAAACCAGGGTGAGCAGGAAAGAAGTGCCGCAGCGAGGATGTTCAAGGGAATAACATGCGACAGTTTCCGGATTTAAGTCCGCTCCAGCCTCATAGGCGTTAATCGTCTTATGCTCTGCGCCATGATAGGCGAACACTCTTCGAATCTCAGCAAGCCTGGCGACCGCAACCAGGTATCCGATTAATAACGCCAGGCGAATGAGTCCTTCAATCAGGTTGCTCCACCAGGTATTAATATGAAAAATGCGCTCAAACAGCTGGCCAATGGTTGCCGGGAGCAGAAAGAAAAGGCCGATACCAATCAGCAGGGAGACTCCCAGGGTGAGATAAAGCGCAGGGCCTTCCAGTTTTTCATCATCTCCAGTCTGGGTATTTGCTGAGATCGTCAAAGCGCGCATCCCCAGGCCGAGAGCATCCCATAAGCCAATTAAGCCACGTAAGAATGGGATCTTGATGATCCTGCCGCGATATAAAGCCGATAGCGGCTCACTGTGCAATACTATCTGGTTATCCGGCGCTCGCATCGCTATAGCAACGCTCTTTGAGCCCCGCATCATGACTCCTTCGATCACAGCCTGCCCGCCGTAAGTGGGTAGTTCTTCGCTCATATTCGCCTACCAATTTCTAGATTCATTTCGTTGCCCAATTCCACCATAAAATGTAAGACCAGGAAAGGTATTTTGCCCTTCTTACTCCCCAAGATAACTGAAGAACTTTACCAGCGCCTGCAATCCGCGTTTGAAAGTCGGGAGATGAAGCTTCTCGTTTGGTGCATGCAAATTGTCATCGGGAAGGCTGAAGCCTGTTAAGACCTGACTCGATCCCTAAATACTTCTGCATCGATGCGACAACCGGAATGCTGCCGCCTTCTCTTTTGAAAAACGGACGCCGACCCCAGGTCTCTTCAAGTGCTCTGCCCATCGCGTTGACGGCGGGATGGTTGCGATCCGTAATCGATGGAAAACCCGTAGAATGTAAAACAAGCTCCCAGCGTATTGAGGGAGGAACTCGTTCGTCCAGGTACTGGAGGAGCTGTTCGCGAACCTCATAAGGGTCCTGGTCAGGCACAAGTCGGGTGGAAATCTTCGCCATCGCTTTGGCTGGCAGGACAGTCTTCGATCCTTCCCCGGTAAAACCTGAAAGCAGGCCGTTTACCTCTAAAGTCGGGCGTGCCGTCACTCTCTCGACCGATGTATATCCATCCTCACCATATAGTGCTTTTACGCCCGTCTGGTTGCGGTAAAAAATATCATCCATCGGCAGGCGGGCCAGCTCTGCCCGCTCTTCCAGATCCAGATCCCGGACTTTATCGTAGAATCCTGGCAGCGTTACCCTGCCCTTCTCATCATGCATTCCCGCGATCAATTCACAAAGGACTTGAGCTGGATTATGCACCGCCCCACCAAACAAGCCCGAATGCAGATCATGGTCTGGTCCGGTCAATCGAATCTCAAAGTAGGACAAGCCTCGCAGACCGTAAGTGATCGTCGGATATTCGTCAGCGATCATCCCAGAATCCGGATTTAAAGCAAAATCGCTTGTGAGCCTGTTTTTATTTTCGACGATGAATTTCTCAAGGTTAGGTGAACCGATTTCCTCCTCTCCTTCCACAATAAATTTAACGTTCACAGGCATCCCGCCGGTATTCACGAATGCTTCTATCGCGGCCAACACGGCGACAATCTGACCTTTCATATCTGATGTACCCCGACCGTATAGATTGTCAGCGCGAATTTCGGGTTCGAAAGGCATGCTTTCCCAAAGCTCAAGCGGTTCGACAGGTTGGACATCATAATGACCGTAAATTAAAACCGTTGGGCGATTACTTCCAGCTTTGAGGAGTTCTCCAATTACGATCGGCGCGCCTACGGTCTGGCGCAGCATTACATTCTCAAAACCGAGCCCTTTCAAGCGGTCAGCCAGCCAGTTAGCGGCGCGTAAGCTTTCCGGTTTGGCTTTTGGATCGGTAGAAATTGAAGGGATAGCGACAAACGAAACGATCTCTTCAATGATCGAGTCGTGATGATCCTGGACATATCTTAACGCCAGGTGTAATTGCTCATTGGTCATATAAAACTCCTGCACAAGAAATCGTTAGATAATCCCGCGTCATCTTCGGCGGTCTACTGCCTAAATCTTTTCCGGCTGGCGAGGGGATTGCCCTATTATAAACCCTGAATCATCAGTACTCATACAGGCAGAGAGCCTTATGAGAGAAAGCAGCGATTTATTAATCGGATTTTTATCGCGAAGAAATCATGTTAAAATATGTCACTTGGATCGGTGGTCGGCAAAGGGGAAGTCCTACTGTCGGCGTCGGGCGAAAGCCCTACGAGGTTTTTTACCCGTCGAAAAGCGCCTCCGTCCGAAATCTTGATGAAAGGTAACCTTCCGGTCCATGACAATCTGGAAAACCTATTATCTCGCTCATTCTGTTGCGGATGCACTGAATGTTCTGGTGAATGCGCCTGAAACCGCTCGGCCAGTAGCTGGAGGGACGGATCTGCTCCTCGACTTGCAGCAAGGCCGACATCCCCCGATCAATACCCTTGTTGATGTTACCCAAATTCCAGAGATGTGCCTGATCGAAGAGCAAATCGATGGTTTATTTGTGGGCGCAGCATTGCCTCTCAACCAGGTGGTTGCATCCCCTTTGGTCCAGAAACATGCGGGGGCCCTGGTAGATGCAGGGAGCTTGATTGGCGGCCCGCAAGTACGCAACACTGCAACATTGGGTGGGAACGTCGCCCACGCCCTTCCAGCTGCCGATGGGACTATAAGCCTGGTAGCTTTAGGAGCACAAGCAGAAATTGCCAGCCCGCATAATCGCCGTCGCGCCTCGATGCAGGAGTTGTTCCTGGGACCAGGAAGGTCATCTCTTGACCCGCGCCGAGAAATTCTGGTCGGTTTTGTCTTACCCCTGCATGAACCAGGTCAGGCTTCTGCTCATCACAGAATCATGCGACCGCAAGGAGTCGCGATCGCGATCTTGAATATGGCTATCTGGCTGAAGCGCTCGAATGACACCATCAAGGATATTCGCATTGCGGTCGGTCCCGCTGGTCCAATACCTTTTCGGGCACAGCAAACAGAAAACATGCTGCGCGACCAAACCCTTACATCTCACACGCTTTCGACTGCTACAGAGACATTACTTGCAGAAGCACGATTTCGGACCAGCCCTCACCGCTCCACTGCAGAATATCGTCAAAGAATGGCAGCAGTTCTTCTCAAAGAAACCTTCGAAGCCGCCTGGCAAAGAGCGGATCACATTAAATAAGGCAGCAAAAAACGATGGAACTTATCATTAATGAAAAAGAATATTCAATTGAACCGCAGCCAGGAGAAATGCTTTCCGACTTGCTGCGAGAGCGCCTCGGGCTGACCGGGACGAAGATAGGCTGCAACGAATCGGAATGTGGGGCATGCACTGTTCTGGTCGATGGTTCGCCGATTTTATCCTGCACCTACCCGTCTGCAAAAGCAGCTGGCAAAGAAGTCATAACTATTGAAGCTCTGGCTGCAAAAGCCCAGACCCTTGAGGGCGTTTCGGCCAGGTCTGCATTCCAGGATGAATTAGCCAGACTTCACCCGCTCCAACAAGCGTTCGTCCTTTACGGCGCAGTCCAGTGCGGATTCTGTATCCCCGGTCAGCTGATGACTTCTTACGCCCTCCTTCAGAGGAATCCGTCTCCAAGCGAATCTGAAATTCGCTTTGCACTGAAAGACACCTTATGTCGGTGCGGGGGGTATCCAACCATTATTCGTGCTATCCAGGCAGCCTCCAAATCCATTCAGACCGGCGAACCAGTCGCTCCCCCAGAGAATATTTTTACTTCAGAAACGCATCGTGTGATAGGGACGCTTCAAGTTCGGCCGGATGCGATCAAGAAAGTTACTGGTGAAGCTATTTTCAGCGATGACATCAAATTTGATGGAATGCTCCACGCTAGGGTTAAACGCGTGGAAATCCCTCATGCCTTTGTTAAATCCCTGGATGTGTCGCGCGCCCGGTCTCTGCCTGGCGTTGCAGCTGTTCTGACAGCCGATGATATTCCTGCTGAACACAACCACGGTCTCGTAATTTATGACTGGCCGGTAATGGTAGGGGTTGGAGAACGAGTCCGCTATGTTGGCGATTCGGTGGCGATCGTTGCCGCTGAAACCCGCCAGATTGCTACCATGGCTTTGGATCTTATCGACGTGGAATATAATCCTCAGCCCGTCATCAGCGGACCCGTTCAGGCGCGCCAGCCAGATGTCCCTGCGCTGCATCCCGACGGCAATCTTCTGAAGCATATCAAAGTCCGAAAAGGTGACGTCGACCAGGGATTTGAAGAGTTCAGATCTGATTCTGGAACACACCTTCCATACTGCTACAACAGACCACGCCTTTATCGAACCCGAATGCAGTGTTGCCAGGCTGACTGATGACGGTCGGATGGAAATCTATGTTGGTTCGCAAATCCCATATTCCGACCGGCATCAGGTTGCCCGGACTTTGGGTTGGCCCGAAGACCGGATTCACATCGCCGGCCAATTAATGGGCGGTGGATTTGGCGGAAAAGAAGATATCACCGGTCAAATCCACGCAGCCCTGCTGGCACTGGCGACTCGAAGACCGGTAAAATTGCTCTTTGATCGGCATGAAAGCCTGCTCGTTCACCCAAAACGACACGCCACCCAGATCAGGGTCAAAATTGGAGCCAAAAATGATGGGCGATTGGTCGCTGCAGAGACCGAGCTTTACGGTGATACGGGGGCGTATGCCTCATTAGGTGATAAAGTACTCACCCGCGCGACGACGCACTCATCAGGTCCTTACGAAATGCCGCATACCAAAGCTGATTGCTATGCTATGTACACTAATAATCCCCCATCGGGTGCATTTCGGGGCTTTGGCGTAACCCAATCTGCTTTTGCTATCGAAAGCACCATGGATATGCTTGCGGAAAAATTGGGAATGGACCGGATAGAGCTCCGTCGAATCAATGCACTAAAGGTTGGGAGTACGACCAATACCGGCCAGTTACTGCGTGAAAGCGTCGGACTGCTGGAGTGCATCGACAAGGTTGCCGTCGAGCTGGAAAAAGAAGCCGGCGACCGTCCATTTGATTTCCAAACCGTTGAAGGCTCACCCCATCTACGAAGATCATGGGGATTTGCAGCTGGATACAAGAATACCGGCCTCGGCGGCGGTGCGCCGGATAAATCTGGCGCTCAGGTCGAGTTATTTGCGGATGGGACTTTTGAAGTACGGACTTCTTCCGCAGAGCTTGGACAGGGTCTCGTTACTGTGCTCCAGCTGGTCGTTGCTGAAGAATTCAAGGTAGATCCTTCCGTTGTCCGCGTTCTGGTGATGGACACAGACCTTACACCTGACGGCGGTCCGACCACAGCCTCCCGCCAGACGTTCGTCACTGGTAACGCAGCGCTATACGCCGCCCGGACCCTGCGCCAGGCAATAGCAGCCACATTAGCCGAAAAATATGACCAACCTCCCGAGAATATCCGGTTCATAGAAGGTCTTGCCCAGGTAAACGGACATCAAATCTCACTTGGCGAAATCGTCGGCATCATGAAGGCAGAAGGTCGCGATCCGCGTTCAAATTATGAATATTGGGCGCCGCAAACCCAGCCGCTGGGACAGGGTGGGGATATGCACTTCGCATTCTCCTTCGCCGCCCAGGCTGCCCAGATCGAGGTGAATACGAATACTGGTGAAGTCCGAGTCCTTCGGATTATCACTGCGAATGATGTCGGAAAGGCATTGAATCCTCTCGGATTGCAGGGTCAGGTTGAAGGTGGAATCATGATGGGCCTGGGCAACGCCCTGACAGAAGAATTTATCGTCGAAGAAGGCCTCGTTTTCACAGACCATCTGGCTCGCTACCGGATACCTGGCATTAATCACACACCAAAAATCACATCGATCATCGTCGAGAATCCCGTTGAAGCAGGTCCTTATGGAGCAAAAGGGGTTGGGGAGCTGGTGAGCATCCCGACTACCCCGGCGATAACCAATGCGATCTACAATGCAATCGGTGTGCGTGTCGACCGCCTTCCTGTCGATCAAGTTGAGCTGATCCGGCAGATGAACCTCACTGCCACTCCCAACTAGGATTGAGATTGGTTCAAGAAGAGCAGGATTTACGGAGAACTCTTTGGCTGGAATGGGCTCGTGAAATCCAGGCCCTGGCGCAGACTGGTCTGCATTATTCGCAAGATCATTTCAACCAGGAGCGTTACCAGCGCCTGCAGCAGATTGCTGCTGAGATCGTTGCGGAACATACAAACCTGGATTACGATCGCCTGACGGAGGTCTTTCAGCAGCAAATTGGTTATGCCACGCCTCGCATCGACGTCCGCGGTGCTGTTTTTGAAAAGGGCAAGCTGCTTTTAGTACAGGAACGCATCGATGGCGGATGGACAATGCCTGGAGGATGGGCCGATGTCGTGGATACCCCATCGGGAGCGATTGAGCGAGAGGTCTGGGAGGAGTCGGGTTTTCGAGTAAAAACCCGCCGGGTTGTTGGAATCTACGATGCCAACCGGATACCTCCCCTCGAAGTTTTTCATGCCTTTAAAATTGTCTTTCTTTGCGACATCCTCAGCGGTGCGCCGCGCATCAGCAGTGAGACCAGCGAGGTTGCTTTCTTCTCCGAAGCAGAGATCCCGGATGCGCTCTCAGGTCATAGGACAAGCCCGCGACATATTCGTGATGCATTCCGTTCGTACTCCCAACCGCGTTCCCCTGTAAAATATGATTGATCTTGTTT
The DNA here is from genome assembly GCA_963788305.1 of uncultured Chloroflexia bacterium. Lineage (GTDB taxonomy): Bacteria > Chloroflexota > Anaerolineae > Anaerolineales > UBA4823 > UTCFX2. The sequence goes on from CAWBGK010000016.1 coordinate 64,854, forward strand.
ATTTAACGGAGTTCGCATGCCACAATCTTCTCTCCCAATTATTGCAATCATCGGCGGCACCGGAAAAGAAGGACCAGGACTGGCTTTACGCTGGGCAAGCGTAGGATATCCGATTATCATCGGTTCTCGTCAGGCAGATAAAGCAGAAGCAACAGCTGCCGATTTGAATGCCAGGCTGGGAAGAGACATTGTGCGGGGGATGGAGAATAGTCTCGCAGCCCGTAAAGCAGATATCTGCGTACTCACAGTCGTTCAAGAAGCGCAGCAGGCAGTGCTTACATCACTCAAGGATGACCTTCAAGGGAAAATCCTGGTAGATGCGACAGCCCGGGTCGATTTTCGCCAACCACAGCCTCCCGCCCCACCTGCAGCCGCCCGAATCGCCCAGGATATCCTCGGTTCAGGTGTGCGCGTTGTAGCTGCATTTCAAAACGTTCCATCGCATGCTCTGAAAAAAAACCTGGGAGGATCGCTTGATTCTGAAGTGCTGGTCTGCTCCGACGACTCGGAAGCCGCCCAGCAAGTGATTACGCTTTCCGAAGCAGGAGGTATGCGCGCATTCTACGCAGGGAACCTGGATAATGCTGTTGTCATTGAGGGCTTAACTTCCATCTTGATCAGCCTGAATAAGCATTACGGAACGAAAACAGCCAGCATCCACGTAACAGGACTGGAAAATAAGAAGCAGATTTAATGTCCCTACATCTTATTGCACTTCCGGGTATTCCCCATATCCGTCCTGGCGACGACCTTTCTGGTATCATCTTGAAAGCCTTTTCTGAGATCGGAATGTGCCTGGAAGACGGGGACATTCTTGTTATTGCTCAAAAGATCATATCAAAATGCGAGGGGCGTTTCGTAAACCTGGAAACAGTAACGCCATCCGCGGATGCCTTTGCACTCGCGAAGGAAACATGCAAAGACCCACGCATCGTTGAACTGATCCTGCGCGAAAGCAAAAAAGTTCTCCGGACGCGTCCTGGTGCTGTGATTGTCGAACATCGATTGGGTTTTATCTGCGCCAGCGCTGGAATTGACCACTCCAACGTTTTTGGACCGCATGGGGAACCGCAAGATTGGGTGCTTCTGCTTCCAGAGAATCCAGACGGTTCTGCCCTTAAGTTAAGATTGCAGTTGGAGTCCGTAAGCGAAAAAAAACTGGGGGTATTAATCATCGACTCGCACGGGCGCGCCTGGAGAATGGGGACTGTAGGGGTGGCGATAGGATTGTCCGGTCTGCCCGGCCTGGTGGATATGCGCGGTTGGAAGGATCTCTATAATTATGAGCTCCAGATCACGCAGGTAGGAGCCGCGGATGAGCTGGCTGCTGCTGCATCGCTGATCATGGGCCAGGCAGCTGAAGGCACACCGATCGTCCTGGCAAGAGGTTTTCCATTCGAGCTCCGAGAAGGCTCTTTGAGCGAACTAATCCGTCCAGAGGAATTGGACCTCTTTCGATGAAAGAAGAGGGAGAGTTGTCCGCTAATAACCCGACATTTCAACCCCCTTATCAGCAATTTACAGATGAATTTTGGACCTTCCTGGATCAGTTGGTTCTCGCAAGTGAAATCGTGATCGATCGACCCAGAGGGAGTGTCCACCCACATTTCCAAAATTTGATTTATCCATTCGATTATGGTTACCTTGAAGGAACGATGACGATAGACGGATGCGGATTGGATGCCTGGGTAGGCTCGTGTCCAGATAGGTCCCTGGATGCGGTAGCTTTGACGGTCGATCTGGAAAAACGTGATGTTGAAGTAAAACTGCTTTTGGGCTGCACAAATGATGAAAAACTGGAAATAATAAATTTCTTAAATGGCTTTTCAATGCGTGCCTGCATGGTTCAGCGCGGCGGTGAGCTTGGATGGCTGAAAACAAGGCGTTCAGTCCGCACCTTTCAGCCGAGAAGAGGTACCTGAAGAGCTGCTGATTTGCCTGCTTGAGACCTCCACCTGGGCGCCCTCCGCCCACAACCACCAACCCTGGCGGTTTGCAGTGCTCCAAACCAAAGCTTCCAAAGATAAACTGGTTGAAGCTATGGAGCCGGATTATCGCCGGGATCTTGGCTTCGAGAGTTCATCCAAATCACAGATTGATGGACTAGCAAAACGCTCTCGCTATCGCATCCTTGCTGCCCCTGTGGCAATTGTCATCTGCATGGAACAGGATCAGGAACTCTCAGATTTAAAGTCAGCGCGCCAACAAGCAGAAACTATTATGAGCATTCAGAGCACGGCGCTTGCAGGTGGGTATCTCTTGCTTGCAGCACATGCTGTTGGATTGGCTGGAGTGTGGATTTGCGCTCCCCTCTTTACCCCAGATTCCGTGCAAAAGGCGCTTAAGGTCCCACCAAACTGGCTGCCACAAGCGCTGATTCTGCTTGGTTATCCTGCCAGTCCATCAAGGCTTCGGTCCCGTAAACCAATCAAGGAAATCGCCCTGTTTTTATGAACGTTCGAACGAACTTTCTGAATTTCACTGATCTCAAAATTGTTGCGCTGGCAGGTGGAGTGGGTGGTGCCCGGCTTGCAGATGGTCTCGCTCAAGTTATACCGGCAGAAAACCTGACCGTGATCGTTAACACAGGGGATGATTTTGAATATCTTGGGCTTCATATCTCTCCCGATCTGGACACCGTTTGTTATACCCTTGCCGGTCTCGAAAACCCTGTTACAGGATGGGGCCGCCAGGATGAAACCTGGAAAGCACTCGAAACTTTGGCAAGCCTGGGCGGTCCAACCTGGTTCCGGCTGGGCGACCAGGACCTTGGCCTCCATATCGAGCGCACCCGGCTGATCCAGGATGGCTGCACCTTAAGCCAGATCACAACCACGATATCGAAATCTTTCGGAATCCAAACAAGAATCCTCCCCATGAGCGACAATCCGGTACCAACCTGGGTTCAGACGGATGAAGGCGAGCTGGGATTCCAGGATTATTTTGTCAGGCTTAAATGCCAGCCGCGGATATCGGGTTTCCGTTTTGGGGATGTTCAACATGCTGAGCCCGCACCGGGCGTCCTTTCTGTACTAACTCAGGCGGATTTGGTGGTTTTCTGCCCGTCGAATCCTTGGGTGAGCATCGATCCCATCCTGGCAATTCCGGGTATTCGAAAAGAAGTACTGCACCACCCTGCGGTTGCTGTATCACCGATCATCGGCGGACAGGCGATAAAAGGACCGGCAGCAAAAATGTTCATTGAGCTTGGCATTCAACCGAGCGCAATTGCAGTCTGGGACCATTATAAAGAAATCCTTCATGGTTTTGTCCTGGATCAGAAGACTCCGACCTGACCGGTGTTCTTAAAGCTGAAGGGATTGCATTTTTAGCGACAGATACTATAATGAATACCCGCCAGAAGAGAGCGTTGTTAGCCAAGGAGGTGATCGAATTCGGGATTTCAAGCCTCATTCAAGCGCGTGTAATTTGATTGAATATGGATAGTGCCACGACGTTGTGTCAGAATCTATGGAGATGAAGCTTTTTGTTCATGATGAAATTAAGGAGCTGACTTGATGGCTTTATGGGCTATAGTCCCTGTAAAACCTCTTCGACGCGGAAAATCGCGCCTGGCAGAAGTCCTCACCCAAGTTGAACGCACAGATTTAAACCGCCGTTTGTTGGCCCATACCCTGGAAACCTTGACAGCTATCCCCCAGATTGAACAAGTCCTGGTGGTCAGCCGTGATCAGGGGGCACTTGCGCTTGCCCGTGAGTTTGGTGCTCGAACTGTGCAGGAAAACGGTTTACCCCACTTAAACACAGCTCTCACCAGGGCAACCATTGTTGCGAAAAATTATTCCGCTCGCGGCGTCTTGATCATCCCGGCTGATTTGCCTCTGCTGACCGCTGAAGATATCCTTGCGATCCTCAATCTGGCGATGCCCCCCCCCCGTAGTGGTTGTTGTGCCTGACCGCAGGCGGCAAGGGACGAATGCGATGCTGGTATGTCCCGCGGGCTTGATAGAATATAAGTTCGGACACAATTCCTTTGTGCAGCACTGCAGTCTTACCCGTCAATCTGGAGCCCGACTGGTAATTTGCGAGCTCCCTTCCATTGCCCTCGACATGGATTTGCCAGAAGACCTTGAATTAGTAAGTGCAACACTCGAACACCTTCGTTTGGATGACAAATTAGGATAGACACTGATAGAAGTCTCGAGTTTTAATCGAATTAGTTCCGCTCATATTTATCCGTTTTTTTAGCTCAGGAGGAAATATGCCAGAAAGAGTAGCTCTCTATTTGCAGGATGCTCATGATATCAGGGATGGTTTGGACTACGTTCGATATGCCGAGGAGCACGGCTTTGAAGCGGTATGGCAAGCCGAATCTCGCCTGGTTCGAGACGCAATCGTCCCGATGTCTGCATATGCAGCCGTCACGGAAAGGATTAAGATTGGATCAGGTGTAATCAACAATTGGACACGCAACATTGGCTTGCTTGCAGCCACTTTCTTAACGTTGGATGACCTCGCTCCAAATCGGATTATTTGCGGACTGGGTGCCTGGTGGGATCCGTTGGCTCGGAATGTCGGCATCCAATTGCGCAAACCTTTGACGGCGATGCGCGAAACCGTCGACGTGACTCGCCGGCTACTGTAACATGGAAAGGGTTACCTTTCATGGAGAGCACGTAAATGTAGACGGGATAGAACTTGACGTCGTTCACGGCCGTCGAGAGCCGCGAAATGTTGGAATCATGATTGGCGCAACGGGCGATAAGATGATGGAGCTGGCTGGCGAGATCGCAGACGGCGTTGTCATGAATTACTGCGTACCACCTGAATACAACGACCGTGCGCTAGAGCTGCTCGCTAATGGAGCAAAGAAAAGCGGACGAACGCTGGACGACGTGGACCGGCCTCAGCTGATCGTTTGCTCGGTGGATAAAGATCACGATAAAGCCATCGATACGTCACGTTCTCTGCTCACCCAATATCTTGCTCAGCAGCCGCATATTGCAAAGGCTTCAGGAGTCTCTGAAGATATCGTCGCCCAAATCCAATCCATCATGGGTTGGCCGGCGACAAAAGAGCAGATCGCACAGGCGAAACATCTTGTTCCGATCGAACTGGTCCTCCGGATCACCGCATCCGGGACACCGGAGGAAGCCCGTGCAAAAGTGAACGAATATATTCAGCACGGCTGCACGTGTCCGGTGCTCTACCCGGTCGGAGGCGACGTATGTCTTCTTATTGACACTTTTGCTCAGAATTAAAGCAGCTTTCTGGAGGCAGCGCGGCTCAGGTGTTGTGCCGTGCTGCCCCTGGTATGAAACTCCCCACGTTGGCAAAACCTTGTGACAGTAAAGCTGATCCTGCCGCGGACATGAATATGAAGTCAAATCTGGGATGACCCTACGAGATTCGATCTTGAAGATCGGAATTCTTCCTGATACAGTCCTGGCAACCAGGAACAATGAGCTGATTACAGATGATGAGATCTTGAACCGCGGAGATCTCATCAAGCTGATCATGGTGATCTCAGGCGGATACGCAATAATAACAAACCCGGCATGGTTGTGTGACTAAATGAAGTGTGCAAAATGCGGAGTTAAAGCTTCGATCCACATGCGTCATCACAAGCTGGCGCTCTGTAAAGAACATTTTCTGGAGTGGCTCCCTGCTCAGGTTCAGCGCTTTATTGAGAAATATGAGATGTTCACTCCCCAGGAACGAGTTCTGGTGGCTGTCTCGGGCGGCAAAGACTTGCTCTCGCTCTGGGATATCCTCTGGCGGTTGGGCTACAATTCGGACGGGGTATATATCAACCTGGGAATTGACGGCGGTATCGGTTATTCCGCAGAATCAAGACGGTTGACAGAAGGTTTTGCAGCAGAACGAAATCTATTTCTGCACATCGTGGATCTCGGAGAAGATTACAAGAAAACAATCCCTGAATTATCTGAACTCACCCGCCGAGGAAAAGAGAAACCTTGTTCGATCTGTGGTCTGATGAAACGACATATTATGAATTGTATTGCCCACGACGGCAGCTATAATGTGCTGGTCACCGGTCACAACCTGGACGATGAGACTGCTACCATGCTTGGAAACACTTTGAACTGGATTACCGGCTATTTAATCCGCCAGTCGCCGGTGCTCGAAGCAGGCCGGTCAGGTCTGGTGCGCAAGGCAAAACCGCTTTGCCGTATCTATGAGCGAGATATGGCCGCTTATGCGTTGCTTCGTGGGATTAATTACATCCAGGATGAATGCCCATATTCGGAAGGCTCAAATTCAATTTTTTATAAAGATCTACTGAACCAGCTGGAAGCTAAAAAACCGGGCGCAAAGACGAATTTCTATACCGCCTTTCTGAAGGCAAAGAAGAACGGTATGTTCACAGCACAGGCTGATCCTGACTATGATAATTTACACCCATGTCCAAGATGCGGCCAGCCTACGTCTTCGGTAGAAAACTGCACATTCTGTCGAATCATCTCATCGGTTCAGGGTTAAACCAAAATGTGCGGCCTGACCGACCGCACATTTTAATCTGGTTTATGCCAGCTCTAGGTACCGCTCAACTTCCCAATCTGTGACTCGCATGCGTGATTCTTCAATCTCAGCCCATTTTGCGCGCCCGAACGCTTCATAGAGCACCGGATTGAGGGCATTCTTAAGGACTTCATCTTTATCCAGCTCTCGCAGCGCCTCTGCAAGCGAGCCGGGCAGCTCTTGAATTTGGTTCAGACGCCGCTCTTCTTGAGTCATTTGATAAACATTAAGATTATTCAATGGGTCAGGCACTGGAAGTTCCCTGTCAATCCCGTCTAATGCAGCAGCAATCATCACGGCAAATGCCAGGTAAGGATTTGCAGAAGGGTCGGGGCAGCGGAGCTCGGCGCGAAGCGAGCTCTCCCGTCCCTTTGTGAATTGTGGTATCCGAATCAGCGTGGACCTGTTAAGTTGCGCCCAACCCACATACACTGGAGCCTCATAGCCCGGTACCAGGCGTTTATATGAATTCACCGTCGGAGCCAGGACCGCCGAAAGCGCGCGAGCATGGAGCAGCTGACCGGCGATAAATCCATACCCGAGCTTCGAAAGATGGAACTCATCCTGAGCGTCAAAGAACAGGTTCACCCCATTTGGGTCCCATAGCGACTGGTGGCAGTGCATCCCGGAACCATTGATTCCAAAGATTGGTTTGGGCATAAATGAAGCGATCAAGTCGTGCTGCGCTGCGATTGCTTTTACTGTGTATTTTAAAGTCAGCACGTTGTCAGCAGTTTGGAGCGCGGTCGGCGTATTGAAAATCAATTTCATGCTGCGCTAAGGCAACTTCGTGGTGGCCCATTTCCACTTGCAGCCCCATCGCTTCAAGAGCAGCCATCAGTTCCGTCCGAACACGAACCGCTTCATCATTTGCAGAAAAATCAAAGTACCCCCCTACATCATGTGGAACAGGGTGAATCGATTGCGGACCGTTGCGCTTAAACAGGAAGAATTCGGGTTCTGGACCGACTTTATAGGTCCAACCGCGCTTGCTCAGCTCAACCAGCGATCGCTTGAGTGCAGCTCGAGGATCTCCAGGAAATGGATTTCCATCCGGTTGATAAATATCGCAGAATATCCGACCTCTGCGAGCATCAGCTGGTGTCCAGGGCATCATCGAATACGTATCCGTATCCAGAACTAGGCGCATATCGCTCTCCTGGATGCGGGCAAATCCTTCGACGGAAGAGCCGTCAAACCAGACACCATCGTCCACGGCAATCCCGATGCGGTGAGCCGGAATATCCACACTTTTAACAGCGCCCGTCACATCGGTGCACTGCAGCGAAACGAACTTGACTTCATCCTTTCGAATGCGCTCAAGTAATTCTTGTTTGTCCATAGACTGCTCCATTCCTGAGAAAGGATTAATTTGTTGATTTTAACAAAGAGAAATCGATGTGTCAACTCGGTTTAAAACCTTCCCCGCCTGGGAAAGATTTCTGGATTTGCCAGCTCATCTGACCGAGCTGCAAAAACCTGAACTGCACAGGCTTTGTATTCCGGGATGCGAGCTTGTGGATCGAGAGCGTCGATTGTTAATAAATTTGCTGCCGCTTCTGCAAAATGGAAGGGTATGAAGACAACCCCAGCGCTGGTTTTTTCAGTCACTTCCGCTCTTAAAACGATCTCTCCTCGCCGCGAAGCCACTCTTACTGGATTTCCGTCGAGGATTCCAAGCATATCTGCATCAACAGGGTTAATCTGCACGAGGGCTTCCGGATACAGCGAATCCAGTTTTGAATGGCGCGTCATCGTGCCTCCATGCCAATGCTCCAGCACTCGACCAGTTGTTAAGATGAAAGGAAATTCGTCATCAGGCTGCTCAACTGCAGGAACAAATTCCAGTGGAAAAAACTTCCCACGCCCGCGCGGAAAACTCTCTCCAAACAGAAATGGTGTACCGGGATGAGTTTCGTCCCAAACCGGAATTTGTAAGCCAGTCTTTTCGATTCTGCTGTAGCTCACACCGCGAAACTCCGGAATAGCCTGGCTGATTTCTGCCATAACCTGGTCCGGATGAGTATAGTTCCATCCTGCTGATTTCTGCCGACCTAATCTTGCTTCAATCCTGCGTCCCAAATCGCAGACGATCTGCCAGTCCGGGCGAGAATCGCCGTGCGGTGCAAGCGCCTGACGAACGCGCTGAATTCGGCGGTCGGTATTGGTGAAGGTTCCGTCTTTCTCTGCCCATGAAACTGCAGGAAGGAAGACATCTGCAAATGCTCCTGATTCATTAATAAATAGATCCTGAACAACCAGAAACTCGAGCTGCTGGATATGGTGACGCGTGAGATTCAAGTTCGGCTCACTCATCATCGGATTTTCTCCCATGATATAGAGTGATCGAATGCCGCCTGGGTGGGCATGGCTGAGGATTTCAGTCGTCGTCAACCCAGGTTTTCGGTTTAATCCGCACACCTCCACGTTCCATTGCTCCTCCCAATGAGTTGCATTTTTTGGATCATCGACGCGCATATACCCCGGATAATGAAACGGCATGGCACCCATATCGGAAGATCCCTGTACATTATTCTGACCTCGCAGCGGGTTGAGACCTGTCCCTTCGCGCCCGATATGCCCGGTGAGAAATGCCAGGTGGATCAGCGCCAGTGCGCTGGCGGTACCGTGAGCAAGCTGTGAAATCCCCATCCCCCAATATATCGCGGCCCGTTCGGCAGTGGCATACAACCGGGCTGCCTGTCGGATCAAATCTCGACTGACGCCTGAAACTCTTTCGGCTGCTTCGGGAGTAAAATTCTCTATGGATTGCCGAAAATCGGCATACCCTTCTGTTCGCTGGTCGATGAAATCCTGGTTCACAAGCCCCTCAGTGATGATCACATTCGCCATCGCGCTCGAAAACAGGCACATTCGTTCCAGGTTTAAGGGGAAGCCACAGCTCCGCAAGATCAACGAGCTCCAACCTGCGAGGATCGATGACGATCATCTTCGCGCCGTGTTTCTTGACTGCGGCTTTCATTTGCAGGGCGATAATCGGGTGGTTTTCGGTCGTATTCGATCCAGTCACAATAAAGACATCATTAAGAAAGACTTCAGCCGCAGTATTACTCATTGCGGATGATCCGACGGCCTGCTGTAAAGCGACTACAGATCCAGCATGGCACAACCTGGTACAGTGATCTATGTGATTGGTCCGAAACTGAGACCTGAATAATTTTTGTAGCAGGTAATTGTCTTCATTCGTTGCCTTCGCACATAAATAGGCAGCCAATGCATCCGACCCGTCACGGCGATAAATTTCCACCATCCGGTCTGCTACAAAATCCAGGGCTTCATCCCAGGAGACTTCCTGCCATTCAGACGGATTAAAAGCCTGAGTCCGCTCACCGGCACTCTGAGGCTTTCTGCGAACCAAAGGTGAAGTGATTCGATCGGGGTGGTAGATAAAATCATAGCCAAATCGGCCTTTTACACAAAGGTTGCCCTTGTTCACAAGACTATCAAAGGGTGATGTGACTTTAAAAATCGTATCCTCTTTAAGGTGCAGGTCCACATTGCATCCGACTCCGCAATATGGGCAGGTCGATGATACTATTCGATCAGGAATGATCACATTACCCTCCACATGAAATTGATAAATCTTTAGTGAGGTCGAAAACACTCATATTACGATCAAAATAATTGCAGCAAGCGCCAAAGCAATCCCTGCCAGCTGAGATCCGGAAATTTGTTCTTTTAGAATCAACCAGGCTAATAAGATCGTCGATGCCGGGTAAAGTGAGCTGATCACTACCGCGATGTCCATGCGACCCGCCTGAGTGGCTGAAGCGTATAATACGCACCCGGCGGTATCCAGAAGGCCGCAGATACCGATTAGTAACCAGCTCTTCCTGATGGGCAGCCATGATTTTTGGGATAATAACGCAAAGATAGTCAGGAAAATTAGCGAACTACATCGTGTAGCAGCCACCGGCCAAAACTTGGAAGTATTGCTGGCCTGGTCAAGGAAGATAAAGAATAAGCCAAACAGCAGACCCGCGATAACCGGCAGTGTCAGTCTCTTAATATCAAATAAATCAGTACTCGCTTCTCTCCCATTGTAGGATGTTAAAAGAATAGCGACAAGCGCAATGGCAATCCCAATCAATGCTGTTGCTTTCGGAGCGCCTTCCAACACCATGCCAACCACCACAGGAATAGCCGCTCCTACTACTGCGGCAACCGGTGCGGCAGTGCTCATCTGCCCGGCTGCCAGGGTGCGGTATAACAAGATTAATCCGATTCCACCCGATAAACCGGCTGCAAGAGCCATGATCCAGGAATTAAATTCCGGGATTGGATCGCCGATTATTACAGTGAGAGGAATCAGAAACAGCAATCCAATAACCTCAGCCCCGATCACAACACCGAATACATTGGACCGTTTCGAGGCATAACCACCCATAAAATCCCCTGCCCCCCAGGTTGCTGCGGCAGACAAACCCAATAAGACCGCCCCTGACACCGGATCGTTCATTCAGATTTTCTACTTCGCCTCAAGGAAGCGGATGCTAGATTTTCGTCGATAGGTAAGTCCTGCTCCAGCAGCCATTCTCGTTTTGGCTTAAGAGCATTAGTCGGACATACACCGATACATTGACCGCAGAAAACACAGGTTGTAAGCGGTAAAGGGCGATTTGAAAATGTGCTGATCTGTGTGCAATACCCACGCCCGGAATAACTCAAGGCAAATGTATATTGCGCATCATCTGCACAAACTTGAACGCAGCGCCAGCACAGGACACATTTGGCATAATCGCGCACGTACATAGGGTTGTCATCTTTTAGCGGGATATCCCTTCTTTCCGCCTCAGGAAACCGCATAGGATCGATGGCATAATCCCGCGCCAGCTTATTGATCTCCGGCGATTCTAGAGGTCAACAGCTGAATGGAGCATCTCCAGGATCGTGCGCCGGCTGCGGAGAACTCGTTCCGATTTTGTATGAACGACCATTCGATCAGCTACTTGCGCAACACAGGAGGCCGCCAACACACGCCAGCCTTCTACCTCAACAACGCACATACGGCAAAGTCCGTTGGAAGTTGTTGCTTCGTGAAAACAAATCACCGGTATCTCAATCCCCACGGACTTTGCCGCTTGAAGAATTGTTGTCCCTTCCGGAACCGTGACTTCCCTGCCATCGATCGTGAGCGTAATCTCTCTAGCCATCTTTAAGGTGTCTCCTTCGATTTTACCGGTTTCCCAGGGAAAAGAGATTCGGCCAGATGTGCAGTGCGCTGAGCACTGCACTTGCCGCTGTCTGCCCCAATCCGCAGATCGAGGCATCCGTCATCGTCCAACCGACATCTTTCAGTCTTTCTACATCACCCTGCATCACCTTCCCATCAGCCATCCTTTGAAGGATTTCAAGCTGGCGTTGAGTGCCCATCTGGCAAGGATAGCATTTCCCGCAAGAATTCGTGAGCAAAAAAGTGCGCTAAAGACAACACAATCTGGCGGATATCGCGGCTTTCGTCCAGGACCAGCACAACACCAGAACCTAAGGGCAGCCCGGCAGCCCGCAATGCTTCGAACGACATCTCTACGTTTACCTGTTCAGGGACTGCAAATGCTCCTGCAGCACCACCTAAAAGAATCGCTTGAAGCTGGCGATCTTCACGAATTCCGCCCGCGAGGTCGAAAATCAAATGCTCCAAGCTGACCCCAAAAGGCACTTCATAAACACCTGGAAATCGAATATCACCGGACAGGCAAAATAACTTGCTGCCAGGCGATTTCTCGGTCCCGATCTCACGATATGATTCAGACCCATGGGCGATGATAAAGGGTATGTTGCTTAGAGTTTCTACATTATTAATAACGGTCGGCTTCCCAAATAATCCATGTGTCGTAGGGAAGGGAGGTTTCAACCTCGGATAACCGCGCTTTCCTTCTATCGATTCAAAAAGGGCAGTCTCTTCCCCGCAAATATAAGCCCCAGCCCCCAGGCGGATTTCCACATCGAAAGAAAAGCTCGACCCAAGGATTTTCGTCCCAAGATGACCATTTTGACGCGCATCTTCAATTGCACCGCTCAGTGATAGGTAGGAATAAGGATATTCTGCGCGGATATAAATATATCCTTTGTTGGCGCCGATCGCATATCCAGCAATGATCATCCCTTCCAGAATTAGATGCGGGTCCTCTTCCATTAAGCCACGATCTTTGAAAGTACCCGGTTCGGATTCGTCGGCATTACAAACGACATATTTGGGTTCACCGTGAGCCTCCGCAGCGCCTTCCCACTTCACTCCGGTCGGGAAAGCTGCACCTCCACGCCCCACCAGTCCAGATTTTTTTACTTCAGCAATGACCTCTTCAGGTTTCATCGACAGCGCCTTGCGCAGACCCTGATAACCCCCATTCAGCTCATATTCTGCCAGCGGCGTAGGTCGTCCTTGGCCGCAATTTCCACTCAGCCGGTGAATTGTCCCTCCAAAAATCGCCTGTGGGCGTTTTGAACCGACATCAAGTACGTCGCCAGGGCATGTAGGATCGATTTGTCCAACAGCCTTCTCTCCAACCAGTGCAGCTGGTGCGTGCTCGCAAAGGCCAAGGCAAGGGGCGTGCTGCACGCTGTACTTCCCATCAGGTGTGACTTCCCCTTCACGAACTCCAAGATGTTCGCAGAGAGCTCCGATGATTTCTTCTCCTCCCCTCATCCTGCATGCAACATCGGTGCAAACCTGGATCAGGTTCTTCCCTGTCGGTCTAAAAGAATACAAGGAGTAGAACTCCACAACACCGGACACATCTGCAAGTGGGACACCCAGCAGCCGGCTTACTTCCTCGGCTGCCGGTTCAGGGATATATCCATGGTGTGATTGAATGAAATGCAGTGCAGGTAGAAGTGCCGACCTGCCTAGCTGAATCTTATCGGACAAATACATTTGTAAATTGGAGAGGTCTGTATCTTGCATGGCTTATCCAAGTTTCTCAGGCTGATTTTTTGTTGAGAAATGGGTTGAAACATCACCTAAATTCTAATTCTAACATGATAGCAATCTGAAAGGTTATTGACCACTTCCGGAAATTTCCGTAGAATGAGTAAAAGCAAATTGATACGGTTTCTTACTCAAAATGGCGACACCATCCCGGTCATTCTTATTCTTGAGCCTGCTGCTGACTTTTGCACTTCCGATTGATATCAGATCTTGCGGTTAAGATATCCATCTGCCAGATTCAAGGGCAAGGTTATTCATCTGCTTTCCAGGGAATGACTGTCCTGGTTCAGGGAATCGTGACCGCTGATTTCGATCAGGGTTCCCAACGCGGTTTTTTCATTCAATCTCAAAATTGCGATCAGAACGCAGCCACATCAGATGGGGTCTTCGTTTACATCGGAGAGCGTCTGGAAGTTGTCAGCTCCGGCGACAAGGTTGAATTGACAGGTGTAGTCCAGGAATATTACGGGATGACCGAAATTATCGCCAGCAGTGCTGCCGTGAACATTCTCTCGCACAACAATCCATTACCGACTCCAGGGGAATTGAATCCTCCGTTTCTTAACTCTGCCGCTCGGCAGCACTTCGAGTCATTTGAAGGTATGCTTATCCAGCTTAGCCAGGGTCTTGTGGTGGGTCCGACGGATGCAAATGATCGATCATGGCTGATCCAGTCTAACCTTGGGATCGAACGAGTATTTCACGATGATCCAGAAGGTACAGGTGAGGTCATATGCATCGACGACGAAGGGATCACCGAGATTTTATCCTGAGGTAAAAGTCGGTGATCAAGTTAAATCGCTCACAGGCGTCCTCGACTTCCGATTAGGACAATACTGCATCCAGCTTTTATCTCCCCCTGAAGTATTGGAAGCCAGACCAAGCAGACAATTTCTGAATAATGCCCTGTTGATCCCGGCGATCTCCGCAGCAACATTTAATCTAGACGAGCTGTTTAACACTGAGGATGATCCGCTTACAGAAGACCAGGCTCTATCCATAACGGAATACCAGCGCCGTCTTCAGAAGCGCGCTCTGGCAATTCAAAACGATCTTAAGAATCCTGCGATCCTGGCCTTCCAGGAAGCCGAAACATTTCAAGTCCTGGAAGATATGCTATCCAGACCAGAAATCGGGGAAAGCTATCAAATTCTGCACGTTGATGGACCTGACCAGCGCGGATTGGATCTTGCGCTGGCGTTCCGGGCAGACCTGGTCAACCTGATCACCTATGAAATCCACCAGGGATGCACTGGGCTGATCGATGGTTTAGAACCAGACGGAAATGGGGATCCAGCTAATCCACAAAATGCACTCACATGCGATCGCAATAATGATGGTGTCCTGGACGGCAACCGTTTGTTCTCTAGACCTCCGCTAATCGCCCATCTCTGGGTCCGGTCTGCTATTAATTATTCAGCGTCTCAACAGTTTTTTGATTTTTGGGTCATCGCGTGCCATTTTAAATCAAAAGTAGACAATTCGTCTACTACAGCATACACTCTCCCCAGACGGCTCGAACAAGCCCGGTTCGTTGCAGCCCTGGTGAATGAGATAAATCAAGCCAAACCGTCTTCATTAATTCTGGTCCTTGGAGATTTAAACGACCATCCAGATTCTGAGCCGCTTCAAACGCTTGCATCATCAGGATTGGTCATTTCATCGTTTTCGGTAAACCACCCAATCCGGTATACTTACATTTATCAAGGGATTTCTCAAACCCTTGATTATGCCTTGTTTACACTTCAGCCATCCCTGCAATTTCTTGAAGCCCACGCCGTGCATATCAACTCAGATTATCCCGAATACTGGATGTCAGTCAGCGATACAAGCCAGCGAAGCTCAGACCATGACCCTTTTCTCATCCAATTCGCCCCTACGAAAAGCATGTCCTTCATTCCTGTGATTCTTCGATAAAGGGCGAGGACCTGCAGTCTGAAGCTGCAGGTCCTCGCCAGGTTTTTTCTCAAGCGACCATCCCTTTAACCTGACGGATCACCATGATGACCTTTCCCTGCACCTCAACGGAAGAAGGATCATCAATCATTATCGGCTGCATCGTCCGGTTAGCAGGTTGGAGTCTGACCTTGCCCTTTTCCGAATAGAAGTATTTCAAGGTCGTTTCATCACGATCCTTCAGCCAGATCGCGACCATTTCTCCATTTCGGGCTTCATTGGCCGGCTTCATGATCACGATGTCTCCGTCGTATACCATCGCATCGATCATCAATTCGCCTTGAACCTCCAGAGCGAAAAGCTTGGACCCCTTCTCACTGGTCGGAAGCAGGCTGCTTGCAACATCCACCATGCTTTCGGCGTCAAAATATGAGAAATCCGAGGAGGGGATTGGGATTGGCGAACCGGCAACGATCCGTCCAAGCAGTGGCACCTGGAGCATCTCTCCAACCGTCTGTCCGATGCTCTGGACTGTGTCCTTCACCTTCTGAACGGCTTCATCTACTGTGCTGACCGGCTCGAAAGCTGGCTTTATCAGGCGTATTCCGCGTGATACGCCCTGGTCACGCTCGATGTATCCCATGTCTTCCAGCTGGTCGAGGTAGTAATTGACAACCGAAGTTGAAGAGATATTGGCTTTATCACAAATTTCTCGGATGGACGGCGGATAACCATTTTTCTGCTGAAAACTCTCCAGCACTCCCAGGACACGCACCTGTCGATCACTCAGGTCTTTACGTCTGCGTCGAGCCATCATAAATTTTCCTCCAATCTCTGGCATTCATTCTAAGCCATGATTATTCGATTATTTGTGCTAATAATATAATAACACGAACATACGTTCTGTGTCAAGGTGCTGTAAGTTTTGTTTTTTTATGGCATAATCGTATGGTTGGTCCTCCATCCAATTAAATGTAAGCTTTCTGAATCTGTAACATTATTTTGGTAAACGGATATCATTTTCGAGGAGTTATGTGTGAAATTTCAAAAGATCTGCGTCCTGGGGCTTGGGTATATCGGTCTGCCTACTGCAAGCACGTTTGCGACCCATAATCTCCAGGTTATCGGTGTAGATGTAAATCCCGAAGTCGTTGAAACTCTACGCAGCGGCAGACTTCACATCCAGGAACCTGGTCTCAGGGAAGTGGTCCAAGAAGCGTTAAGATCTGGAAATCTAGAGATCCACAGCTCACCTGAAACCGCGGATGCGTTCATCATTGCCGTCCCAACACCTTTTTATGACGACAAACGCGCAGATATGCGATTTGTCATCTCTGCCGCCGAAGCGATTGTTCCCTTTATAAAACCTGGCAACCTCGTCATCCTAGAGTCGACCTCACCGCCCCGCACGACCGTGGACCTGGTTGCACCAATTCTTGAGAAATCTGGCTTAAAAGTCGGCAGCGATTTTCTACTTGGATATTCACCAGAGCGCGTATTGCCCGGCCAAATCCTGCGAGAGCTGATCGAAAATGCCCGCGTCATCGGTGGAATTAACCTTAAATCAACCGAAGCCGGCCGCGATCTTTACAGCGTCTTTGTGCGAGGAGAAATCCGCCTGACCGACGCCACGACTGCTGAAATGGTCAAATTAATGGAAAACACATATCGAGATGTGAATATCGCAATCGCAAATGAATTTGCCCAACTGGCTGATCGATTTGGGATCGACGTCTGGGAAGCCATTTCAATCGCAAACCTCCACCCGCACGTAAACATCCTTTCCCCCGGGCCAGGTGTCGGCGGCCACTGCATCAGCGTGGATCCCTGGTTCCTGGTGGAAGCTGCTCCGGATTAACCCCATTAATTCTTACTGCCCGCAAAGTGAACGATTTGCAGCCGCACCATGTGATGGAGCTGGTTTTAAAAGCCCTGGGGATTAAACACATTTCAGACATTTCCGACAAGAAGATCGCTTGTTTGGGGCTTTCTTACAAGCCTGACGTGGACGATCTGCGCGAAAGCCCTGCCGTAGAAACCGCGCGCCTTCTAATCGAACATGGCGCTCATGTTTGCGCTTATGAACCCAATAAACTCGATGCCAGGATTGAAGGTTTGTCAACCGTCGCGACACTTAAGACTGCACTGGAAGGTGCTGAGCTCATTCTGCTTCTTGTCGGACATAAGGATTTCAAGACGCTCGATCCTGGAGAGTTGGCTGGTTGGACAGATGCCCGAGATGTGGTGGATGCAGTCAATTGCTGGAGAGATGAAAGCTGGCAGAAAGCTGGTTTTCATATCACCCGATTGGGCGCTTCGAATGTCGGGCTGCTCCAGTAATCAGACTATCCTATGGCAAAAGACCTGCCCACATCGCTTGTTTATGCAAGAAAATGGCCTCTGATCGGCCGACTTGCCTATTACACATTGAAAGTGCTTGGCGTCGAGATCCCCAGAAGCGTTTCAATAGGAAAGGATTTTGAACTCGTGCATGGTGGGGTTGGGGTTGTCATCCATTCGAAATCAGTAATTGGCGATGGCGTGAAGATTTATCCTGGCGTCACGCTTGGGCGCGCCGATATCCATCTTCCATTTGAAAAATCCAGGTTTCAAGGTATAGTCATAGAAGATGATGTCATCCTGGCAGCCGGCGCAAAGGTCCTGTGCCGTGAAGGGACTCTGGTGGTTCGGCGCGGCGCAATCATCGGAGCGAACGCGGTATTGCTTGAAACCACAGGCGAGGATGAGGTCTGGACTGGCATCCCGGCAAAATGTGCAGGCATACGTGATCGCTGAAAGCTCCAGGAAGGTCTGCATCATCCCTCGTCTTGAAGGTGTCGGCGGGATGGTCTCTTTTCAACACAAGCTGATCGACGGGCTTACAGCCAGGAACATTGACACATGCCTCGATCTGAACGATAACCCATACCAGGCTGTGCTGGTTGTCGGAGGAACTCGAGACCTGCCCGGATTGTTAAAAGCCGCCGTCGAGGCATCCCGATTGTCCAGAGATTGGACGGAATGAACTGGCTCCACCGATTGTCTGGCATTCAACGGACCGGTCTGCGCCATTACATGCGGGCTGAGTATGGAAACATGCTGCTGGCGTTAATCCGCAAGTATTTTGCCAGCCAGATCGTCTATCAAAGTGAATTTTCCCGCCGTTGGTGGGAGCGGGTGCGAGGCGTCTGCCCTATACCTAATTTCGTGATTTACAATGGCGTGGACCTTAATATCTACTCTCCTAATGGGTCTGAAAAGCCTCCCCAGGACCACTGGAGGGTGCTGATGGTCGAAGGCAGCTTGATGGGTGGGTACGAAATGGGAGTGGCTGTGGCAATCGACATGGTCACACAATTATCAAAATTGAACCAACAAAAACATCCTTCAGAGCCGCCTGCCAGGATAGAGTTGAAGATCGTTGGTCGAGTGCAAGAAGCGCTGCGCGACGATTGGAACGATAAGCTATCGCAGATGGGAGCGAGTGCTTCTCTTGATGTGTCTTGGGTCGGATTGGTCGACCGACAGCAAATCCCTGCCATCGATCGTGCTGCTCATCTGCTTTATTCGTCGGACATCCATCCAGCCTGTCCTAACGCGGTTATCGAAGCTTTGGCTTGCGGTCTCCCTGTGGTGAGCTTTGATACCGGCTCCCTTTCTGAGATTGTGATCGGCGGCGCCGGGAAAATCGTCCCATACGGCGGCGACGCCTGGAAGCTGGAACCTCCTGACACAACAGCCCTGGCAAACGCGGCATTCGATGTCCTGAATAATCAGCCAGGCTACCGCACAGCTGCCCGCCTACTGGCAGAAGATTCCTTTGACCTTAAGCGGATGGTCGAAGAATACCTTTATGTATTGCTTCCGAGCTGATGTGAAAAAACTGCTGCTTTCATTCGCCGCTTTTACTGCCCGCTTGCTCCCAGCACCCGTCAAACAACGGCTTTACAGCATTCCTCCGCTTGCGCGCCTGCTGCGCGGGTTCCTCAACCTGGCTGTCCCAGGTGGGCTAGTGATTGAGACTGTTGCATCAGGAGGTCTCGCAGGTGCAAAATTGCTCCTGGACCTGCATACCGAGAAAGATTACTGGCTTGGAACCTACGAGTCCGAGCTGCAGCAGGCTGTGGAAAAATTTCTCTCCACAGGAGCAACTATCTACGACGTCGGAGCAAACATAGGATACATCAGTCTGCTCCTTGCCCGCAAAACCAATTCTGCGGGTAGGGTGTTTGCGTTTGAAGCGCTGCCCGAGAACCAGGAGCGGCTCCGTGCGAACATTAAATTGAACGATTTCGGTTCACGGATCTCAGTTGTGCCAGTAGCCGTCATCGAATCCAGCCGCCCAGTGCGATTTCTGGTTGGTCCGTCCGGAGGGATGGGCAAAGCGGAAGGATCGGCCGGTCGCCAGGAAATAAAATACAACAAGGCGATCGATGTCTCAGGTATTTCGCTGGACGATTTCGTCTTCGGCAGCGGCAACCCGAAACCTCAGGTCGTCAAAATAGACATCGAAGGCGGAGAAGTCCTTGCGCTCCCGGGCATGAGGCGTTTATTGGCAGAAGTGCGCCCACTGGTTTTGATTGAGCTTCACGGTCACGAAGCAGCGCAAGCCGCCTGGGAGGCTTTCACCGCGGCAAATTACAGCATTCACGAAATGGTCAAGGGATATCCGCAAATCCAAACGTCAGAAGCGCTAGGTTGGAAAGCTTACCTGCTCGCGATTCCGCAGCCAATCGTCACCGAGCTCGGAAGCAAACGGTCAAACAATTCGAAAGCGACCGAAGATAACCTCCAACCGTGGATAAAGGAACAGGCTTGAACACGGAGATTTCCTTCTCTGGTAGGCTGGCAGTTCAACAGCGCGTTCTACCTGGATATCGAGCAGCATTTTTTGAAATCCTGGCCGAAATTTGTACAGGTGGGTTAAGTGTATTTGCAGGAGATCCTAAACCCGAGGAACAGATAACCTCTGTAAGAAAACTCTCTGTTGGACAGTATTTCCCGGCTGTCAATCATCATTTTCTTAAAGTGTCCTCGCCTTTCTATCAATGCCGGCAGCCTGGAATTCTTGAATGGCTTGAAGGATGGGATCCTGAGGCGCTGATTGTTGAAGCGAATCCCCGATATCCAAGCACTCGCCGGGCAGTGGATTGGATGCACTCCCGAGGTCGACCCGTGCTTGGATGGGGCTTGGGAGCAGTACCCTTATCAGGTCTATTAAAAACCTGGCGTCTTCGGTCCCGTCATAAATTTCTACGCCGTTTGGACGGCATCATCGCTTACAGCCTCCAGGGCGCTCAGGAATATCAGGCCGTCGGTTTTTCACCTGAACGTGTCTTCGTTGCGCCGAATGCTGTTGCGAGAAAACCAACAGCCAGACCTCCTATTCGCCCACAAATCCTTTCTGAACAACCACGTTTGCTGTTTGTCGGGCGGCTGCAGCAGCGCAAACGGATAGATCTACTTCTCAAGGCTTGCGCCGGGCTTTCGCCGGATCTGCAGCCACGGCTGTCGATTGTGGGTGATGGTCCAGCCCGGGCAGAGCTCGAGGTCCTGTCAAATGAATTCTATCCTCAAGCGGAGTTCGTTGGAGCGCTATTTGGACCTGAGCTGGATCGGTTATTTTTCGAGGCTGATCTTTTTGTGCTGCCCGGTACTGGAGGGTTAGCCGTTCAGGAAGCCATGTCTCATGGCTTGCCTGTAATTGTCGCGAGGGGTGACGGCACACAAGGCGATCTTGTCCGACCGCAGAATGGTTGGATCATCCCTTCAGACGACCTGAATACACTGACCGCAGCTCTGCATGACGCCCTTGCCGATCCCTCGCGCTTGCGAAGGATGGGTGACGAATCCTATAGGATAGTCTCAGAAGAAATCAACCTGGAAAACATGGCGGCTTCCTTTGTCCATGCTTTGAACGAAGTCACCAGACAGATCCGATCCAGCACCGCAAATCCTGTTTTTCACCACCAGAAAGTTTAAAATGCGCCTGCTCTTCGTCGCCGACGGTCGTTCACCAATCGCTTTGAACTGGATCCAGTTTTTTCTTGACCGTGGAGAAGAAGTTCACCTGGTTTCTTCTTTCCATTGCGACCCTGATACTCGCTATTCTTCTTACAACTTTATCCCGGTTGCATTCAGCAGCATGAAATCAAGCGGCAAGACAGAAAGACGGAAGGAAAAAGCCGCCTGGCTGCACGGGACAGTTGCGTTGCGAACACGCCTTCGCCAGCTGCTGGGACCATTTACTCTGGGATCAGCTGCCAATCGGCTGCAGCCGTTGATTGAAGAAATCCACCCGGATTTGATCCACGCGATGAGAATCCCATATGAAGGGATGCTGGCCGCGCATGCGATTGGACTTCCTGGAGAGTCCTCTGACAACCGGCGATCCCACAGAATCCCACTCTTAATGTCCATCTGGGGGAATGATTTTACTCTGCATGCCCCAGCGACCCCCTGGATGCGTAAACAGACCCGCTTTTCACTCTCCCAGGCATCAGCCATTCATGCAGACTGCCATCGCGATATCCGCCTGGCTCGTGAATGGGGATTTGAAAAATCTAAAGATGTCGTTGTCCTTCCAGGGGCAGGAGGAATTCAAGAAGAGATCTTTTATCCTCCCACCGAACCAGTCACGCAGCCGGTCGTCATCAATCCAAGGGGCTTTCGCTCTTATGTGAACAATCACGCTTTCTTTCGCTCTCTCCCCTTGGTGCTCGAGCGCTTCCCGCAGGCTAGATTTCTTTGCCCGATGATGGCAGGTGAAACTCAAGCGATGCGATGGGTGAAGGAGACAGGGATTGAGAAGAATGTTGAGCTGCTGCCCCGTCAGAAAAGGTCTGAGATGGCTGATTTGTTTCGGCAGTCTAAGGTAGTGGTTTCACCAAGCAATCATGATGGTACGCCTAACACGCTCCTGGAAGCGATGGCGTGCGGCTGCCTTCCAGTTGCCGGCGACCTGGAATCGCTGCGAGAATGGATCACCCCGAATGAGAATGGCCTACTATGCAATCCAAATGATCCTGCCTCGATCGCAAATTTCATCATCCACGCTCTTGATAATACTGAACTCCAGCAAAAAGCCGGGAAAATTAACAGCAGCTTGATTGCCGAACGTGCCGAATACAAGTCTGTGATGGAGCAGGCTTCAGCGTTTTATCAAATGCTAATAAGTCGTAAATACTGATTGCTATCGATTAATGATATCGAGGCAGGATGTACGCGTGGCTAGCGTTTATCTTGCCTCGATTTTACGATTCTATCCTATCTGAATGTTCTCAGATATTAATCGCCTGACCTGCGGATGCTTCAGCAGCCTCCATAAGGGCCTCGCTTAAGGTTGGATGGGCATGGACATTACGGCCAATTTCATGCACGGTAATTTCCATCATTTGTGCCAGAGTCAGCTCCGGCAGGAGCTCGGTCACTTCAGGTCCAATCAAATGGGCTCCCAGAATTTCCCCATACTTGGCATCACTGACAATTTTTGCCCATCCGACTGCATCTCCCAGCCCCAGTGCTTTTCCATTTGCCTGGAATGGAAAGCGCGCCACCTTCACTTCATAACCGCGTTCGCGCGCCTGCGTCTCTGTCAGCCCAAATGAGGCCACCTGGGGTTGACAGTAGGTAGCACGCGGCATCATTTCATAATTAAGCCTGGTCGTCTCAACCCCAGCGATGGATTCTGAACAGATGATGCCCTGCGCAGAGGCGACATGGGCAAGCATAAGCTTCGCGGTTACATCTCCAATCGCCCAAATCCCGGGAACGTTCGTCGCCATTCTCTCGTCAATCTCGATCGCGCCACGTTCATTAATCGCTACACCGAGCTCTTCCAGACCCAATCCTCGGCCGTTAGGCTTGAAACCGATCGCAACGAGAGCCTGCTCGGCTTCGAGGGTCTTTTCGCCATCTTCGCCAGCGACTTTCACCTGAACGCCCTGTTCGGTCGCCCGAATTTCCTGAACGCGATGACCCGGCAATATATTCATCTTGCGGCGTTTCAGGTTCTTTGCAAGCTCATCGCTTACTTCTTCATCTTCCAACGGAACAATTCGCGGTAGCATTTCGACGATAGTGACGTCGACGCCGTAGGAATGCCAAACTGTAGCGAATTCGACCCCAATCGCGCCAGCTCCAATCACAATTGCAGATTTTGGCAGCTTTTCCTGAAGAATCGCCTCCAGGTATGTGAGGATTTTCTCCCCATCAATCTTCCAGCCAGGTGGGATCGCGACGCTGGCTCCAGTGGCGACGACGATGTTTTTCGTTTTTAATTCGTTTGTTTTCCCATCTTTATCGGTCACAAGGACCTTATCTGCAGCAGCTATTTTGGCCGTGCCCATGTGGACATCGATATTGTTCTTCTTCATTAAGAAGCCAACACCCTTAACGAGTCGATCAGATGTCTGCCGGCTGCGTTTTACCGCCACACTGTAATCCAGAACCAGATTCTCAAAGGAGAAACCAAATTCTTTGCTGCGCTCGCGCAAGGTATGTGCGACTTCAGCGTTCTTCAACAATGCTTTTGATGGAATACAACCAACGTTCAGGCACACACCTCCAAGCCACTGCTTGTCAACGATCGCAGTCTTCAAGCCAAGTTGGGCAGCACGAATCGCACAGACATACCCGCCGGGTCCGGCGCCAATGACAACCACGTCGTAATCGCTCATGATTTCTCCTGTTTTTTGGTTATATTTGCTTTTTTCCCACTGGAACGGTATAGGAATCCACTCTCATTATAACGGTCGCTTGAATCGGGGTCAAGTGAACCCATCTGACACAAGCAGGTGAAATTATTAGGCTTCCAGTCCCTTGGGTGCTGTTTCATACTTGCTATAATATCACCGCTAATCATAGCGGAAGCGGCGCATCCCAATTACGACCAGGAAGATACCTTAATTCCTCAGCTCAGCTTTTCACGAATCGAGCCAAAAATCACGCTCAGAGGCAGGTTTGCGCCGCACGCTTGCTCACACATTCCGCAACCCGAACAGGATACCAGCCAGCGTTCGATCGCCTGGTGTGGATAATGACCTTCTGCATTCTTCCGTGGAAATTCTGCCGAGCAGACCGGGCAAACAGCCATGCAGCGCTGGCAGCTGCCGCAGTTTTCAAGTTGATCGATCAATGTGTCCACATTTTTCGGAAGGAGATCCTCCAAAGCTCGTATCACTCGTTCCATCGTCTGATGGTGGCGTTCGGTCTGTCGGGCCAGGGTATGTTCATGTTGTTGAATCGGTTCTGCATCGGCGAGACCGTCGGCAAGGACCGCCATATCGAGCGTTTCAGGGAGTCGATTTCCACCAGTATGGACCAGTATCAGCTGCCTCACAGGCAAGCCAAGGATGTGGATATTAATATCCGCAGATTGTGCACCAGGAGAAGCACAAATCTGACACGCCGGACGATAACGATACGCAAGGATACCCCCCTGACGAGCAAACTTGATCGCGTCATCTGCCAGGCGCTCAGATGCACCTATTTTTTGAGACCGCCAGGCATATTCATCGGCAGGAAAAGTTCCCAGGCAGTCGATGCAGATCGTAACCAACCGATCGAGCTCAACCGCTTTTCTTTTTGATACTTCGATCAATGCTCGCATTTCGCAAGGGCGAAGCAGAACGCCCAATCTGCCTTGCGGGTGTTTGGCCAATTCAGAAGGGATCGAACGGGCACAGTTTTCCATCATCAACGGACGGAAAGGATTGACCTCAAGCAGCTGCTCCGAGTCTATGAGCAGCCGCGGTCGGTTTTCACCGTTTGATGATGCAATCAATCCATCTAAACCAGTCTGATCCCAAATTCGCCGGACGAAATCCTGAACAGCACCAATTGGTTCTCCACGTGTTTCGATCTTCCAATAATCCTGCATGTTGTCCTCCAACGGTTCAGCCAGGCAGCTGTTTTTCAAGTATTTCAGACAGGTCGAGAACCTGAACCTGCTCGCCAAGACCCTTTGATCGGATTGCATCGTCAAACATCAACAAGCAGTACGGGCACGCGGTTGCTATAACACCTGCCTGATGATCCAATGCCTCCTGTAGACGAATATGGTTGATCCGTTTTTCAGCATCATTCTCCATCCACATCTGCCCGCCGCCTCCACCACAGCAGAAGCTCCCCTCACGGTTTCGGCTAAATTCTGTGGTTTCAAGCCCTGTCAACTTTAAAAGCTCGCGCGGTTCAGCATAGACCTGATTGTACCGGCCCAGGTAACAGAAGTCGTGATAGATTGTACGTTCATGAATCCCATTACCATTCGCACCTGGTTTACCCAAGATATGTTGATTCTCAGCCAGAAATTCAGCAGCATGTTGGACAGGAAAATTGTAACCAAGCTGTGAATATTCATTTTTCAACGCATTGAAGCAGTGCGGACATGGGGTGACAATTCGATTGAAATGGACTTTTCCAAGCGTTTCGTTCAACTGCTCGGCAAATACCTGGAATAAGTACTCCTGTCCAAGACGTCTCGCCATGTCTCCGCAGCAAGTCTCATCAAATCCAAGAATACCAAATTCGACATTTGCTTTTTGAAGCAAGCGGGCAAATGCAGCAGCCGCCTTACGATTTCGGGCGTCAAACGCAAATGCACATCCCAGGTAGAGCAACACATCCGTTTGATCTCCCGGTGCAAGCTCGCGCACTCCCAAGCCTTCTGTCCAGGCGATCCTCTCTTCGGGTGGCATTCCCCATGGGTTACCCTGACGTTCAAAATTTCTCAGCGTATCGGCTACAGTTTTCGGCAGCTTGCCAGTCGTAAGTGCAAGGTATCTTCGCAGGTCGATGACTTCGTCCACCGGATTTACAAATGCCGGGCAGCGTTCCAGACACGCGCCGCATGTTGTGCAGGACCAGGGTGACTGAGAACCGATTAAATCCGGCAACGAATATCCATCAACATCGTTTTTTCGCTCCGGGTGAGTAAGCGTGTCATCCATCACCTGCCGCAGCGATTGAATGAATAGGCGCGGGGCATACTTCGTTCCGCTCTCGACAGCCGGACAGGCGTCATCGCAGCGCCCACAGCGCACACAGGCATCAAAAGAAAGCAGCTGGCGGGGAGTGAATTCACGAATCTGACCGACTCCCAGGATTTCTGCTTCTTCAATATTATCAATTTTTGCTGGGATGCCCGGGGTCTTCCGGTTTCGAAGCAGAATGTTCAGCGGAGTATTTACCAGATGGCGCAGCTTGGTGTAAGGGATGCTCGCCAGTAATGTCAGTGCAAGCGCAGCATGCGTCCAGAACAGGAAGCCGTGCAGCCTCACCGCCCCTTCCTGGGTCAGTCCAATCGCCCCTAACCCCCCGGCGATGACCCTGCCAATTGGGGACCAGACAGTCCATTCCGGCGATGCTGAAATCAGCCGAGTGGCCTCTACTGCAAAACCAGCGATTGGAATCACCAGGAGCAGCACCAGCGCGTAGAGGTCATCCCAGCGAGTCTCAAGAGATTTGGGACGCAGGATCAGCCGCCGAAAACCAGCCATTAGAACGCCAACCAGGATCGCTACCCCGGCCAGGTCCATCACTAGCTCAAATGCCAGGTAGAGCCCTTCCCTCGGAAAGGTGAGCTCAAAAGGAAGGAACAATTTCATCTGCATCAGGTTGATTGCAGTCCCAATCACCTGGATGGTCACGCCCCAAAACAGGAGGGCGTGCATGATCCCGGCATAAGCTCTGTCATAGATCCGGACCTGTGCTATCGAATTCAGTAAAAAGTCACCAGCCTGCTCCAAGAATTGCTTCATCCTTTTCGAAACATCGGGCAATCGTTCATTTTTTGGTTTGTGTGGGACGGCGGGTGCTGCGTGTGCGCTCATGCTTCATCTCCCACAAAGATCTTACCGTCAATCACTTGTACTGGGATTGTCTCCAGCGCGGTTGGTGGTGGACCAGAGATCACATGGCCATCCACAGGAGAGAAAAATCCGTCATGGCACGGGCAAATAATTTCCCCACTCTCAGAATCCCATTTGACAACGCATCCAAAATGAGTACAGACCGCAGAATATGCCTTTAATCCTTCGGATGTGTTAATAACCAACGCAGGATATCGCCCATAAGGGATTGTTTTGCTGGAATTCAGCGAAAGTTCCTGCACCGAGCCAACTAAAACTGGCTCTGCAGGGGTCTCTTGAAGATTTGCAGGGAAAAAATAAGCCACTACCGGCGCAGCTAAGACGGTAATACCGGTCAACGCAAGCAAGCGCTGGGCAATTTTCAAAAATTCGTTCCGGTTAAGCGGGGTCATCAACTCACCTCCCCCCAAATTGTCAAACCAATCAGCAGGATCATACCAATGACAATGACGATCGCACGGGTGCGCCCGGCTCGACGTGTGGTCTCAGGTTTCCTGTCTAAAAATGGCCAGATGGTGACGATCAACACAAAAATTAGCGGGAGCAAGACTCCAGTCGTCTTGGGGATGTATTCTTAACAGCTGGTAAAGCGCCAGGAAATACCACTCTGGCTTCACATGCGCCGGGGTGTTCAACGGGTCAGCCGGCTCTCCCAAACCGACAGGCAGAAACAGACCAGCGATCCCAATTGCAACTACTACGATCGTGATCCCAACGACCACCCGGAGCTCCAGGCTAACATGATCTGGGTAAAAAGGAACCGTTTCTTCTGCGTCTATTGGATGTTCTAAAGTGCTTTCGGACATTTCACACCTCTCTTTCAGAGCGGCTTGGCGATACCTAGACGGCGCACCATCAGGAAATGAGCACCCATCATAGCTACAGTAAATAGCGGCAGGACAATCACATGCAAAGCAAAAAAACGGCTCAGCGTTTGCCCGGCTACGTCCCAACCTACTCTTAGGAAGACCAACGCCAGGTCTCCAATTGCAGGAATGCTCCCGGCGATTTCGGTGCCAACCGTGGTCGCCCAAAACGCGCGCTGGTCCCAGGGAAGCAGATAGCCAGTGAAACCGAACGCCAAAGTCAAGATCAGCAGCAGTACACCGCTCACCCAGTTTAATTCACGCGGATTCTTATAAGCACCCATTATGAACACACGCAGCATGTGGGCGGTACACATCAGGATCATTCCATTCGCTGACCAGGCATGAATAGACCGGATCGCTGCCCCAAAATGCACTTGAGTTTCGATAAAAATGATGCTTGCATAAGCGGTTTCTGGAGTTGGCTTGTAGTAAAAAGCCAGCAAGATTCCAGTGATGGCCTGGGTGATAAACAGAAATGCAGTTATTCCTCCCAGGCAGTACCACCATGCTTGAGCATATCTCGGGACTGGCTTTTTCAGCACCTTTGAAAGCATCCCCGAGACTTCATATCGCTGGTCGAACCATTCAAAAGACCGCTTGCTGAGCGGTTTCCACGGCTGGCGTGTGGTCCAGGTGCTCGCGCTTCGATATACTCCCAGGACAAAGACCAATCCGAGAAATCCGAACAGTGCCCAGCGTGCCAGCGGTGTCCACAAGCCCGTATTCTCACCGAGGATATGACAGTGCAGGCAGGGGTCTCGTTTAGGAGGCGGAACAACTGCAGAGGGATTACCATACCAGGATGCCCCCGCCGGAAATGCCGATTTGAATATATGAGAAATCGACGGCGCAATCGTTTCCGCATGGATCATCCCGCCGGCCTGGGTAATCGATGGTATTACCAACAGCAGACCAACCGCAATTAAAATCCATGCGGTTTGTCGAGCTCTCGCCACCTTAGATCGCTTCATTCGCATCCTCCTTTCGAAAAACCTGTTCCATCCCACTTAGAGGTGCATGATCAAAACCTGTACTCTATTATCATTAGCAAAATCTGCTGGATTTGTAATCCACTATAGGTAGTATTTTCCCTCAGGCGCGTGCCCGATATTTCGGCAGCACTCCCTTACGGAATTAAACTTCGATGATCTTTTTACGGATTGCGTACTTAATTAGATCGCTGCGGTCGTGCAGATCTAGTTTTGTCATAATATTCCCCCGGTGAGTCTGGACAGTTTTAATCGATATACAAAGGATCTCAGCGATCTGTTTATTGGTATATCCTTCTGCGATGAGCTGGAGAATTTCATGCTCACGAGAGCTCAGTCCATTTGTGTTGTGTGAGGTACTCAAATCACCCCAGCGCAAATAGTCCTCGATTACAAGGCGCGTAATCGCAGTTGAAAGCACCGCTTCGCCACGAAAAACAGCGCGGATTGCATCCAGTAAATCATGCGCTGCGGCGTCCTTAAGAATGTAGCCCATCGCTCCGTAGGCCAATGCCTGGCGAATATATTCTTCATTCTCATGCATCGTCACTATAAGAACTTTCACTCCTGGTCGGCTGCGATGGATCTGGCGTGTCGCTTCCAGTCCATTCAGGCGCGGCATCGCAATATCCATTAATACGATATCTGGATCCAAATCACACGCCATCTGAACTGCAACATGACCGTCTTCCGCCTCCCCAACAACTGTCAGATCCGGTTCAGTTTCCAGCAGGGCGCGGAGGCCGGCTCTCAGGATGGTGTGATCGTCAACCAACAGTATGCGGATTTTTTTACTCATTGATCGTCTCCAGGCAACCATCAACAGCCACACAAACCTGGTGTCAGGTAACCTTTCACGTTTCTGTGCTCATGCAGCAATTTCCTAGAAAATTCAATAACGCTTTTATTCTGATCATCCCAAGATATCTGATGTGCATGGGCTGAGAAAGTCAGAATGGTTTTGCTGTTATCTATGCGCACGTGCGGGTCAATTAATGGGTGCAGCGCCGGGCGTGTGAGGATTGTACCGGTAGAAATGCACAATCCCAACCTGATTGTATTCTCATCGTCTATTTAATATCCAGTATAACACAGCTAAAAGTGGGTGATGTCGTACCCGCATGACGCAAGCTCAGTTGAATTCCTCAAGTATCATTTAACACGCTATATCCAATTTTGGAGCGTAAGGACGACTTGGGCCAGGAAGTAATCCGCGATTGCACCATCGAGTATGCGGTGGTCGAAGGTCAGTCCAAGGTACACCATCGTTCGGATCGCAATGGCATCCCCAAGCGATTCATCGCTGATCACAACAGCCCTTTTTTGAATAACACCTACACCCAGGATGGCACACTGCGGCTGGTTGATGATTGGTGTAGCAAAGAGAGAGCCGCTTACCCCGTGGTTGGTAATTGTAAACGTCCCGCCCTGGACTTCATCCGGAACAAGCTGGCGCGCCCGCGCCCGATTTGCCAGATCATTGACTGCTCGAGCGATCCCTAGCAGCGACAGGCCGTCCGCGTTCTTGATTACTGGAACGATCAAACCAGCCTCTCCCAGTGAAGTCGCCATCCCAACATGAATCCGTTTGTGCAGCCGAATCCCGGCATCCGTCCAGGATGAGTTAACGAGAGGATAAGCTTTCAACGCCGCGACAGCTGCTGCGATGAAATAAGCCGTGAAAGTCAGGTTAACCCCATCTCTGGCATAAGTGACCTTGTTGGCCTGGCGGTGGGCAATCACTCGACTTAAATCCACTTCCATGATTGTCGTGACATGAGGTGAAGTGTGCTTGCTGCGCAGCATGTGTTCGGCTATTTGTCTGCGCAGAGGATTGAGGGTGAAAAGCTCACCTGAAGCTTCGGATGCCTTCACTGATGAAACTCCGGGCTTGTCAGGTACCTTTAAACTCGTGGCCATACCAGTAGACTGGTCGGAAGCCTGGCTGCGCTCATCTAGATAAGCTTCCACATCCCGCTTTGTGATCCTGCCTCCTTGTCCGGTCCCTTTGACCTCAAGCAGATCAATCTTATGCTCCAGAGCCATTTTTGCTACCACAGGCGAGATAAATCCCAGCTCGCGAGTGCGTCTGGAACCAGGAAACAGAAGGTCTGTTGATTTATCCTGTTCTGCTGGCGCCCGGGTCGGTATTGCTTGCTTTTCCAGTGCAGCGACGGCAGCATTTCCCTTGAAATCCTCCCCTGGTTGACCGATCCAGGCGAGAAGCGTTCCAACCTGCACAACAGTCCCTTCTGGAACGAGAACCTCCATGAGTACACCAGCCGAAGGGCTCGGTACTTCGGTATCCACCTTATCCGTATTGATCTCAACCAGCGGCTCAAATTCCCCAACAATTTCGCCAGGTGATTTCAGCCACCGCGATAATGTCCCTTCAAAGACTGATTCACCTAACTGCGGCATGATGACTTTTACTGCCATGAGACCTCCTATGTGCCAATTCTTACAACGGAAACCGAAGTGGGTCAACTTCGTTCATCATAGAATATACCTGCTCAAAAACTGTGTCGACATTTGGTTTTGACCAGTAATCCCCATCAGAACCGTAGGCAGGCCGGTGTGGGCTGGCCGAAAGCGTGCGCGGCGGTGAGTCCAACCAGGAATACCCCCCCTGGCGCTCGATCACTTCCTGCATCATGTATGCAGTTGCCCCGCCAGGCACGTCTTCATCGACGAAAAGGATTCTTCCTGTTTTTTTCAACGACTCGAGGATCATCTGGTTTCGATCGAAAGGCAGAAGAGTTTGGACATCCACAACTTCAGCCTGGATGCCTGTTTGAGCAAGCTGTTCAGCAGCATCCATCACAATCCTGCAGCTGGCTCCGTAAGTGACCAACGTGATATCCGAGCCGGGGCACAGGATTTCTGGAATTCCCAACGGCACAGTCATTTCCCCCAGGTTATCAGGGAGGCGCTCTTTCAATCTGTAGCCGTTTAACACTTCTACTACCAGAGCCGGCTCTTCTGCTTGTAGCAGCGTGTTGTAGAAACCTGCAGCCCGAGTCATATCTCGTGGAGTCAACACGTACATTCCGCGTGTAAGGTGGATGATACCGGCCATCGGCGAACCGCTGTGCCAGATCCCTTCCAGACGGTGCCCACGCGTCCTCAGGATAACCGGGGCACGCTGCCCGCCTTTTGTCCGCCACTGGAGCGGCGCCAGGTCGTCTGCCATCAGCTGCAGAGCATACAGCACATAATCTAAATATTGAATTTCAGCAAGCGGGCGCAAGCCGCGCAATGCCATCCCAATTGCCTGGCCAAGGATGGTTGCCTCACGGATTCCAGTATCAGAGACCCGTAAGGGGCCGTATTTCTGCTGCAAACCCCGCATCCCCTGATTAACATCCCCTAATCGACCGACATCCTCGCCAAAGGCGACCAGCCTCGGTTCGCGGCTCAAAGCAAGGTCGAAGGCAGCGTTCAAGATATCGTAACCATAGACTTCCGGGGAATTTTCGGAATAGAACGGCGGATGTTCTTCCACCAGAAGCGCTGATGCAGGTCCGACCTCATACAGGTTGGAATAATATCTGTCCCTGGCAGTGATTTCAAGCCTCGCCCGCCATTCCATCAATCCTTGTCGATGTTCTTCGATATCCTCTCTTGTGGTTTGCGATTGCATCATTGTAAAAACCTTGCGAGCTGCCGAGCTTAAATCCCGCCGAAACGGTGCCTGGATCGATTCTAGCTTCACTTTGACATCTTCTAACTTCTCAGTTTGATCCGGGATGCTAAGCCTCTCCAGCAGTCTGAGCAGCTCCTTCCGCTCTTCTAAAATTGGAGTCTGATAGGCGTCCCAGGCATGCTTTCGAGCATTTTCAACAATCTCGCGATCTGCGGTTTCCAGCGCCTGAAGGTTCTCAACGTTTTCGAATCCTTCCACGATCAACCACTCACGGAATTTTTTAATCCCGTCCCATTCCGATTCCCATGCAAGTCGTTCGGCTGTTTTATATCGCTCGTGACTACCGGAGGTGGAATGCCCTTGCGGTTGAGTAAGTTCATCCACATGGATCAAAGAAGGCATATGCTCCAGGCGTGCCGTTTTTTCTGCCTGACGATATGCCTCAATCAGCGCTGGATAATCCCAGCCATTGATATGGTAGATATCATAACCATCACAGCATTCCCCAGGGGGACGACGAAAGCCTTCCAGCAGCTCTGAGATATTCTCTTTGGCAATCTGGCTTTCGTTCGCAACCGAGATACCGTAACCATCGTCATAGACGGTCAATAAAGCAGGGCAGCGCAGCACCCCAATTGCATTCAAAGACTCCCAAAACATCCCTTCCGCTGCTGAGGCGTTCCCAATTGTCGCAAAGACGATTTCATCCCCATTTCTTGAAAACTTGCTGAATTGTTTTAGCTCGTCCAATTGGCGAAAAAGCTTCGAGGCATAAGCCAGACCGACTGCCTTAGGCATTTGTGAGCCCGTCGGCGAAAGGTCAGCGGCAGAGTTAGGTTGGGCTGTCAGATCAAGCCAATTTCGGTCAGGTCCGATTGACCGGGTAGCAAAATGTGCGTTCATCGCTCGCCCGCCAGACATAGGCTCAGCCGAGAGGTCAGCATGAGCGTAAAGCTGAGCAAAGAACTGTTCCAGCGTACACATGCCGGTCGCAAACATCAGCGTCTGGTCGCGATAATATCCCGACCGCCAATCTCCAGGCTGAAATACGCGCGCCATGGCAAGCTGCGGCAGCTCCTTTCCATCGCCAAATATCCCAAACTTGGCTTTTCCGCTGAGGACTTCCCTTCGTCCAATCAGGCTGGCCTGGCGGCTCCTGAATGCTGTCCGGTAATCTTGAAGTATCTGCTCCTGGGACAGACCCAGCCGCAAATAAACACTCGGGGAAACTGATTCACCGTTGGTATATTTTCTGCGCATTCGGCATTCCTGTTATGAGATCATCCAGAAAGGTCATAATCGATTATATCGCCCTTTATTGTTGACATAGCGTCATCTGAATTCAAAATTCAATTATTTAGCAGAGTCTGGATCCAGCTCCACAGAGGTACCAGAAGCGGGGCAATGGCCAGGGCTGGAAGTAAATTTGCAACTCGGATCCTCTTGATCTCCAACATCATTAAGCTTATGCCAATCAATAACACGCCCCCCGCAGCGGTCATTTCGAGCACCATTTCATCGCTTAACAGGCCTCCCAGCGCCCCAGCGCTCAACGTCAATCCTCCCTGGACGACCAGGACTACGATCGCCGAAAAGG
Source organism: uncultured Chloroflexia bacterium (assembly GCA_963788305.1). Lineage (GTDB taxonomy): Bacteria > Chloroflexota > Anaerolineae > Anaerolineales > UBA4823 > UTCFX2. The sequence continues at coordinate 99,174 of CAWBGK010000016.1, forward strand.
TAACACCCATCCCCAAAGATGCGGCAAAGGCCATTGAAGTGAAGCCATCCAGGACGCTTTTCATAATTAACAGGCTGGCATCGCCGGAAATCCCCTCCTGCAGCGAACCGACAACGGTCATCGGACCCACGCAAAATACCAGGCTTGCTGTAACAAATCCCTTGGTAAAATCACCGCGCGTAAGGAAAGGAAAGCGGCTCGCCTTTTCCTCAGCTTTCCGGCCTAATGATTCCAGTCGTTCGTCTATTCGCCACCACTCGCCAATGATCCCCCCGACAAGGATGCTGCCCAAGACGATCAATATATTCTGGGTTTTGAGCGCCATCTGCACTCCCACAACAATGACGACCAAACCAACCCCCTGGATCACGATCTGACGAACTTTGTCCGGCAGCCTGGCACCCAGAAGTGATCCGAGAGTACCTCCGACGATAACTGCTATCGTGTTAATGATCGTCCCTGTCATCTTTGTCCTCAGCTTCTAAAATATAGCGATTTATGCACCCCTGGTTTATTAATTCCTCCAAAGGAACATAGATAAATCTAAACTAAATCAAAAGTCATTCAATGATTGTGATATATCAGATGTTCTTATACTGGAGAGTTTTTCACCAGCCAGGCTCGAAGCTCTGCGCTAATCCTGAGATCTTTGATTACCAATGGATGTGAATCCTCATCCTCGTAAACTGGCAAGATCTGTTCATCCAATGAATCCATTCGCTGTCCTTCCTGCGCCTGGGAATGCAGGTGCAGAGGGTAACTGTAGCCAGGTGGAAGCAGGCAGATTTCTTCGAGGCTCAGTCTTTTGGCAGCCAACGCGCTCAGCACAGCCTGATGGAGGAATATCTTATGCAAATCGTCCGCGCACGCTTGAGCTTGAAAATCGGGATCGCTGGCCAGTGTGAGAAATGTTTCCAACCAGGCTTTCATCAGACCCAGTTGCGGATTCACGGCGAACAGGTGCGTATTGAAGTAAGGCCTTATCTCCCGCTTGTCCAGGAAGGATTCAATCGAAAAACCTGGCTCCTCCATTCCGATTTCAGCGTAGATCAATTTCCAAAAAATATCCGGCGGCTCCTTCGAAGGAGATCCGACATTGCAGATGTGGACCGGCCGAAATGCTGCCTGGAAATTGGAAAAAAGACCTAAAAGCACAGGCGGTTGGATCGTTAAAGATTGGGGATTCAGCCAGATCAGTGAGGCTAACCTGGATTCAGCCAACTCTTCGGCTTGGGCGCAGGCAGCAACCTTCGCCGCAAAAAAATAGTCGGGTATCGATTCTTGATCCTTGAGTCGAAACAGGTCGACGCTGTCAAACCTTTCATACTCTTTAACAAACCGATCAGGTCTCAAAGCAAAGAGGAAAACCGGGGAAGACTGCAGTGAACCACCAAAAGATCGCAGGGAATCGATCATAAACCGTGCCTGTCGGGCATCCTCATCCGATCGAATCAAAGAAACGACACAGGCTGTTTCTTTCAAACCTGATAAAGGTGGATCGACCGCTTTCATACTGCTCATCAGGTTTTGTCTTTCAACTTCATCAATCCAACGATCAATAAAAAATAGACAGAAATGATTAACCCCTGGGCCGACCAGGTCTTTGCCAGCATAGCTGCATATTCATTGTCGCTGTCTTTATTCGCAATCGCCCAACCAAAAAGGTTCTCAAACCGGCTCAGCATTCCCTCTGCCTGCCCAATCGCTTCGTTGCGGCTGATCTGCCATGCAGCCAGCTCATTTTGATAGGTTATGAGAGCCTGCTGATATTGATCTGCATTTTGCTGGTATGCTTGAACTTCCGTTTCGTAATTCGCCTGGACGCTGGCTGTCAATTCCTGGTAAGCCCTCAGCTCAGATAAATAAACGTTCATAGCGGCCAGATCGTTCGGATTACCCGGCTGTTGCGGCGCATCCGGAAGTTGGGGTTTTTCTGGCGGCTGGCCAATTTCCGTGGGTTTTTCTGGCTCGGGCTCATCGATTGCTGGATTGTAAAACATACCCAGTCCAGGGAATTCGCACGAATCCTGACGTAGCGTGTCAATCCCGAGACAAAGACATCCAAGTTGTTCGCTTTGTTCGAGAGTGAGGGTTTCACGATCAGCAGCAGACAACTCCCAGCACGGATCAGCAGCAAGGTCAGAACCGATACCCGATATCCCCAGGAAAGATTGAAATGCCCAGCGCGTTGAAGTGATCGCTGTAACAGGCTCTGGAAGTGGAATCAGTGCTCCACCCAGGACGATTTGTGGGATCATCAACAAGATCACGATCAACGGAACAGTATTTGAATTCGGTGCTAGTGCAGAGGCAAATAGACCCATCATCATCCCAGAGAAGGTCGCCAGCACAACGGTTATATAGACCAGAAAAAATTCGAGCGCCCCACCTGGCATATCGAATGCCAGATAATGCAAGACAGTGTAAGCAACCGCATGATAGAGCGCTAACAGCCCCGCCACCCACATTTTTGAGAGAACATAAGGCAAAATTTCCAGGTTTACCAGCCGCTCTCGGCGGTAGACCGCCTTTTCTTTGACAATTTCACGCATCTGAGAAATCCCACCGACAAGTACCCCGTAGATTGAAAAAAGGAACAACGAGATCACCGCCGGTGAGAAATCTCCATTTTTATAATCGAATGGATTGGCGTCCATCCCACTAGCCAGGACAAAATCCAGCATCCCTACCAATGGTGCTGCTACTAACATCAAAAGCAAGCTGATCCGATCTCGGCTCAATATTTTCAGGTTTCGAGCAGAAAGGATCGCGAACTGGCGAATTGAAAGAAATGGATTAAACCTGCCGGCAGAGGTTTTGGATTTCTGAAATTTTGTAATCCCATCAGACTGGTTGCGGTCCTTGTGGTTTCTCGGGTCAGCTGCATCCAGGTCGTGTCCTTTGGTAAGGAGGGGCTCTCGGATGTACTTTTGAAATGCCAGGTGCTTTTGATACCGGAGTTGCCAGTCCTGTGGAACGCCTTTGGTTGGATCGTCAAGAATTGAATAGATCTGGTCAAAATCCATCCCGCGGTGGCGCTGCTCACGGTCTGATTGAAATTGCGAAAAATAGGTCAGCGCCTCATCCGGCGGTCCAAACCATGCCAGATAACCACCCCGAGCTAGAAAGACCACCTTATCAGCCAGCATCACATTCTTCGTGGCGTGCGTGATCAGCACAATCGTTCGACCCTGGTCTGCCAGCCTGCGCATCAGCTGCATCAATGAAGTTTCGGTACCTGGATCCAGCCCTGATGTCGGCTCATCCAGGAAAAAGAGCCCGGGCTGGGTTAATAGCTCCACTCCTATTGAAACCCTTTTTTGCTGACCGCCGCTCAGCTTGGAAATTTGTTCATCTTTCATGTGCGCCAGGTCGAGGTCATCGAGGACTTGCAATATCCGCGTTCGACGCTCTGCCGCCGATACATCAGGAGGCATTCTCAATTTGGCAGCATAATCAAGCGATTCAAAAACCGTCAGCTCCAGGTGAATGATATCCCGCTGCGGCACGTATCCTATCCCGCTGCGGAGTGCATCAAAATGCCTGTACAGGTCGGTATCATTTAAGAAAACCTGCCCATTTGTTGCCGGGCGATAGCCAGCCATAGCATCAACAAGCGTGGTCTTGCCCCCACCGCTTTGACCGACCACCACGACGAATTCGCGCGGCTTCAATACCAGCGAGATATCTTGTAGCAAGTTAAGATCTTTTCGCACTTGCTTGTTCAGACGAAACGCATCAATTCTGACACCGTGAGTTCTGGTCAATCCGCTCCAGGGCATTTTCTCCCAGGATAAATAGGTACGGACCAATCCGAAGGTGATCCTGTGGTTTTGCCCAGGTCTCATCGTGGATCCGCTGGTTGTTGAGAAAGGTCCCGTTAAGGCTTCTCAGGTCTCTCACGCGGAAGCGCTGACCGACGCTTTCTATCTCAGCTTGAAAGCGTGAGATTGATGGTGCATCGAGGACGATATCATTTTCTAAATCGCGTCCAATCAGCAGTTTACCTTGACCACCGACCTGGATTATTCGTGCAAAGCCAGGTTCATTTCCTTCAGGAAGCTGAAAATACATGGTCACCAGTTGACCTGCTTCTGCGCTTCCAACTCGAATAACAGCATTATCGATGAGTTTCTGCGCCCCTTGAACCAGCATGCCGTCCAGATATGTCTCGTTCGTATTATCTGGCTGGATGGTCAGCAGATAGCCGTCAGGGATTGATTCGAGCAAGGCGTGGTGGCGAGAAATGATCGGAGAACGGATTACGATGTAATTGTCTTCATCACGTCCTATCGTAATCCTTGAATCGATCAACGGATAAGTTTGAGAATCCTCACCTGCTACCATCACGATCATTTTTGGCGAGGCCGATTTCTTCCCGATTACCATTGGATCATTTTTTTGATATGGCTGTGTGGCAGAATCAGCCTTATTTTCAGAAAGCGGGATTGAGCTGTCTTCAACAGACTCTGTCAGGACATCTAAACCGTTGGTTAAGATGATTGTGTCTTTGGAAACTTCTCCAGCAGGCACCTCCTGGAATTCGAAAGCCACATTCTCACCCAGTGTGATCTTGTCACCTGAGGAGAGTGGATAGGGAGATCCTATCTTGACCCCATTCACAAAGGTGCCGTTTGCACTCCCGCGGTCTTCAATGAGAAATCGCCCGGATGAGAATGTGATCCGGGCATGAATTCGCGACACCATCGAGCCTGTCAGGACGATCTGCGCCTCGGGTGCTCTGCCAAGGAGGGTTACAGATGGCTCCAGATAATAAATCTGACCTGCTTCAGGTCCGAGGATTGCGTTAAGCTGGTATCGAGTAGCAGACGGCAATATTTACTCCATGTAAAGAACTTCTTGATGCCTTCATAAGGAAAACAGAAAATCGATAAGTTGAAAAACGGTCAGAATGCCATCCTATTGTAGTTGTAGAAGGTTGGGCTGTCAAACCCCCCTGAAAGCCCAAATAATGGATAAATGGTTATCTGTTTTCATGCAACCAGAGAAGTCTTTTTTACCATCACTTCAGCGACGATCTCAGCGATATCTTTAATCCGAATCTCGCTGTTAGCATCTGCTCCTGCATCGCTTAACATAGCCAGGCAGAATGGGCATCCGACAGCCAGAGTGGAAACCCCAGTTTTCTGGACATCCCGGAACCTGTTTGCATTGATCCGTTCCTGCCCATGTTCCTCTTCCTTCCACATTTGCGCCCCACCTGCCCCGCAACAGAAAGACATCGATCCATGACGCTCCATTTCCACAATCTTAACTCCTGCGCTTTCCAACGCCTGGCGAGGAGCATCGGTGATCTGATTGTGGCGTCCCAAATAGCATGGATCATGGAAAGAAGCAGAAATAAGCGCGTCTGAATTCAACTTGAGCCTACCGGCAGCAACCAGCTCATTAATCAATTGGGTGTGATGGATCACAGCGAAGTTACCCCCAAATGCCGGGTATTCGTTTTTCAGGGTGTGGATACAATGAGGGCAGGTTGTCACGATGCGACGAGGCGCAATTTCATTTAGGGTTTCGACATTCCTGGTTGCCAGTTCATTAAACAAGAATTCGTTCCCTGCCCTTCGGGCAGCATCACCTGTACAGGCTTCGTGTCGACCTAAGACAGCAAAATCGGTCCCTGCTTCGTTCAATATGGCTGCGAATGCTCTGGCTGTCTTCCTGGCGCGCTCATCGGTCGCCGGCGCACAGCCTACCCACCATAGAATCTCAGGATCAGGCTGCTGCTCAACTGTCCGGACATTCAATCCTTCTGCCCACTTCATCCGATCAATCTGAGGGACATTCCATGGATTAGCGTTGCGTTCCATCCCCTTAAATGCAGTCTGGAGCTGGTCTGGGAAGCTGTTCTCCATCAATACCAGGGCGCGGCGAATATCCAGGATATCGTGCATCGGCGAGTTGTTGACTGGGCAGATATCGATGCAAGCCCCGCAGGCTGTACAAGCCCAAATTGCCTGCTCGGAGATTGCAAATTCAATCAGAGTTTGAGAGCTCTGTTCACCACCAGCGATCGACTTACCTTCATGATTGAGAAAATAGCGCTTATTAATTTCCAGCGCTGCTGGAGATAGAACCTTACCAGTATTGTACGCCGGACAGACCTGCTGGCAGCGGTAGCACATGATGCATGCATAAGCATCCATCAGTTGTTCCCAACTCAGGTCTTCTAGATGGATTGCGCCGAATATTTCAACCGTCTCATCATCAAAATCTAACCGGCTCAACTCACCGATTGAATGACGCTCAGGCTTAAGGATATGGTTCAGCGGTCCGAAGAAGAGGTGAATATGTTTTGAATAATAAAAATAAGGGATGAAAAGCAAAATAGTTCCGAGCGCAAGCCAGAATGTGATGTGTTCAGCCCGGATCAGCGCATTCGCACTCAGGTTCGCCCATATCCCAGAGACTGTTGTGGCAAACGGCTGCCATTGATCTGAACCCCCTGCTGCGATCTTGTAAGTCTCTCCCAAAAATCGCGAACCAACATGAATGATTACAAATCCTCCAACAATCAAGGAGTTCTCGGCGGATGCCGCTCCTGGCTTGCGGATGTAGGAGGATATCATCCCGGGTCGTCAGCGATTTTGATTTAATCACAAAACGCCGAATTAAAAGGGCAGCCATCCCCACAAGAACACTAACACTCGAGAGATCTGCCAGCAGGCGATAAATGCCACCTGCTACTCCCTGCCCCATGAAATGGAAACCGGAGATAAACCCCTGCAGTAAATCTCCCAAATTGACGGTCAAAAAAAACAGGAATCCCCAAACGATTAAAGCATGGAACAGGCTGGTCGCAAAACGGATCTTAAATGTCGGCTGTAGAAGCGCCACTTTGACAGCAGCCGAAACCAATCGCCTGCCCGTTAGGTTGAAGCTCGGCTTTCCGTGTCCTCGGGAAATGATAGAACCGATGCGCCGGCTCAAGCGGAAGGATATGAAGAGAACCGCCAACACCGCCAGAACAAACAGGATCTTCTCAGGCCATGTGAGCATCGCTTCCCTCAGTTTACCATAAACTGATCAGGCGAAGTTCGGGCGCTTCACCCTCATCATTATTCTCATTGTTCAAATACTTTCAACGCTTCAATGATCACTGGGTCAGTTTCGTCAGTTACCAGATCCCAGTCGCTTAAAACACTGATGTCTGGAATGATCCCGGTTTTTTCCCAATTCTGGTCTGGGTTTTTCAGCGGGCGAAATGTTGCAGTGGCTATCCAGGCGCGCGACTTGTCTGAAAAATCGAAAATACGGAGCATTTCAACATTTCCATTGGTTTGCTCTCCGATGATTTTTGCCCTGCCCAAATCCCTGAGGATTCCAGAGAAAATCTCACCGAAACTGGCAGAACCTTTACCCACCAAGACGACAAGCGGCAGCTGCTGGGACCCGGCGATATTTAATCCATTTACTTCGATGGTTTCCTCCACATCCCGTTCTTCAAACAAGCCCACTGGTCCGGTAGTGAAATGAGCCAGGGTATTTAACATAACATCGATCGTACCTCCCCCGTTATTGCGGTTATCTATGATCAGCCCGTCCAATGGCCCAGACGAAGATAGCTCTTGAAGCGCCTGGCTAACGCGTTCGTCAATCTGCTCCTCAAGGAAAGTCGGTATCATCAAGTAGCCTATCCGCTTTCCACCCGGGGTTGTCACCACATGGCTTGGGATCGGGGTCTCAGTCACCACCGCCCGCCTGGTGATGCTAACATCACGAGGCGTCTGTCCAGGCGTCTGTATAGTGACCAGGACTGTCGTGCCTTCTTCTCCAAGAAGAAGGTTTAACCGATTGCCTTCTTCGTCAAAAACTGGTTGCCCATCTACAGCCAGGATATTGTCATGCGGCTGCAAACCCGCTTCTGCCGCCGGGCTGTTCGGATATACATATACTATTGATAGCACTTTTCGCTCAGGTACCGGTGTATGTATCACACCTATTCCAACATATTGGGCATTCCCAGCATATTCCTGATCCAGCTGAAGTGCCATATCAGGATTAAAAAAAGTCGAATGCATATCCCCAAGGGAGAAGATCATCTCTGCAAGGGCGTCGTAGAATTCGTCTTCGCTCAACCCGGCACTGATTTTTTGGAGCATATCCTGGCGGACTTCACCCCAGTTCAGTCCGTTGAAATCAGGATAAAGGTAGTTTTCGTTCACCACACCCCAGACTTCTTCAAAAATCTCGACCTGGCGCGTGGATGGAAATGGCCGTAAAACGGTTGGCGTGAATACAAAGACCGGAGTCGCACTGGAAAATGCTGTTGGTGATGCGGTTGCGGTGAACAGATCAGGGGAAGGACTCGCCAGAATTCTTGGAGCACTTAAAGTCTGCGTGCTCAGCTTGATTTGAGAGAGCGTTGCTGCCATTAACGGCGCAGCTGTCGGTCCGGATCTGGAAAAAAGCCCACCCGCATAGCAGGCAAGCGTTAGAAAAGCGCCGAGCGCGAGCCAAAGGAAATGGACGCGAAATCGCTGTCTCAATCTCAATACCCACCCGCTTTGTACAATTCCGGATCGGTGGGGGTCTCGCCAGATGGATCCCAGACATAGACATAATCGCCGTTCTCCGCCCAGTCAAAAATCCAGTGGGCATCGGCAACAGCCAAATTCACACATCCATGGGATTGAGGGTAGCCCATTTTCGCGCGCCAGTAGGCCCCATGCAGGGCGCGTGCGCCATCAAAATACATCGTGTAGGGCACATCCTCAAGGTAGTAGGCATCCGATCGATCGGCTTCAAAAGACCCAGTCATTGGAGCAGACTCGTGTTTTTCGTAGATCTGAAAGACGCCTGGTCGGGTCCAAAAAGGATCGGCTCCAGAAGCAATGATCGTCGCGAAAACCAGTTGGCCTTGATCATAGACTGCTAAGGTCTGGTCAAACAGGTTCACTTCCATCCAGCGGTTTCCTGAAATACCATCCGGCTTCGTATTGTTGGGTACCACTCTGGCGATATATTTAGCAGGAACCCATTCGTCTGGGCCGATCATATACCAAAGCTCTTCAGCGACTTTTTCCTCACCAAATACCGGCACGATTTCATATAAATTCAGCAGCCTGCCTGTCGCCTCACCATTAGGTGCGACTTTCACATCGATCTGCGGTGTCTGTGAAAAATATGTCAGCACCCACCCAAAAGCACTGGTCGGCGTGCTGGCAAATGTTGCTCCACGTCCCGGGGGCATGACTCCCAATCTCGAAATATAGTTTCCGGTCAAGAAAGCGCCCGGTTGGATCTCATAGAGTTTTTTCCCCTCTATCTGCTGCTCATTCGTGTATGAGACGTATACAAATTCGCCCATCAGTCGCTGAGAAGCTGATTTTTTATTCCCAGCAACTGCATCCTGCATCGAGCTGAAAACTGGCGCCGGCATATTGGTCACTTCGCCGTACAGTACGTCCACTTGCCCAAGCCCCTGATCGACTGGTGTATATGCCAATGGAGGCATCGGGAATGTGATCCCTTTTTCTGCCATCTCTGTCCGGTAACCGGATGGTCCTGCTGGTAGACAATTACCAGGATCATACATATATATTCCTGGCAGACACAAAGGAGTGCTTTCGTGCACAGGATTTTGTTGTCGCACTTCATCAGCAGCTGTAACGGATTGCGTTTCAACACCGAAAACAAAAAGCAAGCCCAGGATGCTGAAAACCAGCAAGGTTCGTTTCATTCAATGACTCCTAAATAATCTGGATTGGACATCCACTTAATCCAACCAGTCAATCCCAACTTTAAATATCAACCGATTTACCCAGGTCTATTCCATGGGGTTTCATTCTTATTATAAGCGGGCTTTTGGAAAAACTACCCGTCCGGAAATGAAGCGATGATTAAAGCATCCTTGCGGTGATATAATCCAGGTTGTTATAAGAGACTAAGAATACCAAATATATCTAATAATAATGAGCTCTCAGGATTTTATCAGGCTTGGATTGCAGTTCGCCCTGATGCTGGGTTTTGCGCTATTTCGTGCTCAGTTTCTTTGCCCCGATTTATTTTGTTTCGATGGAACGCTTGTCGTTTTAATCCTGGTTGCTGCCTGTGTCACCAAGATCGGGTCTGTGTTGATTGGAGCGCGATTGGCAGGTATGCCCATCAACCGGGAGTCGCTAGCAATAGGCTTTGGTCTCAACGTGCGTGGAGCGACTGGAATCATTCTGGCTGGGGTTGGATTGACAAATAATCTGATTGACGAACGGATATTTGTGGCGTTGTTGTAATGGCATTAACCACCTCATTAATGGCCGGACCTGCAATGAATTTCCTTCTACGCAATTACATCTCGGATTTTAGAAAACCCCCAAACCAAAGTCCTGGTCGAATGATTTATTAATGTGTTATCATCCGGCGAGCGGTTGTTTGTAAGAGTACTTCAAGTCCTTATGTCAGAATTATCCAGGCCCAAAGATCCACCTACATCCAGTCTCAACAGCTTTCAAATCTGGCTGCTGGCTATCCGTCCAAAGACGCTGCCAGCGGCTGCTGCAACTGCAATCGTCGGCTCTGCAGCTGCTTTTTGGATGGGAAAATTCCAACCAGGTCCAGCTCTCGCCTGCCTGCTTGGAGCGCTTCTGCTCCAGATTGGCGCAAACCTTGCCAACGACGTATTCGATTATTATCGCGGCGCAGACACTCATGCTCGCCTCGGACCGCTGAGGGTCACTCAATCAGGGTTGCTTCGACCTCGACAGGTCATCTTCGGGATGTGGACTGCTTTCTCGCTTGCTGGAATTTTAGGCGCATATTTATTCTTATCTGCTGGCTGGCCGGTCATTTTAATCGGATTGGCTTGCATCGCTGCCGCTATCGCCTACACAGGAGGTCCTTTCCCTTATGGATATTTCGGCCTGGGTGATCTGATGGTTTTCTTCTTTTTTGGACCCATTGCTGTATGCGGCACTTATTTCGTACAGGCCAATCGGATGGATCCGATAGCCTTGTGGGCTTCGCTTCCGATGGGATTTCTGATCACTGGAATCCTGGTGGTAAATAACCTGCGAGACATTAAAAGTGACTCTTTAGTTGGAAAAAAGACCCTGGCAGTTCGGCTGGGAGAGCGCGGCACCCGCCGCGAATTCAGCCTGTGCCTTACAGCCGCATACCTGGTCCCGCCTGTACTTGCACTGAGCGGCGCAGGTCCTGCCTGGGGGCTTCTTGTCTGGCTTTCAATCCCTTTGGCTGTTCAACTTAATCGCACCGTCTGGACAACTGAAGGTCGGCCATTGAACCTGGCACTGGCCGCAGCTGGACGGCTGACTTTGTTGTTCAGTTTGTTGTTTTCGTCTGGACTCATCATCGCCGCCTTGTGATGACCCGAGAACCCTGGCGTTCGTGAGAAACCCGGTCTCACCGGAAGCAAGAAGAGTTACTTTGCTATCAACCAGGGACAGAGCTTCGTCTCGAGCCAATCAACCCCAAAATACAAGCCCAGCCCCATGATGCTTAGAGCCAGAATTCCCGCATACATTGCAGGATAGTCAAACAATGTCGAGCCGCTGAGATAAATATAATATCCTAAACCTCGCTGTGTGGCAAAAAGTTCCGCAACATAGAGCACCGCGACAGCCGTGCCAACCGATTGACGAAGCGCAGTCAAGATTGCCGGTAAACAGGCGGGAAAATATACAAAACGAAACAATCCTCGCCTTCCCGCTCCAAGGCTGCGCACGCTCTGGACAAGCTCCGGGCGAATTCCAGCCGCCTGATCTCGTACCAAGACGAGAATCTGAAAAAATAGGATAAGAAAAATGATCACGATCTTTGCAAAATTTCCAACTCCCAGAAAAAGCAAAACGATCGGGACGAAAACGACCTTCGGAATCGGATAGAGAAGATAAATTACTGGAGAAAATATTTTATTCAATCCTGCAGACTGACCTAAGGCCAGTCCCGCCGGCACAGCCAGGGCTATTGCCAGGATTGTGCTGACAACCACCCGCCACAGACTTGCCAAAAAATGAACAGGCAAATCACCTGCTGCAAGCTCTCGAAAGAATGCCTCAAAAACCTCCATAGGGGTTGGTAAGATCGGTTGGTTGAGCAGCATGGCGAAAACCTGCCAGACAGCTATCAAACTAAGGATTGCCCAGAGTAAGTCCTTTCTTTTCATTCGAGAGCTTCCATTCTGCTCCTCAAATCACGGACCATCACGTAATAATCAGGGGAATCGATGAAATCCGGATTTGCGCCTCCGGGATTATCGATAATCAAAGGAGCGTGATTTGCAGGCGCGCCAAGCAGTAATATTTTGCTCCCTAACACCACTGCCTCCTCAATAGCATGCGTGACAGTAATAAGCGTCAGTTTTTTTTCGACCCATAGCTCCAGAGTCAGGCGCTGTAAAGCTTCTCGAGTTGGCGCGTCGAGCGAAGAAAACGGCTCATCCATGAGCAGCAAATCGGGCGAAAGTGCAAGCGTCCGGGCGATCGCGGCGCGCTGCCTCTGACCTCCAGAGAGCTGGGCAGGATATTTGTCCTTATAGGGCATCAGACCGAGTCGATCCAACCAGGGATCGACATCAAGATTGGGTCGAAACTCTTCCGGAGCGTGTTTGCCATCTGGGCCATAGAAAGTTCGGATGCGCAGGCCTAAGGCTGCATTTTCTCTGACAGTCGCCCAGGGAAGCAGTCCATAATCCTGTAATATCAGACCCGTATGCGGCCTCGGCCGGGTGAGCTGCTGGCCATCGATCACCACCCGACCAGATGTAGGAGGTCGAAGACCAGCAAGCAAGTAAAGCAGAGTGGTTTTTCCACAACCAGAAGAGCCCAAAACAGCAAAAGATTCTCCGCGACCCACTTGCAGGTCGAAATCTTCGAAAATTGTCTGGCTATCCTGGTATGTATATGTGAGAGATTCCAGCTGGATCATGCTCTACCTGGTTCACACGATTGGTGCCTTTTCACTGGTCACTTAGGCAAAAAGCCTGGATTCACCGAATCATCATAAGAAACCTTGTTTTCCAGCAAACCTTTCTCCAGAGCCCAGGCTGATCATATCATTCCACTGCGCTTCGGTTGGCACCCCGGCGGTCACAAAAGAAGGCAGCTCGAAAATTCCTTTCAAAGTCGGAGGGACCACTTTGCGCTCAACCATCAAGTCTTCGTAATTCGAAGGGTTCGCATTGATCATCCCAACTGCATCTTCAATCGCTGCAAGGAAACTTCGGACTGCTTCTGGATTGCTATCGATTACCGGTTTACGGAAAGTGATCGTGCTGAAACTGTATTCCGGGTGACTGGAGTCATCCAGGATAAGTTTTGCCCCATTTGCTTTGGCAAGCGTTGTAAGCGGTTCCGGGAGCACACCTGCCTCGAGCGAACCGCCAAGGAGCAGGTTCATCCGTTCGTCTAGCTTGGGTACTGCCACATATTGGATTTCCTCCTGTTTGAAATCCTCAGCTTGCAGCAACCTGTCCGTTATATACTCAATGATTGTGCCCTCAGAAATTCCAATTTGAACCCCTTTTAACTCATCCACAGCCTCAATCTCTGATTCCGGAGAAGCGAGTATGCTGAAAAGTGCATTCTCACTTGTCGCCGTTCTGGCATAACGAACAACCTGGGCGCTGATCTTTTCTTTATTAAAAAAGGCAACAGTCAGCGCTTCATTCATCGTTCCATCCGCTTGCCCGGCAGCCATCAGCTGGTCGCGTTCCGGTGCGGAGGCCACAGGGATCAACTCTACTTCGACACCATGTTTTTGATACAACCCCTCCTTATCAGCAACATGCATTGGCAGCGTATCGATCACAGGCATGACGGCGATGCGAAGTGTGACAGGTTTTTCGGTCGCGCTGGACGGCTGGCAAGCCGTCAAACACATACCTGCGATGATTCCAAACAGGAACAAGATTGACATCGATGAGTGCTTTTGAATCGTCTGGCTCATAAGGATTCCTCCACGATAAAGCATATTTTGCCACATTTTATCCAGATTGTGGTAGATCGATGACATTATCAGATCGATTCGGATTGGCGGTTTTTCCGTGTTATTTCGCAATTATAGGTTAATAAAATTGCAAAACCGTAAGATTATAGCATGCACCCATTCAATCCCATATCGTTGAGTGTTACAATGCCTGAAGGTTATGAGCACAATGCCTGGAAAATGATCAAACAGACAAATGAGGTCTTGTTTATGTTTGAAAAACCTGATTGGGCAGATCTCATTTTCTTCACTTAGAAAGGAGCAACGGGTTGACAAAATCTCGATCACAACTCATGGTTGACCGGCTTCGGGATTTGCAGGCTTCCTCACCGGATATTGAGGCATCAGCCGTTGTCAGCGTTGATGGGCTGAGTATTGCATCCGCGTTACCGCAAAGCGTGGAAGAAGATCGGGTCTCAGCCATGTCAGCAGCAATGCTGTCGCTCGGTGAACGCATTGCGTCTGAATTGGGGCGCGGCACGCTTGAGCAGGTCTATATCAAAGGCGAGTTTGGATATGTCATCCTGATGTCGGTCGGAGAAGATGCTGTTCTCACGGCCCTGGCTCGCGAACATGCCAAGCTTGGGTTAATTTTCCTGGATATGCGCCGTGCAGCTGAGGCGCTTCATAAATTGATTTAGGCATCATCCCATGGATCCAATTCCGAAGAGCCAATATAATTACGCAAACAAAATCGCCCGGATTTCCATCAAAGCTCTGGAAGATGTGATGGGTAAGAATGGTCTGAATGCGGTATTGAACATGGCACATCTTACCCATCTGATTGATAACCTTCCACCTGACAACCTTGAGCGGGAGTTTAATTTTTCGGATTTCTCCGCGCTGAATCTGGCGTTAGAAGAAATGTATGGACCGCGTGGTGGACGTGGACTTGCGCTGCGAGCGGGTAGGGCAGCCTTTGCCGACTCCCTGCGCAACTTCGGCGCGCTTGCAGGTGTCGGCGATCTGGCATTCAAAATCCTTCCGTTGAGCGCCAAGCTTCGGATTGGAATCCCAGCTATGGCCAAGATTTTTTCTCAAATAAGCGACCAATATTCTACTGTAAGAGAAGAAGCTGACGTCTTTATCTATACAATCCATCACTGCCCGGTTTGTTGGGGTCGTTCCGGCTCTGATAAACCCGTTTGTTTTATCGCTGTTGGTTTGCTCCAAGAAGGATTGAAGTGGGTTTCCGGTGGAAGCGAGTTCCGAGTTAATGAGTCAAAATGTGTCGCTATGGGTGATGAAGTCTGCGATTTTGTCATCCAGAAAGTCCCCATCACTTAAACCCTCTGGACCATAAGGTACAGAGCTTCATTGTTGATAATTATTCCATAATGCAAGTCACTGTAGTTATCCCAACCTATAACGAAGCCGAGAACTTGCCGAGATTGGCGTCCTCGATCCTTGGATTGCCGCTGGAGGGATTACGTCTGCTCATTGTAGACGACAACAGCCCGGATGGTACCGGTGCATGTAGCAGATCGTCTTGCCACTCGAAAATCCATCTTGCATATCTGTTTTGCATCGATCAGGCAAGCTTGGACTCGGGCCAGCATATCTCTCCGGATTCCGGCATGTACTCCGACAGGGCGCTGAAGCAGTCTGCCAGATGGATGCGGATTTCTCACACCCTCCAGAAAAAATACCCGAAATGCTGCTGCGTTCTCGAATTGTGATGTTGTTTTAGGCTCGCGTTATGTTGCGGGTGGAAGAGTTGATGACAACTGGCCTCTCTGGCGAAAAGGGCTCTCTTCATTCGGAAACTTCTATGCAAGGTTGATCCTGGGCTTACCAACTCGCGATGTAACTGGTGGCTTCCGATTGTGGCGGCGAAATACCCTGCTTGGTATGCCGCTTGATCAAATCTGTTCGAATGGGTATTCTTTTCAAATTGAATTGACCTATGTCGCTTATCGGCTGGGGTATCGATCCATAGAAATCCCGATATATTTTGCCGACCGCCGTTGGGGAACTTCAAAGATGTCCTTCGCCATTCAGCGCGAAGCTGCAATCCGGGTTTGGCAAATCCGCCATCGTTACCGAGGAGCTGGTTCCCAAAGACTATTCCATTAATCTACAAAACGAATGACATTATAATATCTTCCTCCGGTTGAAAACGCCGAAGGTGATCTCCATGAACAACAATCTCATCCTGCAAAGGAATTTCCGACATTTATACGCGGATATTTTTTGGTATGGAATCCTTGCAGGGAGCTCGCTGGTTTTTTTGTCCATTTACGCTGCTCGTCTGGGGGCAAGCGGTTTTCAGATTGGGCTGATCACTGCTGGGCCAGCCTTAGTCAGCCTGATGATTTCACTCCCCGCCGGCCGTTGGATAGAAAATCGGTCACTGATTCGGACATCATTCTTTTCAGCAGCCTTGACCCGGATTGGATACTTGCTGTTGGTTTTTCTACCCTTGCTGCTCGGAGCGACAGGTCAAGTACTGGCTGTGATATTGACCATCCTGGTGATGTCATTTCCGGGTACTGTATTTGCCATCAGTTTTAATGCCATGTTAGCCGATGTCATTCCGCCCGATTGGCGCGCAGAGGTAATTGGAAAGCGAAATGCTATTCTGGCTGCTTCCATGACTTTCTCATCCTTGCTTAGTGGATTATTGCTTGAAAAGATCCTCTTTCCAATAAACTATCAAATTGTGTTTGGGATTGGCGCGATCGGGGCTATTCTCAGCACAGTTCACATTTCTCTTCTTAATACTGGCTCTTCGACGGAAAAATGGGATTCTTTTACAAAGCTTGTTAATTCCAGCAAGGTTCAACTGAGCAACGTTATTAAGCTCAAAAAAATAACGCGGCTGGATCGAGGATCAAAACGACACTCATTCATTCAGCTCGAATTACTTCATGGCAGTTTTGGGCTTTTTATACTCTCTTACCTGATTTTCTACACCTTCCAAAACCTTGTCGGTCCGCTCTTCCCATTAGCCTATGTGCAGGTTCTCCAAATATCCGATTGGATGATCAGCCTTGGAAACGCCCTTTTTTATTCCTCCATGTTTTTAGTATCTTTGCGGTTAAGAAATCTCTCGGCTCGATTGGCCATCATCGCTTGCTTTTCACCAGTGCAATTGCCTTTAGCATCTATCCATTATTGATCGGGATTGCCAGACGGTCCATTGCTGTATTGGGTTGCATCCTGCCTCGGTGGAATCATCTACGGACTGGTATCTGCAAGTCTGATCAATCGGTTGATGGAAGTAGTGCCGGCTCTGAACCGTGCTGGTGGGATGGCCTTTCACAACCTGGCTTTAAATTTCGGCATCCTGGTTGGCTCTATTAGCGGTCCTTTTGTAAGCGATCTTCTGGGGATTCAGCAAGCGCTTCTTTTTGGGGCCGGGATGAGGTTTCTGGCTGGATTGTTATTGTTCTTCTTCGCGTAAAGATTGAAAGACACCCACCAGATTTCTCCATTCCATCAGGCTCAGCGTCTCCGCCCGCCGAATCGGTTCTACGCCTGCTTTGAGCAAGAAAGCTTCAGCCTGAGAGGGCTGCCAGTGCATTCCTCCTGCCAGTGCATTGCGGATTGTTTTCCGTTTTTGGGAGAACGCAGCTTTAGCCAATCGGAAGAAATCCGCGAGTTGTTCAGCAGGGATCAAAGGGCTGTCAAATAACTGGATCTGCAAGATGGCAGAATCTACCTGCGGGACTGGATAGAACGCGTCGGCAGGGATTCGACCAAAAATCTGTGCCTTTCCATAAACCTGCACGCTCAATGCCAGAAGGCTCATATCCCCCGCTTCAGCTGAAATCCGCTCGGCAACCTCGCGCTGCACTGTCAATACCATTCGTTCTGGAGGACAACGGGTCTCCAGAAGATGCCGCATCAGTGCGGAGGTGATGTAATAAGGGATATTTGCGACGACCAGATATGCAGGTCGGCAATTTTCCGATGATCCGCACATCAGCTTGCTGGGGTCCAGAGCCAGGATATCTCCCTGGATGATCTCGATGTTCGTACGGCCTTTGAGCACTTCTCGGAGCGGTGGGATCAGGGTGCGATCCAGCTCAACACAGACGACCCTTTTTGCAAAATCAGCCAGGATGCTGGTTAAGCTTCCCAATCCAGGTCCGATCTCTAATACTGCCTGGTCTGGTTGGATCTGAGCCGCAGCCGCAACCCGGTTCAGCGCTGCGTCGTCGACCAGAAAATTCTGACCTAAACTCTTGCGCGGGCGCAGTCCGTATCGCCGTAAAAGTTCCAGGAAGTCTGGCGCAATGGAATTCATGTGCTTAAAGGCGCATAATCAGCGGCAGGAAGATCGTTGTTTGGGTTTCGTAAGCCCCCATATCGACGATCGGTGGGATTCCCTCACCAGAATCGATCATGAGATGGTCTTGAAAGCGCGCCTGGTCATCCAAGTCATAGGGTATCGCTTCTGCTGTATTGCCGTCGCTGTCCAAATCCAAAATATCAGTCGGGACTGCAGAATTACTGCCTCCATCCAGAGCCTGCGTTCTTGCTGTCATGTGAAAGTTATCGTCCAAATTCCCGAAAATATCGTCCAATCCGTCTGGATCTTCGAAACCGGGATCATCGGTTACGATTGTCCCGTAGCAGCTCATGTCGCTGCATCCGCCTTCCAATAGAGAATAACGTAGCTCTGCGTCCCCACCACTTTCGTTCGCAATTTGGTGACCGTAATTTCCATACAGGATGCTGTTTTTAAAGACGGGACGGGCTAAATTGTCGTTGAAAACCCCATCATGTTCATAGAAATCCTGATTATTGACGATCGTGGCATTGATAAATTGAGGATTGCTGTTTGTATTGTAAATCCCACCTCCCCGGCTCCCAGCAAAATTGGCATGAAACAAGGCGTTTATCAAGGTTGGATTGCTGGTATTATTACGCAACCCTCCCCCAAATTCAGCCCGATTGCCGATCCAGGCGCAGTTGACCATTAAGTTGGATCCATTAATATTATAGAGACCGCCGCCCTGAGTGGAGTAGTTTTGGAAGAAGACTAGATTCGACAGTGTCGGGCTGCCATTGCTGTTATACAGACCACCGCCGGAATCATTAGGTGCGTTCAACGAATTAGAGTTGCCGCCCTGGATGATGAAACCGTCGAGTCGAGTACCTGGATTCAAGTTCTGCGCCAGCACGACATGATAGCTGTTTTCTCCATTGTTGGTGAAACCTATATCGTCTCCCAACAGGTCGCCGCTTAAGAGAGTTGGGTAGGCGCGCCAGTCTCTCTGCTGGCGCGAGCTCTCATTCCCCAAAAAACCTCCGTACAATCCAACTCCTGACTTCAGCGAAAATGTTGCGGAGCACGCGTCTGTGATCAGGATTGGTAAGGTAGGGGTGTAGACGCCAGCAGCCACCCAGATCTCATCACTGCTTGCGGCTACATTCAGAGCAGATTGCAGGTTGGAGAAGGCGTTTTCCCATGAACTACCATTGTTGTATCCGATGGCGGTTTTATTGACATAGATAATATTTCCTGCTGGAGTAAGCAGCGCAGTTAATCCGATGCCCATCTGCGGCGCAGCTCGAGCAACCTCTGCCATGTTGTTCCGGGCACCATGCGTAAACAATAACAAGATCGCCATACTCAGGATAACCATTCGGTGCATCAAGCGATTAAGCAGCGGAAAGTTCTTTATCCAGGTCACAATTTCGCCCTATCAGGGTAATATTCAACCAAGAATATACCACAACTGACAATTGTTCGATGACTCAGCCCAGCGGTTCAATCCGCCACATCGGCGTGCATTTATCGGGATAAGAAAGGTAAATAGAAATTAGGCGGCTGTTCAATTCCATCTGGATCATTTGCCTGAATGGTAAGAGATGCGATGTGGAATGGATAAAACACTCCGACACCATACTTGAGATTTTGCAATAATAATTCGATGGTTTCATCGTCCTCTCTAAATGGGTCATCCTCGACTGTGACTTCGAAGATCTTCGTAAAAGTATCCCCTGCCTGCCAGCGCAGCGTACCTATCGCCGGCAGAATATCCACCGTTGGGGTAAAAGTGATGTAATCCACCTCTGCCCGCCTGTCGCTTTCAAGCCGTTTGACGAAGAGAGTCACCTGGGTAGTCCCGCTTGTAGGTTCGTCGGTGACGTACATGTTAGGGAGAAAGGCTACCAGCCCGTTCGTGAAAACTTCGAATGCACCGATATCGCAAACCGGGTCGCCGTTCTCATCACCATCTACTGGTCGGACGAGGTAGCGCTGGTCCACTTGAAGGCAGCCTTTCGGATTACCGCTGTCGATAGCCGGGCTTCCTGGTAGAAGTGCATGTGTCATGGTTTTGCCAGAATTGTACGCCAGGTTCGGGTCCAGACCGGGATTGGCGATGTTATATTTGTCACCCATCGAATATAAGGTGCAGGTGCTATTGCTCTCCAAGTTGTAGCCCAGGGAAAAGATGTAGTCGGTCTCACCGGCGCAGTTGCCGCCGGGAGGATAAGTAAGCGGCATAGCTAGGATCGTTTCGCTAATCGTGATTTCTCCTTGCTGTTCTGGATTGCTGTATATATTATTGCCATTGCCCGGTGGGGCTCTGTTCGAAAAAAGCGTGACATTGTACAGAGATAAATCCCCTCGTTGAAGATCCCGCCTCCTAACACCTCGGCATTGTTAGAACTAATGGTCACATTTTGTAAGACGTTATTCCCAGAGGCGACGAGCAGGCCGCCGCCCCGGTTGCTGCTATTATTATTGATCGTCACATTGACCAAGCTCGAATCGGAGAAGCTGTAAATTCCCCCCCCTCGATCAGCTTGATTGTAGGAGATAGTCATATCGGTGAGATCAATGCGTTTGTCATTGTATATGCCGCCTCCATAGCCCGAGGCGATGTTATAGTTTATCAGCGTATTCGAGACCAACATATCAGCTAGCTCAGTCCCATTCAAGCCGGCGCCTTTTTGGGCTGTATTGCTCAAGATCTGGGTTGCCCTGATCTCAATATTGCCATCGCTATGGATGCCTCCTCCTTCGTTGGTCGCGGCATTCTCAGCGATTACGCTTCCCAGGATCAGAAGCTGGCCTAGCGAGTTGAATACCCCTCCCCCATTCTTTGCGCTGTTCTGGGTGACCAGCGTGTCGCTGAGCACAAGCGAGCCTGCTCACCATGATACCGCCACCCCCCACCGGTTCATCCTCAGGCGCCGCGCCGTGCTGGATCGTTATCCCTGTGATCGTCACCTGAGCGGTAGTCGTGATGGACAATACTCGGTCGATGCTGTTCCCATCGATGATGACGGGTTCAGTCAGGTTTTTTCCGCTCAAGATCAGATCGTCGCTGATATCCAGGTCGCCGGTTTCATTCTGGTTTTCCCCAGATCCCAAGCGGGAAAGGGCATAGACGCCTGGATTCTCGAACACGATCTCGTCCAACCCGGGTGTCTGGTTAGCCGCCTGGATCGCCTCGCGCAGTGAGCAGCTTCCCAGATCACAATGCTCAAACTCATCCGCAGCCGAATTGACGGTGAAGATGTTTCCAGGTATCTTAGGTGCAATCTGGGCGTTGGATGGCAACGGAAGACACAGTGCGAGCGTGAAGACAAACACCACGAAATACCTGGGGATTCGGGCACCGTGATTTATAAGCGTTTTCATCATTTTGTTGTAATATCAACGAAGGGTCAAAGCGCACGAAATTGTGTGCCACATACCCTTCGAATCTTCCGCTTGGACTATCTGCAGCCTCCCAGGTCAGGAGGCGTCAGACAAATGGTGGGTGTGATGGTAGGCGTTGGTGGCGTCCCTGTGTTTGTGGGGGTATTGGTAGGTGTATGTGTTCGAGTGTTCACTGGGGTGAGGGTGTTGGTGGGAGTCGGCGTATTGGAGGGTGTTGGAGTTTTGGTCTGGGTCGACGTGTTGGTTGGAGTCCGTGTGGGCGTGCTTGTCTCAGTGGGCGTATAGGTATATGTGGCGGTCCAGTCCGGCGTGGCGGTTGAGGTTGGGACGGTGGTGGAAGTCGCAGTAGGTACGACAACCAGCTCGTCATACACTGGGCATGATAAATCGCTGTAGGAAAAGGTCAGCGAGCCGGAGAAGAAACCGGGTTGTGAGATGGGTGGGATGTTGTTGAAATCCGAGATCCAGCTTGCGTTGCTGCGGCTGTTGAGCTGAATATTGGGTACGAGCCGTTTCCACCGGAGAGGAATAGATCGGCGCTGGATCCCAATATCGGTTCCCCGCAAAAGAGAACCAGTTGAAGTACATGGTCGGGTTCCAGGAAGTCGGCCAGACCAGGGTTGAGTGGTTCAGGAATGCAGGGGCGAAATTATTATTTTGGACGCTTATCTGAAACCTTTCACCAGTCCATAAAGCGCCGCGCGAGTAGATCAATCCGCAGTCAGGTGTGGGCGTGACTTGCGGTCGATCGACCGTAGGCACTCTAAGCTGGCAGCCATTGTTAAAATCGACTGTCAGGCCGAAATCGGTGCCTTGCATACCCATGTTGGTCAGCCAGTTTGCAGGAGACTCGCTCGACTTATCGAAATCAGCCATGATGATATAAGTCACTCCTGGGTAAAAAGGCACCGGATTGGTCGGCCAGGTGTCGGGAGAATCGTTTCGGGTATCGGTGGGCGATTCGTAATCCCTTTCATTTTTATCACCTCCGCCCCACACAATACTGGAGCCAGCCGTCACACTGAAGGATATCCAATCCAGATTTCCGGAAGTATCCGATGGGCTAATGGTGTTCTCCAGAAAATCTTCAAGGTATTCCCAATCAAACACGATATCAGAGACATTCGCGCTGAAGGCATCGCCGTTGGTGACAGATAATTGGATCTTGCCGTTGTCTTGCAGCGTTATTGGAGAAATCGAATAAAGGTCACAGTTTATCGTAGGCAGCGGCCAATTCACCGGTGGCTGGCGTAGAACACAGCCGTTGTCCAGGAAAACGGAGATGCCAAAATCACCGGTTACCAGGCGGCCGTCGGTGCCAAAACCAGACCAGTAATTTGCATAGCGCCATAGCAAAGTGACTGCCGAGTTCTGGGCGATGGTCGAGTTTCTCCACGAGCTGGGCGAGTCGGTTCCAGTGTCGGTGGGAGAGTTGTAGTCGTTCGCGCCGCTGCTGCCGCCCCAGATGGTTGATGAGCCAGACCTGATGTAATCAAGGTAAAGGTCTCGGCTGGTGCCGCCCAACATCTCACCTAACCGCTCAGCATATTCCCATTCGATCACGATATTGGAAACGCCGACTGAAGTGTTGGCATTATTGTTCACGTTAATGCTGATATCCCGGCCGTTGATCGTAAAAGCGTTTCCAATCGAATAGGGGGAGCAGTCTGGTGTAGGCGTCGCAGTGGCAGTGTCAGTGGGCGTAGGTGTATTAGTGCTTGTCGGTGTGAGAGTAGGTGTTTCTGTAGATGTAGCAGTTGGGGTGCTCGTGGGTGGGTTGGAGATCTGGTTGCCTATGCCGCTTATGCGCGAAGTGCGGAAGCGCTCTACAATTCCTTCTCGCCAGGTCGTCAGCGGCACCACTGGCCACCAAACACTGTTAAAAGGCACAATGGTGGTGTGATTGAAGGTCACCATGATACGCACTCGGTCGCCAGGACCCCCGGCATCATCCATCAGATAGCCATTGATCGAATCATAGCAGGTCTCTGGCGCAGTCGAGTCATCCCACCAGAAATCGGGCCCATTCGCCAGATCGTGATCGCGGCTGCTGCAAACAGTGATATGAAAATATCCCGAGTGGTCAGCATCTCCCAAACTAGATAATTGGTGGTTGCTGAGAAAATTCAAGTAATTGCCGGACACACTTTCATCGATCGGAACACTGACTGCACCAACCACTGCCGTATTTCGGGAAGAAGGCAGGCGGGACCAATCCACCAGGGCATTCGTCAGGTCACGAGCGTCATTGCCGTATGCATCAGGGACATAACAATCATTGGCGGGATCGCCGTTGAAAGTGTCGGCAGCGGTCAGTCCTAAAGCCGCGGCAGCCTCGTCACAGAAACTTGGGTCATATTCTCCAGTGACCAGATAGCGCAGACCGAAGCGGGCTGCGTTCTGGATGGCAAGCCAGGCTTGCAGCAGGCGCCCAAACTCGATGATGCCAAACATCAACATCAGCAGGATCGGCAGCGCTAAGGCAAATTCGACCAAGCCCTGCCCCTTACGATGGTTTTGATGGTGGTGTGAGATCAACATGTCCATGATCCTTCCAACCTATCACCGGCTGATCTTGGTGAAGATGCGACCGGCGATGTTCTCAAAAATCTGTGATAGATACGCACCACTTGGCGCATAGTAATAATTACCGCAGTTGTGCAACGGATCTATTTCAGTACCATCTGATCGTCGACACGAATCATTGCCGCGTGAGCCGTCGTCGCCGACGTTCGCCATATAGCGCAGCAGCGCCTCGCCCCCAGAGGCTGCGCCCAATCCGATCGAAAATACCACGATGTCTTCCCCGCGCGGCTCTTGAGAATTGGTGGAGAAAAGCAAGGCGGCCGTATCAACCCAGTCGAGGGCATAATCCTCTACGCTGTAAGGCCCGCTGTTGGTCGTGGTGCCAACAATTCTATTGGGAAACGGGACAGATGAGGGGGAGCTCGGGGGGCATTCATCCGAGTTGCTGTCAATACAGTATCTTCCGGATGATGAGCCTGTATTGCTATCGATGCAATAATTAGCCCAAAAAGCATTAGATGGGTTGTGGCCACAGAAGCCATATCGGAACTGAGATGGAATGACAGGATTCGAGTCATGATCATCACTGAGATTGACAACACCGTCCGACAGGAAGACGATCACCCAGACAGCACCCGAGCGACCGTCGTTCTTCAGCGTCTCTGTCGCCACCCGAAGCCCGCAACCGTAGCAGGTGGAAAGCAGCGAAGTGTCTTCGTAGGTGCTGGATGTAGGGTCGATCTCATCATCCGTGTCATGATCTCCAGTAGTTGAGTCATACCAGACACCATCTTTATCCCAATCGAACACATCCAGAATGTTATCGGCGTCGCACGGATCGCCTACTGGGATTTCACCCGACAAGCCATCCGCCCACATATCCGGGTGGTTGGCGCCCAGCGTGCCGTTGGCGTTATTGACATATTCATCAGTGCATGGTTTCCCCGGATCGGCATCTTGACCATCACCGTCCCGGTCTTCTGGCCAGATGGGGTTGAAAGTGCGGTATCCACCATTGGGGCTGGTTCTTCCTGCCCAGGGTACCATCACCGCGTCCGCATCGTTGTGCAGTCGGATCAAGGTATCGACCGCCGAAAAAGCATCGCCATCTACCGCTCCATCGTCATCCCCCAGGTTGTCACTCAGTTCAAAGATCCGGTGAGCGCGGTAGTCAAAGGTCACGACCGAAATTCTATCGTAGCCGTTGAACAGGTTTCTGACTAAATCCTTGGCGGCGTCCTTGGCTTGCTTCAGCGGCTGGCAATTATTGTTCGTGTTGCAGGTTGTCGGATTGAAGTTATTTGGTTGATAGCCGGCGGTGTTGATGCCCATCGATTCGGAAGTGTCGAACACTAACACAAGGTCGACCGCGGCAGTCTCGCCAACCGCTGTAGTGTGCACAGGTATTGAACTAACCCCGAAAAGCTGCAAAAAGTAGATCGGCACGTCCTGGGTGGCTTCGATGTAAACCAATTTGCGCTTGGGCTGGTTGCCGGTCGGGCACATGGATGCAAAATGGGCCGGGCGATTGGTATCGTCGCATAAGAAAACCTGCAGGTCTGATACACCGGTGATTTCGTGCATTGCGAGCATCTCACGTGCTGATTCGGTGATGCGCTGCTTGCGTATGCTCATAGAAGCCTGCGGATTTTTGATATTATTGGCAGCCGCCACTGCCGCCGCGTCGATCGCCCGCTGGAGTTGGGTGTAGGAAACGTAGATCGATCCAACATCGGTTACCAATCCAATGAAAGCCAGCAAGGCAAAAAAGCTGACTGCAAGCAGCACCAGCGCCTGCCCCCGGCTTTCATGTTGCATCAGCTCGATAAGATTTACATCTTTTCTGCCGTTTTTCTTCATCCGTTTCGATCGATACTTCGTAAGCATAGCAGACCAGATTTCATAAAATCCTTATGGAATTGGCGTCGGCGTAGGGATAGCTTCCGGAGCTGGCATGATGGTATAGGTATGGATGCGGAACGGCGAGGGGATGAAACCGGAAATAAAGGGCAAGCTCATCACCATATCGTAGCACACCCAGGTTTCCACAAGCGCGATCCCGACGATCAGCCGGCGCGTTTTGGACGAAGTGGTCCTCGATATATGAGTTCGAGAAAAAGGGCGTATTGCGCACCACATTCCCCTGGCAGTCTTTCTTCCAGTTATCCGAATTCAGCGACCAACCGTCCGCGTCAGGGTGGTGGTCGGATATATTGTTGTTGGCTACGGTTAACACCGTGATGACAACATCGTCAAATTTATCTGCCCGGAAATCCAGGAAGGGATTGAGGTTATCATCTGTGAAGAAACAGGCTGTATCATAATAGAAATGAAGCACATTGTCCGTGCAGGCTGTGGTTGGGTCGGATGGGTTATCTAGCTCCTGCACGTTGTAGTCGCGGATTGAAGCAAAACGAGCCGCTTCACGGGTCAGATCCAGGGCTGTCAGATAGGCGAATATACCGAAGGCGACTTCTACCATCCCTGCCAGCATAATCAGCAGCAGAGGGAAGATGATCGCCAGTTCAACAAGGCTCTGGCCTGAGCTTATATTCACCTTTTTCAGCTTCCTCAGAACATTCATTAGTGTTTATGATCCTAATTCAGGCAGAACAAAACCGTAATAAATATTTTATAATGTCACATTTCTGCAACAAAGATACCAAATAATATTATACGGCATTTTTTCTGAGTATGCTTGGAAAACTTATGCTATGGGGATTCCAAATCTGTAAGTTGGTGAAGCGAGATTGGGCAGTGAAAAGGGAAGCAATATCCGGGCAGGCAACCCGGCGGCACCCAGAATTTCCTCCTTACTGCTGCTTCCTCTCGGACCTGACAGGGTTCGCAGGGTTCTGCCGCGCCGGACCCACCCGGACGGTCTGTAGGATACCTCAACCGCTACTTCTTGTCAACAAGTAAAGCAGAACTGTGGATTTTGTTTCATGATCCAAGGTCACAATACTGCGGCAGATATACTGGCGCAATCAAAAGATGGTACCCGGTGATCTCAGGTATAATCACCTGCGGGATTCTCAGTCTTCCGAATGGTAATCAGAGCATTGATCGATGCCGGTATTTGTAGCTTCTTTTTTTCTGCTGGCGGTTATTATGCTGAAAGCAAACATTTCAGCTGGACGGCCAGTGGGTAGCTCCTTGCTGATTTCAACCGGGTTATTGTTAAGAAGCTAATGAAAACTGGCATTTCTCGGCGCGAATTCTTAAAGATCGCGGCTGCAGGCACAGCCGTCACTGTCCTGACAGGCTCAGAAGTACGATCGAATGTCTTATTCCGCAATCTTCCGACGCATGTTCAAAAGAGCTGGACTCAAAGTCGGTTTACCTCGCCTCTGGCAGGTCAGAACCCGATCAATTGGGATGATGCAACCGGATGGATAGCAGATACCTTTGAACGGTTTGCGCCAAACGAGATTGCCTTTATTCTGGGTTTATATCCCGATCACCTGAACCACCTGGTCCAGCTCATTGCCAAATCTTTTGAGGGAATACGCGTCTTTCGCTTCGATCCAATTTCAGAATCCCAAGGATGGGTCACACTTCAAGATGCTGTTACCCGAAAATTTGGCCTGTCCTGCCTTCCTCTATTTGATATTGACTGGGCACAGCTCATTTTTTCATTTGGATCTGACCTGGCTGAACCCTGGATTGCTTCAGTTCCGGGTTTGTCAACTTCATTTTTTCATGTCAACCGATTGCTCAAGCGAATCGTTCATTTTGAAGCGCGCCGATCTCCTGCAGCCGCTTCCGCGGACAAATGGGTCCCGATCCGTCCTGGAAGTGAAGCAGTCCTGGCGAATGCGTTTGCCAGGCTGATCCAGGATCAAAGTGAGCTGATTGACCTGGCTGAAATCGCTTTCGATACAGGCATTCCAGCCAGGGAGATTCTCCGCCTGGCAAGCCTTTTCCGTGAGACCGAGCGCAGGTTGGCCTTGCCAGGCAGCGCTGCATTAAACTCTCCAGATGGATTGGCGGCAGGACAAGCCATTCTTGGGTTAAACCTGGTCGCTCGTAAGTTGTCGTCTCCCGGCGGGCTTTATCTTCCGCCAAAACCTCCAATATACCCGATGCTCCCAAACCGGCCTGCCAATCTGGCCGAAATGGAAGCTCTTGCGGGATCGATCCGCAACGGTGGTGTCAAAGCTCTCTTCCTGCACAATATCGACCCCATCACTGACCTGCCTGAAGCTTACGGCTGGGCTGATGCGTTGGCATCGCTGGAGCGTGTGATCTCGTTCTCGCCAATCAGAAATGCAGCCACTCCCTATTCGCATTTTTCCATCCCAGACGCCGATCCAACCGGCACAATCGGCTACCAGCTTTTGAGCGAGGCGGCTGATTATGGGATGCTCAAGTTAATCCAATCCGATCGGACCCATTTCGAGGATGGTCGATCCACTGTGAATATCCTGCTCGATGCAGTCCACAGGCTCGCGAAAACGCATGGATCTATCGATTTTTTGAATGAATCGGATTTTATCAGCTCATCCGTATCGAAATTAAAAGACTTCGGGGGGATTTTTTCTGCTGACGATGAACAGGATTTCTTCCACCTGTTGATGAAAAACGGCAGCTGGCGCCGCCAACATGCAGTTCGGTTTCCACCCGTTCAGATTGGATTTCCTACCTGGGAGAATGCCTGCTGTGCTGATGGGTTCAACCGCGCAGGTTTGCGTCTTCATATATACCCTGTTCATTCGGACATCCCAATTCAGGCAGAGCTTCATCCGGCAACTGCAAAGAAGCATGGATTACATCCTGGTGACAGAGTGCGTATCATCACAACATTTGGAGAAATCCAATTGCGGTTATCCGTTCACAAGGGGCTTCACCCGGACGCTCTGGCAGTGCCATGGCATGCCGGCATTCCAGGTCACCCAGATCCCCTGGTCCTGATCGGAAAAGCTCAAAATGCCTCAGGTGGGGCAGTTTTTTCTGGAATAAGTGTTCAAATCGAGAGAATAGTCCGAAGGAAATAGTGTCTTAATTCCTCAAATTGAGTCGGCGTCATTCCGAAGCTTTCGTCTATCGGCGAACCTGCTTGAACTCACGAACTGCCTGGGCGACAGCCTTTTCTACTGGAATCCTCTCGCCAGTTGATCCGGTGACATATCCAGCCGCAGAAGTATGCTTAAGCAGTAAGGACACCGATGCAGGATCGTTGAACGGACCTCCATGCCCTAAAACCAGCACATCCTTGTTCACCGCATGCGCAGCGTCAACCATGGCTGCGACCTTCTCAATCGCTTCATCCAACCCGGTGATCGCTTTTCCGCCAGCAGATCCACCGGCAGTCATTCCGATCATTGCACCCACAAACTGCGCGCCGGTCTCAGCCATCCGCCGAGCTTCATCGGGAGAAAACGCCCAACCCAGGGCAATCATCCCGCGCTTCACAGCCCGATTGATCAGCTCGACTTCACGCGAGAAACCCAATCCAGCGGCTTCAAGCTGGCTTTGAAGGTCTTCGCTGTAGATTCCAATAAAAGGTTCGTTTGTTACACCCGCGGCTCCCAATTTTTCTGCCTGGTCGAGCAATCTTTCAATAGAGCGGCGAGGGTCATGCGCGCCAAAACCTAACAGAACCGGCACCCCGGATGCCGCCGCAATCACCTGAGGAGTAACCGCAATCGTGAGAGCGTTTGCATCATCATAGGGCAGAAAAGCCAATGCAGTCGGAACCCCAAGAATCCTGTATACCGCTGTGCTGTATACTGCCAGGAGATCAGCCCCGCCTGCCGCAGCGCCTTTTGCAGTTAACCCGCTCCCTACTCCGGCGACAACGACCGGGTTACCTTCCGCCCAGCTTGTTCGAATCTGCCTGAGGAATTCCTCGTACGTGTTCATTCTCCGCTTTTATCCTTGCTGTACTGTTTCCACAGCGAAAAGAATGTATTAAATGTCGCATCTGCAAATTCGCGGTCGTTGATATTCGCGTCCATCTCAATCACCGCGATATCCTGACGAAGCGTAGACTTGATCGAATCGAACAAAGCTCCATCTTTTTCTGGATCAATCCACAATCCATCTGGAGGCTGTTCATACTTGTCCAGCCCTTTCAGAGGGAGCATTACCGTCACCGGGCCCTTTGCGTTGTTCAATTTTTTGGCAAAGATTTTGCCCAGCTCGATGCTCTCTTCTTTGTTTGTGCGGACAGCACAAACGAATGGATTATGCACGATGCACAAACGCTCAGGCTTGTCGTATTTCTCCGGAAGCGTGTCTCTGGCGCCAAAATTCAGGACTTCGAGCGCTCCAGGAACCGCAACTTGGGGTATGCCGACCCGTCCTGCTGCTTCCAGCCGGTTCGGACCTGCATCGAAAATCCCACCTAATAAATTGTCCACCAGCTCGCTGGTCGTGTAGTCGATCACGCCGTCAATCAGCCCGTCGTCGATCATTTCTTCCATCGCACGGCCTCCGGAGCCGGTAGCGTGGAAAACAATTGTCTCAAATCTGGCGCCTTCCAGCTGCTCGACGATCCTCAGAACACCCGGCGTCGTTATCCCAAACATCGTGACGGCTACCAGAGGCCGGTCCTCGGGCTCTTTCCCATTGGTGACCCCTTTCGCCATCCCCGCCACTGCCGACGCCGCGTTGGTCAGGATCTTCCTCGAAACGCGGTTCAAACCGGCGATATCCGTGATGGAATACATGACACAAAGATCACGAGTGCCAACGTATCCGCCGATATTTCCAGAGGCCATCGTGGACAGGAGCAGCTTGGGTACACCGATCGGCAGCGAGCGCATTGCCCCACTGATGACACTCGAGCCTCCAGATCCTCCCATTCCAAAAACAGCATCGCAACGGCCTTCCGAGCGCAGTTTTTGAAGGACAGCGCCGAGTCCCCTTTCCATAGTGGCCAATGCTACTGCGCGCGTATCACTGCCTTCCCGCCCGAAACGGAGCTCTTTCAGGCTTCTTCCTCCAGCCTGAGCTACCTCATCTGCTTTCACATCTGGTGCTATCGGGGGGTCGCCGAGAATCCCGAAATCGACCAGTAGGACCTCCACTCCGGCTTCCAGGAGCCGCTCTTTGACAAATTCGTATTCGCGCGCCTTGGTATCGAGGGATCCAATCAAAACGACTGTTGTAGTCATTCCTTCCTTCTTTCTACGACCGAACTTGAGCAGTTCTCGAGCTTGCAGGATCCATCGCCAGTAACGTTATTGGTTTTCGTCCTAATTCGGCAATTTCTTATCCACGCGGTCTTAATTGCAGCGACTGGAACTCCCGAACAACTTCCATAATCGCCTTCTCTACAGGCAAACGTTCGATGGTTGAAGCACCCAGATATCCATCGACCGTGGTTCGCTCGAAAGCCACCTTAACGCTTTTCGGATCTTCGAATGGACCGCCATGGGCGACGGTAATCACATCTGAGCGCACAGCTCGAGCAGCCTGGACCATCTGCTCAGTCTTCTCACACGCCTCACTCAGCGAAAGCGCCGTGCCTGCGCCGATCAGGCCTCCGGTTGTGAGACCAACGTGCATGCCAATGATATCTGCTCCTGCCTCAGCCATCGCCCGCGCCTCTTCTGAAGAAAAAGCATAGGCGACTGTGAAGACGCCCTTTTTATAACACTTGCTAATCAGCTTGATTTCCTCAGGATAGCCCAGGTGAGTTGCATCAATCTGCTTCCGGAAGATCCCATCATACAGCCCGGCCGTAGGCACATTGGTGATCCCCGAGAAACCAACATCAACCAATTCGTCGATCAGGCGGTCGATGTCGCGGTACGGATCTGCCGCGCCAATTCCACCGATGACGGGGGTGTTCTCCACAACCGGGAGAATTTGCTTTGCCAGCTGGAGCGTCATCGCGTTTAAATCGCCATAAGCCAAGTAGCCAGCCAGCGAGCCGTGTCCATCCATCCGGAATGGTCCGGTGTTGTATGCCATCAGGATATCGATGCCCGCTCTATCGGCGCTCTTGGCAACTAACCCGATCCCTGCGCCTCCCATGACAATGGGCTGGTTATTTCGAATTTTAGTGCGGAGTCTCTCAAGAATTTCACTTCGGCTGAATTGTTTCATTATTGCTTCTCCTTTATAAGATGATGGAAATTACTGAATGCGCCTGGGTTGTTAACTGAAGAGCTTTAAGGAAAAGAGCCAAAAGAAATATCCGACTTTGACACAATGGCACTTTTTTACAACTTCTCTTCGACCGGCTTGTCGTCCTGTAATTTGAACTCCCGTGTCACTTCGATTGTGGGTTCCGAACTCAAAGGTTCATCTGGATTGCGTGTGAGCATGGTTACGACGATATTTCCGGACTGAATCGCCATGGATTTTACAAAGCAGCGGTCGAGCTAACACAGGCGTATAGAAGCCACAGACATTCAAGACATAATGGTATCGATAAAAAACTCAACTTCATGATTCTTCTGTTACAACATGCAGGCTTGAATTCTTCCCGTGAAAATAGCAGTTATCTACAAATTCATCCATTAGAATTATATCCCTCAATTATTCTCTCAGACCATTTACCTGAAATCATTCCACCTTTAAATCAAAGGCGGAGAGGGCGGGATTCGAACCCACGTTCCCTTTCGGGAAACACGCTCTCCAGGCGTGCGCGTTAGGCCAGACTACGCAACCTCTCCACATAACCCTATCTGCCATTTTTGCCCCCCGAGCGGTCAGGATTATACTACATTATCTCAGGGCCTTGTGCTGCGTTTCTTTTTCAGAAAGCCGGACGGCAGACGACCGAGAGCTGGTGATCAGATTCCTCCATCTCGTTAATCCGGAAAGAGCTCGCTGAAGATCTCCGGGGTATGCCGTCCGACAGTCTCGGATGAAATCCCATTTTCGCGGCAGATTTCGGCATACAGGTCCACGCCAGGCCGCTTTTTGCGCACCTGGGTTTCTCGCTCCAGCTCCCACAACCCAAAGCGCTGTTCCCAACCGCGCTCCCATTCAAAGTTATCCACCAGCGACCAGTGGAAGTAACCCTTGATCGGGATTCCCAGGTTGACTCCCCTCCAGACCTTGTGCAGGTGCTGGAGCAAGTAGCGCGGACGCAGCACTCCCGCGGCCGTCATTGACGCCATTTTCAGTCACGATGATCGGCAGCCCAAATCCGCGGCACCACTCGAGCGCACGAGTGATCCCATCTGGGACGTTAGCAATAAAACCCCCATCACTCAGCTCCGCATCTGGGGCATAATAGCGGTGGTTAAGGATTTCGGCAGGCGACCTGAAATTGATGCTGAACGGCTTGAGTGCCACGAGCTCTTCGGTATAGTAATTCAAGCCCAAGAAATCCATGCGTGTTTTTTACTTCCGGCAGCCGTAAACGGCGAAGGGGATAGCGCAGGATCCCGGTCGACAGCGCCCTGGGGAAGAAATCGTTGACGACGTGGTGGATAAGGCCGGCAAACCAACGGTCCAGCGGGTTCCAGTTTCTGGCAGGGCGAAACCCTCGGTAATGCTGGGCGATCCCTACCCGGGCGGTCGGTTGGATTTCCTTGATCGCTTTGTAGGCTGCTGCATGTCCTTTCACCATGTTGGTATAGACGACCATAGCTTTTTCAAGATCTTTCTCACCCGGAGGAAAATCCCCAAGCACATATCCCGATACCGTATAGACGTTCGGCTCATTGATGGTGATCCACAGGCTGACGTACTCCCGCAGCGCCTCAACCACCTTTCTTGCAAAAGCGGCAAACTGTTCAGGGGTCGCTTCGTTTTCCCAGCCGCCGCGTTCTGTCAGCCAGATTGGATCGCTGAAATGGTGCAGGGTGACCATCGGGGTCATCTCACGCTTCTGAAGACCACGCGCCATCTCACGGTATCGCTCAAGCGCTGATTCATCCCAACGGTCTGGAGTTGGTTGGATCCGGCTCCATTCAACCGAAAATCTATGCGCGTTCTGACCTGTTTCGGCAGCCCGATCAAAGTCCTCTCGCCAGCGCCCGCCCCACCAATCGCATGCAGCACCAGAAGTATCACCGGTTTCGAATCCGCCCGGCTTGCTGTTCGAATGCCCACCATTGGTTATTGGTATTGTAGCCCTCGACCTGGTGTGATGATGTGGCCGTTCCCCAAAGAAAGCCTCGCGGAAAGTGAAATGTCGCTTTTGCCATGCAGTTTTCCTCTACGGATTTTGTGGTATCCTCTGATTATAAAAGAACTCCATGAAATTCCGGCTTGTTCAGTAAATCAACTTGATGGAAAAAATGCCGGAATTATAGATCAGACAGATCATCACATCCAGGAGGGGTGCAGCTGATGAATGAAGTATATGTGATCTCTGCTGTTCGCACGCCAGTTGGGATAGGAAAGCCAACCGGCGAATTGAATCCTCTCTCACCCGTGGATATGACTGCATTGGTCATGCAGGAGGCAGTCCGTAGAGCGGGTGTCGATCCCGGAGTACTGGAGGATGCCGTCTGGGGTTGCGTAACTCCGATTGGTGATCAGGGTGCGAACCTGGCCCGTCTGCAGTGTCTTGAAGGCTGGCTTCCCTGTTGAAGTCCCTGCGGTCACGATTAACCGAATGTGCGGCTCCAGCCAGCAGGCTGTTCATTTTGCTGCCCAGGCGATCCTCGCTGGCGACATGGATGTGGTGCTGGCAGGCGGGACCGAAATGATGTCGCACCAACCACTTGGCGCTGATTACCCCACCGAATGGCCCGATCATTTTCCATTTGAGCTGGTCCATCAGGGTATCAGCGCCGAGCTGATGGCAGAAAAATGGCACCTGAACCGAGAAGCGCTGGACGATTACGCCTTCGAGAGCCACTTCCGTGCGATGCAGGCGATCCAGTCCGGGTTTTTCCAGGAGCAAATCCTGCCAATCTGCCGGCCGGATGGGAGAATTGTTGACAGAGATGAAGGAGTGCGGATTCCTCCAGATCGAGAGAAAATGAGATCCCTTCGACCGGTCTTCAAGACCGATGGTGTGACTACAGCAGGGAACTCCAGCCAGGTCAGCGATGGCTCAGCAGCCCTTCTCCTGGCTTCCCCCGGAGCGGTGGGCCGCTATAACCTGACGCCGCGCGCTCGCCTGGTCGCGAGGGCAGTGACCGGATCAGACCCTGTTCTGATGTTGGATGGGCCAATCCCCGCGACCCGAATGGTCCTCCAGCGCGCCGGTTTAAAACTGGAGAATATCGATGTGGTCGAAATAAATGAAGCCTTTGCTGCGGTTGTGCTTTCCTGGGCAAAGGAGCTTGGAGTGGTCGATATGAACATGGTGAATCCCAATGGTGGAGCGATTGCCCACGGCCACCCCCTTGGTGCAACGGGGGCTGTGCTCATGACAAAATTGATCCACGAGCTGGAGCGAAGTGGAGGGCGTTTCGGACTACAAACCATGTGCATCGGGCACGGCATGGCTACTGCCACGATCCTGGAGCGGTTGTGAAACACATCGTTTTCCTTGGGTTAGGGACCAACCTGGGCGACCGCCTGATGAACTTATATTCAGCTCGATCGGCCATAGAACCATCTGCCCCGCTTCTTCAAGCATCCCCCATTTATCAGACAGATCCATGGGGGTTTAAAGACCAGCCACCATTTCTCAACCAGGTCATCAAATCCGAAACCGAAATCGCACCGGCAAGACTTCTGAAGATTCTCAAGAAAATTGAAAATGAGCTTGGTCGCGAACCGACCTTCCGCAACGGTCCTCGCCTGATAGACATCGACATCCTGTTTTATGACGACCTGATCCTTCATGAGGCTGAGCTTCAGATTCCTCATCCGCGTTTGGATAAGCGCGCTTTCGTGCTTGTGCCGCTGGCGGCGATTGCGCCAAATTTGCGTCATCCCGTCCTGGGAAGTAAGGTCTACGAGCTTCTGGATGACATCGACTCAACCGGAGTACAGCTTTTTTCACCATCCTGATTGGAGCGCAGCTGGATCCAGCTGATTGAGAAATTATCCTTATTTTATTATTAAGCCCGCCCGGGCTCTGGTAAGATAAAATGATATCCCACAAACCTGATTGGAGAAATGGATATGGCCAGCGTTGAACCAAAACCCTTGAAAGATGCCCCTGGTCCGGATGCAGGCTTCTCGGCGCTCCGCCGACCGGACGGCGGGATGCACATTGTCTTCCAGGATGTCTCACATCCGACCCTCCTGCGCTGGCGCGAATTCTCACTCGCCCATCTGGAAAATTCTGACCGGCTGACTACGAATTTGTATGACTTGCGCCAGATTGAAGACCTGCCGCGAGAGGCGATCGAATTTGCGTTGGAGGTCAATAACGATCCGTCTGTGCGGAATATTCGCCTGGCGGTCGTCGTGATGAACGAAAAGATGCGTCAGGCTTTACAAGAAATCGACGCCCTCTCCGCAGGATATGGTGTCGAAATGAAGATCTTCACCATGATCCCAGAGGCAGAAGAATGGTTGAGCCGGCCTTTAACGCTTCTGATTTGAGAAATATTGAATACCAACCTTTAAGCATCGGCTCGCATTGTCTCCATTGGGGGAGCCGAACGTATGTGATGGGTATTTTGAACATCACATCAGATAGCTTCTCTGGGGATGGACTGATCGGCGACGAGTCAATGGAGACTGATTTTCTCGCAGCAGCATTGGCTCAAGCACGCCGATTTATCGAAGCCGGCGCGGACATCATTGACGTGGGAGGAGAGAGCACCCGGCCAGGAGCAAAGCCTGTCAGCGCAGAAGAAGAAATGTCCCGTGTGATCCCTGTGATTCAGAAGCTGTCAGCCGAATTGGATGGCATCATCTCAATAGACACCTATAAATCACAGGTTGCCGAGTCAGCACTTAAAGCCGGCGCTGATATCATCAATGATGTCTGGGGGCTGCGCGCAGATCCTGCGCTGGCTGGGATCGCGGCACGTTATCATGCACCCATCATTTTGATGCATAATCGCAGCTCATGGGCTCATGCAGAAATTAAGGCGGGACTGGGCGGCCGGTACATAGGGATGGAATATACCGACCTGATCGAGGACATCCGCAGGGAGCTTCTGGAAAGCATCGATATCGCCCTCAAGGCGGGCGTCCCCGCTGAGCATATCATCCTCGATCCTGGGATCGGTTTTGGGAAGACAGTGGAGCAGAACCTTGAGCTGATCGACCGGCTTGGTGAGTTCCGCTCGCTTGGATTTCCGATCCTGTTGGGACCCTCGCGCAAGTCTTTCATTGGATATACCCTTGACCTGCCTGCTGATCAACGCCTGGAAGGGACGCTTGCAGCGATTTCGATTGGGATTGCTCGCGGCGCCGATATCGTCCGGATCCATGATGTTCAGGCAGGCGTCCGGGCTGTGCGGATGGCTGACGCGATCATTCGTCGGGGAGAGCCGAATTCATCCATTTGATCCAACTATCTTAACAGGTGATTTTGTCCGTAACTTTCATAGGAGATCGTTATGTTAAGAATCCAGGATGTTTTTAACGCCCGCGTATTGTTTAAAACCCCCCACGGTAATTATTGGATCTATCGATTAGACAGTCTCGAAAAAGCAGGCCTGACACGCCTGGATCAGCTTCCATTTTCCATCCGCATCCTTCTCGAATCGGTGCTGCGCCAGTGCAACGAAAGAGAATTCACCTCTCGAGGATGTCATTAACCTCGCAGGTTGGCAGGCAAATGCAACTTCACGTCCCTCCGTCCCTTTTGCCCCGGCTCGAGTCGTTCTTCAGGATTTCACCGGTGTGCCCACAGTTGTTGACCTGGCCTCGATGCGCTCGGCAGTTGCTCGTCTGGGTGGAGATCCGAAGAAAATCAATCCACTCGTTCCGGTTGATCTGGTCATTGACCATTCTGTCCAGGTCGATACCTTTGGGACGCCGGACGCACTAAGACGAAATGCGGAAATCGAGTTCCAGCGCAACCGGGAGCGGTATGAATTCCTGCGCTGGGGTCAGAATGCGTTCTCAAACTTCAACGTCGTCCCCCCTGCAACCGGCATCGTCCATCAGGTAAATCTTGAATACCTTGCCCAGGTTGTGATGAAAAAAGACGAATTGGACGGACCGCTGGCCTATCCTGATACCGTCGTTGGGACCGACTCTCACACCACAATGATCAACGGTCTGGGCGTATTGGGTTGGGGCGTTGGCGGGATTGAGGCTGAGGCAGCCATGCTCGGCCAGCCGATAGACATGCTTGCTCCAGATGTGATCGGATTCAAGCTCATCGGAGAGCTGCGCGAGGGCGTGACTGCCACGGATTTAACCCTCACGGTCACCCAAATGCTCAGGAAAAAAGGTGTCGTTGAAAAATTTGTCGAATTCTTCGGTCCCGGATTGGCGGCTATGTCCCTCCCGGATCGAGCGACGATCGCGAATATGGCTCCGGAATACGGTGCGACGGTCGGGTTCTTCCCGGTGGATGACGAAACGCTGCGCTACTTGCGACTGACCGGTCGACCTGAAGAGCTTATTCAGCGAGTTGAGCGTTACTGTAAAGAACAGGGGATTTTCCGATACTCCAATTCGCAGGACCCCGAGTTCACTGATACGCTCGAGCTCGATCTGAGCGAAGTCGAGTTGAGCCTGGCAGGTCCAAAACGACCTCAGGACCGCATCCCACTCAGAGAGATGAAGGCGTCTTTTCACCAGTCCCTGATCGCACCGATTAACGAGCGTGGTTTTGAGTTGAACAGCGGGCAGCTAGAAAAGAAAGCTCTTTTGGAGGTCGAATCTGAGTTCTCATGAAATCGGGCATGGAGCTGTTGTGATCGCCGCGATCACTTCTTGCACCAACACATCCAATCCGTCTGTGATGATTGGCGCCGGGATCCTCGCAAAAAAAGCGGTGGAACGTGGGCTGAAGGTCAAATCTTTTGTAAAAACAAGTCTTGCCCCCGGGTCTCGTGTTGTTACAGAATATCTTGAGCGCGCCGGTTTATTAGAACCCTTGGCTGCCTTAGGATTTCAATGTGGTCGGTTTTGGCTGCACAACTTGCATCGGCAATTCTGGCCCACTGCCTGCGGTGGTCAGCGAAGCGATCCGGGAAGCGGACCTTGTCGCTGCTGCCGTGCTCTCTGGAAACAGAAACTTTGAAGGCCGCATACATCCCAATGTTCGGGCAAATTACCTGGCTTCCCCCCCACTGGTGGTTGCATATGCGATCGCCGGCAGCGTCGATGCTGATCTGGTCCACGATCCGTTGGGACATGATCCCGATGGCATACCCGTGTACCTTCGAGAAATCTGGCCGACTTCTGCTGAAATCCAGGCGGCAATCGCCCAATCTGTTAAACCAGAAATGTACCAGGAAAAATATGCCGGAGTGTTTACAGGGAACGAAACCTGGAACGCCATTCAGGCCAGCGACAGCGAGCTTTATTCTTGGGATCCCGATTCCACCTATATTCAGGAGCCCCCATTTTTTACCGGTCTCCGCCGCGAAGTTCCAGACATCCAGGAAATTCAAGGCGCCCGAGTCCTGGCGATCCTGGGCGATTCGATCACAACAGATCACATCTCGCCGGCTGGATCGTTCTCTTCTGAAAGTCCTGCCGGAAAATTCTTGATTCAGAAAGGCGTCGACCTAAAAGATTTCAACTCCTACGGTTCGCGGCGCGGCAATGACCGTGTGATGAGCCGAGGCACGTTGGCGAATATCCGATTGAAAAACCGGATGGTTCCTGGAGTAGAAGGCGGCTGGACGATCCACCAGCCAACTGGCGAGCAGATGAGCATTTACGAGGCCGCGGTTAAATATCGAGAAGAAAAAATCTCCCTGGTCGTACTGGCCGGCAAAGAATACGGCACCGGATCCAGCCGTGACTGGGCAGCAAAAGGTGTGATGATGCTGGGAGTTCGCGCCGTGATTGCTGAATCTTTTGAGCGGATCCACCGCTCAAATCTCGTTGGCATGGGTGTCTTGCCGCTGCAATTCCTCACAGGGGAAAATGTCGAAAGCCTGGGTCTGGAGGGCACAGAAAAAATTTCGGTGAGGGGATTGAATAATTCGATCCAACCGAAGGAAGAACTGACCGTCACTGCCGAGAGACCGGATGGCACGCTTCTCAGTTTTCAGGTCACTGCTAGACTTGAGACTCCAGTCGAAGTGAACTACTTCCGCAATGGTGGAATTCTACAGACCGTGTTGCGCGGTATGCTTTAATTAAAAAACGGGCGGTCAATTGACCGCCCGTTTTCTTTTATTTTCCTAGTTAGATTCTTTCTGCTCATCTGGCGCTTGTTTCTCGACTGGTTCTTCCTTAACTTCTGGTTCTTTCTTCGCTTTATTTTCTGTGACCAGTTCCCAGCCCTGCGTAAGCAGTCCAAGGTTGGCTATCGCCATCCAGACCAGGAATACTGTCAGTGCCATGAGTAGATAACGAACATAGGTGGGCAGGCTGGTTTTCAGCCCTTCAAGATTCTTGATAATCTGGTCAACAGACGCCTTATATCCCAGTATGACTTTATCGTACTCAGAAACGCTGTTTGATATTTGACCAATCGATTCCGCCATCATCGTCAGGTCCGACTGGAAAGTCTCAAGGTTGGTGTTCGTTTCTGTCAGGCTTGTTTCCATATTCTTTAAAGAATCCGGCAGGCTGCTCAGGCTGTCAGCAACCTGTCCCAGCGACTCGGAAAGCGGAACTTCCGGATTATATCCAACCGCGCCACCGATCA
Source organism: uncultured Chloroflexia bacterium (assembly GCA_963788305.1). Classification (GTDB taxonomy): domain Bacteria; phylum Chloroflexota; class Anaerolineae; order Anaerolineales; family UBA4823; genus UTCFX2. Next base: position 139,901 of record CAWBGK010000016.1, read on the forward strand.
GTGGAATGCTGCTTAATGTACCCAGGACCGAATCGATGATCGCAGCGCTTTTTTGTGATGCGCGCAGCGACAATTCGGTAGCCAGAATGGTCTGCGGAACTTCCTCCGTTATCATGCTTTTGATATCAAGAACCATTGGTGAGCTGGACTTGACCGTTGTGGCGATCGTTTGAACTGTAGTTTCAAGCGCGCTGACTGTATCTACTGCACTCTTCAGCGCAACTTAAGTCACCACCAATCCTTGCGAAGTTGTCTCAAGCGTATCAACAAGAAGATCGACTGTGGTTTCAATGCCTGCAGTGATGTTCGGCTCAACCCTCCAAAGGATCGTGATTCCAGCCACGCTAAAAATTAGCCCGATGAGAGCGGCGATTAAGAGCAAAATACCAATGAGTTTTCTTACAGCGGACATTTTGTTCCCTCCTGTAAACAGATTGATAGGACGTTCCGAATTTTACCATTATAATTCGTCCCTGATTAATAGATACATCAGCTCTACAAAGGAATCGGATACCCTCATGCACATTTTACTCACCAATGATGATGGCGTCACCGCTCCGGGCTTGCTGGCGCTGCTCCAAGAAATTCGCAAGCTGGGAGAGGTGACGGTCCTGGCGCCTGACCAAAACTGGTCGGCTTCTGGGCATGTTAAGACGATGCACCGCCCGTTAAGAGTGAAAGAAGTCATTTTGGGCGACGGTACGCCAGCACTCGCGTCCGATGGCGCTCCCTCTGATTGTGTGGCCCTGGCGCTGCTGGGGATACTTAAAGAAAAGGTCGATCTTATCGTTTCCGGGATCAATCCAAATGCCAATCTTGGGCATGATGTGACTTATTCTGGGACAGTTACTGCAGCCATGGAAGCGGCGATCTGGGGTCTCCCAGGAATTGCAGTATCACTCGATTCTCCGAGAGATCGAAGCACTGAACTGGAATATGGGCCTGCCGCCCGAATCGCCAGGCAGGTTGTCCAGGCGGTCATAGAACATGGTTTGCCAAAAAATGTGCTGTTGAATGTGAATGTACCCTACCTCCAGGATGACCAGATTTCCGGGGTGCAAATAACCCGCCAGGGTCTGCGACTTTACCGGGATGCTCTGGACGCTCGGAAAGACCCGCGCGGCCGCCCATATTATTGGATCGGCGGCAATTCTCCAACCGGGGTTGCAGAGGAAGGTACGGATTTTGGCGCCTTAGCTTCTGGAGCAGTCTCGATCACGCCGATCCACCTCGATATGACGGCTTTTCAAACGATCTCAGAACTGCAGGCCTGGGATTTTCAATTGAGTAAATAGAACATCTCACTCGTTTCAGAAAAAGTTGCTGCAATCCCATTAACAAAAAGACCTGGGAGAATAAATCTCCCAGGTCTGCTTCTAATTCAAGGCATGTAATGTGTGAAACGGTACAGATTTGGATTAGGCGTTTCCAGTTTGGAGCTTGACCCCACGACTTCATACCAGGTGTTCCCTGGCTTGAAGGGGTACGAGGACCCATCCTGAAATGTCAGGAAAAGCACCGAATTCTTGCTCGGCCTGTTCCAGACCACCTGATAAACCTGTCCATCACGAAATGCATAAGCTGGACCGCTGCCCGAAAGGTTAATATCAATTACTTCGTTCACGCCCGGATGAGTATCAAACGCGTACTGGTGGGAAACCAGCAGGACCACGACATTATCCGCTGCAACCTGCTCGTTGGTCAGCTGATCCATCAACGGGGCAACATTTTCCAGTTCGAGGTTCTCAGCTTCAACCGTATCCTGATACCGCAGGTATCGACCGGTATCAGGGTTGTAATCCCACATCGTATATGCACTGATCGAAAAACGCACAAATGCCTGCGTTACAGGTTGTCCTGAAGGGGGGATTTCCTGGTTGAAGTACATGCCGTCCAGGTTCTGACGGACGTTATCTGTCGAATTCTGATCCGCCGCCGTGCTGATTTCTGAAGTGTCAACTACAAGGGAATTCTGCCCATTCGGATCAACTCGGCACATCGGCGGACAGTTCGAATTCCCCTCTACCACCAGCCGGCTTGCAGCATCGGAGTTGAACAGCTTGCTGTAAGTTCGCTGTTCTGCGCTTCCAAATGCGAAAATCGACTGGTACATCTGGACAAGCTGCACATCCAGAAGTCGCGCCGACCGGACAGGACCAACGACTTCGGCATCTTGAGTGAGAAAGATCGTATGCAGACGAGTCTGTCCAAAAGTCTGGTAATAATCAAATACGACATCTGCCAGCGAAGTTCCCCAGGGTGGACGTTGGCCGCGCGGGAAAAGCTGGACTTTAACTGCAACAGGTCGGCGCTCCAGTTTTTCTATATCATCCGCCGGTTTACCTTTCAATGGGCTGATGTCCGTCGGGAAATCATGGGGGCCATAGGATGTGGGAGCTTGCGTAGGAGCTGCTGTCGGCGAAGGTGCTGTTGTAGGCGTCTCACTTGGAGGGATTTCGGTCGGGATGACTGTTGGTGGAGATTCAACGACTGCGGTCGTCGCGACCGGGATTTCTGTCGGCTGAGGATCAGAATTCGCGCAAGCGCTGAAGAGCAACACAATCAGCGCAAAGATTATTAAACGTTTGGTCATTTTTTCTCCGAATGCTTCGAGGTGTACCGTTATCTCTATGGGGAGCTATCATACCTCAGATAAGATACTTTGCCAATTCCTACTGCCTTTTTGATATAATCCAAATAGCATGATAAAAATCCAATCCATCAACCGAGCCTTACCAACAACAGGAAAAAGCCTGGTTTTTCTCGCGGTCGGGCTGCTTTTTTTGAGCTGGCTGCTTAACACACCCGCTGGGCTGCTTGGCAAGGCGGATGCGGTCGGATACGCAGTCTGTCATCGGATCGATGTACGCTCGTTTCATATAGGTGACCGGCCTCTGCCTTTGTGCAGCAGATGCACTGGGATGTATGTTGGGGCTGTTTTTGGCCTGATCTTCCAGCTCGTCTTATCCGGAAAGCGATCTGGCCTGCCCAATTGGCGGCTATGGGTCCTTTTTGGTTTCATTGCAGCAGCATTTGCAGTCGATGGGATCAACTCCTACATGCACCTTTTTCCCGGCGCCCCTTCGCTTTACGAACCCAGTAATCTCACCCGTTTAATCACCGGGAGTGGAATGGGCTTAATTATCGCATTTGTAATTTACCCTTCTTTCAATCAGACTGTCTGGAAACGACCCGATATGTCGCCCGGCCCTGGCAGGAATCAAACCGTTCTTCTTATCCGTCGGGCTTTTATTAATTTTGGATGGTTTGATCTGGCTCGAAAATCCTCTATTGCTGTTCGGTTTCAGCCTGGTGAGCGCACTCGGAGTGCTGACTCTGCTGACGATGATCTATAGTGTTTTTTGGCTGATGCTGATGAAACGGGATAATCACGCTATCCAATTTAAAGAGCTCGTTTTTCCACTGACTTTAGGTTTTGGAACAACCATCCTGCAAATTGCTCTTTTCGACCTTGCACGTTTCTGGATGACCGGAACCTGGGATGGTTTTCACATCGGTTAAGGAGATTCGATCATGGAGTTATTGACTGGTGTATTTTCAGCTTTTGGCCTATCAGCAAGCGCAGGTTTGAATGCGTATATCCCGCTTTTGACTATTGCGATTCTCGGGCGTTACACTAACTTGATCCATTTACGCGCACCGTGGGATACTCTTGAGAACCCCTGGGTGATAGGTTTGCTGATTGTGCTCCTGGCAATTGAGTTTTTTGCCGATAAAGCACCTGCCGTCAACCACGTAAACGATGCGATTCAAACTTTTGTCCGTCCTGTAGCCGGAGCAATCGTTTTCGCCGCCAGCGCAAAAGTCATCAGCGAAATTCACCCTGTGCTCGCTTTGGCAGCCGGACTGCTGGTCGCGGGGAGCATCCATGCTGTCAAATCCGCTGCAGTTCGACCAGCCATCACAGCAACAACTGCCGGGATGGCAAATACGCCCGTAAGCATCCTGGAGGATCTGGTTTCGACCGTTGTCTCGATCCTGTCCGTCGTCATCCCGATCCTGATCGGACTTGTGGTGATCCTGATCACTTCCCTGGTGATCTGGCGTTTATGGCAGAAAGGGAATGATATACCGAATGCAATCTAGTCGAATCTCAAGTACCAGTCATATATCCGAATTTTCTTAATAACTGAATTATTCTGATCAAGGAGCAAAAAACTATGGCCCAAGACTTCTCAACCCCATTTCCCCCGCTGGAAGAACCCTATGTCGAGCCACCGAAGAAGAGCAGGACAGTTTGGATAATCGTCATTGTCGTTCTTGTGCTGCTTTGCTGCTGCTGCCTGCTGGCAACGGCTGGTTTGGGCACCTGGCTTTGGGACAATGGCGACAAGCTGATGGAAGATCTGGGAGTGTTTGTACCGGTCTTTTCTTCAATAGCCTGAACAGACGACAACGAGAACTTCGGCAGTTTGATTTTCCTGCCAGGTCAACAAACATAACTAATTCCAGGGCGCGGCGGTTTCTTTTGGAAGAGATCTCGCCGCGCTCTGGAATTTAATTGTTCAACCTTGCAAAATTGGAGGATGAGGGTTCCGATAACCTGGCTTTTTCTCTGCTTCAGGACCAAATTTATCTAAGAATTTGAATGGCTTCTTTTGGATTGAAGCTCAATTCCAGAGACAATCCGACCTCAGGCAGATCGATATAAGCAGGAAAATCAAAACCGAAAAGCAGCTCGCCAATTTGAATTAATGCCCGGTTGTTTTTACCCCGAAATGATATTTCTTTGATAACACCTTTTACTCTGCTCTCTCCGCTTCCATCCAGATGAACTAGAATCCGGGCGCAGTAAGACCTTAATCGATTCGTTTTGGTCAAGGTCTTTTTCCGCCTCAGCTTTTTTGAGGCAAAAAACCCCGATTGAAGTCTCAACTCCACAACTCTCTCCTAGCCTGACAACCTTTCCTGGCATCATATTGTCCAGTCCAAGAAATCTAGCGACAAATTCCGTTGTTGGATGCCGATATATATCTACCGGCTTTCCAACCTGGGCTACCTGACCGGCATTCATCAGGATGATCCGGTCCGCAACTGTAAAGGCTTCTTCCTGGTCGTGCGTGACATAAATCGCGGTCTGACGGCTTTGCCGCAGAATTCCTCTCAACTCCACCATCAAACGCTCTCTCAGATTTCGATCCAACGCTCCAAGCGGTTCGTCGAGCATCAGGAGCCGGGGTCTCGGTGCCAGAGCTCGGGCTAAAGCAACCCTCTGGGCTTCTCCACCAGATAAAGTGCTCACATCTCTGTGCCCAATACCAGGTAAACCAACCAGAGAGAGGACATCTTCAACCCTTTCCCTGATCGCCTCATGGGACATCCCTTGCATTCTCAGGCCAAAAGCGATGTTATTGTAGGTGTCCTGATGAGGAAAGAGAGCGAAATCCTGAAACATCAACCCAAACCCGCGTTTGTGGGTAGGGACATCCTCTAGCGATTTGCCATTCCATTTTACAACCCCCCGGTCTGGTTTTTCCAATCCGGCGACTACCGAAAGTACGGTCGATTTTCCGCAGCCACTGGGCCCCAACAATCCGATGATTTCCTGATCCGATACAGTGAAATGAGACCGCCTGGAGAGCAAGGGTATCTCCAAAGTGTTTGTGGATATCTTGAAGCTGCAATTCTGATTTTGTGGTTATGCCAGGTTCAGTCGTAATATTCTGCAATTTAGAACTCTCCAATATCGCCAATTCTAAATCGTTCGATTGCCAGCATGCTCAGCGCTGTGACGACTGCGAGAATAGAGCTGAGGGCAAATGCCATCCCTAAATTTAATGCTCCTGGCTGGGACAGGTAGCGGTAGATCATCACTGGAATCGTGGGAAATTCCGGACGCGATACGAGCGCGGTTGCTCCAAATTCTCCAAGAGAGATCGTAAAGGCAAAGGCTGCCCCTACAAGCAAAGATCTGGCGATGATCGGCAAGTCAATTTGACGCATCACCTGATTCGAGGAAGCACCCATCACGGATGCAGCCTGGTGAAGCCGTGGCTTAATGCTGCCTAAGGATGGCACCAGGCTTCTAACAACGAAGGGAAATGCTACCAGGGTATGAGCCAGCGGGATTAATATCGGTGATGCGCGTAGATTCAGCGGAGGTGTATCCAACGTCACGATGAATCCCAATCCCAGGGTGACTGCCGATGTACCCAGTGGGAGCATCAAAACAGGCTCAAAGAAACTGTTTCCGGCAGCATGCCGGTAGCGAGTTAACGCCCATGCAGCTGGAAAGCCAAGCATCAGGGCCAGAATTACAGTCACTGATCCATACACAAGCGAGACGCCAATCGAAGTTATTGGTGATACATAGAAATAAGACTCCTGCCGGTTTTCTCCAAGCTCTCGGTAGTAATCCAATGTCGGCTGAAATTCGATTTCCCTAGGTATCGAGCGTGAAATCTCAACCTGGACAAAAGACCTGGTGATCAGAGCTAGAAGCGGAAGCGTCAACAATCCTAACAATGCAAGGAGATATGCACCGTTAATATCCTGTTCAGCCGACCGATCACAGGTTTTTCGACCAGCTGACGCGGTTTCAACGTGATCGGTCGAACCAACCGGGAGGTCAACCTCGTGTAGAGGATCGTCAAACCTAACGTGCAAACCAGCTGGATGATTGAAAGCACTGCTGCCAGAGGCAGGTTGAACATGCCGATGGTTTGATTGTAAATCTCAACTTCGATTGTAGAAAAACGCGGCCCTCCCAGCACTAAAATCACCCCGAAGGAGGTGAAATCAAAAATGAAGATCAGCAACGCTGCCGAAGCAATCGCCGGGAATAAAAGCGGCAAGGTGACATGCCAGAAGGACTGCCAGCGGTTTGCACCCAGGACCGCGGAGGCCTGGCTCATCCGAGGGTCAAGGTGGGACCAATAATCGCCAACCAACCGCAAGACTATGGTCGTATTGTAGAAAATATGCGCCACTAGAATAGCCGTGAAAGTGTTGACAAATGAAATCGGCGGCTGGCTCAAACCAAACAAATCCATGAGAAGTAAATTTATCCAACCGCGCGGACCAAGTAGCGCCTCAAAGGAAGATGCGACAATCAGAGTCGGCAGGACAAATGAAATCCCGGTGATCGCCAGGATCACGCTTTTTCCCCAGAGGCGGTAGCGCGCCAGTAAAAAAGCCCCAGGAAGACCAAACAGCAAGGTCAGAATTGTCGATAGTCCTGCCTGCCAGAATGTGAAACGGATAATTCCTCGCATCGATTCTGAGCCTATAATTTCGAGGAACGGTGCGAGCATCCCGTCCCGGCTCCTTGCAAAACTGGTTTGGAGGATTCCAACCATCGGGTAAAAATAGAAAAGAACCAGGAAACCCAGCGGACCAATCCAGAACAGCCAGAAGGCTATCGGCGTCCTGCTTGACCTTCCAGGTGAGGTCACCTCAGCACGGTTTCGTACCATTCACGCAACCATTTCTCGCGGTTTTCAGCGATCATCTCTGGGCTGACTTCTGCGGTATCTTGCGGGATCTCAAGATATTTTCGGAATGTTTCATCCAATTCAGCTTCTGGATTGACTGGAAAAACAAACATTTGCATCGGCATATCTGCTTGAAAAACAGGCGAAAGCATAAAATCCACCCATTTCTCGGCAAGCATGCGGTTCGGTGTGCCTTTTAAGATTCCAACAAATTCTATCTGCCGGAAGCATGTATCCGGCGCGGTTACTGCAGCAGTCGGTGGTGATTCCAGCGGCGTTTCAGCATAGATCAGCTCAAAAACCGGGCTCGAATTATAAGAAACGACGATCGGCCTAGGACCGCGACCTGCGGAACCGCTGAATTCCGTAGAGTAAGCGGTTTCCCAGCTGTTGACAACCAGCACATCATTTTCTACAAGCTTGTTCCAATAGTCCAGATAGCCGGTCTCGCCAAACCGCGAAATCGTCGCCAGCAGAAAGGACAGGCCAGGCGATGATGTGGCGGGATTTTGGACAACCAGCAGGCTTTTATATTTTGGATCAGCGAGCTCTTCCAACGACTGCGGAACCTGCAGGTTGCGCTCAGCCAGTGCTGCCTTGTCATAATTCAAGCAGACATCTCCGTAATCGACTGGTAAGGCATAATGGTTTGGATCTAGCTCGAATTGATCCGGGATAACATCCAAAAGCGGCGAGGCGTATATATCGAATATACCTTCATCCAGCGCTCGAACTCAGAAAAGTGTTATCGACGCCGTAGAAAACATCCGCAAGTGGGTTTTCCTTTGAAAGAATCGCCTTATTCAACGCCGTCCCAGTATCCCCGCTCTTCAGGAATTGAACGTTTATTTCATCTGTTTCGAATGCGTAAAGGGCTTCTTCGGAGATTGCGAATGAGTCATGCGTCATAATCTTCAACGTCACAGGTTCCGAAGGCTGTGTTAAGGACGGCGCAGCAGGTGAAGGGGTAGAGGAAGGTCGACAACCAAAGGATAGGATCATCCCGAGAAACAAGATAGACTGGGGCAAGAATCGATCATTTCCGAACACGGTTCTGAATGGATTGACCGTTCCTGTTTTCTGAATCACTCGGAAAGAATCCAGTATTTTCAAAAATCGGATTAATTTCACCTTTTATGCTCCTTAAGAATAAATCTGATTCTGGATTCGAATGCAAAGCAACAACCCTTCTTGAAGCGTGATCTCAGCCCGATCACTTACCAGCTGATTGCTGATACCCCTTGTCGCACCGAATTTGAGACACTCTCCATTTAGGGCGTATTCCAACCCGCGTGTCGTGATCCCGTTTGCATCTCCACTCATAGGGATAAGCGAGACAGTATCACCCGGACATCCATTAATGACGATCGTTTCATTTGAGCGGATATAGAAAAAATCCTGGTTGCCATCAACCAGCCGAATCTTCTGAGTTCGGATATGCCCCAGCTAACATCAAGTTTGCGATCGTTTGATCCCAGCGATCCCCCAGCGCACCCAGGATGACGACTTCATCCACCTGGAGCTTTTCTGCATACTGGAGTGCCAGCTCCAGGTCGGTAAAATCCTTTCGGACAGGAAATTGAAGAATCAACACACCATCACTCTTCAATTGATCCAATTCGGTTTGTGTGAGCGAATCAAAATCGCCGATCACCACCGTCGGGATGAGTTCAAGCCTCATGCAGTGGCGAGCACCGCCGTCTGCAGCGATGATGATATCCTGTGCATTGATATTGAAGGGTGTATTCAATTCGCCGTTGGCAAATATTACCGCTCTCAAAATAGAAAACCTCCTTCCTGAACGGACTTGACAGGTGGAGGCTTTGAGAAGTACTGGCTGGACTTTCGATTTTGAGACAGAAAAAGCCCGGCCTTGAATTTCATTGCTATTCCTCCGCCGGTATTATCCGGATCAGGTCTTGCGGGTCGAGAGCCAGAATGCTCTCCTCTCAGCCTGGGTTACCAAGCTCCCCGTGCATTCACTTTCTGAATGGCACACTTTAATTATTCTTCGACTGTATTAGTATAGTCAACCTGAGGACGATTGTCAAGTTAGCGGACGCGGCGCCTCCATTCATCCTTCAATTGAAGCTGACGCGGACTCACTCCTGAATTCAGCATTAGGTAATCAACCAGAAGCCGGTTAAATTTGCTGCGTTCATCCAGCATCGGAAAATGCCCGGATCGATCGAATATAATTTGATGAATATTCTCCGAACTTACATATTTCTCCTCAGAAAGATCAGGGGCAGGCACAACTGGATCATTCTGACCGTAAACAAAGAGGCCAGGATTTTTCATTTTTTTTATTTCAGTTTCCAGCCTCAAATCACCCAGTCCTGAAGAATAATTTTGGATCACGCGGCCATCCATTTTCGGGACTTCATTTCTTGCTATTCCACCCTCCGGTGTTCGCGATAACAGCAAGTTCGCGAGCTCAAGTGGTCCATCAACAAGCAAGCGCGGGTTGACAGCCGGACCTTTTTGCGGCAGCCCAACGGCCAGCATCCTGTCAACCAGCTCCGGATTTCTTCCGGCATAACAGGTCGCCAAAATTGCCCCTAGTCCATGACCAATTAATACAATTCTATGAATACCCATGTCATGGAGAAAATAATCAACCAGTTCTAGCTGTTTTTCAAGCGAGTAATATTGTGGTGCCTTGGCTGTATCTCCGTACCCCCAAAGGTCCAGAGCGTAGGTACGATATGATAATGATGCAGCCTGCATTGCAGGCATCCAATAACGCCAGGAACCGATCCACCCGTGCAAAAAAAGCAGCGGTTTGCCTCTTCCCAAAACTTCGTAATGAACAATTTCATTCTGCAAGAACAGGACACCCATATAGTTTGGACTTTCATCGAAAAAAATTCAATCCCTTCGATAGTTTCCCAATAAGACCTTGACTCTTTCACAGAGCTGTTCAGGCGAAAAAGGTTTTATGATGTAATCCTCTGCGCCTGCTTCCAGACCGGTTTGAACCTCACTTTCCTGCCCTTTGGCTGAAAGGAATGCAACTGGAATGTTCTTTGTTTGCTCATCCAATTTCAACTTAATGCAGACCTCATATCCGGTCATTCGCGGCATTCGCACATCCAACAGGATGAGATCCGGCTGCTCTCTGTAGGCAGATTCGAAAGCCTCCTCACCATTGCTCGCAGTTATGACTTCGTAACCGGAAAACTGCAGTGTGAACCTGATTAACTCGCGAATATCACGCTCATCATCGGCAATTAAGATTTTCATCATCATGCAGATCCTCGTATTCACAACTCAGGTAGATACACGGGTAATGCGAAGGAAAAAATACAACCTTGACCTGGAATTCCAGAACTTTCCACCCAAATTCGACCTCCGTGCATCTCAATCATGCTCTTTACAATCGAAAGCCCCAATCCGGTGCCGGCAACACCAAGCGTAAGAGAGTTTTCTCCACGATAGAAGCGCTCAAAAACAAGTGTCTTGTCAATCGGATTGATCCCTATCCCTGAATCCTCAACATTGACCTGCAGCTCCATGCCAGATCGTTTGATTGATAACCGTATATGTCCATCCTCTAAATTATACAGATAGGCATTCTCCAGGAGATTATCAAAGACTCGACGGATTTTATCTGGATCGGCCTGAACCAGCGGAAGATGAGGCTCGAATGCATTATCGACATGGACAATTCGTTCACCATCCTTTATCCGAAGTTGAAAATCCTCAAGCGCATTCTCAGCGATCTGTTCCAAATTCAACGGTACAAGTGAGAGCCTTACTCTCCCTGACTCTATCTGCGAAATATCAAGCAGATCGTTTACAAGTACGGACAATCTTTCTGTATTCTTTTTTACAACATTCAGAAAATGGATTTGTTGTTCTGAAAGGTCTCCTGCCGCGCCCATGAGTAAAATTTCGACATAACCCTTGATCGAAGTCATTGGAGTCCGCAGCTCGTGACTCACGGTTGCCACAAACTCTGACTTCAGTCGATCTACTTCAACTTGATGGGTTACATCTTGAAATATGGACACAGTTCCAAGGAAATCATTCCGCAGGCTTACAGGAGCCAGATGTACGGAGATAACTCGTCCATCTTCCAGGATGATCTGCTCGATCTGAGAATGACCAGGTAAACGACCTTCATCTACCGATGACCAACCGTTGATTTTTTCAAGCCATTTGCTGGTTGCCAGTCCGAACAGCCCGGCAAAATGCTCCATCGATTTTCCAATTGCCTGTAAACGGTCAATGCCAAGAATTTTTTCGGCTGATTCGTTAAATAATGTTATCTGGCGGTTTGAATCAGTGACTAATACTCCATCCGCTACAGCTTCGAGGATAGCTTTTGAGCGAGAAGTCTCAATCTGCTGATTGCGTAACATCGATCCGAGGTCTTCGGCCTGATCACGAATTAAACGGAACAATTCGGCATTATTCACTGAGATTGAAACCTGGTTAGCTGCAGCCTGGACAAGGTCCAGCTGGTCCAATGAAAAGTAATCCGGTTTTGAATTAAAAAGCACAAGGCAGCCCAGGGCTTCAGCCCCGCTCATCAACGGTACCGCGATCACACTCTCGAATCGATTTTTATCTTCTGTCAAAAAATGCTGCTGCCAGCGATTATCCTGACTCGCATGCTTCAGCAAGAGTGGTTGACGGTGACGGAGTATCCAGGCTCCAAGATCTTGCTCCAGCAGCTGCCCATGATCCTGCTCTTTTTGCTCTAGTTCATAGTTCCGTCTAATCAATGCGAGCCGTTGCAGCTTCGTCTGGTCTGGGCGTTGAATGAGGATCGAGATTTGATCAGCATCGACATATTCGCTTAACACCAGGAGTGTTTGATCCAATACTTGGTTCAAGTCCAGGCTTGCAGACAGCTCAGTCATAATCCGAAGCAAGGTCTCTGAACGCATGTGCTCGCGTTCCAAATCGGCGGTACGCTGCTGAACGCGCAACTCCAGCCCTTCTGTCAGGCTCCGAGTTTCTTCGAACAGTCGAGCTTTTTTGAGTGCAGTGGCCACCTGGTTGCAGATGGTCCTGGCAAGCTCAACTTCTTCATAACTGAAATGGTGGAAATCGATGGTGTGGGCAAAGATCAATCCGTGGATTTCGCGGAAGGCGTCTCCTTCCGTAGACTCGATTGACCCGCTTAAGATTGGAACGATTAATAGAGAGCAGGTGTTATGACACGAAAATAGCTCCTTAAAAACCTCCAGATCTGATTCGTCGGAAACGTCAGTCGTCGTGAATATACCACCGCTCCTTGTGATATGTTCCACGATCGGGGTTTCAGGCAAGAAGGTCATGACCGGGATCTGCGATATGCCTGGAGCTGTGGCAGGTAATTCGACCTGGAGGACAAAAGAGCCCCGCTGTTCTTTCAATGAGAAATCTATCCGGTCTTTAGCGAGAGTTATTTCAGACGCCAAAAAGTTCGTCATTTCCAATTTTTCGCCTGGTTCGAAAAATTGGAAAACCGAAACGGAGGAGCAAGAAAGTAATTCCAGAAATTCCTGGGCAGCGGTTGTCAGGATTTCCTCTGCATTCAGGGACTTACTCAATTCTCCGGAAAGTCTATAAAGGTTATTTAAAGTCTGCGAATATTGATCGAGCTCTAAGGCTCGGGAGATACTGTCTTGATATAAATCTGCATTCTTCAAGCTTGAAGCAGCCTGAGCAGCGAAAGTCGCCGCGACCTGGATATCATCGAGGCTGAAATAGTCTGATTCGGCTTTTTCGAGGGCGATCACACCGCTCACCTGATCGGACAAGACCAGAGGAATGCCCAGCCACGAAAGGCATTTATTCTCAATCCCGATTCTTTTTAATCCCCCATCATTTTCAAAACCAGATTCTTCTTCAAGGGTTATAGGGTGAAAACGAGGATCATCCAAAACATTGGGGACCCGGAGGGGTTTCCTGGTCCGAATCATCTCATCCATCAGCCGGCTGTCCTGGATATCGACAGTCAGACCGATCTGCTGATCTTTTGGATCAAATCCACGCGCTGCAACGATCACCAACCGGTCGACATTGCGATCCTGATTTCGCAGCCAGAGAGTGCCCGTATCATAATTCAGTATGTATTTAATTTGATCAAGCAGACTTGCGATTAACGGCTCTTTTTCCAGGATTGAGGTGATTCGGGTCGAAGCCCTTGTCAATGCCTGGAGCTGCCTGGACCTCTGCTCAGATTCTTCAAACAGCCTGGCGTTTTCGATCGATAATGCCGTTTGATGAGCCAATGATGTCAGAACAGCCAGATCTTCCTCGTGGAATGAACCTGGGTTTTCACTGTTATCCAGGACCAGTACACCTATTGGCATCTGTCCGGTCTCATTAGATCGGTCTTTTTGGGCAGATGCAGCTTCACCTCCAATTTCGGTATAATGCATGCCAGTCATGATCGGGACAGCTATGCTGGAAACAGGCAGCTTTCCACCAGTGGCCTTGCGGAAATGGATCATATTCTCTGATCTGAAGTTGTAATGCACAAGGAAATCGATCTCATCCAGCTTGATCGTTTGTTTCTTGTCGAAGGCGATTCCTGCCAGGCTTTCCCCCGGACGGTAAAGGACCTTCTTCAACTCCTCCATATCAGAATATCCTGCTGCCGAATGGGGAATAAGACAACCCATGCGCGAATCCCACAAAGCCACCATAGCCATCTGGGCGCCGGGAACTAATTTCATTGTACTTTCAAGGAGCGACTGAATGATGCTCGCAAGGTCAAGATTACCTAGCTTTTGGCTGAAATCAAGCAGAAGATTGACCTCGCGTAAACGGCGAGCTGTAAGCTCATAATACCCAATATTGCGCAGTGACGCCGCCGTCTGGATGGCAAGCAAGTCCATCACATCCTTATCATCTTTGGTGAATGATGACCTGGCTTTTTGACTTGTAGCCAGTAAACCGATCTGTCCACAAGACGCATTGCCTTCTAAAAAGCGGGCATCCTCATATAGGTCATCTGGCAAAGTGAAACATATGAAACTTCGAGCTTGAAGCGAATGAAGCAGCGGTGTTTCACGCCATTCTTCGCTTTCATCCACATCCGAAATGAACAAGCTCTCACTATGGTTCATGCAGGCGCGGAATGGGTTTTTTTGGCCCAATAACAATTGAGGATACGTTTCTGGTGGAATCTGGCCAAAGACCTCGATCAGATTCAGGCTATTTTGAGACTTGGAAGCGATCAATACAGCATCAAAATCCATTCTTTTTACGATTTCGTCTCCAAGCGTTGAAAATAACTTCTCCCTGCTGGTTTGAAGCGAGATCAGGTTTACAAGGTCAAGACATCCACGGAATCTTGCTGCCCGAGACTCGAGATCTTGAGTCTTTAAATTCCAGACATGGGATCTCTCTGTTAAATCAGAGATGTCATGCCACGTTTCGTTGGCTAATTGTCTCGTGGATTCAATCTCATCCCCAATTTGTTTAATCTGAGAATTCATTTCAAGGTTTTTTTGGTGACCCTCGATCAAGCCGCTAGTTTGCCTGCTGATTATCTCCAGTGTTTCGATGGTCGACCGATCTGGGCGCCTCCGATCGCGCGGCGAACCGAGGCTGATCAATCCCAACGGTTCACCTGACGAGCTGAAAATAGGGACAACCAGCAGATCATTCAGCTTCCAGGTCTTTCCTTCGCCAGTATCATTCTCATCAGCAAGAGGAAAAGGTTGATTAATATCTTGTTGAATTAAAATTGCTTCTTCTGATGGGAAAAAATAAGCAGCTCCAATTTTCAAATCCGGTTTCAAAAAGGCTTCGAAGTCCGCCCAGATTTTAAGATAGGCGCACAGATTTTCTATCGCCTGATCCGGAATGCCCGCGAAGGCAACACGAACCAAACAGGAAGCAGCATGGTCAAGCAAGCTGATCGCCACGGCATTAAAGGGTGTTGCAGTTAGGATTACGCCTGCAATCATCTCAAGCATATTTTCAATGGGGCGTTCAGTTCCCAGCGCTCGGGATACATCAAGCAGACCGGTAAGAACTTCAACCTGTGTTTTCAGGCTTTCGGCGCGCCGGATCTGGTCGGCATAGCGCATTGCATTTCCGAGTGCAAAAGAGGCTTGAACTGCAAGAGCTTCGCCGATTTCGCGTTCAGCAGAACCAAAGCGATCAGCCTCCCACGCGTGCAGCTGGACCAAACCGGCAATTTGACCTTGATACGAGATCGGGATCATAAGCACCGAACGGATACCTGCATGTACCGGTCGGGGACCGTGATCCATTTGAATCTCATTAAAATCTCGAATAATCTGGGATTCGCCGGTCAGGATCACTTGCGCCTCAAGCTCACCTAAAGTTTCACCTGGACGATCACCCACATAATGGATAATTTCGGCTTGCTGTAGGACCGGCTCGATTCGCTCTGATAAGAAACCGAATGCATCGGTATCGATCTGGAAAAGGAAAATGCTGCCGCAATCCGCCCCTGTCATTTTTATCAATTCGTCAAATACCTGCTGCAACAACCGCTGTAAATCCAACGTCCGGTTCAACTCACGGCTGATCCGGGTAATCGAGGTCAGCTGCTCGATTCTTAAACGCAATGTCTGGTCCGTTTGTAATGAGAGGGCAGATTGATCGATTGCTGCCGCCAGCAATCCGGCTGCTGTAACCACGGTTTGCAAATCAAGACGAAGAAAGAAATCCGGTTTGAAGCTCCCAACGAGAAGTTCTCCTATCCCGCGCTCTCGACAGATCAGGGGAGCACATACAATGGACTGCAGCCGGAATTCCTTAATCCACGGCCAATAATTCAACCGGGAATCGAACTTTCCAAGCAGGTTCTCCACTACGAATGCCTTCTGTGTATATACTGCTGACTGCTGATATTCAGCCGAGTTTATCGAGATTTGTGCTATCGATGCACCGGCACAGGCTTTGAATCCAAAGGCAGACTCTTCATGGAGGGACAACTCACCGTGATTTTCATCTATAAGTGAGATGACCGCAGCATCAGCACCTAATAACCGTGCCAGGTCTTGCAATGAGTACTTCAAGATTTCATCTAAGGTGGCAGCTGAGCTGGTCAGGCTTGCAATCCTCCTCAAACTCTCTGCCCTTTGCGCCCGCTGACGCGAGCCCTGGACCAATCCTGCGTTCTCGATGATCGGAGAAGCCTGACTTGCTATGATCTCTAATAATCGCATATCAGCCGAACCAAGACCAGTACCATCTCGTTTCTTTGCCACAACAAGGAAACCAAGCGATCGTCCTCCTGAGGACAGCGGGATTAAGACAACCTGACGAATTCCTGAAGCCTGTGCCAGGTGCTGAAACTCCAACAATTGCAGGCGAGCGTCCTCCGTTGCATCCTCACTTAAGATGGGTTGGATCCGGTTGATAACTTCTTCTTTCAGGCTGCCTGGCTCGATCGTGGTTTGGTACCATTCCACCACGCTGTCAAGAATCCCGAAAAACGGCGTTTGCCCACGCAGCAGTCGGCGCTCTTCGTCATAGATCAGAAATCCTAAAAACTCAACTGGAAATATCGTTGCGATGCTCTCAACCAGGCGGTGATAAAGGTCTCGAGGATCGCTGATTAAATGGACAACCTGGGCAAGCTGCACCAGACCAGAAAGCTCGCATGTAAGCCGGTGTTCTTTCTCGAAAGCCAGTGCATTTTTTAATGATATCGCAGCCTGCCCAGCCAATAAATTCATCAACTCCAGATCATTATCTGAATAAAATCCTGGGCTAAGCGAAGCGACCTCGAACGATCCGATGATCTCTCCGCAGGTTGTCAGTGGGACACCTATATATGAGCGGTATGGAAAGGTAATGCCATCTGCTTTCTGATGGAGGTCTTCAAACCTATCGATATCACGAATCAATAAAGGTTTGCGGTTTTTGATTAGATAATCAGATAATCGTGACTCGGAAGGGTCATTTCCTTCCGCTCGTTCCAGGCGAAGCTCGTCTCCGGGCAGCCCTACAAATCGAAATCGGGTCAATTCTTTCGGTTCACCGATCAAGACCGTCGCTTCAAGGAAATCTGAAGGGATAATTCGCTCAGCACTTTCTAAAATTGTTCGAATTGTGGAATTTACATTGGTACTATTCGCTATTGCCTGGCTGATTTCAGTAAAGATTTGAAAGGCTTGAGCTGACTGCAAAGCAGCTGGTTCAGCTTCATTTGCTGAACTGTTTATGAGCCCTGCACTGCGGTTAAAAACCAGTTGGGTAGGGCGCAAGACAACAGCGATCCCTTCCATTGGTCTCGGGTCCCCGTCGGAAAAGCAGGGAACAAAATAAGAAGCCCCCTCAATTGTTCGGCCGTTTAATAAAAAGTAAGCTTTACATTCATACGAGCAAAGCGCCAAAAAATCCTCACCTGGTCGGGCGCGCCGTGCCAGATTTTCCAGATCGGGCAGTTCATCCCAGTCATCGAAAAGGCGCTGTGCCGCATGATTGATGTATCTGATCCGTCCTCCAGCTTGGACAAAAAGCAAGCCATCATCATGCGAGGTCGAGGGATCAAAGCCTGATTGAATTCTTTTAGCAGCGAGAAGAACTGGCTTTCTCTGAGAGTTCCTTATGGCCGCCTGGGTGGCAGCCATAAAGCCAAGCCCCAAGAAAACAAATATCACTCCCAGTAAGGCTGGACTCAGCTCAGACATCTTTTGATTAATTCAAGCTTTGCTGCCGCCTAGATTCTGCGGCTAGTTCGGTGATTTCACGGATGTCCGAAAAATCATTCTTTGAAGGTGAGACGATCCCGACTGCCAGCTTCATCAGCGGAGCCTGAACCACCGAGCCATCGGACAACTCAGCTTCAATAAAGCCCCTTTCACGATCAAGGAATGAATAATGCGCCAGCGATTCTTCTTTAAAACGTTGTCTCAAGATATCGGAAATCTTCCGAACAGCGGCTTCAGTCGTCACTACGACAAAATTCTCTCCACCCGAGTGTCCAATGAAATCATTCTGAGTACCTAACTCATCAATAACATCACCCATCAGCATTGCAGTGAATCGGAGCAAATTATCTGCTGCGACAAAACCATATACATCTCGGAAGACTTCATAATGGATGATGCGCAGATCCATGAACGCCCAAGAATCCAACCGGATAATTCGGCGCAGTTGTTCTTCTATCAGCCGACCGGAAGGAAGTCCGGAACGTGGGTCGGTCAGGCTCTGTTGGTCAGCCCGTGTGATGGCACGCTGGACGCGCAGCTTGAGCTCTTCAATATCAAACGGTTTCGTGATGTAATCGTCGGCGCCGAGCTCTAATCCCTGGAGCTTATCGCTTCTCTCGTCTTTCTGAGTGAGGAATATGATCGGGACATGACTCGTGCGGGTATGCGTACGTAATACTCTGCATACATCGAAACCGTCTATATCCGGGAGCATGATGTCCAGGACGATTAGATTCGGCAGGTTCTGGCGTGTTTTTTCCAACGCCTCAGACCCTCGATGGGCCAAATCGACTTCAAAATTTTGTGCATTGAATAAGATTTGAAGCATGTTGGCGATATCAGTATCATCTTCAACAATCAGCAACCGGGGTTTTCCCATTCCAGCCTCCCGAGAAAATCAATAGCTTAATCTTCTCACTCACCAGATTTCTTCGACAACTTCGCCTTTACGCGGGTAGAGGCGTGGATGCAGTTGAGCAAATGCCAGGGTATGGTGATCGCTTTGCTCGTAGTGGATATCTCTATCGATCACACGTCGCTCATGGGATGCAAATAACACGACGTCCGACTCGACAGTGCGCGCCGGGAATACAATCAGTCCAGATCCCAGCCGGCAGTTATGTCCTACACAACCACCCAATACAGGACGATTGGATTCATTGAGACACCCTCCACCATCAATCGCCCTCAATGGCGCAGACAGAAGATTAAAATCGGTAAAAGTCGATCCAGCTCCGATGAAAGTATTTCGACCGATCACACACATCTGCAAACAGGTGTTTTGAGCCACCATGCTGTTGTCCATCAAGGTAGTCATAAACAAAGATGTCCGGAATGGTAAAAAAGCCCCATCCCCAATCACTGAAAGCATGAGCTGGCAGTCTTGAGAAATGTTGACGTTATCGCCAATGATGCAGTTTTCGATAACTGCCCCGGCATTGATCGTTACATTATTCCCGATCGATGTTGGGCCGTGGATCACAGCGCTCGGATCGATAACGCAGTTACTTCCAGTTCGAACAAGCTTTGAACATTCAAGCACCTGTTTTCCTTCAAACATCCCCGCTGCCAGGATGCCCAATTTAAAGAGCACATCCGTCTCGAGCTGATCTTCGAATCGAGCTCCGCGCGCGAATAATCCAAATACAACATCCGCAATGAAAATGTGCACCCAAGAGTTGATAGCGAGCAGGCTGCGACGAGGCACATGGAATAGCAGGTCCCCCTGCTCTTGAGCCATGTAGGTAGGCACGTGATAATATCCCACCTCACGGGATTCCAATCCTATCGCCAGCGGCTCGAAAGATCGCATGGATCTCCAGTCTGTATGTTCGCGCTGGATACCTGCTGGAAAATACCACAAATCTGCCAGGAAAATCTCGTCATAAGGCGTGTAGGAGACGGAGAGCGGCAAAGCGTGTTCTTTAAATGCCAGATCGGCTGCTGAAAACGCGGCCCGGCTGGGTAATTTCCGCTGCTGGGCAGCCGTGATGAAATCTCTGATATATTGAGCATCGAAGAAAAGGTTATCACGGTAAACAAGACACGCTTCTTGAGTCTCAATTAGAGATTCCCAAGGCTTCAGCTCGACTTCGCGATGAGTATAAGGCGAAAGGACATCGCGCTGGTACAGCCAGAGTGGTTTATTCTGGATCCGCAAATCTCGGGCGGGTTCATTAAAAGGGTGGATGTGGCGTTGGTCCTGCAGGATGATTTTTAACATTAATTTCTGATTTTGTTCGAGTTTAACAAGGTTCGCCTAAAAAGCTTGCCAGTATATTAACAAACTGGTTTGGCTCATCCAGCATGATGAAGTGTCCGGATTGGGGAAAGCGCTCGATTTGGGCATGCGCAATCCCTGACTTCAATGAAGACCATTCCTTAGGATCCACGACGATATCTCGATCCCCATACATTCCCATGACTGGCGCCGTGACCTGATGCAGGACGGGGCGGAGATCTGTCCTGCGAAGCGAAGCAATACTGAGAAGGAATGATTCCAAAGTCGTGCTGGAAATATCCCGGTTCATCATTTCTGGCCAGCGCGGATCGCGAGAATATGAGCGCCTAAGCACCCGAAATCCCAGCTTGAGCCCCCACAAATTATGGTGTACGATCGATGCGATCGGTCGCAGTCCAAAAAGCTTGAGCAAGAACGAGAGGGACGACCCCACAATGGGTGAGCCAATGACCACCACCTTTCGGACGCGATTCGGGTATCGTATCGCCACCGCCAAGCTGACTGTCCCACCCATGCTGTGCCCGACCAGGGGAGCGTTCTCGATCCCGAGCTGCTCCATGAATTGATCGACGAGATTGATGAAATCCGCCACTCTATAGGTGTCGAGTTTTGGTCCTGACTCACCGAAACCCCAAAAATCAAGCGCGTAGGTTCGGAAATGTCTGCCGAGCCGGGTCATCGTCTCCTGCCATAAACCCCACGAACCCAGCCAACCATGAAGCAGGATCACCGGTTTCCCGCGACCGTAAACCTCGTAATGAATTATTCCCTGATCAGTGACAAATGAAGACACAATCCACTCAATTCAATTCTGATTTATCGCGAGCTAATTTATCGACTCGCTGAATTCCATCTCAGCCAGGATGCTGTACAAAAGCTCTAATAATACATTCTTTACCGATTCCTTTTCGGTGGCCACACAAGAGAGCAGTTTAATTTTTGAATCAAGCCGAAGAGCAATCCGCATGTCACTCAAGTCCCAGGCATCCTCCCGGTCCTGTTTGTTGGCGGTGACAACATACGGGGTGGGGGCATACGCCCGGAACGTTTCCAGAATGCTTCGTGCTTCTCGAAACGTCTCAGGCCGGGTGCTGTCCACCATCACAACAAATCCCAACATCCCCTCGGATAAAATCTCCCACATGAAATCAAAACGTTTCTGACCAGGCGTGCCAAACAAATACAGCACCAGGTCTTTGTCGACTCCAATCCTCCCAAAGTCCATCGCCACGGTCGTTGTGTTTTTTACTTTTTCGACATCCAGGCTAATTTTCCGTTCAGTTGCGACGACATCGATCTCACTCACGGAACGGATGAACTGCGTTTTCCCAGCGTTGAAAGGACCTGTTACGACCATCTTGACTGTTTGCATTGCTAGTATTCCTGGCTCTTTATTCTTTCAAACCATTTAAATGGAGCGAATGCGCATGATCAGCCGATTTAACAGCGATTTCTTTTCTGCTGGGGCTTCTGGCCTCGAGTTTGATTGAAGAGGCAGTGGTCTGGATGGAAAAATTTGTCTCAGCCCCTCCGGGCGTGTGAGCTCGACAACACCTGCTTGCAGCAACGTGTACACAATCCGGCGGATCTCCATTTCCCCCAGGTTTGTTGCCTTCGCAATCTGGCGAATCGAATTTTTAGGGTCGATAAAAGATACGACCCGCCACTCTGCCTGGTTCAGGTTGAGTTTGCGGATGTTTGCCCCTGGCCTTTCAGCAAATTTCAGCGACATTTCGAGGTTTGGGATCTCGTCCTGAAGCCGCTCCCATTCTTGCAGCCGGCGTGAACCTTCGACAATGATGTTTTCCAACCCGAGCCGAACCGTGATCTTTCCCTCCGGAGGCATTGCGTCATTCTCGAAATGGAACAGTCCTTCTGCCCAGCCGAATAAGCGATTGACAATCCCGATGAAATAGGACTGCAAGCTGGTCAGGATATCCTGCTGGGAGAGGTAATTGGCATTAATAAGCAGCAATCCTAATTCTTTGTCGCTCATTTTTGCGGTGCGTTCTTTGAGGGCTCGCCCCTGGTGAGCGGTCAGCTTTTGAGATCGGTAAAGAACCGCGACAAGGCCGTTGTCTTCCTGGCCAATCTGAGCATACGCCAGCTTGCCTTCCCGAAAGCTGAGCAGGACACGCTCGTCTGGTTTCTCCACGACCAGCGTGCCGGTTTTACGCGCCAGGTTAATCAGATTTAACAGCTGTGTGATCGTAAAATCGCGCAGGTTTCCCTTGAGTGCCATATGGTTCTCTTATATGCATGCTGAAACCGGATTGTAAAGAGAATTGCTGAATGGATTATACTTGCCAGGACATTTGTAAGACCCTACAACTTAGTTAGCTTGGTTACGCTGAGAAATCCACAGCTGAACAATAACACAGCTGAACTTCGCGGCTGTCATTGATCAGCAATTCTGTCACCCTAATTGATCAGCAAAAATGTCATCTTGACCTCAGCCGATAGCCAAGTATAATCGGCAATACCCCAAAGGAAGGCGAGCCAGAGATGATTTTTAACTCTGCTCGTCTTTTCATTCTGCCACCTGTGATGGATCTGAGATCTTCTCAAGGCGTTTATCCTTAAACCGCCGCCAGGGGTGATCGGGCGAAGGCTTGGAACCCAATGGCTTTTTAGGCTGCTTCTTCGGCTCAGCCTGCGATGCCGGCGTGCTAGCTGTTTGACCCGGGGCGGGCGAGAATTTTTTCATACGCAAAGGGCCATTTGCATCCGGGTCGAAGATAGCCAGGCGTTGATTCTGATAGCGCACTTCCAGCCGACCATCCAGGTGTTGGCGCACTTCGACACGTTTGTGTGCATAGCTGCTGTTTTGGTGGCCAGGAGGTATTTGTAAGCGCTGGCCATCGAAGGGGAGGGTATTGTCATTGCTAACGGTGCGTATATGTTTGAAGCAGAAGAAGTCTTCTAGTTGGCGGTGCATTGGCCAAGGCAGGTAAGCTGTTTCAGGCTGCGCCGGCTCTACCCGGAAGCGCTGGTTGAATTTGGGTAAGTAATGGATCAGCACCTGATTGGCTTGTTCTTGGTTGCATGCTCCGGCTTTGCGCAGGGCTTTTACCAGACGGTCCTGGAGGGTACCCCACAGCCGTTCTACTCGGCCCTTGGCCTGGGGGCTGCGAGCAGCGATCAACTCGATCCCTAATTCGTCCGCCAGCCTGCCAAACTGGCTCTTGGGCTCTTCCCCGTCTAGTTCCTGCTCGATGGTTGCCTTCGCTGAGCTCTGGAAGATCGAATGACGGTCGGCGTAGATCGCCGCCGGGATGCCTTGTTGTTGGCAAATGCTCCGCAGCCCAAGAAAATACCCCGCCGCATCTTCTTGTTCACGAAACACTGCTCCCAGTAACTCACCGGTGGCATCATCGATGTAGCCGATCAGGGTCAGGTATGGCCCACGACCTTCCAGCCAGTCATGCCGGCTGCCATCGGTCTGTAGCAGCATCCCGACCTTTTCCTTGCGCTCCCTCCAGCTCCGGTGGCGTGGCGCTCGTCGCTTGCGCGGGCTTTTTTGCCCTGCTTCCCGCCGGATGCGACGTACGGTGCAGCGTGAAAGAACCAGCTCGTGCTCTTCCGCCAATTCTTCCGTGAAGTGGCTGTCGTTGTAATCTCGATACTCCTTTTCCGACAGCTCCTGGATTTTCTTGCGCACCTCTTCGCACACCCGGTTATGTGGTGCTCGGCCGCGGTTCCCGTGTGCCAGCCCCGCTGCCCCTGCTCCGCGATACTTCACCATCAGCCTCCGTACTTGCCGCAGGGACAAACCCAACCGCTGGGCGGCTCCTCGGCCGCTGAGTTTCTTCTCTTCGACCTGCTGTAGCACATACACTCGCTTGATTTCGTCCATGCTCAATGTCACTCTTTCGCTCATAGGGTGACATTTTCGCTGATCAGTTGCCTGGTGTCAATTTCGCTGATCAATAACACAGCTGAACTTCGCGGCTTGACACCTGCATGGGGAGCGTTTATAATGCCCTTCGCCAACTGAATAGGCCCAATCCTCGATAGCTCAATAGGCAGAGCGGGCGGCTGTTAACCGCTAGGTTCCAGGTTCGAGTCCTGGTCGAGGAGCAGAATCAGAACCAGAGACCGCAAGGTACAGTAAAAACAGGTACCCGCCCGGTCTCTGATTGCTTTAAATAGGATAGACTGCAAGGTTTTCAGGCAAACTCAGACCGCACGGTTTTTTCATTATAAAAAGGAGGCAAAATGGTCAAATCCAGGCGAGTCTATCCAAATCTATCTCGTGCCATCGAGGGATTCTTCATCGAGAAACGAGGTCAAGGCCGATCAGAAGATACGCTCCATGAATACAACACGACGATGAAGCGGTTCGTGGAATTTACTGGGGATCCTCCGATCAACAGCATAACGGCCAAGACGATCATCGACTTCTTCATTTACCTGGAGAAGTTCAGATACAGCCGAGATCGCACAGGTAAATCCGGAATTTTAAAACCGCTGTCTCCGAAGACAATCTTCAATTATAAGCAGGGCCTGTCATCTTTCTTTTCTTTCTTGAGTGAAGAGTACGGACTGGAAAAACCAAAGATGCCCAGGAGAAGCAAGAATGAAAAGCCAGTTATGCCGTTCACAACAGATGAAGTGCTCACTATCTTAAAGGCCTGCGACTACTCATTAACGGAGCCGAGCAACCAAATCGCCTACAAATCAACGAGGAGAACCAGGCTGCGAGACAAGGCGATCATCATGTTCCTGTTTGATACAGGCGTCCGTGCATCTGAGCTTTGCAACATCCGCTTCAGAGATGTTGACTTCGATAACAGCAGGGTAACAATAACAGGCAAAGGGAAGAAACAGAGGATCATACAGTTTGGTAGAAATGCAACTCGGCAGTTGTGGAAATATCACTCGGCTCGGTTTCCTGACGTACGTCCTCTCCCAGATGATTTCTTATTTGCCGACGATGAGAACTTGAGACCGATGAACAGAGACAGTTTGAGACAGCTGATCAGCGGCATCGGGGAGAAGGCCGGTGTGAAGAATGCACACCCACATAGATTTAGACATACGTTTGCTGTTGAGTTTCTTAGAAACGGCGGGAACGTGTACCAACTGCAGGACCTGCTGGGCCACACAACTTTAGAAATGTGCAGGAGATACGTCACGCTTGCGACTAATGACTTGAAAGAGATCCACCGCAGAGCAAGTCCGGGTGACCACCTGCTAAGTTGGTAACAAACAAGAGGGCCGTCCTGTCATGGGGCGGCCCTTTTTTTATTTAAGCAACTTCTTCCAGCCACTGCACCCCGTTAAAGTATGCGGCGGCCCACCCGATCCGGTTGCTGCTTTTATTCCGAACAGCGTACCAGATGTTGCCTAGGTTGTCGGCATGAGCGCCGTAAGCTTCCCACGACTCACCCAGCTTTACGTCGCCAAGGTCTCTTGCTACTACCGTAGGCAGCTCTCTCAGGTTAACCCACTTGTTGACCGCACTGGTAGGCCTCACCATGACGGGCACTGGGAAGTCAGGTATCTCGAATACTCCAGGCATAGGGATTATCTCCGATCCATCCAGCGGAACGAGCGCCGCAGGATCATTTGTAAGTTGAAAACCGTTGATTGGGTTCAGCGGGTCCAGGTTCTGCCACTTGTCGTTTCTAAACAGCCACGTCTCCCAATGGACATGGGTTCCGGTTGAGTTCCCGGTGCTGTCCATCGTGCCCAAATAGGTGGACGGCTGGACGATGTCGCCGACCTTAACAGCCAGGTTCTTCAAGTGCGCCACCCGGGTGCGCAGTACACTCCGCGTACGCAATCAGGATCGGTGTAGCCGTATCCCTGAGTAGCTCATCATGGACTGCAGTACCCTGCCGTCAAACTGATCTGGTCGAAGCGGCTGTTCCTGCCCGGCCAGGTCCACTCCGGCATATTCACGATTGTAGCCAGGGCGTCTCAGGTGCTGCTCCCAGGTACTTGAAATCCAAACAGTCGATCTCTCGCACGGCCATAATAAATTAACCATCATTGTTCCCCCTTTTCATTGACTATCTTTATACCAACTGCACAGATGGTCTCTGATCTTCCTTTGGGTGCGTTAAACACAGCCAGTGTATCGCTCAGGTTTCTCTGAACCTTCCCATCTTCCAGCAGCTTGACTCCTTTAAGGTCTGCCACCTGATAGACAATTACATATAAGCTGTCCATTGATCCCTCCCGTTTAACATCTTCGGGGGCAAACAGACTGAGGATGCAGGTCGTGGTAAACAATAAGACCAGAATCAATCCAAACTCGGTCTCAATATCCAAGAAGATGCTGGCAAAGATATACAGAATGAAGCAGGTGAAGAGCCCCACTATGGAAAGACGAAACAGCATGTTCATATAACCCCCACTACATAATAAACACAGCCTGTGGAAAATACTCCATCAGCGTACTGCACACATCAGAGTGATTCTTTACGGGAAGGTAGGGGAAGTAAACCAGGGGCTCGCCAAAGGCCCGCCAGACGATCTCCACCTTCTCCAGGCACACATCAAGCTCTTCCCAGTTATCGCCTACGAGCAGGTTGCAGATGTACAGACCAAAACCGACCTGGGCAAGCTGGATATCCCCGACCCCGATGCGCCCGTTTTCGATTGCATCCACGCACCGCTCGGCAACCTTCGGCCAGCGCATCCTGATCTCATAAAAGCCATTGCCGTTCTCGGCCTCACTCAGGTTGCTCGGCCAGACGATGATCCCGTTCTCTATGTCAGAGATGCCCTTGGACACGATCATTTTGATCTCTTCTCCAGGCTGACGGAGCGTCGCTTAAGCCTGGCGTCCAGGTCATCCTTCACCAGGACGATAAAACTTCCGCTGTCGCTTGCTATCTCATACTCTTCTTCGTCCTGCAGGCGCAGAACTTCCTGGATGATGGCATCCGGATGGGCATACTGTCTTGTGATCACCCCCGTGCGTGTTGCTGTTTTTAAAACACATTGAACCAGATCGGCTGTTGCTCGGGTATGCATTGTTCCTCCTAGAATGGAAGTACTCCGTCTTCGTCGACAACCACTGTCTTGGTCACTCCCAGAAAGGCAAGCTGTTCAACAAGCTCCTTCAAAGCAGTGCCGTGGCAGGAAAGGGGAAGGCAGTTGCAGGCCAGGACAGTGTGCTCCCCACGCAGCTCCCTGCGCACCAACTCATAAACCGCCAGCCTGGTCGGCTCATGGTTTTCGATGCGGGTCAGGATCCATTCCTTATAGAGCGAGATCGCCTCAGCAGGGGATGACGCCTTATACTGCTTTGGGGTGCCGACAAGGTGGGAAAACGGATTGCTGAGGGGGGCGAACTCCTGAATCGCTGTCCCTCCCGATGTAGATCCCCCTGCCTCGATAGCCTGAAACATTTACAACTTCGATGGTCATTCTCTCTCCAGATCAATACAGCAGGTTATCGGTGTGCTTACAAAGATCTTCAACGTAGCTTTTCCCTTCAAGTACCTGCCCCTGATAGATTGCCTGTCCGCCTGAAATCCCGACATGCTCAATTGCAGGCTGGGTTTTCCCGGAATGGTGAACGATGCCGAAACCCTGGCTCCAACGCTGTCTGGCCTTAATGCCTGGGACCACGCCGTCCATCCTCCCCAGAAATCCAGAGCAGTAGGCGTTGACCACCCTCGCCCCACGCCCGGTGTAAATCGTGCGGGTGGCGACATCGAAGCGGTGGATATGCCCGAATATGATCGTGACATCCGAGTCGCTGATCGTCCGCTCGGCGCTCAGGCTGGTTCCGTGAACTGCGATTAGGTTTTCGTCGAGCTCCACCATCCCATCCGGGTAGCCGCCGACCCAGGTGATGTTCAAATCCGACAGGCCTAGCAGCTTAGGGATGCTCCAGGCAGAGTAGTCAAGCTCCACTCCAACCGGGCGCAGATGGTAGGCCTGTGGGATGTGCTTGATCATCATGTCCGTCTGGCGTTCTTCGTGGTTGCCCTCTATATAATAGAAATCTGCATCTGGCTGGCGTGTGCGGAGCTGCCATAAAATCCAGGCAAGCTCTTCAAGTGCGGGCTGAGTGTTCTGCTCGTACTCAGGGGAGCGCAAGAACTTATCCGACCAGTCTGCCATGTCCAGGGCGTCGCCTAACAGGACGACGTTATCAAACTCCGTATGCTCTGCGATCTGCAGGACGAGATCGATTGCCAGGCGGTCATGAAATGGGTCAAGTCTTCCATTCCGCAAGGATTTAAATCCGACGTGCATATCAGGTATGATCAGGCTCTTCTTGATTGCATTTGCTTTTGGAGTTCCCACGTGGGAAATAAGTGATGGGGTAAATACGACCGGGCGGATGACAGGCTCAACGGCAACAGGTTCTTTACGGATGAGCCAGGCTTTGATCTGATACAGCGTTGTCGTCTTGATCTCTCCGGTGTCCTCGATCACCCCTTCCTGGATGGCCCCGTCCACCCACTGGAGTGACTTCTTCTCATCCTTGCGGTAGCCTTCCCAGGTATTGGCGATCCAGTGGTCGACTTCCCAGACCTCTCTGTCCACACCGCAGGCGTCGAGCAGCTCTTCCAGCGTGGTGATCCGCTCAGACATGCAGGATACGTCCATGTTGTTTATGTCTTCAGAATGGACTGAATACTTGTCCTTCTCTTCGGGCTCACAGACCCCTTCCTCGGCCATCTTGCGCATCTCCTGCAGACGCCGGTTCAGGGAAATCGGGTTCATGTCATATTCAACAGCGAGCACGCCGACGTCAACAGCGTCTGTGTATCTTCGTTTGTAAAGCTCTGATCTCTGTGCGTCTCTAAGCTCAGACCATCCAGGCATAAGTCGTCCTAATTTATATAGCAGGTTTTATATTATACAGACATAAAGCTGTATATTTTTTATAGCATGAGTATATGCTTTTATCAACTCGACACATAGAAAGGGGGCGGCTCACACCACCCCCCTCCGTAAACACCACTCCCCAGTGTTGCTCGATTTGCTACCTGACTGCGTTATTCGCAGTCTGAGTTGGCTGCGAGGACAGCCACGTTCTCGGCGTTGATCGCCTCATATACCTGCGCTTCGACCAGGTCGCTGAGAAAGTTTAAGTCTAGATAAATACCATGCTTGGCAAGCTCGGCCTCGAGCCGTGCAATGACATATGCTTTCTTCTCTTCGCCGTACTTTTCAAGGCCGTCCTTTAAGCCGTTCTGCTCAGCTGCCATCACAAGCTGGCGGGAAAGCTCGACCGCAAAGTTGAGCTTATCTGCATCAACCGAGGACTTAACCTTCTGGACGCCCCAGCGGATCAGCGGGATCACGACCACGGTCAAAATCACCGGGACAAAGACCTGGATCATGGTAACCGCAAGTGCCTGAAGAACATAAATCTGTATCCATGAAATACCCTCCCAAGATTTTTTCTGAAACTTAGTCTGTCCCCATCTGGATCACTGCGAAGTAGAGTTCAGTTGGGGTTGCAGGCGGGTCGATGAAGACACCATCGGTGATACCGCTGTCGGTATCAGCCTGCCCATACAGCCCGTTCGAGAACGGGCCGACCACGGCCACACCGTCAGCTACAACGGTAATGGTGAGATCGCCAAGAGTTGCGCCGTCGACTGTTGCAGGGCGTTTGATCGTCACAATGTGCGATGCTGAATGCAGGTTCTTGATGATGAGCAGTTTGCCTTTGCTCCGGTTGTCAAACACATGCTTGTTCGTGGCGTTTGCAGCCGTGAACGTGATCGCCGACAGAGCCTGCGTTCGCCCAGTCGTTTGAATTGCCAATACCCCTCTTGCTGCCATAGTAGTTCCTCCTGTTTACTGAATGCCAAAAAATCGAACTGCAAGATTTATGAGAATTCCAATTACGGTTGCCGCAAATACCGAGGCAATGCCCCATTTGAATTTGCGAAACTCGTCCTTCTCTTTCTTGGTCTCCTGCTTGCCCTCATTGCGCTCTGCGTCTTCACTGATATGCCTGCGCTCCACCTCGGTCACCCTATCGGCCATCGTCAAGACAGCGGGACACATGGACTTATGGTCTTTCTCAAGCGCCTCTAGCCTGGCCTTGATCCCAGGTCCACCGTTTCCAAAGATTGCTTTCTCGATCCGGTCGACCTTTACCACCATTGATGCCTGGCGCTCATCCTGACGAATTGCCAGATCTCTGATCTCTAAAATTAATTTAAGCTGTTCGTCTTGAGCCATAGACGACATCCTTTGATTGTGTAGTTTCAGCGCTCTTTTCAATTACTTCAATCGGAAATGAGGCAAAAAAGAAAAAGCGGACATTGATTATGTCCGCTCTCTTATCTGCAAAACCCGCAGTCTTACTGCTGTGTTTCGAACATGATGAACGGCGAGATGCCGATCAGGTGCGCCGGTGAGATCTCCAGCTTCTCCAGTTCATTAATGTCCAGCGGAGAAACCTCAATAACAACATCTTCCTTCAGGAAAGACCCAAGTTCTTCATTCGTTGTGGTCTCGTCAGCCGTAATAATCAGCTTTTGGCGCAGCTCGGCGAACTCCTCCACCTCTTTGTCGACCGCCCTCATCAGCTTCATCACCCGATAGGAAACAGGCAGTGGGAGCTTCTGCTGTCCAAGCCAGCGAAGTCCCTCAATAGCGTTCAGCACTTCATTCATAGTGACCGTAATAGCCATGCTCACTCCTTATATATGCGGTGTTATAATACCGCTATTAATTATAGCAGATTAACTGCCATTTGTCAAATTACAGTTCAAACGTGATGTCGGTCTCTGCCGTCGTCCTGGCTGCATCCTCTGCCGACTTTACGGCAAGGTCTATCTCATAGGCAACAACAATCCGTTTTAGATGTTGGTAGATCACCCGCTTAACAAACTGGGCTTTCGTCATCGGATTTTGGATTAAGTTGTTATTTACATCCAGAATAGTTGCCTGATAGCCATAGCGTGTGCAAACTGCATCGGTCACCCGCTGTGCAATTGCGTCCGGAACTGTTAGTGTAATTGAAGCCATTGTTGTCTCCTATTCGACACGAAGTTGCGCTCCGGCAAGCCAGACAGAACCGGCAAAAGTATCATTTGCGTGAGCGGCATCTCGGGTTACTTCGATTGCAAAGCACACTTCTCTTGTGTGCCCATACGTCCAGTTGATACTGGAGGTCAGGTTGATCGAATGTTTTACAATCCGACTTTCTGTTGTGCCACTACACGCATACGCCGTGTTATTGGTATCGCTGAATGCGTAGCTAGCCATGCTCTGGGCGTCTTTCAGGGTTCGAGCGGTGAACTCCCAAACCACATTGCCAGTGCCTGTTGATTTCGGCGCAACGAACAGGTCGAGATAGACTGTCCGGTTGCGCCATGTGAATGGGAACTTGGACGAAAAAGCGAAGGAAGGCGTACCAGAGTTTGGAAATTCACGAATCTGCGTGTACCAACCAACTACTGTGCCAGCCCCGTTGTAGTAGTAGAAACCGTGGATGTTGAGTGGGATCGTGTCGGCCTCCAGGTTCATCTTTACCCCGGAATCTTCTGTCCAGTAGGGGGCGTCGTTGTAGCTGTAGATGCGCCCATACCCTGCGCTTGGTGTTGCCGGCGCAGTCGCACGATCTCCCAAGTCCAGCAAGCCATCCGCAATGATATTGTCGTTCGCAACGGTTCCTGTTTTGTTGCCTACATATAAGCCGCCATCCGTTCTGATGTGGCTTGTGGCAAGCAACTCGCCAACTGCGGGGGTCCCCGTTAGCGTCCCAAGAAGCAAACCACCATCCACCTTTACATCAGTAATGCCAGCCGATGCTCCATAAAGTTGGATTAGCGAACCAAATATTTTTACTTCTGAGTTGCCAGAACCCCCAGCCTCTACCATAACCTGTGCGCTGTAATTTCCGTTGGATGTAGAAATCGAGCTATTTGCTAGTTGCCCATCCGTTGTTACATCAAAGCCGAGATAGCCTTTATCTCCGGCTGGTGGAGTCAAAGCAATTCCACCGTAGGCAATATCGATTGTTGTGTCTACCCAACGAGCATTGACGGTAAGTAACGTGACACCACCGTAGGCGTATTTGATCCGATTGTCATCTGTGCCAGCAGCGTTTACGGTCAGTCCGTTAGAGTCAATGACAACTGTGCCGCCACCGCCATACAGTTTGCCATCTGTGCCTGCGTACCACTGCGCAACGCCAGCGTTGTAGCCAGCGATCTGGCCGATTCCGCCAGAGTTCCAAATCTTCAGCCCAATGGTCGGAGATGCAAACGTGCCAGTGCCCTGGTAGATGCCACCGCTCGAACCAATAGTCAAGATACCATCAATGTCCAGCCCACCAAGATATCCGGCATTGGCATCGATGGTCCCGGTGATGGATGCATTCGATGCTGTCAATGCACCAGCCGGGGTAACCCGAAACGGAGCAGTCGCCCTATTGGCAACTGTAGCCCCTGCAAAAAATGGGTAGTCGACAGGATACATACCGGAACTGGTAGCATCTGTTCCAGTATCTTTTGCCAGAGATGCTGTGTTGATCGTCCACCCGGCAATCGCTCCACCATCGGCTGTGATATCTCCTACAATCGAGAGAGCAGAGCCACTCCAAAGGATTTTATCTCCAGACGAATTTCCAATGAACAACCTGGGTGTACCGCCATTGAATTCCAGCCACCAGCCGGTACCTGAGTTATATGCAGTCGCCCCGCTCTTGATCACACCGGACGTACCAACATCGAGTGTGCCAGATACGGTCAGTCCACTCAACGATCCAGAAGTTGCTGTAATACTCCCAGTAATGGTTGCACTTGTGGCTGTCAAGGCACCTGCTGGCGTAACCCGGAAGGGTGCCGACGCTCGGTTAGCATAGGTAGCTCCGGCATAGAATGGGTAGTCGGTAGGAGCCATGCCAGAACTGGTATTTGCATCACCCGTATCTTTTGCATTGTAGGCTGAGTTTATTGTCCAGCCACCGATAGATCCGCCATCCGCTGTGATATCCCCTGTCAATGTGAGAGACGTGCCGTTCCATAAAATTTTGTCACCGGATGCATTGCCAATGAACAACCTGGGAGTGCCAGCATTGTAGTCAAGCCACCAGCCTGTACCGATGTCATAGCCAGAAGCACCGCTCTTGATGACACCTGCCGTGCTGACGTCAAGCGTACCCGAGACTATCAGTGCCTTCAAATACCCGTCGTCGGCGTTGATCGTGCCCCGGATTACCATCCCGGTTGCTGGAGCGTAGTAGGCGTACTCGTTTCCTGAGTAGTCACCAGCTGCCCAACCGTAGACCTCAACCCCGATGGGCCCCCAACCGTTAAGGTCGCCGATCCGCACGCACTCAGTCGCTGTGTTATACGCAGCCCCCTGCTTGTAGAGACTGATCCGAGGCGTGCTGTAGGAGTTGAGCTCGATCCGTCCAGCCCCGTCCTGCCCAAGCACAATAAACACCGTGCCTGAAGACCAGGATGGATCCGTGCCGTGAGCAGACGCCAGGTCACGGGTGACGTTGTAGGTCGTTCCGCTGACCAGTGTGCCAACCTTGATGTACTCCCGCTTGGCAGCCCCGGCAATATCCAATCCGCTCACCAGGACAAAGTCATTCTGGATCATAGTTTTGCCAAAGTTTATGGTCGTATCGGCTGAGCCTACCGTTGCGGCAAAAGTGCCCTCGTCTTTTGTGATGACCAGCCAGCCGCCCAACACAGAAGCGGTTTCCTGCACGAACAGGATTGCGGCGATCTCAGAAGCATATACCCTGCTCCACAGACGGTCGTAGCCACCCAGATCATAGGTATTCGTAGCCTCCGGCTGGATCTTCCTGGATGTCATCGTAGCTTGGAAAGTGTGTGCACCGGTCCAAGTGTAGGCTTCCGAAGTAGTCAGCGACACGCCGTTTGCATCCACAGTAATATGAGAGCCTGGGTCAACAGCAAGTCCAGTAGAGCTGTTCAAAATTAGCCCAGAGGTCGTCTGAAGCTTGACTGCTACCTTGTCTGTAGAGATTTGAATTCCATCGCCCGGGTTGACAGCGAAAGTCCCAGCTGAAAACACCAATCCGTCGCCAGCAAAAGTGCTGAGCAGTGTCCAGGATGGCGTGTAAGGTGCAGCCCCGGTCACAGGAATCTGATACTGTGCAGTCCCATTCGACAAACCGACGTTGTCGGCTGCGACGCTGATTAAAGTACCTGCACCTACAGAAAGGACTTTGCTTGCAATGGTAAGCCCGTTGCCCGCTATAGTGTCTGCAAGCGCAAGGCCGTTCGTGTCAACTGAAAGGCCCGACGTTGCATTTAGTTTGATCGCTACTGCATCCGTGCTGATCTGGATGCCATTTCCTACACTAATGTCAAACCCAGATGAAAAGGTAAGCCCGCTCCCCGCAAGTGTGCTGAGCGCCGTCCAAGAGGGTGTGAATGGGGTAGTCCCAGTCAAAGGTACTTGATATTGAGCAGTGCCGTTCGACAAGCCTATACTGTCGGCAGCAACACTCATCAAAGTACCTGCTCCAACAGCAATAACTTTATTCGTAATCGAGAGGCCGTTACCTGCAACAGTGTCTGCAAGCACCAGACCATTTGCATCTACAGAGAGACCTGATGTTGTCGCTAATTTAATCGCCACGGCATCTGCAGCGATTTGGATCCCATTGCCTACAGCTACATCAAATGCCGATGTGAAAGTAAGACCACTCCCCGCAAAGCTGCTGAGTAGTGTATAAGCTGGTGTGAAGGGGGAAGCGCCTGTCACAGGCACCTGATACTGAGCAGTCCCAACGGATAGAGAAACAGCATCCGCAGCCACGCTGATCAACGTACCTGCCCCAACCGAGATGATTTTGCTAGCTACAGTAAGGCCGTTACCTGCGACAGTATCTGCCAGCGCCAGGCCATTGCCATCCAACTCAAGTCCAGATGTAGACTTTAAGGCCACCGCAACAGCATCAGCGGCAACCGAGATCCCATTTCCAGCGCCGACTGCCAGCACCTTGTTGGTTATTGCCAGGCCATTGCCAGCGATTGCATCTGCCAGTGCCAGCCCGTTTACATCCACCTCAAGTCCAGAGGTGGACTTCAAACTGACTGCGAGGGAAATATTTGATGTAAGCGCTCCACCCCCGCTCAGGCCGTTGCCAGCACTGACCGACTTATTGAGTTGGTCTGCTTTCAGCCCGGTAACTGTCACACCCTGAGCATTCGTCCCAAGAGCAAAAGGCGCAACAGCAGTGCCTGGTGAAAATGAATGCTGGGCCGTGATCGTCCTGGCCGTGCTGACGTGGACATAGTTTGTGTGGTCATCGGCGCTCATCGAACTATGGTGTTTGGACGTATTCCCATCGTGAGCGCTGATATCTACGCCATCAATTGTGACACCGCTGTTCACAGACAGGTTCCCGGTAAGCGCCCGGGTGCCATCAGTCAGCAATGCCAGCGGGTAAACCGCTTTTGGGAAAAACCCACTGCTGTCCAGCGCCAGGATGTTGTTTGCGGTCGGGGTTGCGTAGGCGTGGTAGGCGTCAACCGTGTCTGCGTTGCCTCCAGTCGTCCCAATCAGGTCATCGGCAATAATCTGCCGGGCGTAGATTTCGATCAAACCTCCGAGCGGAAGACCCAAGATAATAGAGGGCGTCCTCATCAGGGTTAATATTCCCGCCGACGGTAGAGTTCCCCTTCCTGGAGATAAAATGGCTTTTCAAAAAGTCCAGCAATGCTGCATCAACTCTCATTGCAACCCCCCACTAATCCCAAGCCGTCCAAGCATGACGTCAAATGCTGTGTCAACCGAGCCGAGCGTAAATGACAGCGTACCGCTGGACGCACTATACGACGTGCTCATCACAATGCCCATGAAACTATGCGCCGCAATCCCCTGGATGTCGTTTGCACTGGCGTTCAGTCCATCCAGATCGGTTATCAGCACCCTGTGGCCAGCCCGAATATTGTAAGGCTCCCGTAAGATCCCCATGGTGTCTTTGATCAGGCCGACAACATCAAACTGCGCCTCCTGGGTTGGGTACTTGTATTTTTCAAGCAACCCGTCCCGGATATCTTCGGCAAGCGCTTCGCCTTCCGGGCTGTTGCCGTTCTGAGCGACAGCTTCGATCACACCATAACGACCCTGAGAATAAGTATCCTCACCAGGGAGTGTTAAAGATACCCCGGCATCCGTATCATCATAGACAGCATAGATTTTGTTAGCCACATTGCTCATCGAATACGTCAGCGATTTTAGTGAAGTTGACGATTCGCCGTTGATGTTCAGAATTGACAGGAACCAATCAATTCCAAGGACCCAGTCTGAGTCCGCCACCACATGTGGCATCCGGTTTTCCCAAATCGCAAAATAGGCGGGGGTTGGTTTGGCGTTTGAATATCCATACCCCATCAGCGACTTAATGATGTCCTTCACCTTTCGGTGCTCAAAGTCGATATCATTCTTATCGAATGAGTAGTCACTTTCGTTGACAAAGATGCGGCTCGAATCCCACGATGGAATCAGGTCGATGCAGTCGTACAGGATGTTTTCAACGACAAGATTGTTTGAAGGCCCCCTCGTGTTTGCGCTAGTGGGGGCAGCCGTAAGCCCGGTGCAGGACCCATTGCTGATCGAAATATTTAAAGTAGAATTGTTGACCGTATAAATCTTACGGGTCAGGACAACATTAGCATCTGTTCCGCCTATTGTAAACAGATTGGTGACCTCTTCTACAGCGTTCAATCCATTCCGTATCTTAGTAGCAACCACAGTAGCGCCATCGCCCAAGGCGACGGTGATGGCATAAGTCCTATTCGGATTATCACCAAATTCCGCAGATGTTATCGTGACACTGGCACTGCCGCTCATCGAGACCGTGCCAACCACAGTCGCAGTCTCGATCTGAGTCATGGGAGGATAAAGGTCTTCCATAAGCACGTCGTTCGCTTTGGCGTAGTACCCAAGGCAGTTTACTTGCATGTTGAACCCCGATGTGGAAACGTCAATAACAAACCCCTCATAAACTCGCTTCGCTAAGGCGTCATAGATCACAATATGGGCATTCAGGTAGATGCGCATCCTGACTGCAGTAAGGTCTCGGCTGCCGTAGACCGAAAAGGAACAGGTGCCAAACCCACCGTGAAACCCGGTGGTGAACGTCAAAGAATCAGAAACATCCAAATTCTCAAAATATCGAGCAGGGTGCTCCCAATCCCACGAACTGTCGTAAATCAGGTTGTTATGAATGTATACTGCCGCAAAGAATTCCATGTTTGGCTCACATCGCAAGCGTCAAATAAGTAGGTACACCGAAAAGCCGGACATTTAACAGTCTGTTTCTATCTACTTTACCATCTTCAGGATCGGCTCCAATCGACTGGAAGCAGACCACCTGGTCAAGACCCGGCTGAAGTTTTATCGGCTCCATCAGCCCATACCACGGGTTGGACGTACCTAAGACAGACGGGTGAAGCGAATATTCCTGCCCCTGCCAGGCGTCATCCACCGCTGTAAAATCCTGGTTCGAAATTGCATCTCTTGATCGAAGGATGCGAAAGCCGTCCCGAATTGGAAGGAAGGTCAAATAGTCAAATTCAATCGTGTGAGCTGCATCTGCAGCATGGAACAGCGCAAAGCTGATATCCAGGTAATCGTATGTAGCCGGGGGAACAATGTTGCCAGGGGGCCAATGAATGCTGGCTATCGGGTGCGTGGTGTGGTCTGTGTTTATTTTTACAAACTCAGTAACATACCTCATGTTCGTTGTAACGTAAGAATCTGTTCCAACCGCAAGCATCACATTGGAAGTCGTGGTCTTCGTTAGAGTATGAAGAAAAGTAAAATACATCCCCTTAGAAATCTCGACGTTGCCCACATGATCATAGCAAGTCCCGGGTTATGTGCTTCCGGAAGCGATGTTCCACTCACTGAACCATTATAGGCATCCGTGTCATCATCATCCGTATAATAGTTTTCTTGTATTCTGGTATCTTCATTGTCTAACAATAAAGATGTATCGGAATAGGGATCGGTGAAGGGGTAAACCTGCTGTCCCATATAAATATGAGACCAGCGTGAAAATGTTGCGCCTGGACCAATCTCCCACCGGGTCAGCCAGGGTGAAGAGCCCGGCACATCGTCACCATCGACCATCACGTAATGGTTATTGCTGCCTCCAGGATTTCCAACCACAATTCCACCTGTCGTCTTTGACGCTATGCTGTGGTTGTACAGCGGGATTTCATACGTGACTGCTTCCAGGGAGCCTATGTTTTTATAAAGGGAAACTCCGTACCCAAACGCACTGAGGTACAGGTTCAGCTGGCAGTTGGCAACGCCATACCTGCCCTCAGAATGCCAATGGATTTTAGCAACCGAAAGGATATCGTCTGGAAAAGAGACGTCCCCGCCGTAAACCTCAAAGTACGTGAGGTTATCTGCACCCTCCCAGGAATAGGACAACTCAACCCTTTGACCTGCATGATATCTCGACCGATTAAGCGCCCGCCCAAGCAGGCGTTCGATCTTATGGAGCGATTCGATCACATCATGTCTGGTCGGGCCTCTGATCTCAAAGCCGATCTTCGCATCCCGGTACTGGTAGTTGTTCGAAACCGGAACGTAGAAGTTGGAATAATATGGCACGAGCGTACGTTGTGTCTTAGCAAGACCTATGTTGAACTCGCCATCTTCCACCAGATAAATCGAGCTCAAAAAGTCTACGGACTCTACACCGTCTGTTAACTGCAGTCTAAATAGCTGCGACATTCACTACCTCACAATCCCACCATAGCGATTTCGCTTATTTAAAGTATCAGCCAGCTTCCTTGCAACCATGTCAGCAAGTCTGTCGATGTCTTCATCATTCCTGACAACCGGGTTATTTATCGATACATTGATTGTTGCCCCACAACCAAGGCCACCGAGCTTGTCATTCGGGATAATCGTGCCGGTTACACTTGGAACGAATATCTCCGGGCCAAGCTCGCCAACGAGGAGCGTACTGCCCATTGAGACAGGGCCTCCTGCTGCTTTTGGTTTAGGGGCAGGAGGCAGAGTTATATTATTTGCCGTGCTTACTGCCTCTTGCAAAACCTTAATAAGAGTCTGTGCGGAAGATGTTGCGTTCCGAATTGCTGCTTGCACACGACCAAAGCCGCTGATCAGAGCATTAAGCGACCCTCCGTTAAGTGAACCAATGCCTTTCTGCAGCCCACCAACCGCCGTGACCGCCAGCTTTATGGCATTGGTGACGTTGGTCACGCCGCCCTTGACCTCTTCTAGTTTTCCTTTTGCGGAAGAGGCCATCTGCTCAACGGCCCCCTTCACCTTCTCAACCTCGGCCTTCATTTTTTCGAAAACCGACAACCAGGCTGACTTAACCGCTGAAGACGCCGACTGCATCGTCGATGTAATAGATGATGTAAACGCCTGCGCAGCCGCCGTCACTTCTTGCAGCTGGGCTTTCAAACCGCCCAGGCCAAAATCTTGAGCGCCCTGGCTTTTCTGACCACCACTTTGATTTTTCGGGGCACCGCCTTGACCCTTACTCTGGTCGGGCTGGCCACTCCCTGCTGAAAGCTGACCAATAGCGGAAACGGCTTACTCAACCGCTGCGGCCACGCCTTCCAGGGTTGTCTTTAACTTCCAGGGCTTTCGTGTTAAGCTGGTCAAGCGCCGTCAAAAACGGGTCAAGCAGCTCCGGCTTGATCTCTTCAATGGTCTCTGCGATGTCGAGAAACTGATCCTCGATCTTCACCAGCACATCCCAGAGATCGACCAGATATACCTTGAGGATATCGAACTTCTTGTAGAGCGTCTCCATCAGCAGAATAAGTCTATTGTAAAGAAACTCTACAGTTGTCTTGATGAAGTTGTAAACCGGCGTATAAATCTTGAGCATCATCACGCCGAGGGTTGAAAACGCCTGCTTCATCGTTTCAATTGATCTAAGAACAGCCGCCTGGATGAGCTCCATGTCCTTTTGGGTCTGCGCTACCATATCCTCAGTAAAGCTGAAATTCTTATTTCCGCCTTTCTTTGCCCCGCCCTGTCCGTTGATCCCTTTGCCTTTATTCCTTTCCGGAGCAAGTTCTCCAAGCCCGAAAATGCCTCTGGCCGCATCGACGATCTGCGACCCAATGCTGGTGACCTTCCCAATAACAGCACCCACCATCGAATCCAGGCCAACGATGATCCCGTTAATAATTTCTACTCCGAAGCCCCTAAACACTTCAGATGGGCTGGAAATTCCCAGCAAGGATTTGAAGGCATCGAGCGCTGATTGGGCAACCTCACCTACAGCCGCCGTCACAGAAGAAATTGCGGACTTGAGCCCTTCGACGATCCCCATCGCCAGGTCTCTGCCAGCTTGAACCCATTCTCTTATTTTCTCGGTTACCGCAGCAATGGCATCGGCCATCCCATCCCGTACCGTTGAGACAATGTCGGCCATCATGTCCGGGACGATAGAACCACCGACCAATTCCTGGTACAGGTTGGTAAAGAACTCGATAACCCCTTTACAAAACCCTCAACAAACCCAAGAAGAGCCCCGATTGAAGTCTGCCACACGCCAATAATGACCTGCCAGATCCCGCCGAGGATCTGCCAGGCTGCGTCGTTCAGTTTCGTAAAGGCCTCTTCAATAAGAGCCGTATTCCCGGTCACGATGCCTTTAATGAGCTCGAAAGTCCCCACTAATGAATTGATAATCCCGGAGACGATGTTCATAATTCCGGTAACAACCCGGACAACCCCGGTGAAAAATGTTGTAAGTCCGGTTAGCAACCCGGTGATTACCCCAAGCGCCATGACGAATGCTGCCAGCAGTACACCGGCGACAAACGAAGCGATCATGGAGAGCAGGGGGGTAAAAGGCTTCAGCGCTTCGATCAAATTTCCGAAAGCATCCTTCAGCGGCCCAAGCGCACCCTTGAAGTTGTCGAACTTTGGCTTTAGCTGGTCAATCACCGACCCTATCGCTTGCCCGGCAGATGTGAAAATCGCAGAAATAAGCGCCCACCCGGTTCTGAAACTTCCCTCAACGGATTTCCACTTTGTCTCGACAAAATCGATAATGCCCTGAAGCTGGGGGGCATCGCAATACCGCCACCTCCACCGCCCCCCTGGAAAAGGGCAAGGAACTCATTCCACTTCGTCTCAATCTCAGTAAACGCACCGACGACCTTGTCCTTCATCTCCCTGACCTGCTCGCCAATCTCGTAGAACTGGTTGTGCCGATCAGCCGGGCCGCCTTTTCTGTCCCAGAACTTTGTCGGGTTCTCCGATCGCTTCCCGTTAAACCCGTCCAGGAAAGCCTGGAGCGCACGTCTTCCGTCGTCGAGGCTCTCCTTTACGCTAAATACCTTATTCCTGATCTCATCAAACTGCGCACCAGCCTGTTCAAGCTGGTTTTCTAAAGCATCAAACATGCCCCCGCCGCCGCCTCCACCGCCGCCTCCCATTTCGCTCATGGACTCGACTCATCTCTTCCATGGACTTAGAGACGTTTTTCAGCGTGTCTGCGATCTGCTGATAAATATCACGCTGTTCCTGGAGAGCATCAATGGTCGACTGTCTGGAAGTCAAGCTGCGCCTTTAGCTCATCGGATTGCTCGCTTAGCGCTTCCTCTTCTTCATCCAGCCCGGAAAGACCGTCATCCCGGTTGCGCTGGGCTTCACGGATTGCGGCGATCTTGTCCTGAAGCGACATGTTGCCTGCGCCAATCGCCCTGACTTCTGCCTCATAGTCCCGGCCGACTTCCTTTCGCTCTTTTTCAATATTCTTCAGGCGCTCCTGGATGGCGTTGTATTGGATCCAGACTCGGGTCAGGTCTTTGACCTTCTCACCCATTTCTCCAAGGCCAGAGATAATGCTGTCGAGCAGGCCTTCATCAAATACACCAGTCGTGTTGAAGCCTGAGATCAATTTGGCAAGCCCTTCCCTGGCACCTGCAGATTTCTTCAAAGCCCCGGCGAGAGCATTCCCCTCCAGACCTTTCGTCAGCATATCCTGGATCATTGAGCCAACCCCGGACAGGATTTCAAAGTCCGCCTGATTAAAGCCCTGCAGGTAGGCATTCATAACGCTGATGCCCCACTTATCGATTGTAGACAGCGGGCCTTTCTTCGGAGGCGAGAAACCCTTGAAGAACGATGCAATCATGTTGGCGACTTTTGAAATGGCTGCCGAAATAAACCGCACTGCACCTGCCAGGAATCCGTTTGCAATCTGAGCCGCAAGGTTCTGCCCCCAGGCTTGTGCTGAAGATGCAAGCCGTGTAAAGAACCCGGCAATGTCAACCCCTACCTTCTGCAGGGCAATCATCAGTAGGGTCATCCCACCAATTACAAGCCCGGGAATACCCAGTAACGCCCTACCTGCAAAAGCTGCAACCGTGCCAAGCTGTCCCAGGGCCGAAATCATCACCACGATCAGACGGGTGGCCTGGCCGAAGCCGAGGGCAATCAGAGTGACAGCGTGGAGCATCTGCCCAAAGAACATCAGCAGCGGACCGATCACCACGATCAGCCCGGCGATGGCTATGGTTTGAAGCTGAACCACTTTCGGGAGCGCAGCAAATTTCTGAGCCAGCATCTGGACCGCAGGGATTGCGACCTTCACGACTTCGTTGATCACCGGGAGCAGGGTGTCTCCGATTGTGATCCCGGCGTCTATGACATTGTTTTTCAGCATTGCAAGCTGGTTCTTTGTGGATGTCATCGCCCGCTCGTACTCTTCGATCAGCGACTTCTGCGCCACCCACTCTCCACGAGCCTGCTTCAGGCTGTCTCGCAGCAGGTCTACGTTGCTCTTCAAGGCCGCCATGCCTCGACCTCCACGCAGATCAGCGATTCCCATAAGGGCCAGCATGGAACCAATCTGGTCTTCGCTCTTGCTGGCTGCGTCCAGGATATCCAGAAAGACCTGGACAGAATCTGTGCCCATCTTTTGAAGAACCTTATCGGCAGAGGAATAGTCTTCCGAGTACCCGGACATCGCCTCTGAAACTTTTTCTGCGTTCCTGGCAACATAAATCGACATGTTCTTCAGAGCCGTGCCAGCCTCATTGGCACTCAAGCCAACGCTGACCGTGGCCGCCGCAAAAGCTGCGGCGTCTGCAGCGGAAACATTCAATGCCTTCGCAAAAGGAGCGAACTCCGTCACGGCTGTGATGATCTCCTGCGCAGTCGCAGCCGTCTTGTTCTCCAACACGTTGATGACGTTGGCAAGCTTTTCGACTTCCTCGGCAGACGTACCAAGGTTCCAGCCGAATGCATTAGCGATCTTTCCGAGCGAAGACGCCACCTCGGTACCGCTCATGTCCGTTGCGACCGCAAACATCTGGACAGTCTGGGTCAGGGAGGACAGCGAGTCAACCGCCCCTGCTCCCATGCTCTCCCAATCCGCCATCTGGCCCAGGACGCCTGCGATCCCGGCAAGCTCGGTGTGGCTCGTCGCCGACGACCGGGCAAGCTCCCGCAGGTTGTTGCTGAGCCCTGCGATCTGCTCATCTGCAAGGCCGGAAGTCTTCTGGACACGGATCATTCCATCTTCAAAATCGATGGCTCCGCCGACCAGCCCCTTGAATAGCGCTATCAGCGGAAGGCTGACGAAGAACATCATCGAACGGCCAAAGTTGGTGATGCCTTGGGCCATGAACCGGAAGGTGTCGTTCAGGTTCATCGCTTGCTGGCGGACGTAATCCAACCCCTTGGCGAACGCCATCAGCCCGGAGGTGCCTCCCCCCTTTCCTCCACCTGAAGAGAACCCACTAAAAGCTTTCTTTAAAATACTGAAGATTCCAACCAGCTTCAGAGCCCCACCAGCCGCAGCGCTGAAGCCCCCTGTCGCCCCATTCTTAAAACCAAGGATCCCGGCAGTAAGTGACTTAACCTGCTGGACTGCGTTCTGCACTTTCGATGAGAAGTTCTGCATCCCGGCGGACGCCTGCAGAGTCGCCTGGACTGGCCTGTGCTCCACGAGCCTCCTGTCATGGTCGCGTTGAAGAGCTTTGCCCCGGCAGCAGCAGACGCAGCCGCAACTTCATCCAGCTTCTTCTTCTGCGCTTCGAGGTTGGCGACCAGTCACGTCACGCTTCGGTCCCGAGCTCTTTCCGAGATTTTTGATTGCGGTGTTGTATTTTGCAAGGGCCTTCTCGGCTTGCTTGACAACTTCCTGCTGTTGTTTAAATTCCCTCTCAAGGGCGTTGGCTTCGTCGATGAGTTTGCTCATCCCGGCTGGAACCTGCATTTTGGTAGGCATAGCCTTGCCTACCTGCTTGACTGCATTGCTGGCCTTCTGCGCACTGCCGGATACCTTCGAGAATGCGGCCTGAGCGTTGTTGCCCAGGCTGTTGACCTTCGACGACGAACTGGTGACGCTGTTGACAAAACTCTTAGCAGCCGCCCCTGCCTTTCCAAGAGCGGCTGTAAGAGATGACGAATCACCGATTAGTTTTAGAACAACCTGTGCGCTGCCACCAGCCATGAGCTACCCCCGAGAAATCTTAGCGTCTTTGAACAGCGGATTACCTGGAGCGTCCTTTCCGTCCAGCAGTACAACAACCTCACCAGGCTTTGGTCCACCTCTTCTGCGCAGGAGCGCACCCCTGCGAGACGCTTTCGATCCCCACGGCACCATCGAATCAAGCAGTGTATCGACGTTCTT
Organism: uncultured Chloroflexia bacterium; assembly: GCA_963788305.1. Lineage (GTDB taxonomy): Bacteria > Chloroflexota > Anaerolineae > Anaerolineales > UBA4823 > UTCFX2. The sequence continues at coordinate 184,820 of CAWBGK010000016.1, forward strand.
GCCGTACTTCTGATAGTTCCTCCCAAACTCCTTGTCCATCGGCGTCTGCGCCAACGGGATCAGCAGTTTGAGAATTTGAAAGCTCTCTGCTTTATCCTCCCGGATGATCTTCCAGGTATCTGTCAGCCATGAAGTCCCATACAGATCGACGTGATCGAAGATCAGTTCGTCTGTCCATCCATAAGCAGCTCGGATGTCGTGGATGATCCTTGGGGATTCTCGGTAGAGTTGGGAGGCGAGAAAAAACGGTCTAACATCTTCTGGACCGCTGGCTGAGACTTGTAAGTCTGGACGGCGATTTCGATCAGAACGGCGATATCGAAGTAGACTTCTGAGTCCTCTTTTTCACAGCCGACGAGCGCCGTAAATAGATCGATTAGAGCGTCGTCGTCTAGTTCTTCAAGAAACCGTACAATGAACTCGATTCCGTCAAGCTCTTCAACCGATTTGTCCGATTTGATCGACCGGGCGGCTCGATAGCCATGCTTTGAGAGCCACTTCGTTAGCTGAATAACCTGACGTGCCTGAGCTCGTCCTGTCTTCACTACAGGGTACTGCTTACCGCCTACTTCAATGTACTCCAAAACCTCTTCCTCACTCATCGTATTCTCCTTGTAAAGAAATAGAAACCCCAAGCGCTCTGTTTACACAGGCACCTGGGGTTGACTTCAGTTAGCCCGATCGACTGTTAACGGTTCCCCGAGGGTTAGCCCTCTTCGAGGGTTAGCCCTCTTCGAGGGTTAGCCCTCTTCGAGGGTTAGCTGATTCGGTCCAGCGCTCCCTGGCCTTCGAAGTCGACGTTCAGCGTGGCGAAGTCATCGGTGTTCACGCCGTGCTCGACGGAGGTCAAAATCGCAAACCCTTCCCAGTACTTCGTAAGGTCTCGCTGGGAATCGTAGAAGCGCAGCTTTACAACTTCGCCCTCTACCACTGTGTCGAAGATGGTGTCGTTTGCATCGTCATAATAACCGCTCAGCGACCCACTCCAGGCCATCCAGGTTCGGGCTTTCTCAACCCAGGCGTCTGCCAGGGATGCAACGAACACCTTATGCTCGGCCGCATCCACGTTGATGCTGATCGAAAACTCATTACGCTCAGGAAGCTGCGTCCAGTCTGCATACCCCGGGGCAGTACGAGCGATATCGATTCGTGCGTCAATTCCTACAATTGCTGCCATGTTTAAATTCCTCCTAAGTAGCTATCTGCCATCACTGCCACACACAGAGTTTTCACATGGTCACCTGGCTACACACTTTTTCTTCTCTCACCTTCTTCAATCAATCTGGGAGAAGAAATGCAAAAAATCACTTTATGAACAGGATATATTTCCCTTCTTTTCCCGATTCCTTCAGCCCGAATTTCAGGGCAAATTGCTTCAGTGCATCTTCAAATGCCTTTGGGAGTAAAAGCTTTCCTCCAGGTTCGAGCGCTTTGCTGAGCATCCCAAGCGCAAGCTTGAAGTTGCCTGCCGGGATCTCTTCCGGCTTCATCCTGATCCGGGCGCACTTGCCGTCTGGTCGAAACCAGGCCTTGCTCCTCCAGAGACTGTCTGCTTCTGCGTCGTAGACAAACTCTTTTGGAGCTTCCTCTTCAACAGCTTCTTCGACGACAATCTCGGCAGCTGGTTCTACTTCCTGACCTTCTACGAACTGCTTCGGCTCAGCCGGTTCCGGCTCACCATACGCAAACAAATCCTCCAGATTAAGCTTCTCTTCCTTGCTCATCATTACCTCCTAACGGTCGAATGCTTCCACTGAAAACGGAAGCCAGTAGAACGGGGTGTCGTTCACCTTGGTCGGCTCTGCAACACCAACCTCGCTGACCCGTGCCAGCGGTGTCGTGCTTCCAAGCCTTGGATCGCTGTTTAAAATATCCGCAAGCCGGGAAGCGATCTCCCGGACGTCCGCCTCCACTTCGACCCCTGTATACAGAATAACGAATATCCCGCTGATAACCCAGCGCCAGTCAATCTTTGACATCACAGGGTGCGGATCCTGCCGTCCCCCTGCAAACTCAAGGATCACACCGTAGGTCGCTCCCTCAGTAAAGATCGCATCAAACACACTGTCCGGGTCCCCGGCTTTAATTCGGTTCTCGTTCAGCTTGTCTGGAAAAACTGCCAGCATCCTCGCAATGAATGCGTCCTCAATCGCCTTGTAGCCTACCATCGCTCCCCCTGCTTAAAATCCGCCTGTACCGCCTGTGAACGTCCTGCCTCCAGACGGTTTCTGCCCACTGGCAAGCCAGTCGGCGTACAGCAAAGCCGCATCCTTCAGCCCCAGCACAACCTGGTTGAAGTAATAGTCCTGCTTCAAAGTATAAGCAACATAATCGAAACGGCCACGACCTGCGCTCTTCGGGGTATAGGTCATCCAGTCGGATGAAGGCCGATAGGAGCCGTGCTCTTTAATCTGCATCGCCAGGGCGAAGAGCGAATCTTCTTTCCTGCGGTTGCCCATGCCCTTTTTGATCCGGCGCATATAAGAACGGCGCTTGATCCCGGAATTGGTCGTATAGCCTGAGACCCTCTGGTAGCCCGAGTCCGTCTCCGGGTCATCCAGGGCCAGGTCGATGCCTTTCTCCGTGGCCCACATGCGCAGGACGCCGAGTGGAGGGAACGTGCCGGGCTGGATGCCCTGACGGATCATCGCATTCGCAATTGTCGAACCGCCTTCTACGACGTCAACAGTCACCCTGGAGCCTGATGCCCCTTCTTGAATGCCAAAGTTCTCAGACGCCTTGCCTGATGCCCCGACCCTGAACTGATGTCCTGGCTTCAAGACCAACTTCATGCGCTTGATGGCAACATCAGCAGCCTTCCTGGCGCAGATCCTGGTCAGGTCGTTGGCAACCTTGGTCTTCTCCGCACCTGTAAGGCGCTGCCAGATGTCATCAGCGCCCTCAAACCGAAACTGGATCAGGTTTGCCATCGTCTACCTAGCCATCAGCCGTGGGCGCTTGAGCAGTTGGCGCATAATCCTGATCAGATGAGACGTCAATCCGATCTGGTTTGGAGTAGCTTCTCCAACCCTCGGCTCAGCCTCACCCCACTTTAGGCTTGAGTCCGCCCCGGCTTTACGCCTGTAGTTGATGATCGCCACGATCATAGCGGCGGCTGCCAGGCTGATGGTCGGTGAGATATTGGTGTCCCCGGAGGTGTAGTAGAGCCGGACGTTTAACGTCCCCAAAGGAAAGACCTGCGACTTAAGGGAGATATGGTCGTCAAAGACCACATAGTCGGACGCCGTCAGGGTTACGTCGTTGACCAGCACCTGCTGGACAGCAGCAATCGGGGGTTTGCGGACACGAAGCATATAGGTCCCGTCCCCGTTGTAGTATTCATTCTCGATCACCTGCGTGACCCCCAGGTACGGCTGACCAAGATGATCCCGGATCAGGGACTCTACCATGGTAGACCACTCATCCCGCAGTTCTGACTGCTGGATAGGATGCAGAGCCATTACGTCTTCTTTTGAGCTAAATTCCCATGCCATCTCACTACTCCTCAAATACTACAATCGTTTACAGATAAATTAAGAAAAACCCCCGGGATTAGCGGGGGCTGAGGGAGCAGTGGGGCTATCTCAAGCCCCACTATTCGGACTAACTTGGTTCAAACTAGCTTAATTTGGCGTGCCGGATGCACCCTACCAAATTGGGGTAAGGGAGTTTCAGCGCTGAGTAGGTCTTGAGGAAGTAGTCGTAGCTGTCCTTCACCCGGGCCAACTCAACGAAGCTGATTGCATTCCCGACCTGGCGTCCCATGTCGTCAACCTTACCGATGAAGCTGGCACCACGTGCCGGGTTCATGTTCATGGTGACGATCATCTGTTCGCCGGATTCAAGCGGTTTGACCGCTTTGGGGGTCTTTGCGCCTGCGTCGGTGTAGGATTCCACCTGGCCGTTGACCACGCCAGCTGCCGAGTAGGTCAGCGCCGGGATGATGTCCAGAAGCTGGTAGGCTCCAGAATCTTTCTTCCGCCAGATCATGTACTGCAGAGCGTCACCGTCTGCGGTCCATGTCAGTTCGCCCTTGAGGTTTCCACCTGAGGCGACCACACCACTGGACTCGGTTCCGCCAACCTGTTCGCCGGAAGCGGTCACGCTGGAGATGCGGTACTTGTAGGTTGCGGCTGCCAGAGCGCCACCGGATGCGATGGTGCCCGTGCAGGCAGGTGACGTCGTGGCGCTCTCGGGGACGGTGTAGTCCGATTCGTAGATCGGGCGGTTGCCGTAGGCAGCCATTTCGATCCGACCATCTTGCAGGGTCACGCTCGACAACGGCAGGGAGACTTTCGTCTGCAGACCGTCGACAACCTGCTTCATCTGCAGGCCCATGATCCACATGTAGGGATCCGTGCGGGTCTGGCGATGCTTTGCGCTGGCGGCGATAGCCGAGTCCAGATCGGCAAGCTCGATTTTGTTTCCGCCTGCGTCGACCACGTTCTCGGCGGCATAAGCGTACATGCGGGGCAGGATGCCAGAGTACTGGTAGGCGTCGCCCATGAAGCCGATATCATCAGCTGCGCCGTAGATAGCGCCGAATTCGAACAGGTCGGACATACCCTGGACGGAACCGGCAAGCTCTTCGGCGAGGGCGTTGATAAAGCGTTCGTCAACTGCCTGGGCAAAACCAGAGACGGAACCCCAGATGCGGCCGATCTTCAGCGCAACGGTCTTGCGGGTGTAAGCACCCTGCTTGTTGGTGGCGGTCGACTCTTCGCCTTCAAACCAGGCCATCGGGTGGCTGGTCTTGAGCCGATACTCATGGGTAAGACCTTCGGCCTGGCCGAAGCTCATCAGAGAGAGCAGAGGCTGCAGGTTTAAAAGCTCTTCGTACAGGGTCTGCTCCAGATCGTAGGGGATCAGATCCGGAGTGTTGGCTGCGGTCAGAGCCTTTTTCAGTTCAGAAATTACGGAAGCTTGCTTATTTGCAAACATGATTATCCTCTTATTGTTTGGATACACCAAAATGCATGCGGAGTGCATCCTGCAGGCCAGATGCCTTCACGGTCTTCTTGACCTGTTCGGCGTCAGCCACTTCAGGAAGTTCGGTCTCCTGAACCGCTCCTTTTCGATTAACAGCCGTTGATGGTTCTGGCTCGGTCTCTTCAAGCTGTTCGGGCTCAAGTGACGTTTTCAATCTCAACCGCATCACCCTCAACTTGTTCCGTGGCCTCCGGAACCTCTGTTTGGGTCTTCAGTGATTTAAGATCGGAAACAATCTGGGCCATCTCTTCGGCAATCAGCTTAAAGGTCGAAACCAGTTCTGCGCTGGCTGAGAAAAACAACGCCATCGGGTCTTGCTGTGCTTCCTCTTCGCCTTCGCCTTGTCCAAGTGTGGACTTGGGTTCAAGGTCAAGGGTGATGGTCTCTTCGATGGGCTCTTCAATCATCTCTGGTTCTTCAGAGACAATCTCTTTCTCGAGAATTGGTTCTTCTTCGACAATCTCTTTTTCAACAACTTCTTCTTGCTCCGTCATCAACCGATTCCTCGACAGCCTTCGTCTCGGTCTCTTCAATAACCACTTCTTCCGTCTCCATAGGGATCTCCTTCTCTTTAATCTGCTGCATCGTACGGTCGATGGCGTCCAAGCCGTACTGGCGAACCATCATCTGCAGGCCTTGCTCGACCGGAAGTCTCCTTCAGGAAGGCGTCGTAGTTCGCCGGGTGATCAACCAGGCTGATCTCTGCCAACTGGTAGTCGTTGATCAGCAATCCACCGTCTTCAAGAAAATCGATGTCCTCAAAATTCACCAGGATTCCAACGCTGAGCGCCGGGAGCAGGCCGTTTTCAACCATGAAAACTGCGTTCGGATCGATCACTTCGATCTCGAGCTCGTTCCACTCCAGCCCGTCCTCAGATCCAATTCGGCGAACCTTCCCAACAGGGATAGGCTGGTGCATCAGGCGGATATTCATCCACTGCCGATACTTCGGGATTGCCCGCTCGGTGGCAGACCGGGTGATAATGTCGCCGGTTTCGTCTTTGTTGTCACTTGTAAAGTAGCCACGAACCAACAGCGTATCTTTCGCTGTCTTTTCCATGCCCTTGTTGAGCATGGCGTGGAATACTTTTTGTCTGACCTCGGTCTTTGCCATATACGCTCCTTGAAATCAGGCGTTGGTTTTCGAAACCTCAAGAAGTTGATCTGCCATCTTCTTCCCGTAAGCCTTGCGGAGTTCAGCATCCGGGGCGTCCAGGATCATCTGGCAGGTGATGGCTTTCACCCCGCCTTGAAACTGGAGCGGCACCCCCCAAGACTTCGTTCCATTTTTCGTAAAGAACCTTCGTTTCTTCGCCAGAGATAAACCCATCCACGATTGCCCCAACAGCATATGCTGTACCCTGGCGGTAAAAACGAGACGTAACACTGCCTGGAAATCTAGCCATCTTGTTCCTCACTCTCTTCAATTGTTTCCACGTGGGAAATGCAAAATCTACACATGTTGGTCTTTTTCATGCACAGCTCGTCCCATCTGAGCGACCATCGCCTTGGCAGCTTCAGCGGATACTGCGTTCACAAGCTGATAGATCGCCCGGACAACCGGGTCGGACGTATAAAAGACCTTTCGTGCCCCGCACTTCGGGCAGTCAACAACCAGGTTTGGACCAGCCGTATGCAGAAGCTCCGACGGTACAGACGGGTAAAGCTCACCGCCGAGCACCCTGCCAAGGATATGCCCACATTGAATGCAGAGCCATTCGCTCCTGCTTCTACCTTCTGGAATAACAGCCATCTCTCACCCCCGCCGAGCAGGTTCTCGTTAAATGCCCGGCTCAATCGTCTGATATCGTAGAAAAAACTACGTTAAACACATCGGCTACAGCTTCATAAGACGTAGAGCTCCCAAGCAAAAGCTGGATCTCGGAATGGACGTCCTCTGGAAGGATGTTCCGTCTTAAACTCTGCAACCGGGAATTTTCCAAGCTTTGCCCGCTTCAGCGCAAACCTGCGCCACTGGCGAAGCTCACGGATCATCCGGTCCCGTGGCTCATCGTCGTGCTGGTCACCACGCTCCGGGTCTGCGTCCGTGTCGTTCGGCTCTCCGACCTGCGCCGGATCGTCAGGCTCGGGCTCACGCCCTTCAGGTGGGCTGCCCTGCGGCTCATTGGCTTCCATCTCAGCACCATCCTGCCCATAGAACTCGTCACCTCCTGGATCATCACGAGCTGGCTTGCCGAGGTCGTAGCGGATTTCGTTAGGCGTCAGGCTTCCAATCTGCCAGTAGCGCATGTGGACGGTGGCCTTCTCGACTGCGTTCAGGAAATCCGGTGAGTTGAATTTCAACATCCAGCCCGGATACCCAAACTCACGGACGTGCACCTGCTCATAAAGGCCGATCTCGGTCAGCATAAACAGCGGAAGCAGGCTGGTCTCATGAAACTCCCGGCGCAGCTCCCGCATATTTGCATTGGTCAGATAATCCGAGAGACCCAGCTTGCCGCCGTTTACACCGATCACGGCCAGTTCTTCGTCCCTGGCCTCTTTGCGTGACTCCTGATAAGGGAGTGCATTCGGAAGCGGTCTTAGCTCGGTGACCTTCAGGTCGCCCTGGACAGCTATCGGATTGCGCCCTACGTTGGCGGCCCCAGCATGGCGGGAACTCATCTCTTCGACAAAGTTGTCGAATGCATCCTGGTTGATGTCTGCAGGAAGCTGATAGACGACTTCCGGCTTGTCCCGGTTCTTCATGTACTCACGAGCTGCAAGCATCAGGTACATATCGATAGGCAGGGTAAAGGAAGCCAGCGCCTCAATATCCGTCCCTCCGACCGGCGAGCCCTCCCAATCCGGCAGGGTCAGATAGACAATGTCCCTTGGATTGGTGAAATCAACTCGAACGGAGGGATCACGTTCCGGGTACTGGACAAACGCAGGTGTACGAAAGACCCCCTGGCTGTCCACATTCGGGACGATGAACCCATGAAGGAAGTCAAGGCCGAGCGGGATGTTGTTCTCGTCCCGAATAATCTGAAAGGCTGCCTGTCCAAAGAACCGCAGATACTGGGATGCGATCATCAGCTTATAGGCAAGGTTCTGATAATCCTTGATGTTCTCCCAGGAACGGTTCTTGTACATATAGAAATCAAAAAGACGCCTGCGGTGTCGATCAGGAGCAGTCTTACCGTACTCCTCATGACGCCTCAGCGTCCACCAGGCCCCAACCGTAGATCTCCCGATCACAGCCATAGCGCTGCGGATGTACCCGTGGCGCTTGACTGTGTCCATCAAATCCCAGAAATCGCTGAATTTTTGAAGAGTTGGGTTCAGGTCTTTAACAAGATATTCCTGACCGCCTACCCGCATAGTCGGCTGATTGGAGCGCACAATGGCAAGTTTGCTTGTTTTCTTACGGATATTAAAGATGTCCGCCACCTACGCCTCCAGGTTCTCACATCTGTACTCTTCAATGTCTTCAATCGGCATGGCTGCCAAAAAGAAAAAAGCCCCCGTCTATTGGCAAGGCAGGGGCTAATTTATTTGGGCTGAGCCAGAGCGTGGATTAGTATTTCAATTTGGCAAGCCACATCGTCGGCAGATACTTGTAGTTGTTGTTGTCGGACGGTTTGATACCGGTCAGCGACTTCAAGCATTCGTTCAGTTCAGGCTCTTCGTATCGCTCGTTGCACAACTCCACACCAGATTTCCTCGGGGCCAGCAGGGCAATCTTTGATTTGCGCTCGAAGCTCAGCCGTTCTGTGTAGCGGTATATTTCAATTCCGTTTTCCATGTAGACCACGGTCACGTCGTACATACCTGGCAGGATCGTCCAGACTGACTGCGCCGGGACTTCTTTGGTGCCGACAGCGATAGGCAGGTTGTAAATGGGATTGGGGGATTCGATGACGAACTGCTCGGACGAAAAGCCATCCAAAGTTATGACGGCAGCATATCCCGATTTGTTCATGACGGTAACCCGGGTCAGACCGAGCGGGGCAGCCGCAATCAGGCCAAGTACACATAAGATGAAAATCAGTTTCTTCATATCAATTCTCCTTTGATTAGCTCATGATCAACTACTACAATCACCAATAAATAAGAAATGACAGAAACCTTATCATTTGGTCTCTGTCATCTCTTCGCAGGCGGGAATGGTGGGGATCGAGCCCACGTCTTGTGAAGGTAGGGTCACATTTTACGGGCGTTCCGCTTAGTTTCTTGTCCGGCGGTCAGACGATCTCAGCTTCCTGGGCGCTGAGCAGCCTATCACCAGAGTTCTAGGCTTGGACTACTGGAGCCAGAGCCACCTGTCTGTTGGCGAAGAGGACGGATAACGCATCGGCTATGCGGGTCTTTTGATCGTGAAAGAATGCCTTAAAGTTGGCAGTTTTAGTTTTGCCCGGATGTTTAGCGCCACTCCCCAATCGATGCCAGTTCATTCCCTTAGACTTTTCGAACGATTGTGTACTCAATATCGTCGATCCAAATCGACCCAGAAACGCTTACTGGCTTGATCACAGCCGGTTCCTGAACGGCAACAGCTGCAACTTCTTCCTTCGTCGGAAATGGTTTGTCTGGATTGGACGTATTTACATCGATCCAGTGATTCTTGTACGGGTTCACCCCATAGGGTTTCCCAGGCACGATGGCGTACTGCCAGAGCGTCCAGTTGTTCTCACCCCAATCCGGGATGGTCGATGGCTTGTCTATTTTGTACTGGGCAATCCATAAGAAATACTTTGCCCACTCTTTTGAACGGAACGTATTTGGTACAAACCAGCTTGCCCTGGTGTAGACCCAAGGTATCCCCATCCACAGCCCGGGGTAGCCTTCCAGGAGCTTGAGAAAACGCAAGCTGACAGCAGTCACTCTGGCACGAGACTGCCCGAAGGCGTCTTCCATATCCGCTGCCAGGATCGACGCCTTCACCCCTTTGAGGTTGCCCGTAAACCACTCGTACTGCTCTTCAGCTGTCGACGTATACTCCATGTAGTGAAAGGCCCCAAAGAGCCAGTTGCGCTTGAGCGATTCCTCATAATGATAGAAGAAGGTATCGTCCAGGTTTCTTCTACCCTGAGATCGCTTGGCGATGACCCCTTCTACACCCTGGTCTTCCATCATGGTGTAGTTAGGTCGATCAACGTGGTGGCTTACGTCTACAATCTTATGTCCTTCTATCATAGGGTCCCCATCTTTTAGAGTGCCCCCGGCTTTCACCGGGGGCTATTGAGATTAGCTTGGTACACCACCACCACCGCCTTCTTCTTCTGCAGGCGGTTGATCTTCTTCAGGAAGCTTAATATAGTACAGGTCTAGGATTTTGGCACTGTTAGGAGTTCCGTTGATCGAGAAGATATTCTTCTCGACTTCGTCAGCGTCAACAGCCAGCGTCCCTTCGTCGGTGCTTCCATCAAACAGCTTTACAAGCAGGCAAGCTGCGTTGTCGACAATGTGTGGAATACCGATTTTCTTCGTGACACCGATGCTCACTTTATCGTATGCGACCCCGGCAGTAGTATCTGAGCTGGATGCATCAGGAGTAAGACCTGCACATGTGCCGTTGGTGTAAGCAATGTTCAGCGTCCCATCATTGGCAACGACCTGATTGCGGGTCAAGACCACATCGGCACCCTCACCACTGACGTTAAACATGGCGGTAACGTCTGCGTCGGCGGCCAAGGCTGTACGGATTTTCTCAGCAACAGTATCTGCGTCTTCGTTCTCGAGAACAGCAACAGACTTTGCCTTTGGTGATCCCGTCATCCCATTGGCAGTTACCGTCACGGTAGCGTTGCCGGAAGTCGAGATCGTACCGACAATCGTTGCGGTCTCGACCTGCGCCGCATGGGCATGGGTCTCTGCTGGCATTATGATCGACGTTACAGTCATAAAAGCTTTTGTACCCTCAACCGTATCCGTCCCGCTCATTGCGATGGTGTCTGTGATTGCTTCACCCTGAGCGTTCAGCCCGTTGATTGAAACGTCCTCAGACATTCCTGCCGCACTTCCTGTGACTGAAAGAACGCACGGAACATCTGGGTCAGTGATGCCAGCAGCAACGGTCTGTTCAGTTTCGTCTAAATTTGTAGCTGCTAATACAGCAGCAGCTTCTACCGTCTGTGGAACTACTGAGTAATGCATGATTACCCCTGGAAAAAGAGAGGCCTTTTCCGGCAGGACTGGGAAATCATCTCGCAGGTCAAGCTGCCCTCTGATAGAGAACGAACCGCTCTGCAGTTCCTGGCGGTCACCCTCCCACGGCTTGGCAAAGATGGCATAGGTGAACTCTAACTCATCTTCAGTAAGAGCATCTTCCATCACGTCCGGAGGGACGGAGATCTTGGCGGAATGCTCGTCGATGATCACTTCAGCTTCTGGCGGTCGAAGGACGGCAATCCTGCTCTCACTGAAGTAAAGCTCCATGAAGACCAGCATCGGATGATTGCCAGTCGGAAGGGAGACTGTTGAAGAAAAGGTCGTGCCTAGCAAGTATTGAACATTCTTAACACTCATTGGAACCCTCCTGAGGTTGTGTGACTCTGATAAACAATTCCAGCTTCATATTCTTCAATCGTCTTGGCCTTTCTTTTGAAAATACAGGGGCATTGAGTTAGCTTAAGTTTACGGGTACGGCAGTGCCGTCTCGGTTGGCCTCGGGTACGGTGGTGGCACATCGATTGGCCCCGGATAGGGCAGCGGTGTAGCTGTGCTTTTGGGTGCTTCCTTGGTGCCTGGAGGAACACATCTATACGCTGACGGCTGCTGTACCAGACAGTCAGCCCGGACAACTATGCTTCCGTTTCTCTTATTGACCACCCTGGTCGTCTTACATGTAAACTGCTGACCGACCGTAAACCTCGCCGAAGAGCGAAACTCAACCTGGATGACCTTGTCTGACGGCTGCCTGGTAAAGCCGATCCCCCCGATAAGAACAGCTGCCGCCAGGATTACAGCCCCTATCTTGCGACAAAAATACGTGACTTTCTTAACACTCATTGGTACTCTCCTGGGATTTTGTGGTCTGGCTGAAATACGAGCAGTCTGTGACCCAGGTCGGGTCAAAGTTGCCCGGCCAGCATGCCCACCCGTTGTAGATCCCGTGCAGGCTGATCGTTACCGTGTGGTCTTTATTACCCACGGTTAGTTTGCCAGAAGGAATGTACCCGGCTTTTATAGCCGCCTCACGGACGGACACCGTCAGGACGAAACCCATATACCGGGCGGTCTTTATCAGATATTGCAGGCGTCGTGCACTCAAAGTGAGCATCGCCCGGAATTGGCCTTGCGTATGTGCAATTAGAACAGTTCATAATGTCTCCTTGGTTAAACGGAAAGGGGCGGAAGTTTTTCTTCCGCCCTCCCCTCATACGGAGGCCCACATGTCAAACACCCTTATTATTATAGCAGTTTTATGCTCTTATGTCAAGGTTTATTGCATGTTTATTTATTGCCATTCAGGCCGAGCAGCTCGACGATCTTCAGGTAGTTCCTGCGGACAACCCGGGCACCTTCCAGGCAGTCGTGGACGTCAGGCTCTGGCTCAACGCCGAGCGCCATGCTGATGTTCTTTCCGCTCCTGTTCTTCAGGTACGGCATGACCTTGCGGTTGACCAGGATCGAGTACAGGTCTCTCACGTCGGTAAGCGGCTCCATTGGGAAGTTGATAAGCAGAAGCTCCCCGTTCATGTACCACTTCAGGAACTTTATATCAAACTCTGGGTTCTGGCCGACATACTGAACGGTCGATACACGGACTCTTCCGCCAACCAGCCAGGAGCAGAACTCGTCCTTGACCTCATTCAGCGGACGGCCCTCATCCATCAAGCGCTCCCAGGTCAAACCGTTTACTTCCAGGGCTTTCGGATGGGCTAGCGCCCACTGCTTATCGGTGGGCCTGACGAGCCTCGAAAACTCAGTGATTTCCCTTTTCTTGATCCCGAGCTCAGCCACAGCGCCGATCCCCAGGATCATGTGCCCCTGATCAGGGTTCAGCCCGGATGTTTCAAGGTCTACATAGATATGTCGTCCAGACACTTCAGCCTCCTAATGTGATAGCTCAAGAAGTTTTACTCCGTTCGCACGGAGCACGACCAGGTTCAAATTGTCCGGTAGCGATTGGAAGGCTTCGTTGATCTCAGCCATTTCCAGGGTCTCCGGAACGATCAGAATATAAGTCTTCTTCGGATCAAGCTCGTGCAGGACATCGCCAATGCGGGTTTTGATCAGATCGTCGAGCGTACTTTCAATCGTCTTTTTCCCTATAAGGATCATGGTTACCCCTTATTAATCTTGGATTCTTGCACTTTTCTTCTTCTGTAAGATTAACTTCTGAGTTATTAGAGCAAATTGTGATACTGTTTATTCTAGGGTGGGGCGCTCTTCACGAGCCGGACAGATTATGACCTAATCCCCCCTATACGTAACAAAGGAAAAGAGACACCTGTTGGGTCAGTCAGCTTTTCTTCACTACGTATAGGGGGGTAGAATGCCATCACTCGCCATCGTCTCTTTTGTACGTCCGCTCGCTGGACGTAAGGGGTATTAACGGGACAAACCCGAAGAGGAAACCCTTTTCCCTGGCAGCATCCGCCATCAGCGTCAAACTCGCCCAGGTCTGTAATTTACCGAGTACGGAGAGAAGGCTCCGTTCCGCTAACTCCCCTCAAACAGGACGGGGTATACATTTGCAGGCTCCCGGTCCCGCACTACGGACGACCGGCACAGCCCTTACTGTGGTTTCACCTGCTCTGGGATTGAAGGGGGAATTAGGTGGAAGACTGAACGCTTGTCAGCAGCAGACGTAGCCTGTTTTTGATTGCCCCGCTCGACGGGGAACCTCACAGCCCGAACGCTCAAGAAGAACCCATTTTCCGGATTATCTACTGACCCAGATAAACCAGTTATATTCACTATTAATCATAGCATATTAATGCTTAACTGTCTAGCTTACTTCATGCTCTTCTTCTGGGATGCAAGCATTTGTGCAACCCAGAAGATGTCCTCCTCGCTGAAATCCTTCCTTGCGATCTCGAGCTTGTACCGGAGCGGGAACGGGATCGGTGATCCACTTTTCTCGCCGTCGCCGAGGTACCAGTTGCAGCTGCTCGACGGGGACTTCCGCCAGCACTGCGGTCGCCCTGACGATCACATCCGGGTGATGGCCTGTACTCATCGGTCTCGACTGCATCCTGCTCGTCGTCATCGCTGCGCCCGATCACGGCGATCCTGTAGTTTCTGCCACGGTCGATCTTGATGGCCGTCAGCATATAAAGCCAGGAGTGAGCGAAGTGGTCTGACCTGAGCTTGCGCCAGACCCCGATCTGCGTTTCACCTGACTGCGTCCGGCGGGTCTCGACGTCCCGCTTCAGCGAAGTAAGATGGTCGATTACAAGCTCGGTATCAGGATGCAGAGCCGGAGGCTCACCAGGAAGCTGCCACTTGCCGGCTTTGATCTCTTCCATCAGCGTATCGAACCCTGTCGTTCGGTCAATCGTCACGTTCGTCTTGACCTTCGGCAGGTCTGACAGCCCGGCCTTAACCTTCCAGACCTCTCGCTGCTCGATGTAGTCAGCCACCAGGAAACGCCCAGGAAATCGGCGAACCTGAGCGATCATCCCATGGCGGTTCGGGTTGGCATCTCCGACGCCCTTGCGGATGTGGAAGATCTCGATCAGCTGGCTCAGCCGTTCGAAGCCCCGGATCATCGGGATCAACTCGACGTGGACGACCTTCGGCCTGTTTGAGTTCGGAGGGATCTTGCTGATGATCACCTGCAGCTCGTTGCCCTGGTCGACGCCCATATAGTAGGCCGATTTTCCATCCCAAGCCGCCTCATACTCGTATGGGTCATCGAAGCAGGTGGCAAGGAAATCGTCTCTCTCGATGGATCCACCACCGACCTCGTAGGGCTTTCCGAGACGTTTGCGATAGAACTCGATCAGCCTGGTGGTCGGGTCACGGAAGATGCGGTAGAGGGTGTTGGCTGGTGTGGTCAGCATCTGGTGGACATGGAACCCGACCAGGTCGAGCGAACGCTCGGGATGTTGGGCGACCCAGCGCCCTGTCTGGACGTGCTCGACGGTGATCTCTTCGTTGCATCGGATGCACCCGTAGAAGACCCTGTCCGGATTGTTGGCGGCCCCGATGACCCGCAGGTTCGCATCCCAATCCAGGGGCTGCTCCTGCCCGCACTTTTCACACTTCACCATCCACTGGCGCATGTCCGAGTTGATGTACAGCCCGTGGACTCCGAAGTTCGGCACGGTCGGCGTGGATAGGTAGGACGTCAACTTCCAGCGGGAAGCATCAAGACGGTTGATTGCAGTCGCCATATTGTCCTGGTCGCTCAGGTCAACTTCGTCGACGATCAACAAGTCGGCTGGCATCATACGGGGCTCGGTCGTAAGCTCCATGAAGAACAGGTAGCTGTCAGAGATGCGCTTTGAGTGGGCACTGTCCGGGTTGCCGAGCTTGCCGAGCAGGAACTTTGACGAGCGGATCATCGGATCCACTCGGGTTGAGACCAGGTCGAGAAGGTCCTGCTGACGAGGGAGCGTGTAGAAGATACGGACGGGCCAATTCACGGCGAGGTGGAACATCTTCACCATCGCCCAGGTGGATATCCCCGCCTGCGTCGATTTCGTCACGACAACACGCCGGGGATAGCCCGTCGGGTACTTCTCAACAAGCCACGGGTTGGCTGTCTGGTAGATTTCTGTAGCCCAGGCCCTGGTGGAGACCTCCCACAGCTTTCCCTCCAGCAGGTCGATATACGATATCCCAAAACTCAGCGGATCACGCCTGGTCAGGCTGGCTATTTTATCACTTAGCTCCATACATCTCTCACAATTCTGATCTCATTACCTTCAATCGCCATCAGCCTTCAGATGGTAAATCTGTCTGGTCTTTCGACCAGTAGCCCTCCGCTTTGCGGATGCTGCCGGGCTCCAGCAGGTACAGCACTTCGTACTCTTCGACCGTCATGTTGTGTTTGTGGATGATGTGCTTCGACATCCCGGCCCTGCGCTGACCACAGATGTGGCAGAGGACCCCATCGTCGTCCTTCGACAGTTCCCCGATCTCGCCGAAGGGGGAGCCACCGTTTTCGTCCAGCATCGGTCCACTGCTGTCGACCGACGAAGCATCGATCACCCGGAAGACCGCCTCGATGGGCTCTCCGATTGCAGCCCGCTCCTGCTGTTCTCCGAGCTTTTCAGCAAGGTAGCTCAGCGCATTGTCCTGCGCTTTCATCACCGTGTCGCCAAGCTCGTGCGTAACTGTGAGCGACTGCTGTTGAGCTGCAAATAGGCCGATAATGTACCGGGCCTGAGCCGCCACCACGGTCAAAATCTTCGGGTCGATCCGTTCACCGTCCGGCGTCGTGCCTGATAACGGTGCTTCGAGCACGTCCTTTGAGCGCTCGACCGCAAGCAGGAACTGCTGTTCAAGCTGGGACATCCGCCAATTTGTCAGCAACTTGCGGTTGTTGGCAACGATCGCAGCCATGGTCGGGTAGCGGGACAGCCAGCCTCGGATCGTCTTTGGAGAGATGGTAATCTTCTGAGCAACCTTGCTGAGCGGGAACCCTGCCAGGAGCAGCTCGGTCGCCTTGACGACCTTCTCCGGCAGATCCGCATCGCCGACCTCTTCGCTGATCCGGTCTGCAAGGACGCTCCACTCTTCCTGCCCGGTGACAGGGATGATCAATTTATTATTTTCTTCGGTCATAAGAATTATCTCGCTAATCTGCGGGGCGGTGCCTCTGGTTTTTTCTTCCGCTGGTTGGCGTGACATTGTCGATCATCACGCCGAAAGGAACCTCGTGCTCTAGAACACGAACGGTCTGACGACGCTCACGCTGAACGTCCCGCCACAGAAATCTCAGCCAATCCGGCCAGTTCAGCGGGCTGCTCCCGTAGCGCTTCTCACAGGATCGGCAGAGCGCAAACTGCCAGGTAATAATCCGACCGCATCCGGCAAGGCATTTATGAAGTCCCATTTTCGGTCTCCGCTACAAATCGTTTGACCATCGCTATCGCCCGTTTGTGGATAAACCCAACGGCTGATCTCGTCACGCCGATGATCACACCACACTCATGCTGGGTGTACCCGGCATAACGCAGTGCAAGCACGGCTTTCTCTTTTTGTGGAAGCCTATCTATAGAGTCTTCCAGCAAAATGGATTGCTCCTGGCTGTCATCTTTTTGGATTAAAGGCAGCATACCTCTATTACCCCCCGAATAATAATGCGTACTATTAATTATAGCATATTTCCAGAATTATTGCAATAAATTTCTTGACATTTCTTCTTATATGTTTTATAATTATTTACTATATTTATATAGCATCGTTAATGCATAAGGAGACTGTTATGAACAAATGTATCTTCACTGGACGACTTGGCCAAGATCCGGATGGAATGCAGTACCTCCCCTCCGGAAGCGCAGTCCTTAAACTGCGGATCGCCGTCGACACCGGCTTCGGTGACAAAAAGCACACCGACTGGGTGCCTTTGACCGCCTTCGGCAAAAACGCCGAGAACATCGCCAAGTTCTGCAAGAAAGGGACCCTTGTAGAAGTCGACTCAACTTACCGCACCTCGCAGTGGGAGACTTCTGAGGGTGAAAAGCGCTACGGTCACGAGTTCATCGTAGAGCGCTGGCGCTCCCTGCACGGTGGCAAGACCAACGAAGAGGTCGCTGAGAGCGGTAACGGCTCAGATACCAGCGCTGACAGTGGTGCAGACCCGGACTTCGGCGAGTTCCCGTTCTAGTATGCGGTACGGTGCAGATGTCCAGGTGCTGGCTTCCTACTTCTCAGGTGAACAATCGGACGATGCGTCCCTCGACCTGTTGAAGCATATCGCCCTCGCCTGGGCGTCTGCAAAACGGCTGCAAGATCAGGGGGTTGACCTGAACCTGAAGGGTCAGCCCCTTGTCCTTTCTACCCTGGAAAAGGCTTATCGGGAAGCCCTGCACGTGCGTTCGACCCGTGTTCCAAACGAGACGCTGGACGTCTCGAAACTCACAAAACTGGGACGGATCAATGGCTAAAGCAAAATACCCAATCGAGCTTATCAACTTTGACCGGGTAACGGTCATGGGAGTCATGACGATTGACGTCTCTATCCCGAAGAACATGGAACCAGCGCTTGACCTGATCGGTATCGGAAAGCAGGAGCGTGAAAACCTCGTCGGGCAGAAGCTGGCTGAGATCGCCCAGCTTCTCGGGCACGACCCGGATGAGGTGGTCTGATGGAGAGGGTCTGCATCTGGACAGACGGTGGTGGACAGAACCCGGGCCCCGGAGGCCATGCTGCTGTGCTCTTCTTTCAGGGCAAGGTCAGGATCGTCGGCGGGTACTCGCCCGACACGACCAACAATCAGTCCGAGACCATGGGCGTCGTGCTCGGCCTGCGGATGCTTAAAGTCCCCAGCCACGTCGAGATCGTTACAGACTCGCAGTACGTCCGCTTCGGGATGGAGCGGATCCTTGAAGGGCGCAGCCTGCTCGAGAAGAACCGGGAGTTCTGGGAGCTTGTCGAACGGGAAGCTAAGCGCCACAAATCGATCAAAGTCACCCAGGTGCGTGGGCACTCAAAGCTGCCCTTCAACGAGCTTGCAGACATCTACGCCGGGCACTGTGCAGAGAAGCAGTGCACCGTTGACGAACGCTATGAGACCGTCGAAGACCTCTTCGGGAAACGTGACCTGGATGGAAAAGCCTAAGAAGGCAGACCGCCTTGCGGACAAAAGCCGTAAACACGATGAACTGATTTCCTTCCGGCAAGTCCAATCTAAACTGGCAATCCTGCGTGACAGAGACCAGTGCGCCTTCTGCTGGTTTCTGCTCGGCGTCGAGGAACGGCGTGAGGAAATCCACCACGTCTACGGCAGGGGCAAGAAGGCAGGGGACTGGCGTGAGCACTATACCAGCCTGGTCTGCACCTGCCGTAGGCACCATCCACTTCCAATCCAGACGCCTGGAGGTAATCCAAACTTAGACTGGGTTGAGGCTGTCCTGAAGATGGCCAACGAGATGCCGATCAATGCGAACTTTAAAGGGGACAACGAGACTAACCGATGAATAAATACCTCATCGGTTGAAACTCTTCTGGAAGATCTTTGTTTAGTTTTTTTCTTAATATCTCTGCTGTAATAATTAGGGGGTTTATAGTGAGATATCTAAGTTTGTTCTCAGGAATAGGTGGTTTCGACAGGGCCTTCGACGACGCCGGGATGGAATGCGCTGGCCAGTCGGAGCTTGACAAGCAGTGCGCTTCCGTCCTGCGGAAGCACTGGACGGATGCTGAGCAGATAGGAGATGTGCGGAATGTTATCAGAGACAAAGTCCAGGCAGTTTATGGCCAACGACTAGGGATTGCGGGAATATTTGGAGCATAACTCTCATAATACTCGCTGACCGCAGGCCTGCACAACATTCGGAAAACTGATTGTAGGTATTGATATGACACAGCCAACAAAGACCTGGAAACACGTTGAAGCAGAGATTGCGAAATTCTTTCCGCATGGGAAGAGGCGTGGGGCTGATTTCCGCAATCGGGAACGGGGGGGCGGGAAGAACGATGTGATCACATCTGGGTATTCGATCGAGATCAAGCACAGCAAGCGCCCCACCTGGGGGCTGATGGCTGATGCTAGTCGACCAGGCCATTGCTGCAAAGGAAGACCCGGGCGATATCCCGCTGGCTGTGATCCATAAAGAGGGCACTGAATACGGCAATTCCCTTGTTGTTATGAAGTTGTCTGATTTCCGAGAGTTTTTTATTAACCAGCCGGCAGATCCGAAGTAATCTGACCTGCCGAGAAATCATAGGGGCGGTACCACATGAGGCAGCTTTAATTAACTGTCTGCGGAGATTGATATGAAAGAGAAATTTTTTGGAGTTCAAGTACCTGGAGACTTTTATTGCCATGTCCAGATCCAACGTCTCGCGTCCAATCATCCGCTCTAGCTATTGCAATGTGTTGGTCGCTGTCGTCGCTGGTTGACCCTTGCTCGAACAGCTTTGGAGACCGCTCGATGAATTCTTGCTTCCAACGGATTAGGACAGAGTCTTTAATCCCGTACTCCCGGCTGGCTTGGGCCGCACTCTTCTGCTCGGTGAGCATTTCCAGTACCACCCGAGCTTTGAATTCTGGCGTGAACTTCCGTCTTTCTGTCTTGTGGATCCCTTTCCTGGATCATAATTCACCCTTAGCTAGGTGTCCAGTTTTTGGGGTCCACTATAAAGTCCAGATCATTGATCCTGATTTTTGAGATAACTGTATTTCTCTCTCTGTTGTATTGGTTTTTTGACCAACTTTCTTTCATTTGTTTGTCGTCAAAACACTGTCAATAGAAGACTTGGCTCATTTGCGGAAATATTTGTTGCTCTGATAATACAAATTCTGATTGGTTTTCTATAAAACGAGAGTTATACTATCAATCAATTATTATTCTCCTAGAGAGGACAAATCCCCCAAATTTAATTTTTTAGTTCGAGGAGAATAAGCTTATTAAAAATCCTTTTACCCCAATATTGATGCAACTTGATAATCGATGATTTTCGGAGTGTGAACAATGACTCAACAAAGTCTTCTTTCCAGAATATTTGAAACGATAGACCAGTACCGTGAAGAGCAAAGGGCACAAAAAGAAGCTGAAACTACAATACCAGTACAGGAATCACAAAACAGAAAGGCCCATTTCTTTCGGACGTACATATCCAATGGGGGGACCTTATTGATTGTGCTCGTCTTAATATTGACCCAGAATGTCTGGGCTCGCGGGCTGCAAGCTCCTTCTGCACAAGAGAGCTCCACCAGTACTATCTCTTACCAGGGTAAACTCGCAAATTCTAGTGGTTCTCCATTGACGGGAACCTACTCAATGATATTTCGGTTGTACAACGTATCTACTGGTGGAGTCCATCTTTGGGAAGAACAGTGGACCGGTCCAAACAGCGTGCAAGTAAGCGACGGATTGTTTAACATCATGCTTGGGAGCTTAGTCCCGATACCAGTAACAATCATCACCAATAATAATAACTTGTGGTTGGGGATAACAATTGGTAGCGATGATGAGATGGCTCCCCGGGTGCAGATGGGGAGTGTGCCCTACGCTATATATTCAACCATTGCGAATTTGCCAGATGACACCATTACAACCAGTAAAATTGCAAATGAAGCTGTAACTACAGAGAAGATTGCTTTTGGTAGCGTAAGTTCAGAAAAGATGTCCGTGAAAAACGATGGTTATATTACATGGCTCGCTACAGAACAGAAAGTAACTGGGCCTGGCTGGTTTTCCATAACCGACGTCAACTATCGTCCTCTATCAATTACAGTCACAACAAATGTGATTTTAGATATCACCCTCACTGCTCCTCTGCACTCAAGTGGTTCTAGAGCAGCAATCGTGATCGTTGTTGACGGGAATCAAAGAGAGTATATATACACAAGTCTAGGTTCATATTCTTCAATTTCCGGGCGTGCTGTTTTGCCGTTAGGACCAGGCACCCATGTAATATCTGCGGAAATTGGATCTCCTGATCCTACTGATGTATATATTCATGGACCATTTTCTTTCAGTGTGATTGCTTTTGGGCAATAGATATCTTAATACTACTTACAAATTGGATCCAAACAGCTGGATTGACCATCGACTGGCTAAATATGAGGCTTTTCTTGGGTGAACAATAACCTACGTAATATGTCATTGCAAGTCCAATTAATAAATTTGAAACAAATTTCTTTAACGATGATAGGGAAATGTTATTTTGGTAATAATAATGATTATTATATCCAAGGATGTTGGCAACTCCTTTATTCCGATTTTGAAAATATTTGATCATCAGATATTATTACCAGAAATAACTTTTTTATCACAGTGACTATCTGCTGTATCGTTCGACTGATCAACAAGTATATGGAAGGTGCAACGATGAAGATAGTTCCCGGTATCTTAAGTTCAATATTTCGAATAATATTGATTGTCGGATTTATTGGAATTCCTTCAAGCAAAGCTTATGGAAATGACGCACTGATAATTCGGCTATCTAGTCAAAACTCAACTATAAACTCAGCTAACATAACGATGATTCAGGGTACAGTGACCCCAGATAATCTTGTTCAGAAAAAAATCGAAATGGTTTTGAATGAATCAATTGGAGTACTAAATGGGTGCCAATATTTTGCAATAACTTCGATCTATGAGGAAAAAAATTGGCTCTTTATTTCCATAGCTGGCTTTACTAAAATTGGTCCTTTACAACAATGGAGTCTGGATCAGGCAGGCTGGTTTGGAGTAATGATTGTTGAACGAATAGATGGAATAATATCAAGTGGGGCAATAGAAGGCACTATTGAATATTCTGAATTAATCAAAAATTTACCGGAAAATATATTGGGTGAAAATGAGAAAGAAAATCTTGATCCTCTCTCGCCAACAAGAACATTACCGACATTTACTGTAAGATTCCCATGGCAAGCTGGAAAAAAAATGCAATATGGTATAAAAGGAGTCCATAGTGGTGATTTTAACGGTTATTATGGTGGAACTATTGGCAGAGCAGTTGATTTCATTTCTGACGGAGATATTTCCTCCGGACATGCACCAAACCGACTCTTAGCAGCCATAAGTGGGACTATTGGTGCTGTGTGTAATGATCAGACAAGTGTTGCAATTAAAATAGGGGATTTTATTTTTGCACATTTGTTAAATAACGATAATTTGCATACAAACTATTCTTTTAATCAAGGTGATGAGATAGGTCAGTTGAAACCAGGCTCTTTTGGCAAGCAAGGTATAGGTTGTGGATATGCAACACAAGATGAGAATCATTTTCATGTACATATGCGGTTTCCTAACACAGGATCCTTTAATATCGAGGGCTGGACAATAAATTGGGATGTGAATGCTGATCCTTACGCATGGTTGAATGTGCCATGGCAACGTGACTCAAACAATATCAATAGGTTAGAATGGTTATATGCAGAAGGGAGCGAGACAATACCTTGTCCTATATCTGGTGATGTCATTTTGTACCAACATTACTCTGGGCAATACCCTAACTCATGTGGTAACGAAGGAGAAAACGTTGGTTATTTTATCCGTAATGGCGCAGGTTTTACAAATTTGCCTGGCAGTTTCAATGACAAAGCCTCTTCAATTAAGATAAAATCGGGTTGGTCTGTCAAGCTATATGAAAAAGCCGATTATAACGGTTATGGTGGTTGGGCATGCCGCTATGGTGATGATGGAAATTTTTATGGGGAGAAATTTAATAATATAGTCGGTCTGAATGATCAAGTATCATCTATACAAGTATATGATTCACTAAATTGTGGTGAAAACCACGCCCCTTATACTCCTTCTCCACAAAGTCCTTCTGATTGGTCCGTTTCTACAGATGGACGTGCGCCAACCTTGTGCTGGAACAACCCGGGCGATCCTGATGGAGATTCGTTATTGTATTATGCAGAGGTTTATGGCAGTGCAATCAATCCCAACAGCGGATGGAGAAGCGATCGCTGCTGGCGGCCCGATACTTTGGATGGAAAATACTACACTTACCAATGGCGTATAAAAGCCAGGGATACTTTTGGTGCTGAAAGCGGATGGAATCCAACCCCTTGGCATTTTAGTATCCAACCTCCAAATTATCCACCGTCGATCGATTTTCGGACAGCTAATGGAAACAGTTTTTCTTCCGGAGCGATTAATAGCAAAGACCAAAACTGGACCTTCGTTGGAACTGCTTCCGATCCCGAAAACCAGCTGAACCGTATTGAGTGGCGGTGCTCTGGGGACAACTGCGGCAATCTGTCAAGCCACTCAGGCACTGGGAGCTGGTCTCATACCCAATCTGGAATTTCCGGACAGAATGATATCTACTTTGTGGCTTATGATAATTATGGGAACAGCACTTCCAGTCGGCATCTAGATCTCAGGATTGATCAAGCTGCACCTTCGACCTCAATCAGCCTGAATAACGAGGCGAATCAATCCAACTGGCCGACATGGTTCACCTCTGTGATTCAAGTGAAGCTCAGGTCTGAAGACGGCAGCACCGGTAGAGCTCGAAGCGGTGTGAGCCAGGTTCGATACCAGCTCGATGGTGGTGGGTGGCAATCCATCAATGGATCAGAAGTCAATTTCGAAATGGTTTCTGACGGTACTCACACCATAAATTATTATTCTATCGATAATGTCGGAAATCAGGAGAATCAAAAGTCGATACAATTCAAAATCGATCGGACACCTCCTTCACCTCCCTCTGGCATCGTAGAAACACATGGGGTGATCAACAATCAATGGCAAAATATGCAAAACACTCCAACATTTACCTGGGCTGTGTCTTTTGACAATCTTTCCGGGCTTTTTGCTTATCAATTCTACTTTGGACTGGACCCTGCAGGAAATCAGCTATCAGACCTTCCTGTCAACCGATACTCGAAGCTGGACTCCCCAACCGAACGGGGTGCATACCGGTGCATATTATTTACGAGGCCGGACCAGAGATATCGCTGGAAACTGGAGTTCATGGACTGACTTGTATACTTATCGCTATGACGGCACCCCACCGGAAAACCCGACCGATATCATCCATACTCAGGGTATCACTCAAACCTGGCAAAATACGACCAGCATCGCCAATTTCTCATGGCCAGCTTCACATGACGAGGGTTCTGGTACTCAGGGGTATTACACATATTGGGGGATGGACACGAGCGGTACCAGTGCTAATTTTATTACTGCCAATTCCTATCAAAATCCTGCTCCATTGTGCGGCATAAATCAGGCTTGTGTTGGCTACCTTCGACTTCGAAGTGTGGATAATGTCAATAATCAAGCAGAAGGATGGACGACTGCCTTCACATTGCGATATGATAATTCTCCTCCAAGCGTCGATTTCGATTTCGGGGGTGGGATCACTCAAACGCAACAAACTCTGGTAAATCTAAATATCACCGGTATTGATGAGGGGAGTGGCATAAAAGCCATGCGTTTGTCCCATGATGGTCAGAATTGGACGGATTGGGAAGTCTATGCGACAGAAAGATCGTGGATGGTCCCGGCGATCAGTCGGCAATCCTGGCCTGTCCATGTCCAGGTGAGAGATGGTGTAGGCCTGGTTTCTGTGCCGGTTATGCACGAAGTATACTTCGATGTCAATGCCGGGCAGCCAAAATCAATCAGCTATCGCCTTTTCGATTACCAGATGAATGCCGGTGCAGGCGAACACAGCTCGACCAGCTATAATGGGCGCAGCACGATCGGTCAAACCACGGATTCCCCGGTGATAACGAGCACATCATTCTTATTATCTGGTGGATATGAAGCAGGTAGCCAGGCTTTACCACTGGAAAGACCAAAACATGATGAATTTAATTTTATCAATGGAGTTTTTGCCTCCGGTAATGTATCCACTTGGGTTCAGTCGTTAACCTATCAGCTGGTCTGCAGCGTAGGTCAAGTCGGTATTCCAAGCAATCAGACAACAATTTCTAGCTCAGGTTTCTCGCTTCAACCTGGTTTTCTGGCAGCTGAGCCTGCGCCTTTCTCACCACCTTTGCCTCCACCTGGCGAACCTCCATCAGTGGAACAGTCACCTGAATGCGAATTCCCGCGCATCAGCATCAATGATAGCAAAGCATTTACCGATCAAGCCAATGTGATGTTATCCATTTGTGCGCCGAAGGCAGAGCAAATGATGATCAGTAATGACGGCAGTTTTAGTGATGCGCAATGGGAGGCATATACGGAGAGCAAAGCCTGGACCATCGGCACTTACGGGCAACAAGTTATGCCGCGTTTCGTATATGCTGCATTCAAGGAGGCAAACGGCTCAATTCATGCAGTATTCTTTGATGACGTCATCTATGATCCAAATCCGCCAAGTGGGGAAATCCTGGTTGGAGATGATATCCCCCCTTCTGGTTCATCGTCAAATAATCGCGGTGTGAAAAATATTACCAGGCTTGGTGATACAAGATTCGATCAGCCGATGGCAATATTAGCTCCTTCTGTATCAACAGGAAACGTTGATATTTATGTGAATGGACGTGATGACAACAGTGGGATCGCTGAAATGCAATTTAGTCTTTTTCCGGGGTTCGCAGGTGCCGAATGGGAACCTTTCTCGGCATTGAAACCCTGGACCCCAGAAGGTGATGATGGTGTAAAAACATTATTTGCTCGTTTCAAGGATAGTGCTGGTAATGTTTCCTCATCATCCGACACGAGTTTTGTTTTAGACACACAAGCCCCATGGGGAGGCATTGTGGTAGTTCCGCAAATTATTGGTCAGGAGGAAGTGACAGCAACGATTTATCTTGGCTGGGAAGATAATTTGAGCGAAGATGTAGACATGCGAATAAGCGAAAATATTGGGTTTACTGACGCTGCATGGCAGCCTTTTAGTGATACACTGCACACCCAGATAGACACTGAAGGTAAAGAACAGGGAACATTTTATGCCCAATTCAGGGACCTGGCGGGTAATATCTCGGAGGTCATTAGTGACACTTTTATTATCGATTCGGCAGGTCCAATCGTCTATGCTGAATCAAACCCAGGTGCAGGCTATGATCGCCAGTTGACCATCCTGGCCTATGATGAGCTTTCACTTGTGTCTAGTATGCGGATAAGCAATGACCCTCTATTTATCGATGATGTGGAGATCATTCCCTATGAGCAGATTATAAACTGGACCTTCGATGAGCGACTGGTTGTTTGGATCCAGGTCATGGATAGCGTCGGGAATTGGAGCGACCCATATCCTGTTTATTCAGGTCCTAGCTACACGTACCAGATATATTTGCCAGTTATCCAAAAATAATTGGATATGTTCGCGGATTTACTCTAGTTAAATGAATATTGTACTTTTCTAAGATTATTCAGGAGGTTATCCATGGACTACCGAGAAATAAACATTCGAATTCCAAGATTCCAGCGATTTCCATCATGGCTTCTACCTTCACCTGGGAACGTAATTTTTACCTTGGTCGTAGTAATCGCACTTTTTTGGGCGCAATCTGCTGGAGCAATCCCATTACTCGCTCAAGAATCCACGGATTCATCGATAAGTTCCATTTCATATCAGGGCCGTTTGGCAGATGCATCGGGGAATCCATTGACCGGAACTTATGGAATGATTTTCCGGTTATACAACGCCTCGTCGGGGGGTACCCCTTCTTTGGGAGGAGCAGTGGACCGGACCCAACAGTGTAGAGATCAGTGATGGATTATTTAATATTCTATTGGGTAGCCTAAATCCAATATCACAAAGTATTGTAACGACGACTGGTAATCTTTGGTTAGGAATTACAGTTGGCGCCGATGATGAAATGTCGCCTCGGGTCCAATTGGGAAGCGTTCCATATTCGGTGCAGGCGTTCACCGTTTCAGATGGAAGCATTTCGACCGAGAAGCTAAGTATAGGTGCTGTCACGCACGATCGTCAAACTGTAAGAACCTATCACGACCAAGATGACGCTCATATCCAAGTTCAAGGTCTCGTTACCGATGAAAATCCTGCGGTGATCAGTCAATTTCAGTTTGAAGATGTGCCAGCAGGTGATGTTGATGTTCTTCTAACTTTAATAGGCTTTCTCGAACCAGGTAAAAGTGGTGCCGGAAAGATTTGGATTGAGCCTAATGGTGGAACCCGCCTCGATTACCTTCCAACCCATCTGATTTTTGATGAAAATGCGCATCAGTTGACCCTCCATGGCAGAATCCAGAATTTTGCTGGAGGCACGTTAACCATTTCTCTAAAAGCAGATACAGAAAATTCTTCAGTAAACCTTCATTTTGGCGCTAATAATGGTGACACTCGCTTTGGACGGCGCATAACAATTATTGCAGGATTATAAAATTCGGGAGAATAATGCTTCAAATCCCAACAGATGGCCAACGCAAGCATATAGATCTTCTTCAAATAAATTTGATCTACTGGAAGGAACCTTGATCACGGGAGATAAGGCATATACAAATTGAATGATGGGGGATGTCTTCCAAGATATGTTTCGTTTTTTGCCGCCCTTGCGGAAGTCAAACTCGAAATGTACCGTCAAGCCATGGGTACACTATCTGCAATCCTCAAATCGGAAGGTGATCGAAACTACAGGGAGCATGATCGAGAGGCTGATGCCAAAGTTGATCCATGCGGTGACTGCTCGAGGATTTGAATTGAATGTTGCCATCTTTGTTTTAGCTTGTAGTATCAACTATCTGTTTAGGTAGCAACTTGGGTTAATTTAAAAATAAACAAAGAGGCTTGGGTGCACAAACCGATGACTGTACAATCCGGGGCGAGAATTGCTAATTTGGAACTTGAACTGCTGCGGATGGGCGGCTATCACTTCTGGGTTGTGAAGCAGAACGGCCGCAGGCTTTCTACTGAAATGACAATCAGGGAAGCGAATGGCTGGATGAACAGCTATCTGGCATGTTTGGCCAGACTGCACGAGATGGGGACTTAGTTAGTTGGCTTCTTCATTTTCTGCATATAACATGCTGCAAATTCTATTCCATGAATGAAATTGTGTTTATCTTCGGTAATGCAATCAGCAGTTTTTCAAAATCATTCTGTAGCTGAGAGATATTCGTCTTAGTAATCGCTTTACTACAGATTAATTTACCATTGTTATCACGAACGAAGAGTTTGTGAGAATCTAAACCTATTGTCCAGGGTAGAGGACTAATCCCAACTCCAGCAAACGGTAATTGATTGACTAGAGAATTATCATCTGAAGTTGATACAGCGAGAGCAATTAGTGCTAAATCATTCCATGCAATAATCAGCTTATTTCCGTTATCGCCAGCTTGAAGCGTGTTCTGCGTAAGCATATCTATCCTCAAGACAACCCTTGCCCCCTCACAAATTGCTAATGTCATGTCGCCCGTCGGTTTAGCAATCCATTTCATGAAATTCTTTTTTCTATCCTTGACAAATATCTACAATCCAATGAAGCATTATTCAAATAACAGCAACTTAGTTCCATAAAGTCAATAATCTTTGGGAGAATCTATTTTAAGGAATATTCAATAACAACAAAAATAGAAGAAATATTGACTTCCAAATGATATATGATAAACTTCCATAATTGTACTTATTATTACTGAAGGACATTTGCCCATGAAGTTAACCCATAACTTTCCCGCTTTGCGTGGCACCCAGGCTGGGCGCGAATACTACCTTACAATGTGTCCATTAAAATTAGTCCCTAAGATCTTTATGTACGACGAAGAAGGGGTACCAGCTGAACTTCGAGCCCAACGAACACTCAACAAATCCCGGATTCCGGAGATAACCAATTATATAACGGACAACCCTAAAGAGTACACCTTTTCTGCTATCACTGCCTCAATAGGTATGGAGGTTGAATTCCGGCCATTAGAAGAATCTGGTGATGAACATAATGTGGGCATTTTAATCGTTCCGATGGATGCTCCCATGATCATCAACGATGGCCAGCATCGGCGCGCAGCGATTGAAGAAGCTCTTAAGAAGTCCCCCAGGCTTGGGGACGAATCAATCGCTGTTGTCTTTTTTATCGATGCCGGTCTGACCCACTCTCAACAAATGTTCGCCGACCTTAATAAACACGCTGTTCGGCCATCACAATCACTTGGTGTCTTATATGAACACCGTGAACCCACTGCCGAACTGGCGCGCTTCGTGATGGCCAATGTGCCGGTCTTTAAAGATCTGACAGAAAAGGAGAAAACTTCCATCTCAAATCGGTCGACGAAGTTATTCACCTTATCCAGTATCTATCAGGCTACACAAGCCTTGCTGAGAAAAAATCGCAAGACGAGGATCACCGATGCAGAAAGAGATTTTGCTGTTGAATACTGGAATGAGGTTAGCCGTTGGATACCAGATTGGGAACTAGCCCGCCGTCGAGAGGTTACTTGTTCATCATTGCGCGAAAATTACATACATGCTCACGGTGTCACACTGCAAGCATTAGGCATC
Source organism: uncultured Chloroflexia bacterium (assembly GCA_963788305.1). GTDB lineage: Bacteria > Chloroflexota > Anaerolineae > Anaerolineales > UBA4823 > UTCFX2. The sequence goes on from CAWBGK010000016.1 coordinate 214,755, forward strand.
GCTGGCTCCGACCTTGTTTCTGAGTATCCGGTTGACTGGCAGCCGCACCTTTCTGGTTTGAAATCTGTCGACTGGTCCCGAAGCAATTCGGAAATCTGGGAAGGGCGTGCGATGATACATGGGAAGATAAGTAAGGCTACCCAGCAGGTGAGTTTAACTGGCATCTATTTGAAGCAAATTCTTGGTCTGGAGCTATCCCCCAGTGACCAAATATCGGAAGAACAGTTGTTAGGCAGGTACGTATGAGCAACAATTTTGACCGTGATATACCATCATTCTTTACCCTGAAAACTATCCAGGACTTACACAGAGAAATTCAGGAAACCTATCGAGCAAACAACTACCCGTGGGTCATTGGTTATAGTGGTGGCAAAGACTCCACCGCCACTGTACAACTTGTCTGGAATGCCCTAGCCGAACTCCCCGCCAGTGAGCGTAGCAAGCCAGTTTTCGTAATCTCATCCGATACGCTGGTTGAAACGCCCGTAGTGGTGGAGCAGATCAACACAACGTTGAACCTAATTGAAAAAAAATCAGTGCAATATGGGCTGCCTTTCAAGACCCAGAAAGTCTCCCCGTCGGTACAAGATACTTTCTGGGTGCGCCTGATTGGTATGGGCTATCCGGCACCGTCACGCCGCTTTCGCTGGTGCACAGAACGCATGAAGATCAAACCGGCTAATGCCTTTATCCTGGAGACGGCTGCCCAGCTGGGTGAAGTTGTCATGATCTTAGGGGCGCGTAAAATTGAGAGCATGTCCCGAGCTCAGGTGATGAATAAACGAGAGTTCATGCCCGGTACTGTTCTCAGCCGCCATTCAAGCTTAGCTCGGGCATGGGTTTATACACCGATCGAAGATTTTACTACCGACGATGTATGGTTATACCTGTTGCAAGTGCCTTCCCCTTGGGGTGGGAGTAATCGTGATCTGGCTGCCATGTATCGCAGAAGCCAGACCGGTGAATGCCCACTAGTTGTGGATACCAGTACTCCTTCTTGTGGCAACAGTCGCTTTGGATGTTGGGTTTGTACAGTAGTAGAAAAAGATCGAACGATGCAGTCACTAATCGATAGTGGTGAAGAGTGGATGGAATCGCTTCTAGAGTTTCGCGACCGTCTAGCTGAGACCCAGGACCCCGAGAAGAAACATGAGTATCGGGAATATAAGCGGCGCAATGGCCGGACGATTGTTAAAGACGGAAAGACTATTCCTGGTCCATACAGACCTGAGTTCCGCCAACGGTTGCTGCGTGAGTTGCTTCAGCTCCAGTTACAGGTCCAGCGTGATGGTCCAGATCCTGATTTATTACTCATAACCGATGCTGAGCTTCATGAAATCCGCCGGATCTGGCGTGCGGAGTTATCCGATTGGGCAGACAGTGTACCGAAAATATACCGTGAAGTGATGGGCAAAGATCTTAAATGGATTGTTGACGAAGGCGGGGCATTCTCAACCCACGAATACGTCATGATTCAGGAAGAGTGTGAACAGCAGGGGCTACCGACCGTACTTGTGACTCGACTAATTGACCTGGAACGCCAGATGCAAGGCATGGCCCGACGGTCGGGGATCTATAATGAAATTCATCGTATCTTCGAAGAAGAGTGGAGTAGCGAAGCCGATGTCTTGCAGCGCGCGTCTCTTGAGCGATCCCGCCAGATGGAACTGGGATTAGATTAATATGCGCCTGCTCCAGCTAACTCTACATGATTTCGGTGTCTTTCAGGGCAAGAACACCTTCTTCTTAGAACCTGTCGGAGGCTCGATTGTTCTAATTGGCGGCAAAAACGGCGCTGGGAAGACAACACTCTTGGAAGCGATTCGGATCTGCTTATACGGGGCGCTTGCCTTTGGAGCACGAACCACCCGAAAAGAATATGACGAGACCATCCTGCGTAAATTTCACCGCCGCCAGGGTATCCTGGTTCCGGTTAATCATGCTTCGGTGTGTCTCCGCTTTGAGTATGCTCAACTTGGATATTCCCATGAATATGAAGTCACTCGCGCCTGGAAATTGAAGGGTACCAGCTCTTTAACCGAGCAGCTGATTGTTAAAAAAGACAACTTGTATTTAGCCGATATGGCTGAAGAACGCTGGCAGGATTTTATCGACGACCTGATCCCGGCAGGCGTGGCCAATCTCTTTTTCTTTGATGGCGAGAAAATCCAATCACTGGCTTCCGATGATCTCGGTGAGCAATTCCTGGGTGAGGAGATCAAACGCCTGTTGGGGCTGAGCGTGGTTGAGAAGCTACAACAGGACCTGGATGTCTATCTATATCGGCAGCGTAAAGATAGTTTGATGATGGAGCTTACCCACAAAGTGGAAGATGCTCAGAAAAACCGAGATGTAATCGAAACTGAGTACCAGGTACAGCGCCAGGAACGAAGCCAGACCGAAGCGTTTATCGCTTTAATCCGCGGCAAGGTGGATGACCTAGAACAGCGTATCAGTCGCGAGAGCAGTGGTTTCGGGATGGCTCGCAACACTCTACGGGATGAACTGTCCCGAGTAGAAGCCGAGCTGGGTCAGACCACACGAGGGATCCATGACCTGGCTGAAAAGCTGCTGCCTTTTTCGCTGCTCCCCGAGCTTTGCCAAAAGGTGCGCAAGCAACTGGCCGCCGAAGCCCAGTACCAGCAATGGGAAGCATCCCTCCAGCTCATGGAACCCAGAATTCAGAGGCTGAAGCAGCGCTTTGAGAACAGCTCTCTAATCGTTCAAGATATCTCTCAGGTTTCCCCCGAGCTCAAATTTAGGATTGCTAGGCAAATTAGTGACTTACTAGAAGACTTGCTTGCCCCGCCCGGGGAATTGACCACCGTACAGATGCGCCATAACCTGTCTGAACCTGAACGAATGCAGTTGTTAGCTTGGATTGATCAGGCTCTTACCGATGTCCCTGGTCAAATAAAACAGCTCAGCGATTTTCTCGATGACCTGGAACGCAAACGCCAAAATATCGAATCCAACTTACGCAAGGTTCCCGAGGACGAAGTCCTGCGCCCACTTATGGATGAGCTCAATCAGCAACACCGAAGGTTGGGTGAGCTAGATTTGATAGCTGGTCAGCAAGAAAAGAAACTGAGCTCGCTCAACAACCGCCGTCAAGAAGCTCAACGTCAGTTGCAAAAAGCATATGAAGCACTAAGGGGTGGTGAAGAGCTGGACTACCGCCTACAACTAGTTACCAAATCCCAGCTGGTGCTGGATAACTTTTTAAAGCGATTGACACAGGAAAAGCTACTTCACCTTCAAGAGTTGGTTGTTAACCGTTTCAATGAGATTATCCAAAAAGCTGACCTGATACAGCGTGTATCGATCGACCCTGAAGAATTCCATATCAAGATCTATAACGCCGAGGATTATGAGAATTCCCAAAGAAGGCCTCTCGGCTGGGGAAAAGCAAATGTTTGCCATCGCTACCCTGTGGGCACTCCGCCAGCTTTCTGGCCGGCCTTTCCCAGTGGTCATCGATACCCCACTGGGACGGTTAGATCGCCAGCATCGTGACAGCCTGATCGAGAACTATCTCCCAATTGTCAGCCATCAGGTGATTCTATTCTCTACCGATACCGAGGTTGATCAGAATTATTACGCTGCCCTGCAACCCAATATTTCTCACACCTATCAACTTCGCTATAACCCGGAACGTGGAGCAACCGACATACATGATGGATATTTCTGGACAGAGGTAAACCATGCAGATAAACCGAATTCGGGTTAGTGAAGAAGTCGACCAGTACCTGCGCAATCTCAAAGCCAAGACAGGTCTGACGCCGAACCTGCTTTGCCGTATTGGCTTTTGCCTTTCCTTACGCGAACCGACTATCCCGAAGATCGAAGATTATCCTGAAGGTGGTGCCAGGGAATTCAACCGCTATACTCTTTTAGGACAGTGGGATAATCTGTTTGTTGCTTTGCTGAAGGAGCGCTGCTTCCAGGATGGCTTGCCCATTCCTGGGTGCTTGGAAGACCAATTCTTAGCTCATCTGAACCGAGGTGTGGTTTTATTATTTCAACGTGTGAAGCACCTCGGAGACTTGAATCATCTAGTTGAAGAAGTTTGTCCCCAGGAGAGTGGGCAATGAAACTCCCGATCTACATGGATCATCACGCAACCACACCCGTAGATCAGCGCGTGCTGGAGGCGATGATGCCCTACTTTTCTGAAATCTACGGAAATGCTGCCAGCATTGACCATGAGTACGGTTATCAGGCCAAGCAATCAGTGGACCGATCTCGAGAGCAGATCGCGGCGGTGATTAACGCTCAACCTGAAGAGATCATATTCACCAGCGGAGCCACCGAATCAGACAACCTGGCTATTCTAGGGATTGCCGAACAGTATGCTGCCAAGGGCAAACACATCATCACGTGCGTCACAGAGCACAAAGCTGTATTGGACACCTGTCACTATCTTGAGCGTAAGGGCTGGAAGGTTAGTTATCTGCCGGTGGATTCATACGGATGGGTTTCCCCGGACGAGGTGCGCCAGGCAATCACTTCTGAAACCGTTCTTATCTCCATAATGGCTGCCAACAATGAGATCGGAGTGCTGGCACCACTAGCCGAGATTGGCCGCCTTGCTCATGAAAGCGAGGTCATCTTCCACACCGACGCCACCCAAGCAGTCGGTTACATCACAATCGATGTGCAAGAGATGAACATCGATCTGTTGTCAATGTCTGGGCATAAGGTCTACGGTCCGAAAGGCATCGGAGTGCTGTTTGTGCGCAACCGCCGGCCACGCGTCAAACTTGCCGAGCAGATGCATGGGGGCGGACACGAACGTGGTATGCGCTCAGGTACGCTGAATATACCTGGGATTGTGGGTATGGGAACAGCCCTGGAATTAGCCAAGTGCGAGATGAAAGGGGAGAATGATCGATTGCAGGGCTTGCGGGATTGTCTGTGGGAGGGTTTGCAGGCTGAAGTGCCAGGGGTCCTGCTGAACGGGCATCCTGTACTGCGTTTACCACATAATTTGAGCATCGCAATACCGGGGGTGGAAAGCCGCTCCTTATTGATACAACTAAAAAATGAAGTCGCTCTATCGGTTGGTTCCGCCTGTACAACGTCTAAAATCGAAACATCGCATGTGATTATGGCCTTGGGATTTGGAGCCAGTCGTGCCTATAACTCTTTACGGTTTGGTTTAGGAAGGTACAACTCGCAAGAAGAAGTGGATCATGTAACAAATAAATTGACTGATGCGGTAAAACATATAAAAAAAGTATTGTAAAGTTCAGGAAGTAAAAATACCAGATTTGATAGATTTACATCAACTTTGCTTTATAGTGTCTAGACTATTGGCTGATTTACCAGACGATCTAAACAATTTTCAGAGCCAGGAAATAATATGGTTAAGCACAACCAATTGATACAATTCAAGCGAGTGGCTTATGCTCGCTGAGAATGTTTTAAAAGTAAATGTGGGCACGATTTTTTACGAATCTTTGATGGATTGAAGACCTGCTTGGGAATTTGAAGTTAAGCGATCAGAACTTTTAACCAGATTGGCCACTGATTTGACAACTTTTATTTTTATTTGGGGTGTTTGAAACAGTTATAAAGATAATTGATCCTCCTCAAATTAAAAGTTCAATAAAGAAAAGGAGAGATGGTATCGATAATGCATTATTGTATTTGAAGAATAATTATGAAAGCTAACCAAGTATCGTTCTTTGTGAGGATATATTGGTGAATTTAAGTCAAGTAATTAAATCTCACGATTTATATTCAGGCCTTTAGTCAGTGTTCAAAGAACAAAAATTTGTTTGTTTGTCGGGTCTGGGAGCGAATATCGTTCGTATAGTAAGAAACGACATTGCTCTTGGATCAACTTTTTTTCCACACCCAGATGATTGGAGTGATAATGAGATGAAGAAGATACATTGTCCTTATCTAAATCTAATTCCTACCAGTTCTCGTGTGATTTTGTTCACAGTTCAAATGCTTTACTAGCTTTTCTTAAAAACCGTTCACTACTCGTTCGTTGTCTAATTGATAATGATGGATTAATCTTAGAAACTGATGTTCAGACAGCATTGCGAAAATAAAATATACTAAAAAGAACCAATAGCTGGACAATTCTCTCTGCTCTAAGCAAGAATATCTGTATCAATTACCTCTGGAAATCACATCTTGAATTGAAGTAGGTTTTTGTCTATTTTCGCTTAAGAATCGATAATGTTCATAATCCCTATGAATTGCATTTGGTATATGTTGGTTGGAAGGATCAAAAATAATTTCGTCATACAATTTCATGTTTCTTACCTCGAGCACATTGTCGCGGATTTTCTCTAATTCATTCTGTACCTCATCCCAAGTTACACCGTTATAAATAAAATCTTTCCAAAGCAATTTTACAAACCCAGAAATCATTTTTGCGAACTTCAGGGATGATATGTTTTCCTTGCCACGTTTAGGCCAATCTAGAGTAAAAATAGATCCAACATGATTAAAATACCGCTCTAAACAACTAACACCTCTATCAATAAAAACATCCGTATTGACGAGGTCCGAGATAGAGATGGACGTGTCATCGTTGCCAAACAAATTCTCGTAACCTCTGCGCAAATTTTCCATATTGGCTACTCTTGCATTTTGCACTCTGTTTATTAAATCTAGATTAGTAATCGATTTCAATGACATTAATACGGTAGTTACCTTAATTATTCCAAGGCCGGTCTTATTAGTATCGAACAATCCATATAATTTACTCCCTTTCCTCTCGTTCAACTCTAATAAAATTTTCGCAGCAATGGCTCTTGGGGATTTTTCATCTAAGAGATCATAAGCAATTGCATCAAGATGAGTTCTCGGGACTGGCGTCTGATTTGTATTTATTTCAATAAATGTCTTTGCGCTATATCTATATACAATTTTTTCATCGGTTTCATGGAATTTTATTGCTGTTACCATAATCCTATTACGATCTTGCAATCTGTTTCTGACTTCTTCGCTTGCATATGAGAATAATCTATGCTGGCCATCTATCACAGATATGGAGCCATATTTGAGGGGGATTCGTAATGCTTTTTCCGTGGGTGAGTAGCTACAAGCTTGCGACAGGACTACGAGAATACTACTAGGAAAAATAAAATCCTCATCTGAGAGGAGATTTTCACGAATCGTTCTTAATTTATCAAGAAGTAATGGACGTTGATAATCCATTGTTATTGATGATGTCAATGTGGGAAGAAGGTCCCTTCGAAAGACTTGTGTAACTGGTAATATATCGTACGGAGATACCTCAAAAGTGAATATGTCAGCTAATCCTACATTGCTGGCGATTTTCTTGTTATTTGTAACGATAAAAATATGATTAGTTTCATGGAGATCAATGGATTGATGCCAACTGGTATCAATCACTCCAAATTTAGATAGAAAATGTTCCCTAGCGAAGTTACCAATACTTTCAGAATAAGCCTTAAGCAATTCCCAATCGGTTTTAAAAATTGGGAGGATATTTGCCACATTAAAAAAATTTACATCAAATCGCTGCAGGGATGTAGAAATGAAGAATCCTTTTAATTTTGTAACATCTCTAAAATCCCGTTGCACTGCTGGAGGTACACCAAGGATATTCCACAGGTTTGGGGAGATATGCTCACTTAATAAATTGAAATGATTTCTGAACTTTTGATATTTCTTTGAAACATCCTGCCTGTTCGATCGGCTTGTTATTTCTCCGACTAAGCAATAACTTTTATATGGGATGAGATAATCTATTTCAAGATGTTCGTTCGATGAAAATGACCCTGTCGGATGAATGTCTAACAATTGTGATTGATTGAGCATTGTACAACACTCAAGGCCAATATTTGTAAAAATCTCTTTTCCTGCAATTTGTAGTGGATCGCCACTCAATTCCGGCATCTTATACTCCGATTAAATCCAAACCATGACAAAAATTAATAATAATCTTTCACTGGCTATCGGTTTATAATATGAGATGTATTCAAACCACGTCATTTGTCCTAATAGTTCATCAAATAATCATTATAGATTTTCATGATCAGTAAGGGGGGTTTTTGGGGCAAAGTCATTCGTGGATAGGCGGATTCCAACATGCCTTACTTGTTCAATCTATCTTCTTGAAAAATTTGATTTTATCCCTACATCTTAGATACTTCTCTTTAAGGCAGTTATTTATAGGTCGGATAATCCATGTGAATCTTTTGAGGGTTTACTTGGTAATGGGATTATTATATTTCAAGTTCGCCTTTACACTCAATGTGCCCTTGTTTGCCTGGGTATCTAGCTTTTTCATTACCTCCCCACTCAATTAATATATCAAGATTACAACCCATAATTTTTGAGAGACGAATCAAACTTTCTGCTGCCCTGTTGGCATCCATTCTTTGTAGCGATATATTTGTCGATGGAATCGGTGAATATCCTTGCTCATAATACTCCCCTTGTTTTATATTCACGTTGAGATGTGTATTAAGGGTATCAAACGGAATGCCCTTTTCTAAAGCAAAACAAATACCCTTTTTAACAAATCCATTCCATCCAATATTCTCAACTGATAGTTCCCCTAGAATACCACTTATAACGTTCGTAAATCTCAAACTACCTAGTTGAGGAGGATTTAATTCAATTGCTTCGTTTTGACCGTCTGCAACATCAACAATGTTTAAATGTCTCTGTTGATCTGAAGTTTTTCCACTCGAATTGGAAGGTCTTTTTTGAACAGTTGAAGTAATTGCATCCATGAGCCTTTGTTCTAGATTTTCCTTTGAAATCTGCTGATAAATATCTTTACTCCAATTATCGTATAAATTGGTTAACTGGGCTTTATATTCAGTCATCACTTTGATGAGTTCAAGTAATTCATGTCCTTTAGAAATATCATTGACCTGAATTGCATCGATGCCTTCTTGTTTTAAAAAATCAATTGAGCTTGTAATCTCGGATATTAGATGAATAAATGCCTTTTTAATACTAATGTAGCTCACATTATCATTCCTTCTCCCCGACATTCTTCGATGTGGATCGGGAATTACTTCGAGAAAGTTGTTGATCTAAAAGAGAATTTTTCAATATTATTTATGATTGCGCCACCTTCAGAAATGGCCAATTCCAAAAATTTTATGAGCAAAAAACAATTAGCCCCACAACATTGACGAAGAAGCTTTCAAATAAATCAATGCAATATAATTAAACCTAAACATCCGTAACTCGATTGGCACCATAAGCAATTATTACAGAGGCTTATTCGAGATGCAACAACTTAATTACTGTCGAAGAATATTGACCAAATTCCACAAAGCTTCTCCTGGTTGGTCTAACAATTCGTTCTTAAGTTCACGTATCCCCTCATTTGCGTACTCCTCCGCAATGCGAAGGATTTGGTCCTCTTGCAACAGAATTTCCGCATCACTGGTTTCTGCTAAGGCAATTATTTTAAGAGCGGGAACATCTACATCCTGAGAAAACTGATCCCATCTGAATATTTGTTCCTTACCTCCCTGTAACGGACGGCGTTTCCCCTTTTTTACCCCAAGTGCGACAGCCCACATAAAAACATCCTTCATAAGAATGAAGGGTTCTGTTTCTGGGGATTGACCTGACCTTTCACTAAGTAACTTATATATATCGTGTACAGCATCTTCGATACTAACCCTATCACTCCCTTTTATGTCATTCATAAGATACCTCCACAATATCAGTGCAACCCGTTTTTTCGTCAAAACGCAAGTTATATTGAGCTCCCGAACGAGGTTCAAGGCGTGTTTGTGATGCTTCGCTCCATTCCCTATCAGTTACAAATAGTACCAATTGCGGGGTTAATCCGGGTAAGTTTTCCGCAACAGTCACAAGATGATTACCAGATAGTCGGCCAAATGGGGTATCCATAACCAATGGTGCTTCTTCACCTGACAACCGAGACATCGCAGTGATAAAGGCTAAGCTTAATATTTGTCTCTCGCCAGCAGATAATTCCTTTCTTGTTGGAGTGCCCCAGCGATCGATAACCTCAAGCTTGAAATCTTGATCCAACTGAACATCCTGGAAATGGTCTTGTTTCCATGCTAACTTAGAGAAGACTTCTTTAGTTGCGACTTCAATTTCTTGACGTGTCTTTTCGAAGAACTCATCTTTAATCTTAGCAACAGCATCTGCTGCTCTTTGGGCTAAGGATTCTTTACGGATTAGGAGAGCAATTTCCTTTTCCTTCTTCTCTGCGTCCTGACGTTTTTTCAGCAATTCCTTTAGCTGAACTTCTATTGATTCCAATTCGTTCTCAATCCGTCCAAATTCACTTAGGCTATTTTCCAGCTGTCTTTGAAATTTCGAGTTCTGTTTCTCTAATTCTAAGATTTCGTCAATAGAAGTCCCGATAAGCTGACGCTTAATGTCATCTAACTCGCCGTACAATCTGGCACAATCCTCCTTGATTGATGCAATATCCTTGCAGCGGTCGTTTAATGTCTCTAGCCAAGTTTCTGTATTATTGGAGAGAGAAAAGATACTTCCGGAAAGGCGTTGCACTTCAGTTTCGAGTTTCGAAGTTGAGGTCCTTTTTAGTAAAGCAGTAAGATGTTGATATGCTTCATCGTCATCAACAAATGACCGACCACAAACACAGATTCCCCTTTCGATCAAATCTTTAATAAATTGTTCACGAATGCCGCTAGGAATTTCGCCTTTTTCTCTTTTTTCATTAAGTATTGCAAGAGATCTTTTAGATACCTCCGATAACAAAGATGTGTAACTCCGATTGGCAAATTTTTGAATTGCTTTTAGAGCATCTTCCTCACTCCTCTCAAGTCTCTCCAGGCTGGACTGAATTGAGTCCCGTCTTTTTTGCAGCTCTTTAGCTGCCTCCAACTCGCGGAGTTTGTTTTGCAAATCAGTGATAAATTGACGACTAAGACGAATTCCTTCACGAACTTCTTCCCGACGCTTTTGAAGTTGATCTTTGCGTTTGCGGATTTCCTCTTCACGTGCGATTAGAACTTCTAGCTCATGCGAACCTTTTTTCTTTATTTCCCTGCGATATTCGTCCGCAGTTTCTTGTAGGTGTGTCTGGGCGCGCTCCAGAGTTGGCAGACGCATAATGTTACGAACTGCCTGTTCGACCTCTGTATTTCCAGCCTTCGTAAGATCGTCCATTTTCTCACCATCGAAGAAGAAATATGGTCTGACATTAGCCGGTAAGATTGAGTTCATAACTCCTATAGGATTTGGTATTGTCTCCGAATCTCCTGATTTCTTTACTCTCGTAAGCGTGAAGATCGCATTGCTTTTTTGAGGTTTGTTTCCAACCTTTTTGAATTCGATTACCCTTTCAGCAATATATCGATTCCCCTTATGGATAAAAATTACTGTTACTACACACGGTATTGTGGCGCCTTCGTCAGCAAGTGCTACAGCTTCTTTGCTAACAAGTTGCCCTATGTTATCAGTCCCGGCTTCATACAGACACCAATTAATCGCCGCAAAAAGAGAGGTTTTTCCAGCACCATTTAGACCATGAAACACAGTGACATTAAGGTCGTTGAAAGTACTAATATCTGCCTGCTGCTCACCAAAATATTGGCGAAAATTTATTAACCGGATATATTCCAGTTTCATTATTTCTCCCCTTCAACCTTATCATGCTTAGCATGTCTATCAATCAAATTACGGATATCTTCTTTAACCCCGCGAGGTTTTAGGTAGTCAATATATTCTCGTTCTTTTTCAATAACTTCGGCGATCAATTCCTGTAAATCTGGGTCAATTGTTTTGATGAGTGCAAGAAGATTTTCCTTCACGAATCGTTCTCCTTCTAGTAACTATATATGCCAAACTTATTGGCTAAATCCCAGATCACTTCATATGCTACTTGAGTATTTAATGCACTATCTGCAAACTCCGCGAATCTTCGAAGTTCTCTCTTCAACAAAGATTTTTCCGCATTAATACTGATTTCATCAGATATGCCAACAGATGGAGGAATAGCAATCAGGTCGTAAATCATCGCAGCTTCTTTTCCTGGTGACTTTCGTAAAATCCTCCCTCTTCGCTGGATAAACTCTCTTGGATTACTGCTACTAGCTAAAATGTACGCAGTCCTTGTGCTAGGCACATCAACACCTTCGTCAAGACACTTCATTGCTACAAGTGCCTGGAGTTTTCCTTCAGAAAAGTCTGAAAGTAGGCGCTGCCTCGTTGGAATATCTTCCTCAGCGGTGAATCGATGGACTCGCAATTTCATTTCCCAGCCTAATAATTTTACAACCTCATCAATTTGACCTGGTGCGCAGTAGAACAAAGAATATTTCATCCCTTTTTGTTCTGCTACGAGGTTTGATATCTCGGCAAGTTTATTTTCTGCTGTATTGAGAAGTTCAGCTCTTTTGATTAATAATCTCTCGAGAATTTCTTGTTTAGATTGACTTTCCTTTTGGGACATTATTTGCCCGATTTTCGTCGAAAGTGTGCTATATTCGACCATTTCGTCATCTGTCAGTTCGACAAGTACCGGGTAATAGTAGTATGGTGTAAGAAAACCTTTTCGTATGGCGTCTGATAAAGGCAAGGAATATACTGTTTCACCGAAGAAATTTTGGAGAGCATCTGTTCCTTCATCATCATACCATCTGCTAGGGGTTGCTGATAAGGCTAGTCTATAAAGAGCATTCTCAGTTAAGTAAGACCTTTGTTTTACCGAACCCAAGTGATGAACTTCATCAGCTATAAGGAGAATTGGCCCATTAATTCGATTTATCGTTGCATAAAAATGATCTGTTGAAAAAGTTGCATGTGTAGTAATAATACAGAGGTATTTTAAATCCCCATGATTGAAAGAGATAACTTTTTTGTTGATATCATCAAGCCAAGAATTTTTACTTCGGTAAGCAGTCATAGGTAGATAGCCAAAACGAGTTACTTCTTCAACCCATTGGTCAACCAAGTGCTGAAAAGGGCATGCTATTACCAATACAAGTCTTTTAGTTGATTCAAGGAGTCTAATTGAAGCAGCAAGAGCTGTGATGGTTTTCCCTGTACCTGTAGCCATTTCAAAGAGACCTCTACATTCATGATCAAACCAGGATTGGATAGCATCTAGCTGATAATCGCGTAAAGTAATTTCTACCGGTATCGCAGGTCGGATCACTCCATAAAAGGCATTACTATCTCGGTCCTTCATCCAAATCGGTTTGGGATATGGTCTTGAGTTATTTCTTAACTGGATAATATGTTCGCGTGCAGCCTGAGGCAGATTATAGACTTGTACATTTGGATCAGCGTTATTCCATAAACGTTCAAAACGAATGGCGTCTGCTTTCACAAGCGGCGCAAACGCGGGATCCCAGGAACAAAACACTTTGATTGATTCGTAATTTCTGTTTCCTTGAATACTATCGTTATATGAGCCGTTGAAACTGACTTGATAGTTTTCCTCATCAGTAAATATTCCAAATTTATCGTGGAAGTCGCCCCGATTCAACTTATTAATAGGAAGGGCAATCTTAAAATCCAAAATTTCGTCTGCCACCATCCAGGCTAGAGCGGAAAGCGTATTCTCATCAAGTGAGGATGTAAGAGACTGGATATCCCGCTTTAGCACTCGAAGTAACTCTGGATTTGATCGGGCTATATCGCCAGCTAATAAGGCTTCCCAATCTAACTCATCCAGGATTGAACTCGTCACCCAGCGAGCTCTTCCCCCGTTTTTCGCAAACTCTACCATCCCCTTCGCAGCTAGTCGTAACCAACCCGAACTAAAATAACCCACTCCCCTGTCATAAAGTAGTGATGATGAAAGCGCTGGGACAAAGAACTCATTAATGAGATCTGCGCTAGAAGTATCCAAAAAAGCTGGAAAACTCAGCGATTTAAGCAATGTTATTCTACTAATAGAGAGAGCATTAGATAAATTCCAATGTGCACATCTGAAATAATCATAAAGAAGTATACACTGAATATTGCGTGATTAGAAGTAAACTAAATATTGGATGGTGAAATCATTTTTCTGTAAATTGATCTGGCGACCGTTTACAGATGCTGATGTTAAAGAACTATACAGTCTGAAGACACCTTGAGTATTTGTATCCGGTTTCGAAATATGGACAAAAAGGGGATGGAGATAGTTGGAAGGAAAAAGCCGCATACATACAACTCGACAAATACTACAATATAGTTGGCTTAAGTATCACCCCAAAAAACAATTTCGGCGGTGTTCGTACCTGAACAACAATTTTATCAGACCGCGTGTAGTCAGATCCCGAAAAAGGGTTCATTTCTTTGACTTCGGCCGATATTTCCTTCTGTATTCATCCAACCCACGATCACCGTAGCTGGAATTGATGGTGGTTGCGTCGAAAAATTCCTGGCCAGGAACATGATAAATCTTCTCTCCTGATTCAAAGGAGATATTCCCCTTGATGTCGCACTCGGGGATATAGCTGGTGAATCCGTATGGGCATTGAGATCCAATAGAAACGCCACCGGTGCGGCTCGTATTCACACAGCAAAGTGTATCGAACCTGGCTTCCTGTTGACGCTTATACGAATCTTGTGTCGCCAATGATAATTGTTCTCGTCACCTTTCTGCTGCTTCAGCTGCTTTCAACTCCTGGAGCGCCTTTTGGCTCAAAGCTTCAGATGTGCGTTCGAGTATATAATCCAAATCTTCCATGCTCGGCGTCGAAGGTTTAGGGGGCGAAAATGTTTAGGTCAGGGCATAGGTTGGCGTTGGCTAGTTTTACTCAATATTATCGGAAATCCGTGGATATTATTCTAATCCGACAAAGATAGCAACGTACAAAAAGACCCATTTCGCACTTTGGTCTTCCTTTAGGGGCTCGTACAACGTGACCTCTTCCTTGTGTTTGCGGTTTCCCTTTCGGCCATTAAACCAAGGTAGGAGGATCTTATTGTCAAAATGAAAATGCCAGATTTATTTGACAAGATAGAACATATGTGCTACTATAATTTTCATTACATGCTTATTTGCGATTTTTGTTACTTGCTTTACATGTGTTTTAATTTTCGGCCTTACGTCTTAGAATCGAGGTAAACATGACGGTAAACGTTATTTATGAGGCGCACAAAATTCCGGAGGGAGGTTTCTACATAGAGGAACAGGTCTTAGTAGAGTTGGAATTTCATGGAAAATTCCCTGTATATCAGGACAGACAGCAGGGTAAGTTTATAACCGAATCTATATTTGAGCAGGTCGACGAAGATGGCCGATAATATTTTCAACGGAATGGACATCCAGGTAATTCCATGGAGGATCCCAAGGAAATTTGATAACGGCCTTGGTATGATCGATTGGCGAATGACAATTGGGAAAGAGGTTGCAATCTGGAGGCTCGTAGAGGACTGGTTCCACATGCTGCGACCAGGAGATCAAATCGAGCTTGTCGACGTAAATGATTTAACCGTATGGCAGCGTGG
Source organism: uncultured Chloroflexia bacterium (assembly GCA_963788305.1). Lineage (GTDB taxonomy): Bacteria > Chloroflexota > Anaerolineae > Anaerolineales > UBA4823 > UTCFX2. The sequence goes on from CAWBGK010000016.1 coordinate 230,166, forward strand.
GACAGTTATTTTCGTTAAGAAAATTCAAATCGCTAAGGCATTTCAAAGCGATATAGTTTCGATGTACCCTCTCCAGTTCCGAGCGTATGCGTCAAAGACAGCTAATACGGAGACCCTGACCAATTTGCTGTCATGGCATTACGGAAGAAAGGTTGACCCTAAGGAAATGGCTGTCGTGATCGGGATGAATCTTGAAGAAGTCCTGAAGCCAGATCCGTCGCAGGTGAAGTTTTCTACTGCTGATGCTATAAGATTTTGTGAAGAAACAAGGAAGGTCTTCTAACTGATATAAGAGAGTGGCGGGTGGCTCCCACCTTTTCTTTTTTCCTATATCTATGCTGGAATTAGTAGTACCAAACCTAGAGCCAAATTACCAACCAGGAGCTTGGCAGGACTGCTTGACAACTATCAGTAACGTTGCTATTATTATTAGTTGTTTAATATAGCACTATAATAACCGATAAGTATAATAGCAACAGGTTGGCAGTCAGGAATTGCCAGTGACGTGGGCTAAAAACCGTAAACTGCACAAAGCGTGACTACTCCCTTGAGAGAACAAACGGCTGCATCGGTCAGGGTGCAATAGCCGGAAGGTAGGACGCCAGGAGACGCAATCAGGGTGACGGCTATTCCCTCGGGTAATTTATTAACTCTTTGACGAGTAAAAGGTGGATGAATAAAAGAACGGCAGCAGCTGTAAACTTATTTGTATTCATGGCACTCGCCATGGCCGGAACGGCGCTTGCGCAGACGTCCGCACAGCCGTTTGAGATCTTGTACGAACAGGCCAACCCTTCGGGTCCTGGCCCGGACATGATCTGAAAGATTGAGCAGACCGGGTGGACGTGCGTCAAAGGCGGTGACGCCTTTTTCTGCGGATGCCCTTGCGGCGAGTGTATCGGTGGTGAAGCTAACGTTGCGATTGACACCCCTGGAAGATAACTGAGAGGATCATATATGGACTTAGATGAAGTCTTTAGCAAGCTCAACAAAACGTACGGCCCAAACACAATCACATGGCTGGGCAAATCGCCTGAGAACATCTGGGTGGAAACAGTACCGAGCGGATCGCTCTCGCTGGATGCGGCGCTCGGTGGCGGATACCCAAAGGGGCGGATCGTCGAAGTCTACGGTCCAGAATCCTCTGGAAAGACGACCGTCTGCATCCACGCAGCCGCAGAGGCCCAGAAGGTCGGGCTGACCACGGCATTCATCGACATGGAACACGCCTTCGACCCCAAGTACGCTCAGAATCTGGGTATCAACCTGGACGAGCTGGCGTTTTCCCAGCCAGAAAGCGGGGAACAGGCCCTGGAGATCTGTGAAGCGCTTGTCCGTGGCGGGATCAACCTGGTCGTGATCGACTCGGTTGCCGCCCTTGTGCCACGGGCTGAGCTTGAAGGCGACATGGGCGACTCCCCGATGGGCATGCAGGCCCGGCTGATGTCCCAGGCCTTGCGCAAGATGAGCGGAGCTATCAAGGCGACCAACGCCATCGTGATCTTCACCAACCAGCTGCGCCAGAAAATCGGGGTGATGTTCGGCAATCCTGAGACGACAACGGGCGGGATGGCGCTAAAATTCTACGCCTCCCAGCGCCTGGACGTGCGCCGCATCCAGAGCATCAAGACAGGCGACAGCGTGATCGGCGGTCGCACCCGGGTGCGGGTCGTCAAGAACAAGGTGGCCCCGCCTTTCCGTGAGGCAGAGTTCGACATCATCTACGGCACCGGGATCTCCAAGACCGGGGAAGTGATCGACATCGGCGTCAGCACAGGCGTGATCACGAAACGTGGCTCTTTCTTCTATTACGCCGAAGAAAAGCTCGGGCAGGGGAAAGAGAACGCCAGGGAGAGCCTGCGCCAGAACGAGCCTTTGATGGAAGAACTGACTGCAGAGATCAGCAAACGCATCAAAAGTGGGGTAAAGACCACATCAGTGGAGGGAACAGAAGATGGTGACAATTGACCTGACCCTGCTTGCCACGCTGACCCTCTGGGCTTTTCTGGTAGCCCTGATTTCACCGCTGCTGCTGAGCGTCTTTCAGGTCGGGGCTGTGCTAGACAACTTCATCCAGGGGTTCTTCAAATTCTGCCACGAGTTGACGCTCGGCGGGATGCGCAGATCCATCAAGAAGAAAAGCTTTCTGTGGTTCGTGTTCTACACGCTGATGACCGTCATTCTTCTGATCGGGATCGGATCAGCTGTCCGGTGGTTTGCCAATGGGATATCCAGCGGGTGGATTGATTTTGCCTAATAAGAAAAGGCGCTTCTCAGCTGGAGCTCCCTTGACCGAACCAAATTTAGATGCAATAAATATTTGTATTTTTGTCAACTATTTCAATAGATGGAGGGGATGTGAAAAAGGCTCGGCTCACGAAATCTGATTTAACCGCCATCGTTGACTGCGACCGGGCAGCTCGTAAATATTTCGGCGAGTTTGCGATCTGCAGCATTCCTGATGCTTCAAAATCTGCTATATAAAGTAGGCGTCTTATTATGGAACAAGATTTCGGAGAGACCTACAGAATAGCAGGAGATCTGTTTGACGCACTCAAGCTGCCGATCATCATCACCGAGACGTCCATCATCACCAAGACTGACTCAAAGAAGAAGACACGCCGGAGCTTGACCAGGCCCAGGTCGATTATTTCAACTATCTGATAGCCAACCAGCCGGAGTTTGTATTTGCCTGGGAGTGGTACTGCATGAACGACAACTACTGGCGCAACAGTTCAATGGTTCGCTGGACAGAGAAACAGCCCGTTTGGTACAGGTTCCAAGATGCAGCCTCTGATTAATAGCCGCCTTGTATCGAAGATCAAATCATCGTTGAAGATAGTTTTCAACCTGGAGAAAAGAGATGCTCAGCTTTGAACAAGAAGTCCGTGAATTCTTAGACAACTCGACTGTCGAGTACGTTGATAACTCCGGCGAGCCGGACATGCCGGATTTTGCCATGAAGTTTCCAGGCACCTACAATTACTTCTACCTGGAGGTAAAAGAGAAGCGCCAGCACGTCAAGACCAGCAACTGGCCCCAGGTGGAATTTCCCGAGGAGGACCTCGTATTGATTGACGAGCTTTCAGCGAGACGGCTGATGCGGTACGCCCCAAACTCCGGCATCATGATCCGGGACAACCTGCAGTTGCGGTACATCTTCATCGACGTCACCCGGCTCTGGCTGATGCCCCGCATCCGGGTCAACCGCCCGATGTCCGCCAGCAGGGAAACCTACAAGGGCAAGTGGATGATCAACCTGCGCAACGGTGTGGTCGCCCATGCGCTGAAGACTGCGATGACCGCAGTGCAATCCCGGTCGCAGGACATGTATAGGACGGCTGCTTTTACACAATGCGTCGGCAGATTCATCGGCGAAGAGATCCCCGTCGGAGGGGAAGTCCGCCAGCAGTGGATGAAGGAGTACGACTATTGGGCAACCCGCTAGGCTGATCCTGACAGAGCGTTTCATCCGCCATCTCGCCATGCACTTTTCCGTGCTTGTACCGATTGTCTACTACTCGACGGAACCGAATGTCCTGAAAGACATTGACCTTGAAGAAGAATATGTCGAGGCGCTCGACCCGCTTGGATACAAGATCATCTTTTTCTAACCGGAACACCAGGAGCAGCTGAATGACGACCTGCGGAATCTTAGATTTAGACTTGTGAAATACCGCCAGCACTTCCTCAACTGAATCGGACTTCGCCCTTGCCGTAGCCCTGCTGGTTAAGATGGTCGAAAACAAGGGCAAATGGGTTATCATCCAGGCTGGCCTGTTAAAGCAGGTTGAGCGGGCATTTGATAAATGCCTGAGGCCCGCTGGGTATACGCTCTTCCTGTCTAGAAATAGAAACAAATTTCAAGGAAGCATTGAGGAGAAACCATGATCATAGCTTTTGACGTAGACGGCGTTCTGGCAGACCTGGTGACAGCATGGCTGGACCGCTACAACCTGGACTGGGGTGACTCCCTGACGAGCGAAGACATTAAGGCCTGGGACGTCCACCTGTTCGTAAAGCCGGAGTGCTGGAACAAGATCTACGACTATATCGAAGACCCGACGATCTACGACGATGTCAAGCCCTATGAAGGTGCGCTGGAAGCCGTCGAAGCGATCAGGAACCTGGACCGGAAGCCGAAGATCTACTTTGCGACCACATCCACGGCGGGAACGCTGGGCCGGAAGTACCGCTGGTTGAAAGACCACGGGTTCATCAAATCGCTGTCCGAGTACATCGAAATCTCGGACAAGGAGCTGCTCGACGTCGACAAGCTGGTCGACGATAGGCCTGAGACCATCGCAAAAATGAAGTCCGGGAGGGGGGTGCTGTTTGAGAGGCCGTGGAATAAGGACTACGTCCTCCGTTCAGGAACCAGCACCATCAGCAGCTGGGACAACCTGGTGCGGCTTATGGAGCACTGTTCACAGCTTACAGGTAGAACTTAACAAAAGAAGGTGATATCTTCCAGGCGACTGAATATGTGTATGTAGGAGAGATCGACGAGCAGGGACCCAAAGCTGTCGTACTACTTCCTGGAAGCCTGGATCGGCAGCCCGAACATCCGCAGGATCGAAGGAGCACCGCTCGACCTCAAAGGTTGTACACATCTGAAGCTCGTCGATAACTTCGGCTGTGGTGATCCACCTCTCCACGGCTGTGCCGGCGACTCGATGACCAGCCGCTCTGGGTTGGAGATGGATGGGAGCTTTTATCCCTGCTGCGATCAGAACATCGAACAATAGATAAATATCGCCCTGCTTATACCCCGGCCCTTTTAGCCGGGGTTTTTTTATTTCCAGGGATAAATCGAAACAAAAATAAAAAAAGAAGGGGGTGATTGAACGAAGGATGGTCTCGAAGGGGGGTTAAATACAGCCAGCTCTTCAGCTGCAGGGCAGGGGAAAGCGATGGGGGAGAGAGAGGGCGGGGATAAATAAATATACAAAAATCATATTCTGAGGAGCTTGGCGGGCGGAGACACCCTACCATATTCCCAACAAACCGGCCTAAACCAGGCTAAAACCCCACATTTGGCCGTCAAAACACCCCCCTATGCCAATTTTCGACTTTGAAAACCATCAAAACTATTCTTTTGCTTGCTTGATATCCTATAGTCAATCAAGCGCAACACCAAACGAACGGAGGCGAACAAAAAATTCTACCAGAAAATCACCCGGGCGAACGGGAAACATGAAAGACAGTACGCTAAACGTGGCATAGACCATATACGGGTCAAGGCGAACGGACGACAGAAAAAAGGCATAATGATTCGGTCCCTAAGCCTCCGGAATTGGAAGAGATAGCGTAACCCTACTGTCGAGCCCTCCCGAAAAAAGCAATAAAGCAGACAGAATAACCATGCTAAACATGATTGATTCTTTCTGAAATAAAGCAGACCGGAAAATAAAATTGTCTGCTTTATTTCAGACCTAACCAGTCTAATTTCTGCTTTGGAGGACATACAATGTCTACTCTCAAATGGGCTCGTAACAATAGCAAGCTAAACGAGTTGGCCTCTCACTTAGGTTTGAAGAAGAGTGAAGTTGTCGGGTTTGATCTTCCTGCGGGCTTTACATGCCCGGCCGCCTCCCTGTGCCTTGCTTATGCCAATAAGCAGACAGGTAAAATCAAACGAGGTAAAGATGCGCAGTTCTTATGCTATGCGGCTAAACTTGAGGCTGCTTTTCCAGCCGTCCGCCGTGCGCACTGGACTAACTTTGATGCACTCCGCCCTATCATGAATGACGAACTGGCAATAGCCGGGCTCATAATGGCCGAACTTCCGAAGGGGATAAAGGTTGTCCGAATCCACACGAGTGGAGACTTCTTTACTGATGCGTACTATCGAGCCTGGAAAATCGTTGCGATGCATAACCCTGATGTAAAGTTCTTTGCGTACACCAAGGTATATAAACTGGTAAGTGACAACCTGCGGCCTGACAACTTCAAAATGGTGTACTCGCATGGTGGTAAATACGACGGTCTGGCGGACTATGTCCCGACCTGCTTTGTTACCAAAGATGCGCAGGAAGCCGAAGACTTGGGCCTCCCTGTGGCATGCCCGACGTCAACCTGCCCGGATGACTTCGAATATATCATGGCCGGGCGAAGCTTCGCAATTCTTTTGCACTAAAAACGGCTATCATAACTAGGAATGGTTTAATAACCATTCCTTGACATTACACTGCTATATATAGTAGAATGTGCTTAGGAGGCACACCCAAAATGTCCGCAATTCGAATCGCAATCGGCGCTGAGGTTCTGTACGTCAACGAATCGCCCGAGGTTGCATGCCTCATCAATCAGCTGCGGGCTCAACCTGAGCCTGCAGTCGAGGAGTGCTACCCGGAGTTCTTCCGAGACTTCGACCGGGATGCGGAGCACTGCGGAGCGGGCGAAGCGACCCGGTGGGATGGGGTCTGCCAGATGTAAACAACCGAGGCCGGGCTGAGGGGGAGCCTGGACTATTAGGACAGAGGAGGTCTGAAATGGGTATTCTCAACGTGTTTTTCAGCAAACATGCAACCCTCCAGGCCGACGCCCGGGATATCAATCAGGCCGAAGTCCTGGAAGCTGTCCAAAAGAATGCGGACAAAATCGCCCGGATGTCCAGCCGAACAAACGAGGTCAAGGTCATCGTCAAGCACACCAAGTACACGGTCGCCCGGGATGGTTCGAACGGTGACATGATCGTCGCCTGCGTCGACGCCAAAACCGGAACCATCAAAACCGTGATGTACCAGAACCAGTGGCAGGTGTCATACAAATCCAAAGAGACCCCCTACGTCAAATAGGAGCCCAAAATGATCGTGAGAGCGTACAGCGAACCGATTGACAACAGCATCAAAGTCTACCAGTCCGAAGGCAAAAAGGCCCTCGTCCAGCACGCTACCGTGGTGGCCATCATCCAGCCGGACGGTACCAGCGAGATCCACCCTGAGGCTTCACCCGAGGCTAAAGAGCTTGCCGAAGCGATCATCCAGCACGTCAAAAAAGGAGCCTGAGATGTCCGTTATCACGAACCTGTTAGATGTCTACTCCGACCGCCTGTCACAGGCCGAATGCCTGGAAGCCCAAATCAAGCAGGCCTCACCTGATCTGTGGGTAGCACGTGAGCAGGCCCTCAAAGAGGCCGAGCAGGTCAAGGCCGAGATCAAAGAGAAATCCAAGCGCATCGGCCCGAGCGTCGCCCACACCCTGGTGGGCAAGTTCCACCAGCTGGTCTGGAAGCCAGGCCGGAAGGTGCTGAGCCCGGACAAAATCCAGGCCCTGATCGACCTGAACGAGCTCGAGATCACCTTGGACGACCTCAAAGAGGAACAGCCGGGCTGGTGGGAAGCCCGGAAACGGGGAAAGTAGAAAGACCACCCGACCAGGGGGGCCGGGTATTTGGAGGCAACGATGAGCATCCAGTATCCAAAACGAGCAATCCAGGACATCCAGGCGACGGGGGGATGGATCATCGCCTGCAGTGCCCGGCACGGGACAGCCTGGATACAAATCCAGGGGCACAAAGACCAGGGAGAGCGGGCTTATGAAATCGCAGAAATCTACTGCGGTCGCCCAATCGCCGGCAGATGGTTTGATAAGGAGGATTCGAATGGCAAATAGCACGGACGAAACCGAAGAGATGAGGCAGTACATCGAAGGGTTGAAGCAGTCCAAGAGAGACTTGACCACCAAGATGTGGCAGGTCGATGGTTTGATCTGGCAGGCCGAGCAGGAGTTGAGAGCAATGATCCATCCAGAAATGGAGGAGTCAGCAAATGTGCGACCATCGTAACCTGATCATATCTGTGCAGGTGCACAACAGCTTCCTCACTCAGCCGATGTACGACATCCCAGCTGAGATGACGACCGGGAAAATCCAGGTGCACTGCCAGACCTGCGGGGCGATCTACCGCAAAGCAATCACCGAAAGTGACGGGCTCAGCTTCACCCGGGCTCAGGCAACTGCAATCGAGCGTTTCCAGAAAGTATATCAGGAGGTATGAGATGGCAACCTTTACAGTAGTAAGCACGATGAATGTCAACGCCGACACAGCCGAAGAGGCTGCAGTCCTGGCACACACTCTGATGTCCCGCTACACCACCCTGTCTGTGGTCGGCGATGCGGCACAGGTGACCAAAGTCCTGGTGCAGGGGCAGAGCGATAAAGCCCCCTACACGCAGTCGACCGTGGTCAACTCTTTCCAAGTGGGGCCGTAAGGCCCCTATTTAGCCCGGCCTATGCAGGCACAGCCTGGACAAAGGAGCCATCATGAACCGATACCGAGTGAGAGCAAACACCCTTCACAGCTACACCGAGTTTACTTTCACACACAATAACAATGTAAGCCTGGAGCACACCGAAGAGGACGGCGACCTGCTTCACATCGGAATGCTCACCCTGGAGTTCGAAAGCGAAGCCACCCTGGACATCTGGGAAGGTGGCAAGTGGAGGAGGCTGTCATGAAACTGAACAAAGCAGAGAAGCGAGACCGCCGACGCCAGAAGGCACGGCACGGAATGCGGGTGAATGGCAAAAGCGTGTTCGTCATTCAGGCCGAGCTCATCAAGCGGGCTCGGCGGAAGGAGGAGCAATGAACTAAAGCTGCAGACCAAAAGCCCCGGGGGCCCGCATCCTCGGGCCCGAGACCTCGATCCAGGGAAGCCTTAAACTGGAATGACTGCCAGGGTTCTGGCGCAGGGGTTGGGTGCACATCACCCTTAAAGCAGGGCGGAGCGTAACCGGCCTGATTTGGAGGACACCATGCAAGCAAAAGGACAAAAGACACTATCGTTTGAATGCTGTATCTGTGGACAGGCCCGACCGCTGGCCGAACTTGCCGGCGAGTGCCTGGAAAAAGCTGATACCACCAGCCGTGTGACCGCTGTCTCCAGGCTGAACGCAGAAGACCTGGTCTGCCTGGACTGCTCAGGCGAGAATGAAGAGCCCGATCCCATCAGCCTGTGGCCCATGTCTGACAGGCTCCGCTTCGAACTGGATGGGTTGGTGCAGGGTCCCGGGATGGCAGTCTTCTACGCCCTGAACTACTAACCTTGACAAGTACACCTATCGTTGCTTTGTTAACAAGTGAGGAGGAATAACCGCATGAAACCCTGTGAGTGGACCAACTGCAGCTCTTCAGCAACTGGAAACAGCAAGTACTGCAAGGAGCACAAGGCTCTTGCCCGGGAAGCATGGAAGGCGATGATCGGCCGGCAGGTGGAAGCAAAAGAGACGCTATACGCCAAGTTCCAAAAGCTGTTTGACCGGGCGAGAGAAGCGGGGCTCAAATCCCTGGCAGAAAAGACCCCCACCCCTGTGACCTTCTGCGAGGCAGGCCTGGACGGTCGGCCTCTCCCTGGTGGCCAGAGCTACTACGAGCCTGAAGGCATGTGCGGGTTCGCCTGGGTGCATGTCAGCCCTGGGAACACCAAGTTCACCAACTGGCTGAAGAAAGTCGCCGAAACCAACCCCCGCTCTGGGATCAGCAAGGACTACTACGGGGGCTACTCGATCTGGGTGCACGAAGGAAACCAGAGCGTGGAGCGCAAGGAAGCATACGCCAACTCCTTCGCCGAAGTCTTGAAGGAAGGCCTGAAGACGCTCGACCCGAAGGTCAAGTACGTCTACGCCCAGAGCCGTCTTGACTAACCTGTCCCGACAGAGGTGGAAACCAGGGGTCGCAGGCCTGCCTGCTCAGCAACTCATGGGCAGGCCTGCCTGCTCAGCACCTCATGGGCAGGCCTGCCTGCTCAGCACCTCATGGGCAGGCCCCCTATTTAGTCTACACCTGGACAACAGTGTAGACAGGCCCACGTTTAGACAAGGAGGAACCCCATGCACGGATGGATATGCGAGTTTCAAACCAGGAGCTTCGACTTCAAATCGGTCGGGGCGACCAAAGCGGTAGCCTACGAAAACATGCGCAAAGGCTGGCTGACACACTGCCAGGAGTTCGACGGAGCAGACGAGAACTCTTCTCAGCCAGGACAACTGCCGTTTCTTCGAGTTCAAAGACGACGTGACCTGCTTCCGTGACTCGGAACCCATACCCCTGCCCAAGAAGATCACGGTCAAGATCGAATGGGGGCAGTGCGTCTCCGATGAAGACTACGTCGCCGAGACCTACCACTTCGACACCATGGAAGAGTACAACGCTTTCATGGACGGCGTCGACGCAGCATCCGGCTGGATGGAATACAGCGTACTTGAAAACTCGACTGATAAGGAGGAATAAATGAAAGACATAGCCTACACCCCACCGCAGTACCACCCTTCCGTGTTCACTATCGACCAGTGCCCGTACGCCTGGGACGGCTTCACGAACGGCGACCACTGGAACGGCTGGGCGACCCCGGTCTTTGAGAAGGCTCAGGCAGTGGCGATCCTGGAAGAGACGCAGTGCATCTTCCACTACGACCAGGAGACCGACAGCTTTGTCTTCCGCTGTGAAGGTGAAGAGGACGAGGACACCATCGAGATGAAAGGCCAGGACATCCTGGTCAGCGACGAGACCCGCCACGTGTACCAGATCGGCACAGGCTGGTGGGTATGGGATGACCTGCAGGAGTGGGACGTAAAGAACATCGCCTGCTGTGAGTGCGGAACCCAAATCATCCTGGAGGAAGACCAGGACAAGACAGTCTGCCCGAAGTGCGGAAAGACCGCATCCCTGGTGTATGCCCCATCCTGCGAGATATGTCAAGTGGATGTCAGCGAAGAGCAAGGGGTAAGAACCACCTGCTGTGAGCGCTTGGTCTGCAGCGACTGCGTGGACGAGGAAGAATCAGACGAAGACACAATCGTCTGCACCGAGTGCTCAGCCAACGGCTGGTCAGACCGGGATCGGAACTGTGAGCAGGAATGGGACAAAGAAGGGGCTGTGCACGTCTGCCTGCACGGATGCATCGGTTGCCTGTACAACTCCGCCGGCAACATCTGCATGCACCCCAGCAGTGACCGCTACCCGCTCGGTAAACCGCCGGCAAGTTAGGCTGTGATAAACTCAGGTGGCCAAACCTGTGGTTGCAGCCTGTGGTCGCAGCCTGTGGTCGCAGTTTCTCATGCGACCATTCCCATGCGACCATTCTCATGCGATCACCAGGCCACCTCTATTTGAAGGAGACGTATGAACCCACTGCACAGGCTGGCCGTCCCCGTTCTGGAGGCGGGCGTATCAGCAGAAAAGAACTCGCTGTTTTTCGTAGAAAAAGCAAAAGAAAACCGTTTTTCTTTTCTTTTCTTTCTTTTTCTTTTTCTTTCCAGGCTTTTCTTTTTCTTTGAAAAAACCTGCATCAGCCTGGGATCCTGGCTGTCACGCTCACCATAAGCCTTGACATTGAACAGTTTCTATGCTATCATAAGTAGCGATTAGGAGGACAGCATGGAACTCACAGTCTACAACCTGTACGGTTTTGTCAGCAACGATGAAGGCTCTTATGAAATCTTCCTGGGAACCTACTCCAGCAGAAAGCGGGCCGAGAGCACAGCAGACGTCCTGAAGGACGAGATCGAGAACCACTTCGACGCCACCGTCCACATCGACATCAAAAAGTCTACGGTCGACAAGATGCCGAGCGTCGATGACGTGGTGCTGGAGCTCAGCCTCGTCTTCACCACGAAGGACTAAGTTCCCACGTGGGGACGCTTGATAAGTAATACTAACTCTGCTGTAGTTAGAAGTAAGTTTAACGACCAACATCTTAAACCGGAGGAAAACAAATGAACCGCACACTTCTGACAACCCTCGATAAAGTCGCCACCAACGCCGTCCAGGAATACCTGACCAAGAACAACCTGCTCTACACCGTCAAGATGATCGCCGGATCGTTCTCGCATGACTCCGGCAAGTTCGGCCTCGAGATCGCAAAGATCGGTGAGGACGGCGTGGCGCTCACCAAGGACGCAGAGTCGCTCAAGTTCTATGCCCCCTATGTCGGCCTCCCGGCTGATGCCCTCGGCAAGACGTTCACCTCCCGTGGTGAAACCTACATGCTGATCGGCTACCGTCCGAAGAGCCCGAAGTTCCCTTTCATAGCCGTGAAGGTCTCGACCGGGCAGGAGTTCAAGTTCACCGACAGCATCCTGCGCTACTTCAAGACCCCGGCAACCTCCTAGCAAGCCTGTCCAAGCTGTGCTTGCACAGGTTGGATCGCCCCTTCGGGGGCATTTAGTCCGCACCTTGACAGCAGTGCGGGCAAGTCCATACCCGGACAAGTCCAGACTTAGACAATGGTCGCATGAGAAACTGCTACCACTAGAGCGGAGACCCCATCAATGAAGCCCATCTTTGACCTAGCGTTCGCCCTGTTAGAGCTCGCCTTAGCAGTCGGTACGATCCTGTTCGGTGCGGTGGTGATGCTCCCGGCCCTGATCGGGCTGGCTGTATGCATCGGCGTCGTCTTCATCCTCATCACGTTCATCTTTTAAGGAGGAACCCATGGAAATCACTGTGTGCCTGAACTGCTTTTCCGATATCCCCGCCGGATCCAAAACCTGCCCGAAGTGCGGGTCTGCCAACCTGTTCACGGACGTGACTGCTGACGAAACCGCCGACCTGCAGATCATGCGCCCCGACGAGCCCAACGCCCTCGGGCTGTGCGCCTACTGCATGACGCCTCTCGGCGACCACCCGTACCTCTTCATGGGTGCGCTGGTCTGCTCGGAAGGGTGCCTGGAGGAGGCCAAGGAATCCATGGAAGGGCAGACCAATGAAAGCCTTTAACGACGCCCTTCCGACTACCAGACTGAACAACGGCCAGCTGGTGCTGGCCAAGCAGACGCAGTACGGGATCAACCCCGTCACCTACGTGAACGAGACCCAGGCTAAGCGGAAAGTCGAGGCGCTGCAGAAGGCCGGCGTTTCCTGTCGGATCGTCTACTACGCCCCGATCCGCTTCATCGCCTTGGAAGAATAGACAGGGGCGCAAGCCCCTATTGTTGGCAGCCTGTGGTTGCAGTTTCCCATGCGACCATTGGAGGAAACTATGGCATCCAAGAAACCCTATGCAGTATACACGCTCGACCGGATCCAGGCTGGCCAGCCCCCGCTGATCGCCTATGGCCACTCAGTCAGCGAGATCAGCCACCAGTGGTGGGTGCGCTACGGGTACTGGCCTTCCAAGGTCGAAGAGGTCACCTGGGAGCAGTCGACCGGGGAATACAAACCCGCCAGCTAGGGACGAAGATAGACCAGGGATATATATAAGAGGAGGAACATATGGGAGCATGGATGGCACGAGAACTAAACAGCCTGGCGCAGCTCGACTTCTTCACCGTCGACCAGGCCCTGCAGATCCACCTGGAGAGCAACCACTACCCTTCGGTCCCGTCCAGCATGATCAGCCCCTGCAAGCTGGCCATCCAGGCCTGGGACGAAGATGATCGTGGGCGTATGATCCCCCTGCCTGAGGGCATCACGTGGCAGGATCAGCCCAGCGCCCCGGCTGAAGATATGATCGAAACCTTCCACCTGCATGCCTTCCTGGGACGAAGTGGATCGCCTTAGAGACGGCGACCACAGGTGGATCCCAGGAAGTATTTGGGACGAAGTGGATCGCATGAGAAACTGCGACCACAGAATGATAATCATATCCATATATGTATGGAGGGACGAAGATGTACAGACTATATAAGCATGCAGACGGCAGCGGCACCGTATACGTCAGCCCGCCGTGTGGGTCGACCCTGGCTGTGGCGACCATCGAGCAACTGGACACCCCGGCTCCGCTGGTCTACTTCCACGGGACGGTCGGCCTGCAGGTCGTCGAGAATACAGGCCGGCTGGTCAGGGAATATGTCGAGAACCTGGGCTTCATTGTCTTGACATAAGGCTGTATCTCTGCTATAATAAATAGCAGTATAGTTAAGGAGTTAATCAAATGGAACAAACCCAAGTGTTTACAGTCGAGAAGACCATGCTTGACACGCCAGGCGTCATCCAGGCCCTGCAAGCCTACGACCAGACCCTCGAGGATGGGGACTACGGGGAGCTCGTGCTGACATCGGACGGCAGGCTCGTGCTGCAGACGAAATGGTACGGACCAATCCAGTCGTTCGGGTCGATAGCAGACGCCGTCGCATGGCTGAAGCGGGCGGCTGGCTAAGCGGATGGGACGAAGTTGTATAAGGATATCGAATGAGGAGGCTGAGATGAACTAAGCAGAGCAGACCGCAGGCATACCAAGCGGCAACCACCCAGACCTCGTGCCTGCTCACCCGTTTCGGCGCTGAGGCGGGCGGGCACGAGGACAGGACGGGAGATAAATCGGGGTGCTCGTTCTTGGGTGCGTGGCCGGGTAAAACAAAGATACATTTTGGAGGTACAACCCAATAGCACAGCAACCCAACAACCCGTGGGAGTGTGTTCTAAAATGAATCCAGCAGTGATCATGCAGGCTCTCCACAACGCAGACTAGGGCATCCCCTCCGATGTCCTCCCCGCCAAGTTTACTACCCTTTCCTATATGGACGGCGAGGGCCACAAATGCACAGCGTACTTCTTTGAGACAGAAGATGGGCGCAAACTGTCCATCCCGCAGTATAAGTGTGAACTGATACAAATCCATGCAAAGGCACCGTAGGGTTTTTCTATAGCATCGTTTTGAGTTATGTTTATGGGAGGTTGGGATGAAGCTGCGGATGTGCAGCTGCCATATGTGCAAACACGGGCGCAAGAAGGGGCGCAACCCGGCTATGATCACCGGGCTGAAGCGGGCTGCCCGCCGCAAGGTAAAGACAATGCTCAAGCAGGGCGACTACGAGAACCTGCCTGAAGCTATCTGGGTGCCCTACACCGACTAAGGTAAGGTAGATAACAATGATCGAATGGAACTCCGTTAACAACAGACCTCCCCAAGAGGCACTCCACCTTGCTGTGCTGGATCGTCAAGCACAACGACCGATCCCCGGATGGGTATCCCGATGTGATGTGCTACCACTGGTGGAACCCAAAGACCGAGGAGCCGTGGGCAGAGTGGCGCAGGGCGTACGACCACACACCCCTGGAGCCCGAGAACCATGTGACCCACTGGGCTTTAATCCCATCCCCATGAGTTCGGTGATCCTCACCACTGCACCTGTCTGGCTGGATCATGCACCAGTTTGATCACGTCGCCAGCGATATCGATGTTCAAGCTGCAGTCGGCCTTCTGCAAGGGGTCGAGTTCATCTCCCTGGAACAGGGACCTGACTGCAGATTCATCAACGTGTGGATAGGGACGGCAAAGGTCGTCCTGAAGGTCACCGAAAGAGAGGAAGGAGAGTGGTATGAAAATCTACCTGTTTGACTGGTGCTTGGCCAAGCCCCCCGATGGGGTTGCTGTGCAGACGGAGTCCGACAACATCGTCGTCGACCACCTGGAGGTGCGCAAGGAGTTCCTTGATGCGATCTCAGAACTCGATCCAATCCCTGGAGGTACACTCCCAGCGGACAGATCCGAAGTACGGGGAGATGGTCACCTACTCAGGCGTGCATGTCCATGAGAAGCGCTTCATATGGGTGAATGACCTGGAAGAGTTTAAGAAGCTGATGCACAAGCTGTACAGCGCCAAGCTCATGTGGGCTGGCAACGAAGTATGGATGGCTTCATAGGAGGAAAAATGCCTGGACCGAAACCTTTGACAGTAGGGACACGGGTGCGCATGCGCTGGACACCTTTTCACATGGAAACTGGCATAGTCGTAGATAAGTTCGGTACGAACACCGTGCACTGGGATGACGGGCAGACCGACCGCCTTTGCATCAAAGACCTGATCAAAGTCTAGATGTAGACTTGAAATGTACCTTTATCGTTACTATTATAATAATGAAGAGCCCGTTGAGCTTCCGGATGAAGCACCCATTGCAGTACCTGCCTTCGACCCTGCGGAAACCCCTGTCAAAGAGCCAGCCAAGACGGGTTGACACAACCTTGTTTTGTTGCTATAATAATAAGTCACACAAACACTAAGGAGAATAACTTTATGACTTCTGATGCCAAGGCAGAGATGACCTTCAAACATGATATCAAACCACAGCTACAATCTGACCTTGATGAGTTCGAGAAGGAGTACCATTGTCAGGGGGAAATTACGGTTGAGCTCACCCCCGAGTTAGAGCTTCTAGTTCAGATAAAACCGGCGACACCCGTTTAGGGTTCCGGACAATGGCGGGGTGCCCTATGCATCCCGCTATTTATTTTAAACAGATCGGAGAATATATGTACAGGCTTGCACTTAACCTGCCCATGGATGTCGTGCTGGTAACCAGGAAATCGTTCGAGACCAAAGACGATGCGATGATCCACGGGCTTGCCACCCTGCCTCACGGTTTTGAGGCGATCCCAGAAGACCAGATCAATTTCTCAAAAGCAACCATCATCCCAATGAAGGAGAAGACTGTGAACACAAACGAACTTCTGAAGTATCGTGAAGCCAGCCAGCAGCCGATCCGTAAAGACGACGATGTATTTGTCCGTTCGATCCACCACAGATGTAAAGTCCTTCAAGTCGGTGAAGGGACTCTGATCGTCCAGTACGAGGAGTATCCATTGGAGATACCTCTGTCGGACGCTATCCGCCTGCCAAGCATTGACGCTTTGCTTTAGCTATGCTATAATAATAGGGAGTATTATAAGGAGGCTTAATGGAAGAGATAATCCAGGTTCCACTCTCCCTGCTGACATCAGAAGGAAACATCAGAGCAGTAAGCCCGGAAGACACCGATGTGCAGGCGCTGGCCCGTTCGCTGTCCATCGAAGGCCAGAAGGTCCCCATCGACATCTACCCGATCCAGGGCAACGGGCACTACGGCGTCCGCTTTGGGCACCGCCGAATCACGGCAGCAAAAGCACTCGGCTGGGACACCCTGACGGCTGTAGTCAGCGTTCCGCCAAGAACAAAGGCTGACCTGATCCTCGACCAGTACCTTGAGAATGAACACCGCTCGGGGCTCAAGTACGTCGAGAAGGCAAACACCTATCATGCCCTGAAGGACGAAGGATACAGCCAGGAAAAGATCGCAACAATCCTCAATGTCAGTCCGAGCGATGTCAGCACAGCCGTTAACATACTCAGACTGCCACAGCAGTACCACAATGCTATCGAGCAGGGGCGGATCTCGCCGTCCGCACTGGAGCCCTTGATCCCACTCAGCAAGGGTGACCAGGAGCGCCTGTTCAATGCAGTGCTCAGCGAGAAGACGGCCAGGAAAGTCGCACACCTTGTTCGAGCGGACAAAGAGAAGAGTAAAACGATGGGGCAGGCTGCTGAGACCTACCAGCCTGACGATGACGTCGACCCGATGGAAGTGCTGGCAGTGGATGAGCTGCGCCAGGCCACCGAGCATCTCTGCGTCGCATCCCAGATCAGGCTCACCTACCCGGCCCTGATCGCTGAAGCAGAAGCCATCGTCGCCAGAGCACAGGCCTGCCTGAATACCATCCTTGGAGGATAATGTGAGAGCCAAAGACTTCGCCCACCTGTGCGACCAGGCCTTAGCCGAGAAGAACGATGCAACATACGCACTCAGGAAGGTCTACCTCGAGATGTTCAAAGAAATCGACACCATCGCAAGTGAGCGGAAGGAGCTCATTGAGGTCAGGATGGTGCAGCCGGCTGGGAAGTCAACGAGAAGTGGGTGAAACCGCACAGAAGATCATCAAAGCCACCCGGAAGCCATGCTCAAGGAGGACGGCTTCATGGAGTGGCTCATGATCGAGCATGCCGTTCCTGTATCTTGCAATTGAGAGGAAATCTTAAGCCTATGGACGTTTACCGTGCCGTCTTCGGGGCCACGCCGGAGGATCTCAAAGAGGCAAGACGGCTGTATATCAGGCGCTTCGGTGCAGACAGCTTTGAAACTCAGATCCTTCCGTACATAAGCCGGGGCACACCCGGCTTTTTGTTCAGCGCACCTGACAGGGTAAGCCTGTACTGGTTTATCAACTGCCTTGCCGATCTCATGGCGCTCAGGTTTGGTGAGGAATACGTCCTCCCGAACAGTTCCTGGCTGTCGTCCCGGATGACCGGGAGCCTGAGACCTGCCCGATCTGCGAGACCGTGGTCGCACATGGGTCGCTGTACAGCGGGGGCAGGTACGGAGTTCCAGATAAGGTCTGCCTGAAGTGTCACTCCGAGTTAAGCAGAGACCACGTCGCCAGCCAGCAGCCCTGATCTTGACTTATACTTATATCGTTGCTATAATAATAGGGATAGTTTTTAATTCCGAAACATTATGAGATCAACAACAGCCCATTATGGCCGTTCAAAATCCGCATCATCCTGGTTGAAGAAACCGCCAGGTCAGACGAACCGAAGCGAACCACGCTTGCTGAACTGCAGCCGCTCCGCTCTCATGTCACAGATGACAGTGCTCATGAGTAGTATATGAAATACCCGGAAGTCCGTGAGCAGGTCAACGCCCTGACCGACCTGGTCTTGAAGGCAAACATGCAGATGCTTTCCGAGCAAAATGGAGGTAAGTAAATGACGGAAGTCCCTTCGATCTTAATGATCGCTGGACGACAGTACTACAAGCTGTGGGAGTACATCGAAGAGGCCCAGGATATCGGCGTCTCCAAGCGAATCCCATCCAAGGCTATCCCGGAAGGGATGGTTCCCGGACTGAGCAAGATCTTCATCGCCCACCCTGACGCCATCGTGAAAGTAACTGCTCCAGATAAGACCCTGGAAGACCTTGCCCATGAGCTTTTCGCCTGTGAGACCCTGACCATGGCTGAGCTTGCCAAGCTGATCGACCTGGATAAACCCTTCTGGACAGGTGAAGAGCTCAACCCGAGCGACTTCGTCCCGGAGAGCATGCTCGACATCTCCATGGCGCTCAGCAAGGTGGAAGAACCAGAGTACAGCCACATCGTAAAAGAGTTCGGCCTGCAGTTCTGCCTTGGGGTTGTCGGCTATGCACACTTCGAAGGCATCCAGGTTGTCCTGGATAAGAGTGAAGAAGACCTACCAGATGACCTCGAGCATCTGCGCCCGCTCGTCGAGTTCGGCTATGTCCAGCCCGTCCACGTCGAGTACCCTGATGAAGAAACTCTGCTATAATAAAGGGGCATGCTGATGAACATCATCACCATCCAAACCAAAGTACGTGGCTGTGGAAAGCGCCAGAAGCACGGCGTCTATCTGGTCGGCGGATCGACCGTTTCCAAAGAAGGTGTGCTTGCCCAGTTCGTCACGATCAACCCCCCAATCCCCTATCAGGTGAAGTTTCACCGGACACCCAGGATCATCAAGGCCTATGAAGTGCTCGGTCGCCATGAGATCAAAGACTGGTGGTTCGGTGCATCGAAAGAGACCGAGATCAAAAAAGCCGGGGATGAGTGGGCGCTCGAGACTTTTGGGATGACGCTGGACAAACGCCTGCGCACCGGAGAATGTGAACGGGATCGGACGGCTGATGTGGCGATCAGCACCCTGGCGTCCAAAATCAAATACGATGAGCGGATCGTCAAACGGTTCCGTGACCTGACCCTCAACAAGCTTCAGGAGATCCGACAAGCCGTCGTTCCATACAACCAGCTTCACGAGAGCCTGCTCACGTTCAGCCAGGAAGGCTCAGTCGGAAACCTGATGAAGGTCCAGGCTGCAGTATGGCGGTTGGTTTACGCCCTCCCAAGGAATCATCGTAGAGATCACCTGATGAACCTTGCCAGCATCCTGGCGCTGATGGGGCTCACCAAGGACTCCGTTGCCATGCTCAAGAAGTTTTCTGCAGACAATAAATAAGGAAGGAAGCAATGACGCCGAGAAAAAGAGGAGAAGGAACCCATATCTCAGGACGCCCACCTAAGGACCCGTTCCAGAAGGTCGGGACACCTGTTAGGGCGCTCGTAACAATGCCCGTAGCAGATCAGCTGGCAGTTGCCAGCCGGACACATGGGATCGATGAGCCAGGAAGAGGGAAGGTCTCGTCAGATATCCTGCGCCTGTACATCTACAACGGGCTCGTCAAGGATGGTCTGATGACCACCGATCTACGGAATGACCCGACCTGGGCAGGTCTCGTAGAAATGGGGCTGGTGTAAATGTCCCATCCGTACCACCCCTTTGCGGACTTTACTCGAACTACGTGGTTGATTATTCAAGCCTCGTAAATCGCTTGTCGAGACTAGCAAGGTATATGAAAGGCGAGTTCAACTCAAAGTCGATGATCTCGCCGTTCATGTTTATGATAATTATGTGGTTAGTTTCCATTCCATCCGCTATCCGCTGACGAAGAACATCCACTTCCCGCTAAGCCAATCCCATTTGGATTAAGAGCATAAAGAAGCCGTCTGGGTCCTCTGGTCTCAAACTGGGCATATATGCTACCCGAATTTTAATTCCCATCCCTATGAGTCAAGTAGCTGCTTGCAGTCCTTGAATGGTATTGCGACCAAAACGATCCACCCAATAAAGACCGATGTGAGAAAAGAGCCCCGCTTCCACATCCACCAACAACTGCTGGAAATCTGCACGATTGGAGCTCGTACACGTTAGCATATCCCGATATTCACGTTTAACTGGCAATTCTGATGTGACCAGTAACTGCTCCTGGATGCGTTGTCGCTGCATCGCGAACGAGCGTTCTGGAGGCTGCCTGTTCTCATCGCTGATCCGCAGGTATGTGACCCATCCAGGGGATTTCAATCGCTCAGTAAAGAAATGCTCCTTAAAACTTCACCAAATGTTAAAGTAGGTACCACCATGCGTCAAGTGATACTGGTGTTACCTAATTCAAAATCAGAAGTGGAAGACAACGGAATTGTGAATACATCATCGATAGTCTGGTTATTCAAGATTAGCTGAAGATGGTCCAGTTCTTTTGGAGTGAGCACAGAAACCAACAACCGCCCAACTTCCAGCACTCGGTTGACTTCATCAATCGTCACTATAGGTTCAGTTTGTCTATCTATGTCTGTTTTTACGGTCATCTTGGTCTTCTAAATAGGTAATTCCGGTTTGACGCAATATCTACCGCAATCCTATTCGAAGATAATATCATTGTTCTTAATCAAGTTAGCCGTGAGTTTGTATTCGCGGTAAATATCACAATTGGGACAAGTTGCGTCTCTTATTATTCACGGTAAGACGCCTCCATCAAGGTATTACTGCCAATTCAACAATAAAGCGTTTGATCCAATCAACATATCTTTGCTTGGTACGATATAAGTAATAGCTGAATTCGGAGCACATCGCGAACCTGATCAAGTAATTTCATAGTATGATATATTTTCGATAAAAAAACTTATAGCCAATTATCGCCTAATACCAAAATTACTTTAAGGATTAGGTCGCTGAGGTTCATAAATATCGAGCAACTAAACCACAGCAGACTACCTAGTTAGGCAGCTCCATTATGCAATGTATGAGCTATTGCTACTAATAACCGAGACATTATGATTGATCCAAAAGTGATTTCCCGAGTTCGTAATGGCGTTTGCGCTGTGGGTTATTTGACTATTCCGCTTGAAGAATACAAATGCAATATTCAATCACCTTTCTTTCAAGTTGTAGGTACAGGCTTCCTCGTACGGGAGACAACTGTAATCACAAATCGCCATGTAATCCAAGGTCTTTTTGAACACCAAGCAAATCTCGGTTTTCCTTCTTCACAGTTTTTTCTATTGTTTGTTGTCCCCAGAGAGAATCCCCAGCCGCAGATCATAATAAGAATAATTCGCCGTTTTGGCGCTCTCGCTAACGAAGACTTGGATATTGGCTTCTTGGAGTTCAAAGTCGTCACCGAGTTGCACTTTAGTGATATCTCACCTCTTGACATAGTATCATCATTTGACCTTCAAGTTTCAGATGAGATTGCAGTATGTGGCTATCCCTACGGAACTTCGATGCTCAAGAAAAACGCAAAAGTTTATCGTTGGGGACCCGTAATCCAACACGAATCATTTCAGCAATTTCTCCTTTTGACACAGCCACAGAACCAGATGAAATACTTCTTGATGTAAGGACTGCTAGTGGAATGAGTGGTGCTCCGATCTTTAGGCCATCTAACGGCGAAGTTATAGGAATTCACCACTCGGGTTGGGAGGCGACGACAGCTTTAGGTTTGCCACTCACCAAACACAACATTGATGCTTGGCTGAACTTGTACGATTATGAGCAGAATACTGCCGACCGGAATCAAGTTGATTCGGGGTTACCAAACATCACCTCCACATGACCGCCTTCGAGCTTGGGTATGCGGATTGCTTAATATAAATCGTACTATCATGAGTTTGGAGTCTTGCCTTCAAAACGGCAGGGGAGCCAAACCGTTGGGCGTTTGTCTCGCCGATATATTAGGAATATCTGAAGCAGCAATGTTCAAGCCGAATTAATGCAATGGACTTTGAGCAGACTTTAAAACATTGTCGTGAGTTTTTGCGAATCAGGCGAACACAGATTATTTGGCAAAATCTTCAGCTAGTAATCAACCTTCGCGAAGAAACTTTCAGCCTTGAAGAAGCATGCATCTTGTTCAGATATTACTTGTTGCAGCTTCACATTTTGGCGCACGAAGAGCCGAAGCAAGCGCGGATAGCAATTTTGGAAGACCTAAATAAACGCTATATAGACTTACTTAGCACTCGCAAGCCTTTCAAGGACTATGCACATTCCGACCTTTTCTCATTTTACCTTTATCATCTTGTCAAACAGGACAACTCTGACACTGAACAGACTAACACCAAACTTGCTCTACGCTTACTCAAAGAACTGGATTACTTGTTAAACCATCGAAAACTGAGTCGCAGCCTGAAGTCCCGTTTAACCAGAAAGGAATCTACGTGTAGGATGGAGCTTCAAAGATCAGCCCCTCTCTCGAAAAGGCTAGAGCTGCCTTGTACGCTATTGTTGAAGGGGTTAATCAAGATCAGCCGCCTGATTATAATCAGGTCTATGACGCGGCGTGCCTGTTGAAGGATCATGTTTCACCTGACCAAATCAGCACTATCGTATCAGCTTGGAAAAGAGAACTCAGGCATTTTATTGAATACTACAGCCATGCACCACATATGGCGGAATCCTACTACTTCTGGGGTGACAGTGAAGTCGGCTTAGAGTTTCTGGATGCTGTCTCGCACTATCGCATGATGGAATTTTTTAATATAGGTGACTTTCCAGAAACAATCAGATCGGTCGAAAAGCACCTTGAAGAAGATTTGATGTGGTCGATTCTGGATGAACAATCTATCGCATTCGACCTATGGGTTGCTAGTAGAAGTGAATCCCTTTCTAAGAAAGCGGATCAGGGTTTGGTTCAGAAAGCTCTAAACATCATTATTGCAGAACAACACGAAGATGGGTGGATGGGTCCAGCTTCCCACTCTCATGGGTTGACGAAACCTGAACCCAGCACATATTGCACTGCTCTTGGAGCATTAGTGGTTTTCAAGCTCGCTCAGGGCAGTGAACTCTTGGAAAAGGGGAAGAAGGCTATCAATTGGTTGACTAAGCAACAGCGTGATTCTGGAGCATGGGCGCATTATCACACAAAATGGCGGCGGGCAAGGCGATATAAAGGGAGTTGGACCAAGCCCAAGGCAACTGTTGTATTGGTTGATGATCTATTAACAACCATTTTCACTGTTGATGCCATTAGAAAAAGCGGATTGTCGGGCTATGACTACACTCTTCAAAAAGCAGAAGATTGGATATTGAGTCAACAGCGCCCAGAAGGATTGTGGACTGACAATGCTGACGACGAAGAAGATTTCTTGCCTGACATCTTCGTAACGACACTAGTGCTTGAGTATTTTGACAGTATAAATATGAAGGGTAGAATTGCCAAAGCTGTTCTACCAACACCAGAACCCGATAGAGGAATATCTAAAATGACATCAAAGATTCTTTTCCTAGCAGCCGATCCATATGATGCAACAAGGCTTAGACTCAATCTGGAGTTTAAATCGATCGACCAAAGTATCCAAATGTCCACCGCCCGAGATAAGTTCTACCTTTGTAAGCCAGAATTATCTGCGAGTAAAAAAGACTTGAACCGTCGTTTGCTGCAAGAAGAACCTCGCATCGTTCACTTTTCTGGTCATGGAACATCAGATGGAAGTCTTTGCTTCGAGGGCGATGATGGCAGGAGCCAATACGTGGACCCAACAGACCTCGACCTGATGTTCGAGCTGCATTCCGAGCATGTTCATTGCGTAATACTAAATGCCTGCTATGCGGACAAACAAGCCGAAGCTATTTCAAAGCATATAGACTATGTAATTGGTATGAGTAACCAAATAAGCGACCAAGCTGCGATCGATTTTTCAATTGGATTCTACCAAGCAGTGGGAGAAGGTAAAAGCATTGACGATGCATACAAAAACGGATGCGCCTTAATCGCCAGTAAGGAAAAGATGATACCAGTCCTTCTAAAAAGAAAGGCCGAGTTTTAGAAGTCTTGGTGCAGAAGCAATCCAGTCGAATAGTAACGAACTCGACTTTTAATTGTCGCTAGTCATAAGTGAACTTGTCATCTTCATCACGCGCCAAATACCGATTTCCGAATGACTAGCTTTTTAGTCGTTGGAAATTTATGGCTGGCCTCGCCAGCCCGGAGGATTGCAGCCGAAATTGCTGAGCTGAACGGCGGAAGAGCACCTTTGAATAAACTGATCAGATCGCAAGTATTCGTTTCAAAGCAATAGCTGAAGCCAAGATCAATTCTTTAGCGATCGAGCCTGTTGTTGTCCCCTGCTTTTCAAAATGCCTGGTGTAGTTCACTTTTGTGTTTTCATCATACGCCAGTGGTATCCAAAAGAAGCGCCGGTAATCATCCTGGCTATATAGGCGGACGATAAACCAATCCTCGCCAATAGGAATGACGTAAATTCCGCCAATCTTTGGTTGTTTGTCATCACAAAATACTATCAAATCAATTGCCAGGATTTCCGCCTGGGGAATGTGCTGCCAGGCCTGTAAATCGAACAGTTGATCCGAATTGTAACCTGGCAGTATCAGTGGAAAATGCCCGTGCTTCTTTGGGAACTCATGCAATTTTCCAAATCGGTCGAATCCCCCAGCAATCACAATTTCGGTTACGGGTACTATGCTTCCAACCCATTCGACCATCCTGATGCAGAAACCCGATAAGTCGTCTCGAGATAATGGTAGATGACCGGCTTCTTGCAGGGAGATGAGCATCTTGTGAGCTGTGGGTTCGGTAACATCGAAGTTTTCGGCGATCTGCTGCAGGCGAGGTGGCGCATTTACACGACAGAAATGGAAGAGCTGGTCATTTTAGCCCACTCACGCTTGACCCGCTCGCTGGAAAAGGAGGAGTGCCACTTATATCTGCATGTTGAGACATGTCCCCCAACACCGTAATGTAAAAACAAAAATACCCCAACCACGACCCGAACCCAAAGCCGAACGTCCCGGATACCTGCTTCCAGCGTGGCAAAGAGCTTACCACTGTGAGAAAGGAAGTGCACGATAAAAACGAACGCCGGAAGTGGGTGCCCACAGAAGTACGGAAAGGCTATGGCGGGACAAATTTCTGCAGTCTGGCCTGTGGTCTGCGGTTCACCCAGCAAGCCGTCAACGACGGGGTACGGAATCGGATCAGCACCAGGGATAGCGACCTCCTGCAGAGAAGCTACGATGTCGTCATCCCGCCGGATAAGTTCTGGGTTGTTAAGTGCTTGATGATGGGGGCTTTAGCCCCCTTTACTTTTGCTCTTTAAACTGCTATAATTATATGTCAGTATATATAATCTATTATTAGGAGGTACGTATG